>JAKFFE010000017.1:0-671011 GCA_036675345.1 Myxococcaceae bacterium
GAAGCTCCCGCAGCCGCCGTTGTCCGTGGCGCACTCATCGATGTCCGCACAGGTCGGGGCGGCCCCGACGTTGTCGGTGCAGGAGGAGAAGCTCCCGCAGCCGCCGTTGTCCGTGGCGCACTCATCGATGTCCGCACAGGTCGGGGCGGCGCTCGCGTTGTTGGTGCAGGAGGCGAAGGCACCGCAGCCCCCGTTGTTCGTGGCGCACTCGTCGATGTCCGCGCAGGTCGGCGCGGCGCCCGCGTTGTTGGTGCAGGAGGCGAAGGTTCCGCAGCCCCCGTTGTTCGAGGCGCACTCGTCAACGTCGGCGCAGGTCGGCGCGGCGCCGGTGTTGTCGGTGCACGAGAAGAAGGCTGGATCGCCGCAACCCCCATTGTTCTCGCTGCACTTCGCCTCGTTCCCCGGGGTGTCGGGACCGCAGGCTGAAGCGAGCAGGAGCAGCAGGGAGAGCCTGCCGCCAACGAGAAGTCCGAGCGAAGAGTGCCTTGTCATGCGCGGCACCGTATCTGGAATCGAAACAGTATGGCGGCACTATTCCACCCACACTGCATGTCCTAGGCCTGTTTCCCCGGAGTGGGGCGGGGGGGGGGCGCCGGTCGAAATCCGCGGCTTCCGCTTTCGCCACCAACCACTTCTAAAGCTTACGACACATCACATTGAGCCGATTCTGACGGCTCCAGACCTTAAGCGCCCGGGTTGTTACGTGGAATGCCCATGCCTTACCCAAATCGGCACCAAAGATCGTACCCAACCACACCCAATCACTGACACCTTGAACACGGTCCGGAAGCGACGACGCCTCCGCAATCGTCAGCAATCGATGCGGCAATCCATCGACGGAAGAGGCGTACATGCGAGCCTCGGAGAACGACATCACTCCCGATGCTACGTGGTACAGGTCCGAAAGAACGCTCGACGACTGAACGGCCGGACCCTTCTTTATTGCCCTGCGGATTCCGCCAGCTCGCACCTCGTGCGCCAATTCGTGGTCCAGTTGCAGCAAGCCGCCTGGATCGAGAAGCATCCTCAGATCTGAAGAACTGATGCTTGACCAGAACCTCTCCATCGCTGGAACCCAGAAGGGCCTGAGAAGGCGGAGGGCTTCGTCCACCGGATCACCAGAGTGACCCTCAATCTGGAGAAGTTCGAAGTCTCCCGACGCAAGAACTGCATCCTGCGTCATTCGTAAAGCCGCCCCACAAAAACTCGGGCGTGCTCCAGTGGGCGCCACGGCGGGTCTCACCTCAGAAAGCCGTTCAATTCAGCGCGTTGTTTGGCCTCCATGAGCAGTCGACACTCAGCTTCACCAATAACGCTCTCGGGGGGCATGGAGATGGCCCGACACACAGCCTCGAACTCTGGGCCGCTAAGCACCGGATCCTCCTGATTCCATTCCTTCATTCGATGAAAATACCCCTCCGCTCGGAGTCGAACACTTTCCGCCTGGGCGTCGATTGTCGTGTCGACACGATGCGCGTTCAAGCCCGCGACATCCTGATTTGCATACTGTGCATCGGAGATGAACAGTTCGTCCAATCCTTCGGGACTGGAAAGCCCAAGACCTCTCGCCGCCTCCCAACATCGCTCGGCCTTGAACCATTCTCCTGGGTTACCGGCCCAAAGAGGCTTCGATTGACGATCCGGGTGATCTCTCAGCCCGAACCAGAGCGCCCGAGCCAAGCTCAGCAACGCAACCTCAACCTTGGCAGAGATGCCCTGCGAGACCCAGATGCCGAGGAGATTTACCTTCCGGGCTTCTTTAGCAGCGAGGAGTCCCACCATTGCCACCGTGTAGTTGGCCAAAGCGGAATGATAGCTTTGATACCACTCCGCTTTCTGAATTCCGAGCCTGAGTGACTGGAGCAGGCTTGCGACCCCGATCGCGCGTTTGAAGAAGATCTCATTGAACTGTTCAGGGTTCCTCTCCCAACGCGACTGAATCATGTCAGCAAAGCGCTTGAAGCTCTTCTGGGATCCCAAGCAGACGACATGGGGCAACATTTCCCAGACATTAACAAATGCGGCGAGATCCGTCTTCTGGACGACATGCGCTTTCGGGTACTTACGATCGAAAATCTTCGTATTTGCAGCCGTCAAGCCCGCACGTTCGTTGGCGTATTGAGCCCGCGCTCGTTCGTAGAACCAGTAGGTCTGATACTGTCCGCCATCGCGCGCAGGAACACCTGCGCGCCGCGAGATCTTCTCCATCTGTCGATGAAATGGATGGTTCGCGAACAGGTCAGCATCCGACACCTTGTTCTGACTGTTTGCGAAGCGGGAGATATCGGAGACAACATCATTGAGGGACTCCGCGCCGAGTTGCTCCGGCACGACCGACAACTTCATCTGGACGAAAACGCGATCGAGAGACGCCTTGTGCTTCTTGCGTGCCCAGAATAGCGACGCTGTCGTCTGTCCTCCGTTAACGATCTGGAGGTCCTTGATCCTGACGATTCGCTCCTCACCGTCGATCCGCTCCGTAATGACGTGTGCCGCCGTGGCAGTCAGCCCATTATTGTAGGCAAAGAACATATGTGGGCGATTTTGAATCGTCGCTCGCATCCCTCGGTTTACGAGGCCTCGTTCAGAGAGGAACCCGCGAACATTCGTTTCCAGCAACCGTGAACCATAGCGTCCATAGAGGTCCGCCAAGACTCCGCCAGGGACAACACACAGATATGCCTGATATTTATCCGTCTCCATATGAGCAGCCAGCGCGGGGATACCGGAGCCGAACTGGTCCTTGATCGCGATGTCGAGCGGCTCATGCCCCTTGTTTCCGAGCTCATTGAGCCGGGTCACGTCCCATACGTGGAACTCGGTTTCGATACCTTCCACGCTACCACCAGGAAGCTCCCGAACCCGAACACTCAGTCGACAATCCGTCACCAAGTACAGCCGGAGTTTGGAGAGTGATCCGTTTCGACGATGAAGCTCAGTAGCGAACTCTCTGGCCTCTGGCGCGTCTATCCGATCGATCATGTCGCCGGCCAACGAGCACTCCGCGAACCCTGCCAATCCCCTGAAAAGCCGGTCCAACTCAGCCAAGGAGACTGTAGGGGCGTCTCCGACCGATCCGTCGAAGTGGGCAAGGACCAGTGTAGCTGACCCATCTTCGGGATGTAGGGCTCCAGCAGTAATCGCCACCTTCCTCTGTCGAGGGCCCGTCCCTTTCCAAGTGCAGAGTTCGGCCCCCTCAAGCACCTCGCCATCAGCAAGAATGCGACATGCCTTCTCTGCAAAAACCGCAGCGCGGTACTCAGTGTTCAAGTCTGGCGGATGCGCGGAGATGAGATCATTACGAAGTTGGTCAAAGTCCGCCATCTAAGAATCCCTCTGCTGATGTTCGACACCGAGGTGCACTGCGGTAGTCGCTGACTTCATGGAGTCTACCACCGACTCGAAAGCGTTGTGAATCGTGACCTCGAGCGAAGCGTCATCGAGGACAACGAACTCTCGGACCAAAGCCGCCACTCGCAGCGCCTTCATTGCGCTTCGCTGGACTTGCTCGAGTTCCTGGGTGCCACCCCTCTTCAATCGCAGCCATTGCCGGATGATTGCTCGGGCCATCCGACGATCCGAGGCCACTCTCGGACGCTCGAGAAGTGCTACGGCCGCATCCTCCGACACGCCCCGAACGAGTTCCCACCGGTCTTTAGCCTCGGCTCCCTCATCGAGCACGAAGGAGCGTAACCATAATCGACCGATTGCATTCCTCTGTAGTGTTCCTGCGAACCGACTAGCGGTCGTCTGCTTGTCTACTTTGCCAAAACGCCATCGCACGATGTGCGGCACAAGGAGGCACGCAATCCACGCCCAGGTTTCCGCGCGAATCATCTCCCCGACTGGCAGTTCCCTGTTGGCAAGTAGGACCGCGACCTCACAATCAAAGCGCTGGAATCCCCCCTTGGACACAGTGGGGTACCCTGCGGCCAGCGCGCACGATTCGATATCTCGACGCAGTTGCTGGAGTTCCTCAATGCCGACTCGGGTCCCTCCGGTCGGCGCATAGCGCGCGAAGGCCAAGTCCGGAATCGGCCTGCGCTCGAGCGCAACTGCGTCCAGAAGGCCATACTCGTCGGCCAGAGCCTTGCCGTCGATGAGTGGGAGCCTGGGGAAGAGCTTCATTCAGCGCCCTTCGGGGAGAAGGCGCCATTCCACAATCCCGTCCATGAATCGATAGTCGCATCAAAGACATGAGAGCGCCTGAGTGCCAAGTCACGCACCGCCTCCACGCTGAACCCAGGAAATGCTTGCGTCAGCCATCGAAAAACTAGTCCCTCAAGTGTTCCCGATTGAGGCTCCTCGCCAGAATGGAAGGCCTCGTCGCAAAGAACAACTCGTGCGGCGCGCTTCACGACTCCGGACCAGAGGGCGGCGCGGGCCGAGGGGTCGCCCCGCTCCACTGCACTCACGAAATCTGACACGTCGGCGTTGAGGTAAACGCGAATCGCCTGCTCGATGTCGAGGCCCAGCACCTCAGCTGTCTCGACATGGAAAGGCGCGTTCAAGAACCCCCCGTTGGGGAACCTCGCCCTGAAACTGACGGCCTCCATCGAAATCCTGCTCGCGCCACCTTCCAGTCGGAGTGCGAGCTCATCGGCCCAGAGCGGAGCACCCGTCACCCGCGCGGACAATTCGTGTCCTCTCTCCTCGGACTGTTTCAGGACGATCGACACCTTGATTGCGAGGTCGCGAGCCAATCGGGTGCTATCCAACTCGAACTCGACTTCGATAGACTGCGATTCGGGTACGCGGAACTCGGACCCATGCACGCACTCTTTCACGAGGCCCCGGCCCGTCGAGACCACTACGACTAGGCCGAAGAGGGCCCTTGCCGGCTCGAACCCGAGTTGTGCATTGAAATCGGGTGGCAGAAGGAACCTACGACGCAAGCGCACTGGTCTAGTGGCGTCCCAGGCCTGCACTGCGTCCCCATCGCCGACGATGGCAGCAGCATGGGGACCGCTCGCGACAAGAGTCCAACCCCGTACCGGCTCCATTGTTACTGAAGAGCGGTCGAGCGTCAGATGGGGGAAAGCGAGTCCATTCCGTGCCACTAGTCTTCACTCCCAGCTACACTCAGCGAGACGGCATATTCTCCTCGAAAGAGCACGTCGATGAAGTAGGTGCCATCGGAACCAGGTGATGCGTCCGGACCGAGGGTTCGAACCTGCTCGTTCGCCGACATCCAACCAAGGACTTCAGGTGGGAGAAGGCCCACTGGATCGGAGGGGGACTCGCTTGACTCCCCTCCTCCATCGATTGCAATCGCCGCAGTTGCGCGCAGAATCACGCTTCGACCAGTCGCACCCTCGACGTGCAGACGGAAGCGCGCGACAGGTCTTCCGTTATCGCTGCGCAAGGATTGAAACTCCGGTCCACTCAGCTTGAGGACTTTGGGCTTTGTATTCCTGGGCTTGGAACTCCTCTCAATCTCTTCACCAGGCGCCGTGCCAGCGCCACCGATGAACTGAGAAGAAAAAGCATCCGCCGTTGCTGCTAACGAGAACGCCTGGTTTGTGGCCCCCGTATCAGTCTCACGCGGTCCAAATGCATTCCGGACGGCATTGGGGATCAGGGAGCGTACAGTTCGACTAACGATCTGGCGGTCTGCCACATCCACGATCCGCTCCGCGACCCAGTCGTCATGGGCTGGTGGCTCGGCTTCGGCAAAGAGATTGCGGATCTCCTCCTCATCACTGGACAGAAACACGCCTGCCCACTGGCGACCATCGGCCTTGGCCCCCGGGACCTCGAGGTAGCGCACGACCAACTCGGCGGGGCGCATTAGAGCCACATGGCTGACACCCTTGGTGAATGGATTCGATGGGCCATCCTGATCGGGGTTCTCGGGTTCCTCGACCGAACGGCGAGGTGGGGCGCCAACCTCAAGGGACAGGTGACCGGTCACGATCTCTCGGCGAGGCAACTTGATGGGGCGCGCACCGAGAGATTCCTCTCGGCTTCTTGCCACCAGTAATGCCGCCGCGAACAATCCAAAGGTTCTGTGATTCGCGACGGGAGGAATGTTCACGGCCTCCCCTTCCTCCAATACCCGAATTCGCATCGCAAGCGGCCCCACATCCGAGACCATCTTCGGCCATAAATGGAGTAACGCAATCTCCGCAAGTGCAGGTCCCGTCAACGGGCGCCCGCCTGTCTCGGGCCAGAGAATAGTGATGGTTGTTCCGGACCGGCTATCTTGCCGGACTGGTTGTCCGATGGACTCGGCCGCTGCGGTTGCTTCGGAACCCAACAGCGGGCCTATCGCTCCTTCTCCCAGGGACCGGCCCCAGAAGTGCCTACCTGTGAACCGTGCGCCCGTGCGGGCCGTGAAGCCTCGACGTTCGTACCGGTGTCCAATACGGCAGGCCATGAACCGCCTCGCGTTGTCCTCGGTCCCTCCCACATGAGAATCGACGATGATCGTCTTAGCGCGACTCGCGAGGTAGAGAGAGGAACGTCCGTATCCGTAGGTTCCGCCGTCGCCGCTGGCGGCGTGCTCATCGCCAATGTCGAAGAAGAAGCTTCGGAAGTTTCGATCCTCGTCTCTGTCCGCGGAGGGATCTACCTCCCCACTGAGCCCAACCGTGTTGAAGTCCGCGAACTCAAGGACTCTTACAGGCAAGGCGCTTGCCATCTGAGCGAGTAACTCATTCCCGGCTTTCGGCTCAGCCGTGGCTGGGAGAAGAGTCTCAAGCGAGAGCCGTTGATCGGCAGAAAGTGTTCGCAGCCGTATCTCAAATTCCGGAGGTGGAGACTCCTTCAACTTCTTCACCAACCGCGCATCCCAGGCATTCTGGGCTGCTTCCCTGATGACTAACTCCATCGGACTTAGCGCCGGACGGCCGATTAGATTCAGCATCCCTTCGGCGGTTATCCCGCCAGTCGCCGGTAACCGCTCGGAGAGCAAGTCAAGTCTCATGGGTGCCCGCCTGCGCGACTCAGACCCAGAATCGCGGTGGTGTCATCGACCGCAAACGAGGCTGCATTTCCCAAGTCAATCTCATAGGTCACATTTGCAATGCCCGGATCCAGAATGCCGGAGCGAAGCCTTGATGCCGTTAGCCGCGGGAAGCCCTCACGGACCTCATACGTCGTTCGCGACAATTGAGAGAAGGCAGGTCCTTCGTCACTGGGCAGTTCCCCCAGCGCCACTCGAAAGAGTTCCTGATCCTCGGATGCCAGTCTCCGCTCGATCGCCTGGACCAATTTCAAGAGGCGTATTGAACCACTCGGATTGCGCTCGAGCTGGATGGCGTGGAGATAGAGGGTTCCTCCTTCCGGCGGCTCCATCTGATCGATCGCCGAAATGCGCACCAGTTTCCGCGTGGTGTCCGCCCTGAGGGTCGTCTTCACCTCGACGGCAACTGCTCCTGCTCGGAAGTCATGGCGCTCCTTCTTGGTGCCAAACCACGTCCGGACAGCCCGTGGGGATGCCTCCAGGAGGTCGTTGAGGAAGATGAGTTCCCCGATCAGTCCTGCCAGGCGAGGCACATCTCCATTCGTCGAGCCCTCGAACAGACGCCGGAACCTTGCGTAGCATCCGGCGAAGGCATCCCCGATCTGTCTCCCGTCGAGCCATTCGCGCAAGAGCGACTCAGTGAAGGAAATGAAGGGCTCATCCAGTGCAGGCTCGCGACACCAGACCGCGAATGCTCTGACTCGTCGACCAGGCATCTCGAATCGCTGGACCTCGACATCTAGCGCCGCTCTTCGATAACCCGCTGGGAGTCTGACCCTTTCGCCCTCCTTTAGGATGAAGAGGACTCCGCGGTCATTGGCCTTTGAGATGACAGCACTAGCGCCCGTGGCCACCTCAATTTCCGACATCCTGATGGCGTCATCTTGGGGCGCCCGCGCGCTAGCAAGCGCCCAAGCCTCGATTAATGCCTCACGCACCGTTAGCCCCCACGACACCCTCTTCCTCTGTAACTGAGGCAGGCACCGAGTCGGCACCCTCGGGTGTCTCGCCATCGAGGTTTGCAGCCTCGTACTCGACCGCCGATGCGTGCGTGCCAGGGAACACGATACCCATTCCCAACACATCCATCACTGCGTTCAGGGCCTCGCGCTCCTCTGACCTGCTTGGAGCCGACTTCTTCTCGATTGGATAGAGAAGCAGGAGCGGTGGTGCGGAGCGCTTCTGTCGTTCCTCCTTGAAATCCTCCCAACGCGCATCCGATTTCATCGGTGGGGTGTCCTTGAGGTCGATGAACAGATCCGCCTTGGACATCAGTGCCTTCACGCAGGCATCGTCACCTGAATCCTTGAGCGCACTTCTGACGACCAACTGAACCCTGCTTCGCCCCAACTGGTGTTCGCTGAGGCTCCCCTTGTTGGACGTCACGACCGCAACAGTCCACAAAGCCAGTTGATCCGCTGACCGGTCGAGGTGGTCGATCAGCAGCCTTGTCTCCATCTGCCTGTGGGTGGGATGGACTCTGTACTTGCGCAGGAACCTCACTACGGCCTTGAGTTCCACGTTTCGTATGATCTGGGGGGCGGCCTCGTCTGGGGTGCCCTGGGTCAGCAACTCTGAACCGGCTTCCCAGTTGCTCATCAGCCAGAGCCCATCCCTGCGATGGAAGCGCGTCGTTTGCTGATGTGAACCCGCGTACCCAATCTTGACGGTCTTGGCGTGCCGCCTTTTGGCTGCGGACGTAATGGCCATTCCGGGAATCTTCCGAATTCGCACAGCGAAGTCGGTCGGAGTGATCTCCTCTTCCTTGTAGCGAGACATGTCTCGCCGGATTTCGTCTTCAACCGTGGCCAAGTCGAAGAAGGCGTCCCGAACAGACTCCTCCATCCAGACGCGAGGAAGATCGCCAAAGCCGGGTCTGAAACCGAACCAGCGTCCCATCTGCATCAAGGTGTCATACTGACTCGATGACCTGAGGAAGTAGCTCACACTCAGCCCTTCTAGGGTGAGTCCTCGTGCCAAGACATTTCCACCGATCACGAGATATCGACGTCCAGGCTCGGAGTAGCTGATTCGGCTTGTGCTGCTCCAGTTCTCGACCTTGATCTCGACCGCCGCCGCCACACTGGCAAGAAGAGGCTTGATGCGTTCAAATGGGATCGGCTCCAGGTCGAACTCCTCGGGAAGTACACGGTGTTGTTCCTCCTCCCAGAGTTCATCCATTTCCCTAATCGTCTCCGGATCGTCGCCCGCCAAGTGCGCAGCCAAAGTTGCGAGATGGGGCGAAATAGCATCACGGGTTTTTGTGTGAATTGAGTTTAGCACCGACGTATGCACGAGCATGGTCGAGTGTTCGCTCCCCTGCCCCCTCTCCTGGCGGGCAGCCGTCGCGAGGATGAAGTAGCGGATTGCGGTCGCCAAGCTCTTGGTGACTGAGAATTCGAAAGTGGTCTTCGTGGCAGCGTTCGGACGCAACTGCTCCACCTCCTGATCGGGAACAATCCGGATCATGTCGACGCCAGAGGCGGTATCATCGTGTTCGCCTTCCAAGGCCTTTCGGCCGAAAAGACGTTCCGCGCCGAAGTAGTTCGGTGGTCGGCTCAGCGGATGAATAAAGTCCCGTGGGTAGAGATCGTCCGTGACTTGCGTGTCGATGAGTAGATTGGCGAAGGGGGTCGCCGTGTACCCGACGTAAGCCGCTCGCGGCAGACGCTTCAGGATCTCTCGTATGTGGCCGTTGATTCGGGTTACAGCCTTGTCGAGCGCAGCAGAGTTGACGCTGGCCTGATCGCACTCGTCGTCAATGATCAGAAACGGGGTATCCCTGAGAGTGGCGTCGTCTGTCTGTCGCAATTTCGCGAGTACGCGTCGAAGAATTCCGGCGTTCTTCTTGATAACGGCGATTTGTTTGCGGTGGTCGAACGCAAACCCATCTCCCGCACGATGACTGAAATCCCCTTTCTGGTTGTCCGTGTCGCGCTCAGTCCATCGGTTCCATCGGAGTGGGGCGGCCCCGTAGACGTCGCGATCAAGCCTCTCTTGTGTTTGATTTCTCAGGGTGTCGGTCATCCCTGAAAGCACCAAGAAGAACTTGAACGGCGTGTCGGCCGCCTTGGCCACTACAGAGGCGATGTTGCCCGTCTTGCCACTCTGGACGTAGCCGACGACGAGCCCGCGGGTTGAGAACTTCGCCCTCCCCGGATTGTCGAGGAGGGAAACAACGGCGTTGGATTCTTCATCTACACGGGAGATGTCTGCTTCTGTCCGTCCACTGTCCACAAGGAGTCGCTTGAGACCATTCCAAGTCTCCGAGTCATCTGACGGACCGGCGTACCAGTTCTCACGTCCGAATCGGAATGCGATGCGCTTGACATACGCGACCTTGTCCACTTTGGCTTGAAGGGAGGCCTTGGCAATTGCCAAGGCAGACAACCTCTGGGCAAGGCGCTCGGGTTCGCGGGCTCCATCGGCACGCTCTTGGGCATCGACTCCTCTCGCGGCTTCTTCGAGAGTCAGCCCCTTTACGATGGCGTCCCTAATTCGGACCTCTAGATTTCGCGCCCATTGCGCGAGGATGTCGTTCGAGTTGCTCAATTTCGCGCGTCCCCCGGAAGTCTAGTGGTGTGGGTATTGCCTGCACATAAGGCATCCCATCGTACCCCCGAGCGATTCTTGTTGCTGATTAAGAGCCCGAGCATCTTCTGAGGGCCGGCTCCAGTTCAGCACCTAATCCCACATGAAGGAGAACGCGTCAGGACTGAAGGGGGCCGTTGCTCGCGGCCGGGACAGTTCGCTCCCGCCGCACCCTGCCAAGCTTCTGGGTTGTGCGGGGACCCCGCTCAACACGCGTAGCACCTGGTCGATGAAGGTCCGAAAGGAGCCGGATTTCCCAGCCGTCCCGCGCAGGGTCGGGATGAACACGGACGACTCGCCACGCAGGTCGGTATCGCCGTGGTCCTCCTTGGGCACAGGCCAAGATCGCAGTGGTCACTCGAACAGGCGTCTGCCGCACTTCATGTTCCCAAAAACGGAGCACTCTCCACCCCGCGTCGACGAGGGCGGTGACCTGCTTTCGATCCCTCTCCACATTCTCGCTGAGCTTCCGATCCCAGAACTCCTGACGTGATTGCGGCCGGACGTAGTGATCCGGGCACCCGTGCCAGAAGCATCCGTCGATGTAGACCACCATCTTCTGTCGGGTGAAGACCAGGTCGGGTCGGCCGCCCGGGGTCCTTGCGTGAATCCGGTAGCGCAAACCTGAAGCCCATAGAAGGCGCCGCACGATCAGCTCTGGAGTGGTGTTGACGCCGCTGATGCGGGCCATCTGCTCGGACCTCGTTAGGGGGCGCCCCTTACTCACGTTCCCACTGTGGGTGGGATGGACTGAAGCCCAGACGCCTGAGCACCTCCGTGGCCACCGCCCAGGACAAGAGGGGCGGAACCGCATTTCCAATCTGTCGGAAACAGTCGCCCATGTTCCCGTGGAACTGGAATGCATCCGGAAACGACTGAATCCGCGCAGCCTCCCGGATCGAGATAGCCCGCGCCTGCCCACCGTCGTAGTGGATGTGTGAGTACGCATCCTTCGAGAGGTGGGCAGGGATGGTCCAGGACGGCTGTTCCGGAACCAGCTTTCGCCATTTGTCTTTGAAGATTCCCACCGGGTATGGGGGCACGTAGCGCCTCTCAAGATCCTCGTAGCCGATGGTGCCGATGGCCGGGGCCTCAGACCCCAGTGAATCAAGGGCTTCCTGGAATCGGGTCCGGGCGATTGCCAATGCCTCGGTGTACCGGTCTCCTGGATTCATCCGGGCAAAGGTTCCGTAGTCCCGTGGAGTACGGCGGATGACGTGATCGAGGACCGCCCTCGGGGGCCTGAACCCTGGCCATCCCCTCATCAGCCGGGCGTAGGGCGCCTTTGCGGGTAGCCGATACGGGGTGCGCTTCCGGAAGTCCCCGCGAGGGGCCGGGGCACCCGAGAGGTGGTCCGTAATCTGTGCGAGGTCTCTCAGCGCCTCTCCCACCGACGTTGCAGTCCGGGTCGCCCCTCGGGCATCGACGTCGAGTTCGGTGTGGATGTCCTCGAAGGGCAGGAAGAGCTCCTGCTCGGGGCGCACGTAACCAGACGGAAGGTCCGCTACGTGTGTGGTGGGAGGCAGAGCGGGTCGGATGCCGAGGTCCCGACGGAAGCCAACGAAGAAGAGCCGCTCCCGATACTGCGGTACTCCGAACCACGCTGCGTTGAGCGCCGCATAGCCGACCTGGTAGCCGCGACTGGACAGGTCGGCCGAGGCCTCGTCGGCAACGCTGCGGCCCTCAACCGAGAGCATGCCCGGCACGTTTTCCATGACGATGGCGCGGGGCTTCCAGAGTTCGGCCGCGTCCAGGAAGCGCTTGTAGAGCCCGTTGCGCGCGTCCTTCGCATGGCTCTCATCCGAGAGGCTCTGCAGCTTGCCGCGCCCAACGCGTGAGAAGCCCTGACACGGGGGGCCTCCAATGAGGATGTCTGGAGGCGTCGCGACCAGCGACCCAAGATCCAGTTCCTCGAGATTCCCCTCGTCTCCGAATCGGACGACGGGCGGGACGTCCTGCAATTCCGAGAAGTTGCGTCGGAAGGTCAGCCCCGCGGCTTCGTCAAAGTCCACACCCGCGTCAATCCGACAGCCCGCGGCGTGGAAGCCGAGGGAGAACCCACCGGCCCCACAGAACAGGTCCACGACTCTTGGCTTCTCCACCAGAGTCTCTTACCGCCGATCAGGCTCCGGGTGAACGGGTGGCTCGTGAGCGCTTCCGGGGCAGCCGGATTTCGATGGTCGCTCCCCTCCTCCGCCCATCTCCGACGGCCCGGAGGCTTCCCCCATGCTTGGCGATCAGGTTCCGAGCGATGGCCAGGCCCATCCCCCGTCCCCCTTCGCGCAGGGTGAACAGCGGTTCGAACACCTTCTCCAGAGCCCGCTCCGGGATTCCCTCTCCGTTATCCCGGAACAACATTGTGCAGTGGGTGGGGTCCGCGGAAACCACGACTTCAATCCGCGGGTCCACCCCCTTGGCAGTCCACTGCAGGGAGTTGGTCAGCAAGGTGTGCAGGACCAGTCTCAGGTTTTCTGGCCCCATATCCACCCGGAGGAGTCCGGAGGTCTTCCAGGCAATCTCAAGGCTGCCGCTCTGGGCATCCACCAGGGGTCCAAACAGCACCTTGAAGGTCCTCAGTTCCGCTCGGATGTCGACCGCCCGGCGACGGACGCCCGAAGCAGATCGGAGCGCGTCCATCATGGAGACCCGGGAGTCCAGCCAGCGGATCGACTCCTCCAGTCCGAGCAGAGGTCCGGTTGCAGGGGTGATCCCGACCAGATGCTTCCGGATCTGCGCAGTGCTCGATTGGATGCGCTCGAAGACCTCACCTGCCTCAACGGTCAGGGTTGCCATGGCCTGTCCCAGCCCAGCCAGGTCCGAGTAGCCGGCAATCAGTCGGTCCTGGTCGCTCGACTTCCGCGCGAATTCCTCGGCGAGACGGTTCGCAGCGCCTCGAAGCCTGATCGCCAATTTCCCTTCAGCCGCGGCAGAGAGTTCCCGCAGCTCGGTGACGATGGGCTCTTCGACCTGGGACCGCTGCAAGGCCTCATGTCGTCCCGTGGAGGCCTTCTTCTCCACTGGATGTCGGACCGTCTGTCTCTCGCCCTCCAACAGGCTCAGGGCGAAGTGCATGAACCGGCGGAGGTCATTGAGGGCCTCGTTGTGGATCAATCCCTCGCGATTCGTCTGGTCGCGCAGCTCCGGATTGGCCTGCTGGGTGATCTCCACAAAACCGACCACCTGGTTGTTGCTCAGACGCAGAACCGGGTTGTTGACCCGACGCTGGTCCAGGCGGAGCCAATCGTCGTGGGGCTCGCCATAGGGCCAGACCCGGAAACCATCCCGGTAGATGCTGATCCCGCACCACTCCTTGAGCCAGGCGCGGACCTCCATGCGGGGGCCGATGCGGGCTACGGCCTCGGTCTCGAGGTCGAAACCGAAGATCCGCACGCGAACGGGACCACAACCCAGCTGCGAGCCATTCCACCTGTGGGTCACCGCTTCCCCACCGTTGAGCCGCACGCTCAGCGTCTCGGCCCCGTCAAACGAGGCTTCAATCCGATACGGCGACTTGTCGAGGAAGTCGGTGTGGAGCTCGCCGGCGTACTGGGGGAACTCATCGGACTCGATGGCGATGGTGAAGTCGTCACGCTCGAGGAAGGGGGACTTCAGGCGGGACAGCCGGGTGGAGAGCCGGCGGAAGGTCCGCTCCGTCCAGACCTCCCGGAGCCCGGTGATCCGCAAGGCAGTGCCCTGCTTTGCGATCTCCTTCGCGGGCCGGATCTCCCATTGGCTGGTGACATCCCCCAGCATGGCGGACTCGTCATCGAAGGCATCCCAATCGAAGGTGGCGCAGACCTCGCTGGCGGTCCCCGTCTTCCGGGACATCAGCTCCAGTCGCCGACCGAGCTTGTCCGCCGCAAAGCGACCAAGCCCCTTCTCCCCCAGCAGCCACCGCCCCTTGGGGGTGACCTTCCGCGCCAGTCCGCGCTTGGTGGAACCAGCGGGCTCCATCCAGCCGCCAAGCAACGTCTCCCGATCCATTCCGCAGCCATCATCGGTCACGACGATGGTGCCACCTTCCGCGGTGACCCCCTGGAAGGAGATGGTCACCCGGCTGGCATCTGCATCGTGCGCGTTCTTGACCAGCTCGGTGACCGCGACGACCTCGTCGCTGATCAGCTCGGAGCCGATCAATTTCAACAGTCGCGCCCGTGGCTTGAACGTCGCAAACCCTGACTTCAGCTCGGCACTCATACCTACCCCTCCTTCAAGACACTCAAGAACCGCTTGGCGATGGCCTGACCAAGAACCGGGGGAACGGCGTTCCCCACCTGGATCCACTGGTCGGACGGCGAACCACAGAAGATGAAATCATCCGGGAACGACTGCAGACGCGCAGCCTCCCGGATGGAGATGGAGCGGGTCTGGAACGGATGGATGTAGCCATTCCCGTCCTTCGCCAGGTGGGACACGATGGTCTTGGACGGTCGATCCGGACGAAGCCTGGCGTACTTGTCATCGAAGACGTCGCGTCGGTACTTCATCAGATCCCCACGTCCGTACCGCTCGATGGCATGGACGCTGTCCTCGCCCGGCTTGAGCAGCGCGTAGAGCTCGAGGTCGTTCTCGTTGTGGTACCGGACGAAGTGGTTCCACAGCAGCGGAGAGGCATCCAGCAGACGGAACTTCGACAGGTACCGACGCAGCCGCAGATCGGTCGGGGGAATGGTCCGGACCCACCGGTCGACCCCTACTCCTTCACCAGCTGCCCGCTCGGGAAGGTCGAAGATGGCCTCAATCAGTCCCACCGGAGGGAGTGCATCCGGGTCGAAGTCGCTCCTCCGGATGTTCTGGTACTCCTCGAAGGGCTGTGTGGGCGTCGTGGGGCCTTTGGAGGCCACCAGGAAGGTCCGGATCCGATCCTGGGGAACGCCAAAGGCCGGAGCAAAGAGGCGCCAGCGAGCGGTCTTGTACCCGCCCTTCTCCAGCATGCCGGCCGCGGCATCCAGGAAGCTCTCGTCGTGCTTCCGGGCTGTCTCCATTCCCGGGACGTTCTCCATTAGGAACAACCGGGGCCGGACCTCGAGCGTCAAGCGCACCAGGTGTTCGAAGAGGAAGTTCCGGGCATCGTGGGTGGCCCGATAGCCCGTCAGATTCGTCTTGGAGCGCATCCCTGCGCGCGAGAAGCCCTGACACGGCGGAGCGCCGAGGATCAAATCCGGCGGACGCCCTCCGTTGAGGTCCAGGACCTGTGAGGCCTTGACCTCGGTGATGTCCATCGCCACCACCGACGCGTCAGGGGTCTCCGGATGGTTGAGCCTGTAGGTGCGCATCGCGACATCGTTGAGGTCGAATGCACCCAGGCTGCGCAGGCCCGCCCGACGGAATCCCTCGGAGAGCCCGCCCGCACCGGCAAAGAAGTCGACAAAGGTCGGGGCACCACTGCGCTCCCCCTCGGCAGCCGACTCCTTCCGGAAGAACGAGCAGGCCTTCCTCAGGTCACAGGACCCGCAGGCCGGTTCGCGCTCCGTGCAGTTCGTCTCTCCGTGGACCGAGAGCAGGGCCGCCAGCTCGCCGCCGACGATGGGGGCAGAGAGAACCTCCTCGGGCGAGAACAGGTCGAAGGCCTCGCGGAACAACCCCAACCGTCCGAGAACCCGGGTCGCAACCCGGGAGTCCCCTCCGGATGCAGCCCCGGAGCCCGGATGAACCAACCCGAGGACGCGGAGGACCTCGCGCATCCGGCTGATGCCCTCGTCCACCATCTCCCGTGCGGGTTCGATCGCGAGCTTGCGCTGTTCAGCGAGCCGCTTCGCCGCGCGATGCCGCCACTCCTTGAGCGCCTCGGGAAGGATCCGGACGCGGTGGAAGACATCCCCCCGCTCCTGAGGCTCGAAGACCCAGCTTGAAGAGGCTTCAGCAACCGGTGCTGGCGCCTGGGTCTTTCCCTTCTTCTTGCGCGGGGCAGCAACCACCGAGGACCGACTCATCGGTTCGCCGCTCCGGTGCGCTGCACCCGGGTGGCCCCGGAGGCAATCTTCAACTCTTCCGCCAGCTTCTCCAGTTCATCCCGCAGGTAGCGCTGGGGCCGGTGCCGGCCGTTCTCCCAACCATTCACGGTGCTGAAGCTGACCTTCAGCCGATGGGCCAGTTGCTCCTGGGTGAGCCCACTCTTCTCGCGGATGGCCCGTACCAGCTCGGCGATGTTGGCTTGATTCGACAGGGTGCCCCTCCTGCAACTTGCTATAGGCGATCGAATAGAGACCGGTACCTCACGCGAACTCCTGATTCCACGAGCTTTTCAAAACGGTCTGACATTTCCCGCCCGACGCCCGACTTGAAGGGCGTGTGGCCGGTCGTCAACATGGAGCTGTCCCATGCGCCCCCCTCTCCTGTTCTCCCTCCTCCTCCTCTCCTGCCTCCCGCGTTCCCCGGTCCACCCCAAGTGCGCCGAGTACAACGACCGCTGCGTGGTGGCGTTGGCGAACGGGGCCACCGAGGAGGCGAAGGTGCTCTGCGACCACTCCCTGGAGTGGTGTGCCGAGTACCCCGACGCCTGGAACAACCTGGGCCTGGTGGAGGAGCGGCTGGGCCATGACGCACTGGCCAAGGAGGCCTTCCTCAAGGCGATCCGGCTGGCCCCGGACCACCACCAGGCGCACCACAACATGGGCCGGCTGCTGATGAAGGAGCGCCAGTTCGCGCGGGCGGCGCAGGAGTTCGAGCGCGCGCTGGACGTGGTCCCCGACTACCGGGACTCGCTGGAGGCCCTGGGGGTGGCGCAGGTGAACCTGGGGCAGCTGGACCGGGCGGAGGCGCAGTTCCACAAGCTCACCCTGGTCCACCCGGACTACGCCTACGGGCACTACGTCTACTGCGCCTTCCTGGCCCAGCAGTCCCGCCCGGCCGACGCGGCGCCCTCCTGCGAACGGGCGCAGCTGATCGATCCCTCGCTGGTCCCGGCGCTGCAACTCCTCGGCGCGCTGCTGGTGGACCTGGGCCGGCTGGAGGAGGCGGCCACCTACTTCCGCCTCTGCCTGGACCGCGATCCCTCCAACTCCCAGTGCCAGGAGAGTCTGGAGCGGATCAACCAGAACCTCCGCCTGGAGCCCGCCTCCCACCCTCAGTGACCGGACCGCGCTGGATGTTCGCACCCTCCCCCGGCGCTGGCCGCCGCGTCGCTGCCGCCTGGCCCTACAGCGGGACCTCGATCAGCACCCCGCCGCTGTAGTCCTGCTGGGTCCCCACCAGCCAGGCACGGTCGCCCCGGATGGCCACCCCGGACCAGGAGGGACCGACGGGCAAGGAGAGGGTGCGGTCCACCGCGCCGGTCACCGGATCCAGCCGCACCAGGACGTCACCGAGAAAGTGGGTGATTCCCCAGAGGTGGGTGGGGGTGGCCGCCAGCCCGCGCAGCGCGAGGCCCGAGGCCAGGGTGATCGTGGCGACCAGGGTGTCCGGCTCGTCCCCACTTTGAACCTTCAGCAACTGGGACTGGTCGGTGTCGCGGTTCAGGCCGGAGAGCCAGAGGTGGGTTCCATCCCAGGCCCCCCCGCGGATGGAGAGCTGGTTGCCCAGATCCAGCTCGGTGTTGATCGAGTCCACCAGCCCGTCCGCGACAGTGCGCCGCTGGATCTCATCCGATCCCCCGCAGCCGCAGTGCGCCCAGAAGTCCGCGCCCTGCATGGCGACCACCTTGTCATAGGAGGAAAGGAGGGTGACCGTGGTGCCCAGCGCGCCGGTCTCGGGCACGACCGCGCGCAAGACGGAGTCGCTGTCCCGGGTGAACCACAGGTTCATCCCATCGTCGCCCAGTCCCCCGTTGCCCGCGGGGCGTTCGGTCAGCGAGTGGGTGCGCAGGGGCGCCGCGGTGACGCAGCGGTCCGCTGCCGGCACCGCCTCCTTGCGGGTGAAGGTGGTCCGCGCGTCGCGCTCGTCGGTCACGGTCAGCACCTCGCCCTCCACCGCCCAGCGGTAGGCCCGGTTGTGGGCCAGCGCGGGGACATCCAGGAACAGGACCTCCTCCGAGAGCTGAGCTTGAACCACCGGGGCACACCCCACCACCCCTGCGCCGCTCTTCGCGAACAGCGTCCCGGAGCCGTCCTCCTTCAACTCCAGCCAACCCAGCCCTTCCAGCCCCTGCGCCTGCAGCAGGGTTCCGGAGGTGCGCTGCCAGGTGCCGATCAACGGTGGAGCGGGCGGGGTCTCCGGGCCGCAAGAGAAGAACAGACCCAAGGCAAGGACGAGGACGGTGGCGCGGAAGAGCATGTCGTCCAAGCTGTCACACGCAACGGCCGCCGGCGCGGCAAGAGAGTTTGCCCCACCTCCTCCGACGGTGCGGGCCAGGACCGCCGCCACAAAGGGCTTAGACTCGCCGGATGGGAATCTTGACCTTCAGCATCAACGTCACCCTGGACGGCTGCGTCGACCACCGGGAGGGAATCGCCGACGACGAGACCCACGCCTTCTTCACCCGCCTCCTGGACGAGGGCGGGGCGATGCTGTGGGGCCGCGTCACCTACGAGATGATGGAGAGCTACTGGCCGGCGGTCGCCCGCGGAGACGAGGAGGCGCCGCCGGCGCTCCGCGAGTGGGCGGTCAAGCTGGAGACCAAGCCGAAGTACGTGGTGTCGTCGACCCGAAAGGACTTCCCATGGACCCACAGCCACCACCTCGAAGGCGACCTGCGCACCAGCGTCCAGAAGCTCAAAGACGCGACCCCGGCAGGGGTGCTCCTCGGCAGCGGCAAGCTTGCCACCGAGCTGGACCGGCTGGATCTGATCGACGAGTACAAGTTCCTCGTCCACCCCAGGATCGCCGGCCACGGCCCGACCCTCTACCAGGGCGGGCTGCCCAGCACGCGACGGCTGGAGCTGCTCTCGGCGAAGCCGCTGAACTGCGGCGCGGTCGCCCTGCACTACCGGCGGGCGCGCTGACACAGAGCAGCCCCGTCGCGCAAGGTGGTCCCCCAGGCTGACCCTCCAGACCCGAACGTGCCAGCATGGCGCGCGCCACCTCCCGGAGAACCCTTGATCCGCCTTCGCAATGCACTCCTCACCCTCGGCGTGGTGCTTGGCGCCCTCGCCCTCGCGCAGTCGGAGGCTCCGCCGTCCGAGCCCCCGCTCGTGACCGACGAGTCCGAGCACGCGACGCCGCCACCTCCGCCCGGAACCGTCCAGCCGCCCCTGGACGGACCGGAGACCTCCGATCGGGGTTACCCGCTGGAGTACGTGCAGCGGCCGCTCGCCCTGCCGGGATCGATGCTCGAGGTGGGGATCTCACTCGGCGGGGGGCCGGTGAGCACCGGGCTCTCCGGCGGCGCCACCGCGGCCGTCCGTTACGGGGTGACCTCCTGGTTCCAGCTGGCGGCGAACACCTCGCTGACCGGCGTCGGAGGCAGCAGCCTGACCTGGAGAGGCGTGGGACTGGGCGCGTTGTTCCCGCTGCTGCGGGGCGGGACCGAGCTCGGCGCCGGCGTCTCGGCCAACCTGTTGCCGTTCGGGCGTCGCCCCCTGTCGAGCGTGGCGCTGGACCTGCCCTTCCGGGTCCGCTTCGGCAACCTGTCGCTCACCACCGGCAATGGGCTGCTTCGCTACCAGCCGGGCGATCCGGTGATCGGCAACAGCAGCATCGGCACCGCGGTGTTGGAGGTGCGGGCGGCGTTTCAGCTCCACTCCCACGTCGCGGTCTTCGCCGGCTCCGATCTGGTGACCCTCTACGGCTTCGGCTTCCTCAACGGGATCTCCCTCTTCCATCCACTCGCCGCCGGCCTGGTGGTCTCACCGTCGGCCAGGCTGGATCTCTCGGCGGGCGTGATCGGGGTCTCGCTGCTCAACTACCCCAGCGCGTATTTCAACATCTCGTTCCGGCCGTAGCGCCTGCGGTTGGTGTCCGCGGCACCCTCCCCAGGTGAAGATCTCCGGGTAGAGTCCCCGCGCCGGGCCGGCAGCACGTGGGGGCAGAGCGATGCGGACACACCGAGTGCAGTGGACTTCGACGGGGCCGTGGGCGGCCGTGCTGGCGATCTTGCTGTCCGCGTCGGCGGGAGCGACCCCGGACGACCCACGGTTCACCGAGGCCGTCTATTACGGCGGCACCAGCCTGGGCTCGGCCACCGGGTTCGGGTTCGCGCCGGATGGATCGCGGCGGCTGTTCGTCACCCGCAAGACGGGGGCGGTGCGGATCATCCTCGACGGCGCGCTGCTCCCCACCCCGTTCCACACCTTCACCCCGTTCACCAACAGCGAGTGCGGCGTGATCGGGATGGCCTTCGATCCGGGGTACGTCACCAACCGCTTCGTCTACTTCCTGGTGACGATCTCCTCCTCCGAACAGCAGATCATCCGCCTGCGCGACGCGAACAACGTGGGGGTGGAGCCGACGGTGATCATCCCCGGTCTTCCCACCGCCGGAGTGAACCACAACGGCGGCGGGCTTGGCTTCGGGCGGGACGGGCGGCTGTACTGGTCGATCGGAGACAACGGGAGCGTCCGCCGCGGCGTGGACGCGGACTTGAGCTCGCTGGCGGCGAAGGTCGGGCGCGCGAACCCGGATGGCTCGGTGCCGAACGACAACCCGTTCTTCGACGGCACCGGTCCCAACAACGACTTCATCTGGGCCCGGGGCTTTCGCAACCCGTTCACCCTCACCTTCCACCCGGTCACCGGGCAGCTGTGGCTCAACGTGGTGGGCACCAGCTACGAGCAGGTCTTCGCGCTGGAGGCCGGCGACCACGGCGGCTGGGACGACTACGAGATCAACCAGCCGACCGGCTACGTGCGCCCGGTGATCAAGTACAAGACCGGTGGTTCGGACGTCCGGACCGTCACCTCCGCCTCCCGCACCGGAGGGGTGACGACTTTCACCACCTCCGGCCCCCACCTGTTCGTCCGGGGCGAGAAGATCACCCTCGCCGGGGTCTCGGACACCACCTTCAACGGTGACGTCTACGTGGCCGAGGTCCCCAGCCCCACCACCTTCACCGCCGCCCAGCCGGGGGCGGACGCGACCAGCAGCGGCGGCAGCGCCACCACCCTGGAGGGCGGAAGGTCGCTCAGCGGTGGCTCCTTCTACGACTCCACCGCGTGGCCGGAGGAACTCCGCGGGAGCTTCTTCTTCGGCGACTACGTGGCCGCCGAGGTCTACCGCGCGCAGCTGGATTCGCAGTTCCGGGTGACCCGGGTGGACCGCTTCTCCAGCGGGATCGAGAGCTACATCGACGCCACCACCGGACCGGACGGGGCGCTGTACTACCTGGAACACCAGGACGGGCGGATCCACCGGGTCACCTTCAACGCGCCCTCGGCCGGGATCGCCCTCTCCGCGCAGAACGTCCGCTTCCCCGAGGGGACCGCCTCCACGGTCAGCGTCCGCCTCAACACCGATCCCGGCGGCCCGGTGACGGTGACCGTCGCGCGGCGCGATGGGGACACCGACCTGGCGGTCTCCGCCGGCGCTTCGCTGCAGTTCACCTCCGCCAACCACGCCACCCCGCAGACGGTGACGCTCACCTCCACCGTGGACGGGGATGCCGACGACGACCTGGCCACCTTCGAGCTCACCGCCCCCGGGTTGTCCGCAGTGACCTTCCAGGCCACCGCCACCGACGCCCAGGCCCAGCAGCTGGAAGTCAGCTCCGCGTTCCTGGAGCTGGCCGAGGGAGAGTCGACCACGCTGAGGGTGAGGCTGCAGGCGCGGCCCTCCTCGGAGGTGACCGTCAACCTGACCGTCTCCGGAGACCCGGACGTGACCCTCTCCCCGGCCACGCTCACCTTTACCAGCGGGGACTACGCCACCTTTCAAACGGTCACCGTCAGCGCGGCCAACGACTCGGACAACCTCGACGACAGCGCGGAGCTCCAGGTGACCGCCTCCGGCGTGACCGCGCGGAGCGTCAGCGTGGCGGTGTTCGACAAGGATCCGGCGGCGCCGCGCATCGTCCCGCCCGGACCGCTGTTCGGCGTGGTCAACGCGCCATTCACGCTCCCGCTGCAGGTGGTCGGCAACCCCGCTCCCACCTGTGCGCTCTCCGGGCAGCCCGCCGGGATGAGCATCGACGCTGGCACCTGCGTGATCTCCTGGACCCCGGCCGCCGTCGGCACCTTCACCGCGACGGTGAACGCCACCAACGGGACCACCCCGGATGGGACCGCGTCGCTTTCGATCGAGGTCCGCGAGGACGCGCCCCCCACCTGCTCCATCTCCCGCCCGACCGCGGGCGCGACCCTCGGTGGCGCCACCGAGGAGTTCTTCGGGGACGGCAACGACGACGTCAACGCGGTGAAGGCGGACTTCTTCGTCGGGGACACGCTCGGCTACACCGACACGGTCGGGGCCGGGGCCGCGGGTCACTTCCACTACGGCGGCAGCCACAACCTCTTCGACACCACCGCGTATCCCGACGGCGAGCACGCGCTGCGGATGGTGGTCACCGACAGCGCCGGCCACACCTGCGAGGCCAGCGTGGTGGTGGTGATCGACAACGGGACCGCCCAGCCGGACAGCTGTGGCTGCTCCGCGACCAGTGGTAGCGGGGCGGTCGGCCTGTTCTTGCTCGCGCTGCTCAGAGGCCGTCGTAAACGCTCCAGCTGAGCCCCTGGAAGGTCGCCAATGAGTCGTCGCTCGACCCGGGGTGGCGCCGTCCTTGCTGGGGTAGAATGCGGGCCGCCCCGCAGTGAGCGCCCGATCCGTCCCACTGCCTGGGCCTCCGGGAAGGCGGATGAACCGCGCTCCCCGGAGCCCATCGGCGGCGGCTACTTCTTGGCCTTCTTGCTGCTGACCACGTACTTCTTCATGGTCAGCTCCGCGCCCTGACCGAAGAGGCGGTTCTCCTCCAGGCTCTCCTCGTCGTAGAAGGCCTCCGGGGTGGGCTCGCCCACGTCCGGATCGTAGGAGCCGGTCACATCCCCCAGTTTCACCAGGCCGACGTTGGTGGGGCGGTAGGCGTCCAGCAGGGTGAAGGTGCCCATGCCGCAGTTGAGCTGCCGCATGTCCACCGGCTCCTCGATGCCGCCGTGATCCAGGGTCAGGTACTGGCGGTCCAGCCGGTAGCCGATCTGGTCCACCTGGAACACCTGCTCGTCGTCCACGTACCAGCGCACCTTCCCCGCGGAGCGGTCGTATTCGATCTTCAGGTGGTGCTTGTCGTTGAGGGTCCGCGACGCCACCGGGATCTGGTGGGAGAAGGCGGCGTAGTAGCCCATCGGGCCGCCCTGCCCGAACGGGAGGCGCTCGTAGAAGGCGTAGATGGTCTCGTTGGTGACGAAGAAGTCGAACACCATGAAGGTCTCGAAGTCGGCGGTGTTCATGGCGAACGCCGCCAGCCGCAGATCGTCGTTCGGGTTGTCCACCAGGTTTCCGAACGGATGGTTCTCGGTCCCGTAGGTCCGCCCACCAATCCAGCTCTCACAGGCCAACCGCTGCCCGTGGACCGCATCGTGACCGGGGTAGCCGGTGGACGCGGTGTGGTTCATGTAGGCCAGCCACTTGACGTGATCGAGGCCGCCGGGAAGCCCGCCGTTCTTGCTGTCCTGGCCGATGGTCTTGGTGAACGCCGGCTCACCGGTGGTGGGGTTGACGCCGGTCGGGATCACCCGCAGGCCCTGGGGACCGGTGGTGACGATGCCGTCATCGCCCACATAGGGCCCCACCTGCAGGTAGTACCACTTGGCGTCCGGGGTGTTGACACTGAAGGGGCCCTTGAAGTTGTCCCAGGTCTCGCGGAAGGGCGCCTGCGCGGCGGCGGTGAGGGAGAAGGTCAGGGCCAACGACGCGAGAACGGCGGTGAGTCTCGGGTGCGGGTGCATGCAGGTCCTCAGCGCACGCGCCCTGCCCAGCGCGCGCGCAAACGGGTGTTGGTTGGATCCGGCCCGGTCCCCGCTGGCACACTGCGCCACCGCAAAGGACCCCCGGAGGGTGCAAACTCAACCCCGCTCCGGAGCACCTCCCGGACCCGCGGGTTTGACTGCTGCGTGCATGGGTCCGGGTTGATCCCGCCCACCCCTGCGCGCACCCCAGATGATCTCTGGGGCAGCGAAAGACGTCAACGAATTCCTACGCTGGAATCAGGCGCCCCAGCGGGAGTCCGCGGTTCGCGGCACCACCACGTAGCGGCACAGCGGATCGCCTTTGCGGAAGCACTGGGTCTGCTGCACCTTGGCGGCGAGGGTCATCGCCCGCAGCGACTCTTCGATGATCCCTTCCTCCATGATGCAGTGGTGGGGCGTGGTCTTCTCCAGCTCCGCGCGGTTGGCGGAGAAGGCAGCTACCTTCCAATGACCGATCTGCTCGCCGCGGTTGTTCATCCGGTACAGGGTGTCCATCCCCTCCAGCATCTCCCGCGCGCTGCTGAAGCGTGAGAACAGCCCCGGCGGCAGGCCCTGGATGATGTTCCAACCCACCTGCTTGAGGTGGAAGGAGCCCAGCTTCTCATCCAGGCGCTCCAGCAACTCCAGCATGTCGGAGATCGGGTACCACTGATCGGGCTGGACCCTGCGCAGCCGGGCGGCCAGCTCCTTGCCCAGGGTGATCTCCGGGGCGTGGACCGTCTTGAGCACCGAGAGGATGTCGGTGCCCGCGGTCTGGTGGTTGATCCCCGCGTAGCCCTGGGGCTTGCGGCCGCTGAGGAGTGGACTCGTGCTCATCGGCGCCTCAGGCCTGCTGCAACAGCTCGACGTTGAGGGCCAGCTTCACCTTCTCGCCCAGGTACTTGCCGCCATTGTCCAAAGGCACGTTCCAGACGATCCCGAAGTCAGCGCGGTCAACCTCCCCCTCGGCGCGGAAGGCCAGCATCTGCTTCTGGGCGAAGGGGTTCTTGGCCTGCCCCAGCGGGGCGACCTTGAGGGTGACCGGCTTGGTCACGCCCCGGACCGTGAGGTCCCCCTGGAGGGTGGCGCCGCTGCCATCGGCCTGCACCGAGGTGCTCTTGAAGGTCAGGTGCGGGTGCTGCTCCGACTGGAGGAAGTCCTTGCCGATGATGGCGTTGTAGAGCCCCTCCCCCACCGCCACCACGCTGCGGGTGTCGATCTTCGCCTCCACCTGGGCGCTGGCCAGGTTGGCGGGATCGAGCACCACGTTGCCTTCCACCCCCTTGAACTTTCCCCGGTAGACGGAGAAGCCCATGTGGGAGACCTCGTAGTCGATGGTGGAGTGGACGGCGTCAATGCTCCAGCGGGGAAGGTTGTCGCTCATGGGCAGGCTCGCGCAAAGAGGTGGGCGCCGATCCTCCGGACACTTCCCAGATGTTTCAAGCGGAACATTCGGGCGGCTCGTGAATTCGGGCGGAACGTGTAACCGAGGGTGGGAAACGCGGCACGGACGTAGGTCGATGTGCCGCTTCCCATTGCGCGTCAGGGCGGCGGTTGCCTGCCGGCAGTCCCTGAGCGAGAAGCTCCCATGTCCCTGGTTCGGTCTTCACTGCACGCGGCGCTGTGGCTCACCCTCTCCGCCTGCGCCACCACCTCCGCGGTCTCTCCTCCCGCTTCCCCACCCCGGCTGGACGAGGCCACGGTGGATGCGATCGTCGCTCGCGCCACCCGTCAGTGGCCGGTGCCGGGCCTGGCGGTGGTGGTGATCAAGGACGGCCAGGTGCTGCTGGCCAAGGGCTATGGGGTCCGCACCCTGGGCTCGCCGGAGCCGGTGGACGCGGACACCCTCTTTGCCATCGCCTCCCTGTCCAAGGCCTTCACCGCCACCGGGGTGGGGATGCTGGTCCAGGACGGGAAGCTGAAGTGGGACGACCCGGTGGTCACCCACCTGCCCTCCTTTGCGCTCTCCGATCCGGCGATCACCCCCCAGGTCACGGTGCGCGACCTGCTCACCCACCGGGTGGGGTTGCCCACCTTCGGCGGCGATGTGCTGTGGTTCCTCTCCACCCTGGATCGCCCCTCGGTGCTCCAGAGCATCCGGCACGTGCCGCTCGGCTTCCCGTTCCGCTCCGGCTACGGGTACTCCAATCTGATGTACCTCACCGCCGGGGAGCTGTTCGGGTCCACCACCGGCCAGGGCTGGGAGGACTTCACCCGCTCCCGGATGCTCGCTCCGCTGGGGATGACCCGCTCGGCGATGACCCTGGCCGAGGCCCAGACCCGCTCCAACCGGGCCACCGCGCACACCAACATCGATCAGGTCGGCTTCCACGCGCTGCCGGACCGCAACGTGGACGTGGTGGGGTCGGCCGCCTCCATGTACTCGTCGGCCAATGACCTGGGCCGCTGGCTGCTCTTCCAGCTGGGCCGCGGCGAGCTGGACGGCCAGCGCCTCCTCTCCACCGAGCTGATGGACGAGACCTGGACGGTGCAGACCCCGCTCCGGGTGTCGTCGGTGGTCCGCGGCTACTCCCCCTCCACCCACTTCAGCGGCTACGGGCTGGGCTGGTTCTTGGGGGACTACGCCGGCCGGATGATCGCCCGCCACGGCGGCGCGCTGTCCGGGATGTACTCCTTCGCGATGGTGGTCCCGGAGGAGAAGCTGGCGGTGGCGGTGCTCACCAACGCCGACTCCCACGGGCTGTACGCCGCGGTCCCCTGGGAGATCGTGGACGCCGCCCTGGGGAAGACGGACACCGACTGGGTGGAGGTGTTCCGATCGCTGGAGAAGACGCCGCCCCTCCCCGCCCCCGGCCGGGCGATCCCCCGACAGGACTTTGCCCGCTTCGAGGGCCGCTATCGTTCGCCCCACTACGGGCAGCTCACCGTCAGCGCCCAGGACGGGCAGCTGGCAGTGACCTCCCAGCTCCATCCCGGCCTCTCCTGCCCGCTCGCCTACGTCAGCGACCGGATCCTGCGCTGCCCCTGGAGCATCGTGGAGTTCGGGGTCTCGGAGCTCCGCTTCCGCGAGGATCTCCAGGGCTTCTCGGTGGAGTTCCACCCGACCTTCATCGACAACCTGACCTACGAGTTCGCGCGCCAGCCGCGCTGAGGGCCACTTCCAGACTGTCGGGTCGGGGGGCGTTGGACCTAAGCTGGGCGCCTGCCCGACCTACCCGGGCCATCGGGGGAGTGCGCCGTGATCGTGAAGGGTGTCGCCTTTCTGGCCCGTGAGCAGATGCTGATCGCCGCCCACGGCGAGCCTGCCTGGAAGGGCTTCTTGAAGGATTTCGCCGCCAGCGAGCCCACCTTCCCGTTCCCGATCCTGCCCATCTCCCGCATCCCGGCCGAGGCGTTCTTGCGCTTCAACGAGGCGCTGACCCGCCACTTCTACGCAGGCGACCAGAGCCTGTGGTGGGCCTACGGCGAACAGTCAGCGCAGTACGCCCTGGGCAAGGGCCAGCTCAAGGGGCTGTTCAAGCCGGGGGAGATCACCAAATTCCTCCTCTTCACCCCGGCGATCTGGAAGGGCTACTTCGACGCCGGCGAGTTGACCTGCCAGGTGAAGGGCAAGGTGGCGGAGATGAGGATCACCTCCCCGATCCAGCACGTGTACTTCGAGTACTCGGTGATCGGCTTTGCCCGCGGGGGAATGAAGTTCCTCCAGGCGGCCCACCCGGAGCCGGAGTTCGTCCGCGGCTTCTCCAAGGGCGACGACGAGGTGGTCTACCGCTTCGTGATTGACTAGCGCCGCGCCCCGCCGATGGACCGCGCCTACCAGTTCACCATGACCGCGCCTACCGCCCAGGCGCTGATCGAACCGCTGGAGCGGGCGCTGTGGGAGCAGAACCAGCGGCTGGCCCAGGCGATGGCTCCCGGCCGCCGGCTGTTGCGCTGGGTCGGGCTGGCGCTGTGCGTGGCCGCGTTGGCCACGGTGCTGCCCTCCCTGTGGCAGCAGTTCCATCCGCAACTGGCCGGCTACGCGATCGCGGTGGTGCTGCTGTTCGCGCTGTTCATCTTCATGCCGGAGATCGAGCCGACCCTCCGTGCCCGCGCTCGCCGATCCACTAGCCGCGCCGCGCGACGCTCGCTGGAACCGGTGATCGCCCGCGCGCCCTACGAGATTTCGTACCTGCTGGGGGAGACGCGGATCGAGACCTCCGCTGCCCAGCTGGGCATCCACTACACCCTCGAGCTTCGCGGGCTGCAGCGGGCGATCGTCGCCGACCACCTGGTGGCGGTGTTCAAGCGGCGAAACTGGCCGGTGGTCACCCGGATCCTCTACGCGCCTTCGGATGAGGAGCTCAACGCGCTGCGGGTGCGGCTGCACGCCGCGGGGGTGGAGGTGCTCTATGCCCCTCCCCCCGAGGGTGTGCAGGCCGCCGCGTAGAGGGCCAACTTCAAACCGAGGCGGTCCCGGACGGCCCGGGATCGCCGAAGCGGCCCCGCTACTTCTTCACGATCTCGATCAGCTCCACCTCGAACTTCAAGGTGGCCCCGCCCGGGATCTCCGGGGGCGCGCCGCGGTCCCCGTAGCCGATGTCCGAGGGGCAGATCAGCTGGGCCTTGCCGCCGACCTTCATCTTGGCCACCCCTTCGGTCCAGCAGGGGATGACCTGGTTGAGCGGGAACTCCGCCGGCTGCCCACGGGTGTAGGAGCTGTCGAACTCCTTGCCGTCGGTGAGCGTGCCCCGGTAGTGGACCTTCACCGTGTCGGTGGTCTTGGGCATCGGGCCGATCCCGGGCTTGAGCTCCTTGTAGAGCAGCCCGCTGGCGGTCTTCTGCACGCCCTTCTCCTTGCTCGCCTTCTCCAGGAAGTCCTTGGCCTTGGTCTTCTCCGCCTGCGCCTTGTTGGCGGTGCGCAGCTTGGCCAGCTGCTGGACCTTGGGCCCGTAGGTCTGCAGGTCCACCTCGGGCGGGTTGTTGTTCACCGAGTCCGCCATCCCCTTCTGCACCAGCTGCAGCTCCTGCGGGGTGAGGCTGAACACCGCCAGGCTGCGGCCCACCGAGAGCCCCAGCGCGTAGAGGGTCTTCTCATCCTCGCTCTTCAACGAGGATTTGGGCACGTCCGGCAGTGGGACGGTGCGGGTGGCGCGGGGCGCGTCGCTGGGGGGAGTCTGGGCGGAGACGACGGACAGCAGGATGGCGAAGGGAACGGCAACCATGCGTGGGGACTCCTGGGTGCGGAAAAGAAGGACGCCCTTCTAGCACCGGAGCCCCGGCCGCTACACCGAAGGCGGCAGCGCGGGCGAGCACTCCACGTACGCCCCCCGGTACAGGCGGTACCAGTGGCCGTCCTGGGTGAACACCTCCTGCCCCTCGCAGGAGATCAGGGTCTCCAGCACCTTCGGATCCCGCCGGGGCGCAGGCGCGGTGGAGGGCCGCGCCGGAGCGGCGGTCAACATCCACAGGCTCAACGCGAACAGGGACCCGGACATGCACGCACGCTAGGTGAACTCCCGGTGCGGTGCCAAGTCCCTCCCCTCAGGGGGCGGGGATCCGCTGCTCCACCCACTGGTGGACCACCGCGCGGAACTCCTCCCCCATCACCCGGGGGATGCTCCCGTGATCCGCGCCGGGGACCTTGATCAGCTTCTTGGGATCGTTGGCGCTGGCGATCAGCAGGTCGGAGAACTCCGGGCGGACGAAGTCATCCTCCAGCCCGTGCATCAGCAGGACCGGGACATCCTGCAGCTCGCTGATCCAGGTGGTGGTCGGCCAGCCATCATCGGCGATGTAGTCGTCCGGAAAATCCAGCAGCGAGCTGTCGGACTTCATCTGCTCGATGGAGGCAAAGCCGCTCTCCAGGATCAACACCCGGGGCGGATCCACCCGCGCCCGCTGGGTGGCCACCGCGGTCCCCCAGGAGTGCCCGTAATAGAAGATCCGGTCCGATCCTCCGGCCCGCTCCTTCAAGTAGGCCAGCGCGGCGGCGGTGTCCTCGGCCACCCCCACCTCGGAGGGCGCCACGTTGGAGGAGACCCCAAAGCCGCGGTAGTCGATCGCCAGCACGTCGTAGCCCAGGTTGGCCAGCCGCTTGGCGCGCTCGAACTGCCCGCCCAGGTGGTCGCCCTTGCCGTGGAAGAACAGCGCGTAGGCGCGGGGCGGGGACTGATTGGCGTGGACATAGACCGCGCCCAGGGTGACCTGGTCGTTGACCACCAGGCGCAGCTCCTCCAGGCGATCGGCGGTGATCGCCTCTCCCGGGTCGTTGCCCTCCAGGTCGAACTCGTAGGCCTCGGTGCGCTCGGGGCCGTAGAGGAAGGGATCGAGGCGGAAGCAGCCCGCCACGCCCAGCGCCAGCAGGGCCAGCATCAGGTGTCTCACTGTTCACCTCCAAAGCGGTACCGCAGCCCACCGATGAAGCCCACCGCGCCCAGGTTCCCCATGCTCCACCAGTCCACCACCATGTAGCGGCTGTTGGCGTAGGGGGCGTACCAGCGGGCCTCCAGGGTGACCCCGAAGTTGCCCAGGATCAGCTCCGCCCCGCCTGCCACCGAGACCAGCGGCAGCCCGCCGGCGAACTGGACCAGCACCGAGGTGGACAGGTACGGCTGCACCAGCTCCTTGAGCAGATAGCTGGCCGATCCGGACACCTCCAGGTAGGCGCGCGGCCCTCCCAGGAAGTCCACGTCGGTGAAGCCGTACAGCCGCCCCCCCACCGAGAGCGCCGGGATCGCCCCCTGCTCCGGCAGCGCCAGATAGGTGGACCCCACGTCCAGCCCCGCCACCCCGAAGGCCAGCGAGGTCAGATGCACGTGCGCGGAGAGATCGAACTTCTCGGCGATCCCGTAGCGGGCGCCCAGCGTGCTCAGCGGCAGCGGGACGCTGCCCAACCCGCCCACCTCCGCCATCGGACCACCAAAGGACAGCTCCGGCTGCAGCGCGCCCTTGGGGACGGGGCGCACCGCGGCCACGTGCCCACAGCCGACGGCGAAGAAGCCCAGCAGGACCAGGCCCAGGAATCGATTCATGCCGCGCAGACTACGGCGGAAGCCCCCCCGGCTGCATCCTTGGCTCCCGGAGGAGCCGCAAGCATCCGGGGTGGAAGGTTCTGGCGAGGAGGCTCAGTCGCCCTGGGCGACGCTCTTCTTGGGGCGCCCCACGGACTTGCCGGTGATCTTCAGCGCGTCGAACTCGCAGTGCAGGTTGCGGCAGCCCAGCGCCAGCTTGCCGGTGGTGTCCATCAGCCCCACCAGCAGCTTGCGGCCCACCCGCTGGTTGTTGACGAAGGCCTCCGCCAGGGTGCCGCCCTTCTGCCGCTTGAGCGTCAGCCGCACGGTGAAGGGCACCCCGTCCGGCGGGGGCGGGATCTCATCGTCCAGCAGGCTGTTCGCGTCCTGGGCGCTGTTCCCCACCACCTCCACCCCGTCCACCGTGTCGTAGGCCCACAGCAGCCGCACTCCCTTGCCGGGGATGGCGAACACCGAGACGGTGACGCTGCCGGCGATGCGGAAGGACAGCTCCTCGAAGACCTGCGCCTCCGGTCCCAGCCCGTACTGGTCGTGCAGCGACTGGTAGGTCATCTGGACCTCGGCGCTGAAGTCGTCGCTGGTGAAGTAGCGCAAGGAGAGATAGGCGCGCGGCCGCAGCGAGGTCTTGGTGGCCTCGTTCCCCGCCTGCAGCGCGATCAGCTTCCCTCCCTCCACCTTCCACAGCCCGTCGTTGGCGTTGATCCCCTGGGCCTCGGCCTCCGCCGCGGGGGGCTCGAACTGGGTCTCGAAGGTGAACAGCCCGCCCTTCTGGGCGGAGGTGGCGGCCGCCAGCAGCTTGAGGTTGGTGTTCGGGGGATAGCTGACCTTGCCCACCCCCGGGCGCCGGGCGCCCTTCCCCGGCCAGTAGTCGTCCAGCGGGCCGCGCAGCAGCACCGCGATCAGGGTCAGGGCGCCGACCAGGGTCAGCCCATAGCGGATCCCGCTCCAGCCCTTCTGGATCACCGAGGTCTGGACCGGCGCCGGCCGGGCGGTCTTGCCGGTGGGCGCCGCCGGCCAGCTGGCGGAACCGGAGGTCAGCGCCTCCAGCTCCACCCCGATGTGCGAGGCGCGGGCGTAGCGGGCCTCCGGATCGGTCTCCAAAGTGCGGATGATGATCCGGTCCAGCCGGGCGTCCATCCCCACCCGCTCCGAGGGCAACTTGAACCGCCCCAGCGGCAGCTCACCGGTCAAAAGCTCGTAGAGGATCACCCCCAGCGAGTAGAGATCCGCGCGCCCATCCACGCTCTTGGCGTCCCGCCGCTGTTCGGGGGCCATGTAGTTGATGGTTCCCATCGCCACCGAGGTGGCGGTGAGGTTGGCCTTCTCCACCGTGTGGCCCACGAAGCTGGCCAGCCCGAAGTCCGCCACCTTCACGTGGTTGCGCTCGTCGAGCAGGATGTTCTCCGGCTTGAGATCGCGGTGGATGATCCCCCGGTCGTGCGCGTAGTCGATCGCGTGGCAGATCTGGATGATCAGCCGCAGCGCCTCACCCGCGGCCACCGGCCCGCTCCCCATCAGCTCGCGCAGCGACCGACCCTGCACGAACTCCATCACGAAGAAGTAGTTCGACCCCACCACCCCGCGATCGATGATCTGGATGATGTTCGGGTGCGAGAGCGAGGCCAGCGCCTGGGCCTCCTTCTCGAAGCGGGCCACGAACTCCCGGTCCGAAGAGAGGCTCTGGGGCAGCACCTTCACCGCCACCATCCGGTCCAAGGACAGCTGCCGGGCGCGCCACACCTCGCCCATCCCGCCCCGCCCCAGCACGTCCAGCAGCTGGTAGCCGGGGATCTCCGGGCCCTTGTCCGGAGCGCGGATCACGGTGGCGTTCAGCTCGCCGGCCACCCGGGCCGGGGTGTGGAGCGCGGGACCGTCCGGGCTGCGCAGCGAGGTGGCCGCGAAGGGTTCACCGGCGGGTGTGGCCTGCGACTGCGCCAGCGCCACCGGCCGGGCGGCCTGGGTGGGCGCCGAGCTGCGCTGATGGGCGGAGAGCGCCGGTGCCGGGCGGCGGTCCTCCTCCGCCGGAGCCTCGACCTCCACCGGTGCGGCGACCGGAGAGGCAGTCCGGAGACCGGCGACCGGCGGTGCGGCGAGCGGCGAGGCAGTCAGGAAATCCGCGGCCGGCGGGTCGGCCACGGGCGCTTGGACCGGCGAGGGGTCCACCGGAAGGCCGGGAACGGGCGCGGCCAGCGGCGAGGGCGAAAGAGCGGGCTCCGCGGGCGCCTGGCGGTCCGCGGACAGGTTCAGCGCCGCGCCCCCCACCGCGGTGAGGTGGGCGACGGGATTCGGCTGGGAGGAGGCGTGGGGCCCCGGCCCGGACGCGGCCAACTCGGCGCCGAACAGGTGGCCCTCCACCGCCGCCGCGTCCTCCAGCGGGACCCGGAACGGCTCCTCCACCGGCGCTTGGACCTGAGCGTCGCCTGACTTCTGCAGGAACGATCCGGTGCTGCGCCGTCCCATCATCGAGACGTCATTGCGCTGCACCTCGAACCGAATTCCACAGCGACACAGGAGCTTCTGTCCGCGGACATAGACCTTGGTGTCGTGCAGCGTCTGGCAGTTGGGGCAGGCCTGCGATGCCATGGTGCCCTACGCTCGTCCCGCCTGCGTCTGCTCGACGCCCAGCACGCGGTAGGTGACGACGCCCTTCTCCTTGCCCTTCACCTGGGACATCGGCATCGGCTCGGCGGCGAAGCCTCCCCCGGCGCGGCGCATGGTGTGCTCGGTGGCGATCACCTCGCCCCCCTTGGCCATCCCGCACAGCCGCGAGGCGGTGTTCACCGAGTCGCCGATGGCGGTGAACTCGTGGCGCTCCTGCGAGCCCATGTACCCCACCACCGCCGGCCCGGTGTTGACCCCGATCCCCACCTGGATCGGCTTTTTTCCCTGCGCCACCCGGCGCTCGTTGAGCAGCTCGATCTCCCGCTGCATCTCCATCGCCGCGCGCAGGACCCGCGCCGGATCATCCGGGTGCGGCGAGGGCTCGCCCCAAACCGCCATCACGCAGTCCCCGATGAACTTGTCCAGGTTCCCTTCGTGGCGGAACACCACCGAGGCCATGGCGGTGAAGAACTCGTTGAGCATGTCCACGGTGGCCTTGGGCTCGTCGCTCTCCGCCATGCTGGTGAAGCCGCGGATGTCGGCGAACAGCACGCTGACCTCCGAGACCCGACCCTCGCGCAACACCTCCACCTGGCCTTTGACCACCATCTCCGCCACCTTGGGGGAGAGGAAGCGGGAGAGCTCGGCGCGGGTCACCGCCTCCTTCTCGATGGTCAGCGCCAGCTGCGCGTTCTCCAGGGCGATCGCCGCCTGGGCCGCGATCCCGGAGAGGATCTTCAGGTCCTTCTCCGAAAAGGCGTTGGTCCGCTCCCGGGTGTCGATGAACAGCACCCCCTTGAGCACGTTCTTGGTCAACAGCGGCACCGCCATCGCCGAGCGGATTCCCTGGGCGACGATCGACTCCGAGGACGAGAAGCGGGAGTCCAGGATCGCGTCCGCGGTCAGCACCGCCTGGCGGGTCTCGGTCACCCGCTTGAGCACCGTCTCCGAGAGCATCACCTCCTGCTGCTGCGCGTGGCGGTGCAGCACCGCCTCCGCGTTGAGGTTCCCCTCGGGATCGATCAGGAAGATCACCCCGTTGTCGGCGTTGAGCAGCTGGAAGGCGACCTTGAGGATCTTCTCCAGCAGCGACTTCAGATCCCGCTCCAGCCCCACCTCCCGCTGGAACTCGTGGGCGATCCGCAGCTTCTCGTAGTCCTGGCGGAGCGCGGCCACGTCGGTCATCTGGTCCACCGGGCGGAACTCGGTGCTCTGCGCCTGATCCAGCTGGGCCAGGAACGCCGGCATCGACTGGGCGGTGGCCACCACCGTCACCCCGGGGGCGGTGCCTCCGCCGGCGTCCCCGCTGCTGAACACCAGCCGCGAGTTGCCCAGGGCGATCTCGTCCCCGTCCCGCAAGCGCAGTTCGCGCACCCGCCGACCGTTGACGAAGGTTCCGTTGGAGGAGCCCAGATCCTTGAGCAGAAAGCCGTTGCCCACCTTCTCGATGGTGGCGTGCTCCTTGGAGACCTCCCGGTCCGCCAACCTCAGGGTGTTGGCCGGGTGCCGCCCCAGCGAGGTCCGGGGCCCCAGCGGATAGTCGGTGAGCCGACCATCCGGGGTCCGGGTGGAGAGCCGGGGACCCTTGATCTGGGCCCGCGCCCCTCCGGAGACCGCCGCGGGGGCGGCCTCGGACACGGCCTCACCACACGAGGAGCAGGCCGCGGGATTCGGAACCGGTAGCGGTGTGCGACAGCGCGGGCAGTGGCTCAGCATTCACGGGTCAAGGGAGGTGGGACAGGCGGCGCCAGCGTAGCAGACGGTCCCCCGCCTCGAAAGGTTGCGAACCTACCTGTCTGCTCCCCGGACGGGGGGTCAGATCCGGACCACCACGCCCACCGACGGGTACAGGGTCAGCCCCCCCAGATCCCGCCGCTGTCCCAGGACGTACGGTCGGCAGTGGGTGTAGCCGCCGGTCAGCTCCAGGGCCAGGTGCGCCCAGCGGTAGCCCACCATCACCCCGGCGGTGACGCCGAAGAACTGGGTGGTGACCGAGTTGGGGAGGGTCAGATCCAACCCGGTGACGTTGCCGGCCTGGGCGGCGGTGTTGACCAGGGTGGAGTCGAACTCGGTCCGGCTGAGCACGTACTTGGCGGCCCCGTAGACCTTCCAGATGTAGCCCCAGTCGTAGCTGACGTACACCGGGACCTCCAGGTCCCAGCGGTTGAAGTCCCCCAGTTCCACGAACTGCAGCACGTCCAGCACCGGGTTGGAGAACAGGTACTTGGAGGCGGCCAGCCCCACCGCCACGTCGAAGTTGCGCCGGTAGGGCTCGGCCATCTGCTCACCCTCGTCCCAGTGGTAGAGCCGGTACTTGGTGTCCAGCCGCACGGCGTTGATGCTGTAGCGCAGCCCGGCGTCCCAGTTGGAGAGGATCCCGGTGCGGACGTTCAGCTCCTGGGAGGGGGACGGGGGCATCACCGCCAGGGCGATCCCGGCGGTCAGCAGCCGCTGCTGCTGGTCGGGGGAGACCTGGTACTCCTGCCCGGTGGCGGCGGCGACCAGGATTTCGGTCACCTGCTCGTGGCCCTGGGCGATGGCGGAGGCGGTGGCGCCCACCGGCACGTAGAACCCGGTGGCCAAGGTGGCCTCCACGTGCCCCGGCGCGATCGGGACCGCCGTCTGGTGGGTGGAGAGGGTGGTGGCGCAGCCGGTGCCCAGCACCAGCAGCGGAATCAGGACTCTGGGAGAAAGCGTCATGGGGTGCCCCCTTCTTGCCGGCCCGACGGTCAAGGCGGCATCTTTGGCACGAATCGGCGTATCCACCAGCGTGCCGTCCGGTGGACGCGTGTTATAGGCCCCCCTGTGCGCATCAAGCAGAAGCCAGAGGACTTCTCCGTCAAGGAGTCCTACCGATTCGATGAAGTTCCCTCCGGACCCTACCGGATCTACCTGTTGGACAAGCAGAAGCTGTCCACCTTCGACGCCATCCGGCGGATCCGCGACCGGTTCGGGCTCCGCCCGGGCGCGATCTCCTACTGCGGGTTGAAGGACAAGCAGGGCCGCACCGAGCAGATCATCGCGGTGGACGGGTTCGACGTGGACATGCAGGAGGCGGACCTGCGGCTGAAGTTCCTGGCCCGCAGCGACAAGCCGCTCTCCGCCCGGAACACCACCTCCAACCGCTTCTCGGTCACCATCCGGATGCTGCGGGAGGACGAGATCGGCAAGCTGCCCCTGGCCGCCGCCGACGTGAACCGGCTGGGGGTGGTGAACTACTTCGACGACCAGCGGTTCGGGTCGCTCAAGCACGGCCAGGGCTTCATCGCCAAGGATCTGATCCGCGGGGACTTCGAGGCCGCGCTCAAGAACTACATGGCCAAGCCCTCGCCGCTGGATCGTTCCGACGACGCCAAGGTGAAGGAGCTGTTCCGCAAGAACTGGGGAAACTGGGACAAGCCGCTCCCCCCGATGGCGGCCGCCAAGAAGTACGACCGGGTGCTGCGGGTGCTGCGCAAGACGCCGGACGACTTCGTCGACGCGTTCTTGCAGATCGACGCCGACTACCGGGCGATCCAGATCTTCACCTACCAGAGCTACCTGTGGAACGAGTGTGTCCGCCGGCTGTTGCAGCTGGCCCTGCCCCGCGAGTCACTGTTCGTGATGCGCTACCAGGCCGGCACCCTGCTCTTCCATCAGGACGCGGACCCGGACACCCTGGAGTGGCTGCGCGGGGTGACGATGCCGCTGCTGGCCCCCAACTCGACCTTCACCGACCCCAAGGTCCAGGAGGCGGTGGAGTGGGTGCTGGGCAAGGAGAAGATCAAGCTTGCCGATCTGCGGATCGAGAAGTCCCCCAAGCTGCTGTTCTTCAAGCACGAGGAGCGGCCGGTGATCATCTACCCGCAGAAGGTGGTGGTCGGTAAGACCCGCCCGGATGAGATCAACCGCGGGTTCCTCAAGTCCAACGTGGCCTTCACCCTCCCCCCGGGCTCCTACGCCACCCTGGTGATCAAGCGGCTGTTCCACTTCAGCGAGCTGGTGGACCGGGAAGTGGAAGACCGCGCCAAGGCCGAGGCCAAGGCCGCCGAACGCGCCGCGGAGCTGCTGGAGGACGACGAGGACGGGGAGGATCTGGGCGGGGAGATCTCGGTGGAGGGCGGGAAGGCCGCCGGGACCTCCACCTCTGCCGGAGGACGTCGCCCCCCAGGGACGGATCGCAGCTCGAGGCCGCCCCGTCGGGATGACCGGGGTGCCGGAGCCGAGCGTCCGTCGGGCGAGGACCGCGGTGCTGGGTCCGAGCGTGGCGCGCGGCCGTCCCATAAGGATCGCGGTGCCGCGCCCGAGCGTGGCGCGCGTGAGGACCGGAGTGCAGGGTCGGAGCGTGGAGCCCGTCCGTCCCATAAGGATCGCGGTGCCGCGCCCGAGCGTGGCACGCGTGAGGACCGGGGTGCTGGGTCGGAGCGTGGAGCCCGTCCGTCCCATAAGGATCGCGGTGCCGCGCCCGAGCGTGGCGCGCGTGAGGACCGGGGTGCTGGGTCGGAGCGTGGAGCCCGTCCGTCCCATAAGGATCGCGGTGCCGCGCACGAGCGTGGCGCGCGTGAGGACCGGGGTGCTGGGTCGGAGCGTGGAGCGCGTCCGTCCCACAAGGATCGCGGTGCCGCGCCCGAGCGTGGCGCGCGTGAGGACCGGGGTGCAGGGTCGGAGCGTGGCGCCCGTCCGTCGCGTGAGGATCGCGGTGCTGGGTCCGAACGTGGAGCGCGGCCTTCGCGTGAAGATCGCGGTGCCGGGTCCGAGCGCGGAGTCCGTCCGTCGCGTGAGGATCGCGGCGCGGCAGAGGCCCCGATCGCGGTGCGCGAAGTGACCGCGCCGGCGTCCCTGAAGAAGGGCTTCCTGGAGCGTCAGCGGGAGAAGAAAACCACCCGCAAGGAGCACCAGGCGGAGGCGAAGAAGAAGTGACCCGGGAGCAACGCCCTTGCTCCCCTCGCGGGGCGCACCGGGAATTCTCCCGGAGCCGCGCCCAGCCGCAGTGAGTCGGGACACCCACGGCGTCTGTGACCACCGACGCCTGGAGAACCCGGCGCCGGCGGCGGTCGCACCGGTCTCTGGCCAGCCATGAACTCCCCTGTCCTGCTCCGCGTAGTCCTGGAGTCCGACCTTCCGATCTTCTTCGCGCACCAGCGCGATCCAGTGGCGGCTCGGATGGCCGCCTTCCTGCCACGGGAGCACGGCGCCTTCATGGCGCACTGGCGGAAGCTCCTCGCCGACCCGACCAACCTCACCCGGACCATCGTCTCCGACGAGCGGGTGGTCGGAAATGTGGGCAGCTGGAATGACGCCGAGGACCGTCTGATCGGCTACTGGGTGGGCCGGGAGGTCTGGGGACAGGGCATCGCCACCGCGGCGGTGGCTCAGTTCCTGGAGTGTGACCCCACCCGGCCGCTTCGGGCCCGCGTGGCCAAGCACAACCTGGGCTCGATCCGCGTGCTGCAGAAGTGCGGCTTCGAGATCTCCGGCGAAGAGCACCTTCCCGGCGAAGTGCCCGAAGTCCTGATGGTTCGCCACAGGGACTGAGCGCCCATCCGGACGACCGACTGGGGCAATCGGGACGGCTCCCACAGCGCCAGGTTCTCGGCGAAGAGGACCACGCAGCGAGCTCTTCAACTCCCCCCGGCTGGTGCCTCGAACGTCGCGGGGAGAAGTGGCTCATATGTACAACTTGCTCCCGGTAACTGGGCCCGTGAGCGCGGAAAAGTGGCTCATATGATCGACCTTTCCCCCTGGCGGGCTCGCAGTCCATCCCGGTGGAGGATCGGGGAGGGCTGTCGGTGGCCTCAGCCCTTCGCCAGCGCGGGTCCTCCCGAACCGGGAGGGCTCGCAGTCCATCCCGGTGGAGGATCGGGGACGCCCTACACGAGGCTCTGCCCCGGGTGAGGGTGGCCCCGTGCCTCCCGGGGAAAAGTGGCTCATACGAGCAACTTGTCCCCGGCAACTGCGGTCGGGAGCGCGGAAAAGTGGCTCATACGAGCGACTTTTCCCGCCGGTCGCTGTTCTCCGCACCGGAAAACGTCCCGACGGCACCGTCGACCCGGTGGATGCGGAGGCCATCCCGCCCGTGCGGACGTCCTGAGCGTCTGGCTCCGTGTGAGGCTCCTGAGGAATCCCTCGCGCCCCTTCCGAGACCTCCCCCGGTGTCGCCACCCCTTCACGGCACGGGGCTTGCGAAGCCCCGCCCCGGACTCCGCCTTCAGACACTCCGGAGCGGACAGAACGACAGGGGCTTCCCGTGAGCACACGACGCACCAGCAAGACGAACTGTCAGCGCGGAATGACGCTGGTGGAGATCATGGTGGTGTTGGTGATCCTGGGGTTGATCGCCGGAGCGGTGGTGATCAACGTGGTCTCCAACCTGGACACCGCGCGAACCGATCGGGTGCGGATGGACCTCGGCGCCATCGAGAACGCGCTCAAGATCTACTACGCGAAACACGGCCGCTATCCGGACACCGCCGCCGGACTCAGCGCGCTGGAGGTCAGTCCCTTCCAGGACCCCTGGGGGAACGACTACCTCTACGTGAACGAAGCCCCCTCTCCCCTGATCCGCTCCCTCGGGCGGGACGGCCTCCCCGGGGGAGAGGGCGCGGACGGCGACCTGGACAACCGGCAATTGGCTCGGTGAGGCGTCGGCGCAGTCGTCGAGATGACCGCGGTGGGACCTCCGGCGCGAACAGGAGCACTACCCGCCCGGGCGCAGCTCCCCTTCCGCAGGCCCCACCGGCCGGGCCACCCGGAACGCCAGCAGCAGCGCCAGCAGGACCAGCCCACCGCCGACGAAGTACGGCATCCCCGGCAGGTGCAGCTCCTCCGGGCGATCGATGGCCCAGGCGAACACCTGGGTAAACAGCAGCGGCCCGATCATCCCGGAGATCCCCCGCATGCTGCTCAGGGCGCCCTGCAGCTGCCCCTGTTCGCTGGGACCGACCCGGCGGCTCATCAGCGCCTGCATCGACGGCGCGGTCAGCCCCCACAGCCCCACCAGCGGGATCCCCAGCATGAAGATCCACCCCACCGGGGCCAGCGCGTAGACCAGGAACCCCAGCGAGCCGGAGGTCAGCCCGGTCAGGATTGCCCGCCGCTCTCCCAGCCGCTTCACCACCGGCCCCACCAGGCCCCCGGAGACGATCGACGAGGCCACGCCCACCGCTGCCAGCGACCAGCCCACCTGGTCCGCGTCCCAGCCGTAGCGGTAGTCGGTGTAGAGCACCCACACGCTGGGCAGCGCCTCATGCGCCAGGTAGTAGAGAAACGCAGTGGCCGCCAATCCCAGCAGCTGCCCGTGCGATCCCAGCAGCCGCAGCGACCCCAGCGGATTGGCCCGGGTCAGCGAGAACCTCGGGGTGCGCTTCTCGCGGGGCAGTGACTCCGGGAGGATGAAGAACCCGTACGCCGCGTTGGCCAGGCTCAGCACCGCTGCGCCCCAGAACGGCAATCTCAGATCGTATTGCCCCAGCAGTCCTCCCACCGCCGGGCCGATGGTGAACCCCAGCCCGAAGGCCGCGCCCAGCATCCCGAACTTCTTCGCCCGCTCCTCCGGCGGGGAGACATCCGCGATGTACGCGCCGGCGGTGGAGAAGCTGGCGGAGGTGATCCCGGCGATCACCCGGCCCACGAACAGCCAGCCCAGGGTGGGGGCCACCGCCATCAGCACGTAGTCCAGGCCCAGCCCCAGGTTGGAGAGCAGGATCACCGGCCGCCGGCCGAACCGGTCCGAGAGCGCGCCCATCACCGGCGAGAACACGAACTGCATCCCCGCCCACACCAGCCCGAACAGCCCCACGATCCGCAGCGCGTCCGCCACCACCCCGCCCTCGAACTGCAGCACCAGCTTGGGCAGCACCGGGACCATGATCCCCACCGAGAGCATGTCCAACACCACGGTGACGAAGATGAAGCGGAACGCCGCCTGGCTGGGCGGCCTGGTTCCCGGCTGGGGGCTCATGCAGGCGGGCTTGCTAGCACGGCCACGCCCGGCCCGCGCCACATCTTCCCTGCCTGTTTCCGGGCACTTACGCCGGACCCACCAGCGGCCGGCCGGGAAAACCCCAGCAGTGGCAATGGCTTTCCGGCCCGGGGCGTACTCCAGAGCGTGACCGCCAACGCCTTTCTTGATTCAGTCTTCTCCGGACCCCTTGCGGTGGGGATGTACCTGACCAGCGAGACGCCAGCCTTGCCGTGGAAGGCAGACGTCCTGGCCGCCCGCCGGGGGGACCGCAACGCGTTCGAGGCCCTGGTCCGCAGCGTCCAGCGCCAGGTGTTCGGCCTCTGTCTGCGGCTGATGTCCAGCGAGGCCGAGGCCGCCGAGGTGGCCCAGGAGGCGTTCCTGCGCGCCTACCAGCACCTGCACCGCTACGACGAACAGCGCCCCTTCGATCTGTGGGTGCTGGCGATCGCCCGCAACCTCTGCCTGGACCAGCTGCGCCGGCGCAGCAAGCTGCGCACCGAGAACGTGGACGAGATGAGCGACACCCTCCCCTCCTCTGCCCAGAGCCAACTGGAGGGCGCCATCGCCCAGGAGGAGCGGCTGTCGCTGGAGGCGGCGATGAACACCCTCTCCGCCGACGACCGCGAAGTGCTGGCGCTCTATTACGTGCAGAAGCGCACCACCAAGGAGATCGCCGAAATCATGTCCGTCGCCCCCGGCACGATCATGGCCCGTCTGTTCCGCGCCCGCGAGAAGCTGCGCAAGCGGATGACCGAGGCGGAGAATCCGAAGTCCCAGGAGGACGCCTCATGAACGCCTGTCCCGAACTGGAGACCCTCTTCGTGGGCATCGCCGAAGGCGACCAGGGAATCTGCGAACACGCCTTTGCCTGCCCCGCCTGCTCGGCGGTGATGGAGGACCACCGGCAGCTGGAGAAGGATCTGTTCCGGCTGGTGGACCCGCTGCCCCCCATGAACTTCACCGCCCAGGTGATGGCCAAGGTGGCGGCCGCTCCCGCGCCGGTGGCCTCGGAGTACAAGGCCGGGCTGGGAATCCTGGCCCTCTCCCTCTCGCTGCTGGTGTTGGGGTTGATCACCCGCGGCGGCTCGCTGGCCGAGGCCGGTACCGTCCTGGCTCGCGGGCTGCTCACCGTCCACGACCTGGGGGTGGCGCTGCTCACCGGCCTCCAGGCGGTGTGGGGCACCGCGGCAATCCCGTTCGTGGCCGTCAGCCTGGTGCTGCTGGTCACCTCCCTCCTTGGCCTCCGGCGGCTGACCGCCGCTCCGCAGTCCGCTTGATCACAGGTGTCCCCATGATGCGCTCCTTCCAGACCCTGCTGCTCTCCACCGCCCTCGCCGCCACCGCCGCGCTGGCCCAGCCCACCCCTCCCCGCCCGCCTCCGGCGCCGCCCGCTCCGGCCGCCGCGCCCGCCCAGGCCGGCAAGCGGATCACCCTCAAGTACGACGGCACCCTCGGCGAGGCCCTGAAGAAGATCGCCGAGAAGGGCGGGATCAACCTGATCCTCACCGGCAAGCTGGACCAGCCGGCGGAGGTCTTCCTTACCGACGTCTCCGCCGAAGAGGCGCTGGCGATCGTGGCCAAGTCCCACCGGCTGCACGTGGTCCGCCAAGGTTCGATCTGGACCGTCCGGCCGCTGAAGGACTCGGAGTCCGCCCAGCTGGACCCGGAGACGGAGGAGGACGCCCAGCTGGAGGCCGCCGAACTGGCCGCCGAGCGCGCCGCCGAGCACGGAGAGCGTCAGCAGGAAATCCAGGAGCGGATCCGCGAGCAGACCGAGCGCCGGATGGAGAAGCACGCCCGCCAGATGGAGCGGATCCAGAACCGGTACGGCAACGGCCGGGACGTGGCCGGCTACGGCACCATCGTGGTCCCGGAGGGCAAGACGGTGGAGAACGCCGTCTCCTACGGTGGCCCGCTGGAGGTCTACGGCCACGTGGAGGGCGACGCGGTCTCCTTCGGCGGACCGGTGAAGCTGGGCGCCAAGGCGGTGGTGGAAGGAGACGTGGTGGCCTTCGGTGGCCCGATCGTCAAGGAGGAGGGGGCGGTGATCGAAGGCGACGAGATCGCCATGGGCGGCGCCCACGCCGGGCTGAGCATCGCCCGGGGGATGCGGGGCTTCCGCGGCGGCAATGACTCCGGCGACGACGAGGAGGCCGAGGAGGACGGCGCGGTGAACGTGAACCACCGCCCGATCGGCTCGGGGCTTCCCGGGTTCCTGCTCTGGTTCGCGGCGCTGTTCGCGGTGGGCTTCTTCACCATGATGGCCGCCCCCAACCAGATGAAGCGGATGGAGTCCCAGATCGTGAAGAACCCGCTGCGCACCGGGGTGACCGGTCTGGTCAGCCTGGTGGCCCTCCCGGTGCTCTCGGTCTTGCTGACCCTGACCATCGTGGGCGCCATCCCGGTGCTGCTGTTCTGGTTCCTGCTGGTCCCGGTGGGGATGGCCGCCGGCACCTCCGCCCTGGCCAACGAGATCGGGATGCGGCTGCCGCTGAAGAACGTGCGCAAGACCCAGGCGCTGGTGCTGGCCCTGGGGCTGCTGATCCTGCTGGCGGTGTTCCACATCCCCTTCCTGGGACCGTTCACCATGGTGGTGGTGGGCCTGCTCTCCCTGGGCGCGATGTCCCGGATGATGCTGGAGTCCGCCAACCGTCGCCGGCAGGGAGTCCCCGAGCCGATGTAGGGACCCCAACGGTCTTCTCCCCGGGCCGGATCTGCGACTTCAGGTCGCGGGTTCGGCCCGACCCATTTGCGGGCCCCCAGCCGGAAACGCTATTGAAGCGGTGTCATGATCCACCCGGTGGCCACCCGCGCCTGCACCTTCCTGCTGGACCCGCGGGGCTTCGTCCGCGCCACCATGCGCGAGGGGCTGGAGATGGATCTCAACGACGCCCGGGAGGCGCTGCGCACCACTGCCCTGGTCGCCGGCGGTCAGCGGGTGCCGGTGCTGGTGGACTCCCGCCGGCTCAAGAGCCAGACCCGGGAGGCGCGGCAGGAGTTTGCTAGCGACGAGGCGGTGCGGATCTGCTCCGCGGTGGCGCTGCTGGTGGGCTCGCCGGTCAGCCGGATCATCGCCAACTTCTTCCTCCGTCAGCAGATTCAGCGCACCCCCACCCGGCTGTTCACCGACGAGACCGCGGCGGTGGAGTGGCTGCTGGGCCAGCCGCGGTGAACGCCGCCTCCGACTCCCGCTTCGACGCCCTCCTGGAAGCCCTGCTGGCCTATGCCCGCGCCGACTTCTCCCAGCGGATCCCGATCAGCGACGCGCTGGATGTGATCGACGCCATCGCCACCGGGCTGAACATGATGGCCGACGATCTGAGCGGCGCGGTGGCCTCCCGCCGGGAGCTGGAGGACGCCTACCGGTCGTTGCAGGAGGCCCAGGCCCGGGTGGTCCACAGCGGGAAGCTGATCGCGGTGGGACAGCTGGCCAGCGGGGTGGCCCACGAGATCAACAACCCCTCCAGCTGGGTGCTGATGTCGCTGGGGCTGATCTCCCGGCACCTGGTCCAGCTGCGGGAACAGTCCGAGGGCGCCACCTCGCTGGACGGACTGCGCGCCGCCCTGTCCGGCACGGTCCGGGTGCTGGAGGGGTCGCTGTCCGACGCCCTGGAGGGGATGGAGCGGATCCGCACCGTGACCCACGATCTGCGGACCTTCTCCCGGATGGACGGGGACGAGCTGGAGCTTCTCTCCCTCTCGGAGGTGGCCAGCGCCGCCGCCAACCTGGCCGGGCCGTACCTGCGGGCCCGGGCCCGGGTCCTGGTCGAGCTGGGCGAGGGCCCGTGGGTGCTGGGCAACCGCGGCCGGCTGGCCCAGGTGGTGACCAATCTGTTGATCAACGCGGCGCAGGCGGTGGAACCCCTGCCCGGACGGGAGCACCGGATCCGCCTGGAGGTCCGCGCCGACGGGGAGGACGCGCTGTTGGCGGTGGAGGACTCGGGGACCGGGCTGCGGCCGGAGCTGCGGGAGCGGATCTTCGAGCCGTTCTTCACCACCAAGCCGGCCAGTCAGGGCACCGGCCTGGGGCTGTCCCTGGTGGCGGAGATCGTCCACCGGTTGCAGGGGACGGTGCAGGCCACCGAGGCCTCCCTGGGGGGCGCCCGCTTCGAGGTCCGACTGCCCCGGGCGGAGCGGCCCCAGCCGCGCCCGGAGTCGGCGACCGTGCTGGCCCCGCGGATCCCCAGGATGCGGGTGCTGATCGTGGACGACGAGCCGAACCTGCTGCGGACCTACGCACTGGCCCTGCAGCCGGACCACGACATCTGCGTGGCCCAGGGCGGGGCGGCGGCGATCGCCCGGCTGGAGGTGGACCGCGCCTTCGACGCGGTGGTGTGCGATCTGCAGATGCCGGAGATCGACGGGATCGGGGTGTTCGAACAGCTGCAGCGTTCCGCCCCCGAGCTGTTGTCCCGGCTGATCTTCTCCACCGGCGGGGTGTACCAGGAGCGGATCAAGGAGTTCCTTTGCCGGACCTCGATCCCGGTGCTGGAGAAGCCGGTCACCCCCGAGCAGTTGCTCCAGACCCTGCTGATGCGGCGGCCCCCTCCCCGATGAGCGGCCGTCTGTTCCAGATCAACGTCAATCCCCAGGGCGGCGTCCCCAAGCACCCGGTGCTGCTGGCCCGGCTGCAGGTCCTGGGGGTGGAGGGAGACCGCCAGCGCCATCTCCAGTTCCACGGGGGGCCAGACCGGGCGGTGTCCCTCTTCTCCCTGGAGCGGCTGCAGAAGCTCCAGTCCGAGGGGCACCCGATCGCGCCCGGGACCACCGGGGAGAACCTCACCCTGGAGGGACTGGACTGGGAGCAGCTGGTGCCCGGGATCCGGCTGCGGGTGGGCCAGGCCCTGCTGGAGGTGACCAGCTACACCGCTCCCTGCAAGCAGATCCGCGAGTCCTTCCTGGCGGGGGACTTCACCCGCATCTCCCAGAAGCTCCACCCCGGCTGGAGCCGGGTCTATGCCCGGGTGCTGACCGAGGCGGTGGTCCACCGCGGGGACCCGGTGTCCCTGGAGCCCGCACCATGAACACCGACTGTCTGGGCTGCCGGGTGGTCCGCGGCGAGCACCCCACCCCGGGCGGGATCCTGCTGCGGCGCGACGGGCTGGTGCTGCACGCCCTGGCCGGCCCCTCTCCCCTCCCCGGCTGGCTGGTGCTCACCTCCCAGGTCCACGTCCGGGCGCTGTACGATCTGGAGGAGCCGGCGCTCTCCACGCTGGGGCCGCTGACCCGGGAGGTGATGCAGGCCCAGCGCGCCGCCCTGGGCGCCGAACACCTGTACGCGTTCGCGATCGGGGATCTGCTCCACCACTTCCACCTGCACCTGGTCCCGCGCTTCGCCCACACCCCGGAGAGGCTGCGGGGCCGCGGCTGCTTCGAGTCGCAGCCCGCCGACGCCTTGCCGGAAGCGTCGCTGGCGGAGGCCGCGCAGAAGGTGGGGAGGCTGCTGGCCCGCTGAGGCGGTGGCGCGCCGGGGAGCGGGGCTGTTATCCAGCCCGCGCCGATGGCCCACTCCTCCGCCGACTCTCCTTCGCACCGCCAAGGTGGCCTGCTGTACTCGCTGCTGGCCTTCGTGGTGTGGGGCCTCTCGCCCATCTACTTCAAGGCGCTCAAGGAGGTCTCCCCGGTGGAGATCGCCGCGCACCGGGTGGTGTGGGCGATTGGCTTTCTGGTGCTGCTGCTGGCGTGGATGGGAAGGCTCAAGCCGGTGCTGGCGGCGCGGCCCACCTGGCGGCGCCTGGGCCTGTACCTGGTCACCACCCTGCTGATCGGCGGCAACTGGCTGCTCTACATCTGGGCGGTGAACACCGGGCATCTGCTGGAGGCCAGCCTGGGCTACTTCATCAACCCGCTGGTGAACGTGCTGCTGGGAGTGGTCTTCCTGCGGGAGACGCTCAACCGGGCGCAGCTGATCGCGGTGCTGCTGGCGGCCACCGGGGTGCTGTACCAGGTGGTGGGCTACGGCGAACTGCCGGTGATCTCCCTGGTCCTGGCCACCAGCTTCGGGGTCTACGGGCTGTTGCGGAAGAGGGCCAAGGTGGACCCGATCGCCGGGCTGCTGTTCGAGACCTCGCTGCTGACGCCCGCGGCGCTGATCTACCTGGGGGTGGTGGGCGCCTCCGGCGGCGGCGCCTTCATCACCGGCGGCTGGAGGCCGTCCTTGCTGTTGGCGCTGGCCGGGGCGATCACCGCGCTGCCGCTGATCTGGTTCCAGCTGGGGGCCAACCGGATGAAGCTCTCCACCCTGGGGCTGGTGCAGTACCTCTCACCCACCCTCCAGTTCCTGCTGGCGGTGCTCCTCTACGGAGAGCACTTCACCTTCGCCCACGCGGTGACCTTCGCCTTCATCTGGGCCTCGCTGGCCCTGTACACGGTCGACGCGCTGGCGCAGGGAAAAAGGGGACAGGCTGCATTTTCCGGCCGCCAGCTTGCAGGCAAGCAAGGCGAGGGCCGGAAAATGTAGCCTGTCCCCTTTTTCGGTGCAGTGCGTCACGGATTTCTCCGCTGGCCACCGTGTGTTGGGCAGACGGGCCACGCCCGTTTCTTCCCACCCTTTGACGCGACGCGCCTTCGGCGCTTGCCAGGAGCACACAATGCGGATCGACAGCGGGACCAGGTCCTGGACCTGGGAGTTGAGGCCTCCGCGGGTGCTGATCGCCGAGCGTGACGATCAGATCCGCGCGGAGTGGGTCCGGGCCCTGGAGGCCGACGGCTACGACACGGTGGAGGCGCGCGACGGGGACGAGATCCTCGACTCGCTGCTGGCCTTCCCTCCCGGCCCCTCCGATTGCATCGACGTGGTGATCGCCGGGGAGAGGCTGGGCGGCACCGAGGGCCCGCAGGTGTTGTTCCGGCTGAGGGAGATGCGGATCCGCACCCCGTTCGTGGTGATCAGCTCCGCCACCGACGCCCCGGTCTCCGGGGAGAGTGACGTGGTCGGCTGCACCGCGGACGTGAAGGAGATCCGCGGCGCGGTGTTCACCCTCACCCACGACTTCACCACCCGGCAGTAGCTAGCTGCGGGCGACCACCACGTGGCTGCCCACCCGGGCGTCGATGGTCATCGACCGATCCTGGGCCCGGGAGTCGAAGTACACGCTGGTGGCGTCGGTGGTGGTGCTCCGACAGGCCTCGTAGAAGTAGGTGAAGGAGACCGAGGCGGGACGACGACGGGCGGGCGCGGGGGTGTTCAGCACGATCTGCTGATGATGATCCCGTTCCCGGATCCCGCCAGTTTTCGACCGCGCCGGGTCCGCCCGGGCAAGGGAGGCTCATCGGGGCCATTCACCCGCGCGATCCTGCGCGAAGCGGAAGGGGCCCCGCGGCGCGTTGATCCCCGGACCGGTCCCTGTATGTTGCCCGGCCTGCCGTATCCCCCTTTCCAGAGGAGAGACGCCGTGATCGCCGCCATCCCCCGCGTCCCGCAGCCGAAGAACGAGCCCATCCGCGAGTACGCCCCCGGCAGCCCGGAGCGCGCCGAGCTCAAGGAGGCGCTCTCCCGCATGGCCTCCCAGCAGGTGGACATCCCGGTGGTGATCGGCGGCAAGCAGATCCGCACCGGCAAGACCGACGAGGTCAAAAGCCCCCACAACCACCAGCAGGTGCTGGGAGTGGTCCACGAAGCTGGCCCGGAGCACGTGCAGCCGGCGGTGGACGCGGCGCTGAAGGTCAAGCGCGACTGGGCCCAGCTGCCCTTCCACCACCGGGCGGCGATCTTCCTGCGCGCCGCGGATCTGCTGGCCACCCGTTACCGGCCGATCATCAACGCCGCCACCATGCTGGGCCAGTCCAAGACCGCCTACCAGGCGGAGATCGACGCGGCCTGCGAGTCGATCGACTTCCTCCGCTACAACGTCCACTTCGCCGAGCAGCTGCTGGCCTCCCAGCCGGAGTCCGGGCCGTATCAGTGGAACATGATGGACTACCGTCCGCTGGACGGGTTCGTGCTGGCGGTCTCCCCCTTCAACTTCACCGCGATCGCCCTGAACCTGGCCACCGCGCCGGCGCTGATGGGGAACGTGGTGCTGCTCAAGGCCGCCTCCACCGCCATCTACTCCAACTGGTACCTGATGGAGCTGCTGCGCGAGGCGGGGCTGCCGGACGGGGTGATCAACTTCCTCCCTGGGCCGGGCGCGCCGATCGGCAACGCGGCCTTGAAGCACCCGGAGCTGGGCGGGGTGCACTTCACCGGCTCCACCCCGGTGTTCCAGGGGATGTGGCGCACGGTGGGAGAGAACATCGCCTCCTACAAGCAGTACCCGCGGCTGGTGGGTGAGACCGGCGGCAAGGACTTCATCTTCGCCCACCCCTCGGCGATCGACGACGTGGACGCGCTGGCGGTGGCGATCGTCCGGGGCGGGTTCGAGTACCAGGGGCAAAAGTGCTCGGCGGCCTCCCGGGTGTTCGTGCCGGAGTCGGTGTGGAAGAAGCTCAAGCCGCGGGTGCTGGAGATGATGGCCGAGATCAAGGTCGGGGACGTGGCCGACTTCCGCAACTTCATGGGCGCGGTGATCGACGAGAAGTCCTTCAAGAACGTCTCCTCCTACATCGAGCTGGCCAAGAACTCCGGGCAGGAGGCCACGGTGCTCTCCGGCGGCACCACCGACCGTTCGCAGGGCTGGTTCGTCAAGCCCACCCTGGTGCAGCTGCAGAACCCGCGGCACCGGATCATGGTGGAGGAGATCTTCGCGCCGCTGGTGGGGCTGCACGTATATCCGGACGACAAGTACCTGGAGACCCTGCGGGAGTGCGACGCGGCGGCAACCTACGCCTTGACCGGCGCGCTGTGGGCCCGGGATCGGCAGGCGCTGGACGTGGGGATGACCGAGCTGCGCCACGCGGCCGGCAACTTCTACATCAACGACAAGCCCACCGGCGCGGTGGTCGGTCAGCAGCCGTTTGGCGGCAGCCGGGCCTCGGGGACCAACGACAAGGCGGGCTCGATGTTGAACCTGGTGCGCTGGACCTCGCCGCGGACGATCAAGGAGAACTTCGTGCCGCCCACCAAGTTCGGCTACCCGTTCATGGGCGCCGAGTAACCCACCGAACCCATGAAGCGACTGTCCACACCGCCCGGCCGGCCGGTCCGAATCGAGCTGGAGGGAGAGCAGCTCCCCGCCCACGAGGGGGAGCCGATCGCCTGCGCGCTTCTGGCCAACGGGGAGACCGTGTTCTCCCGTTCGATCAAGTACCACCGCCCGCGCGGGCCCTACTGTCTGGCCGCGGCCTGCACCCACTGCCTGATGCGGGTGGACGGGGTGCCCAACATCTACACCTGCCGCACCCCGGTGAAGGAGGGGATGCGGATCGAACGACAGAACGCCTACCCCTCGGCGAAGGTGGACATCTTCCAGTCCATCGACTGGCTGTTCCCCCGCGGGCTGGATCACCACGAGATGTTCGCCGGGGTGCCGGTGGCCGAGCAGGTGATGGCCAAGGTGGCCCGTCACCTGGCCGGACTGGGACTGTTGCCGGACCAGCCGGCGCCGGAGCGGCTGGAGTGCCGGACCCTGCAGACGAAGGTGGCGATCGTCGGCGGCGGCGCGGCCGGCCTGGCCGCGGCCCGGGTGCTGGCCAACCGGGGGATCGACTTCCTGTTGATCGAGCGGGACGGGGTCACCGGAGGCCGGCTGATCGACGGGCCCCCGGAGACCGACGCGCCGGCGGTGGAGACGATCCCGGCGGACAGGCTGCTGCTGAAGACCTCGGTGATCGGCCTGTTCGATGATCAGGACGGGAAGTTCTTCGCCGCCATCTCCTACTCCGCCGAAGGCCCGCGGCTGCTGAAGATCCGCGCCGCGCGGCTGCTGGTCACCACCGGCGGACACCCGGCGGTGCTGCCGTTCGAGAACAACGATCTGCCGGGGGTGATGGCCGGTCGGGCCGCCACCCGGTTGATCCGCAGGCATCAGCTGCAGCCGGGCACCAAGGTCGCCCTGGTGGGCACCGGGGTGGAGCTGGCGTCGATCACCCAGCTGGTGGTCAGCGTGGGGATGAAGCTGCAGGCGGTGGTGGAGGTCCGGGGAACTCCCAGCGGACCGGCGGTGGCCGGTTCCCGACCCAAGGCCCATGGCCGCAGCAAGGTCAGCGGCTTTTCCTACCTGCGCCCGGACGGCAAGACCCACAAGGTGTCCTGCGACACGGTGCTGGTGTGCATGCCGCCCTCCCCTTCCTTCGAGCTGGCCCGTCAAGGCGGGGCGCGGATCTCCTTCTCCGAAGCGCACGGGGTGTTCGTGGTGGAGGCAGATGCGGTGGGACGGACGCATGCCCCGACTGTGTTCGTGGCCGGAGAGCTGCTCTCCCCCACCTCCGCCCGGGAGGCCGCCTTGTCCGGGCAGCGGGCCGGCGAGGCGATTGCCGGGGAGGTCGCGTGAGCAAGGCGCTGCTGTGTCCGTGCGAGGACGTCACCGTCGATGACGTGGATGGGGCGATCGAGAAGGGCTACCACGATGTGGAGTCGGTGAAGCGGTACACCGGCTTTGGCACCGGGATCTGCCAGGGGAAGAGCTGTCTTTCGGCGGTGGCCCACCACCTCCACCAGAAGGCGGGGCTGAAGAAGGAGGCGGTGATCCCGTTCACCCCCCGGACCCCGCTCTACCCCACCGAGCTGTCGCTGCTGGCCACCGCGCCGGTGGACGAGTCCCAGCCCCCGGTGGGCGGCGTCCCGGCGGCGCTGGGCTACAGCTTCCACGCCCTGCGCCCCGAGGCCCCGGTGAAGGCCCGGGCCAAGGTGGTGATCATCGGCGGCGGGATCATGGGCCTGGCCCTGGCCCACAACCTGGCCAAGCGCGGTGAGAAGGACGTGGTGGTGATCGAGAAGGGCTACCTCTGCGCGGGTGCCTCTGGCCGCAACGGCGGCGGGGTCCGGATGCAGTGGGGCACCTCCTCGATGATCGAGCTGGCCAAGCGTTCGATCGACCTGATGAAGAGCTTCGCCGGCGAGATGGGGATCAACATCTGGCTGCGCCAGGGCGGGTATCTGTTCCTGGCCAAGAGCAAAGAGATCGCCCAGCGGCTGGAGCGCAGCGCGAACCTGCACAACGTCCACGGGGTGCCCACCCAACTGCTCACCCCGGACGCGGCGCGGGACATCGTCCCCCAGCTGACCATGAAGGGGGTGGAGGTCTGCGCCTACAACAAGGAGGACGGGGTGATCTTCCCCTGGCCCTTCCTGTGGGGCTACGCGCAGTCCTGCCAGAAGCAGGGGATCTCGGTGGAGACCTTCACCAACGTCACCGGGTTCGAGATCTCCGGCGGCAGGATCCACAAGGTGAAGACCGACCGCGGAGACATCGCCTGCGAGACGGTGGTGCTGTCCGCCGGGGCCTGGAGCCCGTCGGTGGCCAAGCTGGCGGGAGTGGAGTTGCCCAACGAACCGCACCGCCACGAGATCTTGAGCACCGAGCCGCTCAAGCCGTTCTTGGGGCCGCTGGTCTCGGTGTTGGACTCCGGTCTCTACTTCAGCCAGTCGATGCGCGGAGAGATCGTGGGCGGGATGGGCGACCCCAAGGAGCCGCCCGGTCTGAACATGGGCTCCACCCTGCGCTTCGTCTCCCGCTTCGCCCGGGCCCTGACCGAGCAGCTTCCCCAGGTGGGACAGATCAAGGTCCTGCGCCAGTGGGCCGGCTGCTACGACGTCACCCCGGACAACAGCCCGATCCTGGGGCGGACCCCGGGGCTGCCAAATCTCCTGCAGATGTCCGGCTTCGTGGGCCACGGCTTCATGATGGCCCCGGCGATGGCCGAGCGGATGGCTGCCTGGATGGCCACCGGCGAGTCCGACGAGCTGTTCGAACGCTTCTCTCTCGATCGTTTCCGGACCGGGAAGCTGGAGCGCGAGGACATGATCATCGGGTAACCCCAAGGGCATAGTCGCCTGCCCTCCCCTGTTGCACCGCGGCCCCGCGAACCGGCGGCCGCCCCTTCCTCACAAGAGAACCCTGGTCCCCTTCATGAACCGTCTCGCGCAAAGCCCAGGCCCCGACGCCTCCTCCCCCGACACCGAGCTTGCCCCCCAGGGCGCGGCCAACGAGGTCCCCCCGGAGCAGCCGCGCCGCCGGATGTCCGCCGATCTGACCCTGGAGGAGATCCGCGCCTGCACCGCGGTGCTGGAGGTGATCGCCGCGGACAAGACCGGGATGCTCACCGTCCCGGAGGACGACCGGATCGATCTGCTGGCGGCGGCCGGGAAGGTGGCCTCCCCGGAGCGGATGGTGAAGCGCCGACTGGCCAAGCAGCTGCGGCGGGAGCGTTCCGAGGTGAAGCGGGAGAAGGACCGGGTCTTGCGCGCCACCACCGAGATCCGCGCCCTGCGCACCGACGCGGTGTTCTCCGCCCCGCTGCTGCCCGCCGGCCCCAAGCTGGGCCAGCCGGAGCGGATCCTGGAGGAGCCGCGGGCCTGCTACGTGTGCAAGACCCACTTCCGCCACCTGCACCACTTCTACGATGCGATGTGCATCGAGTGCGGCAACTTCAACTACGGCAAGCGGTTCCAGACCGCGTCCCTCAAGGGCCAGGTGGCCCTGGTCACCGGCGGCCGGGTGAAGATCGGCTACCAGGCCTGCCTGATGCTGCTGCGCGCCGGCGCCCGGGTGATCGTCACCACCCGCTTCCCCCATGACTCCGCCCAGCGCTACTCGCGCGAAGAGGACTTCGAGGACTGGCGGGACCGGCTGGAGATCCACGGGCTGGACCTGCGCCACGCCCCCAGCGTGGAGCTGTTGGCCCGGCACCTGGAGCAAACCCACGACCGGCTGGACATCCTGCTCAACAACGCGGCCCAGACCGTCCGCCGGCCGCCCGGCTTCTACTCCCACCTCCAGGAGCTGGAGGCCCGCCCCACCGCTTCGCTGAGCCCCGAGGCGCAGCGGCTGCTGACCGGGCATGTGGAGCTGGTCTCCAGGCTCAACGGCCAGCGCACCCTGGGCCGGGGCGGCGATTCCAACCTCGACGTCTCCTGGCGCAGCGGGGACGCGGGGCTGGGGATCCACCACTCGGCGGCGCTGTCGCTGCTGCCCTACGAGATGGAGCAGGACACCCACTCCGAGGCCCTCTTCCCCCAGGGGAAGCTGGACGCGGATCTGCAGCAGGTGGACCTGCGCAGCGTCAACAGCTGGCGGCTGACCCTGGCGGAGGTGGAGACCTCGGAGATGCTGGAGGTCCACCTGGTGAACGCGGTGGCGCCGTTCGTCCTCTGCGCCAAGCTCAAGCCGCTGATGCTGCGGAACCGCCAGGCCCCCGGACAGATCGTCAACGTCTCGGCGATGGAGGGCAGCTTCTCGCGCGGCACCAAGACCGACAAGCACCCGCACACCAACATGGCCAAGGCGGCCTTGAACATGATGACCCGCACCTCGGCGCCGGACTACGCCAAGAGCGCGATCTACATGAACGCGGTGGACACCGGCTGGGTGACCGACGAGGACCCGGCGGTGCACGCCACCCGCAAGGTGCAGGAGCTGGACTTCCAGCCCCCGCTGGACATCGTGGATGGCGCGGCGCGGATCGTGGATCCGATCTTCAACACCGCGCGCACCGGAGAGGTGTTCTCCGGCTACTTCTTCAAGGACTACAAGCCCACCAACTGGTGAGCCCTTCCTAGAAGGCGAAGCCCACGTTCAGCCGGGCCAGGGGGGTAAAGCCCCGGCCGAAGTACAGGATCCCGTTCAGCCCCACCGGACCCACGGTCACGTTGCCTCCCACCGCGGGGGCCACGTGCAGCCACTGGAAGAAGGTGAAGTTGTAGCCGACCCAGCCCCCGAAGCCGACGCTGGTGCCCTTGCTCCTCCCCACCGCCTCCCGCACCGTCAGGTTGTAGGCGGAGATGTCCGGTCCCAGGTACAGCCCGTTGGGGGCCTCGCCGAAGGGGAAGTAGCGCCCGGAGACCGCGAACCCCAGGCCGCTGACGGTGCTGGTTCCCCGGGGGGTGCCAAAGTCACGCTGGACCACCCCGGCCTCCAGCACGATCGACAGCTGCGGGATCATCACCCGCTCCAGCGCCGCGCTGTAGATCCCCAGGGCCGCGGCGGCCACGTTGAAGGTCACGGTGTTGGGGCGCTTCACCTTGGAGCGCTGGGTGGGCTTGGGCTTGTTGCCCAGCATCGGGCGATCCGCCGACGGCGTCGCCACCGGGACCTCCACCTGGGGGATCTCGGCCTCGGGGACCGCGGTGGGGTCCGCGGAGATCGGCCCCGGCTCCTGGGGGGACACTCCGGCATCCGGAGTGACGATCACCGGGGCTGGCTCCTGGAGCGGAGCCTCCGTGCCCGCGTCGCCGGGCTGGGCCGGGATCACCACCGCCGGCGTCGACTGCTGGGTGCCTGCGTCCGGACTGCCCGTCTGCGCCAACGCCCACCACACCACCGCGTACGCTGCACTGCCGCCTATCATTCGATCCTCCGGCCGCGCAATCTAGCGTCCCCCCTCGCCCGGCAGCCTGACTATTCGCAACCTGCGAACATCCGCCGCGGGCCCCTAGTCTTGCCAGAAGAAGCCGTGGTCCCGCTGGCCGCTGCCCCAGGTGAGCAGCGTGCCCCGGGCGTCATAGATGGTCAGCTGCTCGGTGGACTCCCCCCGGGCGTGCACCACGTACACCTCTGCGTCGCCCACCCGGACCCGGTGCGCCGAGGCCTGGGGACCGCCGCGCTCCAGGCAGGCGCGGACTTCGGCCGGACACTCTCCCAGCGAACGGGAGGGCAGCACCGAGTCCTTCGGGAGCTGGACCCCCGCGTCGTCGCGCAGGAACTGCTGGCTGAACCGCGCCTGGAAGTCCTCGGTCCAGCGATCGCTGACCGCCGGGACCACGCCGTCCACAAACGCCCTGGCCAGCTCCCGCGCCCCCTGGCTGGACACCCGCTGGAAGCCGTCGGAGACCAGCAGCTTGCGCGCGGAGTTGGACTCGAACTCGTCCACCTGGCCGTCGTCCTCGGTCAGCGCGCCCAGGGCGTGGCGGAGCTCGGGTTCGGAGATCTGCTGATCGTCCTGGACCGCGAGGGTGAGCCGGCTGCGGAACTCCTGGACGCCTGAGGAAGGGATGAGCGGATAGGTGTTCATGGGTGGGCCTGTGCGCACATTGTCGGATAACCGCAGGTGAAGTTGCGTCACCGCTGGTCGTTCTTTTCTACTTCTCCGATTCCGCTGGGATCGCAATGCGCTCCCCCGGTGCCGGGCCCGGAACACCGCAGATCCACTGGGGTTCTCTCCCGCTAGACTGCTCCCACTCCTCTCCGCCGTACCTGGGCCCTCCTTGTTCCACTTCTTTGTCCGTTCGTTGGCCACGCTGCTGCTGCTGGGTTCGCTGGCCTGTGTCCACGCGCCGGTGGCCGCCCCCGCCGTCCCCGAGGCGCCCCGCATCGATCTGGTCTATCCGGCCCCAGGGGGCAGCGTCTCCGGCCCGGTCCGCCACTTCGTGCTGGGCAACGTGCGGCCGGCCCACCTGAAGGTCACCGTCAACGGGATCCCCGCCCAGCAGGGCCCCGGCGGCGGCTTCGTGGCCTTCGTGCCGGTGACGCCGGGCGCCAGCCTGCTGCGGGTGGAGGCGCGCGAGGAGGGCAGCGCCGAGGTGCTGCTGCTGGTGGAGGCGCCGTACACGGTGCGCGGTTACGCGCCCACCCTGCAGGGGATGATTGACCCCACCAGCCTCCGGCCCCTGGACGCGCTGGTGATGGAGCCCGGCGATCTCCTCCCCTTCTACTTCCGCGGAGCGGAGGGGATCACCGGCAAGCTGCTGCTGGGGGACGGGCTGGCCGAGGCGGTGGTGCTGCCCTCCCCGCCGCCGGACCGCTCCTACCTGGACGTGACCTGGGAGGCGCTGGAGTCCCGACCGGCCCTGGCCGCCGGGGAGCGGGATCAGAACGAGTCCGGGCCGGGGCGCTGGTACCAGGCGCAGCTGCGGGTTCCTCCGCCCTCCCCGGAGCGGGGCTGGGGTTGGGGCAGCGCGGCACCGCTGCGATTCCTGGTGGAGCGGGCGGGGATCCCGGTGGAGCTTCCCCTCCCCCAGCCGCTCACCCTGCGGGATCCCTCGGTGACCACCGAGGTGGAGCTGTTCGATCGGCCGCGGTCGGATCCGGACTTCCGCCACACCCGGGTGGCGATGCACGCCGGGCCGGAGGCCTCCTTCTTCCAGTTCCTGGCCAACGGGACCCGCGCCCGGGCCGGACGCCGCTGGGGACCGATGGTGGAGATCAAGCTGGATGCCCAGCTGTCCGCCTGGGCCAAGGAGACCCACGTCCACCCGCTGCCGGCGGGGACGCCCACCGCCCGCTCGCTGATCTACGCGGTGCGCACCCGGAAGATGGAGGACGGCTGGACCCGGATCCAGATCGGCATGGACCACCCCACCCCGGTGCAGGTGATCCAGGACGCCGACGGGCAGGACTACCGGCTGATCTTCTATGGGGCCCAGTCGGAGATCGAGTTCCTCCGTCTGGAGCCCACCCACTCGATGGTCCGGGCCTTCTCCGGCAACCAGCTGCTGAGCGAGCGGTTCGAGCTGGAGGTGAAGACGCGCGGCCCCGCCTGGGGCTACCGCCACGGCTGGGAGGGCACCGACTTCTATCTGGATCTGCGGCCCCCGCCCCGGCTCCGGCCGGGACGGCTGTTCCAGGGCCTGACGGTGACAGTCGATCCGGGACACTCGCCGGATCACGGCGCGGTGGGACCGAACCGGCTGCTGGAGAAGGACGTGAACCTGGCCGTCTCCCAACGGCTGCGCTCGAAGTTGGAGCGCGCCGGGGCCCGGGTGCTGATGACCCGCGAGGGCGAGCTGGGACCGGAGGGGCTGGCGCTGGCGCCGCGGGTCCTGACTGCGGTGCGCAGCAACTCCGATCTGCTGATCTCGGTGCACCACAACTCGCTGCCCGACGCGGTCAATCCACTCGACCCCCACGGGGCGATGGGCACCTCGGTGTACTTCTACCATCCACAATCACAGGGGCTGGCGCTGGCGCTGCAGGAGTCGCTGCTCTCCGAGCTGAAGCTGCCGGACCGGGGGATCGGCCTGGGAGATCTGGCGCTGTGCCGCGCGCCGGAGGTGCCCTCGGTGCTCACCGAGGCGGCGTTCCTCACCCTGCCGGCGCAGGAGGAGTTGCTGCGCTCCGGAGAGTTCCAGGAGCGGGAGGCGCAGGCGCTGTTCGACGGGCTGGAGAAGTTCCTGCGTCAGGCGCTGCGCGATCAGGAGGCGGCGGAGCGGAGGTGATCTGGCGCGAGGCGTGGCCCGTGGGGGTTGGGCGAGCGCACCGACAGTGCGCGTCCGCACCTCGGCGTTGACGAAGCCGTCGAACCGCGCCAAGAGGCGCCGACAGGTTGTCGCCTTGGAGGGCGCAAGTCAGATGGAACAGTCGATCCGCGAGCTTCTGGAAACCGATGAGACCGAGCTGGGTCACCGCATCGCGGAGGTGGAGAAGTTGCTGGCCCGCAAGTACGGCAAGCTGACCCTGTCGGGCGAGAAGTCCGAGGTGGCAGTGCTGCAGAAGGCGATCGATGACGGCGTCCTCTCTCCCCGTCAGGCGGGAGCGCTGCAGAACGCCGGGCTGGCCTTCGGCGCCATCGCGGTCCAGGCCCACGGGCTGCGCTGGGTGATGGTGGAGGACGACTACGGCACCGATCCGGCGCTGCAGGATCCGGACACCGAGCAGGTGTTCCAGGCGCTGACCCTGATCAGCAACCACTTCCAGGACGGCAAGTGCGACCTCAAGGCGCTGCTGGCCGCGCTGGGCCGCCGCGACGCACAGCTGCTGGCGCAGGCCTCCTAGTCTTCCGGGGGAGCTCCTCCCTCTCCCCCGCGCTGCTCCCGGCGAGAGCCCCCCCCACGGGGCCCGTCGCCTGAGCGCTACACCAGCTGCGCGCCCTCGTGGCGCAGCAGCCAGGCCTTGCGGTCCAGTCCTCCCGCGTAGCCGCCCAGCTTGCCTCCGGTGGCGATCACCCGATGGCAGGGGACCACCAGCGCCACCGGGTTGCGTCCGTTGGCGGCGCCCACTGCTCGCATCGCGGTGGGCTTTCCCACCTCGCGGGCCAGCCGGGCATAGGTCCAGGTCTGGCCCACCGGGATCCGCCGCAGCGCGGCCCACACCGCGCGCTGGAACTCGGTGCCCTCCAGCGCCACCGGGACGGCATCCAGGGCGGCCACCTGGCCGGCGAAGTACCCGGTCAGCGCCCGATCGATCTCCTCGACCGGCCGCCGCTCCAGCGCCGCGCCCGGAGGGACGAACCGGCGCAACAGCTCCGCCTCCTCGGAGGCGAACTCCAGCGCACACAGCGCCCCCTCCCGGGAGATCAGGGTCAGCCTCCCCAGCGGGGTCTCACGTTGCCACAGCGCGAACATGGTCCGTCCTCCTCTGCTGCTGCTCAGAATCCATCGCCCACAGGTGCATCGCCGCGTACGCCCGCCATGGACGCCAGGCCTCGGAGAGCCGCTCCAAGGCTGCCTCCGAGGTGCCCGGGAGCACCCGACGCAGCGCCAGATCCCCGGCGGGGAACGCGTCCGGATCTCCCCCCGCCCGCATCGCCAGCAGGGAGCGGGTCCACGGTCCGATCCCCGGCACCGCCTCCAGTGATTCCAGGTCCAGCTCCGGAGCGGCCAGGGCGGCCACCGCCAACAAGGTCCGTCCCCTGGACTGCGGCATCCCCAGCTCGGCCGGCGAGAGGGCTGCCAGCTCCGCAGCGGAGACGAAGCAGCGGCGGATTCCACCCGGCGCGCCCTGCATCGGCGCCCCGGCCCGCTGACACAACCGGGAGAGGACGGTCCGGGCCGCGGCCACGCTGACCTGCTGGCCGACGATGATCCGCACCGCGCCCTCGAAGGGAGAGAAGGCGCCGGCCACCCGCAGTCCTCCGCGCCTGCGCACCGACTCCTCGAGCACCGCCGAGCCGCCCAGCACCGTGGAGATCGCGGTGGGGTCCGCGTCCAGGTCGAACAGCCGCCGGACCCGGCGCACCAGCGGCAACAGCATCCGCGCCGACGCCCCGTGGACCTCCAGCTCCAGGGAGTGCGCCCTCTCGCCCGGGCGCACCGTGAACCAGCCGCTGCTTCCCTCCACCGAGAACGAGCGGGAGTAGGTCTCTTTCTCCACCGCCTCCACCCCGGGCAGCGCCCGCGCGGCGAAGAACGCCAGCATCCCCGGCCAGTCCAGCGGGGGGCGGTAGGACAACCGCAAGGTCAACGCCCCCTCCTCCCGCGAACAGAACCGGCACCCGCCCGAGTCACAGGACAGCTCGTGCACCGGGGAGCGCTGCGCGGGAGCCCCTTGGCGAAGCGCGGTGGGTGGCTGGGAGAACGCCTGCCGGAAGGCATCGTTGAACTGCCGCAGGCTGCGAAAGCCGGAGGCCAGCGCCAGCTCGGAGATCGGCAGCGCGGTGGTCTCCACCAGGGTCCGGGCAAAGTGCAGCCGCCGGGTGCGGGCCACCTGCGCGGGGGGCACCCCCACGTGCGCCTCAAACAGCCGGCGCAGCTGCCGTTCCCCCAGGCCCAGCCGATCCGCCAGCTGGGGGGCGGCATGCGCGTCCAGATACCCGTCCTCGATCAGCCGCAGGCCGCGGGAGACCACCGCCGAGGTCCCGATCCAGCTGGGCGTCCCCGGCGCGGCTTCCGGGCGGCAACGACGGCAGGCACGGAAGCCGGCCTCCTCCGCCGCGGCGGCGAAGGCGAAGAAGCGCACGTTCTTCGGCAACGGAGTGCGCGCCGGGCAGATCGGCCGGCAGTAGATCCCGGTGGTCACCACCGCGGTGAAGAACCGACCATCGAACCGGGCGTCCCGGCTCTGGTAGGCGCGATAGCAGGTGTCCGGATCGGGAAGCACGAGGACATCCTACGGGCGCCACCCCCTGGCGGCTGGCGGTTTTCGGACATCCATGTGCCGCCTCCCGGAGGCCGGGCAAGCAGGCGGAACCGGTGCGGACGGGCAGGCGGGCCCAGGCGGCGAAGCCAAGGCTGCGGACGGTGGAGAGCAGCTCCGCCCCGTCCAGGGACTGGAGGAGTCGCTGAAGGCCGGCGGGATCGCGGTGGAGACCCTGCCGGCCGATCAGCGCTAGCTGCTGCTCTCTTCCGCCAGCCGCTTGAGCCGGGTGTCCATGAACGCCGGGAGCACCGGCAGCGGGACCGGCTCCTGGGCCTCGGCGATCGGCACCGCCTCCACGTGGACGATCTGGGCCATCCGCTCCTCGCCCAGCCCGGTCTCGATCAGGAACAGGATCACCTCCTCCAGGTCCTCGCGGGCGGAGAGGACCTCGTCCACGAAGATCCGCAGCCCCAGCGCGCCGGGCATCTGCGGAGACTCCAGCGGCTCGAAGCTCAGCTTCTCCGCGGAGATGGTGGCGTCCCCCTCCAGGTCCAGGGTGAACTCGAAGCCGCGGGCCGGTCGCAGGGGAATGAACGCCCAGCCCTCCAGGGCCGGGGCCGCCTCCACCAGCGCGTACACCTCGTCGAACAGCTCCACGTTGCCACTGGCGGTGAAGATCACCTCCGAGGGCTCACCCTCCACGTCTCCGCTCACCTCCACGGCGATGGACGACCCCAGCTCGACCAGCTTGTCGCTGATCGTTCCTGCCCGGGTCTCCGGCGCCTCGGCCTTCAGCGCCTCTGACTGCTTCTCGAACCAGCCCCAGAACTCACGCGGCTCCATGTCGCCTCCCAGTCTGCCACGCGTCCGGTCCGAAGGCCCGCCTTAAGCCAGCCGCTCCGCAATCAAGGTGAGCCCTCCCACCGCGATCATCACCCCGAAGGCGATGATCACCCGGCGGCCGAACGCCCACCCGCCCACCACCACCGCCATCCCCCCCTTGACCAGGGTGTTGGAGGCGGCGGCGATCAGGATCGCGGTCACCGCCACCTCGGGGCTCAGCTCCCCCCTGGCCAGCCCGGCGAGCGAGAGGGTGATCGCATCCACGTCGGTGGACCCCGCCAGCAGCGCGGTCAGGTAGGTGACCCCGGTCCCGAACCAGGTGGTGGCCGCCTTGGAGACCAACAGCACCACCGCGAAGATGGCGGCGAACTTGAGCGCGGAGGTCAGCTCGAACGGGTTCTTGAAGTCCACCGGCTCGGACTGCAGGTGCGCGGCCCGCTTCGCCCGCCGCCACAACACCAGCGCCGCGCCTCCCCCGGCGGCGGCCATCGCCACCATCGGCAACCAGAGTTCGGAGAGCAGCGCGGGGTTGACCACCCCCACCGCCACCAGCACCCGCACGAACATGATCCCCGAGGCCAGCACCACCGCCAGGGCACAGCTGTCCGCCAGCGCCGGGGTCTGCTTGGCCCGGCCGCTGAGGGTCAGGGTCACCGCGGTGGAGGAGGCCAGCCCGCCCAGGATCCCGGTCACCCCCAGCCCGCGGCGAGCGCCCAGCAGCCGGATCGCCAGGTAGCCGCTGAAGCTGATCCCGGCGATCAGCACCACCATCAGGCCGATCTTGCGCGGGTTGAGCACGTCCAACGGGCCGTAGGTCCGGTCCGGCAACAGGGGCAACACCACCACCGCCACCACCAGGAACTTGAGGGTGGCGTAGATGTCCTCCGGCGCCAGCTGCTGGATGAAGCGATGCAGCGGCGCCTTCACCGACAACAGCAGCGAGGCCACCACCGACAACGAGAGCACCACCAGCACCCGCCGGGTGGTGTCCTCCACCGCCGGCGTCAGGGACAGCGCGCCGAGCAGGAAGGAGAACAGCAGCGCCGCCTCGGAGGTCATCCCCCGGTCGTTCTCCTGAAGATCCTTGGCGTAGGAGAGCCCCACCAGCGCCAGGGTCCCGGCGAAGGCCACCACGAACACCCACACCCCCAGGGTCTGGGCCAGCAGTGCCGCCACCGCGCCCACCAGGGAGAAGATCGGATAGGTGCGCGCGCCCCCCAGGGTGCGGCGGGTCTTGTTCTCGCGCGACATCGCCTGCTCGCGCTCGAAGCCGATCACCAGGCCGGCCGCCAGCGCCACGCCCAGTTCCAGGAAGATCGTGTTGGAGTCCATCTGGGCACCGCTTCTAGCAGGACAATCCCGACACCGCGGCCCGTCATCCTCCCCGGGTGTGCATCTCCAGATGGGGGTCGCCGCGGAGGGTCTCGGTGGACAGCAGCGGTCCCCTCCCCGCCTGGGCCAGCCGTTCCTCCGCGCCGCGATCCTTTCGCGCGGTCCAGGTGCTGGAGATCAGCGCGGTCAGCGCCTCGTCCGAGGCTCCGTCCCGGAGCGCCTGACGCAAATCGGTCCCGGCGCGGGCGTAGAGGCAGGTGAACCAGGTCCCATCCGCGGTCAGCCGGCTGCGGTCGCAGCTTCTGCAGAACGGCTGGGTGGTCGACGCGATGATCCCGAAGGTCTGGCCGGTGGAGAGCCGGAAGCGCTCCGCCGGAGCCGAGTCCTCGGGCACCAGGGGGTGGACCGGGCCGTACTCGGCGGTGATCCGCTCCAGCATCTGGGCGCGGCTGAGCACCTGCTCCATCGACCAGCGGGTGGCGCCGCCCACGTCCATGTATTCGATGAAGCGCAGCTCGGCGCCCACAGTGGCCGCGTAGCGCAGCAGGGGGAGCAGCTCGTCGTCGTTGGTGCCCTTGAGCATCACCGAGTCCAGCTTGAGGGAGGTGAACCCCGCCGCCGCCGCCGCCGCGATCCCTTCTTTCACCTGCGGCAACGAGTCCCGCCGCGCCAGGGTCTGGAAGCGCGAAGGGTCCAGGGTGTCCAGGCTGACGGTCACCCGCTGCAGCCCCGCCTCCCGGAGGGTCTGGGCGTGCCGGGCCAACTGGACCCCGTTGGTGGTCATCGCCAGATCGCGGAGGCGATCGTTGGCGGCCAGCATCCGCACCAGCTCCGGCAGCTCCTGGCGCAGCAGCGGTTCACCGCCGGTCAGCCGGACCCGGTCCACCCCCAGGGCGGTGAACACCGAGACCACCCGGACGATCTCCTCGAAGGAGAGCAGCATCCGCTTGTCCAGCCAGCGGTACTCCTCCTCCGGCATGCAGTACGCGCAGCGCAGGTTGCAGCGGTCGGTCACCGACAGACGCAGGTTCCGCAACGGGCGCTGGAGGGTGTCGAGGACCACGGGTGTACTGTCACCGGGCAGACCGGGGCGGCGCAACCGGAACCAGGTCCCACGGTCGGCTGCCAGGGCTCCTACGCGCCCCACCCCACCGACCGGAAGGCCGCCGCGCCCTTTCCCGGCTCTTGGACGTCGTCCAGGCTGAGCTTGAACACCCGGTCCGCCTTGACGTTGATCACCTTCCCCGCCTTCTCCACCCGCCCCTCCGCGTAGAGGAACAGCGAGCCGAGGATCTCCGAGCGGTCCTTCTCGAACAGCGCCGGGGGGACCACCACGTTGGAGATCCCGGTCTCGTCCTCCAGGGAGATGAAGCAGAACCCCTTGGCGGTGGGCGGGCGCTGTCGGCAGATGGCCATCCCCCCCACCCCCACCCGCTGGCCGGGGCGGACCTTGAGCAGCCCCTGGCAGGTCACCGCCCGCAGCCGGGTCAGCTGTGGCCGCAGCAGCGCCAAAGGGTGCGTCTCCAGCGACAGCCCCACCGTCTGGTAGTCCTCGCACACCCGCTCCGCGGCGGTCAGCGGCGGAAGCTCCACCACCGTCTCGTCCATCGGGAGCCCGAAGAACAGGTCGTCCTCCTCCAGCGGCCCCAGCGCCTGGATCTCCCACAGCGCCTCGCGCCGCCCCACCCCGAAGCTGGCCAGGGCGTTGGACAGCGCCAGCCGGATCAGCTCATGGCGGGGCACCCGCGCCCGCCGCGCCAGATCCGCGATGCTCCGGTAGCCCTCTTGGCGCGCGCGTTCGATTCTCCGTCCGGTGTCCTCGCGCAGTCCGCGAATCAGCCGCAGCCCCAGCCGCAGCGCCGGACCCTCCTTCCCCCAGCTGCCCACAGGCGCGTTGCCGCCCGGCGCCCGCCCGGGCACCGCCGCCCCCTCCACCAGCGCCGGCCGCCCACCCTCCTCCGCCGTCTCCCCGGCCCGTCTCCGCTCGGTCTCTCCCGCCCGTCCCCACTCCGTCTCCCCGACCCGTCTCCGCTCCGTCTCCCCCGCCCGACCCCACTCCGTCTCCCCGACCCGTCTCCGCTCCGTCTCCCCCGCCCGACCCCACTCCGTCTCCCCCGCCCGCCCCCACTCCGTTCCCACGGCCACCGCGCCCGCCCCCGGCAGCAGCGCCCCCGCCGGCTCCAGCGACGAGTCCCAGCCGGAGCGGTTCACGTCCACCGTGCGGACCTCCACCCCGTGGCGGCGGGCGTCCTCCACCAGGGTGTGGGGGGCGTAGAAACCCATCGGCTGGGAGTTGAGGATCGCCCCGGCGAAGGCCCCCGGGTAGTAGCGCTTGAGGTAGGAGGAGGCGTAGGCGATCAGCGCGAAGGACGCGGAGTGGCTCTCCGGGAAGCCGTAGTGGGCAAAGCCCCGGAACTGCTTGAAGGTGGTCTCCGCGTACTCCCGGGGGTAGCCGCGGGCCACGCACCCGTCGATGAACCGGCGCTGGAAGGGGGCCAACAGCTCCTCGGCGCGCTTGTGGGAGAGGATCCGCCGCAGCTGGTCCGCCTCCCCGGAGGTGAACCCCGCCGCCACCATCGCCAGCTTCATCGCCTGCTCCTGGAACAGCGGCACCCCCAGGGTCTTCTCCAGGATCTTCCGCACCTCCGGGGAGGGGTAGTTCACCTCCTCCAGCCCGTCCCGGCGGCGCACGTAGGGGTGCACCATGTCGCCGATGATCGGCCCCGGGCGGATGATCGCGATCTCGATCACCAGGTCATAGAAGGTCCGCGGCCGCAGCCGGGGCAGCATGTTCATCTGCGCCCGGCTCTCGATCTGGAACACCCCGATGGTGTCCGACTCGCAGATCATCTCGTACACCGCGGCGTCCTCGGCGGGGATGGTGGCCAAGGACAGCTGCACCCCGTGGTGGGCGCGGATCAGCGCGAAGGCCTTGGAGATCAGGGTCAGCATCCCCAGCCCCAGCAGATCCACCTTGAGGATGTTCACCGCGTTGATGTCGTCCTTCTCCCACTGGATCACCGTCCGGCCGTGCATGGCCGCGTTCTCCACCGGGATCAACTCCACCAGGGGTTCGCGGGTGATCACAAAGCCGCCCACGTGGATCGAGAGGTGGCGGGGGAAGCCCTCCAGCTCCGCCGCCAGCTGCGCGGTCAGCTGCACCCGGCCATCCTGCGGGGAGAGCCCCGCCTGCTGCAGCAGCTGGGGGGTCAGCCCGTCCACCGCCGCCTCGGTGACCCGGGACAGCCGGTCCACCTGATCCAGCGACAGCCCCAGCGCCTTGCCCACCTCCCGGGCCGCCAGCTTGCCGCGGTAGCAGATCACCGTGCACACCATCCCCGCCCGGTGCCGCCCGTGCTTCTGGTACACGTACTGCAGCACCTCCTCGCGGCGTTCGTGTTCGAAGTCCACGTCGATGTCCGGAGGCTCCTTGCGCTCCATCGACAAGAAGCGTTCGAACAGCAGCCCCATCCGCACCGGATCGATGGCGGTGATCTGCAGCGCGAAGCACACCGCGGAGTTGGCCGCCGACCCCCGCCCCTGACAGAGGATCCCCCGCTCCCGGGCGAAGCGGACGATCTCCCACAGCGCCAGGAAGTACCCGGGGAAGTCCAAAGCCTCGATCAACGCCAGCTCATGGGCGATCTGCTTGTGCACCGCCTCGGGGATCCCTTGCGGGTAGCGGAACTCCAGCCCCTGGGCGGTCAACTGGCGCAGGTAGCTGATCGGGGTGTGGCCGGGCGGCAGGTCCTCCTCGGAGAAGTGGTAGCGCAGCTGATCGAGGGTGAAGTGGCAGGCCTCGGCGATCTCCAGCGAGCGCCCCACCGCGTCCGGAAAGTCGGCGAACAGCCGGGCCATCTCCTCGGGGCTCTTCAAGCAGCGTTCGGCGTTGGGGAACCCGCGGGTCCCCAGCTGGTCCACGGTGGTCTTGTGGTGGATGGCGGCCAGCACGTCCGCCAACGGGCCCCGCCGCCGCAGGTGCTGGTGCACGTCGTTGTGGGCGCACAGCGGCACCCCCAGCGCGCTGGCCAGCGCCACCGACCGCTCCACCCGGGCCTGGTCCCCGGCGGAGAGGCTGCGGAACAGCCCCACGTAGAAGCGCCCGGGGAAGGCCTGGGCCAGCGCCGCCACCCGATCCGGGGGATCGTGCGGGAACAGGTAGAGGGCGATCAGCCCCGAGGAGCGCTGGGCCACCTCCCGCCAGGAGAGCCCGGCCTGTCCCTTGGGATTGGCCAGCCGGCTCTGGGAGATCAGCCGGCAGAGGTTGGCGTAGCCCTCCGCGTCCTGGACGTACAGCACCACCGGGCCCAGGTCGGTGAGGGTGATCCGGCTGGCGAGCACGAACTTGAGCCCCACCGCCTTGGCCGCCAGGTGCGCCTTGACCGCGGCGTACAGGCCATCATCGTCGCTGATCGCCAGCGCGGAGATCCCCAGCCGGTGCGCAGTCGCCACCAACTCCTCGGGGTGCGAGGCCCCCCGGAGGAAGCTGAAGTTGGTGCGGCAGACGAGCTCGGCGTACATCCCCGCAAGATACTGCACGCCCGTTCAGTCAACAACCCATCCCCGCCCCGCCCACTCCGGCTTAGACTGCGTTTGGGAGGAAAACATGGTTGCACTGCCCCTGATGCTTTCGCTGCTGGCGGTGATCCCCGCGGACTTCGCGCAAGGGATCGAGCTGTACCCCAAGGACGCCGACTCCAGCGGGAGCGTCCACCTGCGCGGAGAGGGGGGCCAGAGCTGCCGGCTGGGCAACCGCGAACAGCCGTGCGCCTTCTCCGTCTCCCCGGGCCCCGCCACCCTGGTGATCAATGGCCGGGACTACCGGATCGACGTCCAGCCGGGGCTGAACACCTTCACCTTCGCGCACCGCCCCAACTGGCTCTTTCCGGGGGGCGCGCTCAGCTGTCTGTTCGGGGCCCCGGTGCTCACCCTGGGGTTGATGGGGGCGATGGTCCTCCCTCCCGCCCTCGTGCTGGGGGCGCTGGCGGTGGCCGCGGTGGGCCTGGTGGCCACCGTGATCTCCCTGCCGGTGATGGTGATCGGACTGGTGGTTCCCCCCGGCGAGGTCCAGCGGGTGGACGGGCCCCAGCGGTTCATCGCCGCGGCCCGCAAGGCCCAGCCCGGGTTGCGGGTCACGGTGGCTTCGTTGAGCGGGAGGAAGGCATGAGGACGCTGGGGGGATGGCTGTTGTTGGCGTGGGCGCCGCTGGCGTTGGCCCAGACGGATGGCGCGGTGGCCGGACGGCTGGTGTTCCTGGACGGGGACCAGCCCCTCACCGTCGGCCAGGCCGAGCAGGAGGTGGGAGGGGAGTCGATCTCCCTGGAGCTGCGATCCGGGCGCGAGGTCCACGAGGCCAAGCTGCACCGCGATGGGTACTTCGTGCTCCAGGCTCCCCCCGGCACCTACCGGCTGGAGTACCTGCGGCTGGGGGACAAGGCGGAGTTCATCCCTCCGCAGCTGCTGACCATCGAGCCAGGGGCGCTGACCTGCGCCGGGTCGCTGGCGGTGGACACCGGCTCGGTGGAGAACCTGGGGGTCAACGTGGAGAGCCAGGTGGAGGTCACCGGGGACTGCGAGACGCTGTGGCCCCGGCTCAGGAAGCTGCACTCCGCGCCCGCAGAGCGGGTGGCGCTGGCCCGGGCCGGCCCGCTGGTCGAACACCCGGAGACCCCGGATCTGGTGGAGCGTCTGGCGGGGATCACCGTGGCGGTGGGGACCGACGCGGTCCGCCTCGGTTATCTGCACTCGCTGTACTCCCACCCGAACAATCCCTTTGGCGTGTTCCTGCACGGCAGCGGGGGCTGGGTGTACCGGCTGTTGATCGGTGATCTTCTCTACAACCAGGTGGGGCTGGATCTGACCGGGGGCGCGGGGGTGGAGCTGTTGGGGCTGCAGTTCGCCGGAGTGGTGGGCATGCGGCAGGTCACCCAGATCGGGGTGATCAACGGCGGGCTGGTGCTGGGCGCGTTCGGCAAGTTCCCGCTGGGCCCGTTCGGCCTGGGGGTGCGCGCCGAGGCGCTGCCCTCCCCCTCCTGGAGCCTGTTCATCGACGTCTCCCCGGTGGCCCTGATGGGGGTGCTGCTGTGAACAAGCTCTGGCTGCTCCTGCTGCTCTCCCTGGTCACCTCCGGCTGCTTCTTCCGGTTCAGCGATCCGACCTACACCTTCAAGGAGCTGGAGGCGGACGAACCGCCCGGGCCGGAGTTCTCCTTGCTGATGGTGACCGTGAAGTCCGACCCCGGCTTGCTGGGGACCCCGGAGTTCTTCTCCCTCTGGTTCCGGCGGGTGGACCCGCACGGCAGCCAGACCCCATTGGTGGGGGCCAGCTCCAAGCAGTGGTACCGCGCCCTCCGCCCCCGCACGGTGAAGAACGGCCACTTCCTGATCATGCTCCCCCCCGGGGTGTACGAGCTGGAGGCGATGCGCGACGTGGGATTTCTGGGCCGCGAGATGACCTGGCACGTCTCTGGAGACGCCAAGATCCAGTCCCGCATCCACATCACCCGCCCGGGGATCTACGACCTGGGCACCCTGCGGGTGACCAGCGGGTCCTTCACCCAGCCGGCGATGCTGGCCGCCGACGGCGACGGCTTTAGCGCCGAGCGGCTGTCCGTGCTCCGCGCGGCGGTGAAGGGGAAGAGCTGGGAGCGCTACCTGCTGGAGGATCCCACCCCGCAACAACGGAAGAAGCGTCTGCCTCCTGCGGGAGGGACCATCGCCCAGTTCCTCCGCGGAGATCGTACGTGAGGCTGACGCTGGCGCTGGCGCTGGCGCTGCTGGTGGGCTGCGTGCGAACGAACCTGCCCCACAGCGCGCCGGGCGGGGCCGGGCCGGCCCCGGACACGGTGCTGGTGGTGGGGTCGTTGCGGGTGGTGCCCAAGGTGAACCAGCAGGAGGCCTCCGGACCCCACGCGATCTTGCTGGGGGGGATGCACGGCAACTTCCTGGCCTCCTTCACCCGCACCCTCCAGGAGCCGTTCCGCCACCACGCCTGGCCTCCGGTGGAGGGCGCCGACACCGCCTGGGTTCCGATGGAGGGCCGCTTCTACGTCCAGGTCCCGGCCGGCAAGCCGCTGTACCTGCGCGGCCTCTCCGCGGTGACCAATGTGGGGCGCACCGATCTGGAGCTCCCGCTGCGGATCGACCTGCGCCCCGGGGATCGGGTGGTCTACATCGGGCACCTGCACTTCATCCGCACCTCGCCGCAGAAGGTCCTGGTCAAGGACCGGCGGGCGCTGCAGGAACAAGACGCCCGGATGAGCGGGCGAGGGGCGCTGCTCAAGCACAAGTGGGTCACCCGGCTGGCCCGACCCGCGGACGCCGCCCCCGGCGACCAGGAGCAGGAGCACCGGGACATCACCGCCGGGCGGGACCCCGCCTGGGCCCCGCTGGCCCTGCGGTAGGGGTGGGCTACTGCCCGGGGGAGGTGGCGAACATCCCGCCCCCCGAACCCCAGGCCAGCTCCAGCTCGCCGTCCCCGTCCTGATCGAAGTAGGTCAACCCGTTGCGGGTCACCTCTCCGGCAAATCCCGGAGAGCGCCAGATCTCGGTCCCGCTCTCCGGATCGATCCCCACCAGCGGGGCGGGCGAATCGTCGATGAACCGCTGATCCACTCCCAGGATCAGGTTCTTGCGGTCCACCCCCAGATCCTCCACGAACAGCCCGGCGGCGGTCACCTGCAGCGGGATGGTGGCCTGCAATGCCAGCTGCGGATCGAAGCGCAGCAACCGCGAGTCAGCGTAGTCGGTGGTGAGCACATACAGCTCCACCCGCCCGTCTCCGTTCGCGTCGGTGGCCGCCAGGTCCAGCCCGTGGGTCAGGCGGACCGTCCCCGACTGCTCGTAGCCGGCGCCCTGCGGCTTGAACACGGTCAGCGACTCCGCGCACAGGGCGATCAGCTCCAGCCTCCCGTCGCCGTCCAGATCCGCCAACTCCGCGTCCCGGGCGCCGTTCGCGCACACCGGCGCGCTGGCGAACAGCGTGGCCTGGTTCTTCACGTCCACCGCGTGGAGCACCCCGTTCTCGGTGAAGGCCAGCGCGTCCGGGCTGCCATCGCCGTTGAGATCCCCATGGGTCACCGACAGCCCCGGCCCCACCTCCAGGGGCGAGGTCCACTCCGCCGCCGCCGCCCACGGATCGTAGACGGTGAAGTAGGTGGAGTAGGTCTGGGCGGTGGCCAGGAAGACCTCGTCCACCCCGTCCCCGTCGTAGTCCGCCGCATCCAGGGCCACCGCCTCCTCCCAGTTGCTGCCCAGCTCCGGACTGGCGGTGACCGCGCCGCTGACCGGATCCCACCGGACCAGCCGGGTCCCGGCGGAGTCGTTGCCGGAGGTGGCCGCCGCGTACACCGGCGCCCCCGGCCCTCCCGGGTCCCGGATCCAGCGCGGGCCCACGAAGGGACCGTCCGGCGAGGTGGCCGGACCCGACTTCCACTCCACCGCCAGGTGGGTGTTGAACCCCGCCACCACCAGCACGTCGGCCCCGGTCACCCCCTCCCCAGATCCCCACACCAGCTCCACCTTGCCGTCCCCGTCCAGATCGCCCGCTGCCAGGGCGCTGACCCCGTACTCCTGCGAGGAGAGCTCCGAGAGCAGCACCAGGTTGTTGGTCTTGTGGGTGTAGGCGGCCACCTCGCCGTACTGACCGTCGCCCACCAGGATCTCCGCCTTGCCGTCCCCGGTGACGTCCGCCACCCTCAGCGCGTCCAGGCTGGCGCGGCTGAGCTCCCAGCGGATTGACTGGGTGGAGAGACGAAAGGCGCGGATGAAGGTGGAGGAGGCCAGGCCCACGATCTCCACCTCCCCGTCTCCGTCCAGATCCCCCAGGTCCACCTGCTTGCCGAAGCCCGACGCGTAGGTCCACTGCACCGAGTGGGAGTCCCCGTCGAACACGAAGCCCCCGGCGGTGACGATCTCCAGCGCCTGATCCCCATCCAGGTTCCCCACCGCCAGCGAGGCCCCATAGGCTCCCTCCGGGCTCTCCCACTCCACCGTCAGGCTGACCGCGTCCAGGACCACGATCCGGGTCTGGTCCCAGCCCCGCGACTGCAGCCCCACCACCTCCAGGTCCCCGTCGCCGGAGAGGTCCCGGACCAACAGACCCTCGATCCGCGCCGGGTAGCTGACCGGGGTGTAGCGCCTGGCCTCCAGCTGGCTGCCCTCGGCCAGCCGGACCACGCCCCGCTCCAGTCCCAGGAAGATCTCCTGCACCCCGTTGCCATCCCCGTCCCCGGCGGCCACCGAGACCACTGGCAGCGGGAAGGGAGAGGAGAAGCGCTCCACATAGGCGCTGCCGGAGCGCTGGAGGATCTGCAGCCCGGTCCCATTCCCCACCAACAGCTCCCGGACCCCGTCTCCCTCCAGGTCGGTGACCAGCAACGCCGAGGGCTCAAGGGGGATCCGGATTCCCAGCCGCCGCTGCGGCGCCGGGCGGGAGTCCAGCACCCGGATCGTCCCGGAGATCGGCAGCTCCAGCGAGGGGCCCACCCGGACCGCCCAGTGAACCGTCAGCTCGCCACCGAACATCGGCTGGATCGGGGTCCACTCGATCAGCCCGGAGGCGCTGACTGTCATCCCCAGCGGCCCGTACTCCAGCGCCACATTCTGCAGCGGGTCTTCATCCGGGTCCCGGACCTGGATCTGGAAGGTCCACTTCTCCGGATAGGTGACCTGCGCGGGAGGGAAGGCGGAGGGATCCAGGACCGGCGGGGTGTCCGCGATGGTCAACTGCGCCTCCACCTGGGTGGTGACGTAGCCATCCCAGGCGGTCACCTCCACCGCGATCAGATCACCGCGGTGGGTGTGCAGTTCGGACAAGGTGGCCGAGGTCTCCTCCGCCAGTGCCTCGCCGTTGCGCTTCCACTGGTAGCTGAGCACCGGGATCGCCCCATCCGGATCCCGGGCCTGGACCTCGGCCACGATCGGCTGATCGGTGCCCGCCCCCTCCGGGGTCAGCGTCACCACCAGCTGCGGGGGACGATTGGGAAACGAACAGGCCGCCGCCCACAACCAGACGCCCACCCACCACCGACCGATGCCTCTCATGCGGACCTCCCCGGCAGGGAGGTGATTCCAGCAAATCCCGACCAGCAGGTCGAGCCCGCTCTACGGCAGCCGCCACTCCAACTGCACCATCCCGCCTTGGGGTCCCAGCTGGAGCGAGTAGTTCATCCCCTTGGGCTTCTCCTGCACCCCCAGCACGTAGAAGACCGTCCAGCTGGCGGCCACCAGCACCCCGCCGGTGGCCCACAACCCGACCCCCCAGGCCTCCATGGTGCGGCCAAAGTTCAGCACCTGGGCCCGATCCGCGTCGGTGCGGATGGTGTCGTCCCCGCTGTTCAGCCGCGACTCCGCCCCGCGGGCGATTGTGTAGAACGGAATTCCCGCCGCCACCGCCGCCCCGCCCCCCACCGCCATCAGCCACACCGGCAGCGGGATGCGCACGTCCCCGGGGAGCAGCTCCGATTCCTTGGCGAACGGCCACACGTAGCGGACCCGCCCGGTCCAGGGCTTCCCCGCCTCCGTCTCCATCCCCTTCAGCTCCGGCTCCTCCATCCCCTTGAGCTCAGGCTCGGCGGGAGGACTGGCCGGAGGAGCGGCATCACTGGCGGTGGCGCCGGTGCCGGGAGCCTCTTCGCTGGCCGGGGCGGGGTCAGCGGAAACGGGCGCGGGGGAAGCAGGCGCGGCCACGGCGGGGGCTTCCTGGGCCCCGGAGGTCTGCTCGCCGGGGGCGGTCTCGGCGGGCGCCTCCTCTGGAGCCACCCCGGCATCGGGGGCTCCAGCCACTGCCTGCTCTCCGGCGGTCAGCTGGGGGGTGAGCAAGACCGCGCGCGCGGCGAGAGAGGGATCCAACGACACCAGGACGGTCAGCAGGACGGCATTCAGCATGGCGCGCGGACTCTAGGATCAAGGGCCCGGCGGGCTCAATCGAACATCCCGTGCAGGTAGAACCGCCCATCCCGGGCGTCGCGAAACACCCAGGCCGGCCCCAGCCCGTCGAACTGGACCCGGAAGTAGTCCCGGCTGAAGGGTTCGCTGCCCCACCATTCGCCACACAGCCGCTCCGGGCCGCTGACCGAGGTCACCTGGCGGCTGCGCCCCAGCACCCGGGCCGCGGAGATCACCCCCCGCTCATCCACGAACGCCTCCAGCTGCGCGGCCTGGGCGAACAGCCGGGAGGGCCGTTCCAGCAAGGCCGCGTCCACCGGGCCCGCGGCCTTCTCCCGCTCTGGCTGCAGCTCTTCCAGCAGCCCCCGGGGCCGCTGCTGGGGACGAAAGGGCCGGGCGCGGTACGCCCCTTCCGGCCGGTGCCAGGCCTCCAGCTCCGCGGAGAACAGCGAGTCCTCCCCCAGGGCGGTGGACAGCCGAGCCAGCACCACCTCCAGCGCGGCGTCCCCCTGCGGTCCCTCCCCCAAGGAGAGCTGCTGCCCCCGGTCCTCGCAGTCCTCGTCGACCCGGACCCCCAGCGCGGACACCGGGTTCTCCAAGGTCAGATCCGAGATCCGGTGCTTGGCCAGATCCAGCAGCAGCCGGGTCTGGGCGGTGGGCCGGGCCAGGGTCAGCCCCACGCTGCGCTCCCCGGAGGGATCCAGCCGCAACCTCAAGGTCAGCCGGACCGCCGCCCGCTGCCGCCCCGCCAGCCGGGCGCAGGTCCGGTCCAGCGCGGTCTTGAGCGCGAACAGCAGCGGCTCCACCGACTCCGCCGGCCAGTCCAGCTGGACGGTCTCCTCCAGCACCTGGGCCACCCGGGCCGGCACCAGCACCCGGTCATCCTCCCCCCGGCACAGCTGGTACGCCCCCAGCCCGCCGGCCCCCAGCCGGGCCACCACCGCTCCCGCCGGCAGGGCCGCCACCTCTCCCAGGGTGGTCAGCCCCAGGGACCGCAAGGCGGCAATCTGCGCCGCGCCCCCCCCTTCCAGCGCGGCCAGGGACAGCGGGGCCAGGGCGGTCTGCGCCCCTCCCGGGGGGATCACCAAGGTCCGCTCCCGCTCCCCATACCGGGCCACCGCCCGGGCGGTGAACAGCTGGGAGGCCACCACCGCCCGCCCCTGGTAGCCGTGGCCGGCGCAGCACTCCAGCACCCGGGCCAAAAGCCCCTCCTCGCCCCCGAACAGCGGCGCCGCCGAGGCCTCCAGCCACACCCCGTCCGGTTCGGCGATCTGGAAGGCCGGGCCCAGGGCCAGCAAGGCCTCCCCCAGCGACCCCAGCGCCCGGGCCTCCTCCGGGGGAAGGAAGGGCAGCGCCAACAGCTCCGGGCACAGCGCGGTGGCCCCGGTGAGGGTCATCCCCCGGCGGGCCCCCAGCCGCGCCGCCGCATCCGAGACGAAGGCCACCTCCCGCTGGCCCCGCACCTCCGCCACCAGGGCCAGGGCCCGCCCCCGCAGGGAGGGGGTCTCGGTCAGCCGCCGCTGGACCGGAAAGCGGGGGAGGTGGACGTAGAGCACGCGCATCGCCGGATCACCCTCCCGTTCCCAGGCTGGGGCCCAGGGGGGGCAGCCGGATGTCCCGCCCCGGCCGCTGGCCACAGATCCCCCGGGTGCCGTTGCGGACCTCCGAGCTGCGCACCCGCTGGTAGGGGGCCTCGTGCGGTCCCCGGCCATCCGCGGTCAACGGTTCGGCGGGCAGCGACGTCCGGGTGTCCAGCCCGCACAGGGGCGGACCTCCCCCCGGGATCAGCGAGGACCAGGGCACCTGGGCCTGGGCGCCGATCCCGCCCGCCCGGCTGCGCAGGATCTCCACCTGGAAGGTCCCGCCCGAGGAGAGCTCCGGGGTGGGCCGGGGGGCGGTGACCTCCCGCAGGGAGGAGGCGCGCGGCCCCTGGGCCTCCAGCCGCAGCCGCAACCCGGCGTCCGCCGGCGCCTCTGGAGGGGTCAGCAACAGCAGCACCCCTCCGCCGTGGACCGCGGCGTCCATCAGCTTGCGGGACTCCGGCAGGGCCAGCCGCACCCCGGTGTGGGTCAGATCCAGCACCACGCAGGCAAAGGCGCCGCTGCGCACCAGCTGCTGCGCGGTCCACACCAGCTGCCGGGGGTTCTTGGGCCGGACGATCAGCAGCCGCCGCAGATCGGCGCCCAGCGCCGCCGCCGCCGGGGGGTACAGCTCCCGGGGGCCGTCCACCCAGGCCGCCAGCCGGTGCTCCCGGTGCGCGGCGGCCACCGCCCTCAAGGCCAGGCTGGTCCGTCCGGACGCGGCCTGGCCGGTCAGCTCCACCGTCTGGCCCAACGGCAGCCCGCCCTGGGGAAGCAGCCCGTCCACCTCCGGGATCCCGGTGCGCAGCGCCGCCAGGTAGCGCCGGGGCGCCGCCTGCAGCTTGCGGATCCTCTCCCGCAGCAACTCCAGCTTCGCCGAGGCCGCGCCCCCCTCCACTGCCCCGGGCTGTGCCGTCTCCACTGCCGCTGCCATGACGCTTCGACCCTTCCTGCGAGCCCCTCGCCAGGAACACTGCTGCACCGATGTTCAGTATGCAAGCGGGTCTGACATCCCAGCGGAATGACGGACGAAAAAACGCGCCGGAGCCGATTTCTCGGCCCGCGGCGCGTTCTTGCCTTCGTCCCACTCAGTGACTGATCAGGCCGGCTCTGGCCCCGGAACCACCGCTGCCTCGCCTACCCGGCGCAGAGCAGCTTCACCTCGACCCGGGTGTCGCTGGGCAGCCGCTGGCAGGTCCCCTGGAAGTGGACCCGGGCCGCGCGCTCGGCGGTGGCCTCCTCGAAGGTGAAGCCATCGTTGGAGAGGGTGCAGGGCACCACCGATCCATCCGCCCGGGTGATGTTCACCACCAGCAAGGCGGGGTCGGGGATGTTCATCACCTCCATCGAGGAGATGGAGTTGGCCAGATCCGCGATCGCGATCAGGCTGTCCCGGAAGGACGGCTTGCAGATCGAGTCCAGGTTGTTCCGGGTGGGGTCGAACAGCTCGGCCATCTCGCTCTGGCGGCGGCCGGGCTGGAACGAGGTGGGGCAATCCACGTTGCGCAGGGTGCCGTTGTCCAGCACCTCCCCCACCTCCTTGTTGGTCTGCCCCACCGGAGCAATGGCCGCCCACAACACCTCCCGGCGGCCCCCCTTGCTGTCCTTGAGGCCACCCAGGAAGTCGAAGTACTGGCCGCTGGAGGTCAGCTTCTCCCGCTGCTCATGGCACCAGTCCACCCCGGCGTCCTGGCCCACCGACACCTGGGCGCGCTGACCGGGCTCCAGCATCTCGCTGCAGTCGTCCTCGTCGGAGATCACCGCCACCAGCAGCCGGGCCCCGTCGCGCAGAAAGCCCCGGGTGCCGCCCTGGGCCACGTCCTCAGTGGAAAGCGGCGGAGTGAGCGCCCGGCGAACTGCCTCGAAGGGCGTCTCCTGCCCCGATCCGTTGGTGCCCACCTGGATCAGCCGGCCGAACTTCTCCAGCAGCAGGGGGTCGTCCGGCAGCAGCATGCGCTCGCCCTCTCCACCGTCCGGGACCGCCTGCAGTCGCCCGGCCTGGCCCTGCGCGGCATACTCGCGGAACGAGCTCCCGCCGTCGGGCAGCTGGGCGTTCTGGTACACGCTGGTGGTGATCACGGCGACGCGGAAGTCCTGCTCCAGCCCCCCGCCTGCCTCCAGGGCCTGGATGAAGGCTGGAAGCTCGGTGGCCACGGCCGCCTGCTCCTCCTTCATCGATCCGGAGTTGTCGATCACGAACAGGATATCCGTCCGGACCGCCTGGACGATCGGCGCCTCCAGCTGACACCTGCCGGGAATGGTGGAGAGCGGATCGTCCACCGGCGACCCGCAGGTCACCAGCACGACAGCAGCCGAGAGGAGTGCGACCGTTGGCCAAAGCCAATTCACGCGATTAGTGGATGGGTGCATGTTCCCGACCTGCGACCATCGCCTCCGGACCCTTCAGGCGATTCGCGTGCCAGAAGCATGCCCTAGACCGGCGGAGCAAGCGAATTTCGTCCCGTATCCGATTGTGCACCTGCAAAAGTTCACGGTGCCATTTGCCAGTTGGCCATCGATAGTTACGTTCAGTCACCAGTCACACCCAGCTTGGGGAGAACCTGACAGCCATGTCCGATGAGAAGAAGAAGCAAGGCCAGTCGGCTACCGCGATGGCCTCACCGATGACCCCGCCAGGGACCATCAACAAAGAGGACATCCCGCAGGTCCTTCCGATCCTGCCGTTGAGAAACTCGGTCTTCTTCCCTGGCGGCGTGTTGCCGCTGGCGGTGGGACGGCAGAAGACCATCGCCCTGATCAAGGACGCGGTGCGCGACGATCAGGTGATCGGCGTGGTCACCCAGCGTCGGGCCGAAGAGGAGGATCCGGGCGCCCAGGATCTGTACTCGATGGGGACCGTCGCCCGGATCGTGAAGCTGCTGAAGATGGGCGAGGACAACTACTCCCTGGTGGTCCAGGGCCTGGCCCGCTTCCGGGTGGTGGAGCTGGTGCAGGAGGCCCCGTACCTCAAGGCGCGGGTGGACGCGGTGGAGGACCGCACCTCGGCGGAGAACGTCGAAGTGGAGGCCCTGGGGATCAACCTCAAGAAGCTGGCGCGCGAGGTGATCGAGCTGATGCCCGAGCTGCCCGCCGCCGCCACCGAGTTGGTGGAGTCGATCACCCACCCCGGTCACCTGGCGGATCTGATCGCCGCCAACGTGGACGTGCCGATCGAGGAGAAGCAGGCCGTCCTGGAGACGGTGGATCTGAAGGCGCGGATGAAGCTCGTGTTGGAGCTGCTCAACCGCAAGCGGGAGATCCTCAAGCTCTCCAACAAGATCGACTCCGCCGTGAAGGGCGAGATGTCGAAGACCCAGCGTGAGTACTACCTGCGCCAGCAGCTGAAGGCGATCAAGGAAGAGCTGGGGGAGATGGGCGAGGAGGAGGAGGAGCTGGACGAGCTGCAGGAGCGGATCAAGAAGGCCGGCCTGCCTCCGGACGTGGAGAAGGTGGCCCAGAAGGAGCTCAACCGGCTCAAGACCATCCCCGCCGCGTCCTCCGAGTACACGGTGGCCCGCACCTACCTGGACTGGATCGCGGACTTGCCGTGGTCCAAGCAGACCGAAGACAACCTGGACATCGAGAACGCGCGGTCGATCCTGGATGCCGATCACTACGGCATCAAGAAGGTGAAGAAGCGGATCCTCGAGTACCTGGCGGTGCGCAAGCTGAAGAACGACATGCGCGGCCCCATCCTCTGCCTGGTCGGTCCTCCGGGCGTGGGCAAGACCTCGCTGGGTCAGTCGGTGGCCAAGGCCACCGGCCGCAAGTTCGTGCGCCTCTCCCTGGGCGGCGTGCGCGACGAGGCGGAGATCCGCGGGCACCGCCGCACCTACGTGGGCGCCCTGCCCGGCCGCTTCATCCAGTCGATGAAGAAGGCCGGCACCCGCAACCCGGTGATGATGCTGGACGAAATCGACAAGCTGGGCGCCGACTTCCGGGGCGATCCCTCGGCGGCGCTGTTGGAGGTCCTGGATCCGGAGCAGAACAACACCTTCTCCGACCACTACCTGGACGTGGCCTTCGATCTCTCCAAGGTGATGTTCATCGCCACCGCCAACCAGCTGGATCCCATCCCCGGCCCGCTGCGGGACCGGATGGAGATCATCGAGCTGTCCGGCTACACCTTCGAGGAGAAGCTGCAGATCGCCAAGATCCACCTGATCGGCAAGCAGCTGCGTGAGCACGGCCTCTCGCCGGATCACATCTCCATCGACGACGACGCGCTGATGACGCTGATCACCACCTACACCCGCGAGGCGGGCGTTCGTAGCCTCGAGCGCCGGATCGCCGACGTCTGCCGCTCGATCGCGGTGGAGGTCGCCGGGGGCAAGCTGGAGAAGCAGACGATCAACGGAGAGCGGGTCAAGGAGATCCTGGGCCCGGATCAGTACTACTCCGAGGTCGCCGAGCGCACCGAGGTTCCCGGCGTGGCCACCGGCCTGGCCTGGACCGCGGCGGGCGGAGACCTGCTGTTCATCGAAGCCACCAAGATGGCCGGCAAGGGCGGAATGGTCCTCACCGGTCAGCTGGGCGACGTGATGAAGGAGTCGGCGCAGGCCGCCCTCAGCTATCTGCGCAACCGCGCCGAGAACCTGGGGATCCCGGCGAACTTCCTGGAGAAGACCGACCTGCACCTGCACTTCCCCGCCGGGTCCATCCCCAAGGACGGCCCCTCGGCGGGCGTGACCATCCTCACCGCGCTCACCTCGCTGATGACCGGGATCCGCGTCCGGCACGACACCGCGATGACCGGCGAGGCCACCTTGCGTGGGCTGGTGCTGCCGGTGGGCGGGATCAAGGAGAAGGTCCTGGCCGCGCACCGCGCGGGCATCAAGCGGATCATCCTCCCCGAGCGCTGCCGCAAGGACCTGCAGGACGTCCCCGACCAGGCCAAGAAGGAGCTGGAGTTCATCTTCGTCACCAAGATGGACGAGGTGCTCAAGAACGCGCTGGAGAAGGATCCGTTCATCAGCAAGCCGGCGGATCTGCCCGCCTCGGCGGCCGACGCGCCGGAAGTCCGGGCGTAGCGGTCCTGTTGCACAGCTAGCCTCTCCGGGGCCCCGGTCTCCTTCTTCGGAAGGGGCCGGGGCCCTGGTGTTTCCGGGCCCGCTGATCGCGAGGTCGACGCCCGGGTCGGGCAGGAGCGCGTCCCCCAGGAACGAAGGCGGCCGAGAGCGTTCTCTGGCTGCCGTCGCATTCCTCTCGCCTCCCCGCCGCGGATAGGAGAGATCCGCTGCAGTTCAAGGGAGGTTTCGATGGCTACGAAGAAGAAGCAGGGCGTCGTCCGCAAGGTGTCTGCCAAGGTGAAGTCGAAGGCGAAGTCCGCGGTGAGGAAGGTCGCCGCCAAGGCGACGCGCAGCCTGGATCGCGCGGCGATCCGCGCGGCGCAGGCGCCGGCGAAGAAGACCACCCAGGCCTCCGCGGCGAAGTCCTCGGCCTCGAAGGCGTCGGCGGCGAAGTCCTCCACCGCGAAGTCCTCGGCATCGAAGGCGTCGGCGGCGAAGCCCTCCACCGCGAAGTCCTCAGCGTCGAAGGCGGCCGCGCCGAAGGCCTCCGCGCCGAAGTCCTCCACCGCGAAGTCCCCGGCCTCGAAGGCGGCGGCGGTGAAGTCCTCCCTCCCCGCTCCGAAGGTCGCGTCTGAGCCCAAGGCTTCGATTGCGAAGCCTTCCTCGATGACCAAGGCCCCGGCGGTGACTGCCGCGATCCAGCGCGCCGCCGCGGTGAAGTCCGCTCCGGCGACTTCCAGCGCCCAGCAGGCCACCAACTCCGCTCCGGCGCAGAAGTCGTTGTTCGCCTCCGAGCCCGCGCCGGCGCCCGCGGTGACCGTGGGGCAGACCGCCCCGGCGATCTCGCTGCCTGGCGACGACGGAAAGACCCACTCCCTCTCCGAGCACCTCGGCAAGCCGGTGGTGATCTACTTCTACCCGAAGGACAACACCCCGGGCTGCACCCAGCAGGCGTGCGACTTCCGCGACAACCTGGCTCGCGCCCAGGGCAAGGGCGCGGTGGTCTACGGGATCAGCCGCGACTCGCTGGCCAGCCACGAGAAGTTCCGCTCCAAGTTCCAGCTGAACTTCCCCCTGCTCTCGGATCAGAGCCTGGAGGCGCACCGCGCCTACGGGACCTGGGGCGCCAAGAGCCTCTACGGCCGCCAGTTCGACGGCACCATCCGCTCCACCTTCCTGATCGATCGCCAAGGCAAGATCGCCCGGGTCTGGCCGAAGGTCAGCGTCACCGGTCATGTGGACGAGGTGGTGTCCGCGATCGAAGCGCTGGCGTAGCTCATCCCAGGCAGAGGCTGGGCCGCAGCGACCCTCCGCTTGATCCTGGAGCGGTGGCTGCGGCCGGCCTGGACGGCGCAGGCGGACTCCGCAACCCCTCCGGCGGCTGACCCCGGGGGTCACCAGCGGCCGCCGCGCCCCCTACGCCCCGCCTACCCGGCAGGCGGCATGTCCCAGCACCCGGGCGCCTCCCTGCAGCGACGTCTCGGTGGGACGCCATCCCCGCTCCCACCGGTGCTCCAGCATCTCGTCTGCGGTCGGCCGATGGTCCCACACGGAGACCGCGTTCACCCCGCCCAGTCAGGTGGTGTCGAACACCAGGTACACCGGCTCGACCCAGGGGAGCACCACGTCATGGGTGAACTCGTCCTGGACCACCACCTCGGCGACGTCGCGGCGCAGCGAGAACGCCCACCGGACCACCTCCTCCAGCAGGTGGAAGGCGCCCACCGCCGAGCGGACCGATTCCAGCTGGGTCTCCACCGTCTCGCTGGCCGCGATCACCTGGATCATCCCCGGGATGCTAGCCGCGCCTGGCGGAGCCGGGGCGGAAGCCACCGGCCCGCAAGCATCGGCTGCACCGGCCCGGGTTCTACAGCCCGGCCACCCAGCGCAGGACGTCCAGGGAGGAGACGATCCCCACCAGCTTTCCCTGGGAGTCGACCACCGGCATCCGGTGCATCCCTCCCCGGAACATCAGGCTGGAGGCCTCGACGATCGAGGCGTGCTCGGAGAGGGTGTGGGCGGCGGGGGTCATCACGTCCTCCGCGGTGCGGCCCTCCTCTTCGTGGCCGGCGAACGACATCCGGGGGCTGGGCCGGGCCTCGCCGCCCTCCTGGAGATCCCGGACCAGGTCGGTCTTGGAGATCAGCCCCACCGGGACCCCCTCCTGGTCCACCACCGGAACCCCGCTGATCCCGCGGGAGAGCAGCAGCTCGATCACGGTGGCGAGCGAGGTGTCCGGATTCACCGACACCACCTGGCGGGTCATGATCTCCCCCACCCTGCCGGTGGCGGGCAGCTCCAACGCAGGAGAAGGAACCGCCGAGAGCTTCCGCCCCTGCCGTCTGGAGGCCGCCTTGCGTCCTGCCACGTTCTTGATCGCCCTCATGTCGCCCTGCTCCTTGATGACTGCGGGTACGGGAACAGGTGACTGGAAGATTTGTGCCAGGTCATCTACCCGGGAGCGGGCCCTGGACAGGTGCACCGCTTGCGGGGCTGGCGGAGGCCCCGCAGACGCTGCGCCTCAGGCGCGGACCTCGGGAGTGGGGGCCGGTCCGCCCGCCCCCAGCAGCGAGACCACCTCCGAATCCCTCAGCAACCGGAAGTCGCCGTAGGCGCGGCTGATCGTCCCCAGCAGCGGGCGATCCTCCAGGCACACCAGCTCCGCCACCAGCGGCCGCAGCGCCGTGGCCACCGCGCTGGCGATCACCGGTGCGGCCAGCACCACCTTCCCCGCCCCGGCCCGCTTGAGCGCCTCCAGCGCGGCGCGGATGGTGCCCCCGGTGGCGATCCCGTCATCCACCAGCACCACCGTCCGCCCGGTCACCGGAAGCCGGCTGCGGCCGTCGCGGTACAGCTGGGCCCGGCGGAACACCTCCTCCTTGGCCTCCCGCATCTGGCGACCCAGCTCGTTCTGGCTCACGTCCACCAGATCCAGGGTGCGGTGATCCAGGTACACCGTGTCGTCCTCGGCCACCGCGCCGTAGCCCTGCTCCGGGTTGGCGGGGAGCACCAGCTTGCGCACCACCAGCACATCCAGCGGGGCGCCCAGCGCGTCGGCGACCTCCCGCGCCACCGGGACCCCTCCCCGGGGCAGCGCCAGCACCAGCGGTCGCTCCTCGCGATAGCGCAGCAGCGCCTCTCCCAGCTTTCGTCCGGCCTCTCTGCGATCCCGAAATCCATTGTTCGACATGCCTGTTGCCTCCTTTCTCGCCCCAGGGGCGCCGGACCCATCCATTGAGCCCGTTCTCCTAGCGTAATCACCGCGGGTGACGCGCTGCCGGGCGTCCGCCCAGGTTGCTCTGCCGGGCCATTCCCCGGGACGAGGCCTTCATCCGCGGGCCGACCTACTGGGCGGCCAGGAGGGGTGCTCCCGAGGCGCACGCCAGGCAGCACTGGGCCTCGGGGACCGCCAGCAGCCGCAGCCTGCCGATCGAACCTCCGCACTCCGCGCAGTGACCGTAGGTGCCGGCGGCCATGTGCTCGAGGGCGACCTCGATCTCCAACAACTCCTGCTGCTCCCGATAGTTGAGGAACCCGGAGACCCGCGCCTCCTCCAGCGCCTCCGAGGCGCGTGGCGCCAGACGGTACCCGGTCACCCGCGGGCGGAACTGGCCCTCCAGCTTGTCCTCCAGGAACTGCTTGCGCCGCAGCAGCCGACGGCGTGCCTCGGTCATCAGGGTGCGCATACGGGCCCTCCAGCGGCCGCTCGACTGGCAGCCACACAGGGAGACCTCCGTTGGCCCCCGCTGCTCCCCGGGGACACTGCAACCCGCTTGCCGCCGACGGGAACTGACCCCATGGGATGACCGGCGCGGGCCCCTCGGCAACCGGACGGGCGTTCCCGCCGCAGCGGCTGCGCCCCGCGGGGGTAGTCCGCAGCTTCTTCGCTGCGGCCGGGGCAGACGGGGCGGGGACGGCTGGTGCGAAGCGTGCACAAGCTGCGGGCATGGAGAACAACAACGCGCAGAAGTGGTTCGAGCAGCGCCTGACCACCCCCGCCCTGGCGATGAAGGCCATCCCGGCCGGGTGCCGGATCCTGATCGGCTCGGGCGCGGCCGAGCCGGTGAGCCTGGTCAACGCGATGGTCGACCACGGGGACCACTTCGCCGACAACGAGGTGGTCCACATCCTGACCCTGGGGCCCGCCCCCTACGTGCGCCCGGAGTTCCAGGGGAAGTTCCGCCACACCGCCTTCTTCATCGGCCCCAACGTGCGCGAGGCGGTCAAGGAGGGCCGGGCGGACTTCATGCCGGTGTTCCTCTCCGAGATCCCGGAGCTGATCCGCACCCGCCGGGTCCGGGTGGACGTGGCGCTGATCCAGGTCAGCCCTCCGGACGCGCGCGGCTACGTCAGCCTGGGGGTCTCGGTGGACGTGGTCCGCTCGGCGGTGGAGGCGGCGGCGATGATCATCGCCGAGGTCAACCCGCATGTGCCGCGCACCCACGGGGACTCCTTCATCGACGTGCGCCGGATCCACCACTTCGTCCGCTCCGAGGCCCCGCTGCTGGAGCGCCGGCCCGAACCGCTGGATGAGGTCACCCGGCAGATCGGCCACCACATCGCGCAGCTGGTCCCCAACGGCGCCACCCTCCAGCTGGGGATCGGCAAGATCCCGGACGCGGTGCTGGCCGCGCTGGGCCACCACCAGGACCTGGGGATCCACACCGAGATGATGTCCGACGGGGTGATGGACCTGACCGAGCGCGGGGTGATCACCGGGCGCAAGAAGACCCTGCTGCCCCAGAAGCTGGTCACCTCCTTCATCATGGGGACCCAGAAGCTCTACGCGTGGTGCAACGATCACCCGGCGATCGAGATGCGCCCCAGCGAGTTCACCAACGATCCGTTCACCATCGCCCGCAACGACCAGATGATCGCGGTGAACTCGGCGCTGGCGGTGGACCTGACCGGACAGGTCTCGGCGGACACGGTCAACGGCTGCTTCTTCTCCGGCATCGGCGGACAGGTGGACTTCATCCGGGGCGCGGCCCGCAGCAAGGGCGGCAAGCCGATCATCGCCCTGCCCTCCACCGCCAAGCAGGGCACCCTGAGCCGGATCCAGGCCTGCCTGGAGTCCGGCGCCGGGGTGGTCACCTCCCGCGGCGACGTGCGCTACGTGGTCACCGAGTACGGGGTAGCCGAGCTGTGGGGCAAGAGCATCCGCGAGCGCGCCCTGTCCCTGATCTCCATCGCCCATCCGGACTTCCGCGGCGAGCTGATGGCCGCGGCCAAGGGACGCACCTACGTCTACGTGGATCAGAAGGTCCCCGCCGCCAACTACCCCTGGTCGCAAGAGACCCGCGAGAAGCTGGAGACCGGCGAGCCGCTGCTGCTGCGCCCGGCCCGGCTCACCGACGAACGCGCGCTGCAGGACCTGCTGTACCGGCTGTCCGATGAGAGCGTCTACAAGCGCTTCCTGGCCCACAAGAAGGCCCACCCGCGCGAGGAGGTCCTGGAGCTGGTCAACCTGGACTACGACCAGAACATGGCGATCGTCGCGGTCGACGCGGCAGGAGAGCTGGTGGGCAGCGCCCGCTACGATCTCAACCCCGCCACCCGGCTGGCGGACATCGCCTTCGTGGTCCGCGACGACTGGCAGAACAAGGGGGTGGGCACCTTGCTGATGCGGCGGATGAAGGAGATCGCCCAGAGCCGCGGGCTGGCCGGCTTCGAGCTGGACGTGCTGTCCTCCAACAAGGGGATGCTGGGGATCGTCCAGAAGAGCGGGATGGCGGTCACCTCCCGGCTGGACGCCAACATCTACCACCTGATCACCCGCTTCGGCGGCAGCGGCCCCTCGGCCGCGGAGGCCTGAGGGGCGAGCGCCCCCGGGTTCAAGTCCGGGGGCTCTCCTCGGCAAAGACGCTCAGCGCTCCGGGATGCGGATGGTCATCACCGGGCACTCCGCGTGGGCCACCACCTTCTGGGCCACGCTGCCCAGCATCAGCCGGGAGAGCGCGCCCCGCCCGTGGGTGGACATCACGATCAGGTCCTCCCCCTGCTCCTTGGCGAAGCGCACGATGCTGGCGGCGGCGTCACCCACCTCCAGGTGGGCCTTCAAGGTCACCTGCGGGGGCAGGGTCTGCAGGTACTGCTCCAGCGCCTTGGCGGCCTCCGCGCGGCTGTACTGTTCCAGCGACACCGCGCTCCACCCGGGGACGGTCAACATCAGATCCGGGGCGATGTAGCGCGGAGGCTCCCAGACGTGGAGCAGGTCGATCGAAGCGCCCAGGGCCTTGGCCAACGACACTGCCTGCTCCAGGGCCGCCCGGGAATTGTCGGAGAAGTCGGTGGGGACCAGGATCCGTCGGTACGGGGTCGTCATGGAACACCTCCTCGCGTCCTCTCAAGATGGGGCGCACCCCCAGGTTCCTGAAAGAAGCGTGCCGCCAGGTCAGCGCTGGCTTGCGTTCCACCCAGCGCAGCGGTTGCGGCTTTAGAGCGGGACGTCGAACAGACTGCGCGGCTCCCAGCGGTGCCTCAGCGCCTCTCGCCGGGCACCGGGATCGGAGGCCCCCTCCACCCGCCGCCACAGCGTCCTCCAGGCCTCCGCGGAGCGATCCACCGCCGATGGTTGCTGGCTGCGCTCGCGCAGGCATCGGAAGAAGTCGGTCAGCCCGCGGGAGGTGACCAGTCCCTGGGCGCAGGCCCCTCCGGGCGGAGGCCGGACGATGAAGCCGTTGAAGTCGCTGCCCAGCGCCAGCGACTCCGCGCCGGCCACCTTCTCGAAGTGCAGCCACTGGGCGAGGTTGTCGTCACAGCTTCCCGGCACGTGCCCCGGTCCCCGGGCCTGTGGCGCCAGCTCTCCAATCCACACCACCTGGGCCAGCATCCCGATCATCCCCCCTCCCCGCGCCACCCGGGCGGCCAGGGCGTCGGAGACGTTGGGCTCGAAGGGGGCCAGCGCCCAGGGTTGGGTATGGGAGAGGAGCACCGGCACTCCTGCGCCCTCGGTGAGCTCCAGCACCCGATGGGCCAGCGCCTCGGAGGCGTGGGCCAGATCGATCACCATCCCCAGGGCGATCATCCGCCGCACCACCGCCTCCCCCAGCGGGCTGAGGCCCTTCCATTCCGAGGGGTCGGGCGGGAAGCCGAACACCCTCCCGTTGGGAAGCGGCATCGCGCCCCCCAGCGCGTTCTCGGTGAAGTGCACCAGGGTCAGCGCCCGGGCCCCGGCCGCATACAGCCGGTCCACGTCCTCCACGGTGGAGATCCCTTCTCCGCCTTCAATGGAGGGCACCAGGGCGATCTGGTCGGTGCGGCCGATCCGGTCCAGGTCCGCCACCGAGAGGGCCAGGGCGAAGTCCGGGCGGTCACGGACGAAGCGGCGCAGTTGCTCCAGCTGGGCCAGCGCCTCGTCCAGTTCCGAGCGCGCTGGCCGCAACCGGAACGGGGGCCATAGCGCCACCACCACCACCCTGATCCCGGCGGCCCGCAGGGCCTGGGCGTCCACCTGGTTGGTCCACACGTTCCAGCCCGCGTGCGCCAAGGCGCCGTGGCCGGGCTCCCCCTGGAAGATCGGCTGCGCGGCGCGCCGCATGGTGAGGTGGGAGTGGAGGTCCACCCGCGCCACCGGCTGGGCGGCGAACACCAGCGAGGCCAGGGCCACCAGGATCATGGGGAGGCTCGTAGCACTTTCCGCTGTAACCTCCCGATGCCCCTGGGCTTTATTTTCTCTGTCACCAGCGCCGCGCCTTTTGCGTTGGGGAGTTTGTAGGCCCCAACCCAGGAGAGAAAACGATGGCCCTGTTCGCGAAGAAGACCCCTGCTGCTTCCTACGAGTCCTCCGGTGGTCGGCTGGTCTCCACCGACGGAAAGACCCTGCCCCTGCTGGGCGCCCACCTGCGCGCGGAGGCCCGGGGAGGGCTGGCCCGGGTGACCCTGGAGCAGACCTTCCACAACCCCCATCCGCAGCCGTTGCACGTCACCTACCAGCTGCCCCTGCCCTCGGACGCCGCGGTCAGCGGCTACGCGTTCCGGCTGGGCGAGGAGCGGATCGTCGGCGAGGTGGACCGCAAGGCCGCCGCCCGGGAGCGGTTCGAGCAGGCGATCCTGGACGGGAAGACCGCCGGGCTGGTGGACCAGGAGCGGTCCAGCCTGTTCACCCAGGAGCTGGGCAATGTCCCCCCCGGCGCGGTGGTGGTGGCGGAGCTGACCCTGGATCAGAAGCTGGCCTGGCTGCCGGAGGGCGCCTGGGAGTGGCACTTTCCCACCGTGGTCGCCCCCCGCTACCTGGGCGCGGAGGGCAGCGTGGCGGACGCGGAGCGGATCACCGTGGAGGTGGCCGACGGCAAGCTGCGCGCCGGGGTCTCTTTGGAGCTGAGCGTGCTGGACGTGATCGCCGCCGGCCAGCGCCCGGAGTCTCCCTCCCATCCGATGCGCGCCGCGCCGGGACTGGAGGGCTGGACGGTGTCCCTGGCGGACGAGACCGCCCGGCTGGACCGCGACGTGGTGGTCCGCTGGATGGCGGTCACCGCCGAGCCGGGGCTGACCCTGAGCGTGGCCCGTCCCAAGCCCCAGGCCGCGCACGCCACCAGCGGCTATGGGCTGCTGACCCTCACCCCGCCCTCTCCCCTCGGCCAGCCCACCGCGCTGCCGCGCGATCTGATCGTCCTGCTGGACACCAGCGGGTCGATGTCCGGCGAGCCGCTGGATCAGGCGCGGCGGATCGTCTCCGCGCTGATCCACACCCTCACCGACCAGGATCGGCTGGAGATGATCGAGTTCTCCTCCTCGCCCCGCCGCTGGAAGGGCAAGCCGGTGGACGGTTCGGCCCGGCACCGCAAGGACGCGCTGTCCTGGCTGGCCGGGCTGCGCGCCTCGGGGGGGACCGAGATGCGCACCGGGATCCTGGAGGCGCTGGCCCCGCTGCGGGATGAGGCCCAGCGACAGGTGATCCTGATCACCGACGGGCTGATCGGCGGCGAGAGCGAGGTGCTCTCCGCGATCCTCCAGAAGCTGCCGCGGGCCAGCCGGGTGCACACGGTGGGGATCGGCTCGGCGGTCAACCGCAGCCTCACCCAGCCGGCGGCCCGCGCCGGTCGCGGGGTGGAGCTGCTGGTGGGACTGGGCGAGGACGTGGAGCGCGCCGCAGGAAGGCTGGTGGCCCGGACCTGCGCCCCGCTGATCACCGAGCTGTCGGTGACCGGCAGCGCGGTGGAGGCCTTCGCGCCGCAGCGGATCCCGGATGTGTTCGCCGGGGCGCCGGCGCTGATCCCGCTGCGGCTGCGCGCGGAGGGCGGCGAGCTGCTGGTCCGCGGCCGCACCGCCACGGGGGAGTACCGCCAGCGGCTGGAGGTGCAGCCGATCCGCCCGGCCACCGGTTCTCGCGCGGTGTGCTCGCTGTTCGCCCGGGAGGCGGTGGAGGACCTGGAGCTGAGCCTGGCCGGGGGCGAGGCGCACCGGATCGTGGATCCGCAGATCGAACAGCTGGGGCTGAGCTTCCAGATCTCCACCCGGCTCACCAGCTGGGTGGCGGTCAGCCCGCAGCAGACGGTGGATCCCACCTCCCCCACCCGGCACCAGCAGATGCCGCAGGAGCTGCCGCACGGGATGTCGGTAGAAGGGCTGGGGCTGCGCCGCCCGGCCCACGCCATCGCGCCGCCGCCTCCTCCTGGAATGGTGTTCGCGATGGCCAGCGCCGGTGCTCCCCCTTCCGCGCCCGCACCTCGGGCCGCACCGGAGAAGAAGCGCAAGGGCGGTCCGGAGCTGTCCCGCCTCAAGGAGGTCTCCCGGCCCAGCCGGGCGGCGGTCAAGGACGAGCAGGACCGGGGAGCTCAGAACCGCTTCGAGTCGGAGGAGGCGCCGGAGGCGGATCAGGCGGAGGCCTTCGAGGGCGGAGAGGAGGCCAAGCAGGTCCGGGCGGAGCCGGTGGCCAGCACCCTGCGGGGGCGGATCCTGCGCCGCGCCGACGGAGAGCTGATCGTGGAGGTGGAGATCCCCGCCGCGATGACCTGGCCGCAGGCCACCGTGCTCCGGCTGGAGCTGGACGATGGGTCGGTGCTGGAGGTGACCGTGGACGCCACCCGCAGCACCCGCTCCGGGCCGCTGGAGGCGGGGATGCTGGCCAGGGTGGCCCTCACCTTCCCGGCCGGTTCCCTGGGGACGCGCGACCCGCGGCAGCTGACGCTGGGCAGCTGGGTGATCCGCCTGTAGGAGGCGAAGGACGATGCCCGACCGGGACCTGGACCTTGAGCTTTCCGCCATCGCGCGAGGGGACGCGTCCGCCTTCGCGCGGTGGCTGTCCGGGGCGGAGCACGAGCTTCGCCGCTCCCTGCGTCCGGTCGCCGCCTGGGTGGACACCGAGGCGGTGCTGCAGGAGGGGCTGCTGCGGCTGTGGCAGGTGGCGCCCCGCTTCACCCCCGACGGCCGGCCCAACGGCCTGCTCCGGATGGGGGTCACCATCTGCCGCAACCTCGCCACCAGCGAGCTGCGGCGGCACCGCCCGGAGGTCTCCGCCGAGGAGGTCACGGTGCGGATCCGGCTGGAGCAGGAGGCGGTGGCCCCCGAGCAGCTCCCCGATCCGCTGCTGCGCCGGGTGATCCTCCTGTGCCGCGCCAAGCTGCCCAGAAAGCCGGCGGAGGCGCTGACCGCCCGCCTGGAGAGCAGCGGCGGCGACGACGACGAGACGCTGGCCGCCCGCCTGGGGATGAAGCTGAACACCTTTCTGCAGAACTTCACCCGGGCCCGCAAGCTGCTGGCGCAGTGCCTGGGCAAGAACGGCGTCCGCCTGGAGGAGCTCTAGATGGCCAGCCCTGATCCCTCCCTGCTGGAGCAGGTGACCTCCGCCTGGCGGCCGCGCGACCGCGACGGGGGCGCGCGCGCCCATCCCGCCTGGCACGATCTGGAGGAGGCCGGCCGGGTGGAGGCGTTCTCCGCCACGGTCACCCTGCGGCGCATGGAGGCGGCGATCGACCCACAGGGGCTTACGACCACCTCCCACGCCGTACTTGCACGCATCCTCGCTGGAAGTGGCGCGGGCGGACCGGAGTCTCCATAGTCCCCGCCATGAAGCGAACCCTGATGACGATCCTGACCCTGGCCCTCCCCGCCTCCGCGCTGGCCCAGGCGGAGCTGAAGGTCCGGGCTCCGGTGGTGACGTTCGAGGTGGCGCCGGTGCTGGTGGTGGTCTCCCCCGGCATCCAGGTGGTGCCCGACTACGGCGAGGAGGTCTTCTTCACCAACGGCTGGTATTGGGTGCGCCACGACCAGCACTGGTTCAAGTCGCGCTCCCACCGCGGCGGCTGGAAGCATGTCGGTCACAAGCATGTGCCCCGCGGCCTGTACAAGATTCCCCACGGGCACTACCGGCACTACAAGCACCACGACCGCCGCGATCACCACCGCGGGGATCGCGATCACGATCGCGGCGAACACCGCGCCAGCCGTCCCCACCACGACTCCAAGCAGAGCTCCAAGGGGCACTCGGAGAAGGGCCGCGGGGATGGCAACGGCAAGGGGTCCAAGAAGGGTCGCCACTAAGGCCCCTGATCCCGGCCGCCGGTCCTCACCGGCGGCCGCCCGTGGCAGACTCCCCCTCATGCAATGCCCCGGCTGCGGGATCTCGGAGATGGAGGAGCTGACCCTGGAGGCGCTGTATGGCGTCCAGGTGGTGATTGACCTGTGCCACACCTGCCACTGCCTCTGGTTCGACCAGCGTGAGAGCCTGCAGCTGTCTCCGCACGCCACGATGCAGCTGTTCCGGGTGATCCACCAGAAGCAGGCGGAGGTTCCGCGGCCGCTGCAGGAGGTGATGGCCTGCCCCCGGTGCGGGGACCGGCTGAAGCTGACCCACGATCTCCAGCGGGGCACCCGCTTCTCCTATTACAACTGCCCCCAGGGGCACGGGCGGCAGATCCCCTTCTTCCAGTTCCTCAAGGAGAAGAACCTGATCAAGCCGCTGGACGCCACCCAGCTGGCGGCGCTGCGGGCGCAGGTGCAGGTGGTCCGCTGCTCCAACTGTGGCGCACCGGTGGATCTGAACCGGGGCGCGGCCTGCACCCACTGCCAGGCGCCGATCTCCGGGCTGGATCCGGCCCAGGTGGAGCGGACCCTGGCCCAGCTGCAGGCCCACGATCACAAGCGCCAGAACGTGGATCCCAACATCGCGGCCCAGCTGATCATGGACCGGCTCAAGTCCGAGGGCTTCTACCGCGGACTGGAGGAGCAGGACCGGAACGGCCGGCTGATCAGCGGCCGGAAGTTCGGGGTGGTGGAGGCCGGGATCTCGGCGATCTTCGACCTGCTGACCTGACCTCCTCCGCTTGCGCTCGAGGGGCCAGGTCCTGCGCTCCGTCGGACCTCCCCCCTCGAGTGCAAGAAGCCGGTCGCCGCGGCTGGCCGTTGAGGGCCGGCATCGCGGCCTTCGGGCCCCTCCCGTCAGTCGAGGAAGAGCGTGCCGCAGACCGTGTCCTTCAGCAGGGCGCCGGTCTGGCCCGAGTCACCGGTGCCGCACTGGAAGGGCCCCAGGTTGGAGGCGCAGGCGTACAGCGGCGCGGGATCGCGGGTGGCATCGCCGCAGATCCGGCTGTTGATGTTCATCGCGCAAGAGGCGGCGGAGCTGACCCCAAAGGAGCCGCTGCCGGTGACTGTGCGGCAGGAGCCGGCCCCGGCGCAGCTGCAGGAGGCGGCGCAGATCCCCTCGGTCACGGTGGCGCAGGTGGCAAGGTAGTCGTCCGGATAGGCCCCGGAGATCTCCAACACCGAAAGTCCCTCGCAGAGCTGGGCGATCCGCAGGTCCCCGTCCTGATCGAACACCATCCTCACCCCGCCCTCGTCACAGGCGGAGATCTCCTGCGCCGGCCACACGCCCCGGCGGCCGATCCCGTAGCGCAGGGAGGAGGAGGTGTGGAAGGCCACGTGCACCGTGCCCTCCTCGTCCACCGCCAGCGCGTTCTCGCGGTTGGAGTTGCTGCTGGAGACGGTGGAGACCTCCCACCCCGTGGGCTGAGCGACCGCGTGGTGCAGGTTGTACGGCGAGTCCGGATAGAGCACGTGCAGCCGCCCCTCGCCGTCGAACGCCGCCGAGAGCTGACCGGCGTTGTACAGCCCTCCGGCCGCGCCCACCTCCTCGACGGTGAAGGCCTCCGCCCCCGTCTTCTGGGCGTGGCGCAACAGCCCCTCCCCCTTCCGCCAGACATAGAGCACGTGCACCGCCCCCGACCCATCCAGCAGCACGCTGGGCAGCCCCAGCGCCGGGCCCTGCTCGCCGAGGGTGTCCAGCCGCTCCACCACCTCCTCGAGCACCCCCGCGGCCGAGACCATGGCGTGCTGGATGGTGAGGATCGAGAAGCGGTTGGTGGCAGCAGAGAACTCCGCGTCCCGGAAGACCAGGTGCGCCACCCCCGCCAAATCCACCGCCAGCGCCGGCGCGTGGGAGGCGCCGGTGGGGCCCGCCAGGAACTGGAACGGAGCGCCGGCCTCGGAGGTGCCGACCTGGATTCCGCTCTCGGTCAGGTAGGCGATCCACACCCGCCCCTGGGCGTCCACCGCCAGCCCCTGGGGGTTGAACCCGGTGGCGACGTCGTCCACCAATTCCGTGCTCCACGAACCGTCGGCCTGCTCCCGGACCAGGGAGAGGTTCCGATTGTTGAGGAACGCCAGCACCAGTCCCTGTGGGGTGGCCACCAGTCCCGGATCATTGGAGACGGAGTACGGATCCCCGATCGGGCTGCGCGCGAAGCGGAGCCGACCACATTCGATCTCGCCGCACGGCGCCAGGATCGTCCCGAACTCCGCGCCCACCTCCGCGCAGGTCCGGACCGGATCTTCGCAGGAGAGCACCGGGGGATCATCGACGCTCGCACAGCCCGCCCAGAACACTCCATTCATCACCGCCGCCACGGTGAGCGCCCAGTCTCTCGATTTCATGGTTCCCCCTCAGGGTCCAACAGGTCGGCTCCAGACGCCGGCGCGGGGGGGCTATTCAGGGCAAACGTCCGCGGCCTGCGAACATTCACCGCGAACCGTTTTTCTCGACAGGTGTTCGGCGCCGGCGCTACCTGGAGGTGGGCCGCTCGTAGCTGAAGTGGCAGCGGTCCCGTTCCTCGGAGATCAGCTGCTGCACCTCCGGCGCCGGAGGCGTGGGATCGGCGGCGAACACGTAGTCGTCCGGTTCCCAGCTGTAGGGCGCGCCGTTGAGCCACACCCGGCCCTCGGCCACCGCGCGGGTGGCGTCCAGCAGCGGCACCCCGGACAGATCGCGCATCAGCGCCTCGAACCGCCCCTGCCGCCGGGGCTCCACGAAGCGGAACCGGTTCCGGCCGGCGTAGGCCACGTGGTACCAGGCCGGCCGCACCGCCACCCCGGCCAGTCCCAGCCGCTTGGCCATCAGGGCCATCACCTCCCCCACCTCGCGGGAGAGCCCCAGCCCGGGCACGTCCTGCCCGGGCAGCGCCGGACGTCCCTCGGCGAAGCGCGCGCGCGGGTTGCGCAGGTTCAGCCAGTTGGTGAACAGGTACTGCTGGTGCTCGATGGTCCGCCTCTCCAGCACCATCTCCACCAGGATGTCCTCCACCCGGCCGTGGGTGCCATAGACCCGCAGCCGGTCTCCGGAGCCGATGGTGTCGATCCCGATCCGCACCGAGTCGAAGCCCAGCCGATGGACCTGCTCCAGGAAGCCGAACCGGTAGAGCGCAAACTCCACCCCCTCCCGGGTGTAGAAGCCCAGCAGCCGGGCCTCCTGGGGCCCGCGGGAACCGAACAGCGAGTCCACGTCCTCCTGGGTGATCCCGTAGTCCTCCCCGGAGGAGAGCCGGGTGGCGGGCATGGCGCTGGAGATGGCCGCGAACTTCGCGCTGAGCGGATCGTACCGGGAGGGGATCCGTCGGCGGGGCCGGCCGGAGAGCACCAGCCCGGTGCCGGCCAGCATCTTCCAGCTCAGCGAGTGATAGCCCCCCGCCGGCAGCCACACGGTGGGGGTGTCCTGCAGCGCGGAGAACACCCGCGCGTCCCGGGCCCGCACGCCCCGCTGGGTCAACCCCAGCATCCCCAGCTTGTCCCCCTCCACCACGTCTCCGCCCGCCAGCACGAACGCCAGCTCCACCTTGGGCATCCGGCGCAGCAGTTGGGTCAGCGCCTCCTGGTAGCCGTGGTCGTCGGTGCCGGCCGGGAGCAGGACCTCGTCCACGTTGGGCAACGGGCCCCAGTCACTGCCGGAGAGGGAACCGATCCACACCGCCGGATCATCCTTCAGACAGTCCGCGGTGCCGTCCGGCGGGTGGGCGTCCAGATCCAGCACCGCCACCTTGCCCTTGAAGCCGCGGGCGCGGAGCACCGAGATCGCCACCGCCACGTCGTTGATCGGGCAGAAGCCACCCCCGCCGTTGGGGTGCGCGTGGTGGAAGCCGCCGAGGAGATTGAGGGTGTGGCCCCGGGTGACCAGGGCGTAGCGCATCGCCGCCACCGTGCCTCCCACCGCCAGGCGCACGCTGCGCATCACCTCGTCCACCACGATCTCGCTGGGCTCGGCGGCGAAGATCGACGCCAGCACCCGGGGATCGGACAGCGACTCCAGGTAGTCCGCCCCGTGCACCCGGGCCATGCGGGCGTAGGAGATCGGCCGCGGGGTGTGGACCTGTTCGGGGCGGGTGGCCCCGGACTCCAGCAGGAACCACAACGCCAGGTCCGCCCGGCGCGGCTCCATCCCGGTGTGCTCCATGGCGGAGAGCGGCAGCCGGTAGGAGGAGTGGTACCAGACGTCCACCTTCCGCCACCGCTTGAGGTTGTTGACCACCGAGTCCAGGTTGGGAAGCGCCACTGCCCCGGAGCGTGGTCGGAAGCGCTGGCCGGGCGCAAGCGAAGAACCGGACCGTGACCTTCAGCTCACCCGGTCGTCACTGCAGCACCACCAGCAGATCGCCGGCCTGCACCGTCCCCTTCAGCGCCGGCACCACCTCCAGCACCTTCCCCGCCCGGGGCGCGCGGACCACCGTCTCCATCTTCATCGCCTCCAGGGTCAACAGCGGCGCCCCGGCCGGGACCTGGTCGCCGACCTTCACCCCCAGGGCGATCACCGTCCCGGGCATCGAGGCTCCCACGTGGGCGCTGTTCCCCTTGTCCGCCTTGCGGGTCTCCACCACCGCCGAGGCCAGCGAGCGATCCCGCACCGTGGCCGAGCGGGGATGACCGTTGAGCTCGAAGGACACCGTGCGCCGGCCCTCCTCGTTGGCGTCGCCCACGTTGGTCAGCTTCACCACCAGGGTCTTGCCCGGCTCCAGGTTCACCCACACCTCCTGGCCCGGCTCCAGCCCATAGAAGTAGGTGGGGGTGTCGAGGATGGAGACGTCCTCGTACTGGGACCGGGAGCGCCAGAAGTCATCCAGCACCCGCGGGTAGAGGGCGGCGCTGACAATTTCGTGGCGGGCGAACTTCTGGCCCCCGTGCTTCTCGGAGAGCTGTTTGCCCAGCGCCTCCAGGTCCAGCGGCGCCAGGCCGGCGGAGGGCAGGCCTTCCACCCGCGGCTGGCCCTTGAGGATCGCCACCCGCAGATCCTCGGGGAACCCGCCCGGCGGCTGGCCCAGCCGTCCCTGGAAGTACTCCACCACGCTGGAGGGGAAATCCAGGGTGGGGGCCATCTGCAGCACCCGGTCGTGGGTGGCTCGCACCGCGGCGTCGAAGTCTCCGCCCCGGCGGACCATCAGGTCGTTCTTGACCAGGAAGATCGCGAAGTCCCCCACCATCTTCGAGGAGGGGGTGACCTTGGGGATGTCTCCGCACAGCACGTTCACCACCGCGAACGCGTCCTTCACGTCCTGCCAGCGGGAGATCAGCCCCATCTCCGCCACCTGGGGCCGGAGGTTGGAGTACTGACCGCCGGGAATCTCGTGGTAGTAGACCTCGGAGGTGTTGTTCTTCAGCCCGCTCTCGAACGGCGCGTAGAACTCCCGCACGTCCTCCCAGTAGTTGGAGAGCGGCTGCAGCTTCTTGTTGGTGATGGTGGTCTCGCGCGGGGTGCCCCGCACCGCCGAGACCAGCGCGTTGAGCGACGGCTGGCTGGTCAGCCCGGCCAACGATCCCAGCGCCACGTCCACGATGTGCACCCCGTGATCGATCGCCTCCAGGTAGGTGGCGATCCCGTTCCCGGAGGTGTCGTGGGTGTGCAGGTGGATCGGCAGCTTCACCGTCTCCCGCAGCCGGTCGATCAGGATCCCCGCCGCCTGCGGACGCAGCAGGCCGGCCATGTCCTTGATGCACAGGAAGTGCGCGCCCTGGTCCTCGATCCGCTTCGCCAGCTCCGAGTAGTAGTCCAGGGTGTACTTGGGCCGCTTGGGGTTGGAGACGTCCCCGGTGTAGCAGATGGCCACCTCACACACCTTGCCGGTGCGGCGGATCCGCTGGATCGAGACCTTCATCGATTCCAGGTCGTTGAGGGAGTCGAAGACGCGGAACACGTCCACCCCCTGCTCCGCCGCCTCGTCGATGAACGCCTCCACCACGTTGTCCGGGTAGCTGGTGTAGCCGACCGCGTTGGCGCCCCGGATCAGCATCTGCTGCAGCACGTTGGGGACCGCGGCCTTGAGCAGCCGCAGCCGCTGCCAGGGGTCCTCATTGAGGAAGCGATAGGCGGTGTCGAAGGTGGCCCCGCCCCAGGACTCCAGGCTGAACAGCTCCGGGGCCAGATGCGCGGTGGCGTGCGCCACCTCCAGGATGTCGTAGGTGCGCATCCGGGTGGCCAGCAGGCTCTGGTGGGCGTCGCGCCAGGTGGTGTCGGTCAACAGCGGGCGCTTCTGTTCCAGCACCCAGCGGGCCAGGCCCTCGGGGCCGCGCTCCTTGAGGATCTGGACCGTGCCCGGAGGCGGCGGCCCCAGCGGGACGGTGGGCACCCGGGGCAAGACGAAGCGCGCGGGAGACTGCCGCTGCTCCTTCTTGATCGTGGGGTGACCGTTGACGATCACCTCCGCCAGGTAGTGCAAGAGCTTGGTGGCCCGGTCCCGCCGCCTGGGCAGCTGAAACAAGGCCGGGGTGTCGTCGATGAACCGGGTGTACGTCTCCCCCGCCAGGAAGGTGGGGTGCTGGAGCACGTTCTCCAGGAACGCCAGGTTGGTCTTCACCCCGCGGATCCGGAACTCCTGCAGCGCGCGCTGGGCCTTCTTGACCGCGTTCTCGAAGGTCCCCGCATAGGAGATCACCTTCACCAGCATCGAGTCGTAGGAGGGCGAGATGTACGCCCCGGTGTAGCCGTTGCCCGCGTCCAGCCGGATCCCGAACCCGGTGCCGATCCGCCAGGTGTGGATGGTGCCGCTGTCGGGGAGGAAGTTGTTGGCCGGATCCTCGGTGGTCACCCGGCACTGCACCGCGAAGCCGCGGGGGACGATTCCCTGCTGACCGCCCTGCAGCCCGACCTCGGGAGAGGAGAGCGGAAAGCCCTCGGCGATCCGCAGCTGGGCCTGGACCAGATCCACCCCGGTGATCTGCTCGGTGACCGTGTGCTCCACCTGCAGCCGGGCGTTGCACTCGATAAAGTAGTGGGTGTCCCCCTCCACCAGGAACTCCACCGTCCCGGCGCTGGTGTAGCCGGAGGCCTGGGCCAGCTTGAGCGCGTCGTCGCAGATCCGCTGCTTGAGCGCCGGGTTCAACTTCGGCGCCGGCGCGATCTCGATCACCTTCTGGTAGCGCCGCTGCACCGAGCAATCGCGCTCGTGGAGGTGGACCAGGTTCCCGTGGCCGTCACCCAGGATCTGGACCTCGATGTGGCGCACCCGGTCCAGGTACTTCTCCAGGAACACCTCGTCGCTGCCGAAGGCCGCCTTGGACTCGCTGCGGGCCGAGGCCAGCGCCTCCTCCAGCTCCGCCTCCTGGCGGACCACCCGCATCCCCCGGCCCCCGCCGCCGTGGGCGGCCTTGACCAGGATCGACCGCTGCTGCTGGAAGAAGGCCCGGGCCGCCTCCAGATCACCGCCGGCCAGCGCGATCCCCGGCACCACCGGGATCCCGGCGTCGATCGCCAGCTTCTTGGCCGCCACCTTGTCCCCCATCAGCCGCACCACCTCCGAGCGCGGACCGATGAAGCGGATCCCCGCCTCCTCGCAGGCGGCGGCGAACTGGGCGTTCTCGGAGAGGAAGCCGTAGCCGGGGTGGATCGCGTCCACCCCCGCCTGCTTGGCAATCGCCAGGATCTCGTCGATCCCCAGGTAGGCCTCCACCGGGCGCTTGCCCCGCCCCACCAGGTAGGCCTCGTCCGCCTTGTGGCGATGCTCGTTGACCCGATCCTCTTCGCTGTAGATCGCGACGGTGCGGATGCCGAGTTCGGTGCAGGCGCGGAAGACGCGAATCGCGATCTCCCCGCGGTTGGCGCACATCACCTTCTGGATGCGGACGGTCGACATGGCCGCCAGTCTAGGCACTGGCGGCCGGAGCGCAGGTTTCTGATACCCGGGTTGCCCGCCCGGTGACAGTGGAGCGGGCGGGTTCGTCAGGGACCGGGCGATCCCGCAACGCGCCGCCTGGCGAGGGTGGTGCGGGAGGCTCCGTCAGCCGGGCGGTCACGCAACGAGCCGCCTGGCGACAGTGGAACGGGCAACTCCGTCGGCGACCCGGCGCTCCCGCCCCGCAACGACAACGGGCGCCGCGGAGAGTCCCGCCAGCGCCCGTTGGTTCCTGCCTGAACCGCCTGGAAGCTACTTCTTGAGCAGCGACTCCAGCGGCTTCTTCTCGGTGGTCTGCTGCTTCCGGGTCCAGCTGATCACCGGGGTCTGCCACACCTGGCCGGACTCGGTGGGGAACGGATCGTGCGACTCCATCTCGTACCCGTCACCGCCGAAGTACAGGAACTCCACCGTGGCCACCTTGTAGGTCTTGGCCGGATCGATCGCCTTGCCCTTGGCGTCCCTGAAGCCCTTGCCGGCCTTGGTCGCCCCGGCGAAGCGGGCATCGTCCTTGGACAGCGCCTTGATCAGCGCCTCACCGGGGAGGTTGACGATCATCAGCGAGTTCTCGAACGGGAGCACCGAGTACACCGAAGCGCGGGTGATCTTCCCCGGAGGCAGGTCCTGCCGGATCCCGCCCTGGTTGATCAGCGCCACGTCGGTCTCCAGGGTCTCCAGCCAGGAGCGGGTGATCCACCGGGCCATCTGCTCCGAGTCCTGCTTCAGCCCGGCCTTGGTAAAGCCGATCTCCTCGCCCAGCGCCTCATCCAGCTTCTGCTTCCACTGCGCGGCGCCCGCCTCGATGCGGGCGTCCGGGGTGGCGTTGCCCACCTCCACCACCGAGGCCTCCACCGCGGTCACCCGCTGGCCGGCCGGCTTGGACGCATCACCGGTGAGCTTGGCGCGCACGTACTTCTCGAAGCGCCGGCCGGGGGAGAACATCCGGACCGTGCCCACCTTGGTGTCGTAGGCCTCGCGGCAGTGACCGCCCACCACCAGGTCCACCTTCCAATCGGCGTGGGCCTTGAAGGTCTCCTCCAGCTCCGAGGGGCACTCGTCGATCAGCACCACCACCGCGTCCGCGCCGGCCTTCCAGACCTCGGGGATGGCGGTGGCCAGGGCCTGCTCGTAGGGGGCGACCTCGATGCCGTTGAAGCGCCCGGCCATCACGGTCTTGGGGGCGTTGACGTTGGTCAGACCGATCACGCCGATCTTCAGCCCGCGACGCTCGAACACCTGGAACGGCTTGAGGGCCAGGCTGCTGGCCCCGTCCTGACCGACCTTCACGTTGGCCGCCAGGTAGGGGAAGCCACCCTTCTGCTGGTTCTTGGTGAACTGCTCGATCCCGAAGTCCAGCTCGTGGTTGCCGAACGCGGAGGCCGCGTAGCCCATCCGGTTCATCGCCTCCGCGGTGGGCTCTCCGAAGAAGAAGGAGGAGATCGCCTGCCCGTTGAAGTGATCCCCGGTGGACAGCACCAGGGTAGCGGGATTCTCGCAGGGGGCGGTGGGGGCGCAGGCGCCCTCGTCCTTCGCCCACTTCCCCATCAGCTTGGCGGCGCCGCCAGCCTGTGCCCCTTCCGGGGTCTGCTCCGGCAACAGCCAGCCATTCTCGTCGCCGGTGACCAACACGGTCACCTCCGGCTTGGGCGCGGCCTGCTGCTTGGCCTGGGAGTCGGCGGCGGTCTTGGCCGCATCCGGCGTGGCCTTCTTCTCGTCACAGCCCGAGAAGGCGACCAGCGCCAGGGCTGCCAACAGCCCGACAGTTCGGCGAGTGGACACTGCACTGCACCCAGAGGTCATTGAGGAGGTGGCGTTCACGGTCCGCGCGCTTAACACAGGGGCACAAAGTCGACACCGAATTTCAAATCTCCGTGAGAAGGTGAACCCGCCAATGAGCAAGTCCGAAAAAGAGTCCGAGCTGACCAGCGCTGCCGCCGCGGTCGATGCAGAGCTGCTGAAGTTCGAGGAGCTGTCCGAGCGGATCCGCACCGCGGAGATGGACAGCCAGAAGAGCCTGGAGCGCTTCGCCGGTTCGCTGCGCGACGTGGCGGACGCCGACGAGAGCCTGGGCCAGAAGGTCCGGGTGCTGGTCACCGCCATCGCCACCGCGAGAGAGCGCCAGCAGAAGCAGGCGGAGATGATCTCCAACCGCGCCAAGGAGCTGCAGGCCCGCACCCAGGTGTTCCAGGGGCTGATCGAACAGTACGCGGTGCTGGGCACCAAGGCCGCGGAGCTGAACCAGGCGGTGCAGCAGGCCTACCAGTCCCGGCAAGAAGGAACCGCCGAGGGCGAGGCCACCGCCACCGTGCAGCTGAGCGAGATCAACGAGGGCACCGGAAGGCTGGCCGAAGAGGCAGAGAAGGTCGTCAACGCCGCGGACGAGGCCGGCTTCTCCGACATCTCCCGCCAGGCGGACAGCCTGCGGCAGCAGCTGCTGTCGGCCCGGAACAAGCTGAACCTGCTGAGCAAGAAGGTTCCGTCGGCGTAGAGGCCAGTCCGAACCCTCTCGGGCCGGAGAGAGATGGCCACCCCAGGCAACCTCCCGGCCCCGTTGCCCCAAATCCTCCGCATCAACTTCGCTCCGCGAACCGCCACCTCGTCACTGGGGACGCTCCAACATCTCCTTTAGGATTTCCCGGGTAGCCGAAAACCTCAGGTCCGATAGGAAGACCCTTCGCGCGACCGCTGCAACGGATTCAGGAAGTTCGGAGATCTGAATCGCGTGTTGCGGAGCCGCGACCAGCTTGTACGGTCCCCCATTCAGATCCGAATCGAAGGCGTAAATGCCCGCGCTCAGCGATCAGCAACCATGTGTTCCTGAGTCCGGGAGACACTTGCGGCGCGAAGCGAGCCTGCGTGCGAGCGTCCCAAGCCAGGACCGTGTCGATTGCCGCATCGTGGGCGTCCGTGTCGCGCAGGAACGCTTCCGGTGCGAAGCCTCCGCCGGCTGTGCTGAAGAGCGCAACGTTGCCGTCCCCATCGGTTGCCAGCCAATCGAACTCAAGCCCATGGATCTCCTCCGCTGATTTGGCACCCATGCAGTCACTTGCCTCCGAGGTCTGACTGAAAGCGTGTCGTGGGATCGGGGAACGCCCCGCGCCCGTATGTCGCCTCACAATTTGTGCAGACGGGCACCGAATGCCCGGTGCGCGGACGCACGGCCGTCGTGAACTGGATGTCCTGAGAACTCCCGAGCGCCTCAGCGCAGACACCTTCCGCACAGCCGCGCCCACCGCCACGACTCGCGCCAGCGGTGACTTGACCGGTTGAGGGTGAATACGCACCAACCGCCGTCGCCGGTGGGTGGCGCGAGAGGTCAGGCTGAGCCCTTCAAGGTACTCCATCAGCCCCGGGTTCGCCATCGATGGTGAGTTCAAGAGCACTGCCCTCGATCTCAATCACGTCGCCGCTTTGCACCTCGATCTCAAGGCGCTTCCGCCCACCGTCAATTGACCGGAGGCTTGCTTTGTTGATCGACACGCTGGGCCCCCAGGGTTGGTCGCGGGGGCAGCGAAGCAGTGTCGTTCCCTTGATGCGGACTTCGGCGTCGCGTGTGGACGCCTCGCTAAGCCGCACCCGAACGCGAGTTTCTCCCGACGCCCACTCAGTGGCCACGGCAACCAGTGTTGCGTCGTGAAGAAGGTCCCATCCAATGTCTGTGTTCGGCATCATGATCACCTAGGGAACCTTGATTGGGAGATGCGCTGCCGGCGACTCCGGCGGCACGACGTCTCCGTTGGAGCCGATGCGTTGACCAGCGGGGTTGTTCACGTGGCCGTGCGGAGGACTCGCGTTCGGATGGAGAGGATCCGTTGTTGGCCGGTCTGAGGATCAACGTAAGCACCACGGCCACTCGCGGGATCTTGACCTCGAGGCTGCAAGCCCAACTCGCGTGCCCGAGCATCTATCTGCGCCGTAGTCTTTCCAACCACTTCACTCGGGCTGATGTGGGCTGTAGGGCCGGCGTTCGCAGGCAGCAACTTCTGTCCGCCCTTTGCGGCCCCCTTGCCCACCACTGCCTTCGCCTTGGCAAAGAGGTCCTTGACCACCGGCGCCGCCTTGCTGGCAATCGCCCCCACGACCTTGCTGGCAATTGGCCCTGCGACGCCTCCCAGGGCTGCGTCGACCGCGATTGCCTTGGGATCCAGCATCTGGGTCAGGCTGCCGGTCTCCACACCCCGACTCGCCAGCCCCCCCGCCACTCCCGCTCCTGCCCCGACCCCCACCTGAACCACCAGGCTGGCGCCCATGGTCAGCCCGGCGATTCCGCCGCTGACCGCGCCGCCGAGGATCGCCCCCCCCAGCCCCTTCCAGGTGAAACCACCGGTGAAGGCCGCCTTGGCAAGGTAGACGCCACCTCCCACCAGCGCTCCCAACCCTGCCCCGGCCACCACCTGCGCCACTTGCCCGTCCGGGTCCGTGTAGGAGTGCGGAGAATTGCGCGCGTAGGCGTACGGGCTGAGAAGTTGTGAATCACCGAGCGCCAGTTCGGGGTTCGCCAACACCGCTGGGTCGGGAGACACGAAGCGGCCGGAGTATGCGTCGTAGGCCCTGGCTCCGAAGTGATGCAGCCCCAGCTCTGCATCCAACTCCTTTCCGGTAAACCCGTAGGGCTCATCCGAACCGACGAGTTCGGTGCCATAGGGGCTGTAGGCGCGCTCGCCGACCGGCTTCCCTTCGCTGTCGGTCTGCAACGCCACTCCACCGAGCACATCCGAGTGGTAGAAGACTGCGGTTCCGTCCACTGGCGGCGCGGGACATCCGCCACAGGCCAAGCCGGCGACGGCGCAAGCCAGCCCCATCGCCATCGCCCGCCTCGCGTTGCTGCGCAAGACGCGCGGCCCAGCGAAGACAGCCGCTGCCAGCATCAGCAGCAGTCCGAATCCCTGAAGGACGGGCGGCAGCGCCGCGATGGCGCGTTGAACGGCAGCACCGGGCTTCTTGCCTCCCAATCGGGCAATGCGCTGGTCGCCGACGTACACGTAGTCAATGAGCTGCCCGTCCCGTTCCTCAGACAGCCGGTCGACGTAAATCGCTCGGAGCCTCCCGCCTGAGCCCTCGCTCTCCTTGACCACCCTTCTTCCGGTGTAGTCATAGCGGTAGCGGAGGCGGGTTCCGTCCTTCCGCACGCCCTCCACGATTCTTCCCTTGGCGTCGTACCTGTAGTCCGCGTCCGGGCTCGCAGTCAGCTGCCCTGCCGCGTCGTACCTGTATCCCCGATCCCCGGCCTGAGTGACCCGGTTCCCCTCGCCATAGACGTAGGTGCCGAAGATCCCAATGCCCCTCCGATCAATCTCGAACTCTTCGGACGCCCACTGGCGGGCACCTACGAACTGACCATCGATCGGAATGTCCCCGCGAACCGTGGGCTGGACCTCTCCCGCCTCGACGACATCCTTCTCTTCGTGAGCCACGAGACCCGGACCACGCGCTGAGGGGAGCCCCGGGCCGCGCTACTCGTGGAACGGCCAATAGAGCGACTCGGTGTCGTTCTCCCAGAGCAGCCCGTCGTCCCACATGTTGCCTGCAAACACCGACCCGGTGCGGTCGGGCCGGTAGGACGTGGTCGGGCCCCAGAAGCCGCAGGTGTAGCGATGGCGGCTGGTCTTCGGAAACTGAAAGTCCTGGATGTCGTTGGCGTTGGTGCCGCGCTGCACGACGTTGTTGGTGAACTGGATGTACGTCGCGTTCCGCGGGTCGTCGTTGAACGGCTTGCCTGGATTCCAGCCGCCGTACGCGCAGTAGCCGGAGGCGGTCGGGGCCAGGAAGAAGTTCTTGTCGACCGTGTTGTGATGAATGGGGCCGAAATCCGGATAGCCGGTCTGGTTGGCCGAGCACCCGCCGCCCTCGTCCGTCGCCGCCGCATTGCAGAGCACCGTGTTGTGACGGTAGGTCGTGCCGCTCTCGGTGCGCATGGCGGAGGCGTGCGCCTGGGGATCCTGGCTGATGTCCTGATCGTGGAAGTAGGAATCTTCGACCAGGCAGTCGCCACACCACACCTGTCGATGTCCGCCGTAGAAGTTCAACCGGCTGGCGGTGATGTTGCCCCCGGTGAAGCCTTGACCGTCGCGGTCCGAGCCGAAGTCCGCCTCTGAATCCGAAATGGTCAGGCTGCCGCTGGCGACCTCCAGGTTCGAGCCGACGAACTTGGAGTTCTTGATGGTGACGTTGTCGGCGTTGATTTTCAGCGTGTAACAGGTGTCAATCAACTGGCCGTCAATGGTCGTGTTGGCGGTCCGGATGTCGCAAGTTCCGGTGTACGGCGACAAGGTGACCCCGCTGGGAATGCCGGTCGTCTTCGGGCCGGGAAAGCAAGTGCCCCACGGGTCGGGCCCGTCGGGAACGAAGACTGCCGTGCCCACCGGATAGCCGCTGTTCTTCAGCTCGGCCACGTCCTGTTCGGTGATGATCCGCTTCTCCTCCGGACACTCCGGGGTCCCTCCGTCTCCCGTCGGCTGGCCGGCAGGGGTGCACGCCACCAGGGTCGCGAGGCCGCCCGACCAGAGCCACGCCCGCGAGCGCCTCGTCACCCTTCGTTGCCTTGCTCCGCGTTCGAACCTGTCGTCTGCACGCATCGAAATGGGCTCCTTCTGGCGCGGACTCGTCCGGTGCGCGCGGCCACCTGCAAGGCACGGAAGGGGTCTTTTGTAGCGCGTGGCCGTTCTTGACTCCAGCCGCCTGCCCCGTTCGTGCCACCCAGGTCTGGGTGTGCGTCAGACTTGCCCCAACCCAGCCGACGGGCGAAGTGTGCGCCCATGGCCCGCGCCCCCGGCATCCATCTGGTCCACAAGCCCCTGGGGGCGACCAGCTTCTCCACGCTGAACACCTACCTGGCCGGGGGACCGCCCTCGGCCAGCAAGCCTCCCAAGGCGTGTCACGGCGGCACCCTGGATCCCTTCGCCGACGGGCTGTTGCTGGTGCTGGTCGGTCCGGCCACCCACCTGTTCGAGACCCTGCACGCGCTGCCCAAGCTCTACGAGGTGGAGATCGCCTGGGGCCGGGAGACGGACAACGGGGATCCCACCGGCAAGGTGGTGGCCGAGAGCAGCCCTTCCCTGCTGACCCCGGAGCGGATCGCCGCTGCCTGCGAGGCGTTCGTCGGCTGGCACGATCAGGTCCCGCCGGCCACCAGCGCCAAGAAGCTGGGCGGCGAGCCCGCCTACCGCAAGGCGCATCGCGGGGAAGAGGTGGTCCTCCCCTCCTCCCGGGTCTACCTCCACCAGGTCGAGTGGATGGCCCACACGCTGCCGGACACCAGCCGGGTCCGCCTCACCTGCCGCGGCGGGTTCTACGTGCGCAGCTTCGTCCGCGAGCTGGCCCATTCGCTGGGCACCCACGCGCATGTCTCCGCCCTGCGCCGGACGCAGATCGGTCCTTGGCGCGATCCGGGAACCGAGCGACCGCCGCTTGAGCTGCAAGGACCGCAGCTCCTCTCCTGGGCGCCCGCCCGGCCACTCACCGACGCGGAGGTGGGGGCGCTCCGTCAGGGCCAGGCGATCCCGCTGGCCGGCACCCGCCCCCCGGTGTGGAGTGCCCCAAAGGGCTATCCCCCGCTCCCGGAAGTGGTGGGCGCAATTCACCAGGGCCGCCTGTTCGGCCTGCTCCAGATCCAGGAGCAGACCTTGCGCCTCCAGCGAGAGTTCCGCGGCGGACTCTGACGCCTGCACCGCGGACCACCTGCCAGGGGCTCTCACACCTCCGTCACATCGCCCGGCCGCCTCGAATCGGCTAATCAATCCTCATGCTTCGCACCCCATGGCTGCTGCTCCGTGCCCTCCTCGGCACGTGGCTGGCCCGGAGACGTCAAGGACCGCTGCGGCCCAGCTGGCCCTTCCGCTTCGAGTGGATCATCGCCTTCATGCGGTTGGACTGGACCACCCTGTGGAAGAAGCCCCCGGAGTTCATCCGCCGGTACAACGAGCGGCTGGCGCTGTGGCCGGGGGACGTGAAGGACGTGCGCCGCAGCCCCGCGGACGTGGGCGGGATCCCAGCCACCTGGTTTGACCCTCCCACCGCGGTCCCCGGACCGGTGCTGCTCTATCTGCACGGTGGCTCCTACCAGTTCGGTTCCTCCCGGACCCACGGCCCGCTGATCGCCCGGCTGGCCAGGTCCGGCTCGCTTCGGGCGCTGGGGTTGGACTACCGGCTGGCGCCGGAGCACCCCCGTCCGGCACAGCTGGAGGACGCGCTGACCGCCTACCGCTGGCTGCTGGCCCAGGGCACCCGGCCGGAGCAGATCGCGGTGGCCGGAGACTCGGCCGGCGGACACCTGGCCCTGGCGCTGTGTGCCGCGCTCCCCGCCCACCAGCTGCCCCTGCCCGGCGCCTGCGTGCTCTTCTCCCCCTGGCTGGATCTCTCCTCCTCCCGCCCCTCCTTCACCACCAACGCCCGCTACGACTACGGGACCCGGGAGATGCTTTTGGCCCAGGCCCGCACCTTCGCCGGGGAGCTCCCCCTGGAGGATCCCCGCGTCTCTCCGCTGGCCGCACCCATCCCCAAGCTTCCCCCCACCCTACTGGTGGTGGGCAGCGCGGAGGTGCTGCTGGACGAGTGCCGCGAGTACGCCACCCGGGCGGTGGCCGCCGCCCAGCCTTTGACCCTGGATCTGCTTCCGGACCTGCCCCACAACGGGGTGCTCTTTCCCCAGGAGCACCCCTCCGCCCGGGCCGGCCTGGAGCGCGCCGGGATCTTCCTGCGCACCCACACCGCCGGCCGCTAGGGCATAATCCCAGGCTCGATGCCTGAGACCACAGTCGCGCAAGGGCAGGCCGCCCACCTGGTGGTCTTCACTCCCGATGACTCGCTGCTGGAGGGCGCCGCCACCTTCCTGGGGGAGGGCCTGGCCCGGCGCGATCACGTGCTGGCCTTCGTGGCCAACGCCCGTCGCCCGGCGCTGCTGGCCGCGCTCTCCCAGCGCGGGTTCGCGGTCCACGCCCTGCTGGAGCAGGGCTCGCTGCAGATCATCGCCGCCGAGGCCCTGGTGGCGGCGCTGGTCCACCCGGAGCGCGGCGACAAGTACCTGGAGGCCAACGTCTTCGGGCCGGCGCGGGAGGCGATTTCCGCTGCCCACTCCAGCCGGGTCCGGATCTACAGCGAGCTGTGCAACCTGCTCTGGTCCGCTCAGGGCCCGCAGGCGGCCGAGGCCCTGGAGCGGAAGTTCAACGCCTTTGCCTTCTCCCACCCGGTGGTCCTCTTCTGTGGCTACGGGCTGGCCCCGGACGTGGAGGGGCATGATCGCCTCCGGGCGCTGCACTCGGAGCTGCTGTGGGATCCGCGCTCCGGGATGGTGGAGCAGCGGCTGCGGCTGCTGGCGCGCGCCTCGGAGGTGCTCTCCGCCACCTTGGACTACGAAGCCACCTTGCAGAACACGGTGGGGCTGGTCCTCCCGGTGCTGGGCGACTTTGGCTTCTTCGACGTGGTGGAGCGCAACGGCGAGGTCCGCCGGCTGGCCCGCGCCCACAAGGATCCGGCGCTGGAGGGGATCCTCTCCCAGACCCGCTGGGTCCGGAACGATCGCACCGACCTGAACCTGTGCGGGCTGTCCACCGGCGCGTCGGGGTTCCACTCCCACGTCGACGAGGACTGGCTCCGGCGCGCCGCCGCCAGCCCCGAACACCTGGAGGTGATGCGCCAGCTGGGCTTCTGTTCGATGATCACCGTGCCGCTGCTCTCGCGCGGACGGATCCTGGGCGCGCTGACCCTCTTCCACTCGGTGTCCCGCCGCCACCACACCCGCGGGGACCTGGCCTTCTGCGAGGAGGTCGCCCGGCGGGCGGCGGCGGCGGTGGAGAACGCCCGGCTGTACCAGGATCTCCAGGAGGCGGTCCGCCGCCGGGACGACGCCGACCGGCGCAAGGACGAGTTCCTGGCGATGCTGGGCCACGAGCTGCGCAACCCGCTGGCCCCGATCCTCACCGCCGCCCGGCTGATCGAGCTCAAGGGGGACGGGTCGGTGACCCGCGAGCGGGAGGTGATCTCCCGCCAGGCCGAGCACCTCACCCGGCTGGTGGACGATCTGCTGGACGTCTCCCGCATCGTCCGCGGCAAGATCCAGCTGCGCCGCGAACAGGTGGAGCTGCGCACCATCCTGGCCCGGGCGGTGGAGATCACCGCGCCCTTGATCGAGGAGCGTCGGCACCATCTGTCGGTGGAGCTTCCGGACGGCCTGACCCTGGACGGCGACCGGGGACGGCTGGCGCAGATCTTCGCCAACCTCCTGACCAACGCCGCCAAGTACACCGAGCCGGAGGGGAGGATCGCGGTCTCCTGTTCGGTCCAGGACGGCCAGGTCGCGGTGGCGATCACCGACAGCGGGGTGGGGATCGCCCCCGAGCACCAGGGCCGGCTGTTCGAGGAGTTCTTCCAGGCCGAGTCCTCCATGGATCGCTCCCAGGGTGGATTGGGGCTGGGCCTGGCCCTGGTCAAGAGCCTCACCGAGCTGCACGGCGGCCGGGTCGAGGTCCGCAGCGAGGGCCGCGGCCGGGGCAGCGTCTTCACGGTCCAGCTTCCGCTGGGGACCCCGGGCCCGTCCCTCGTTCAGCCGGCGCGCTGCCTGGTCCCGGCCCGCCAGGCCGCGCGGCTGTTGGTGGTGGACGACAACGAGGATCTGGCCGCCACCCTGGGCGAGGCGCTGGGCTTCTCCGGCTACCAGGTGACTGTGGTCAACGACGCCGCCCAGGCGCTGAGCCGGGCGGGCAGCGAGCTTCCGGACATCGCGCTGGTGGACATCGGCCTGCCGGTGATGGACGGCTACGAGCTGGCCCGGCGGCTGCGGGACTCCGCCGCCGGTCGGCCCCTGCGGCTGATCGCGGTCTCCGGCTATGGCACCGACAAGGACCGCGCCCGCAGCGCCGCCGCCGGGTTCGAGGCCCATCTGGTCAAGCCGGTCGACTTCAACGCCCTGCTGGAGCTGCTGGCCCGGCCATGAGGATCTCCGGTGCCCTGCTGCTGCTGTGTCTGGCCCCCGCCCTGGCCGGGGGGCAGGAGCCGGTGATTGTCAGCGGCTGGCGCGAGGCGCCCGCCCCGGATGGATGGAAGGCCCAGACGGTCCAGTTCACCGCGCCCGCCGGGGACCCGGCGCTGTCGCTCTCCGGCCTGGTGGATCCCTACGAGCTGACCCTCAATGGCGCGGTGGTCCGCCCCCTGGGGCCGAACGTGGGCTCCCACGGGGGCTGGAAGCGGGACCAGCTCTCCTTGGAGCCGGGGACCCAGTACGTGCTCACCCTCCGCTTCCGGGACGATCTGCTGCCCAGCTTCGTGGAGTCGGGCCGCACCCTGATCGGTGATCGCCAGGGGCTGTGGACGGCCACGGTGCGACAACACTTCCCGCGCGCCGGCTACGGGCTGGCCTCCGGGGTGCTGGGGCTGGTGACCTTGATGATCTTCGCCCGCCGGCGGGATCAGCGGATCTACCTCTCCTTCTCCGCCTTCGCCTTCGCCCATGGCCTGAACCTGTTCGCCGGCGGCAGCTTCGCCTCCCTGCTCTGGGATCAGCCGGCGCTGTGGGACCACCTCCGGCTGGCGGCCCGGACCTTCTCTCCCCTGGCGCTGGTGACCTTCTTCCTCCAGGCCGGGCCGCCGGCCCCGCGCGCCTACTACCGGGGGGTGGGGGTGGCGGCCGCGGTGGGGGCAGCGCTGATCCTGCTGGATCAGCTCCTGGGCGGCAGGGCCCACGCGCTGCTGTGGCTGTGGGCCAACGCAGTCTTCCTGCTGGCAATGCTGGCGGTGGGCGTGGTGCTGGTCCGCGCGGTGCGGTCCCGCCCCCGGGAGTTCTGGCCCTCGGTGGCGGCGGTGCTGCTGCTGATGTGCTCCACCCTGCTGGACGCGCTGCACCTGGGGCCGGCCTGGCTGACCGCCAACCTCAGCGGCTTCTCCTATCTGGCGCTGCTGCTGGTGATGGGAAACCTCATCCTGCGCCGGTTCACCGCGGTGTTCGACGCGCTGCAGGAGGAGGTCCGGGCCCGGGACGAGTTCCTGGGAGTGGTCTCCCACGAGCTGCGCAATCCGCTGGCGGCGATCAGCGCCGGGGTGGACGTGCTGACCCGCCAGCACGCGATCCCGGAGACCGCTCGCCACCTGGAGATGCTGCGCCGCCAGGCGACGCTGCTGGCCCGGCTGATGGACGACCTGCTGGATCTGGGAAGGATCCGGGCCGGGCGCCTGAAGGTGGAACCGCGGCCCCTGTTGCTGGCCTCCTCGCTGGAGTCGGCGGTGGAGGGGATGCGCCACGCGGCCACCGCCAAGCGGCTGGAGCTGACCCTGCAACTGCCCCCTGAACCGCTGGCGGTGGAGGCGGATCCGATCCGGCTGGAGCAGATGATCACCAACCTGGTCCGCAACGCAATCCAGCACACCGCGGCCGGCGGCAAGGTGGCGGTCCGCACCCAGGCCGGCGAGACCCGGGTGTGGATCAGCGTGCAGGACAGCGGCCGGGGGTTGAGCCGCGAGGCGCTGGCGCTGCTGTTCAAGGACTCCGCCGGCGCCCCCACCCCGCCCCCCGCGCACTCGGAGGGGATGGGGGTGGGCCTGGCGGTGGTGCGCAAGCTGGCGAGGATGCAGGGAGGCAGCGTCGCCGCGCACAGCCCGGGCCTGGAGCAGGGCAGCACCTTCACCCTGCAACTGCAGCGGGCCCCCCTGCCCGCCTCGCCAGAGGCGCCGCCGGCTCCGCCCCCCGCCCCTTCGGAGATCGCCCGGCGGGTCTTGCTGATCGACGACAACGCCAACCTGCGGCTGTCGATGCGGCTGCTGCTGGAGCACAGCGGCTACCGGGTGCAGGAGGCGGGGGACGGACGCGCCGGACTGGAGCGGCTGCAGGGCGGAGACTTCGACGCGGCGGTGGTGGACCTGCGGATGCCGGAGCTGGATGGGATGGAGCTGGCCCGCCGGATCCGCGCCACCCCCCACGGCGCCAAGCTGCGGTTGGTGGCGCTGACCGGGATGGCGGGCACCGAGGAGCGGGAGGCCGCGCTGCAGGCCGGCTTCGATCAGGTGATGGTCAAGCCGGCCAACCCGGACCTGCTGGCAGCGGCGCTGCGCTAGCCAGCGGACCCACGGCCTTCAGCGTTCCAGCACCCGGGCGCAGGCCTCCAGGATCGCGCGGCGGGCAAAGCGCTTGTCGTTGCCGGGGATGATGATCCACGGCGCATCCGGGCGGTGGGTCCGGTCGAACATGTCCTCCACCGCGGTGGCGTAACGGTCCCACTTGTCGCGGTTGCGCCAATCGTCGGGGCCGATCTTCCACTTCTTGATCGGATCATCCTCCCGGGCCCGGAACCGCTGGAGCTGCTCCTTCTTGTCCAGGTGGATCCAGAACTTGGCCATCCGCACCCCCTCCGCGGTCAGCGTCCGCTCGAAGGCGTTGATCTCATCGTAGGCCCGGGTCCAGGCGTCCTGGTCGGCGAAGCCCTCCACCCGCTCCACCAGCACCCGCCCGTACCAGCTGCGATCGAAGATCCCGATCTCCCCCTTCTCCGGCATCCGGACCGCGAACCGCCACAGGTAGTTGTGGGCGGCCTCGTTCTCCCGGGGCGCGGCGATCGGCCACACCTTGTAGCCGCGCGGATCCATCAGCGCGGTCAGCCGCTTGATCGCCCCACCCTTGCCGGCCGCGTCCCAGCCTTCGAACACGAACACCGTGGTCCGCTTGGAGAGGTGGTTCTTGATCTGCGCGGCGTACACCCGCTCCTGCAGGGCCACGATCTCCTGATCCGCCTTCTTCTTGTCCTCCGCCGCGGCGGACAGGTCCACCTCGTCCAGGCGCAGGGTGCCGGGTGGATGGACCTTGAACTCGAAGGCCTCCGGGGTGGGATCGGGGATCTTCTCCCGGGTCTTGGCCTTGGCCTTGGCCTGCTTGCCGCGCTTGTCCTTGGACATCAGCTTGCCCCCTGTTCCAGAACTTCCATCAGCCGGGCGTTGAACCGCCGGTGCGCCTCGGCGTGCATCATGTGGCCGGCGGGAAGAAACTCCAGGGTGGCGTTGCCCAGGGCGTCCTCCAGCGCATGCAGCGTCTTGCCGTAGAGGGCGGCGCTGCGCTCGCCACCGATCAGCGAGACCGGGGTGGTGATCGCCGCGAGCGATGGGTAGTCCACCCGGTACTCCCCCAGCGCCAGGCAGTCCCGACGGATCTCCTCCCAGTAGGAGGAGGACTTCTCCCGGAAGCGCAGCGGCATCTGTTCGAAGGCCTCCTCCCCCAGCACGCTGCGCAGGAAGAAGGCCCCGGCGGCGCTGCCGCCCTGCTTTTGGACCAGGGTGTCGAAGTGGGCCAGGAACTCCCGGGGCGCCACGTCCACCCCGTCCGCCCAGGAGAGAGGAGGCTCCAGCAGCACCGCGTGGCGCAGCAGCTGGGGGTGGGTGCGCAGCAATTCCAGCACCACCACCGCCCCGAAGCTGGACCCGCAGGCCACCACCGGCGCCTGGGGAGAGAACAGCCGGATCAGCTCCGCCGCGTCGGCCGCGTGCTGGGAGAGGGAGACCGGGGTCTGGCCCTCCACCCCGCCCGCGCCGTGGGTGCCCCGGCGGTCGTAGAGGATCTTCCGGGCCCCGTGCAGCAACCGGCGCTGCAGCGACCAGGTGTTCTGGTCCACCGCCGACCCATGGATCAGCAACAGGGTCGGTCCCTCTCCCTGGGTGCTGGCCCGCAGCTGTTCACGAAGGTCGCCCATCTGCCCGAAGAGATATATGGCCTGGAGCGTGGCGCCTCGAAAGCTGATCGTTCCCAAGGACGGCAACAAACCCCGCATCGAGACCTTCCTGGTCTCGGCTGTGCCCGGGATCACCGAACAGCGGGTGCGCCGGCTGTTGGCCGAAGGGCGGATCCGGCTGCGCGGCAAGCCGCTGAAGCTGGGTCGGGTGCTGTGGGGAGGAGAAGAGCTGGAGCTGGAGCTTCCCGCCCCCAACCCGGTCCCCAAGCAGGAGGGCCCGATCATCCAGGTCCTGCACCAGGACGCCGAGCTGATGATCGTGAACAAGCCCTCGGGGCTGGTGGTGGAGCCCTCGGACGGCACCCCGTCGCTGGTGCGGCTGATGGCCAGCCAGCACTCCGGCTGGGACGTGGAGGGAGAGGCCCTGCCCGGGGTGGTGCACCGGCTGGATCGCGAGACCAGTGGCTGCCTGATGCTGGCGCGCACCGACGCCGCGGTGGTGATGCTCAAGCAGGCCTTCGAGGAGAAGCGGATCGCCAAGCGCTACCTGGCGCTGGTGCTGGGGGCGCCTCCGGACGAGGCGCGGCTGGAGACCCCGTACGCGCGCAACCCCCAGAACCTGCGGCTGTACACCTCCCGGGTCCCCTCGCCGCGAAAGGCGATCCTGGCGTTCCGGGTCAAGCAGCGGTTCGGAGACCGGACCCTGCTGGAGGTGGATCTGGAGACCGGCCGCACCCACCAGATCCGGGTGCAGCTGGCCGACGCCGGCTACCCGGTGCTGGGAGATCCGATCTACGGCCCCCTGGAGACCCGCGGCCACCCCGCCGCCCTGTCCCTGGGCCGCCTCGGCCTGCACGCCGCCGCGCTGACCCTGAACCTGGCCGACCGTCAGATCGTCGCCGAGGCCGCGCTGCCCCCCGACTTCGCCGCAGCGTGCCAATAAAGGGGACAGGCTACATTCCGCCCCCCGCGCTCAGTGGGACTCCTGCTCCCGCGAGGCCTGCTTGCGTGCATCCCGGGCCCGCTCGGCGTGGGTCTCGGGGGGGACCAGACAGGTCGGGCCGCGGCCGATCAGCTCGTCGCGTCCCGCCTGGCGCAGCGCCTCGCGGGCCAGCGGCCAGTGCTCGGGGTTCCAGTACAGCAGCAGCGCCTTCTGCAGCCGCTTCTCCCGCAGACCGCGCGCGGTGTAGACCGGCTCCAGGGTGAAGGGGTCGAAGCCGGAGTAGTACATGGCGGTGGCCATGGACATCGGGGTGGGGATGAAGTCCTGCACCTGGCGCGGGCGCTTCCCCTGCTCCTTGAGCCACAGCGCCAGCTCGATCATGTCCGAGAGCTCGGAGCCGGGGTGTCCGGAGATGAAGTACGGGATGTCGTACTGCTCCTTGCCCGCGTCCTGGCTGGCGCAGGCGAACATCTCCACGAACCGCTCGAAGGACGCGATCCCCGGCTTCTTCATCTTCTGCAGCACCCGGGGAGAGACGTGCTCCGGAGCCACCGAGAGGTGCCCGCCCACGTGGTGCTTGGCCAACTCCTGCACGTACTCCGGGGATCGCTCCGCCAGATCGTAGCGGACCCCGCTGGCGATGAAGACGTGGTTGATCCCCGGCTCCTCCCGCACCTGCTTCATCAGCGAAATCAGCGGGCCGTGATCGGTCTGGAGGTTCTCGCAGATCCCAGGGTGCACGCAGGAGAGCTTGCGGCAGCGGGTCTCGATCTCCGCCGACTTGCACTTCATGTTGTACATGTTGGCGGTGGGGCCGCCGAGGTCGGTGACCGTGCCCCGGAAGTCGCCCATCCGGCGCAGGGCGCGGATCTCCTTGAGCACGCTCTCGGAGGAGCGGCTCTGGATCACCCGGCCTTCATGCTCGGTGATCGAACAGAAGGTGCAGCCGCCGAAGCAGCCGCGCATCAGCACCACCGAGTGCTTCACAGTCTCGTAGGCGGGGATCCGCTCGCTGTACATCGGGTGGGGGACCCGGTTGAAGGGCAGATCGTACAGCTCGTCCATCCCCACCCCCTCCGCGGGTCCGGCGCCGTCATCCAGCGGGAAGGCGGGCGGGTTGAAGTACACCGCGCGGTCCCCGTGGCGCTGGGCCAGCGGGCGCCCGTTGCCGGGGTTGGTCTCCACCTGGAAGGCCTTGGTCATCTTGGCGAACGCCAGCTTGTCCGCCACCACCTCCTCGTAAGAGGGGAGGATCACAGTCTTCTTGTCCGCTGCCCGCAGGGCCGGGTCCGCCTCCAGCGTCTTCATCTGGGCGTTGTTGATCGCGTAGGCGGTGCCGCGGACGTCCTTGAGGTCCTCGAACTTCTCTCCCCGGCGCAATCGATCGGCGATCTGCCAGATCGGGCGCTCGCCCATCCCGAACACCAGCAGATCCACCTTGGAGTCCATCACGATCGACCGGCGGACCTTCTCGCTCCAGTAGTCGAAGTGCGCGATCCGCCGCAGTGAGGCCTCGATCCCGCCCAGGACGATCGGCACCTCGGGGTACGCCTCCCGGCAGCGCTGGGCGTAGACGATGCTGGCCCGGTCCGGCCGGCAGTTGGTGCGCCCGCCGGGGCTGTACTGATCCTCCGACCGGTTCTTCTTCTGCGCGGTCAGCCGGTTGAGCATCGAGTCCATGTTCCCGGCCGCCACCCCGAAGAACAGCTTCGGCTTGCCCAGCACCTTGAACGGCTCGGCGGACTGCCAGTCCGGCTGCGGGATCAGCCCCACCTTGAAGCCCCGCCCCTCCAGGAAGCGGGCGATCAGCGGCGGGCCGAAGGCCGGGTGATCCACGTAGGCGTCGCCGGTGACGATGATGATGTCCAGCTGGTCCCAGCCGCGCGCGTCCAGGTCTGCCTTGCAGACCGGCAGGAAGGGGAACTCGGGCTTCGGGGTCTTGAGCGGGAACAGGCTGGCCATACGTCGGTAGCCTCTAGCAGAAATGGGCCGGAAGGACCCACGCCGCCTGGCCGCCTGCCCGGGGGGGCCAAACCGTCGTCACAGTGGACTTGTGCCCTGGGCTCGGACACAACGCGCGCGTGACGTTGCTCCGTGCCGCCGACATCCAGCTTGCCTTTGGTAGCCGTACCCTCTTCGACGGGCTGACCTTCGTCATCGAGGAGGGAGAACGCGTCGGCCTGGTGGGGGTCAACGGGTCCGGCAAGTCCACCCTGATGAAGATCCTGGCCGGGGCGGAGAAGTCCGACTCCGGCGAGCTGCAGTTGCAGCGCGGGGCCAAGGTCACCTACCTGCCCCAGGAGCCGCTCTTCCCCGAGGGCGCCACGGTGGAATCCGAGCTGACCCTGGCCTCCGCCCCGTTGCGGGAGGCGGTGGCCGCCCACGAGGAGCTGGTCAAGAAGCTGGAGACCGCCGCCGAGGATCAGCAGCTCAAGCTGCTGGAGCAGCTCTCCGCCTGGGGAGACCGGATCGAACGGCTGGGCGGCTGGGACACCAGCCACCAGGCGCGCAAGCTGCTGGACCGCCTGGGGGTCAAGGACTGGGATCGCCCGGTGGCGCAGCTGTCCGGAGGCCTGCGCAAGCGGGTGGCGATCGCCAAGGCGCTGCTCACCCGTCCGGATCTGCTGATGCTGGACGAGCCCACCAACCATCTGGACGCGGACACCGTGGACTGGCTGGAGGAGGAGCTGGACAACCTCCCGGGCGCGCTCTTGCTGGTCACCCACGATCGCTACTTCCTGGACGATCTGGTGGACCGGATGGTGGAGATCGAGCCGGGCGGCAAGCTGACCTCCTACCCGGGCAACTACGAGGCCTACCTGGAGCAGAAGCTGGCCAAGGAGGAGGAGCAGTCGCTGCAGGAGCACAAGCGGCAGCGCTGGATCTCCCAGGAGGTGGCCTGGCTGCGCCGCGGTCCGGAGGCGCGCCGCACCAAGAGCAAGGCCCGCATCCAGCGCGCCCGCAAGCTGCTGGACGAGCGCGGCTTCCAGCGTCCAAAGGTCGCCGGGCTGCAGCTGGTCAGCGGCCGCCGGCTGGGCAACACGGTGATCGAGGCCGAGCACGTCCACAAGGGCTACGGGGAGCGGAAGATCCTCAACGACGTCTCCCTGATCCTCAAGGCCGGGGAGCGGGTGGGGATCGTCGGCCCCAACGGCGCCGGCAAGACCACCCTGCTACGGGTGCTGCTGGGCGAATTGCCCGCCGAGGCAGGCAAGGTGGTGATCGGCAAGAACACCAAGGTCGCCTACTACGACCAGCACCGCACCGACCTGGACCCGGAGCTGACTGTCTACGAGACCGCCTACCACGACGACTGGGTGACGGTGGGGGACGGCAACAAGATCGCCCTGCGCGACTACCTGGACGATCTGCTGTTCCCGGTGCCGATGCAGAAGATGAAGGTCGGGGCCCTCTCCGGTGGAGAGCGCAACCGGCTGCTGCTGGCGAAGCTGTTCCTGGAGGGCGCCAACGTGCTGGTGCTGGACGAGCCCACCAACGACCTGGACATCGTCACCCTCAACGTCCTCGAGGGGCTGCTCAACAAGTTCAACGGCACCGTGCTGCTGGTCACCCACGACCGCTACTTCCTGGACAAGATGGCCGGCGCCATCCTGGCGGTGGAGGGAGACGGCAAGGTCACCCGCTACGAGGGCAACTACTCCATGTACCGGCTGCTGCGGGCCAAGGGAGAGGCCCAGCGCGCCGCCGAGGCCGCTGCCGCCAGGAAGAACCCGCCGCCCGCCGCCAAGGCCGCCGCCCCGGTGGAGAAGCCGTCCGCCCCCAAGAAGAAGCTGGGGTTCAAGGACCAGCGCGAGCTGGACGGGATGGAGGCGGCGATCGGGGTCGCGGAGGCCAAGAAGGCCCAGCTGGAGACCGTGCTCGCCGATCCGGCCACCTACGCCAAGCCGGAGTTCCAGCAGCTGACCCAGGAGCTGGAGGCCGCCACCCGCGAGGTGGACCGGCTGTACGCCCGCTGGGAGGAGCTGCAGGCGCTGGCGGGCGACTAGAAGAGCTTGTCCAGCCCGGTGCGGATCCAGTTCTTCCCCCCATCGATCACCTCGCCGGGGCCAATCGAGTGTGGCCCGGAGAGATCGATCATCCCGGTCACCCCGCGCTCCTTGAGCTCGGCGGTGCGTCCGGGGACATCCTGGACCCCGCTGCCCCACACCGAGACCGGGCCGGCCTGGGAGAGGATCCGGATCGCCTCGTCGGACAGCTTGTCGTGCCGGACCACGAAGGTGACTGGACCTCCGAACTGCCGGGCCTGCTCCACCATCTTCTCGGCCTCGGCCGCGCCCACGGTGCCCTCCGTGGGCGGGTTGATTGCCAGGTAGGCATTGGGGAACTGCTCGCGGATCTCCGCGCCCCACTCCGCCATCCCGCCAAAGCCCAGGTTGAACATCAGCCGCTCGTCGGGGATCCCGGCGGCGCGGACCTCCTCCAGCACCCCCGCCATGTGCTGCGGTTCCTTGATGTCCAGCTTCAGCCCGCGCCCCGAGTCCCGCCCCTTGTCCAGCCACTGCCCCAGGGTGAGGTTGTCGCCGCTCTCGTGTCCGCGATCGTGGCGCATCTCCAGCCCCGAGCCGTCGATCTCCAGCCGCACGTCGCCTTCGAAGAAGTTGGCGCTGCTGGCCTGGGCGTCGTCGAACTCCTCCACGGTGTTGGTCTGGTGGGCGTTGCGCGCCTCCCCCAGCGGCCGGCCGCCCCACCAGTCGGTGTCCCGCTGCGCGCCCAGCCGCTGCGCCTGATGGGAGGGAGCGGAGATCCCCTCGAAGCCATCGCCCGCCGGCTGCGCGCGCCGGGGGGTGGCCACCGGAGCAGGACCGGACTGCGAAGCGGTGCCCACCCGGGCGGGGGGGACGAAGCCAGAGCCGATCTTGCGATCCGTCATTTGGGGACCTCCAAAAGGAACCTGGCCACGCTAGCAGCGAAGCCCCCGCACTGTCTGTGTGGGGTCCGACGCTGGGAATGGAGCGGCGGGGGGCGGCCCGTTATGAGGGCCCGGCCCATGCTCCCCGCTCCCGACTCCCCGCTCGATCTGCTCGTCTCCCCCACCCGCTCCGGGGAAGGGTTCACCCTCAACATCCCCGATGGCTGGCAGCAGGGTCGTGGCGCCTTTGGCGGGCTGGTGGCGGCGGTGATGGTCCGCACCCTGGAGGAGGCGGTGGCCAACCCCGAGCGCACCTTGCGGTCACTGACCCTGGAGCTGTGTGGCCCCACCCTCCCCGGTCCCGTCCAGCTGCGCCCGGAGATCCTGCGCGCCGGCAACGCGGTGACCACCGCCGCCTGCCGGCTGATCCAGAACCACGAGATCCAGGCCCACGCGGTGGGGGTGTTCGGAAAGCCGCGGGTGACCGACCGGGACGCGCTGCACCTGGAGGCGCCCACCATGGCCCCCTGGGAGTCGATGGACCCGCTGCCGGTGGAGCCCCCGATGGGTCCGGACTTCGCCCGCTTCTTCGAGTACCGCAGCCTCTCCCCGCTGCCCTTCTCGGGGGCCGCCCTGCCTCAAGTGGAGGGGTGGATCCGCCCCAAGCACCCCGGACTGAAGCGGGACGCGGCCTTGATCGCCGCCTGCATGGACGCGTGGTGGCCCGCGCAGTTCATCGTGGAGGAGGGGGCCCGTCCGATGGCCACCCTCGCCTTCACCCTCCAGCTGTGCGGCGGCCTGGACGGACTGGATCCCCAGGTCCCGTTCTACTTCCGCTCCCGCGACGTGGTGGTCCAGGACGGCTTCTTCGTGGAGCTGCGCGAGCTGTGGGGCGCCGATGGTCGCCTGGTTGCCCTCAACCAGCAGACCTTCGCCATCATCAAGTAGGTCCCCGGGCACCCGGCAGGGGGCCCGGACCCACCCGGAAACCGCTACCCTCTCCTCTGAGAAGCGGGGGGCCAACCTTCGGCCTCCGGCTTGCTTACAGGCAGCGGATGTCTTTGGAGTTCCGCTCTCTGTGGGTCGTTGTGCTCCTGTTGGCGGGAGGTGGACCGGCCACCGGTTGGGCGCTGGATCCCCACCGTCAGGTGACCCAGTACCTGCACCGCAGCTGGGATGGCGACCGCGGATTGCCGCAGAACTCGGTGTTCTCGGTGGCCCAGACCCCGGATGGCCACCTGTGGGTGGGCACCTGGGAGGGGCTGGCCCGCTTTGATGGCGCGGCGTTCACCGTGTTCGATCACCGCAACACCCCGGCGCTCAAGCTCAACGGGATCCTCGCCCTGGCGGTGGATCGCGAAGGGAGGCTGTGGGTGGGCACCGAGGAGGGGCTGCTCCTGCACCAGGCGGGCGGGCTGGTGGCGGTGGCCGAGCCGCCGCTGGAGCACGCGCGGATCACGGCCCTGCTCCCCGCCCGCGACGGCGCCCTGTGGATCGGCACCGCCAAGGGGCTGTTCCGGCGCACCGCGGATGGGGTGCGGCAGGTCCCGGTGCCGGTGATCCCCAGCGGGACGCCCTACATCACCTCCCTGGCCGAGGACCGGGACGGGGTGCTGTGGGTGACCAGCGGCAAGAATCTGGCGCGACTGAAGGAGGGCCAACTGCTGGCCTCCCTGCCCGAGCTGGACGGGCCGGGGACGGTGGTGGCCGCTGCCTCCGGCGGCGGGGTGTGGGTGGCGCGCGGAGGACCCTCGCCGGTGGTGGGCCACTTCCAGGGCGATCAGCTCAAACGGCTGCCGGCGCCTCCCACCGAACGGATCAACACCCTGCGCGAGGATCGCGGCGGCACCCTGTGGCTGGGCACCGCCCAGGGCCTGATGCGCTGGAACGGCCAGGACTGGGCGCAGCTGGGTCTCTCCCGCTCGCAGGCGGACGAGGTGCTGACCCTGTTCGAGAGCGCGGAGGGCGGACTGTGGACCGGCACCGCCAGCTCCGGGTTGCACCGGCTCAGCGATTCACCGATGCGGGTCTTCGGCCAGCCGGAAGGGCTGACCAGCGATCAGACCTTCCCGATCCTGGAGGACCGCAGCGGGGCGATCTGGATCGGCACCCACAACGGGCTCAACCGGCTGCGGGACGGCAAGGTGGAGACCTTCGGCCCCGCGCAGGGGCTGACCGCCGAATACATCCGCACCCTCGCCGAGGGACCTCCCGGCACCCTCTGGCTGGGCGCCGCCAACGGGCTGTTCCGCTACGACGGGGCGCGGTTCGTGGCGATGGGGCCCGCCCAGGGTCTGCCCACCGAGCCGGTGTTCACCCTGGCCACCGACTCCGAGGGGGCGCTGTGGATCTCCTATCCCAGCGGGCTCCATGAGTACCGTGAGGGAAAGGTGCGCAAGCTGGGGGTGTCCGACGGCATCCCCAAAGGACCGATCCACAAGATCTACGAGGGCTCGCGCCGGCAGCTGTGGCTGGGTGGCGCGGTGGGGTTGTTCCTGCTCCAGGACGGCAAGGCAAAGAAGCTCTGGCCCGAGGAGGGTCGGGAGGCCCCGGTGCTGGATCTGCACGAGGCGGCTCCCGGAGAGCTGTGGTTTGGCACCCTGCGCGGCCTGGGGCTGTGGCGGGACGGGCAGCCGATCAGCATCTTCACCGCGCGGGAGGGGCTGTTCGACGAGGCGGTGTTCCGCATCCTCCAGGACCAGGACAATCATCTGTGGATGTCCTGCAACCGGGGGCTCTTCCGGATGAGCCGCACCGAGCTGCTGGCGGTGGCCGAAGGACGCGCCCCCTCCGCCGGCTACCGGGTGTTCGATCGCAGCAGCGGGATGCGCTCGGCGGAGGCCAACGGCACCACCCAACCGGCCGGGATCCGGACCCGGGACGGCCACCTGTGGTTCCCCACCCTGCGCGGCGCGGTGACCTTCGATCCTTCCGATCCCCGGCTGGGGCGCCCTGCCCCGGCGGCCACCCTGGACGCGGTGCTGACGGGGGATGGGCGGCGCCTGCCTCCCACCTCGGAGCTCTCCTTTCCACCGTCGGTCCGCGGGCTGGAGTTCCACTTCGGCGCCCTGGACTTCGATGACGCCGAACAGCTGCGCTTCCGCTACCGGCTGGGGGGGCACGAAGAGGACTGGGTGGAGGCCGGCACCCGCCGGGTGGCGCACTACGCCAACCTCCGCCCGGGCGACTACCAGTTCGAGGTCCAGGTGACCCGCCCCCGCCAGCCCTTTTCCGATCAGCGGGCAAAGGCGGCGGTCACCTTCCAGGCCCACTGGTGGGAGTCGCTGTGGTTCTACGTGCTGGCCGCGGGCCTGGGGACGGCGCTGACCGCCGGCTTCTACCTGCTGCGGGTGGGCCGTCTGAAGAGCCACGAGCGGGAGCTGGAGGCGCGGGTGGCGGAGCGGACCTGCGCCCTGGAGCGGGCCAACGGAGAACTGGACGAGCACCTGCGCACCCTGCGCCAGACCCAGGCCCAGCTGGTGGAGGCGGGCAAGCTGGCCGCGGTGGGCACCCTGGCCGCCGGGGTGGGCCATGAGATCAACAACCCCTTGGCGTACATCGTCTCCAACCTGCACTTTGCCCGCGCGGAGATCGACGCCCTGGAGCGCGCCTCCACCCCCGCCCAGCGGCAGGAGGCGGTGACCGAGGTGCAGCAGGCGCTGGAGGAGTCACTGCAGGGTGCGGACCGGGTCCGGCGGATCGTTCAGGATCTGAAGACCTTCTCCCGCAAGGAGGAGGAGGATCTGCCCGGGCCGGTGGACCTGCACCAGGTGCTGGACTCCGCCACCAAGCTGGCGTCCGGCGAGCTGCGCCACCGGGCGCGGATCACCCGCCAGTACGGAAACCTCTCCAAGGTGGAGGCCAACCCCGGGCGGCTGGGCCAGGTGTTCTTGAACCTGTTGATCAACGCCGCCCACGCCATCCCGGAGGGCCACGCCTCCACCCACGAGGTGCTGTTGACCACCCGGCAGGAGGGCAGCTGGGCGGTGGTGGAGATCAAGGACTCCGGGGCGGGGATGTCCCCGGAGGTGCTGGCCCGGATCTTCGAACCGTTCTTCACCACCAAGCCGGTGGGGGTGGGGACCGGCCTGGGGCTGTCCTTGTGCCGAACCTATCTGACCGCGATGGGCGCCACCCTGGAGGCGGAGAGCGCGCCGGGCCGCGGCTCCACCTTCCGACTCCGGCTGAAGCTGGCGGGAGCAGAGGACGCTGCCCGGCCCGAGCCGGTGGCCGCCCCGTCCAGCCCGGGCGCGATGGGCCGGGTGCTGGTGATCGACGACGACCCGCTGGTGGTCACCGCGCTGACCCGCATCCTCCGGGAGCACCATCAGGTGGACAGCCAGTCCAGCGCCAGGGAGGCGCTGGAGCTGCTGACCGGACCGCAGCTGCCGTACCACGTGGTGCTCTGCGATCTGATGATGCCGGAGATGACCGGGATGGAGCTGCACGCCCAGCTGCTCCGCACCCATCCGGAGAGGGCCCGGCAGCTGGTGTTCATCACCGGCGGGGCCTTCACCGAGCAGTCGCGGGAGTTCCTGGAGCGGGTGGACAACCTGCGGATGGAGAAGCCTTTCCAGCTGGATCAGCTTCGGGAGCTGATCGCCTTGAGGGTGGCAGCGGCGCAGCAGTCCAGGCGCGCCGCCTGAGCTCTGGCATGCTGTGGGGGCGATGAAGGGAAACAACCCGGAGTGTCCGTGCGGTTCGCAGCAGCGGTATGCAGGGTGCTGCCGTCCCTTCCACCGCGGTGAGGAGGCGCCGGATCCGGAGAGGCTGATGCGCTCGCGCTACGCCGCCTTCTCCCAAGGAGAGGTGGGCTACCTCTACCGGACCCTGGATCCGGACCACCCGGACGCGGCCCGACCGGAAGCGGTGGTGGCCGCCGAGATCCGCGCCCTGCGCACCAGGGTCCGCTACGCCCGGCTGCGGATCCTGGAGGCCCCGATCCCGCCCCCGGGAGCCAGCGAAGGCCAGGTGCTCTTCCACGCCGAGCTGTACGAGAAGGGCAAGGAGGTCTCCTTCGCGGAGCTCTCTACCTTCCGCCGTCACGGGGCAGCCTGGCGCTACCACTCCGGGACCCTGCGCGCGATGCGGGCCTCCGACCCCGGTCTCGCCGGGCTGCGGATCGAAGGCTTTGCCTCGGCAACACAGTGAGGTCACCGCCCAGTGACTATGCGCCGCTTCACCGCTGACGAACTCGCGACATTCCTTCGCGCCGTTGATGGGGCGCTGAACGAGCCGGCAAAGCTGGTGGTCATCATACCCAGCCCTTGAGCAGCGGGAGGGCAGCGAAAGTGCGGATCCCCATCCAGCCGATGCACTCCTCCGGATTGACGTCGATGCCTCGCTGGACGGCAGCCACCAGATACGAGGGGACGTAGGCGAGGAGGTACCGCTCCAGCTTGATTGATGCGTCCGGGACGTAGTCCACGAAGTACCCGACCCAGGTGTCCCAGGCGGGGGTGTTGTGAGCGTCGAAGAACCCGTTGCTCACCTGCGCCGCAGCGCCATCGGACAGCGTCTCGTCGGGGCAGAACCACAGCAGTCGTCCGCGAGGCCCCGTATTCACGGATGGAAGGTCGAAGCGATCCCGACCTCGGAGTGCATTTTCGACGACCGCGTCTGGCGTGGATCCGAGCGGGCCCCATGAGCGGAGCAACGAGGGATCGGGTAGCGACCACAGTTCGTGCGCGCTCCGCGGGATGCCCTCGGTCCATCTGCGTGCCGTATCGATAGTGCGCGTGATCCCGCCGTCGGCGTCTGTCCCGAACCAGCGCGGCGTTCCCTGAACCAACGTGCGGCCTGGTGTCGTCATCCGCCTCGCTGCTCCTCCTTCTCGATGCCGCCGGCCTTTCCTCGGTGCGGCGTCAGACTCCACCCCCTCGGCTCGGCGCGCAAGACCCGAGCTACCCTCTCTGCAACGTGAATCAGACCGTCGACACCCAGATGTCTCGAGGGCGCCCCAAGCAGAGACGATGATGAGCAGGGTGGTGCCGGAAGAGCGGCTGGCAACGAATCCAGATCGAAGGCCTCCTCACCTGGACTCCAGGGTGGGGAACGACGCCGCCCACCGCGGGGGCTGAAGACTGGCCGCCAAGAAAGACACCTGTGTCTTTCTCAGCGGCCAGTCTCGTGCGGGAGGTTCGCGGGGTGCGCGGAGGTTCCCCGGGGCTTCCCGAAGCCCACGACCTGGCGCTGATGAGAATCGCGCGCGGGCGGAGCGTCACCGCCCGTGCTGCCAGGACTTGTAGACGAACTCGAGGCTGTAGCCGTCCGGGTCGAACACGTTGGCCGCGTAGTAGCGCGGGTCGTAGTAGAGCCGCGCGCCGGGAGGCCCATTGTCAGTGGCGCCTGCCGCCATCGCTGCGGCGTAGGCCGCCTGCACCTCCGCCTGACTGGCCGCCACGAAGCCGAGGTGGACGGCCCGCCCCTCCACCACGCCCGCGCGCAGCCAGAAGGCCATCCGCCCCTCGCGCCCGAAGCCCTTCAGATCCGGGTGGCCGGGGGGACCGTCCCGCCCGTCGAAGTCATGCGTCTTGACGATCCCCAGCGGGGCGAGCGCCGCGGTGTAGAAGCGAACCGAGCGGGACAGGTCGCTCACCGCAAGGAAGACGTGGTCGAGAATCGGGGGCCCCGACAGCGCTCCAGCCATTAGATCCCCGCCGGCGGCAAGAACAGCGCCGGCTCCAGCTTCTTCTCCTGGACGGCGGTGGTGGTGAGGGTGATCTCGGTGGTGCCGGCCTTCTTGTGGATCATCTCCAGCACCATCCCGGACACACCCAGCTTGGCCAGCGCCTTCTCCACCTGCGGGGCCTGCATCGCCGCCTTCCGCACCAGCTTCACCAACGACGGGGTGAGCAGCTTGGGCGCCAGGCAGTAGTCCACCTCCACCTCTCCGCCGGTGAGCCGCACCTGGTCACAGCTGTGTCCGGCCACCGTCTTCTTCCCCAGCCGCTTGCCCTCCAGCACCGCCGGCACCGAGGAGGTGTCCGGGATCACCGGCAGCTTCCGCCAGGCCCCGGTCTGATCCTTCACGTAGGCCTGGTCGGTGGCCCGGGCGGTGATCAGCACCGTGGTGGAGGTCTGGTGGTTGGGCCCCACCTTCACCTGGGCCTCGCTGCGCACCCCGGCCGCGGAGATCTGGACCTTCATCGTCCCCTCCCCGCCCCGCATCTTCAGCTGCTGGGTGATCACCCCCTCGAAGGGCGCGGCCGCGGTCACTACTGCCAGCAAGATTCCGATCATCGCCGTCCCCCTTACAGACACTGAGCGATCGGGGGAGTCCCGGTCGCTACCGCCTGGTCCCGCGCCATCTGGCACGAGCGTTCCCACATCCTCACGTAGTCCTCGGCGGAGTTGAACATCGGGGTCAGGTGCTCCCAGGTCACCCCCACGTTCCGCAGGTCCTGCCAGACATCCGGCAGCATCCCCACGTGGGAGAAGCCATCCAGGTTCACGTCCCAGCCGGTGTTCAGGCTGCCCCCGGGCAGCGCCCGCCACTTGAGCATCGGTCGGCCCTGCTTCAGCGGGCCTCCCCCTCCGAAGGTCACGATCTGCTCCACCTGGGGAAGCATCGCCGAGTCGTCGCGCAGCTCGGTGGCCCGCCGGGCGATCACAGTCTTCTTCTCCGGATCGCCGTCCCAGCCGGGCACCGTCCAGCGGCGGGCGGGATCGGCGTAGTCGTCGTACTCCACCCCGGAGAACTCCAGCAGCTGCGCCTGGGGGTTGGCCGACGACGGGCAGCCCGGGTCGCGATCCGCTGGCAGCTTGGAGGCGTTGTCCCGGCACCGGTCGTACAGCTCCGGGGTCCAGTCGCGCGGCGCGCTGGGCAGGTGCAGCCGCTCCACCCCATCCTCGATCCAGGTGTCCCGGCGCTGGCGCTTGGCGGTGTCCCCGCTCAGGCAGGCATTGCCGCCAAAGCGGCTGCTCATCCGCGGAGAGGGGCTGTTCATGTCGGTGGAGGGGGTCACTCCCCGCCCGCCCATGTGCTTGACCATCAGCAGGTACTTGGCCGCATAGGCCTTGGTGCTGTAGTCGCAGTTGTTGGAGACGGACCGCTCCACCAGCCCGTCCAGGTCGCGGATCACCACCCCGTTCACCCCGGGGGAGACCGCGCCGCCGGCGCGGGAGATCCGCTGCAGCTCGGCGGGGGTCTTGTCGGTCTCCGCCCCCCAGCCCAGCTGGGCGCGGAAGTCGCGATCCGGATCGTCGGTGACCAGCGGCACCGGCCCATGGCGGGTGTAGCCGCGCATGTCGCTGTGGATCCCGTGCACCGGGTACTCGCTCTCTCCGCCGTGGGCCGCCACCCCGAAGGCCCGGGTCTGCGCGTGCAGATCCAGCCGGGTCTGCTGGCCCATGTGATCGGTGTCGATCAGCATCCCCCGGGCCATCAGCGCCTGGGCGAAGGCCGCCCCGCCCGCGGTCAGCCCCTCGGCGTTGGCGTGCTGGTGGTGGTCCAGGTAGTTGTCCATTACGCTGGGGCGCAGGCTGCCCACGATCGGGAAGAACATCCCCTCCAGGCTGCAGGCTACCGAGCTGCGGCTGATCCCGCCCGGGCCCCGCCCCAGCAGCCACTCCATCGAGTCCAGCTTGTTGGCGTACTTGAGGTCGGGGTTGAACCAGGCGTTCTTTCCGTCCCCCGCGGAGATCACCCGGTGGGTGTTCCCCGCCTCCTCCAGCCCCACCCGGTACTGGATCCCCTCTGCCCCGCCGATGAAGTCCTCCGCCTCGGAGAGCCCGGTGGGCGGGGTGCGGACCTTGAACCAGCCGTCGTTGCGCAGGTTCCACGGACAGTCCGCCGCCTCCGGGGTGGCGCAGGGGGTGGTGGGCTGGAGGCTGTAGAGGATCTCGAAGCTGCCCAGCCCCAGGCCCCCGAACGGAAAGGGCATCGATCCCGGCATCACGATCGGCACCGGGGTCAGCGGGCGCCACACCCCGTCCGCCGGAGAGCTGTTCTCATCCGCGACCAGGTTCAGGAACATGTTCGCCGAGTTGTAGACGTCGTTGAAGATCCCGGTGCCCCCCAGCGGATTGTTGGTGGCGTGGATCGGGGTCACCTTGCGGATCCCCAGGTCGTACAGGTCCTGGACCTGGCGCGGCAGCGTGTCCCCGGCAAAGCGCAGCTTGCCCAGCTCCGGGACCTCGGTGCCCAGGATCAGGGCCAGCTTGTTCTGGGTGATGATCCGCCGCGCGTCGGCGGGGGTGAGCGCGATCTCGGCGATGTCCCGCAGCGGCCCGGGGGCATAGCCCTCCGGGTTCCCCACCGGGGCCACCAGCCGCTTCACCGCGTGGACGGTGAGGTGCACCGCCTTCCAGTCGGTCATCCCGGTGGTGCCATCCAGCACGTACTCCATTGCCCGGTTGTTCAAGGCGTCCACCACCATCAGCCGCAGCCCGCCCTCCCAGGCGCGGCGGATCATGGTGTGGTGGTAGCGCTGGTGCAGCGCCCCCAGGCCGAAGCCGGAGTGGCGCCCGTCCCGCTGATCCCAGTCCTGCAGCTCGGTGATCCCGTGGATGGTGGTGTCGAAGTCCGGCTTGATCAGGGTGACCAGGAAGGAGAGGAAGGGCCCAATGGTCAGCCCCCCGGAGGTGGGCATGATCGCCCCGTGGTAGGTGCGGGTGCTGACCGCGGGGGTGGTCATCAGCCCCACCGTCAAGGCCTCCACCGCCAGGGTGCAGGCGCCCAGCACGCCGGCGGAGAGGATCGGCCCTACGAACGGCACCCACCCCACCGAGACCGAGGCCACCGCGCAGGCCCCCAGGCCGGTGGCGTGGATCACCGCCACCAGCTCGCCGGTGACCTGGCAGTTGGTGACCGTGTTGGGCTGCTCCAGCGCCGGGCGCACCACCACCCCGTCCTGGGTGATCGCCCCCACCGGGTTGTTGCAGTTGTAGATCTGCTGCACGGTGTCCGCGGCCGCGTCGCCCCAGATGTAGTGCCCCCCCAGGGTGAGGTTGGCGGCCACGTGGGCGTGGGAGTCGGTCACTCCCCACAGCGGCTGCTGGTGGCTGGTGAGGCCGATCACCGGACGGTCTCCGGGAGTGGGCGGGGAGAGCCAGTCGGTGTTGGCCGGAGGTTCGGCCAGGCACCGGAAGTCATCCACGTTGATCCAGTACTTCCCCTCGTCCCCGTCCAGGATCCGCCAGCGCACGGTGCGGCCGCGGAAGTCCTTCACGTCCCAGATCGCGGTCCGGCGCAGGTGATCCCCGTCCACCCGGGCCGAGGAGGCCCGCACCACGATCCAGCCCGGCGAGGGCTCCACCACCACCGTCGAGCCCGGCAGCAGCTCCACCGTGCCCACCCCCTGGTACAGCTTGGTCAGATTCGCCTTGTCCGCGTCACCGGTGGACTGGACCTGCAGCTCCACCCGCTGGCTGGCGTGCGCCGACCCGCCGATCCGGAAGGAGAGGTAGTCCGCGTCCAGCAGGAACGCCGGCGAGACCAGCTGGCCGGAGAGGTGTTCCCCCATCCGTCCGCCCGGGCGCTGCGCCGGGCTGAAGCGCTGGTCGCTGGAGCCCACCCACCAGTTGCCATGCTGCCGGATGTCCCGGGAGAACTCCCAGTAGTCCCCGCCCACCGCGGCGAGCGGTGAGCCGGGACCGGAGTCCACGTACCCGGGCGGGAGCAGCCGGTGGATCGACACGTTGTTGCCGAACACCGGACCGTTGCCGAACACCCCGGAGGACAACCAGGGGTCGTAACGGCCGGACTCGAAGCTCCAGTGCTGGCCGGCGGAGCACACCCCCTCCGGCTCGGCGGAGACCACCTCCCCGAACGGCGGGAAGGGAACCGGATCGGCCCAGCCCCGACCGGGCACCGGACGGACCCCGGCGTCGGAGGCGGGGCACAGCTCGGGACGGGAAGGAGAACAGCCCACGAACAGCTCCGGGGGCAGCGGCCGGAAGGGACCGGTGGGAGACTGGGTGCTGGGGAAGCGCTCCTCGGTGGTGGTGAAGCAGCCCAGCGAAGGCGCGGCGGTGACCCCCTCCACCCACACCCGCTCCCCGGCGCTGTTCACCAGCCAGGCCCCTCCGTCCAGTCGGGTCCCCCCATCCCCGAACACCATCTCCAGCGGCCAGGTCAGACAGTCCGGCGGCAGCCCGGCGTCGGCCCAGAGATCCCCCTCCAGATTTCCGGGACCGGCATCCACGAACGGCGGCTGGGGCGGATCGCACGCCACGGCCAGCACGGTCAGACACAGCAGCAGCGACCCGCGAAGCCGACCCAGCATGAGCTCCCCCTTGAACAGACCGGGTCACCCTATACCCCCCTGGGCGGGCCGGATGTCAGGGCAAGAGTTGTTGCCCCGCTCGGCTCAGGCCGCCGGCAGGATCACCTTCACCCGGGCGCCCCCCGGGTGGTTGGCCAGCTCCAGGCTGCCTCCGCTGGCCTCGATCAGCCCCCGGGCGATCGCCAGCCCCAACCCCGAACCCTGGGGCTTGGAGGTCACTCCCAAGGGAGAGGCGCCGCCCAGCAGCAGCGGGGGAAAGCCGGGACCGTCGTCGGCGATCACCAGGGCCACGCCCGTCCCCTCCCGCTCCACGGTGACGGTGATCTGCCGCGCGCCGCGCCGGCCGTCTCCTTCGCAGGCGTTGACCAGCAGGTTGCTGATCGCCTGCACCAGGGTCCGCTCTCCGCCCAGCAGGGTGGCGCGCAGGCCCGCCTCGGGGGTGGGCAAGGCCAGCCCAACCTCCGGGAACCTGCGCCCCACCACCTCCGCGGTGGCCAGCAGCAACGGCCCCAGCTCCACCGGGGTGGCCCCGTCCAGGGCGGCCATCTCGCCCAGGGCGCGGCTCTTGACGCTCTCCACGAACGAGGTCAGCTCCGCCAGGGACCGGGACAGCGGCGCGGTCCGCTCCGGGTCCCCGCCTGCCTGACGGGCCAGCAGCGAGACCTGCAGCTGCGCGGAGGAGAGCAGCGAGCGCACGTCATGGTGTTCGCGCAGCAACCCCACCAGCCCGGAGCGGGCGCGCTCGGCGCGGGCGGACTCGCGCCCCGACGCGGCCACCATCCGCCGGGCGGCCACCGCGGACGCGGCGCCCACCGCGGCGGCGGCGAGGATGAACAGCAACAGGGCGGTCAGCTCGTTGAGCCCGTAGGAGAAGGCGCGCGGGTTGAGCTGGCGATCCAGCAGGTACAGCGACCCCAGCCCCAGCGAGGCCAAAAGGCCGCTGACCGCGGAGGCGGCCGGGGACAGCCGCAGCACGGTGACGAACACGACCGGCAGGAACGCCGCCGGGTCCGGCATCCGCAGCAGCCCCAGGTAGCCCACCGGCGGCCAGAGCACGTTGGTGGCCAGGGCGGCGGTGCACACCACCACGTCGGAGGCGGCGGAGAGGGTCAGCCCCCAGGTCCCCATCCGCTCCCGGGAAGCGCGGCGCCAGCTCCAGGCGGAGAGCAGCACCGCGAAGCCCAGCAGCGGCGCCTCGTAGCGCAGCCTCAGGTTGGGGCCGGGGACCGGCTCCAGCGCCTCCAGGGACAGCATCCGAAGCAGCACCAGACTGCAAAAGACCGCCCGGGCCACACTCAAGAACGCCTCGCCCCGGTTGGCGGCGCGCGTCACCAGTCGCCGGGCGACCTGGTCGGGCGAGCTGGAGCTGGAGGGGGGCATGGCCGCCGCAGTCTACGTGCTACCCTGCCCTCCGTGGATCCGGTCGGCACCCTCCTGATCGTGGAAGACACCGCCTCGCTGGCGGAGACCCTGCGGCAGGCGCTGGCCCCCCGGGCCCACCAGGTGCGGGTGGCCAACACCCTGCGTGCGGCCCGCGAGGCGATCGCCGCCAGCCCCCCGGACGCGGTGCTGCTGGACGTGAACCTCCCCGACGGCAGCGCCCTGGAGTTGATGGAGGATTTGCGCGCGCTCACCCCCTGGCCGCACGTGATCGCCATGAGCGGGTCTGCCTCCCCGGAGGAGGCCTTCCGCCTGGCCCAGGCCGGGGTGAGGGCGTTTGTCCCCAAGCCGGTGCAGCTGGATCGCCTGGAGGAGGTGTGGAACCAGACCCTCCAGCACCCGCCCTCGCTGCTGCCGCTGGTGCGGGCCTCGGTGGGCAAGGTGCCGCTGCGGGATCTGGAGGAGCAGGTCCGCGAGGCGATGGTGGATGAGGCCCTGGCCCGGGCCCAGGGCAGCCGGCGGGGCGCGGCCAAGATGCTGGACGTCTCCCGCCAGGTGCTGCAGCACATCCTCAAGCGCCGGGGCTAATCAGCGAGGGACGATGTCAGTCCCCTTTGGCATGGTGCGCGCCCATGCCGATCCTCAGTGGTTCAGTGACCTTCTCCCGCTACCGCGTGGAGCATTCCAAAAAAGCCCCTTCCGACTCCAAGCGCTGGATGCTCAAGGGCCTCAAGTCGATGGCCTTCGAGCCGGTGGACAAGAAGTCGGAGGAGGATCGCTCCGCCGGCTTCGCCGAGCTGGAGGACCGCGACGGGGTGGACTTCAACGTCGGCAACCTCTACCGCGGCACCCGGGCCCTGTTCTGCTGGCGGATCGACACCCTGCGGGTGCCCTCCGCCCTCCTCAAGGAGGAGCTGGCCCGCTGGGCCAAGGTGTTCGAACAGGAGAATGATCGCAAGCCGGCGCGCAGCGAGAAGAACGAGGCCAAGGCCAACTTCAAGCAGCAGCTGCGGGACCGGGCCCTGCCCTCGGTGAAGACCCACGACATCGCCTGGGACCTGGAGCACGGCGAGCTGCAGATCTGGGCCGCCTCCCGCAAGGTGGTGGACGAGATCCTGGGCACCATGGAGACCGCGTTTGAGATCAAGCTGGCCCCCCACACCCCCACCGCGATGAGCAAGAACCCCGACGCCCTCAAGCCCACCCTCTCGCTGGTCACCGGAAACAAGCTGGAGGCGGCCCATGGGTAAGAAGGATCAGGCGCGGTCGGAGGCGGCGTTCATGCGCGGGGAGACCGGCGTGGATGGCCAGGCCACCGAGACCGAAACCAAGGACCTGGCGGAGCTGGAGCAGGACAAGGCGCGCGAGCAGCTGCTGCGCGGGGGCACCTGGCTGGGCCGGGAGTTCCTCACCTGGCTGCTGTGGCGCTCGGAGAGCGGAGATCCGGTGCTCACCCACCAGGAGGAGAAGCTGGTGGTGCAGTACACCGGGCGGGTGATCCTGCGCGGGGTGCACGGCGAGGTGGTGGAGCTGTCCGCCAAGGGGACCTTGGCCCCCTACTCGGTGCACGTGAAGCGGGCGCTGGCGGATGGGCTGCTGGTCCACACCGCCCGGTTGCACCTGACCCTGGGCGAGCGGACCTGGGAGGCGACCCTGGACGCGGAGTTCCTGGACGTGCGCTCCGCCAAGCTGCCCCAGTTGTTGACCGAAGAGGAGGATGACCGGCTCACCGAGCGGCTGGAGCTGGTCGATCAGCTCTCCGGGATGCTGGACGCGCTGGTGGCTGACTTCGTGGAGCTGCGCGGTTCCAAGGCCTGGGCCAAGAAGGTGGTCCCGGAGCTGGAGGCGTGGATGCGCGGGGATCAGGCGGACACCGGCTCCACCGTGGAGCGGGCGCGGCGCGCGGCGTCCTAGCCCGCGGTGGAACGGGGAGGACGGGCGTCCAGGAAGGTGCCCAACAGCACCCAGCGGCGCGCGTCCTCTCCCCGTCCCCGCCGGGGCTCCAGCGGGGTGGTGTAGTGCCAGAACGGCAGCCGGTAGGCGGTCATCCCGCCCACGGTTCGCACGTCGGCCACCTCCGAGAGGTGCCCCCGGCGTTCGTAGACCAGCAGCTGCCGGCCCACGTCGGCGTTGGCGAAGGTGAGGTGGACGTCCAGGTAGCCGTCCTGGGCCTCCACGTCCTCCGGGTGGTGATCGTTGTGCGGCCCGGCGTAGTCACCGGGGCCGTAGCACAGCAGCTGGATCCCCCAGCGCTTGCGCAGCGGACGGCCGTTGAGGCGCTGGGCGAAGAGGCGGAAGGAGTCGGAGCGTAGGAAGCCCACCAGGCCCACCTCCTCGGCGATGGCGTAGGCGCGCTCGCGGCGGCTGGCCAGCTGGGCGGTCCAGACCCGGGCGGACTTGGGCAGCAGCTCCGCGTAGTTGTGGGTCATCCCCCACAGGGCCTCGGGGGGGATGGGGGTCTCCATCCGGGTCAGCTTTCCGGGGAAGGCGCGCTCCAGGATCTGGAGACAGTCCTTGGCTGCCCTGGGGTTGAGGATCCTCGGCAACGTCAGGAAGCGCCGGCCTTCGCGGGCCAGCGCGCCCTCCAGCGGGGAGCGGCCGTCGAGGAGCCGCAGCCCCTGCGGGGTGAGCACCTCGGCGAAGTCAGCAGGAAAGCGGCGGATGACCTTCTCCTCGGGGAGGACCGGCGGACGGGAGGCCGATGCGGGGCCTCACAGCTCGCGGGTCATCTCCACCATGGTGGGGCGCCAGCCCAGCCGGGCGAACAGCCGCTGGGCGGGTTCATTCTTCGAGGCGCTCATCAGCACCACCCGGGGAGCGCCCAGGTCCCGCAGCCGCCGGGCGATGGTGTCCGCCAGCAAGGCCCCCGCCCCCAGGCCGCGGACCGAAGGGTCCACCCACAGGTCGTGCAAGGCGGCGTGGACGTCCAAAAGCAGGTTCCAGTCCCGCGCCTCCAGCCGGCCGTAGGCGTAGCCGATCACCTGACCGTCCTTCTCGGCGACCAGCACCACCGCCTTGGGGGAGGCGGCCTCCTTGAGCAGCCAGTCCCGGTAGCCGGCCTCCACATCCCCCGGGAGCATGAACCGCCGGGGATCAAAGGCGTGGTGCTGTCCGGCCAACGCCGCGCCGAAGCGGCCCAGGGCCGGGCCGTCGGAGACCACTGCTGGCCGGAGGGTGACGCTCAACGGGAGAGGACTACTTTCCCGCGGCCTTGGCCTTGGCGGCCAGGTTGACCTCGCCCAGCTTGACCGTGTTCTCGTCGAAGGTGACCTTGAGGGTCTCGTAGCGGGTGGCCAGCTCCTGGGAGCGGGCCTGGGCCGCGGCCGCCTTCTCCTTGTCCTTCTTGAACTCCTCCGCCTCCTTGTCCGCGACCTCCTTCTCCAGGCGCAGGAACTCCAGGTACTTGGTCAGGGCGATCCGCTTGTTGAGGTAGGCGTTGGGAGAGGCCGGGTTCACCGCGATCGCCTGGTCGTAGTAGCTGATCGCCTTCTCCAGGTGCTCGGGCACCGCCTTGGCGGCCTGGGCGCGCGCGCCGCCCAGCTGCGAGAACATCTCTCCCAGCCAGCTGAGGGCCGCCTCGTCCTTGGGGTCGACCTTCAGCGCCTCCAGGAAGTAGGTCTCGGCCTTATCCACCGGACCGGACTGCAGGTACATGTTGCCGATGTTCCGGTAGACCTCGCCCTTGGCCTTGTCGTCGCCCTTGAACTCCAGGGTCTTGAGCATGGTCTCGGTGGCCAGATCCATCTGCTTGGCCTTGGCGTGGGCCACCGCCTTCTTCATCAGCAGCTTCTCCTGCTTCGGATCCGCCTGGAGCGAGAGGTCGAACTCCGCCGCCGCCTCCTGCCACTTCTCCGCCTTGTAGAGTTCGTTGCCCTTCTTGCGGTGCTCCTGGGCGACCTTGGCGGTCCGGTCACAGCCAGCGAGAAGGAGGGCGGCGCAGAGGCCGAAGAGCGCGAGTCCGTTTGCCTTGAGTTTCATGCGCGCGCACCATAACCGAGGCGGGCATGAGCACGGCAAGCCGTGCGTTCCAGGTTGAAGAGATTTCCCAGGTGCTCCCTCCCCCTCCCCCCTCTTCCCGCGCCGAGGCGGCGATGTCCCTGTGCCGGCGGTGCGGGCTGTGCTGCGACGGGACCCTGTTCGCCTGGGTGGCGGTGGCCCCCCAGGAGGTCCAGTCGCTGCGCTCCCTCCGGCTGCCGGTGGTCCAGCGCTCGGACGGGTCGCCTGCCCTGCGGCAACCCTGCCCGGCGCTGAGTGGGAGGGACTGCACGGTGTACGCGGCGCGACCCGGGCCCTGCCGGCAGTTCCGCTGCCACCAGCTGATCGCCCTCGAGGAGGGGGAGATCGATCTGGGCGAGGCGCTGGGGGTGGTGGAGCGGACCCACCAGGAGATCCGCGGGCTGGCAAGGGACGCCGCGGGGTCGGAGGTTCCGGGCGGACCGAGGCGGGAGGGCCAGATCCCGGATCCGGCGAGCGAGCCCGAGGTGGCCGGGGTGGTGGACGCGGCGCGACGGCAGGTGGCCGCCGGGACCGCCTCTCCCCGGGTCCTCTCGGCGCTGGAGCGGATCGAGGCACTGCTGGCCCGTGACTTCCTGGGGCGGGCCCGGCGGGCCTAGAGTCCCCCGTCCGATGGCGCGCAGACGAACCAAGGCGGAGGAGGCGGCGGCGCGGATCCGGCACCTGCTGGCCCTGGACGCCACCAACGTGATGCGGAGGCTGGCGGCGCGGAAGGACGAGATGGTGACCTTGTTCTCGCGGCTGCGGGACCGGTCCCCGATGCTGGAGCCGCTGGCCAGCTGGTTCTCCTCGGTCCAGTTCGAGGCCCTGGCCGCGCTGGACCTGCGCGAGCAGAGCGCGGTCAACGCCTTCTACGAGTCGCTGGGCGAGCTGCGCTGGTACCTGCAGTACACCGAGGACATGCCACTGACCGTGCGCAAGAACGCCGGATTGCACCTGCGGCGGTTGGAGCTGGCCTACGCGCACCTGGTCGGGGTCCTGGGGTTGCCCAGTCCGGAGGGCGCCCCCGTGGTGGACGCGGAGGTGGTGGACGCGGAGGTGATCGGTGCCAAACCGGTGGCGCTGGTCCGCGGCCGAAAGCCCCCTGGCCGCTAGACCCATTCGCCACCGGCGTCGGGTTGGGCCATCCTCCCCGGCATGCCCACCCCCGTGCCCCCCTCCGAGCCGGTCGTCTTCGGAACCTCCATCGAGGCCCTGGTGGATCGCGCCCTGCGCGGGCGGATGACGCCGCAGGCGCAGGCCGGGATCCAGGCGCTGGGGATCGACCTGCGACGGCTGAAGGTGGCCTACGACTACACCACCTGGGTGAAGCTGCAGCAGCTGCTGGTGGACCTGTTCTATCCGCGGCTGACCCGGGAACAGGCGCTGCAGCAACTGGGACGGGACTACATCCAGGGGCTGGAGCACACCCTGGTGGGCAAGGCGCTCTTCGCAATGAGTCGCCTCTCCGGCGTCCGCAAGATGCTGGAGCGGATGACCCGCAATGTCCGCACCGCCAACAACTACATGGAGAGCCTGCTGGAGCCACTGCCGGACGGGACCTTCCTGCTCCACTACCAGGTGGTCCCGGCGCTGGTGCCCGCGATGCAGAAGCTGCCCTCCCCCTCCCCGCACTACTTCCACGGCATCCTGCAGGCGGCGATGGCGGCCACCGGCGCCCGGGACATCCGGGTGGACCTGGAGCAGATCCACCCCGCCGACCTGCGCTGGAGCTATCGGGTTGCGTACTCCGCCTGACTCCGGGAAAACGCCGGAATGGAGCAGCGACTGACGTTGGTGACGCTGGGAGTCCGGGACCTTCCCCGAAGCCGCAGGTTCTACGAGGACGCCCTGGGCTGGAAGCCGTCCGGCGCGGGGGACGGAGAGAACGTGGTGTTCTTCCAGCTGGGGAGCATCGGGCTGGCGCTGTTCGGACGCACCGCGCTGGCCGAGGACGCGCACCTGCCGGACTCGCGCGATCCCGCCGGCTTCGGGGGAATCACCCTCGCCCACAACGTGCGGACCCGCGCCGAGGTGGACCAGGTGCTGCAGCTCGCGGTGGCCTCCGGGGGCACCCTGCTCAAGGCCGCGGTGGACGCCCCCTGGGGCGGCTACAGCGGGTACTTCGCGGATCCGGAGGGCCACCCCTGGGAGGTGGCCTGGAATCCGCACTTCCCGCTCGGACCGGACGGGGCGCTGCTGCTGCCACGCTGAACGGCCGGCGTGGCTGGCCAGGTGGGAGAGGCGCGGGCCGGAGCAGCGTTTGGCCCGGCGGGTTGTTCACCCCCGGCAGAGCATCAGCAAGCGCGCCCCGTGGGTCTCCACGATCTTGGGGCCGATCCCATGGATGCCCAGCAGCTCCTCCTCGGTGCGGGGACGCTGCTCGGCCACCGCGAACAGCACCCGGTCGGTGAGGATCCGGAAGGCGGGGATCCGTCGCTTCTTCGCCTCCTGCAGCCGCCAGGAGCGCAGCGCCTCCACGATCGGTCCGGCGCTCCCGGCGGGAGCCGCCGGCTTCTCCCACCGGCCGGCGCCGCGCTTCTCGGTCCGGGCGCGCGCGGCTGGACGCTTCGCCTTCGCCTTCCCCTTGCGCCCGGGGGCGCTGGAGGGCCCCACGTCCGGGACCCTCACCAAGGAGAGCTCCACCTCGCCGCCGCGGATCCCGGGCCGCAGGAAGGCGCGGTTGAAGTTGATCGTCTTGCCCTCCTTCTCGAAGGAGTCGTTCTCCAGCCGGACCAGGTTGGCGCGCACCATCCCTCCCAGGACGGCGTCAAACCGACGCCGGGCCTCCGGGGTCTCGCCCGAGCACAGCTTGCTCAGCCGTCCGGTGCCCTGCCCATCCGCTTCACGCAAGGCGGTCAGGATCTCCTGGGCGATCTTGCGCTCCGGCGCATCCACGGGACGGAAGGCGGCGGCCACGCAGTCCGACGGCGCGCAGGCGTCACAGTGCCCGCAGGGGGTGCCGGCGTCCTCGCGATCACCGAAGTGGTTCACCAGCTGCAGCATCCGGCAACCGCTGCTCTCGGCGAACTTCGCCATCTGGTCCAGCTGCTCCAGCTTGCGCGCCCGCTGCGCCAGGTACGGCGCCTCCCAGCCGGGCCGCCCCCGGGTCAGCATCTCATCGGGGGTGATCTGCGCCCCGCCGTGGACCCACAGCTTCTCCAGCGCCTTCTCGAAGGTCTCGGAGTCCATCCGCACCCGGTCCTGGATCAGGTCCCGGCTGGCCGGGTCCTCTCGCAGTGCCCGGTAGACCCGCTCCAGCTCCGCCGACTCCGGGTAGTCCCGTTCGAAGAAGAACTCGTGGGTCCGCCGGTCGGCGAAGGAGTGGAGCAGGAACGCGCGCGAGGGCCTTCCATCCCGGCCAGCGCGGCCGATCTCCTGGTAGTAGCCCTCCACGCTGCTGGGCAGCGCCAGGTGGATCACGGTGCGGACGTCCGCCTTGTCCACCCCCATCCCGAAGGCGATGGTGGCGACGATCACCTCCGACTTGCCGGAGAGGAACCGGGTCTGGATGTCGTCCCGGACCTTGGCGCTCAGCCCCGCGTGGTACGCGTCCACCTTGAACTTGCCGGAGAGCTCGCTGGCCAGGGACTCGGCCGACTTCCGGGAGGGGGCGTAGATGATCGCCGGGCGGCGCGCGGGATCCTGGAGCAGCGCCGCGGCCCGGTCCCCCCGCTCCTTGGGCTTGAGCTCCACCGCCTCGATCGCCAGGTTCTCCCGCCGGAAGCCGTGGATGAAGGTCCGCGCCGGGGTCAACCGCAGCTGATCCACGATGTCCTTCTGGACGATCGGGGTGGCGGTGGCGGTCAGCGCCACCACCGGAGCCGGACGCAGCAGGGGCAGCCGCTGCCCCAGCAGCCGGTAGTCGGGCCGGAAGTCGTGGCCCCACTGGGAGATGCAGTGCGCCTCGTCGATGGCGATCAGCGACGGCCGCCGGGTGGCCAGCCGCTCGATGAAGCCGGGCACGCCCAGTCGCTCCGGAGCCACGAAGAGAAAGTCCAGCTGGCCTGCGAGATACGCCTCCATCACCTGTCGGGATTCGGCCTTCTCCCGCCCAGAGTGCACCCGCTCGGCCACGAAGCCGTTGGCGCGCAGCTTGGCGACCTGATCCTCCATCAGGGCGATCAGCGGGCTGATCACCAGGGTGGTCCCTCCCCGGGCCACCCCCGGCAACTGGTAGCAGAGCGACTTGCCCGCGCCGGTGGGCATCACCAGCAGCAGATCCTCCCCCCGGGTGGCGGCCTGACACACCGCCTCCTGATGCGGACGGAACCGATCGAACCCGAACGAGGTCCGCAACAACTCCCGCAGTCCCTCCGGAGGCACCGGTTCACGCCGGGGACGGACCCGCCCGGGGACGGCACTGGCCGGCCCCGGTGCCGGGAGCGTGTCCCGCGGCAGCGAGTCCCGCGGCAGCGACTCTCGCGGCAGCGACTCTCGCGGCAGCGCAGCCGAGGACGCGGGCGCGAGGCCTGACCTGCTGCCGACAGGGGTTGCACCCGTCGGGGCGATCGTCGCCCTGGCTTCGGTCATCCCCGAACCACGTGACACCTGCGATCCGGCAGGCTCTCCTCGCGTACTGCGGGTGCCCCCCGAAGACGGCGGCCGCGCCGACAATCCGGGAAACAGGTCCAGCCCTCCATTGCGCGGCTGGTCCAGGCCGATCGTGGCCGGGCCGCGATCCACTCCCCTGGATCCGCTGGGGACCCGCGCCGCCGAGAGGGAGGCCATCGGATGCGAGGCCACCTCGCGGCCGACGCTCGAGGCGGTGGCCCCGGCCATCCGTGACGATGCCACCTCACGTCCGGCGGTCGAAGCGGTGGCCCCGGCCATCGGTGACGATGCCACCTCGCGGCCCCCGTTCGGAGGAGGAGTTGCCGGGCCGCCGAACAGGCTTCCCTGTCGGGGATCCACCTTCGGACCACTTCGCCCAGGCGGAGGAGGCATCCGGCCGATCACCTCGATCACATACCGCTCGATCCCCTCCATGAAAGGGTCCAATGCGCCCTCGCCGCGCTCGATCTTCTGCAGCCGGGCCTCCCACTGACCGGTCATCTCCGGGCTCTTCACCGCCGGGTCCACCACCTCGATCAGCGCGATCCCCTTCTCGGTGGCCTCCAGGGTCTTCCCCCGTCGCTCCAGATACTGCCGGGCCAGCAGGGTCTCGATGATCGACGCGCGTGTGGCCGGCGTCCCCAGCCCCAGCTCCCGCATCGCATCCGACAGCTCCTTCTCCTCCAGGGTCCGACCGGCGGTCTCCATTGCGGTCAGCAGCGTCGCCTCGGTGAATCGACGCGGGGGCTGGGTCTTCTTGGCCACGCTCTTCACGTCCAGCACCCGGACCGGGAGCCCGGTCTTCAGCCCGGAGGGGAGCAGTTGCTCGGGCTCATGCTCCTCGTCGTCCTTCTTCTTGGCGGGCGGGGCCTTTCGCTCGCTGCCCACGTCCAGCACCTTCCAGCCCTGTTCCAGGATCGCGGTGCCCTGGCTCAGGAACAGGTCCAGCTGATCCGACTGCACCTGGGTGATCACGGTGGTCGCTTCCCACACGAAGTCCCCATGCCAGGCCGAGAGCAGCCGGCGGCAGATCAGGTCGTAGATCCTCCGCTCGTCCTCGCCCAGTCGAGCTGGGTTGATCGCCGCGGGGGTGGGGATGATCGCGTGGTGGTCGGTCACCTTGGCGTCGTCCACGAAGCGCCGACCCAACGGCTGATCCCCGGTGCCCGGCGCCAGCTGTTCACGGTAGGGGTCGGCCACCGCCCGGACCACCTGAGGCAGGGTCGCCGCCACCTCGGCGGAGAGGTGCCGGCTGTTGGTGCGCGGATAGCTGATCGCCTTGTGACGCTCGTAGAGGGTCTGGGCAATCTCCAGGGTCCGGGCGGCGGAGAACCCGTAGAGCCGGTTGGCGTGGCGCTGCAGCTCGGTCAGGTCGTAGAGCAGCGGCGCCGGCATCCGCCGGGTCTCGGCGGTCTTGGACCGCACCGAGGCCTGCCCCTCCTTCACCCGGCGGACGATCGCCTCCGCCTGCGCTCCGTCCTGGGGCAGCCGCTTGTTCCGCTCCCCGCGAACCTCCTCGAACCAGGTCCCCAGGTAGCGATCCTGGCTCCCCTCCGGTCGCGGGGTGAAGGTCCCCACCACCTCCAGATAGTCCTCGGGCACGAAGCGCCGGATGGCCAGCTCGCGCTCCACCACCATCGCCAGGGTCGGGGTCTGGACCCGTCCCACCGAGAGCGGAAGATCCATCGCCAACCCGTAGGCGCGGGAGAGGTTCATCCCCACCAACCAGTCCGCCCGCGACCGCCCCACCGCGGCCGCCGCCAGCGGATCCAGCTGGTGCCCGGGCCGCAGCCGCCCAAACCCGGCCCGGATCGCGTCGTCGGTCAACGAGGAGATCCACAGCCGCTTCACCGGCTTGATGCAGCCGGAGGCCTCGTAGATCAGCCGGAAGATCAGCTCGCCCTCCCGGCCGGCGTCGGTGGCGCAGATCACCTGCCCGACCTGGGGATCGGTGAGCACCCGCTTCACCACCTGGAACTGGTCCCGGGTCTGCTCGTGGATGTTGAGCGGCCACTGCCGGGGCAGCATCGGCAGCTGGTTCCACCGCCAGGGCTTCCACTCGGGGCGGATCTGGTGTGGCTCCGCCAGACCCACCAGGTGGCCGATGGCCCAGGTCACCACGTAGCCGTTGCCCGAGAGCTGGCCGTCTCCACGTGTGGTGGCCCCCAGGACCGCCGCAATGTCCCGTGCCACCGATGGTTTTTCTGCAATGACCGCGGTGACCATCCGGCCCCTCCCCGCCCCCACTCGAGCTTCCGCTCAACGATGTAGCCGATCGGTCTGACATCCGCCCACCCCGCGATCAGGCAGCCTAGGGCGGGGAGGTGCCCTCCCGCGTGAGGAGGCGGCAAGGACCAACACAACGGAGTGCCCCCGCGGGCACTGCGCTGCGATTTTTCGCCTGCCTTTTCGCAACGGAGTGGCACCCAGGGCACTGCGTTGTGTTGACCCCGGATCCCAGCCCCTTCGCGCCCAGCTGAGAGCAGGGAAACGACGTCACCTGCACTCCGACCACGGGCGCCTCCGCCCCTCCAGGCCCCTCCCCTAGCACTGGCTCCTGAAACCGGAGGAGTGGTGGCCCGCGACAAGGTCCTCCTCCCGTCGCTCCTGCTCCGGCTCCGGCTCCGGCTCCGGCTCCGGCTTCCGCTTCTGCTTCTGCTTCCGCTTCTGCTTCTGCTTCCGCTTCCGCTTCCGCTTCGGCTTCCGCTTCTGCTTCTGCTTCTGCTTCTGCTTCTGCTTCTGCTTCTGCTTCGGCTTCGGCTCCGGCTCCGGCTCCGCTTCTGCTTCTGCTTCCGCTTCTGCTTCTGCTTCTGCTCCCGCTCCTGCTCCTGCTCCTGCTCCTGCTCCTGCTCCTGCTCCTGCTCCTGCTTCCGTCAGCACCGCGGCGACAATCGCCAGCGCAAACCGGCGTGGGCGCAATTGCTCGACGACGCCCTCACCATCTCTTACGAAGCGGCCATGTCGCTTCCCGGGACCCGCTTCTTCGAAGTCACGCTGCGCTCGCCCCTGCTGCAACTGCCCGTGCGCTCCGTCCTCTTCGAGCTGACCCACGCCCGCGTCCTCCTCTCGCCTGCGTCTGTCCTCACCGCGGACCATCATCGCGAGGCAGGAACAGTCACCGATCTGGTCGCGCCCAGCCTGATGCACGCCGCGGGCATGAAGGCAGCGGCCGCAGCGCACCCGGGCGCACGGCTGTGGGGACCGGGGGGCATCCGCGAGAAGTTCCCGGAGCTGAAGTGGCACGGCATCCTCGGAGTCGACCCCTGGCCCTACGAAGCAGAGCTCGCGGCGATCCCGCTGAACGGGATGCCCAAGCTGAACGAGGTCGCCTTCCTGCACCCTGCCTCTCGGGCGCTGTACCTCACCGACATGGTCTTCAATGTGCGCGAGCCCAGGGGCTGGCTGGCCTGGATGTTCTTCCGCATGTTCGGCACCTACCGCCGCTTCGCGGTCAGCAAGTTGTTCTTGCGAATGGCCCAGGATCGCGCGGCGCTCGCCGGGTCCGCCGCCAGGATCGCCAAGCTGGATTTTGACCACGTGGTGCCGGGACACGGAGACCCGCTGATCGGCGATGCCAAGACGCGGCTGCTTGCCGCGTTCCGCGAACGGAAGTTGATCGCGTAGAGGGAGTAGCGGACCGCCACATCAAGAGAGGGGCGGTTGCGCGATCGGGAGGACCGGCTCCAAAAGAGAAGTCGAATTCGCAACAGCCAGCCCCCCACTCACGGACCGATGCGGCTTCAAGTTCCGACTGCTGCAGCGACTCCGACCTTCGCGCACGTAGACGCCCAAAAGACAGTCAGCACCTCACCCAGTTCCACCAGGTGCTTCACCGGCTCGAGCTGGCTCGGGCCGCCCGAGCTCCGGTGTGAGGAGCGGCCACAGCCCAACACAACGGAGTGCCCCAGCGGGCACTGCGCTGCGATTTTTCGCCTGCTTTTTCGCAGCGGAGTGGCTCCCAGGGCACTGCGTTGTGTTTGGCCCCCGTCTTCGAGGCGCCCAGCCCGGTCGGTTCAATGCGTCCGGTCACGTCGGAGAATTGGCGGCCATCGGAACGCACGCTTCTGATCCGCGACCGGCTGGAAACAGGGAGCTTCATCGCCTGCACTCCAAAGCGCGGGCGCTCAGCGATTCGATGTCCGCCCTTCCAAGACCGGGGAGTTCCTCTCCCACTCCTCCATCCGCCGACCTCACCCGCGCGTCGGCGCCTGCTTCCGATCAGCAACTCGCCATGCTCTCCCAGGTGCAGGGCAGTGAGGGGCTCGGGCCGATCATCCGGGCGCCGCCGGACCGCCGCAGTCAAACCGGCGGCCTGCTCTCCCCCACTTCGCGATCCGCTTCCTCACCCTGCCCGCCGCCGCCCGGCCACCGCAGCCACTCCCCCCGCCCGCCGCCGCCGGACCGCCGCAGCCAGACCGGCGGCTCCTCCGACTTCGCTCCGCTTCCTCACCCCGCCCGCCGCCGCCGGACCGCCGCAGCCAGACCGGCGGATTCCTCTCCCCACTTCGCGATCCGCTTCCTCACCCCGCCCGCCTCCGCCGGACCGCCGCAGTCAGACCGGCGTCCTGCTCTCCCCCACTTCGTGATCCGCTTCCTCACCCCGCGCGCCGGCGCCTGCTTCCGATCAGCACCGCGCCGACCATCGCCAGCATGCCGGGTGCTGCTGACCCGCCGCAGCCGGGCTGGGGGGCGGCGTCTCCGTCTCCTCCGCCGTCGGCTCGCGGGAGTCCGCCGGCATCCGGATTCGGCTGGGAGTTCCCCGCATCCGCCGGACCGGAGGTCCCCGCATCCGCCGGACCCGAGGTCCCCGCATCCGCCGGACCCAAGGTCCCCGCATCCACTCCCGGCTGCGGGGTGGCGAAGGTGACCCCGATCAAATGGAACTGGGTCACCGTGAGCACCAGTGGATTGGCGGAGCCCGCTGGCACCCCGTCCACCGTCCAGCCAACGAAGTAGGACCAGGCGTCGGGGACGGCGGTGAAGGTGACCTGGGTGCCGGCGGCGTAGCTGGCCTGGTTGGGCGAGAGGGTGACGTTGCCCCCGGAGGTGATCGAGATTGCCAGGGGGTAGGTGGGGACCGGCGCGACCCCGGTGGTGGTGAAGGTCTGGTTCGCGCCCACCGTGGTGGCCCCGGTGGAGGACACAAAGCGCAGCCGCCAGTGGTAGGTGGTCCCCGCGGTGAGCCCGGTCCAATCCACGGTGGACTGCCCCCAGTCGTAATCGCCGATCGCCCACGGCCCCATCCCCGGCAGCGAGTAGGAGGTGTCGGTGCCCAGATCCGCGTAGAGCGTCCCTTGCGTGTAGTGGTTGGCGATCACCCCCCGACTGGTGGCGGTGTTGTTGGTGATCGCGGTGGTGGACGGCGCCCCGTAGCTGATCGCCGGAGGATTGGGGAACACGAACACCCCCTGCCTCGGAGCCTGGGTGTAGGTGAAGTCGTTGATCACCTTGATCCCCGTCTGGAAGTAGTCCCCGCTGCCGATTCCGCTGAGCACCTTCTTGGAGAGCACCGGGACCCACAGCTCGAAGGTGGTGCCGTAGGCCACCGGGAAGGTGCTCTGCTGGGGTTGGTAGAACGCGTAGCCCCCGTTGGGTCCGGCGCTGGGGGTCTGCGGACATTCGTTGAGCGGAAGCTCGGACTGCGCGCCGGTGGAGAGGTTGGTGTAGACGCAGCGCACCGGGTTGGCGCCGCTGATCGCCAGCACCGTCTGCGACGGCAAGAAGAGCTCCGGCACCACCTGGGACCCGCCGGCGCAGGCGTTGCCCACGATCGAGAGCCGCGAGGAGGTGTAGTAGACCTCGCCCACGCGCGGGGTGGCGCCGTCTCCGTAGTAGCCGGCCTGGGCCTGGGTCAGCACCTCCTGGAGCCCGGAGACGCATTCGTAGTGCCAGAAGGACTCGTAGGCGCCGAAGTTCCATTGCGGGGCGGCCCGGGCGGCTCCCCCGAAGATCAGCCCCACCATCCACGCGACGACCGTCAGCCGACGACGCAGCATCAAATTGCTCCAGATCGCGCGCGGGGCACCCATGCGGGGCGCGCGCGCCGTCGCACCCAGAATGCGGTCAAACTTGCTCTCCCCGATCCAACGAACAGGGTCGGAAATGTTCCCCACCGCCCTTCGCCTTTTGGCACCGCCCCCCTCGCGCCGGGTCGCCGATTCGTGGCAAACACCGGTCGCGGCCTGGGCCCCGGATCGATGCGGGGTGTGGCCCACTGGGGGAACACATGCTTCGGACGATCGCCTTGGGTGGACTGCTGTTGATCCTGTTCGCCTGTGGGAAGGACTGCCCACCCGGACAGGCGCTGCGCAACGACACCTGTGGGGTGCCCAGCGGATCGGTGCAGGGCGCGGTGGCCCTGGCGGATGGCGCCAGCCCGGCGGACGTGATCGTCTCCCTCGCCGGCACCGAGCGGGTGGCCTCGGTGGACTCCACCGGTGCCTTCTCCTTCGCCACCGTCACCCCCGGCCTCTACACCCTGCGGGTGCGGCTCCCCGGCTACGCCTCCGGGCAAGTCGACGGGGTGAGCGTGATCGACGGGCTGCCCACCCAGGTGGGGACGGTGACCCTGACCCGGGACCCCTCCGCCCGTCCCACCGGAAGCGTCCACGGGGTGGTGGCTCGCCCGGGAGAGAGTGACTCCTCCGGCACCCTGGTGTTCCTGCAGGGGACTTCGCACGCCGCCTTCACCGCCGCCAACGGCGCCTTCTCGCTTCAGGGCGTGGAGGACGGCGCGTACACCCTGGTGGCGCGCGCCGAGGGCTGGAGGGAGCTGACCCAGGCGGCGATCACCGTCGTCTCCGGAGGTGCGGCGGACGTGGGGGCGTTGGCGCTCACCGCGATCCCCCAGCCCCGCTTCGGGGCGATCGCCGGTCGGGTCACCCTCCCCGGCCAGCCCCAGCACGCGGGCACCTCGGTGTTCCTGGCCGGGACCTCCCAGGTGGCCTCCACCGACGCCGCCGGGGACTTCACCTTCGCCAGCGTCGCGCCAGGAACCTACTCCCTGATGGCGGTCCGCAGCGGCTACCTGCTCTCGGAGCTCCCGGGGGTGACCGTGGTCGCGGACGACACCACCGCGGTGGCGGCCTTCGCGTTGGTGGCCCAGCCTTCTTCCGGTCCGGACCAAGGGGGCGTGGTGGGCGCCGCCCGGCGCCTGGGGGCCACCGATCACTCCGGGATCACCGTCACCCTCACCGGCGGCTCACCGGTCACCGAACGGATCACCACCACCACCGCCAGCGGCGGCTACGCCTTCTCCACCGTGCCGGCGGGGATGTACCGGCTGACCTTCAGCCATCCCCCCGAGCGCGCCGCCGCGCTGGAGAACATCCCCGTCGCCGCCGGCGTCTACCTGGCCCCGGAGGTGGTGCTGCGCGCCCCCGCCCACCTCTCCTCGGCCGCCCCCTCCCGGCTGTTCCTGTCCCAAAGCGGCAACCGCGGGCTGGTCTCCTTCGCGGGAGATCCGGCGGTCTACCTCTTCGACGCCCCCGACGGCGCCCTGGTCCGGATCCGCGACACTGGCACCCCCCAGGGGATCTCCACCGACGGCAGCCTGGCCGCCTTCTCCACCGCGTCCAACCAGCTGTGGATTCACCGGGTCTCGGACGGGACCTCCTCCCCGCACTCCGAAGCCGCCCTCTTCGTCTCCGACCTCCCCAGCCACCTGCTGATGTTCACCGCCTTCCCCGAGTACCAGACCCACCTCCTCGATCTGGACACCCTGCAGGACCTCACGCTGGGCTTCCCGCTTCCGGGCGCGGCCCGGGCCTGGTCGGTGCGGCCGTTGGTGATCCAGGGCCAGCCCCTGACGGGCTGGACCGAGCTGCGGATCGTGACGGATACCGGAACGGCCACCTTCGGGGTCCACTCCGGGTCGGGCGCCGTGGCCGGCCCCGGCGACTTCCTGGTCGAGCCGGGATCGTCCCCCCGCTGGCTCCTCTCCCTCGAGGAGGAGACGGCGTTCTCGCTTCGCCGTGCCAAGTGGGTGGACCTGACCGATCCGCTCCACTCGGTGATCCTCCCCACCGCGGCGCTGATCCACCACTCCCCCACCGATCACGTGGCGGGCTTCCTCGCCGGCGACGATGGCCTGGGCAGCTCGGTGATCCGTCTGGACCTGCTCACCGGAGTGACCAGCGAGCTGGGAACGCTCACCGCCTCGCTCAGCGAGACCGCGTATCCCCAGATTCGGCTTCAGGGCACCTACGCCAACCAGCTGTTCGAGATCGACTTCAACGCCGGAACCCAGACCCTGCTGTGCAGCGATTCGTCGATGGGGGTCTTCGGGGATGTCCGGGGGGACAACGTGGCCTGTCTGGGCACCACCGCCCTCCACGTCCACCGCCCCACCCGTGTCACCCAGGTCCTGGACACCCAGTTCCAGGGCGCGCTGGAGGGAGGCAGCCTCCTCTACTGGCGCTCGGGAGGTTCTCCGTCGCTCAAGGCCTTCGACGTGGATGGGACCGGACCGGTGGTCGGGGTCTGCGACCTCTACACCTACGAGACCGGAATCCTGGCCTCCGACAACGGAGAGACCGCGCTGGTGTCCTGTCCGGGGGCAGACCCGGCCGACCTGCGCTGGTCGATCTTCGACCTCACCAGCGGGGACCGCACCCCGCTGTTCCCGGAGCCCTATGACGCCACCGCCTTCTCCCTGGCCAGCGTCGCGCTCTCTTCGGGCGGCCGGGCGGTGGCAGTCAGCCTCAACACCACCGTGGCCGACGGGGATCCCGCCGGCTGCAGCAGCGGCGACTCCGGGGCCTGCACCCTGTTCTTCGATCTGCAGACCGCCCGGCGGGACAAGCTCTCCACCACCGGATGGCTCCAGCTGAGCTCCTCTCCCACCGACGACGCCCACCTGCTGGTGGGCTCCACCGTGTTCCAGCTGCGGATGACGCCCAGCGCGCTGATCAGCCGGGCCCTCCCCCTGATCTTCTATCCCCGGTTCTCCCTGGACGGGACCGCGCTGGTGGCCGAGGACGGGAGCGGCTCCCAGGTCCTGTTCTCCGATCTCGATGATCCGACCACCCCCACCCTGCACCCCACCACCATCGATGGGCTGCAGCCGCTGCCAGGCTCCCCCGGGGTGTACTTCGCCCGGCCCTGGCTCTTCGATCTGGAGGCGGGCACGGTGCAGGAGATCACAGCTCAGCTCGATGGCGAGCGGGCGGAGGTCTCCTCGGGGATCGCCTACTTCTCCACCTGGGAGATGCCCTCGGATCTGCTGCACCTCGCCGCCGACGGGACGGTCACCCCCCTGGTCACCGCGGCGTCGGTCTGTCCGCTGCCCTATCTGCTCCGGGCCAACGACGACGGCAGCGTCGGTGAGCTGGTGCGCTACGACCCGCAGACCCTGGCGGTGGTTCCGCTGGGGATCCGGGGGACCTGTGACCTGGTGCTCAGCACCCCGGACAGCACCCGCTTCGTGCTGATCGATCAGACCGGCACCCTCCCGGAGCTGGTGATCTACCTCCCGTTTGCTCCCGCCGCCCAGTCAGTCCTGCGGACCGGGATCCACCCCGCCGGGCGACAGGTCCACGACCTGGGGACCCGCTTCGTCACCACCACCCTGGGGCCGGACGGGCTGCAGCTGGTGTCGGCGGAATGGGACGGGACCGGCGCCCGGATCGCCGGCCCGGCGGATGAGACCTTCTTCACCGACCTGCGCGCGGCGCCGGACGGGAACCGGCTGTTCTTCCGCGCCCGCGGGCTGGCGTGGGCCGAGTCGCTCACCGGTGGGGCGCCGGTGGCGCTGGGCCGCGGCAGCGATCTGAGCACCCTCGTCCCCTCCGAGGACGGGCGCACGGTGGCCTTCACCCTCCAGTCCACCGAGTACCCGGCGCTGCCCTTCAACGGACTGTGGACCGTCTCGGTGGACGCGCCCTAGCCCAGGAGGCCGGCGCCGGGACCGACAGCCGAGCGCCGGCGCGCTCCCCGCTCACGAACCCCGGCCGCTGTGTCCACCTTGGGGGGAACCCGTAGCCCCCAAGGAAAGCCCATGGCCACCGACATCACCCAAGGCATTCGAAGCATGTTCGAGCAACTGTGGAACCGCGGCGAGCTGGCCACCGTGGATCAACAGTGCGCACCGGGCTATCAGGCCCATCTCTCCCTGGTCGGAGATCTGGACCGGGAGGGACTCAAGCAGATGGTCCGCACCTTCCGCTCCGCCTTCCCCGATCTGAAGCTGCGGATCGAGGATCTGACCACCTCCGGGAACAGCGCCACCGTGCGTTGGATCGCCACCGGCACCCACCGCGGTGACCTGATGGGAATCCCTGCCACCCACCGCTCGGGCGACACCACCGGCATCGACGTCTTCCGTTTCGAAGGCGACCAGATCCGCGAGCACTGGGGCGTCTGGGACGTCTACCAGATGCTGCAGAACCTGGGCGTGGCACCCGCCCTGGGCGGAGCGACCACCGGCGCGCAGTCGGGCGTGCAGACTCCCTCCCCCGCTCCCGAAGCCCGCCACTGACGCTTCAGCCGCTCGCGGTCGAGGTGCCCTGAAGCTCCGCCTCGATCAGCTCCTTGACGATCGACCGATGGCAGGCCGCCTCCAGCAGACAGGTCTTCGAGCACAGCAGGGTCACCGTCTCTCCCCGCGCCACCCGCTCCGCCAGCTCGCGGAGCTGGGGCCGGGAGGCGGCCATCTCCTCCAGGAAGCGCTGCCGGTAGGTGTCCAGGGAGATCGGCGTCCCCTTCTTCCCGTAGAAGGCCGCGTGCAGCGCCTCGCTGGGTGCCAGCTCCTTGAGCCACACGTCCCAGGTCTCCTCCGAGCGGGGAAGACCGCGGGGGCGGAACCGGCAGATCAGCACCCGCCACCCATCCTCGGCCTCGCGGGGGTTGACCCACCTTCCGGTCTTGATCGGCATCGGGAATAGAACAGCGGCCTGGGCTTGAAGCTTCCGGCGAGGCATTTCGCCATGCCTGCCGTAGGTCGCGATCTGGATCCACGGTCGGGGACCACGGGCTGACCACTCGCCCTCCCGGCCGGCCGCTACGGCAGAACCCTGCCGACGAGGGTTACCGTAGCAACAGCGCCCAACACGGAGGCGGCATGGGGTTCGGGCCCAACTCCGCTTCACCGGAGACGGACGACAAGGCGGCGGGACTGGATGGCTTCCAGCAATACGCCCTGCTGGCCGCCTCCCTGACCATCGTGCTGGGGGTGGTGGTGCTGCTGGGGTGGATTCTGGACTTCCGTCCCTTCACCTCGGTGTTGCCCGACTACCGGCCGATGCGGCCCAACACCGCGCTGGCGCTGGTGCTGGCGGGGATCACCCTGCTGCTGCTGCGCCCCACCGCCCGCTCCCGCACCCGAACCCTCCTCGGGCGGGTGGGCGCGGTGGGGATCGCCGCGGTGGGACTCCTCTCCCTGCTGGAGTTCACCCGGCTGGCGCCCAGCCAATGGACCCGGCTCTCTCCGCTGACCGACCCGGACCTGATCCCCCCGCACGTCTCGCTCAATGCCTCCGCGTCGCTGGTGATGCTGTCGATGGCGCTGCTCTTGATGGACGATCCGGTCCGGCGGCGGGTCCGCCCCGGTGATCTGCTGACGATGACCGTGGGCTTCTTCGCCCTGGTGACCTGCGCCGGCTACCTCTATGGCGCGCAGCCGTTCGTGGGGATCCCGGGACGGGTGCCCTACACCGCGATGTCGCTGCACACCGCGATCTCGCTGCTGGTGCTGGCCTCCGGGGTCCTGGCCGCCCGTCCGCGCCGGGGAATCATGGCGGTGGTCTCCAGCTCGCATGCCGGTGGATACATGGCGCGCCGGCTGCTACTGGGCGCGCTGATCATCCCCCTGATGGGCTTTCTGGTGACGGTGGGCGCCAGCCTGGGCTTCTACTCCTCGCTGTTCGGCGCCTCGCTGCTGGCGGGGTTGGCGATGCTGGTGGCGGTGGCGCTGACGGTGGTGACCGCGCGCACCCTCAACGATTCGGACAAGGCCCGTCAGCAGGCGCTGTCCCTGTTGGAGGAGGACAACCTGCGTCGCCAGCGGGCGGAGGAGCAGCTGCGCTCCGCGGAGGCCAAGTACCGCGGGCTGGTGGAGTCGGCCCAGGATCTGATCCTGCTGATCGACGGCCAGGGGCGGATCGAGTTCGCCAACCGCCGGCTGGAGCCCCTCTTCGGTTACACCCCCCCGGAGGTGATCGGCCACCCGCTGGAGAAGCTGATCCCCAGCCGGGGTGAGATCTCCACCCTCCGCTCCCGGGGCCAGGGGCTGGAGCTGATCGCCACCCGCAAGGACGGGACCGAGTTCCCGGTCAACCTCTCGCTCAGCTCCAGCCGCTCCCACGACGGCGCGCCCTCGCTGGTCACCGCCATCCTCCACGACATGAGCTTCCGGCATCGCGCCGAGCTGCAGCAGCGCTTCCTGGCGCAGCTGGGAGAGCTGCTGGCGGAGTCGCTGGATCCCCATCCCACCCTGGAGAAGGTCGTCCGCCGCGCGGTGCCCGAGCTGGCGGACTGGTGCGTGATCGGCCTGTTTGATGCCTCGCGCCGGTCCTTCAAGGGCGCGGTGGCCCACCGGGATCCGCACAAGCAGTCCGCGGCCGAGGCGCTGCTGGGGCTGCCCCCCTCCCGGCTGGAGGCAGTGCCCGGGGTCCTCTCCTCCCGCACCACCCCGCTGCTGTTGCGGAACCTGGGCCCGGAGTGGTTCGAGACCGAGGTCCCCGACGAGGAGCTGCGCGGGCGGTTGAGCGAGCTGGGGCTCCGCTCCTTCATCGTGATCCCGCTTCGGGCCCAGAGCCAGCCTCTGGGCACGCTGACCCTGGTCGCCTCCTACCGCAACTTCTCCCGCCACGACCTGGCCTTCGCCGAGGAGGTGGGTCGGCGGGTGGCGCTGTTCGCGGAGAACGCCCGCCTCTACCAGCGCGCCCAGGAGGCGATCCAGACCCGGGAGGATGTGCTGGCCATCGTCTCCCATGACCTGCGCACCCCCCTGAACACCCAGCGCCTGGCGGTGGAATTGATCACCGGCCGGGTGCTCCCGGAGCTGCCCCCCGGATCCGCGCTCACCCAGCGGCTGCGGCGGATCCTGCTGACCATGAAGCGCTCCAGCGACCAGGCCAACCGGCTGATCTCCGACCTGCTGGACTTCGCCAAGTCCGAGAGCGGAACCCTGCGGATCACTCCCCGCCAGGAGAGCGCGGAGGAGCTGCTGGAGGCCTCCTGGGCGTTGCTCAAGCCGAGCGCGGACGAGGCGGCGATCCGGCTGGAGTACTTTGTCGAAGAGGGCCTGACCCCGTGGTGTGATCGGGACCGGGTGCTCCAGGTCCTCAGCAACCTGGTCGGCAACGCGATCAAGTTCGGCTTCGTGGGCGGCCAGGTGGAGGTCCACGCCCAGCGCGGTCCGGAGGGGATGGCCCTGTTCTCGGTGGAGGACGACGGGCCGGGCATCTCCGAGGAGGACGCCGCCCGGGTGTTTGATCGCTACTGGCAGCCGGAGCAGAGCCAGAAGCGGGGCACCGGCCTGGGGCTGGCCATCGCCCGCCACCTGGTGGAGGCCCACGGGGGGAGGATCTGGCTGACCACCCGGGCGGGCCTGGGCAGCCGCTTCTTCTTCACCCTCCCGCTGGCGCCGCGCCCCTCGGTTCAGCCGGAGACCCACCCCTGAGCCCAAGGATGGCCAGCGGCCTGAAAGCAGGCCAAAATCCCCCCATGAAGCCGTGGATCCCCTTGCTGGCCGGGCTGTCGGTCTCCGGCGCCGTGCTGTTGGCGGTGTGGTTGGAGGACCCGCCCCCGCCGTTGGAGCTCTCGGAGCTGTCCGTCCCACTTCCCCCTCCGCCTCCCCCGGCGCCCCTGGTCCGGGCGAGGGTCAGCGCCGCTCCCGCAGCGCCGCTCCCGCTGGCGTCGGCGCCTGCCCCGGCCGCGGCGCCCTCCCCGGAGCCGACACCGGAGCCAATCGAGGAGGACGCTGCCTCCGACCTGCAGGACTCGCTGGGGTACCGGCCCCTGGACCCCGGCAGCCGACTGAGGAGGGCCGAGAAGATCGCGCAGATGATGGAGCGGCGGCAGGCGGGGTTCCGCGAGAAAATGGAAGCGGCCCGGGTGGCCGGAGATCCCACCGCCGAGGAGCAGGCCCGGGCCCGGGCGGAGCGCAGCGCGGAGCGGCTGAAGAAGATCCAGTCGCAGTTGCAGCAACTGCGGACGCAGGCGAAGGCCGCCCCCCAGCAGCAGTGAACCTCTTCGAGCTGCGCCAGGTGACCAAGCGCTACGGCTCGCAGGTGGCGCTGCAGCCGACCGGGTTGGTCATCCAGGCCGGGGAGACGGTGGTGCTGATCGGCCCCAGCGGCAGCGGCAAATCCACCCTGGTCCGCCTGCTGCTGGGACTCGAGTCGGTGGACGGGGGCGTGCTGCTGTACCGCGGCGAGCCACTGCAGCCGCAGCGCGCGGCGGCGCTGCGTCGGCAGGTGGGCTACGTGGCCCAGGGCGGCGGGCTGTTTCCCCACCTGACCGCGGGCCGGAACGTGGACCTGATGGCCCGCCACCTCCAATGGAGCGCGCCACGGATCGAGCAGCGGCTGGAGGCGCTGGCCGCGCTGACCCGGCTGCCCGGAGACGTCCTCTCCCGCTATCCGGCCGAGCTCTCCGGAGGACAGGCCCAGCGGCTGAGCCTGATGCGGGCGCTGATGCTGGATCCGGAGGTGGTGGTGCTGGACGAACCGCTGGGCGCGCTGGATCCGATCACCCGCTACGAGCTGCAGCAGGATCTCCGCGACGCCTTCCAGCGGCTGAACAAGACGGTGGTGATGGTCACCCACGATCTGGAGGAAGCCGCCTGGTTCGCCGGCCGGATGGTGTTGCTGCGGGAGGGACGGATCGTCCAGCAGGGCACCCTGGAGGACTTCCAGCAGCGGCCCGCCGAACCGTTCGTCACCCGCTTCCTGCACGCCCAGCGGAGCGGGCGGTGAGCCTCGCCGCGGCCCTGCTGCTGGGCGCGCTGGCGGCGGGGCCAGAGCCGCTCACCGTCGGCTCCAAGGCCTTCACCGAGTCGGTGGTGCTGGGGGAGATCACCCGCCTGGCGCTGGAGCAACGGGGGCTGGCCGCGGTCCACCGGCCGGAGCTGGGAGGCACCCGGGTGCTGTGGGAGGCGCTGCTGCACGGGGACATCGATCTCTACCCCGAGTACACCGGCACCCTCCGCCAGGAGCTGCTGGGGGCGCAGGTCCCCCCGGGCGAGGACGCGCTGCGCGACGCGCTGGCCCGGCAGGGGATCACCCTCGGGCCGGCGCTGGGCTTCAACAACACCTACGCGCTGGGGATGAGGCGGGCGCAGGCCGAGGCTCTGGGGATCCGCCGGATCTCCCAGCTGCCCCGGCACCCGGGGCTGCGGCTGGCCTTCTCGCATGAGTTCCTGGATCGGCAGGATGGCTGGCCGGCGGTGCAGGCCCGCTACGGCCTGGCGGCGGACCGTCCCCGGGGGATCGAGCACGCCCTCGCCTACGGCGCCCTCTCCAGCGGAGCGGTGGATGTGATCGACGTCTACTCCACCGACGCGGAGATCGCCGCGCTGGACCTGGTGGTGCTGGAAGACGACCGGCAGGTGTTCCCGGAGTACCAGGCGGTGTTGCTGTACCGCTCGGACCGGGCCGACCCGGGAGTGGCCGCCGCGCTGGGGGCGCTGGCGGGGAGGATCTCCGCCACCACCATGCGGGCGCTCAATGCCCAGGCCAAGATCGAAGGGCTCTCCCCGGAGCGGATCGCCTCCCGGTTCCTGGGCGCCGGTCCCGCCGCCTCCGGGGCCTCGCTGGGCGCGCGGCTGCTGGCCCGGACCGGCGAACACCTATTCCTGGTCCTGCTCTCCCTGCTGGCGGCGATCGGGATCGCCATCCCGCTGGGGGTGGTGGCCGCCCGCCGACCGCGCCTGGGGCGGGGGATCCTGGCGGTGGTGGGGGTGATCCAGACCGTGCCCTCCCTGGCGCTGCTGGTGCTGATGATCCCGCTGCTGGGGATCGGCACCGGGCCGGCGCTCACCGCGCTTTTCCTCTACAGCCTGCTGCCGATCGCCCGGAACACCCACGCCGGGCTGACCGGGATCCCGCTGGAGCTGCGGGACTCGGCGGTGGCGCTGGGCCTGCCCCCCGCCGCCCGGCTGTGGCGGGTGGAGCTGCCACTGGCCTCCCCCTCCATCCTGGCCGGGATCAAGACCGCGGCGGTGATCAACGTCGGCACCGCCACCCTGGGCGCGCTGATCGGCGCCGGGGGCTACGGCCAGCCGATCCTGGCCGGGATCCGCCTGGGGGATGCAGGGCTGCTGCTGGAGGGCGCGGTCCCCGCCGCCCTGCTGGCGATCAGCTTCGAGCTGCTGTTCACCGCCGCCGAACGGGTGGTGGTCCCCCGGGGGCTGCGACTGTCCCGGGGTCGGTGAAGCGCTACCGGCCGGCCTTCGCGCTGCGCTCCACGGCGGCCAGGAGCTCCGCCGGCTCATCATTGGGAGTACCCCGCTTGGCGATCACCGTCCCGTCCGGGGCCAGCGCGGTCACCTGCATCGAGTGGCCAAAGGACCCATCGGCGTTCTGGCGGTAGGTCATCCCCAGCAGGGCGGCGATCTCCGGCACGTCGCGGGACTCCGGCTGCAGGAAATGCCAGCGGGCGGGATCCACCCCGTGGGCCACCGCCATCCGCCGGTTGGCCTCCGGGGTGTCGCGGACCGGATCCATGCTCACCAGCACCACCACCAGCTGTGCGCGGGCCTGGGGGGTCAGCTTCTTCTCCAGGTGCTTGATCGAGGAGATCAGCATCGGACAGGCGTAGGGACAGGTGCTGTAGAACATGGAGATCAGCACCGGCCGGCCCTGCCCCACCGACCAGGACACGGTGTTCCCGCGCTGGTCCTTCATCGACCCCTCCCACTGGTAGAGCGAGTCCGGGGGCAGCGTCGGTCCGGCCAGGGCCGCGCTCCCCAGCATCCACACCGCGGCGATCAATGCCTTCATGGTCTCTCCTGCGGCGCCACGTCCGCGGCGCAGCGGAACCCCTGGTTGCCCAGGGTGAAGTTGGCCTTCAACGAGCTGCGATAGGCGACCCGCATGAACGCCGCGTAGTCGCGTTTGTCTCCGGTGGCCGAGGCCCCGGCGCCACAAAAGCTGGCGGCGTTGGGACCCCCTCCCCGGCTGTCCTGCCCCAGGTTGGTGTTGCCAAAGTCCAGCACCCACTCCCAGACCAGGCCGTGCAGGTCCTCCACCCCGTACAGGTTGGGCCGTCCCTGCCCCACCTTCCCCACCGGCAGGCTGGAGGGCTGGCCGTACCACTCCAGGATCTGCCGGGTGAACGCCGGATCCGACCGGGCGTCCTTCTCGGTGGCGCTGGCGGCCGCCGCCAGCTCCCACTCCGCCTCGGTGGGCAGCCTGCCGCCGCGCGCCTGGCAGTAGGCGCGCGCCGCGAACCAGCTGATCCGGACCACCGGGGCCCGGGGCTCCACCTGGGGCCCCAGGGTGGTGGGGCCCTCCCAGTGGGAGAGGTACCCGGGCCTCGCGAACACCCCCGGCGTCTGATCCCGCTGCCAGCGCGGGTGCTCTTTGACGAACGCCAGGTACTGGGCGTTGGTCACCGGGGTCACGTCCAGCCGGAACGCGGCCACGGTCTGCACCTCCTCGCCGGGGGCGGGAGGGAACAGCGGCCGGTAGGTGTCCGGCCCCAGCTGCACCCGCTGGGGACCGGCCAGCGCCACCCCCGGGATCAGCAGGGCCCACAGCCACCACCGGCCCGCGCTCACGGGGCGCTCCGGGGGGGGACGCCCGCCGATCCGGCGCGGGCCTGCTCGCCGGCGGCCGGCAGGTGGCCCTTGGAGAAGAGGCTCTCGTTCTCCGGACCGGACACCTTCAGCTGCGCCACCGCGCCCTTGTTGAAGGCGCGGAAGATGGAGTGGTCCACCAGGTTGTAGGTGCCGGGCACCTCGGCGGTGAACTCCACGATCGCCGCGCCGCCGGCGGGGATCAGGGTGGTGGCCACGTCGTGCTGCACCGTGGAGCCCCCCTCGCTGTACACCCGGTCGAAGATCTCGCCGATCACGTGGAAGCTGGAGACCAGGTTCGGCCCGCCGTTGCCCACGAACAGCCGGACCTTCTCCCCCACCTTGGCGGTCAGCGCCCGGTCCCCGGTCAGCGCCCCCTCCGCGCCGTTGAAGAGCACGTAGGTGGGCCGCTCATCGAGCGCCTTCTCGAAGTCGAACACCTGCTCGCCCGGGTCGCGGTACTTGCCCTGGGTGTAGAAGTCGCCCTGCATCACGTAGTACTCGCGGTCCACCGGAGGCAGCCCCTCCGGCGGCTCCACCAGGATCATCCCGTACATCCCGTTGGCCACGTGCAGCCCCACCGGCGCCGCGGCGCAGTGGTAGATGTACAGGCCCGGGTTGAGGGCCTTGAAGTTGAAGGTGGCGGTCATCCCCGGCGCCACGAAGGTCGCCTCCGCCCCGCCGCCCGGGCCGGTCACCGCGTGCAGATCGATGTTGTGCGGCATCTTGCTGTCCGGCGCGTTCTTCAAGGTGAACTCCACCGTGTCCCCCTGGCGCACCCGGATGAACTTGCCCGGCACCTCGCCCCCGAAGGTCCAGAAGGTGTAGGTGGCGCCCTCGGAGATCGGCAGCGACAGCTCCTTGACCTCCAGCTCCACCTGGACCCGGGCCGGCGCGCGGCGTCCGGTGGCCGGCGGGACCTGGGGCGCGTGGGTCAGCACCGCCTCCACCGGCGGCCCCTGCGGCGGGCCCTGATCCCCGGAGGCCCGCGGTCCCTCTGCCTTGTCCTTCGAACACCCCGCCACCGCCAACGCCACCACCAGCCAACTCCAGTTCCGGCTTCCCATTCGTAGGCTCCACGCCGCTGGGGAGATAGATTAGGTGCGCTGCCACCCGGCGGTCTTGACATAAGCAAAGCACCAGTCATGCCAACCGGAGCGGGCCCACTGGAATCGGGCGCTGTGAACGGCCGTGAGAGGCGTGGCGCGAGTGGAGGGCGCTAGATCCACGCCGGCGCAGGGTCAACCGGAGCGAAGGGTTTGCGCGAACTCCCGGGGGACCGCGCAGATCCGGCGCCAGAAAAAGGGGACAGGCTACATTCTAGACGCAGTGCGTCAAAAATGTAGCCTGTCCCCTTTTTGGACGCGGTACGTCGCGGCGGTCAGGCGAGCTGCTTGAGCTTCCGCCAGAGGGTGTTTCGGCCGATCCCCAGGATCCGCGCGGCCTCCCCGGTTGCGCCGCCGGTGGCGTCCATCACCGCCAGGATGTGCTCCCGCTCCACCTCCGCCAGCGGCCGCAGCACCCGGTCCGGGGTCACCCCGGCGTCGACCGGGCGGCGCACCCGGACCAACTCCTCCGGGAGATCTTCCGGCTCCACCCGATCTCCGGTGAGGAGCGCGGCACAGTGGCGCATCGTGTTCTGCAGCTCGCGCACATTCCCCGGCCAACGGTGGGCCAGCAGCACCGCCTCCGCGGCGGGGGAGATCTGCACCCTTCGCTCCAGCTCGCCCTGCAGGAACTGGCGGGCCAGGGGCAGGATGTCCAGGGTCCGCTCCCGCAGCGGGGCCACGGTCAGGGTCAGCACCTTGAGCCGGTAGTAGAGGTCCTCGCGAAACTGCCCGTCCCGTACCCGCTCGTGGAGGTCCCGGTGGGTGGCGCAGACCACCCGCACGTCGATCGGGACCGGGCGGCTCTCCCCCACCCGGCGCACCTCGCCCTCCTGCAGCACCCGCAGCAGCTTGGCCTGCAGCTGCAGCGGCATCTCGCCGATCTCATCCAGGAACAGGGTCCCGCCGTCGGCGGATTCGAAGAGTCCGGTGCGCGCCTGATGCGCTCCGGTGAACGCTCCCCGCGCGTGGCCAAACAGCTCGGACTCCAGCAGCTCGCTGGACAGCGCCGCCACGTTCACCGCCACGAACGGCCGGGCCGCCCGCTCGCCGTTGACGTGGAGCGCCCGGGCCACCACCTCCTTGCCGGTCCCGCTCTCGCCCAGCACCACCACCGGCGCGTCGCTGGCCGCAAAGCGCGCCACCCGCCGCAGCAGCTCCTGCATGGCCGGGCTCTCGCAGACCATCCGTCCGTGCTTGCGCGCCGAGACCACGTGCGGCAACAGACCGCAGTGCTGACACGTCTCCTGCTCCAGCGTGTGTTCCATGGGATCCATTGTGGAACGACAGCCGGCCCGGGGGCCATTCCCCAGCCGTCCCCCTCCATCAGCTGCGCTTGGCGCTGCCGAGACCCTCGAGAATGACCGGACCCCTCCCAGACGCCGCGCGGATCGCGGGCTTCACCGCGCTGATCGCCGGCTGCGCCCTGCTCCCCGGGATCCAACTCCCCGGTGTCCCGGTCCCGATCACCCTGCAGACCTTTGCGATCATGCTGGCCGCGGCCTGTCTGGGGCCCCGGCGCGGTCCGCTGGCGGTGGTGCTGTACCTGGCGTTGGGCCTGGCGGGGCTGCCGCTCTTCTCCGGCGGCGCGCAGGGACTGCAGACCCTGGCCAGACCCTCGGTGGGCTACCTGCTCAGCTGGCCGTTCGCCGCGGCGCTGACCGGGGCGCTGGTCCAGCGCGTCCCCCAGGGGCGCTGGCATCGGGAAGTCCCGCTCTTCTTCCTCTGCGCCATGGCCGGGAGCCTGCTGTTCATCCATCCCCTGGGGATCGCCGGCATGGCCTGGCGCCTGGACCTCCCCCCGGCCGAGGCGATCAAGCTGGGGGCCAGCTTCCTTCCCGGAGACCTGATCAAGAACACCGCGGTGGCCCTGATCGCCACCGCGGTCCACCGGGCCTTCCCCTCGCTGCTGCCCCGCCCCGGTCCGGCCACTCCGGGCTGATTCGCAGTCGGATGCCGCGACCGTGGGCCTCGGCGCCCTCGCGCCGCTTCCCTGCCCGGGGCCGACCACTTCGGACTCAGCACAACCCTCGCCAGGGCTTTCCGCGACCGTCGGCCTCGCGCTGATTCCCTGCCCCGCTCCTTCTGCGCCGCGCCGACTTCCGCCGGCCACGCAGGCTGCCGGGCGCCGTCGGCCCGCCCGCACCGCGGGGCTATCCCCCCGACCTGACCCGGGCCGTGTTTGCGCCTCGCCGCGAGGGCCGGGGCGGGAGGGAATCCTTGAGCAGCAACCCGCTCATCGCCTCGATGAACAGCGCCTCTCCCTCCGGAACAGGGGCGTAGAGCTCCAGCAGCGGCACCGCCACCCGGGCCAGGGTCCGGGCGGCCAGCTCCGGAGAGCCGGCCCGCAGGATCCCCGCCCGCGACGCGGTGGCGAACACCACCACCATCCGCAGCACGAACGGCAGGTGCAGCTGCGCCGCTGCCGCCACGTCCTGGGTGGTCATCAGCCGGTGGGACAGCCGCAGCGCGTCGGGATGCCGGGCCCACAGCTGCAGATACAGCTCCAGCGCCGCCACCACCCGGGCCCGGGCGCTACGGGCCCGGTCCACCCGATCCATTCCCGCCACCGCGTCCGAGAGCACCGGCCCCATCAGCGCCAGCACCAGCGCCTCCTTGGAGGGGAAGTGGCTGTAGAGGGTGCCGCGGGCCACGTCCGCCTGGTCGGCGATCTCGTCCAGGCTCGCCTGCTGGGTGCCGACCTGGGCGAACCGCGCCGCCGCCGCCCGCAAGATCCGCTCCCGATCCGCCTGCCGCCGCCGGGCCACCCGGGGGCTGGGACCGCGCGCTCTGACTTGACTTCCTGAACCCATCACACCAGAAATGTACGCGTGAGTTCAAGTTTGCGCCAGGGTGTTCAGTGAAGGCCCGCCTCGGGTGGCGGCTGCTGGGGTTGCTGTTGTTGATCGCGCTGACCGGGTGGGCGGTGCAGCGGTTCCGGGGCCCCCCGGTGTCCACGGTGGCGGTCAAACGGCAGCCGCTGACCCAGCGGGTGGTGGTCAGCGGTCGGGTCACCCCGCCCTCGCAGATCCAGATCGGCCCCAACCTCTCCGGCACCGTGCTCACGGTGAAGGTGGAGGAGGGAGACGTGGTGGAGCCGGGAGCCACCCTGCTGGAGATCGAGGCCTCCGAGCTGGAGGCCGCGGTGGCGCAGGCGGAGGCGCAGTTGCTGCAGTCCCGCGCCCGGCTCACCCAGCTGCTGAAGGTCGCCGCCCCCACCCAGGCCCAGGCGGTGCGGCAGGCGGAGCTGGCGGCGCAGCAGGCCAACCGGCAGGCAGAGCGCAGCCGCACCCTGGCCGGCGCGGGAGGGATGAGCCAGCAGGAGCTGGATCAGGCGATCAACGAGGCCCAGCTGGCCCAGAGCCGGCTGGCCAGCGCCCAGGCCCAGGCCAGCGCCACCGGAAGCGGCGGGGCGGAGGTCCGGGCCGCGGAGGCCAACGTGGCCCAGGCGGAGGCACAGCGGGCGGCGGCGCGGGCGCGGCGGAACAACGCCACCCTCACCTCCCCGGTCCAGGCGCTGGTGCTGCGCCGGGACGTGGAACCGGGGGACAGCGTCTCCCCCGGACGGATCCTGCTGGTGCTGGGCCGGGTGGGCGCCACCCGCCTCTCGGTGGAGCCGGACGAGAAGAACCTGGCCTTCATCCAGCCGGGGCAGCCGGCGGTGGCCTCGGTGGAGGCCTTCCCCGACCAGCGCTTCGAGGCGCGGGTGGAGAGCGTGGCCCCGGCGGTGAACCCGGAGCGGGGCACGGTGGAGGTCAAGCTGCAGGTGCCCCAGCCCCCGCCGTATCTGCGGGCGGACATGACCGTCTCGGTGGAGATCGAGGTCGCCACCCGGAAGGACGCGGTGGTGATCCCGCTGGAGGCGGTGCAGGACGCGTCCACCCCCCGGCCCTGGGTGCTTCGGGCCAGGGACGGCCGGGCGGAGCGGATCCCGGTCCGGCTGGGGCTGGGCGGCCAGGGACAGGTGGAGGTGGTGGAGGGCCTGTCCGACGGGGACCAGGTGCTCTTGACCCCCGGGAAGATCGAACCGGGCAGCCGGATCCGGGCCAGGGAGGGATAGCCCCCGTGCCCTTCGAGCTCTTCGTGGCGCTGCGCTTCCTGCGGGAGGGCAAGGCCCAGACCGCCTTGATCCTGGGCGGCGTCTCCATGGGGGTGGCGGTGATCGTCTTCCTCTCCGCGCTGATCGGCGGGCTGCAGAAGTCGTTGATCCAGCAGACCCTGGGCTCGCAGGCCCACGTCACCCTGCGCGCCCCGGACGAGGCGGCCCGCCCGCTGACCACCGGTCCGGGGGTGCTGCACCTGGTGGATCCTCCCGCCCAGCGGCTGCGGGCGATTGATCAGTGGCAGCAGACGGTGGAGCTGCTCCGGGGCGCGGAAGGGGTCAGCGCGGTCTCCCCGGTGGCCGCCGGGGCCGCCTTCGCCTCCCGGGGCAACGCCAGTCGCTCGGTGGCCCTGCGGGGAGTGGATCCGGACAGCTTCCCCTCGATCGTGGATGTCCCCAAGGCGATCACCTCCGGGGTGTGGCGACTGCGGGGCGCGGAGGCGGTGATCGGCACCGAGCTGGCCTCCCAGCTGGGGGTGTCGGTGGGAGACAAGCTGAGGATCAACACCCCCGAGGGCCGGGACCAATCGTTCCAGATCACCGGGATCTTCGATCTGGGGAACAAGGACGTGAACGGCCGCTGGGTGCTGGTGCCGCTGCGCAGCGCCCAGACCCTGCTGGATCTGGTGGGTGGCGCCTCGGCGATCGAGCTGAAGGTCCAGCAGATCTTCGACGCGGAGGACGTGGCCGTGGGGCTGCAACGGCGGACCGGGCTGGTGGCGGATTCGTGGATGAAGGTGAACTCGCAGCTGCTGGTGGGGCTGCGCAGCCAGGACAGCTCCAAGACCATGATCCAGACCTTCGTGATCATCGCGGTGGCGCTGGGGATCGCCTCGGTGCTGATCGTCTCGGTGGTCCAGAAGAGCAAGGAGATCGGCATCCTCAAGGCGATGGGCGCGCAGACCGGCACCGTGCAGCGGATCTTCCTCCTCCAGGGAGGGATGGTGGGCGCGGTGGGCGCGGTGCTGGGCTGCGGGCTGGGCACCGTCTTTGCCCGCTTCTTCCAGGCGCTGGCGGTGAACGCGGACGGCACGCCCCGCTTCCCCGCCGACGTGGGGGTGGAGCTGTATGCGGCGGCCTCGCTGATCGCGCTGTGCACCGGGCTGTTCTCCGCGGTGGCCCCGGCGCGGCGGGCGGCCCGGCTGGACCCGGCCACGGTGATCCGCAATGGCTGAGCCGGTCCTGCAGCTGAGCGGGGTGGTGAAGGACTACCCGGGGGTGGAGGTGACCCGGGTGCTGCACGGGGTGGATCTGCGCCTGGACCAGGGCGAGTTCACCGCACTGATCGGTCCCTCCGGATCAGGAAAGAGCACCCTGCTGAACCTGATCGGGCTGCTGGATCGCCCCACCGCGGGCAGCGTCCGGATCGACGGACAGGAGACCACCGGGCTGGATGACGACGGGCTGGCCGGGATGCGGGCCACCCGGCTGGGCTTCATCTTCCAGTTCCACCACCTGTTGGCGGCCTTCACCGCGGAGGAGAACGTGGCCATGCCCCTGGCGGCGGCCAGGGGGAGGATGACCGCGCCGATGCGACAGCGGGCCTCGGCGCTGCTGGAGGAGATGGGCCTGGGGGACCGCAAGCACAACATGGCCACCGCGCTCTCCGGCGGTCAGCAGCAGCGGGTGGCCATTGCCCGGGCCCTGGTGACCCGCCCTCCCCTGGTGCTGGCCGACGAACCCACCGGCAACCTGGACACCCACACCTCGGATCAGATCTTCGAGCTGATGCGCCGGGTGAACCGGGAGCACGGGACCACCTTCCTGGTGGTCACCCACGACTCCCGCCTGGCGGAGCGGTGCGATCGGATCCTGGAGATCGTGGACGGGCGGCTGGTCCGGGATCAGCGACGGGGGGAGTAGGCCGGGTTTGGCTTCCCCGATCTGGCGCCATCTGGTCTGATCGGCGCTCCACCTCCCAGCCCCTCCAGGACCGCTTGAGCGACCTTCCTCCCTGTCCCCAGTGCAGCTCCGGCTACGCCTATCCCGACCCCAGCGGATTCCTGGTCTGCCCGGAGTGCGGACACGAGTGGTCTGCCACCGCCCAGCCGTCGACGGAGCAGCCCACGGAGGGCGCCCGGGTGGTGCGCGACTCGGTGGGCAACATCCTCCAGGACGGCGACTCGGTCACCGTGATCAAGGATCTGAAGGTGAAGGGCTCCACCTCCGGGCTCAAGGCCGGAACGAAGGTGAAGAACATCCGGCTGGTGGAGGGGGACCACGACATCGACTGCCGCATCGAGGGCATCGGACCGATGGGCCTCAAGTCGGAGTTCGTGAAGAAGCTCTGAGCGGAGGAGCGGCCGGAGCTGCCAGCTCCCCCCAGGTCAGAGCCGGGAAGGAGAGCGGCCGGAGCGGCCTCTCCCCCTCTGCGGACCGCGGATCTAGAAGTCGGAGATCCGGTCGGCCAGGTGGCTGTACTCGACGAACTTGTTGGTGTTGCCCTGGTGGCCGGCGATGGCCTGGTTGCGGGCGCGCTCGGCGTCGTCCACCGGATCCGCCCGGTTCCACTGACGGATGGCCGCCTCTTCGGAGGGGGAGATGGTGTTGCCGTACTCAGTGGCGAAGTAGAAGAGAGCGCGCGCCACGTTGCCCTTGTGATCATCGGGCGGCTCGTAGACCTGGTTGCCCTGGGCATCCAGGCCGAACTTGCTGCCGTCCTGCTCCCACTTCACGGTGACCACCTCTCCAAACGGGAAGGATCCCCGGCGGCTGTTCGCCTGGCTGTCGGTGGGGAACAGGTGGTGCAGGTCGCTCTTGGCAACGCCGCTGGCGCCCTTCGACTGCGGCCAGGTGTGCTCGACGTTCATCACCGAGCTGTTGGGGGGCTTGCCGGCGGGAACTTCGCGGTCGGTGTAGACGCACTGCACCTTGCCGCCCACCACATCCAGGCTGCCGAAGATGATCTCGCGCGCGGCGCCGTAGCTGACCACGTGCTTGTTGCGGCTGTCGGCCTTGATCGCGGCCTCCAGCGCACCGTCCCGGAGGTTGCCGTAGGGGTCGGTGGTCGGGTCGGTGGGATCCGTGGGATCAGTCGGGTCCGTGGGATCCGTCGGGTCGGTCGGATCCGTGGGGTCCGTCGGGTCGGTGGGATCCGTCGGGTCGGTGGTGCCGCCCGGAGTGATCGTCAGCGCCCACTTGTTGAGGGTTCCGAAGCCGCCCTTGGTCTGGTCGTCGATCTGCAGGGTCCACACCCCGCCGGACTGCTCACCCGCGAAGGCCTCGGCGAAGTTGAACTTCCCCTTGATGTCGTCCGCGGAGCCGCCGGTGCGGTCATGGACCACCACCGACTTCCCGGAGGGGCTGGTGAGCACCACCTTCAGGTCACCCTTGCGGCCGTGATCCAGGTCCAGCGCCAGCTCCAGATCCTTGAGCGGGAAGTTGTCCTTCACCTCCAGGGTCGAGGTGTAGACCTTCTGGCGGTCGTCGATCCGGGTCTTGGGAGAGGACTCCACGAGCACCGGGGCCTGCTCGCGGGCGCCGAAGGAGAGATTGGCCAGCGGGACGTGACCGGCGGCGCTGGGGGTCCCCAGGCTGACCGGGGCGGAACGAGCCCCCCCGTCGAACTGCGAGACGGAGCTGTTGCGGGCGGAGGACTCGGTCCCTGCCACCGGGCGCGAAGGCTCGGTGCTGCTGGTGCGGGTCGAGGAGATCGGGCTCGGGGGGGCGCCACCAATGCGTTGCATGTAGGATTTTCGCGCCTAAGCATCCGAAGTTGCGCCGGGAGGCATCGATTCCCGTCCCAGCACCATCGACCTCTCCAACCCATTGAAATCCTTGCGCTCTTTGGTCGCTCAGCCGGTTCAGGGTTGGGGCAGCACGATCTCGAAGCGGCACCCCTGCCCCTCCCTCGCTCCCCGCAGGTGGATCTGCCCCCGATGCGCGGCCACGATCCGCTTGGTGATCGCCAATCCCAGGCCGGTGCCCGTCTGCTTGGTGGTGAAGAACGGCTCGAACATCCGGGCGCGCAGCTCCGGCGGCACCCCCGGGCCCTCGTCCTCGACGCTGATCATGCAGGCGCTGGGCGTGGACTCGAACTGCACCCGGATCGACGCGCCTTCCGGCGAGGCCTGGAGCGCGTTTCGCATCAGGTTCACCACCGCGATCTCCAGCAGGTCTGGGTCCGCCTGGGCAGTGCCCTCGCCCTGGAGGACAAGGCGGGCCAAGGCCGTCGGGTCGGCCGCGATCCGCGCACAGCGCTGCAGCAGCAACGTCAGATCCAACGGCCGGGTGCGCGCCGTCAGCGGCCGGGCCAGCACCAGCAGGTCGGTGACGAAGCGTTCGAGCTTGGCCACCTCCTCGCGGATCATGTCCAGCAACAGAGGGGACTCACCCGCTCCGGAGCGGATCAGCGAGACCGCGTTGGAGATCGCCGCCAGCGGATTGCGGACCTCGTGGGCCACCGCGGCCGCCGCCTCCCCCACCGTCGCCAGCCGCTGCTGGTCCGACTGCTCCTGGCGCAAGCGGCGCAGCTCTTCCAGCTGCCGCCGGGTGATCACCAGCCGGTGCGCGCCAAAGGTGGCCGCGAAGGCAACCGTGGCCACCGATCCCAGGTAGCTGCCCGGGTGGTGATCGCCCGGCTGCGAGACGATCAGCAAGGTCGCGGCGGCCGCGCAGGAGGCCCCCGCCGCGATCACCGGGAGGAGATCGTCGGGCAGCGTCACCGCCACTACCAGCGGCAGCACCAGCAGGAACTCGAAGGGCGCCTTCTGGGCGATATAGGCGGCCAGGAGCACCAGGCCGGTGGCCGTCACCAGCAACCCGGCCAGGGCTCGAGGGCGGGTGCGCCGGGGCAGCCGCGGAATTCCCCAGGCCCCCAGCAGGAACAGGGTCGCCTCCAGCTGGTGGGCCCAGAACGCCGGCCAGATCGGCTGGACCCCGACCACGAAGGTGAAGCCGAAGCTCCCCGAGGCCAGCGCGTAGGTGAGCAGGACCCGCCGCAGATGCAGCGCAGCAGAATCCGGGAGTGCTGGAGGGGGAGTCATCTGCGCGGGCTGGCCGCACCCCACTCTACCCTTGATGCCGGGCGCACCCTACCCAGGGCCCAAAGGCGGAGACCTCCTCCGACTTCCGACCGGCCCCGCTCATCCCCGGAACGTCTCCAGCAGAAAGCGCATGAACGCGACCACGTTGCTGGACCGGGCGCGCCCCTCGGTGGTGAGGGCGTGGATTGCCGGCCCGGGGGCGCTGAACCCCGGGAGGAGCTCGACCAGCCGCCCCTGACGGATCGGCTCGTCGACCATGAAGTCCAGCAGCTGCCCCACGCCCATCCCGGCCTCGGCCGCCTCCAGCAGAGAGGTGCCGTGGTCGATCAAGAGGTTCCCGCCGGCGCGCACGGTCCTCTCCTTGCCGCCCTCGCGGAACACCCACTCCCGGGGTTTCCCGTCCGGGGCCAGGAACCTCAGCGCGTTGTGCTCGGCCAGCTCCACGGGGGACCGGGGCGCCGGGTAGCGGGCCAGGTAGGCGGGCGCGGCGACGGTCACCCAGCGGGTCTTGCGCAGCAGCCGCGACACCAGGCTGGAGCTCTGCAGCTCCCCCATCCGGATCGCCACATCGAAGCTCTCGTCGGCCAGCTTGGCCAGCCGGTCGCTCAGGCTCAGCCGGAAGGAGAGCCGCGGGTATTGCGCCGCCAGCCGCTCCAGGTTCGGGACCACCAGCGGCGCCAGGATGAAGGGCATCGTCACCGCCAGCTCGCCCTGCGGTTCGCTCTTCGCGGTCTGCATCGCCTCGCGCGCGCCCTGGACGCTGAGCACCGCCTGGCGGCACCGCTCCAGGAACACCTCCCCGGCCCGGGTCAGCGCCACCACCCGCGAGCTGCGGTCCAGCAGCTTCACCCCCAGCTCCTCCTCCAGCTTCTTCACCGCCTTGCTGATCGCGGCAGTGGTCACTCCCAGCTCGGCCGCCGCGCGGCTGAAGCTGCGCTGCTCCGCGGTGCGGACGAAGGGGAGAACCCCGGCGAAGAGATCGACGCGCGTGCTCATTTCAACTTGAGGTTAACGATAGGTTTCCCAAGCAAGCATGGTCAACCGGGTTCCGGCCCCCTACCTTTCACCCAGAACCCAGGAAGCGGAGGCAGTCATGAACATCGGAGTCCTTGGAACGCAGGTGGTGGGCAAGACGCTGGCCGGCAAGCTGGGCGAGCTGGGCCACACGGTGAAGCTGGGAACGCGGGACGTGAAGGCCACCCTGGCCCGCAACGAGAACGACATGGTCGGGGGACCCCCGGTGCGGACCTGGCTGGAGACCCATCCCCAGGCCAGCCTGGGTACCTTCGCCGAGGCCGCCCGCTTCGGCGAGGTGGTGATCAACGCGCTGTCCGGCGGCGGCGCCCTCCCCGGCCTCAACGCCGCGGGAGCGGACGCGCTGGAGGGGAAGATCCTGATCGACGTCTCCAACCCGCTCGACTTCTCGAAGGGAATGCCGCCCACGCTGATCGTCGCCAACACCGACTCGCTGGGCGAACAGATCCAGCGCGCCTTCCCCAAGACCCGGGTGGTGAAGACCCTGAACACGGTCAACGCCCTGCTGATGGTGAACCCGAGGCAGCTCAAGGACGGGGACCACTCGATCTTCGTGGCCGGGAACGATCCGGCCGCCAAGACCGAGGTCACCCGCCTGCTCCAGGAAGGGTTCGGCTGGAAGGACGTGATCGATCTGGGCGACATCACCATGGCCCGCGGCGTCGAGATGTGGCTCCCGCTCTGGGTCCGGATGTGGGGCGCGCTGAAGACCCCGATGTTCAACCTGAAGATCGTCCGGTAGCGCGAACGCGCCGCGGAGGGACTATCCGGGCCGAGCGCCGCTCGCCGCGTACTCACGAATGAGTCCCTCGTAGGCGGTCATTTCCGGCAGCTTCGCGAAGGAATGCACCGCAGAGGTGACCGCCCACGGCAGCCTCTCGTCGGTGTGGGTTTCGATGTACGGCGAGAACCAACTCCGGTCGTCAAGCAGGGTCGGTCGGACGTTGACGAAGCCGTCGATTCCCTCGGGCCGCGTGAACATCCAGGTCATGCAGTAGCCACAGAACATGTGCTTCGACGCGCCGTGCAGGCCACCCACGACTGGCTCTCCGGAGAGAATCTGAAAGCCAGGAGTGGGAACCGCCAACGAGAGGCTAAACGCGCTGGAGCTCATCCGCTGGCATCCCCCGCAGTGGCAGGCCATCGAGAGCAGCGGGGGCTCGGTGACTCGCACCCTGATTCGTTCGCAGCGGCACCGCCCGGCCCACGGCAGCTTCCAATCGGCACTTCGCTCATCCATCCCGCGAACCTAGTCCGTTGATTGCCTGCTGAGCGATCTCGCCGTCGAGGCGGCGTCCGCCGCAGACTTCGATGCGCTCCTGCGAGGTGCAGGGGCGGCAACAGCCCCTTCAAGGGTGGGAGTCCGTCCGCGACGCCAGGAACTGCGCAAGGGCGCTTAGGCTGGGATGATCCCACATGGCGGAGGGCCGGATGCGGACCCCCAGGGACTTCTGGAGTCTGGCCGCGATCTGCGTGAGCTCGACGGAGCTGAGCCCCAGGTGGAAGAGCGGGACGGCGGCGTCCACCTCCTCCGGCCGCACCTTGAGCGCGTCGGCGACGGCGTGCCGGAGAAGCTTCTCGATCTCCTTCTCGGTGTGCCTCACGGGTCGACGTCCTCGGTCGCAGCTCGCTTCTCTGCCAGTCCAAGCCACATCAACCCGCGGATGCACCACGCGCCCACATCAGGCTCCCACCAGCGAAGGCGGTTGTCCGGACTGCCCGGTCGGGCGTGGTGGCTGTTGTGGAGCGACGCGCCAAAGGTGAACGGTGCAAGCCACAGCATGTTCCCGCTTCGATCCGCCGTCTCGAAGGGGCGACTCCCCCATCCGTGGCAGATGGAGCTCACCAGGAAGGTCAGGTGCTGTCCCACGAAGATGCGAACGCCGCCTCCGAAGATCGCACCCTCCCAGGCCCCGCTCCAGGAGCCCGCCAATGCCCCCCCGATCGCCGCGGGAAGCGCGACCCCAGCCAGCGCGAAGGCCGGATACCAACGATCGATGGCGGCAAGTCCGGGGTCGTCGACGATGTCCCGGGCAAAGCGGCCCACCGAGGCGCGCTCGCGGTGAAAGAACCACCCCACATGGGAGAAGAGAATGCCGCGAAGACGCGCCCACCCGCCTGGGCCGAAGCGGAAAGGCGAGTGGGGATCTTCCCGACCGTCCGAATAGGCGTGGTGCTTGCGGTGATGCGCGACCCAGTACGAGGCGGGGCCCTGAAGGGCCATGGTCCCCAGGATCGCCAGCGTGACGCGCACCGGAGTGGTGGCCGAGAAGGCGCGGTGGCTGAAGAGCCGGTGGTACCCCACCTCCACCCCGATCCCTGCCAGGACGTACAGGAGCAGGAACGGTACAATCGCTGACACGCCGGGAGGAGCATGCAGGGCCCGCAGCCCTGCGACTCCCACCGCAAGGACGGGCAGGAGCAGCACAACCGCAAAGGCTACGCGCTGCCGCAGCAGAATCGCGGGGCGGGCCACCGTCACTCCCGGAATGACGTCAGGAAGAGGCATCCGACCTCAATTCTACAGGATCTCGTCTTCATGTCAGTTCGCAGCAGCGCCCAGCCAGTCACCCTTCCCCTCTCGGAACTCCAGGAGGAGCTGTGGCGGCACCAGCGACGTCACCCCGCCTCATCCGCCGAGAACCTGGCCCTCGCGGCAACGATCGTCCTCCCGTTCGAGGAGACTGCCCTCGCCACCGCCCTTGACGAGGTGCTCGGCAGACACTCCATCTTCCGGGCACGAATCACCGAGGAGGAAGGCCGACCGGTTGCCCGTCTGGTCGCCCCGGTCTCCGGTCAGCTGGTCCGTGAGGAGCTTGCGCCCGATGCAGATCTCCTCGAAGCCATCCGGTCCGCCGCGTTTGCACCCTTCCAGCTTGAGACCTCCGGTCCCGTCAGGGCGCGACTGCTGGTGAAGGGAGCGCAGCAGGTCCTGGTGCTCGCCGCACACCACCTCGCGATGGACCTGCCCTCGATGGCGATCGTCCTGCTCGAGTTGGAGTCGCTCCTGACGGGAGAGGCGTTGTCGCCACCGCGGACGGCGCCGCCTCCCAGGGGCACCCCGGGGTCACGTGACTTCTGGTTGAAGCTCTTTCGCTCCCTTCCACGGCAGGTTCCGGCTCTGCGCATGGATCCTCGCGCCCTCCCCGGCGCGCAGCCGGGGGGATGCGCGGTGGAGATCGACGACGCCCAGGTCCGCAAGCTTCAGCAACTGGCCCGTGGCCACCGGACGACCCTGTTCACCGTGCTCCTGGCCACCGTTCAGCTCCTTCACCATCGATGGACGGGACAGAAGGACGTGGTGACCTCGGTTCCGGTCTCCAGAAGAGATCGGAGCTCCAGCCGGGCGGTGGGCTGCTTCGTCCATCCGATCGCGGTGCGCACCCGGCCGGCCCCGGAGGCCCGCTTCGCAGGACTCCTTGCGGAGGTGCATCGCGGCTTGAGGCTGGGAGTTCTTCATGGCGATGTGCCCGTGCCGCAGGTGTGCTCGGTGCGGTTCGGGTATCTCGAGACTCCCCAGCGCACCGACCTCGCCGGATGGACCCTTGGAAAGAGGGAGACGCCGGTCAAGCTGGGCCCCTTGTTGCTTGAGCCAATCGACCTGTCTCCGGCCGAGCTCGGCGTTGCCCTCCAGTGGGACTGTGCCCGTGTGCCAGAGGGGCTTCGGATCCGCCTCTGTTTCGATTCCGCCCAGGTCACGCCCGCAATGGCAGGCTGGCTGTGCGCGGAATACCGCGAGCTGCTTGGCCGGGTGGCGCAGGGGGAGGACGTACCGCTGGTCCCAGAGCCGGTCCATGAGCGGATCCGCGCTCAAGGACAGAGGACGCCCGATGCGGTGGCAGTGAGGCGAGGGACAGACCAATGGACCTACCAACAGCTCCTGGAACGCGCGGCAACGGTGGGCAGCAGCTTGCGGGAAGAGGGCCCCGGGCGCCGGCGTCTCGTTGCGCTGGAGATGAGCCAGTCCTTCGAACGGATCGCGACCGTGCTCGGGATCTTCGAGGCGGGCTGCGCATTCTTGGCCCTGGACCCTTCGGATCCTCCCGCGAGGAAGGCGCAGCTCGCGTCCGACAGCGGCGCGGACCAACCGGTCACCGGCGGCGGTGATGAAGGCCTGGCCTACGTGCTGTACACCTCAGGAAGCACCGGTCAGCCCAAGGCGGTGGAGATCACCCACGCGAATCTGGCCGCGTTCCTTCAGGCCATGGATCCTCTGCTGGGGAAGGATCAACCTGTCCGGTGGCTTTCGGTCACCCGCCCGACCTTCGACATCTCCTACCTGGAGATGCTCTGGCCGCTCACCCGGGGAGGAGAGGTGGTCCTCCTCGACGAAGGGCCCGCAGCGCCTGTCCCCGCGTCGCTTGAGTTTAGCCTCTCGTTCTTCGGGGTCGCGCCCGCCGACGGCATCCGCACCCAGGCGGGCTACCGCGAGTTGCTGTCCCTGGCGCGTTTCGCCGACGAGCGGGGGTTTGCGGCGCTGTGGATTCCGGAGCGTCACTTCCATCCCTTCGGCGGCATGTCACCCAACCCCGCCGTGCTCGCCGCGGCGCTGGCCGCTCAGACGCGCCGCATCGCGCTCCGGGCCGGCAGCGTCGTCCTCCCGCTGCATGATCCGGTTCGGGTCTGCGAGGACTGGCGCATGGTGGACGAGTTGTCCGGAGGGCGGGTCGGGCTGTCCGTCGCCCCCGGCTGGCGGGCGGAGGACTTCGCACTCAACCCGCAGGCATTCGCCGAGCGACGGCGGATCGTCCCGGAGGCGCTGCGCACGCTTCGGGCGCTCTGGCGAGGGGAGCCGATCCGTCGAGAAGACGGGCTGCGCCGTTCCACCGAGGTCGAGGTGTTCCCGCGCGGCACCGGCGGGGAGTTGCCCCTCTGGCTCACCACGGCCGCCAGGGACGAGACCTGGCAGCAGGCGGCCGACCAGCGTGCCGGCGTCCTGACCCACCTGTTGGGACAGTCGCTGGACGACCTCCGGCGCCGGATCGGCCTGTATCGGGACGCGTGCCGCCGCGGCGGTTGGTCCGGCCAGGTGACCCTGTTGGTCCACACCTTCCTTGCTTCCAGTGACGAGGAGGCCCGGGTCCAGGCGAAGCGGCCGCTCTGTGACTATCTGAGATCGGCGTCAGCGCTGGTGGGCCTCTCCGACGACGCCGGTGAGGCGAGGGTGGAGGCCGCCGCCGAAGCGGTGCTCACTGCGAGTGCAGCGCTGATCGGCTCCGAAGCCACCTGCCTCGAGCGCGCGCGGGCGCTGGCGGCCCTGGGCATCAACGAGGTGGCGTGCCTGGTGGACTTTGGCATCGACCCCGCCGCCGTTCGGGAAAGCCTGGAGCGGCTGGACCGGGTTCGGGTCGCGCTGGAGCCTCCACGGACCCGCCGGGGGATGGCGGATCAGGTGATCGATGGGCGGATCACCCATCTACAACTGACACCGTCACGCGCCGCCGGGCTGCTCTCCGAGCCCAGGGCGGCCAAGGCGATCGGAGGGCTCACGCACCTGATCGTCGGCGGGGAGAGCTGCCCTCCCGAGCTGGCGCGCGCGCTGCTCCGCCATCCGCCCAGGAACCTGTGGAACGCGTACGGCCCGACCGAGGCCACGATCTGGTCCACCTTCCACCGGGTCGAAGGGCCGCTGGGAGATCGGGTGCCGATCGGAGCACCCTTCCCCTGCGTGCAGCTGGATCTCGTCTCCGAATCGCTCGACCCCGTCCCCGGGACCGAGGTCGGCGAGATCGTGCTGGGAGGACCGTGCGTTGCCCGGGGCTACCGGAACCGTCCCGAGGAGTCGACGAGGGCCTTCGTCGACCATCCGATCCTGGGCCGGATCTACCGGACCGGAGATCTGGGTCGCACGACGCCGCGGGGCATCGAGTTCGTCGGACGCCGCGACGACCAGCTCAAGGTCCGGGGCACGCGGCTGGAGCCGGGTGAGGTCGAGGCGCATCTGGTGCGCCACCCTTCGGTGGCCTCCTGCGCGGTGGTCGTTCGATCCCAGAGCCTGGTCGCGTACTACGTGCCCCGGGCCGGCGGAGCGCGCTCGGAGGAGCTGAGGAGCTTCCTCGCCCGGTCCCTCCCAGCGGCCGTCCTTCCCTCCGCTTTCCATCCCCTGCCGGAGTTGCCGCTCACCCCCCATGGGAAGGTCGACAGGCAGCGACTGGCCACAGCCGCGCCCCTCCCCGACGCACTGGTTCAAGCCCTCGCCCGGTTTCTACAAGCGCGGCTCGGAGGGGTCCCGATCCGGGGAAGCGACAGCTTCTTCGACGTCGGAGGCCATTCGCTGCTCGCGATGGAGTTGATTGCGAAGGTCCAGGGCGCCTTCCAGGTGGAGCTGGCGCCGCAGGTGCTTCTGGAGCGTCCGACGATGGAGGGGATCGCCGCGGCCATCATCGCGGGCGCCCGGGACCCAAGGCTGATCGAAGACAACCTCCACCGGTTCGAGGCCCCGGAGAGTCCGGAGTGAGCGCGCTGAGGTTCGAGAGTGTCGGCTACGCCCTCCCGGAGGGCGCCTGGACCACGGAGGAGGTCCTGGGGGGCTGCCACGTGAAGCTGGACTTCCCGCTGGAGCAGGTGACCGGAATCTCGGAGCGTCGGGTCGCCGAGCCTGGCAGCAGCGCCCTGGACCTGGCCGCTTCCGCAGCCCGGCAGTGCCTCGCGCGTTCTGCGCATCTGCGTGAGGACGTCGACCTGCTGATCTCCTGCGGAACCTCCCGCACCGAGGGCCCTGAGGCGCGCTTTGCCTTCGAACCCGGCTCGGGGGCGCAGCTCCGCTCGATGTTGGGGCTTGAGAATGCGCTGGCCTTCGACGTCGGGAACGCCTGCGCCGGGTTCTTTACGGCGCTGTGGGTCGCTCGGCAGTGGCTTCGAAGTGGGCGCGCACGGTGCGTGCTGATCACCAGCGGCGAGCACCTCTCCCCCTTGATCCGCTCCGCGCAGAAGCACCTGCGCTCGGTCTCCGATCCGTATCTGGCCGCGCTCACGCTGGGAGACGCAGGCGTGGCGGTGATGGTGGATGCGAACGCGGCCGAAGGATCAGGCCTGGTCTTCCTGGACCTCTTCACGCAGAGCATGCACTGCGGGCTCTGCGTCACCCGGCCAGCTGAGAACGGCGGCGCGGTGATGAGAACGGACTCGGTTCCCCTGGCAGCCGCAAGCATCCGGGCAGGATTGGGACACTTCCTGCAGAGCGTTGACGCCGTGGGGTGGGAGCCCGGGGCCATCGACCACTTCATCCTGCATCAGTCCTCCCGCTCGACGCTGGCGGGTGCCGCCCACGAGCTTGCCTATCGGCTCGGCCACGACCCGATCGGCGGCCGCATGGTGAACAACCTGAAGCGTCGGGGGAACACTGCCAGCACCTCCCAGCTGCTCGCCTACGCGGAGATGCGCGAGCGGCGCGAGGTGCGGTCCGGAGACAGGCTCGCGTTCGGAGTGAGCGGCTCCGGCATCACCGTGGGCACCGCCCTGTACGTCGAACCACCCCACCCTCACCAGACCGATGAACGCCCCCTTCCAGTAACCCCGCCGCCGGCCATTCCGATCCGCGGCTTCGTGCATCATGAGGGGGCCGGTGATTCCCTGCTGCTCGCGGAGCAGGCAGGACGTGCCTGCCTGCAGGCCTGCAGCGTCCGCCACGACCAGGTCTCGACGCTGATCTTCTCGGGGGTTCACCGGACCGAGTACCTCTATGAACCCGCGTTCGCGACCGTGCTGGCGGAGCGGCTGGGGCTCAACCCCCGAGCGACCATCGAGAGTTCCTCGCGCACCTTCGCGTTGGACCTCACCGCCGGTGCGCTGGGTTCGCTGATCGGACTGACGACGGCCGCGGCACACGATGAAGGGCGACTGGCGCTGGTGGTCACCTCCGAGATCGACCCGGGGCGAGTGAGCGAACCCGCCGAGAGCACCGTGCCCTGGCGGATCCGCCCCGGCGCCAGCGCCTTCCTGGTGGGTCGGGGGCCCGGCGGCTCAAGCCTTGAGGGACTCTGGCGCGCGCCCCCTGCAGGGCTCGATGGCTTCTCGGCCTGGCTCCAGCAGTCCCACGGAGAGTCGTGGACGGAGTTCAGGGTGAGGTCGGGCTGGGCAGAGGACCTCTCGCGTGCGGTCGGCGACGCGGTGTCCATCTACCTCTCGCGCAGATCGCGTCGCTCCGAGGGGGACTACCGGGCCATGATCCTGCCCTGGCTCCCCCGCGGGTGGACCGAGTCCCTCTATGACCAGCTGGGCGTTCCACCCTCGCTTCGGGTACTTCCGCGGAGGGCGGATGACGGCGACTGCTGCTCGGCCGGGTTGGGGGCTGCGCTCTCGGAGGTCTACCGTGCCGGAGTGCAGCCGGGTCAACGCCTCCTGATCGCGCAGACGGATGCGACCGGGCAGGTGGTCTGTGCCGAGTGGGAGTGCGGGGAAACCTGATCTACGAGCCTCCCTCGAACTCGCTCTCCTCCGGCAGCCCCGCCGGGAGTTCCGCCCAGCAGCGGTCGGTGATCTCCTGGCTGTACTTCTCCGGCACCCCGGCCCGGGTGGCGGAGATCTGCAGCCCCAGATGCATCAGCTCCTTCCCGTACGGGTAGTGCTGGAGGATCCGGGCCACCGCCACGTGGCGGGCGTGGTTGAGGCCCTCCAGCTTGCCCGCCAGGAACAGGTCCACCACCTGCTGCAGCCGCCGCGGAACGTCGGTCATTGCCGGCTCCCATGAAAAAGGCCGCCGCAGGAGGAGTCCCCCGCGACGGCCAGTGAGCCCGGCGAGACTTCCCCGCCGGGAGGCTTTGAAAAGTCGAAGGCCCCGGTCACTCTTTCGAGCGACCGGGGCCTTCTCCTACAAGTTGCGGGGGCAGGATTTGAACCTGCGACCTTCGGGTTATGAGCCCGACGAGCTACCAGGCTGCTCCACCCCGCGATATGTGCGCCGCCTTTTGCTGCCGGCGTCGTTCTGGTGAGCGGGCTTGTACCGTCCGCTTCCTGCTGCGTCAAGCAGCTTTCTTACAACCTCGCCGCGCCGTCGTTTCTTCCGGCGCGGCGAAGTCTTCGAAGGCCTACTTCAGCTTCGCCTTGAGCAGATCCGCCAGGGTCCCCAGGCCGGACTTGCCGCCGCCCTTGGGCTGGTTCTGCTTCATCCACACTTCCATATCGGCCCGCTCTTCCGCGCGCGCGGCCGCAGTGAGCGAGAGGCGGATCTTCCCGGTGGGGTCGATCTCCAGGACCTGTGCCTTGAGCTCCTGACCCATCTGGAAGTGCCGCTTCATGTCGGTGCCGCGCTCGGTGCCGGTCTCGCTGGCAGGGACCAGGCCCTTGCCACCGGGGAACGACAGGAACACGCCGTAGGGCTCGATCCGGTCGATCTTGCCCACCACCACCTGCCCGGCCTGGGCGCGGGCGGCGCGGGGCGCGGGCGCCCCTCCACCCTCGGCGCGGGGAGCAGCCTCGCGCTCGGCGATCGTCCCCTCGCCTGCCACGGTGCCATCCTCCAGCACCCTGCGCAGGCCAATTCGCCGCTCGTTGGCGTCGATCTTCTCGACCACCACCTCCACCTCGTCCCCCTGCTTCACCACGTCGCGCGGATGCGCGATCCGGCGGTTGGCCAAAGCGGAGATGTGGATCAGCCCGTCCACCCCGGGACGCAGCTCCACGAAGGCGCCGAACGGCTGCAGCCGGACGATCTTGCCCTTCAGGCGCTGCCCCTCGGTGATCTCCTTCAGGGCCTCCTCGAAGGGATTGGCCTGGCGGGACCGCATCGAGAGCGTGATCCGCTCCTTCTGCTTGTTCTTGTCCGGGGAGTTGGGGTTGGCGGCCTCGATCTTCAGGACCTCCACCTCCACCTCGTCACCGACCTTCACCACGTCGCTGGGGTGACCGACCCTCACGTGGGAGAGTTCGGAGACCGGCAACATCGCCTCGATCCCGCCGATGTCCACGAAGGCGCCGAAGTCCCGGACGCTGACCACGCGCCCCTTGAGGACCGCACCCTCGTGCAGCTTCTTGCGGGTCTCGGCGGCGACCTCCTTCTGCTCCTCCTCCAGCACCGCGCGGCGCGAGAGGACCACGTTGCGCTCGCGGACCTCGATCACCTTGAAGCGCAGCTTCTCGCCGACGAACTGATCCGTCTTCTCCACGAAGCGGACGTCGATCTGGCTGGAGGGACAGAAGGCGCGGGTGTCTCCCACCGCGACCTCCAGGCCACCCTTGTTGGCGGCCAGCACCATCCCCTCCACCACCATCCCGGAGTTCCGGGCCTCGATCAGCATCGACATCGAAGCAGCTCCCTTGGACAAGGTCCGGGTCAGCAGGATGCCCTTGGCGCCGGTCTCCAGCACGTGGGCCTCGACCTCATCGCCGATCCCGAAGCGCAGGATGCCCTCGTCGTCCTTGAGCTCCCGCAGCTCGATCATCGCCTCGCTCTTGCCGCCCAGCGAGATGAACGCGGTGTCCGCGCCCAGCTGGAAGATCTTGCCCTTCACCTTCTCGCCGATCTTCAGCTGCTTGCGCGCCGGGGTGTCCTTGGCGGACTCCTCGAACATCTCGGCGAAGCTCTGGGTCTCCGGGACGTCCTCGTAGAGGGCGCTCTTGGCCGCCGGGGTCACCGGACGGGCCGGTCGCTCCGGGCGCACCTCGGGAGCCTCGGCCACCGCTTCCGGGGTCGGAGTGGGAGCCGGCGTCTCGCCGGCCCCGCGGGTCTCCACCACGCCGGAGGCGCGCTTGACGACCACCATCGGTCCAGAGGCGCGCTTCTCACCTTCGCGCTTCTGACCCGAACGATCGCCGTCGCGCTTGGTCTCGGAGCCACCTTCGCCCTGGGTCCTGGCGGTCACCGGCTGCTCGGAGGGCCTACCGCCCCCGGAGCTGCCGCCACCGCGCTCACGCTTCGGGCCTTTCTCAGAGCGACCACCGCGATCATCGCGGCCGCCAGAGGGAATGCCCAGCATCACATCGCCAAAGGTTGCCTTCGGCTTCTTCGGTCCGGAGAAATCGTCAGCCACTGCTTCTGCCTTCCTGCGTCCAACGTTGGGTTCTGCAAAAAAATGGGCGGCGCACCATACACGCGCGCCCGGCGGCGTCCAACGGGGCAAAGGGTCAAAACACCTACGGGGGCAAACAAAAGAGCCGGCCGACCTCGCGGCACACGCACTTCCCTCTGGGAGGGAGGCGCGCCTTGGAGAGCGCGAGGCGACCGACTCAGGCTCTCCAACCCCCTACCCCTGCCCCGGATTTCCGGAGCCCCCCAAAAAAACCGCCTGCCCGCCCTGCGAACAGGCCCAGCAGCACCACCAGCGCCCCCAGCCCCGCTCCTCCGCCGCTGGCGCAACCGCACGTCTGCGCCCCCACGAAGCGCAGCTCGGAGAGCTCGATCCGGTCGCCCACCCGGGCGGTGAGGACCAGGTCCTCTCCCTCCAGCTCCAGGGTCTTCCCCGCCCCTGGCCCGGCGGTCCACCGGGCCTGCAGCCGCTCGTAGGCAGGCAGGTGCAAGGACACCTCGGCGTCTCCGATCAGCCCGTGGGGGTCGCCCAGCTCGATCGCCATCGGATCTTCTGCGAACAGCTGCTCCGACGAGTGGAGGGTGGTCACCGGCAGCTCCCGGCTCCCCTCCACCTTCACCTCCAGCAACAGCTGTCCGTTGGAGATCCGGATCATCCGGCGCAGCTGTCCGGAGCGGGCCCGCGGCAGCCCCCCCCGCTCCACCGCGAAGGCCTCCTCCTGGTGCCGGTTCCGGGCAATCGCCACCGCCACCGCCGCGCTGGTGCCGAAACAGCCGGGGCCCCGGCCGGCGCCGGTCTCCGGATCGAAGGACTCCGCAAAGCTCTCCGACTGCCGCAAGGTGGCCAGCGTGGTCTGGCGCAGCTGCTCCGCCTCCGCCTCGTAGCCATAGCGGTAGAGCGCCACCATCGCCTCGTACTGCTGTTCGGCGAACGCGGCGCCCCTCCAGCGCTGGGCGGGGTCAAACGTTCCCTCTCCGATCGCCACGCTGGAGACGCCGTGCGGCCGCCAGAACTCGACGCTGGAGAGCAGGTGCTCCACCGCCCGGGTCACCCGGCCCGGCTCGCGGGCCGCCCCCACTGTCAGCGGCGCCCAGATCCCCGGGGTGCGGGTCAGCAGCGGCACCCGCTCCCGCTCGGTGCCCCGCAGCCAGTAGTCGAAGTAGCCGCCGCGGGTGTCATCCCAGAAGCCGAAGGTGGCCTCGTCGATCTGCGCTCCCAGCAGGCTGGCCCGGGACAGCGCCTGGCTCTGATCCTCTTCCCGTCCCAGCGCCCCCGCCAGCTGCGAGGCCTGCAGGTATTCGGCGTAGAGGGAGGAGGAGACCTCCACCGCGTTGAGCGGCGTGCGCGGCCGCGGCTGGACCTCCGGGACCGGGAGCCGGACCCCGTCCCCGCTGCCCCACATCTCCAGGAAGCGCGGGCTGTTGTCCGCCCCCGCCTCCAGCCCACCGTTGGCCTCCAGCACCAGGTCCTCGTCCCAGTCGCGGTGGAGGCGCCACCAGTCCAGCAAGGACAGCTGCGCGTCCAGCAGCGCGTTCAGCGCGGTCGGCTCCAGTGGCGGCAGCCCCCGGTCTCGCAGCGCGCGGAGGGCGGGCGCGAAGGCGGGGCGCTCGGAGTAGTCGTCGGACACGCTGGCCTGGTTCCAGGAGGGAGCCCCGCCGGCCTCATCCACCCGGTGGGGGATCAGCCCCGCCTGGGGGTGGCCGGCGCCAGTCTCCTGCCCGCGCAACACCCCGTCCAGGTACGCCTGGGCGCGGGCGCTGGGGCCCTCCGCTGCCGCCAGCGACTGAAAGCCGGTGTCCCGCACCTCGAAGTAGTTGAAGTGGGTCTTGGCGGGCAGCGATCCCATCAGGCCGCCCCCGGCGCCGCCCAGCTCGTTGTTGAGCAGCACCGCCAACGCCAGGGCGTCGCTGGCCCGCGCCTCGGCGTCCGAGGTGTGCGGCGGCGAGAAGCTGGCCACTTGAGCGGCCCACCTGGACTGCGCGGAGGCGGCCCAGCCCTCCACCGCGCCGGCGGCGGTGATCGCGGCCTCTCCCCGGGAAATCCCCTGGGCAGTGGCATCATCCAGGGCCAGCACGAAGGCCACCACCCCATCGGAGGCGGCGACCAGATCCAGGGTCACCGCATAGGCCGAACCGCCGGCGCCCGCGGACACCGAGCTACCGGCGGTGCTCCCCAGGGCCAGGCCGAAGGGGCGTCCCTCCCCGGAGTCCAGGGTGAGCAGGAGCGGAAAGCCACCGCTGCCGGAACCGAGGGTGGCGCTGCCGGTCCCCAGGTCTCCCTCCAGGGTCGCGCGCAGGGTCAGCGGCGTGGAAACCCCGCCCAGGGTCACGGTCACAACGAAAACATTGGGGGCCAGGGTGAAGACCTCCGCCCGGGCGGTCAGCGTCCCGTCCACCCGCTGCTCGGTCCAGCCCAGCGGGGAGAAGGCGATCGCCCGTGCCCCGTCCAGCCGCGCTCCGCCCACGTCGGTGGCGGAGAGGGAGAAGGTCCCCAGCGGCGCATCCGGACGGGCCCCGGTCCGCGCGTCGTGCAGGGTCAGGGCCGCGAAGCGGTCCGCCGCGGGGCCGGAGACCAGCGCCTTGAGCGCGTAGCGGGACTGATCGGTGGAGAGCGCGCACCCGGGAAGATCGCTGGCCCAGCGCGGCGCCCCCTCCACGGTGGGCACGGCGCCCGCGGGGATCGCCAGCAACAGGGAGAGAAGGAGGAGGCGGCGGCTCTTCATCTTGCCCGCCCCTCTGCCACAGTTCGGACCGGATTTCCCCTGTCAGCGCCGCAGCACCCGCCGCACCACCGCCTGCGACTCGGGAACCTTCAAGAGCGCGGTGAGCCCGAAGTAGAGCAGGCCGAACGGGACCAGCACGATCAGCGCGGTCCAGATCGGATGCAGCAGCGGGGCCGGCAGCAGCCACCCTCCCCACTCGGCGGCGATCTCCGGCTGCGCCCCCAGGGTCCGGGTCAACGCCCACTTGATGGCCAGTCCGGCCCCACCGGCGATCGCCGCGGCCACCCACAGCCGACCCATCAGGGGGGTGGGCACCCCGGTGACGCCGATCGTCTTCCCCAGCTTGCGGCGCAGCAGCCAGAACTCCACCCAGGCGGCCAGCCCACTGGCTGCGCTGATGAACACCGCGCCCAGATGCGGCGGGATCCCCAGCAGCGGAGGCAGACGCACCGCCAGCACGAAGGCCAGGAATCCCCCCAGCGCCACCCGGACAATCGCGTAGCGCAGCGGGGTCTGGGTGTCCTTCTGGGCGTAGAAGGCGGACGCGTACAGCCGCCCCAGGGTCGCGGCCAGCAGGCCCACCGTGGAACCCATCAGCAGGTACCAGAGGTAGCGGGTCTCCGCCGGACCGAACTTGCCGGTCTGCAACAGCGCCCCGCCCACCACGTCTCCCAGCACCCCCAGCGCCACCACCGAGGGGACCACGAAGAAGGCGATCCGCCGCGCGCCCCGGCCCAGCCGTTCGCGCAGCTTGGCGGCCACATCCACGTTGGCCCCCGCGGCGCGGGACATCTCCGGCAGCTCGGAGGCGGAGACCGCCATCCCGAACAGGCTGATCGGCAGCAGATAGAGGATCTGCGCGTAGGAGAGCGCGGAGTAGGCGCGGTCGGAGATCAGGCTGGCCACCGCCCCGTCCACAAACGCGCTGATCTGCACCACCCCCCGTCCCACCACGATCGGCCCGAAGCTGCGCAGCACCTGGCGCACGTGGGTGTCCAGGTGCCGGACGGTGGGCCGGAAGTGGGTCAACAGCCCCATCACCGTCGGCAACTGCACCGCGAACTGCAGCAGGCTGCCGATCACCCCCGCCCAGGTGACGGTGATCGCCAGCTGTCCGGGGGTCTGGCTGGGCCCGAAGATCACCAGCGCGGCGATCAGCACCCCGTTCCAGGCCACCGGCGCCGCATAGGAGAGGAAGAAGCGGCGGTGGCTGTTGAGCACCCCCAGACACCAGGCGGAGAGCACCAGCAGGCCGGTGCCGGGGAAGGCGATCCGCACCGTGGCGATGGCCAGGGAGCGGGTCTCCCCGTCCAGGCCGGGGGTGAGCAGGTCCACGAACAGCGGCGCCGCCAACACCCCCACCGCGGTCAGCGCGGTGGTCACCAGCGAGAGCAGCCCGAACACCGCCCCGGCGACCTTGTCTGCCGCCTCGCGTTCGTTCTTGCCCAGCAGTCCGGCGTAGACCGGGATGAACGACGCGGAGAGCACCCCCTCCCCGAACAGGTTCTGCAGGTAGTTGGGGATCCGCTGTCCGGCGCGGAAGGCCGCCGCCGCCACCGAGTTGCCCAGGTAGTGGGCGAACACCCGCTCCCGCACCAGCCCCAGGATCCGCGAGAGCAGGATCCCCGCCGCCACCAGCATCGCGCCCCGGCTCCCGGAGGGTTGCCGGGGGACCGGCGCGGGATCGATGGCGGAGGCCTTCTCCGGAACGGCGGCGGTGCTGTCGTTGGGCACGGGGGCGCGCACCTTACACAAACCCGGGATGGCGCCGATCTTCCTTGACCGTTCGGCGAGTCCAAACGAACGTCCTTGCGTATGGCCGAGACCGATCTCGCGCGCGTGCGGTTGGTCCTGCTGCGCGAGCTGGAGACCATCAACCACTACGAGGAACTGGCTCGCGCCGCCGAGTCGGAGGAGATCCGTGCGTTCTTCCTTCACCTCGCCGAAGAGGAGAAGGAGCACGTGGCGGAGGCCACCTTCCTGTTGCGAAAGATGGACCCGGGCCAGGAGGCCCACTTCGCCAAGGACTTCTCCACCGCGCACTTCCGCGGCGAGGTCCCCTCCTCCCCGCCGGCCGGGTCTGCCGGGCCGGCCACCGTCCCGCCCCGTCCCCAGCCGGACGGGCCCCTGGAACAGCTGCGCCTGCCCTCCGATCCCCGCCGCGTGCTGACCGCGCTGCCTGCTTCCCCCAACCCCGTCGCCAGCCCCTTCACCGTGGGGCCACTCAAGCGCGGCGGGCCGAAGTCCCCCTGAGCTTCCTACCTTTCGTCGAGGAGAGACCCCGATGGCCGACTTTCTGGGACATGCCGAGAACCCCCTGCGCGAAGAGGAATGGGCGCGCCTCAATGAGACGGTGATCCAGGTGGCCCGCCGGGCCCTGGTCGGCCGCCGGCTGCTGGACCTCTACGGGCCGCTGGGCGCCGGGGTGCAGAGCATCCCCCACGACGAGTACACCGGGGTCTCCCCGGGGGCGATCGACATCGTGGGCGAGCAGGAGACGGCCACCGTCTTCACCGACGCGCGCAAGTTCAAGACCATCCCGCTGATCTACAAGGACTTCCTCCTCCACTGGCGGGACATCGAGGCGGCGCGGACCCACAACATGCCGCTGGACGTCTCCGCCGCCGCCGGCGCCGCCGCGCTCTGCGCCCAGATGGAGGACGAGCTGATCTTCTACGGGGATCCCAAGCTGGGCCACGAGGGGCTGATGAACGCCACCGGCCGGCTGCAGGTCACCCTGGGAGACTGGAACGAGCCCGGCCAGGGCTACCTGTCGATCGTGGAGGCCACCCGCAAGCTCAACGAGCATGGCCACTACGGCCCCTACGCGGTGGTGCTCTCCCCCCGGCTGTTCTCGCTGCTGCACCGGATCTACGAGAAGACCGGGGTGCTGGAGATCGAGACCATCCGCCAACTGGCGGCGGACGGGGTGTACCAGTCCAACCGCCTGCGCGGTGACTCCGGAGTGGTGATCTCCACCGGCCGGGAGAACATGGACCTGGCGGTGGCAATGGACATGGTCACCTCCTACCTGGGCGCCTCCAACATGAACCATCCCTTCCGGGTGCTGGAGAGCCTGATCCTGCGGATCAAGCACCCGGACGCGATCTGCACCCTGGAAGGCAACGGGCAGCGCAGCGCCCCGAAGAAGTAGCCCACATGGCCAAGGTCCTGGTCGTTGACGATGAGGTGAACCTCCGCAAGGTGCTGGCGGCGATGCTGCGCCGTGATGGCTACGAGGTCACCGTCGCCGAGGACGGGGCAGTGGCCCTGGCCGAGTTCCAGAAGAACGGCGCGGATGTGGTGGTCACCGACCTGGTGATGCCCAAGGTGGGGGGGCTGGAGATCCTCAAGACCCTCAACGCCCAGGCCCCGGACGTGCCGGTGATCATCATCACCGCCCACGGCACCGTGGACTCGGCGGTGGAGGCGATCAAGCTGGGGGCGTTCGACTACATCACCAAGCCCTTCGATCAGTCCGAGCTCTCACAGGTGATCGGCAAGGCGGTGCGCACCCACGCCGCCAGCCAGCGCAGCGTCAAGCCGGACGGCAGCGCCCGGGCGGCGATCATCGGGGACTCCCCCCAGATGAAGGACGTGTTCCGGGTGATCGAGAAGGTGGCGGACACCCCCTCCACGGTGCTGATCAACGGGGAGAGCGGGACCGGCAAGGAGCTGATCGCCACCGCCTTGCACGAAGGGTCCTCCCGCCGCGGCAAGTCCTTCATCAAGATCAACTGCGCGGCGATCCCCAAGGACCTGCTGGAGTCCGAGCTGTTCGGCTACGAGAAGGGCGCGTTCACCGGCGCGGTCACCTCCAAGCCGGGCCGGTTCGAATTGGCGGACGAGGGCACCTTGTTCCTGGACGAGATCGGCGAGATCCCGATCGAGATGCAGGTCAAGCTGCTGCGGGCGCTGCAGGAGAGCGAGTTCGAGCGGGTGGGAGGGATCAAGACCACCAAGGTGGACGTCCGGCTGGTCGCCGCCACCAACCGGGATCTGCAGCAGGAGATCGAGGCCGGGCGGTTCCGCAAGGATCTGTACTACCGGCTGGCGGTGGTCCCGATCGTGCTGCCCCCGCTTCGGGATCGCAGCACCGACATCCCCAACCTGACCCGGCACTTCCTGGAGAAGTACAACAAGCGGCTGAACAAGAAGATCGAAGGAATCGAAGACGGGGCGATGACCGCGCTGCAGGCCTACGCCTGGCCGGGCAACATCCGGGAGCTGGAGAATCTGATGGAGCGGGTGCTGCTGTTCGCCGACGGCCCGCTGATCCAGCTGGGCGATCTGCCCGAGCCGGTGCGGGGGGTGACCGCCGCCGCTGCCGCCGCGGCGCTGGCCGGGGTGGGCGCCGAGACCCAGGTGGCCCCCGCCGGAGAGACCGGACTCAAGGACATCATCCGGCAGAAGGCGGCCGAGCTGGAGAAGGGGCTGATCATCAAGGCCCTGGAGGAGACCTCCGGCAACGTCACCCGCGCCGCCAAGCTGCTGCAGATCAGCCGCAAGTCGCTGCAGACCAAGATGAAGGAGTTCGGGCTGCGGGACGCGGCGCCGGACAAGGACGAAGAGGACTAAGGGGTCCTCCCCGGCCTCGCGGCCGGGCCACCACGCCTCACCTCCACGAATTCTCCCGAAGTCCCGGAAGAAATAACCCCCGGACGCTCAGCGTTCGCCGACCACCCATGCGACCGAACATCACTCTGGGAGAATCCCGAAAGAAGTCCCCGCTTGGCCGCCTGCTGGGCGTGTCGCTGCTGGGGGGGCTGATCGCCGGCGGCGTCTACTGGTACCAACATCGCGCCGAGGAGAAGCAGCAGACTCAGGTCGCGCAGGCCCAGGCCGCCGCCGCCCAGGCCGCCCTTCCCCCTCCGGCCCCGGTGCTTCCGCCCTCCCGCGATCAGCTGCGTGCCCAGGCCGGGATGAAGCTGGCGACGATGGAGATCAACGGCCCGTTGGAGACCGCGTTCGTCTCCGCGGTGGGCGCGGTAGGTCCCGCGCTGGCCCAGGTGGTCAACCGGACCCTGGTCTGGTGGGTGGAGGTCCCCAACGAGATCCTGCGCGGGGACAAGCTGGAGGTCCTGTTCGAGGAGCGGAACAACGAGGAGCCGCTGGTCCACGCGGTCCGCTTCGCCAGCAACAAGACCGGGCAGACCCACCTGGCCTACCGGTTCCAGCCGGAGGGTTCGCCCTACGCCCGCTACTACCTGGCGGACGGGAACGAGCTGGAGCTGCGGCTGGAGTCCTCCCCCGTGGACGACTACGAGCAGATCACCTCCCTGATCCGCGACGGCCGCAAGCACAAGGGGGTGGACTTCAAGACCCCGGTGGGGACCCCGGTCAGGGCGCCCTTCGACGCGGTGATCACCCGCAAGAACTGGAACTTCCGCTCCAACGGCAACTGCCTGGAGCTGGACGAGGTGGGCGGCTCCCGCAAGGCGCTGATGCTCCACCTGGACGTGCTCCCCTCGGACCTGAGGGTGGGCCAGCGGATCTCCCGCGGTCAGGTGGTGGCCAAGAGCGGCAACAGTGGTCGTTCCTTCGCCCCCCACCTGCACTACCAGCTGATGCGCGGGGAGGACCGGGTGCTGGACCCCTTCGAATCCCACCGCTCCTTCCGCAAGCAGCTGGCGTCGGGGCACCTGCCGTCGCTGAACCAGCAGATCGCCCGACTGGACGCACTTCTGGCGCCTTGAAGTGCGCGATTTCTTGACACCCCGGACAGCCGCGGGTACGGTCGGACGCAAATTCGCAACAGTTCTGCGCACTTAGCTCTACTGACTGCGAACACATCGAGGGGTTGCCGCCGGCCATGCCGGTGGCTCGGTTCGGCGGCCCCGGAGGTCTGATGCGCCCGGTGACTCGCCTCTTCGCCGTCCTTCTCGCCTCGCTGGCCCTGCTGCCGGGCATCGCCTCCGCCGCGGAGGTGACCCGCGTCGCCTCCTCCTTCGAGGACAAGGATCCCTTCGACCTGTTCATCGACGTGGGCTTCGAGCGGGTGCAGACCCGGATGCTGATCTCCCGGGAGCGCCACACCGGCACCGAGGTCGCCCTCCTCCCGGAGCTCCGCTACACCGGGGTGGACACCCGGCTGAACCTGGATCTGCACATCGGGCTCTGGCACGACGTGGAGTTCACCTTCGGGGTCCCGATCGACTTCGCGGACAACGAGACCTGGTGGTTCGCCTCCGGCCGGAACGAGACCAACTCCACGATCACCAACGAGTGCCTGCAGGCCAACGGCGAGCTGCTGGACCCGAACTGCGGCACCACCGGGGTGGGCGCCACCTCGCTGTTCCCGATCTCCGCTGCCACCCACGCCCAGGCCTTCCGGGGCGGGATCGGCAACCTGCGCTTCGGGCTCAGCTACGCGCCCTTCAACCAGAACAACGACGACACCAAGCCGACCTGGGTGGTGGGGCTGAACTACGAGGCCCCCACCGCGGCCCGGCTGGATCCGTACCTGATCACCACCGCCGACGCGCGCGGGAACATCGGGGACCGGAACCACAAGTACACGTTCTTCACCGCCTTCTCCCGGACCATGGGCCGGGCGGACCCGTACTTCAGCGCCTACTACACGCTGCCGTACAAGGGCCCCCAGTGGTACTCCAACTGTGACCACCGGGATCCGACGGTGCTCTCCTACCCGCAGAACTGCAGCACCGACCCCTCCGAGCAGTGGGACCGCGCCGAGACCGGGATCCAGCTGCCGCACCGGGTGGGGATGAGCTTCGGCTCCGAGTTCCTGATCTACGACATGCCGGACAAGGCGCAGCGGATCGCCCTCGATGTCCGCGGGATCACCGACTACGTGGGCAAGGGCCGCTACTACAACCAGCTCTCCGGGATGCTGCGGAAGATGCTCTACACCGGCGACTACCTGAAGTTCGGCGGTCAGCTGGCGATCAACGCCCTGGCCTCGGACTACGTGAGCGTGAAGGCCAGCGCCACCCTGCTCTACCACACCGATCACTACCTGACCGACGAGGCCCGCGGCGTGGACCTCAACAACGATCAGGTGGTGACCATCACCCCCGACGGCTCGGGCAACGCTCCGGAGGTCAACCCCAACTTCGACTTCCGCTTCGACGAGACCTCCCGCCGCTTCCGGGCCTCGCAGATCAACGAGTTCAAGATCGACATCACGGCGACCTTCGCCTTCTAGGTTCGGCGGTCCGGGTCCCAAAAAAGGGGACAGGCAGCAGTTCCCTTGGGCTCGGCTTCGCGGGCTCGTTTCCGGGGAAATGCAGCCTGTCCCCTTTTTACTTCAGCGAAAGGCCCAGGCGGTAGACGTCGGCTCCGCTCCAGCTGGCCTTGCTGGCCAGCTCCTTGGAGAGCGGCTTGAGCTTCTCGCCTCGCTCCAGGCCCTCCAGCAGCGCCTTGCGCAGCTCCTCTTCGGTCCAGCGGATCTCGCCCAGCCGGCCCTCCACCAGCACCACCACCTCGCCCAGCACCTCCGCGCCGGCGTAGCGCTGGACCAGCTCCGGGAGGGTTCCCCGCACCAGCTCCTCGTGCAGCTTGGTCAGCTCGCGGGCCACGCAGGCCCGCCGGGCCCCGAAGATCGCCGCCAGATCCTCCAGGGTCTCCCCCACCCGCCGGGGGGACTCGTAGAGCACCAGGGTGGCCCCCAGGTGGCTGACCTCCTCCAGGATCGCGGTGCGCTCCGGTCCCTTGCGGGGCAGAAACCCCAGGAAGTGGAACCGACCGGTGGGCAGCCCCGAGGCAGAGAGGGCGGCGATCACCGCCGAGGCGCCGGGGATGGGCACGACCTTGATCCCCCGCTCCACCGCCTCGGCCACCAGCTTCTCCCCCGGGTCGCTGATCGCCGGGGTCCCCGCGTCGGTCACCAGTGCGCAGTCCTCACCCGCCGCCAGCCGGTCCAGGATCCGCCCCGCCCGCTCTCCCTCCGCGAAGGCCGGCAGGCTGACCGTGTCCTTCTGGATCCCGAAGCGGGAGAGCAGCACCCGCGAGTGACGGGTGTCCTCGCACACCACGAAGCCCACCTCCCGCAGCACGTCCAGTGCGCGCGAGGTCACGTCCCCCAGGTTCCCGATCGGCGTGGCCACCACGTACAGCGTCCCCATCACATCCCCGCGTCGAAGGCGTTTTCCAGGTGCTCGACCGCCGCCCCGGGCCCCTGCCCTATCATGGCAATCACATCGAAGCGCAGGGCGCGCCCGGTGATCCTTCGGGCCACCAGGTAGTGCAGGGCCGCCTTCACCACCCGCCGCTGCTTGGCGAAGGTGATGGTCTGGGAGGGATCCCCCCACACCGCCTTGCTGCGCATCCGCACCTCCACGAAGCAGAGGATGCCGTCCCGCTGGGCGACGATGTCCAGCTCCCCGTACTTGCAGGCGAAGTTGCGGGCCTCGATCTGGTAGCCGTGCGCCACCAGGTGGTCCACCGCTGCCTGCTCCGCCGTCTGTCCCAGCTCCCGCCGCTGCCCACTCTCCGCCATCGCGTCCCCCTTGGGTTGTCCGGGAGGAATGATGCCGCGAGGGTCCGACTAACCGGGAAGCTGGGCGTCCGCCGCCTGGGCGAAGGCGGGATGGGAGGAGAGGTGGAGCACCTGGGTCAAGGTGCCCAGGTGCTTGATCATCCGCGCCAGCAGCGGGTACTTGGATTCGTCCACCGCCAGCCCGTCTTCGATCAGCACCGGCACCTTCAGCCGGGCGCTGACCTTCTCGATCAGGGTCAAGCGCAAGGAGAGGTACAGCAGATCCAGGTCCCGGGGAGGCAAGGCTCCCGCCGCGCTCCGGGCCCCTCCGGCCAACAGGGCGGTGGCCCGGCCGGTCAGATCGAACTCCACCCCCAGCACCCGGCGGTCGGAGAGCGCCGCCACGTACTGCGCAATCCGGTCCTTGGAGCCCGCCGCCAGGGTGGGCAGATCGCTTTGCAGCAGGTCCGCGGCAGCGGACAGCAGCGGCCCACAGGGGTCCTCCAGCGGTTCTCCTCCGGCCGGGGCGGCCCCCGGGGCCGGGGCCACCGGCGCGGCAGCGGCGCCGGACTGGGCCAGCTGGATCGACTCCCGGGTGCGGTTCAGCTCGCGCTCCACCTCCCGCGCGTCGCGGACGTAGCTGCCCTTCTCCAGCAGCTGGGCGTTGAGCGCCTCCTGCTCCCGCTGCAGCTTGTTCTGGGCCGCCATCGCCCCCAGGTACTCCGGGTCCTGCTCGTAGGCGGACAGCTGCTGGCGGTAGTCCTCCACCTTCTCCAACAGCAGCGGCTTGCGCCCCAGGACCTCGATCAGCTCCGCGGGGCTGGCGACGTCCATCGCCCCCAGGGCCTGGCGGACCACCTTGGCCTCATTGTCGAACTCGTCGCGGATCTTCTTCTCCCGCGCGCTTCGCATCCCGCCCCGGCGGGTGGTCTTCTGGGAGTCGGCCTTGTCGTCCACGTAGCGCAGCGCCAGCAGCGCGGCGAAGGAGAAGGCAGGGATGTCCAGGAGGGCAACGTAGCGGGCGGTCCCCTCCAGGAAGATCCCCAGCCCCAGGAACAGCACCCCGGCGCCCAGGGCCCCCAAGAAGCGCTGGTCCCCGGTCAGGGGTGGCACGAAGGCCGCCTCCTGCGGTTCGTCGTCCGAGGCCGGCGCCTCCGCCTCCAGCCGGGCCAGCTGATCGTCCCGGCGGGCCTCCAGCTGCGGGTACTGGGTGGCGCGCTCCAGGATGTCCGCGGGCAGGCCGAACCGCTCCGCGCTGGGCGCCGCCTCGTGCTCCTGCCTGGCCTGGGCCAGCGCCGCCTTGAGGCCGTCGGCCCCCTTGAGCCGGGACTCCAGCTCGAACAGCTGGGAGGACATCCCGTCCAGCTTGAACTGCAGGTCCTCCACCTCCTTGGCCAGGCGCAGCTCCTCCTCCAGCCCGTGCAGCTTCTCCTGGGCGGCGCGGACGTCACTGGCGGGCAGCACCGCCTGCGCCGAGGGCAGCCCGGCGGAGGAGAGGGAAGGCTTGCTGGCCCCCAGGGCCGGACGGGCGGTCCGGGGGCGACGGCTGGGCACCTGGGCGGCGGTGAAGGTGAACAGCTGTTCGAAGGTGCCCCGGCTGGGGAACCCTGCCTGGCCGCGGAGGAACTGGGCCATCTCCCCGCTGTCCTCGGTGACCACCTCGTAGGCGCCGGCGGCCTTGTTCAGCCGGGAGAGGTTCCCCTGGCCGCCCAGGGCGCGCATCAGCCGGTAGGTGGTCTGATCGTTGCCCAGCAGGGTCAACGCCACCTTGGCCTTCTGACCGGGCACCGCGAAGGCGGCGTCCTCACCGCGTCCGTCGGGGTAGCACAGCGCCACCACCAGCCCCGCCAGCGGCGCGGGAGCGGCGGCCGGGGTCTGGATCAGCAGATACCCGGGCTTGAGCGCGGCGCGCACCGTCGGCGAGAGGCCACGGACGTTCTGGGCGGCGAGCTCGAGCAGGTACATGTCCGCCGCAGTCTAGGCCAGGTGGCCCGGGTGACGAGCCTGAACTTCCAGCCAACAACGCAGCCCTCCCGTCACTGCGTCCAGGGAGGACGGGACGAGGGGCGCGGGAACACAAAGTGGGCCAGAAGGCGAACGCCCGGAGGCATCCTGCCCTTGGCCCACGAGACGCACCGCCCACCTGGGGGCAGCGATGCGCCGGAAACAGGGTGAAGCACGGGAGGCCCCGGGAAGCGGGGCCCCGCCGGACTAACCGGCCTTGGCGGCCTTGGGCGCGCCGGCCACCGGACGATCCTCGTCCAGGGTGTCGATGCGGGAGGCCTTGCCGCGCAGACCGCGGAGGTAGAACAGCCGGTTGCGGTTCACCTTGCCGCGCGAGAGGACTTCGATCTTCTCGTAGCGGGGGCTGTGCAGGGGGAAGATGCGCTCCACGCCGACGCCGTAGGAAACCTTGCGCACGGTGAAGCTGGCCCGGTTCTGACCCTTGGTCTTCCGGATCACGATCCCCTCGAAGGGCTGGACGCGCTCCTTCTCGCCCTCCTTCACCTTCCAGTGAACGCGAACGCTGTCGCCCGTCTTGAAGGGGCTGACGTCCTGGCGGATCTGCTTGTTCTCGACGTACTCGAGCAGGCTGTTACGCATGACGAAAGATACTCCGTGCTTCTATGGAAAAGAGCGGGCGTACCTACCAGAGAGGTCCCCGCGGTACAAGCATCCAGAAGAGCTGGATGTTCCCCGGGATCGATTAAAGCTCGTCCTCCCGCAAGCCCAGCAGCTTGCGATCCGCCACCGAGAGCTCCAGCCGGGCAAACAGGTCCGGCCGGCGCTCGCGGGTCAGCCTCAGGGCATGCCAGCGCCTCCAGCGGGCGATCCGGGCGTGGTTCCCCTCCTGCAACAGCTGGGGGACCGCGGCGTCCCGGAAGATCGGCGGGCGGGTGTACTGGGGGTACTCCAGCAGGCCCTCTTCGAAGGACTCGCTGCCCACCGACCCCAGGTTGCCCAACACCCCGGGAACCAGCCGGGCCATGGCGTCCACCACGATCAGCGCGGCCAGCTCCCCGCCGGTGATCACGTAGTCGCCCACCGAGATCTCACCGTCCAGGTGGGCAAGGGCCCGCTCGTCGATCCCCTCGTAGCGGCCGCAGACCAGGATGATCCCCGCCGGATCCGCCGCCAGCTCGCGCACCCGGGCCTGGGTCAGGGTGGGCCCGCGGGGGCTGAGCAGATAGGCCTTGGCGCCCGGCAGCCTGACCCGGGCCGCCTCCACCGCGCCCACCACCGGCTCCACCTTCATCACCATCCCCGCGCCGCCGCCGTAGGGGGTGTCGTCGGCGATCTTGTGCTTGCCGGAGGTGAAGTCGCGCAGGTCGGTGATCCCCACCGAGACCAGGCCCCGCTCCTGCGCCTTGCCCAGGATGCTCTCCGCCAGATAGCCGGAGATCATCCGCGGAAACAGGGTGAGGACCTCGGCGCGCAGCATGGACTACTCGCCCAGCTCGAAGGGCCGGATCACCAGCCGCCCGGCGGGCACGTCCACCGAGACCACGAAGTCGTCGGCAAACGGCACCACCACCTCCGCCCCACCCTCCTTGCGGATCACCAGATTGGGCACCGGCCCGGTCTCCCAGATCTCCACCAGGGTCCCCAGCGCGTTGCCCGCCTCGTCAAAGGCGGCCAGGCCGATCAGATCGCCCTGGAAGAACTCGTTCTCCCCCGGGGCGGTCAGATCCTCGCGGAACACCAGCACCGCCGAACCGACCAGCCTCTCCGAGGCGTCGCGACCGCGGACCCCCTTGAGGACCAGCAGCAGCTCCTTGGGGGTCTCGCGCACCGACTCGATGGTCAGGGTCTGCGGCGTTCCTCCCTGCTTGGGCTTGATCAGCACCCGCCGGACCTGGTGCAGCGCCTCCGAGCCGGGGTCGAACAGCTTCACCCCGATCTCGCCGGTCAGCCCATGGGCACGGTTGACGTAGCCGACCTGCAGGTGCGGTTCGAGCGGCGCCACGGTCAGGAAGCAGGCGTCGGCGAGGTCGCGGACTTCTTGTCGTCCAGGACCTCCAGCCGGGCCTTGATCCCCTTGCGGTGCGCCAGCGAGGTCAGCAGCGAGCGCATCGCATTCACGGTGCGGCCATCCCGGCCGATCACCTTGCCCACGTCATCCGGGGCCACCTTGAGCTCCAGGAGCTTGCCGCCCTCATGATCCGAGGTGCGCAGCTCCACGAGCTCCGGCTTGTCCACCAGGGATCGCGCCAGGTACAGGACCAGAGCTTCCATGGTGGCCAGGGAAGCGACTACGCCTTGGTGACGGGAGCGGCGGCAGCAGCGGCCTTGGCGGCGCGCTTGATCAGCCCGGCCACGGTCTCGGAAGGCGTGGCGCCCTCCTTCAGCCAGTGCGACAGGCGCTCCTGGGCGAACTCGATCTTGGGGGGGTTGAGGTTGGGGTCGTACGCGCCAATCGCCTCGATGAACTTGCCATCCCGGGGGTTACGCGAGTCGGTCGCGACCACGTGGTAGTACGGCTTCTTCTTGGCGCCAGCGCGGGAGAGACGGAGGACGACGGCCATGGTGTTGCTCCAGATTTCAGTTCGTCGAATGAAAGGGAGGCGGCTTCTAGCCGCTACCCGACAGATTTGTCAAGCAAGGACGCACCCTTACCCAGGTGTGTCTAGCCCGGAGGGGAACTCCCCGCTCCGAGAGGTACTTCCGGTCCCCCCACCGGCGCCATCGCCGGTTGGACGACCACGTTGGCCAGCTGTCCGCAGGCCGCCGAGATGTCCCGGCCCCTGTTCTGCCGGATGAAGGCGGCCACATGCAAGCTGTCCAGCAGGGCCCGGAAGGCCTCCGCCCGGTTCCCGCTGGTGGTCTTGAACCCCAACCCGGGGTTCTCGTTGTAGGGGATCAGGTTCACCTTCGCCGGCAGATCCTTGACGATCTCCGCCAGCCGGTAGGCGTCCTCGTCGGTGTCGTTGACCCCGGAGAGCAGCACGTACTCGAAGGTGATCCGCCGTCCCTGGCGCATCGGGAAGGCCTTACAGGCCTCGATCAGGTCGGCGATCTTCCACCGCTTGTTGATCGGCATCGTGGCCGACCGCTGCTCGTCGGTGGTGGCGTTGAGCGAGATCGCCAGCTTGACCTCGGTCTCCGCGCCCAGCCGGGCGATCATCGGCACCAGGCCCACGGTGGAGACGGTGATGTGGCGGTGGGAGAAGTTGGGACCGTCCACCGACTGCAGGTTCTCCAGCGCCACCTTGAGGTGGGTGAAGTTGTGCAAAGGCTCGCCCATCCCCATGAAGACCAGGTTGGTCAGCGGGCGGTTGATCTCCAGCCCCTCGTTGGCCCGCACCTCGCGGTTCACCGCGTGAACCTGGGAGACGATCTCTCCGGGAGTCAGGTTGCGCAGCAGGCCCAGGGTCCCGGTGGCGCAGAAGGTACAGCCCATCGCGCAGCCCACCTGGGTGGAGACGCACAGCGTCTTGCGCTCCGGGGAGGGCATGTAGACGGATTCGATCAGCTTCCCGTCCCGGGTGCGGAACCGGTACTTGATGGTCCCGTCCACCGAGCGCTGCTCCAGGTCCTTGACGACCCAGATGATCTCCGCCCGCTCCTCCAGCGTCTGCCGGAGTGACTTGGAGAGGTCGGTCATCTCCGCGAAGGAGCTCACCCCGCGCTGGTGCAGCCACTTGAAGATCTGCTTGGCGCGGAACGGCTTTTCGCCCAACTCGCCCACAAACGCGGTCAGCTTCTCCTGGGAGAGGCTGAGGAGGTCCACCTTCTTGGAGGGTGGCGCGGGCGCCTTCTCGGGCGCCTCGATCTGGGCAATGGGCTCGGACATCTGCGTCCTCAAAACGAGAGAGCGGCCCAACTGCTTCCCACGGCAGGGGGAGCGAGTCAAAGGGCGGTCGGTTGTCGACGCCTACCAGGCAGGCGGGAATGCAAACGGCCGGAGGCATCCTGCGCCCCCGGCCGCGATCTTCAGCGAATGAGTCCGACGACTACTTGGTCCAGGTGTACTTCTGGATCTCGGTCTCGCGGAAGAAGTACGCGATCTCGTTCTTGGCGTTCTCCACGCTGTCAGAACCGTGGACGGTGTTCTTCTCCACGTTGGTGGCGAAGTCCTTGCGGAGGGTGCCCGCGGCGGCGTTGGCCGGGTTGGTGGCGCCCATCAGGTCGCGGTTGGCCAAAACGGCGTTCTCGCCCTCCAGGACCATCAGCAGGACCGGACCGGCGGTCATGAAGGTCACCAGGTCCTTGAAGAAGGGCCGGGCCGCGTGGACCGCGTAGAAGCCCTCGGCCTCCTTCGCGGACAGGTGGTGCATCCGCATCGCGACGGGCTTGAGACCCTTCTCCTCGAAGCGGGAGACGATCTTGCCGATCACGCCCTTCTCGAGACCGTCGGGCTTGATGATGGACAGCGTGCGCTCAGTGGCCATGGTTGTTTTCCTTGGGAAAGTGGAGCGCGCTTTTACGGAGAAGCCGAAGGGGGCGCAAGCGCGTCCAGCAGCGAGCGGACCTGCGCCCACTCGGGGTGGCCAGGCTGTGCAAAGGAGGCGAACAGCCCGTCCGCCCGCTGGGCTTCCGTGCGCGCGGCCTCCCGGTCCCCCAGGGCGCGGTGACACCGGGCCAGCAGTGAGTGCAACCGGGCCAGGTTGATCGGTCGGCCCGGATGCGAGGACAGGAGGCGGGCGGCCCGCTGGGCCAGCCCTTGGGCCTCCTGGGCGTCGTCCAGGGCCAGGGCCCCCTCGGCCGCGGCCAACAGGGTGAGCGCGGTCTCCAGATGACCCGGCTCCCGGACCTGTTCGGACACCTCCACTCCCTTGCGCAGCGAGGCCATCCCGGCCCGACGCTGACCGGCGGCGATCAGCACCGTGCCCAGCTTGCGGTAGGCATCGGCGGTCAACGGGTGCCGCGCCCCGTACTTCGCCTCCCGCATCGCCACCGCCCGCTGCGCCAGGGGGACGGCCTGGAAGGTCCGCCCCAGCCCCACCAGCGCCTCCGCCCGGCCCAGCAGCGACGCGGCCACGAACGGATGGTCCGGGCCCACGGACTCCTCCCGCAGCCGCTGGGCCTCTTCGAAGTGGGCCAGGGACTCGGCGTAGGCCCCACGCTCCGAGTCCAGCCACCCCAGATTCCCCAACTCCAGGGAGACGTTCGCCTCCGGTCCCAGGAAGCGCCGGCGCAGGGCGATCGACGCCTGGAACAGCTCGCGCGCCGCCTGGACCTGTCCCAGGTTCATCTTCGCCATCGCGATCATGGCCATGATCGACGCCAGCTCCGGGTGGTCGTCTCCCAGCACCTGGCGATGCAGCAGCAGGCCTCGCTCCAGCGCCTCCAGCGCCCTGGGAGCCTGGCCCTGCCGGAGCCGGGCGATCCCCAGGTTGGTCAGCGCCGCGGCCCGATCCCAGGCCTGCTCGGGCAGCGCCCGCTCGCGGATCGCCAGGTCGCGGCCCCAGGCCTCCGCCGCCTGGGCATAGTCCCCGGCCCCGAAGGCGGCGAAGCCCTCGGCGTTGGCCAGCCGCGCCGCGGCCTCCTCGCTGCGACCGTCCAGCCGGGCCACCATGCTGCGGGCGATCTGCATCCACAGGCGGGCGCGGTCGTGCTCTCCTTCGTTGGTGGTGACCTGGACCAGGTGGGTCCAGGCGAAGGCCGCCTGGATCGGCAGTCGCGCCTCCTCCGCCCGCAAGGCCGCGCCCAGGCACCCCTCCCTTGCCGCGGCATCCTCCTGCAGGGTCAGCGCCTCGCACTCCAGCAAGGCCGCCTCCGCCACCAGCCCGGGGGCGCCGGCTTCGGCGGCCGCATTGAGCAGCGAGCGGCTCTCCGCCAGCGTCTGGTCCACCTGGTTGGCCTGGAACCGGGCCCTGGCCTCCACCAGCCGCTGGCTCAACCCTGGCGGCAAGGGCGCCGAATGGGCGGGCGCAGGGACGGCGGTGGCGCAGGCGGCCACGCTCTCCAGGGCGTCCACCGCCTGCGGCGCCCGCAGCACCAGGGCCCCATCCGCCGCCGAGAGCAGGCGGGTCAGGGCGCCCAACCCGGCGGCCCTCGTCTCCAGGCACTCCAGCCGGGCCTCCATCACCGGCGCCGGGGTCACCCTCCGGACCCGGGTGGCCACACACACCTCCCGCCGGGTGGCCAGCCATCCCTGGGCATAACGATCCAGCGCCGCCTGGACCCGGCGCGAGAGCTCGGCCGCGCCCGGGGTTCCGCTGGCCAGGAAGGCAGCCTCCACTCGCTGGCGGGAGGCCGCGTCCCACGCCAGCCCCAGCCGGGCCTCTCCTCCCTCACAGGACTGCAGCAGCCGCTGCTGGTTCCAGTTCCAGAGGGTGACGAAGGCGAAGGACGCCACCGCCACCGTGACCGTCACCCGCAGCCAGCGTCGGCGGCGAACTGGGGGTCGGGGCTGCAGCGCGGTCAGCAGCGCCTCCATCGACGGGAAGCGGGAGTCCGCCTCCGCGGAGAGGCCGCGCGCCACCACCGCCCGGAGCCAGGCGGGGACGGCGCTTCCCTCCGGGGGCGGGCGCAGCTCACCCAAGGTGGCGGCGGTGGCCCGCTGCGCCGGGTTGTCTCCCCCAAAGGGAAGCGCTCCGTACAGGGCCTCGTAAAGGGTGACGCAGAAGGAGAACTGGTCCGCCCGGGGATCGGAGGCGGCGCCCCACAGCTGTTCGGGGGCCAGGTACTCGGGGGTCCCCACCACCGGCACCGGCGGGGAGGTGACCTCCGGGCTCCCGGCGGTGGGGGCAGCGGGGGCGGCCAGGCCGAAGTCGCTCACCCGGACCCGGCCCTCGACGCCGATCAGCACGTTCTCCGGTTTGAAGTCCCGGTGCACCAGCCCGGCCCGGTGGGCGGCCGCCAGTCCCTGGCCGGCCTGGAACAGCACCTCGCGGATCTCCTCCCAGCCGCGGGGGGCGCTGCGCATCCAGCGGCGGAGGTCCTGCCCCTCCACCAGCTCCATCGCCAAATACACCTGCGAGCCCACCTCCCCGGCGTCGTGCACGTGGACCACGTGGGGGTGGGCCAGCTTGGCCATGGCCCGGGCCTCGCGCAGCAACCTCCCCTGCTGCTCCTCCTGGGCCGGCCCCGGAGGCAGCGGGCGCAGCAGCTTGAGCGCCACCTTCCGGTCCAGTTGGGGATCGTAGGCGGTGTAGACCACCCCCATCCCCCCGGCACCGATGAAGCCCAGCAGCACGTAGCGACCCAGCCGGGTGGGCGCCGCCAGCTCCGACTCCGGGGTCGGGGGAAGGCCCCCCTCCTCCTGGCCAGGTGCATAGGGCCGGGTCGGGCGCTGATCGTCTTCGGCGGAGGACAAGGCGGAGCCATCCTAGCCGGTCTCCGGGGCGCGGATTCGAGCCCGGCCGACTGCGTTGAGGGCTAGGCTGGGGGGGTGACGACCCTTGCCCACCGGGGGCTGTGGCAGGACCGGTTCATCCCGCAGGCGGTGCTGCTCGGCTCGGAGGACGCCCGGCGGCGCGCCCGGATCCTGGTCGGCTTCTGCTTCGCGCTCAGCGCGGTGGGCGCGATGTTCACCCTGCTGGCCTTCTTCGCCTACCGGCTGCCGCTGGTGGGGGCGGTGACCTCGGTGGCCACGGTGGCGGTGTTCTCCGCCCCGCTGGTGTTCCGGCTCAGCGGGTCGGCGGATCTGGCCGCCCACCTGGTGTGTCTGGCGGTGGTGTTCCCGACCCTGGTGATCGCCGGCAGCATCGAAGGGCTCACCTCCCCTGCCCTCTCCTGGCTGGCGGTGGCCCCGCTGCTCTCCGCGGTGATCGCCACCCGCCCCCGGGTGGGGGTGGTGTGGGCGCTGGTGGCGGTGCTGGGAATGTTGATCCTGTTCGCGCTGGATCGGGTGGGGCTGCTGCCCAACCACGAGCTGGATCCGCTCACCCGGCGCTTCGCCTCCGGGATGAGCTACGCCTCGCTGGTGGTGGTGGTGCTGGCCTGGGTGATGATCAACGAGTCACTTCGGTCCCGGGCCAACCGCGAGCTGCAGCTGGCGCGCGAACAGGCGATGCTTTCCGAACGGCTGGCCGCGCTGGGCACCCTGGCCGCCGGGGTGGCGCACGAGATCAACAACCCGCTGGCGTACGTGCTGGGGAACGCCCAGCTGGCGGCGGAGACCCTGCGCGAGGAGGGCCCGCTGGATGCCCGGGTCCGCGCCGAGCTGGCCAGCCACATCCGGGAGATCGCCGAAGGGTCGGGGCGGGTGCGGGACATCGTCACCGACCTGCGGATCTTCGCCCGCGGGGAGGAGGACGGGGCCCGCAGCACCGAGCTGTGGCCGGTGATCGACAGCTGCATCCGGCTGCTGGGGTTCCAGCTGCGCCGCAAGGCCCAGGTGATCCGGGAGGTGGGCCCCACCCCGGCGGTGGCCGCCCCGGCCAGCCGGCTGGGACAGGTGTTCGTGAACCTGCTGGCCAACGCGGTGCAGGCGATGCCGGAGCGGCTCCCGGAGGACAACACCATCCGGATCTCCACCTCCACCGGTCCGTCGGGCGAGGCGGTGATCGAGCTGGAGGACAACGGGGAGGGGATCCCGTCCGAGCTGCAGCAGCGGATCTTCGATCCGTTCTTCACCACCCGGCAGGGCAGCGGCACCGGCCTGGGGCTGGCCATCTGCCATGCGATCGTCACCGGGGTGGGCGGACGGCTGGAGCTGGAGAGCCAGGTCGGTCGGGGGACCCTATTCCGGCTCCACCTGCCCCCGGCGGATGCCGCCGTGCTGCCCCCGCAACTGACCCCGGTGCCTCCGTTGCGGGCCCAGGAGCTGCCCCGCCCACGGGTGATGGTGATCGACGACGAGCCCACCCTGTGCGCGATGGCGGAGCGGGCCCTGGAAGGAGAGTTCGAGGTGGTCTCCTTCTACGAGCCCACCGACGCGCTGGACCGGCTGCTCCACGGGGACGGCGAGTGGGACCTGATCCTCTGTGACGTGATGATGCCGCTGATGCGCGGGGACGAGCTGATCCGCCGCGCCCAGGCCCGTCTCCCCGATCTCCCCCGCCGGCTGATCTACATGACCGGGGGAACCCTGCAGGAGCGCAGCGAGCTGGTGAAGGACGGGGCCCGGCTGCTGCTCAAGCCCTTCGATCTGGGGCTACTGCGGCGGCTGGCCCGGGAGGTCACCGAGAGCGGGAAGGACCGGCTGGGCACGGGGTAAGACTTCCGGTCCCGCGGGAGCCGGTGCACCCGCTGGGCGATCCCCCCCCCGCCCCGGACCCCGGTGAGCCGTGCGCGTTGAGTGGGGTCGCAGCTGGCGGGGCGCAGGTCAGATCGGGTTCCTCCGTCCGCAACGGCGGAGGGCCGCCCCGGACTTTTCCGGAAGCGGCCCCCTCGCTGCGTTCAAGACCGAAGGCGTTCGACTACTTCTTGGCTGCCGCCCGCTTGACCGCTTCCTGCAGGGTGGTGCCCAGCTCGGCCGGGGACGCCGCCATCAGGATCCCGGCGGCCTCCATGGCCTTGATCTTCTCCGCCGCGGTGCCCTTGCCACCGGAGATGATCGCCCCGGCGTGGCCCATCCGCTTCCCCTCGGGGGCGGACTGCCCGGCGATGAAGCCGGCCATCGGCTTCTTGACGTGCTTCTTCACGAACTCGGCGGCCTCCTCTTCGGCGCTGCCGCCGATCTCGCCGATCATGATGATCGCGTCGGTCTCCGGATCCTTGTTGAACAGGTCCAGCACGTCGATGAAGTTGGTCCCGTTCACCGGGTCCCCGCCGATCCCCACCGCCGAGGACTGGCCCAGGCCGAGGTTGGTCAGCTGGAACACCGCCTCGTAGGTCAGGGTCCCCGAACGGGAGACCACGCCAATCCGGCCCGGCTTGTGGATGTGGCCGGGCATGATCCCGATCTTGCACTTGCTGCCGGGGCTGATCACCCCCGGGCAGTTGGGACCGATCAGCCGGATCCCCGGCTTGCTCTCCAGGTAGCGCTTGGCCTTGACCATGTCGTTCACCGGGATCCCCTCGGTGATCACGATGATCAGCGCCACCCCGGCGTCCGCCGCCTCCATGATCGCGTCCGCCGCGAAGGGGGGCGGCACGAACACCACCGAGGCGTTGGCCCCGGTGGCGGCCACTGCCTCGGCCACGGTGTTGAACAAGGGGACCTTGTCCTCGAACTTGCCGCCACCCTTACCGGGGACGACGCCGCCGACGACGTTGGTGCCGTACTCCATGCACTGCTTGGCATGGAATGAGCCCGCGGAGCCGGTGATGCCCTGCACCAGCAACTTCGTGTCCTGATTGACCAGAATCGCCATGGTGCGCTCCTACAAAGCCTTCACGGCGGCGACGGCCTTCTCAGCCGCCTGCCGCAGGTTGTCCGCGGGGGTGATCGCCAGCCCGGAATTGGCCAGGATCTTCTTGCCCGCCTCGACGTTGGTCCCTTCCAGGCGCACCACCAGCGGCACCTTGAGCTGGACCTCCTTCGCCGCGGCGACCACGCCCTCGGCGATCACGTCACACTTCATGATCCCGCCGAAGATGTTGACCAGCACGGCCTTCACCTCCGGATCCTTGAGGATCAGCTTGAAGGCCGAGGTGACCTTCTCCTTGGTGGCCCCGCCGCCCACGTCCAGGAAGTTGGCCGGCTTGCCGCCCACCAGCTTGATGGTGTCCATGGTGGCCATCGCCAGCCCGGCCCCGTTCACCATGCAGCCGATGTTGCCCTCCAGGGAGATGTAGGCCAGGTCGAACTCCTTGGCCTCCGCCTCCCGGGGATCCTCCTCGGCGATGTCCCGGTACTCGGCGATGTCCGCGTGGCGGTACATGGCGTTGTCGTCGAAGTTCAGCTTGGCATCCAGCGCCATCACGCCGCCGTCCTTGAGGATCACCAGCGGGTTGATCTCCACCAGCGCAGCGTCGGTCTCCATGTACACCCGGTACAGGGCCCGGCAGAAGCCGACGAACTTGTTCACGGTGGGGCCGGAGAGGCCCAGCCCGAAGGCCAGCTTGCGGCCCTGGAAGTCCAAAAAGCCGACCGCGGGATCCACCGCCTCGCGCAGGATCTTCTCCGGGTGCTTGTTGGCGACCTCCTCGATCTCCACCCCACCCTCGCGGGAGGCCATGAAGGTGATGCGGGAGGTGGCGCGGTCCAGGGTCAGGCCCAGGTACAGCTCCTGGCCGATATCCAGACCCTCCTCGATGTAGACCTTGTGGACCTTCTGGCCTTCCGGCCCGGTCTGGTGGGTCTTGAGCATCATCCCCAGGATCTTGGAGGCCCACTCCTTGGCCTCCGCCGGGGACTTGGCCAGCTTCACACCGCCGCCCAGTCCGCGGCCTCCGGCGTGGATCTGCGCCTTGACCACGGTCACCTTGGTGCCCAGGTCCTTGGCCGCGCGCTCTGCCTCATCCGGCGAGTGCACCAGGATGCCGCGGGGCACCGGTACGCCGAACTTCTTGAAGATCTCTTTGCCCTGATACTCGTGGATTTTCATCCGGCCTCCGTAAGGGGTGGCCCTTGTCCATTGCGCGGTTCCGAAGGTCAAGCGGTTCGAACCTTGCCGCTCTGGAAAGAATTCGGGAGCCCAGGCCCGCCCGGACCCCGGAAACACCCCAGCTACTGGCAAACAGGTATTTCGCTTTTGAGCGGAAAGTTCTAGAAATGCGGTCGCTGTTCGACCCCGGCCACCGTGCCGAGCCGTCCACGCGCCTCCCCGGAGGCTCAACGCGCGTCGTCCCCATCCCGGACGCCGCGCGTTGTCTTTTCCAGGGGCCCAGGGGTCAGCGAACGAAGGTGTTCCGGACCCGCTTCGAGACCAGGAAGTAGGGGATCCAGATACAGGCCTGCACCACCACCTTCACCAGCTCACCGATCCCCTGGCCCTCGATGCTCTCCGCAGGCAGCTGGCCGGCAAGCACCTCGTCGATGGCGATGATCAGGATCCGGAACAGGAAGAACCCCACCATCAGCCGGGGAACCGCCGACTTGCGCAGGAAGAACAGGGTCGCGATCACCCCGCTGGCCAGGATCAGCAGGCTGTTGCCCACCAGCTCGAACAGGATCACCGGGCCCCACATCGGGTGGTAGGCCTCCGAGCCCTCGGTGGTGAGGAACTCCCACTGCGGCCCGGTGAGGATCGGGAGAAGCTCTCCCAGCACCATCACGGTGAGACCGATCAAATTGAACACCAGGCCGATCGCCGGAAACACCAGCCATCCTCCGATCCCCACCGGCTCGTCGGCCTCGGCCAGTGGCGAGGCGGGAGCCACCGGTTCGCGAGGCGCCCCGGCCGGGTCCGAAGGCGCCAGCACCGCGGCCAGCGGGACCGAGGAGGAGGTGACCGACCCGAGGCAGTTGGGGCAGAATTCGGCGGTCTCCGTCAACGCACTCCGACAGGTTGGGCAGGTCATCCGGTGAACCCCATTCATGGCCGCGCCTCGGTACGGCCCCGTGCCTTCGGGGCGGGCGCGTTCCGCTGGTCTACGTGGTTGGCAGTGGTTCTCGCAACTCCCTGCTTTCCTGCTCTCGCCAAGAACCACGAGATCCGGCCACCGCCGGGCTGGGTCCAACCGGTGGCGGCGGAGTTGGAGGCCCAGGTCCCCGCCGGGGCCAATGGAGTGGCCCACCTGCTGGTGGACACCCAGGTCCGCGTCACCGCCGGATCCCAAGCGCACTTCTCCCACTACACCCAGCGGATCGCCTCCGAGGCCGGCCTGGGAGAAGCCTCCCAGCTGGAGCTGGAGGTCAATCCCGCGTTCCAACGGCTGGTCATCCACTGGGTCCGGCGGATCCGAAACGGGCAGGTGGCCGATGCGCTGAGCGCCGCCGAGATCAAGGAGGTGCAGCGGGAGCGGGGACTGGAGGCGCGGCTGTTCGACGGCACCCAGACCCTGTTGATCCTGCTCCACGACGCGCGGGTGGGCGACGTGATCGACTACGCCTACAGCCTGGAGGGACAGAACCCGGTCTTCGAAGGTCGCTATGCCGGCGGCCTCTCGGTGGGCTTCTCCGTCCCGGTGCACCGCCTGCGTCACCGGCTGCTTTGGCCCAGCGGCCGGGTCTTGAAGATCAAGACCCATGGCCCACCCCTGGAAGCGGTGCGGACCGACCGGGGAGCCGAGACGGAGTGGCGCTGGGCCCTGGACAGCGTTCCGGCGCTGGAGGTGGAAGACGCCCTCCCGGCGCGGTTGGAGCCCTACCCCTGGATCCAGTACTCCGAGTGGGACTCCTGGGCGGAGGTGGCGAAGTGGGCGGTGCGTCAGTTCACTCCCCCTCGGCCCGCGGGTCCGGCGGTCAAACGGAAGGCGGCGGAGTTGGCGCGAGACCACGCTGGGGAGGCGGACCGCTTCCTGGCCGCGCTCCGCTTCGTCCAGGATGACATCCGCTACTTCGGGTTCCTGATGGGCCCCAACTCGCACCGGCCCCACCCTCCGGAGGCGGTGCTGGCCCAGCGGCTGGGGGACTGCAAGGGCAAGTCCCTGCTGTTGGCCACCCTGCTCGCGGAGCTGAAGATCGAGGCCCGGCCGGCGCTGGTCAGCAGCAGCGGCGGGGTGGCGATTGAAGGCTGGCTGCCCACGCCCTTCGCCTTCGACCACGTGATCACCCGCGCCACCGTCTTCGGCGACCACTTCTGGGTGGACCCCACCAGCGCCTACGAGCGGGGGCGGCTGTCCCAAAGGACGCCCCCCGACCTGGGCCCGGCCCTGGTGGTCTCCCCGGACACCACCGGACTGGTGACGATTCCCCGGAGCCAGCCCGAAGAGCCGCTGGTGGACGTGGAGGAGCAGTTCACCGCCCCGGATCGCGCCTCCCCGGTCTCCCTGGAGGTGAACACCCGCTACCGCGGCGACGAGGCGAACCGCATCCGTCGATACCTGGCCAGCTCCGCCCTCTCGGAGTGGGCCAAACATGCGCTCAACTTCTACGCCCGCGAGGACACCGGGATCCGCGCGGTGGGGGAGGTGAAGGTCGAGGACGACGACGCGCTCAACGTGATCACAGTCACCGAGCGCTACCAGATCGACGATTTCTGGAAGAAGGGGGAACGGCACTTCAAGGCCTGGCCGATCGCCGAACGGCTCTCCGTCCCCCGGATCTCCCAGCGGACGATGCCCCTGGGGATCTCCCACCCGGTGGATGTCCGCTACCGGCTGCGGCTCACCCTTCCCGAGGCGATCCCGGTCCGACCCGAGGCCGATCAGCTCCGCGGCAAGGCGTTCCGGTTCGAGTCCAATCTCCGGGCGAAGGGGAAGCTGCTGATGTTGGACTACCGCTACCGGTCGCTCACCGACGAACTTCCCGCCGCTGACGTCACCGAGCACCTGGCGAACCAGAAGAAGCTGGATGACTGGCTTGGCTACAACGTGCGGCTGGGCTCCGCCAGCCAGACCCCGGCGGGCGGGTCCCGCTCCGCGGCGCTGTGGGCGGTGGGGTACGTGGGTGGGCTGTTGCTGATGATCGGGGGGGTGTTGCTGGTCGCCCTGCGCAAGCCCTCCCGGAGACGGGCGAACCCTCACCACCGAGCACAGGGGATGGCCGGGACCACCCCGGAGGTGGCAGTGACCCTCAGCCACCCCTCGGGGGCGGGAGGCTGGCTGGGAGGCTACCGTTGCCGGTGCGGCGCCCAGTGGTCTGCCTCCATTCCCCACCGTTGGCGCCAGGCGCTGACCCTGGGCGGGCGGGTGATCACCCCTCTTTCGGTCACCTGTCCCCAGTGTGAGGAGGAAGCCTGGCTGTATTTCCACCTCCCTCCGCCGGTGGTGGACGCCGAGCGGATCGGCTGAGCCGCCCGCCCGCGCCCTGCGGCGTCGGCGGGCGCGGAGGGGAGGACGCCGCCTCCGCGCCCCTCAGTCCGGGCTGCACTCCGGATCGGTGAGCCGGATCATCGCGCCGGCCTCGGTGAACAGCAGCAATTCCCCCTCGCCCTCCACCAGGCGATCCGGCGGGGGGAAGTCGGGCAGATCCTCGAAGGGTCCGAAGGTCTCGTGCCAGCCGTAGAAGATCAGTGACCCGGTGGGCATCCCCGGAACCGAGAGCGGCACCGGCGCCCACTCGCCGATCACCCCACCGCCCGGACCAGGCGCCAGGCGGAACAGGGTGTCGCGGGTCAAGGCGTAGCCGTGGCCGCAGAGCTGGGCGTAGTCCAGCGCGTCCCGGTCAGCGAAGGGCGCGCCGATCTGGACCCCGGCCGGCAGGCTGTAGACCCGACCATCGCGGTACCCCACCCTGCCCCGCTCACCGTCGCTCCAGACCGCGCTGGCGATGCCGGGAGGCAGGTGGACCGGCGCCCCCAGCCACTGCTGCTCGGAGTGGACCTCCACCTGGAAGACCCGCTCCTGGGCGATCACGTACCCCTGCAGCAGCGGCCCGCCGGCGCGGGGAGTGGTGAAGGTGATGGAGGTGATGTCTCCCCGGGGCTGCGGGACCAGCCGGGCATTGAGCCGGGCGGGACCGTCCGCCAGCGTCGGCAAGCTGGGCGGGCCTGCCCAGAGCGCATCGCCCACCGCCATCACCAGCAGCTGCCCGCCGTCCGCCAGCGGGGTGACCTGCGACGGAAAGTGGGTCTTCCGCCAGGACTGCGCCAGCGCCGAGGCCGAGCCGCTGAGCACCGCCGTCGGCTTGGGAGTCTCGCCCCAGGCCACCATCTGATCCACGTCGTAGAGGGTCACATCCTGATCCTGAACGCAGAAGGCCAGCTGGTCGCGCATCCCCCTCGGGAACGAACACGGCAACGGGGCGAAGGCCCCCGAAGGACGGGGCACCAGATCCCCCAGCTGCGCGTAGGTTCGTCGCAGGCCGAAGTCCGACTGCTCGTGGAGATCGGCATAGGGGAAGTAGACGGCCGGGTTGCCCACCCCTGCCGAATGATGGGTCACCACCCCGTAGCCGCCATCCTGGAGGTTCACCACACCCAGCGGGGACTGGGACACCGTCTCCCACCAGCAGGTGTAGTAGTCGTCCGCGTCGCACTGTCCCAGACGGCCGCTGGAGTCCAGGACCACCCGGACCCCGTTGGAGGGCGAAGGCGTCACCGGGCGATCCACCGGATCGCTCCACCAGGTGAAGGCGTAGGCGTGCACCTGGGTGCCTCCATCCTCGCCCTGGTAGACGCTGGTGACATTCTCCACCCCGCCCGTCCGGCACCGGACCACCACCTGGCCCTCGTCGTCCACGTCCAGCGCGGAGAGCGTCCCTCCCGGACAGGCGTCCACCGGCGGCATCACCACGGTGAACTCGCCGGTGGGGCAGGCGGCGGTGGGGTACGTCTGGTCGTCGCGCTGCAGCACGGTGAGCAGCTTGCCGCCGCCGGGTTCGGTCAGCTCGATCGCCAGGAACCAGTAGCCGTACCAGGAGTCGTAGATGCCGCTCAGGCGGGTGGGCCGGGCGCTGGGCGTCGCTCCGCAGGCGGCGTTCCCCAGGCCAGGGACCGAGATCGGCAGCCAGCTGGTGGGCAGCGGAACCTCGTCGCCGTCCACCGACTGATAGGCCACGAACAACCCCTGCTCGGTGGCGAGGACCAGCCCATGGGCGGTGTCCGAGGCAGGACCGGAGGACCAACGGTCGGAGAGGTCGGCCAGATCCAGCACCGTGGCGCCCGCCGGGAGGGTGGAGATCCGCGAAACCTGGGTCGCCCCCTGCTCCACGAACCCCACCTGGTTCCCGGAGAACACGGCCAGGGCCCCTCGACCGTCCGCAAGCTGCTTGAGCCCGGAGATCGGGCCCAGCCCGGCCAGGTTGATCGTCTCCACCGCGTTGAACCCCTGCTCCACCGCGGTCACCCGCTGTAGCCCGGACCCGTCGAGGTAGTAGGTGGATCCTTCCGCCACCGCGATCCGCTGGACGCCCGGGGTCGCCAGGCGCTGGGCGGCCACCCCCTCGTACTGGTCCCAGGTCCCGATCCAGACCCCACCGTCGGTGCGCAGCGCGTAGACAGTCTTGTCGTAGCCGGTCCCCAGATCCGTGAACGAGCCGCTGGCGGCCAGCTCCTCGGCGACCAGGGGATAGCGCGGGCTGAGCACCTCCCCCGCCAGGATCCCGCTCCCCGCGCGCAGCGCCTCCCCACTGGAGTCCACGCACACCCCGGAGGCCCCACAACGCCAGCCCTGCTCACAGTCCGGGTCTCCCTGACACTGGTAGGCGGCGGCCTGGGCGGTGTCGTGACAGACCCCCTCCAGCCCGCACCGCCAGCCGGGGGCACAATCCTGCGGCACCTCCTGCCGACAGGCCACCGCGGCCGCCAGGCTGCGATCGTAACACTGGCCGTCCACGCCACAGTGCCAGCCGCCGGTGCAGTCCTGCGAGCTGACGCAGCTGAGCGCCGCGCCCACCGCCGGGTCCTGGCAGAAGCCCTCCCGGGTGCAGACCCAGCCGCCCGGGCACTGCTGATCCACCGCCCCCGCCGCGGCCTCGCACCGGTAGTAGCGGCCGGTCTCCAGATCCGCCCGGGACTGGCAGCCGGCCAGCACGCCCAGCGCCAACACCATCACCCCGCTCCAGAGTCGCATCACCACTCCCCGCCCACCACCAGCGCGGTGGAATTGCCATCGCTGAACAGCACCGCCCTCGGACCGCCGCCCTCCGCCACCGAGGCGGGGTTGAGCAGAAAGCCGGCCACCCCCAGCCCGACCCCCAGGATCCCCGCCGCCAGGGCCGCGGTCTTCAGGGTCCCGATGCGGGAGGCCTCCTGTCGGTAGGACTCGGCGTTCTCCAAGATCCCCTGCTGCCGCGAACCCAGCTCCAGCTCGCGGAGGAAGGCCTCCTCCTGGGCAAAGCCCACCACTCCCACCGCCGCGCCCGCCAGCAGCGCCACCGCGCCGCCACCCATCAGGGAGTACGGCAGCACCCGGGAGGGCGGGGCGGGAGAGGGGATCCCCAGGACCTCCGCCACCGCGTAGGGCAGCGCCCGCCGCAGCGGATCAATGTCCGGGGCGATGCGGGTGGTCCGGCCCAGCGACTGGGCCCGGCCGGAGTCCAGCGCCTGGAGGTTCAACTGCAGGTTGGGCCCCAGCCGGGTCACCGAGCCGGAGAGCACCACCTTGGCCCCCAGCGCCCCGCCCAGCTCCGCCAGACAGCTGCCGGAGTCCTCGCCGCAGCCCACCAACTGCTTTTGGCGCTCCAACCCGATCAGCGTCTGGAGATCCTTGCTGGTGACCACCTGGAAGAAGCCCCGGGCGCTGACCTCCGCCGCGGCGGCCTCGGTGAGCGCAGAGGCGATCTCCGGGGCCACCCCCCCGGCGCTGAAGTCCAGGATCAGCAGCTTGGGAAGCTCGGCGCGGGGCTCGGCGGCCACGGAGACGGCCGCGCAGGTCAGGAGCAGCGTGGAAAGATGCGGGGTGAGTCGGAACATGTTCCCCTCCAGCCGCGGAACATATTCCAAACGCCGGCCGCGCCACCCTCCTCTAAAGGACGAGCGGCGGGTTCCCGGGAGAAGCGATGACGGATCAAGCCCCTGGGGTCACCAAAGCAGTGAGCCACCTCTACCAGGTGTTCTCGGACTACCCCCGTCCACACACCGCCAGCGGCTGCACCCACTGTTACGACCCAGAGGAGTTCGAGTACCTCCGATCCACCCCCCTCTCCTCGTTGAGCCCGACGATGACCCGGACGTTGCTGTGGGAGACCGGTGATCACTGGGAGAGCACCGCCGCCTACAAGCACTACCTGCCGCGCCTGCTGGAGGCGATGTCCCCCTCGCTGGGGATCGGGGACCTCTATCCGGAGCACGTGTTCGAGACGCTGGCCTTCCATGACTTCGGAGGCTGGCCACCCGAAGAGCACACGGCGGTGCTGGCCTACTTCGAGGCACTGGAGCAACGGTTGGAGGACGTCCCTGGTCTCGACGACGAGGTCTCCCGCGGCGAATGGCGCTTGGCCCTGGAGCGGCTGCGCGGGCTGCGGAGCGGATCGGAGTAACGCCAGCCGGGTCAGCCCGTGAGTTCGAACCGCAGCAACTGGCGCAGTTGCCGCCGCTGGAACGACTCCGGAGTCATCCGCAGCAGCGCATCCCGGACCCGGATCCCGGCTCGATTCTCCAGCTGCCCCAGCCGGCCGAACGACCAGGCCTGCTTGACGATCCGGTTCGCGCGCCCGATCCGCGCCCGCTCGTAGGCGGCCAGCGCGGTGGCGATCGACGGGTGGCGGGTCAGACAGCGGGCCAGCACCACCGCGTCCTCGATCGCCTGACAGCCGCCCTGCCCCAGGTTCGGGGTCATCGGGTGCGCCGCGTCTCCCAGCAACGTGACCCGGCCACGGCTCCAGGAATCCACCGGGGGGCGATCGTGGATGTCGGTCCGCAGGATCCGCTCGCGCGGGGTGCGGCGGATCAGCTCCGGGATCGGCGCGTGGAAGCCGCCGAACCGGGCCTGCAGTTGGGCGTGAGGGCCCTCCACCGGGTCCCGCGCTCCGGCGGGCGCGTTGGCGGTGCAGAACCAGTAGACCTCGCCGCCTCCGATCGGAAGGGCACCGAACCGCGCCCCGGGCCCCCAGGACTCGGTCACCCGGCCGGAGGGGATCAGACCGTCGTTGGCGCAGACCCCGCGCCAGCTGGTGTAGCCGGAGTAGCGCAGGGGCGCCTCTCCCAGCAGCTGGGCCCGGACCCGGGAGTGCAAACCGTCCGCGCCCACCAGCAAGTCCCCGGTGGCGGTGGTCCCATCCGTCAGCCGCACCGTCACCCGCGGCTCCTGATCCTCGAAGCCCTGGACCTCGCTGCCCAGGCGGACGGCGCGGTCCCCGGCGGCCTCCAACAGGATCTGGTGCAGGCGCGCCCGGTGGATGCAGACGGTGATCCCCAGCTCGCTCTCCAGCGCGTCCATCTGCAGTCCGCTGAGGGTGCGGCCCGAGGCATCCAGCACCGCGGTGTGACGGGCCCGCTCGCCGGCAGCCAGGACTGCCTGATCCAGGCCCAGGGTGGCCAGGGCGGTCATCGCGTTCATCTGGACCGTGATCCCGGCGCCCACTGGCCGCAGCTGGGGCGCCCGCTCGAAGACCGTGGCCCCGATCCCCGCCTGCCTCAAGGCCACCGCCAGGGTCAGCCCTCCGATCCCTCCGCCGGCGATCAGGATGTGTCGGTCGTTGCTCATCTCGCCACTATGTCGGCCGCCGCCCCGGGCCGGCGTCTTTTCCACCGAGCCGACACCCCAGCGGAGCCCCGATGACGCGGCCTCCCCCGGGTGTTACAGACCTGGCCGGTCCTCCATGGCAACCCCTCCGCTCCCCGAAGCCTTCCTCCAGGAGATCGCGGCGTCCTTTCCCGCGGACTTCCTCTCCCGCGATCCTTCGGACCTGACCGAGTACGGCCGGGACTGGACCAAGGTCCATCCGCCCTCCCCTTCGGCGATCGCCTTTCCCCGCACCACCGAGGAGGTGTCACGGCTGCTGCGGCTGTGCTCGCACCACCGGGTGCCGGTGGTCCCCTCCGGCGGTCGGACCGGGCTGGCCGCCGGCGCGGTGGCCAAGGACGGAGAGCTGGTCCTCTCGCTGCAACGGATGAACCGGATCGGCGAACTGGATCTGCTGGGGAACACGGTGCGGGTGCAGGCCGGCGCGGTGACCGAGGCTGTCCACCAGAGGTGCGCCGAGCAGGGGCTGACCTGGCCGGTGGACTTTGCCTCCAAGGGGTCGTCCCAGGTGGGCGGGAACATCGCCACCAACGCCGGCGGGGTGAAGGTGATCCGCTTCGGGCTGACCCGCAACTGGGTGCTGGGGCTGCAGGTGGTGACCGCCGACGGCCAGGTGCTGGAGCTCAACGGCGCTCTGGAGAAGAACAACACCGGCCTGGATCTGCGCCAGCTGTTCATCGGCAGCGAGGGCATCCTGGGGGTGATCACCGAGGCCACCTTGAAGCTGGCGCCACTGCCCTCGGCGCTGGACGTGTTCTTGTTCGCGGTCCCGGATCTGGCGGCGGTACTGCGCCTGTTCCGCGCCGCGCGCCGGGCGCCGATCACGATCAGCGCCTACGAGTTCTTCACCGACCGCTGCCTGGCCCGGGTGCAGCGGCACCGGCAGCTGCGCTCACCGTTCGAGGCGCCGTCGGGCTGCTACGTGCTGCTGGAGGTGGAGGGCGGGGATCAGGAGAAGCTGGAGACCTGGCTGGGCTCGCTGTTCGAGCAGGGGCTGGTGACCGACGGGACCATGGCCCAGTCCGCCCAGCAGGCCAAGGAGCTGTGGTCGCTGCGGGAGAGCATCAGCGAGAGCCTCTCCGCCACCGGGATGCCCCACAAGAACGACATCGCCCTTCCGGTGGCGGCGCTGGAGGCCTTCGCCTCCGAGCTGGACGCGGTCTTCGCCGCCCGCTACCCGGGCTGGGAGATCTGCGTCTTTGGCCACATCGGTGACGGCAACCTCCACGTCAACGTGATGAAGCCGGAGGACCTCTCCAAGGAGGACTTCCTGCGCCACACCCACGGCGCCGACGACCAGATGTTCGAGCTGGTGCGCAAGCACCACGGCAGCATCAGCGCCGAGCACGGGATCGGGCTGCTGAAGAAGGCCCACCTGGGCTACTCGCGCACCCCCGCCGAGCTGGAGCTGATGCGGTCCCTGCGGCGGGTGTTCGATCCCCAGGGCATCCTCAACCCGGGCAAGGTCGTCGACCGGTAGGGGGCGGCCGGAACTGCAGGTCCGGGACCACCGGTAGACAGTGGCCGGACTGCCGGTCCGGGACCACCGGTAGACAGCGGCCGAACTGCCGGTCTGGGACCACCGTAGACAGCGGCCGGACTGCCGGTCTGGGACCACCGGTAGGCGGCGGCCCCAGCGACCGGCGCGAGCCCTTCCGCTTCGCTCAGTAGACGACCCGGGTCTTGATGTCCGTGCTCAGCCCGGCGATCCCCTCCGCCACCGCGCGGGCCACGTCCTGATCCAGGTCCATGATCAGGTAGCCGATGTTCGGATCGGTGGCCAGCATCTGGGCGTGGATGTTGGCGTTGAGGTCGGAGACGATCTTGTTGATGTCCCGGAGCACGCCGGGGACGTTGCGGTGGACGTTCATGATCCGGTGGGTCCGCCTGGCGGACGCCAGCTCCACCTGGGGGAAGTTCACCGACCCGGTGGTGGCGCCCACCTGGATGAAGCGGGTCAGCGAGGTGGCCACCTCCCGGCCAATCGATTCCTGCGCCTCCTCGGTCGAACCGCCGATGTGCGGGGTGAGGATCACGTTGGGCAGCCCCTGCAGCTCGGTCTTCCAGCCGTCGGAGTTGGAGTCCGGCTCGGAGGGGAACACGTCCACCGCCGCGCCACCCAGATGGCCCGAGCGCAACCCCTCCGCCAAAGCCTCGATCACCACCACCGTGCCGCGGCTGAGGTTGAGGAGGATCGCGCCGGGGCGCATGCGGGCGATCTGCTCGGCGCCGATCATCCACTGGGTCTGCGGGGTGGCCGGCACGTGGAGGGTCACGAAGTCTGACTGCTCCAGCACCTCCTCCAGGGTGGGGGCCGGCCGGGCGTTGCCCAGCGGGAGCTTGCTGGCGACGTCGAAGTACACCACCCGCATTCCCATCGACTCCGCCAACAGCCCAACCTGCGAGCCGATGTGTCCGTACCCGACGATCCCCAGGGTCTTGCCGCGGACCTCCTTGCTGCCGGTGGCCACCTTCCGCCACTCCCCCTGGTGCATCTCCCGGATCCGATCCGCGATCCGCCGGGACAACATCACGATCTCCGCGATCACCAGTTCCGCCACGCTGCGGGTGTTGGAGAACGGCGCGTTGAACACCGGCACCCCGTGGGTGTTGGCGGTGTCCAGGTCGATCTGGTTGGTGCCGATGCAGAAGGCCCCCACCGCCAGCAGATCCTTGGCTCCGGCGATCGCCTCCGCCATCACCGTGGTCTTGCTGCGGATCCCCAGCACGTGGACGCCCTGGAGGCGCGTGGCCAGCTCCTGGGGCTTGAGCGCGGTCTTCAGCTGCTCGACCTGGAAGCCGGCCTGGGTGAACAGGTCCACCGCCGAGGGGTGGATGTTCTCCAACAGCAGCACCCGCAGCGCGCCTTCGATGTGCACCGCGTGGTTGGGCGAGGGAAAGCTCTTCGTCATGGGGCACCTATTACCAAGCTTCAAGTCGCGCGCCACCCACACAGGCCCGGGTGCTGGACGTCAAACAGGAAAGCCACGATCCCCCCGAGGGAGATCGTGGCTTTCTGGGTCACTGCCGCTACGGCCTGGGGTTAGCCCGGTCCGCTGCCGCCGTGCTTGGACTCGTCGTCGCCCCGGAACAGGTCCTTGAGCACCTGCTTGGAGACCTGGGCGTTCATGGCGCTGATCGAGGTGGTGAGCGGGATCTCCTTCGGGCAGACCTCCACGCAGTTCTGGGCCTTGCCGCAGTCCTGGATCCCGCCGTCGCCCATCAGGCCGCGCAGGCGCTCCTCGGCGTTCATCTCTCCCGAGGGGTGCATGTTGAACAGCCGGGTCTGGCTGATCGCCGCCGCGCCGATGAAGTTGTTGTCCACCGACACCTGCGGGCAGGCCTCCAGACAGGCCGAGCAGGTCATGCAGGTGGAGAGGGTGTAGGCCACCGCCTGATCCGCCGGGGACTGCCGCGGGCCGGGCCCCAGGTTGTGGGTGCCGTCCAGCTTGATCCACGCCTTGACCTGCTTGAGCGCCTCGAACATCCGGCTGCGATCCACCGCCAGGTCCCGGACCAGCGGGAACTTCCGCAGCGGCTCGAGGGTGATCGGCTGCTCGAAGCGATCCACCAACGCCGAGCAGGCCATCTTCACCTTGCCGTTGATGTTCATGGTGCAGCTGCCACACACCTCTTCCAGGCAGTTGCTGTCCCAGATGATCGGGGTGGTCTTCTTCCCGTCCGCGGTCACCGGGTTGCGCTGCACCTCCATCAAGCAGGAGATGACGTTCATCCCCTTCTTGTAGGGGATCTTGTACTCCTCGTAGCGCCCCTCGTGATCCCGGTTGTCCTGACGCCAGACCTTCAGGTGGATGGTACGTCCGTCGCTTGTCGTATCGGCCATGGGAGTTGGGATCCTTTGCTTAGGCGTACCAGCGGGGCTCGGGGTCCAGGACCGGGGTGGCAATGTCCTGGTAGGTGATCTCCGGGCCGGAAGGGGTGTGCTTGGCCATGGTGATCTTGGCCCACTTGTCGTGGCGGGCCTGCCACAGCTTCATCCACTCCAGATCCTCGCGGGGATCCTTGGTCTTCGGCTCCGGCAGCTGGAAGTCCGGCTTGTAGTGGGCGCCGCGGCTCTCGTCGCGCAAGAGCGCGGACTTGGTCATCACCGTGCCCAGCTCCAACATGTTCCACAGCTGGTTGACGAAGGAGAGCGACCGGTTGCTGTTGTTGCTGGTGTCCAGCACGTTGCAGCGCGCCCAGCGGTCCTTCATCCCCTGGATCTTGTCCAGGGTGGCCTTGAGCTTGTCGTTGTACCGGACCACGGTGACGTTCTCGGTCATCACGTCGCCGAGGTCGCGGGCGATCACGTACGGGTTCTCGGCCCCGTTCATCTTGCGGATGGTCTCGAACCGCTCGGTCCAGTAGGCCTTGGCGTCCGCGAAGTGCTTGGGAGCCGCCGCCGCCGCGCTCTTGGCGTTGTTCTTGGCGTAGGAGATCATCGACGGGCCGCCGATCATCCCCGCGTAGATGCAGGAGAGCAGCGAGTTGGCGCCGAGGCGGTTTCCGCCGTGGTACGCGTAGTCGGCCTCGCCGCCGGCGTAGAGGCCGGGGACGTTGGTCTGCTGGTTCAGCGGGTGCGCGTCCTCGGGGATGTTGTTCTTGTCCGCCTTGAACTGCACGTACAGCCCGCCCATCGAGTAGTGCATGCCGGGGAAGATCACCATCGGCACCTTGCGCGGGTCATCCCCCACGAACTTCTCGTAGATCTCCATCACGCCCTTGATCTTGGCGTCCAGGACCTTGGCCGGGATGTGGGTCACGTCCAGGTAGACGCCGTCCCGCCCGCCGATCCCCATCCCCAGGTTGCGGCACACGTCGAAGATCTCGCGGGTGGCCACGTCCCGGGGGACCAGGTTCTTGTACTTGGGGTAGCGCTCCTCCAGGAAGTACCAGCGCTCGGACTCCGGGATCTCCAGCGGGCCGCGGGGGTCGGCCTTGGTCTTGGGCACCCACACCCGGCCGCCCTCGCCACGCACCGACTCGCTCATCAGCCGCAGCTTGTCCTCGGCGGGGATGGAGGTGGGGTGGACCTGGATGAACTCGCCGTTGGAGTAGGTGGCGCCCTCGATGTAGGCGCGGCCGGCGGCGGTGCCGGTGTTGATCACCGAGTTGGTGGAGCGCCCGAACACGATCCCCGGCCCGCCGGTGGCCAGCATCACCGCCTCGGCGGGGAAGGTCCGGATCTCCATGGTGTTCATGTCCATGGCCACGCTGCCAATGCAGCGCCCGGTGTCGTCCTTCACCGTGCCCAGCCACTCCCAGTACTCGTACTTGGTGACCTTGCCCTCCGCCTCGTAGCGGCGGACCTGCTCGTCCAGCGCGTACAAGAGCTGCTGGCCGGTGGTGGCGCCGGCGAACGCGGTGCGGTGGTGGAGGGTCCCGCCGAAGCGGCGGAAGTCCAGCAGGCCTTCGGGGGTGCGGTTGAAGGTCACCCCCATCCGGTCCAGCATGTAGATGATGTGCGGCGCCGAGTAGCACATGCCCTTGACCGAGGTCTGCTCGGCCAGGAAGTCGCCGCCCCGCAGGGTGTCCTTGACGTGGATGTCCGGGTGGTCGCCCTCGCCCTTGGTGTTCACCGCGCCGTTGATGCCACCCTGCGCGCACACCGAGTGGGACCGCTTCACCGGGACAATCGACAGCAGGTCGACTTGGTGGCCGGCCTCCGCCAACTTGATGGTGGTCATCAACCCCGCCAACCCACCACCCACCACCGTGAATCGCGCTGCTGCGTCGGCCATCGCGTCGCTGCTCCTTCTGCGTTGGGTCCGGCGCGCTCCCCAGCTGGGAAATGTGTCGGACGGCACTCAAACCTTTAGAGCGAACGGTGAAGCGAAGGAAGTACGATCTTCCGTGTCCGATAAGGACGCCGGGGCCTAGGGATTAGGCCGCTGGCAGGGGGCGCCCCGGCGCCCGGGAGGGGTCCGGATGATCCGGTGGGTGTGTGCGGCGTTGCTGGTCCTGATGTCCGCCCCGGCAATGGCGCAGGAGCCGCCGCTGGTGGGTGCGGAGGTGGAAGAGCCGCTGGTGTTCTTCAAGGTCACCGAGGTGGCGGAGGGCAAGCTGGTGCTGGGGGCGGGACTGATCCAGGGCTACCTGCCCGGCAAGTCGGTGCGGATCTTCCGGCCGCTGGAGCAACCGGACCCCAACAACCCCCGGGCCACCCACGAGCTGTTGGCGGTGGTCCGGGTGGAGGCGGCCGAGGAACACCAGTCCACCGCCTGGCTGGGCCGGGGCGAGCAGGCCCGGGTGGGCGACCTGATCGATCTGACGGTGGAGAATCCGTCCTCCACCCACCTGGCCCCCCACCGCAGCCGCTTCAACCTGCGCGGGGGCTTCTACCTGCGCCCGGTGCTGGGCAACGGCTTCGGGATGCTGCTGGGGGGGATGGTGGCCTATCAGGCGCCAGACTCTCCCTTCAGCTACGCCGCCTCCCTGGAGCCGCTCTCGGTGGGGCTGGGCGTCCCCCCTGCCCTGCGGCTGACCGCCAGCGCTGCCTGGTCCATGACCTACTTCGAGCTGGGCGCCGGACTGGGGCTGATGCCGGGCCCCAACTGCGGCGGCTTCGGGTCCTGCGCTCCGGTGACCGTCTACTTCCAGCCGCTGCTGCGCCTGGGCGGGCTGGACGGCTTCCACCTCGGCCTGGCGGCGGGGTTCGCCCTGGCGGGAGGGTACGGGTCGGGCTACCCGGTCAGCTTCGATGCCGATCTCAACCTGCCCGTGAACCGGAGCCTGGAGCTGTTCGCCAAGGCCAACGTGGCCCAGTTCTTCGAGGTGGGGTTCTCCGCCGGGGGACGGCTGTTCACCCAGGGAACGGGTGACCGGGGCACGGTGATCTATTCGGCGGCCCTGGGCTTTAGCGGGATCACCTTTGGGGACTATCTGTCCGGACTGACTGTGACCCTGGGGGCAGAGTTCCGGCTCTGAGCGACCGCGCTTCCCGGGAGCCACCTTTCGGGGCCCCCGGGCGCGTGGGTGATGGCTACAGCTTGACCGAGTCGACGGTCTTCTTCACCGACTGGAAGCTCTTCTCCAGCTCGGCCTTCTCCGCCGCGTCGAGATCGATCTCGAAGATCTTCTCCACGCCGCCGGCGCCGATCTGGCAAGGCACGCCGAAGAAGTAGCCGTTGATGCCGTACTGGCCGGTCAGGTACGCGGCGGCCGGCAGCACCCGCTTGCGATCCAGCAGGTAGCTCTCCGCCATCGCGATCGCCGAGGCAGCGGGCCCGAAGTACGCGGAACCGGTCTTGTACAGCCCGACCAGCTCGGCGCCGCCCTCACGGGTGCGCTTGACGATCGCATCCAGCTTCTCCTTGGGGATCAGCTTGGTCAGCGGCACCCCGCCCAGGGTGGCCTGGCGGATGATCGGGACCATGTCGTCGCCGTGGCCGCCCAGCACCAGGGCCTCCACGTCGCGGATCGAGGCGTTGAGGGCCTCGGCGATGAAGAACTTGAACCGGGAGGTGTCCAGCACCCCGGCCATTCCCACCACCTTGTTGGCCGCAAAGCCGGTGATCTTCTGGAACGCGAACACCATCGCGTCCAGCGGGTTGGCGATGTTGATCACGAACGCGTCCGGGCAGTGCTTCTTCGCGTTCTCCGACACGTCCCGCATGATCTTCAGGTTGATGTCCAGCAGATCCTCGCGGCTCATCCCCGGCTTGCGGGGAACGCCGGCGGTGATGATCAGCACGTCCGAGCCAGCCACGTCCGCCCAGTTGCTGGTGCCGGTGACGCGGCTGTCATAGCCGTCCACCGCCGCCAGCTGGTTCATGTCCAGGGCCTTGCCCTTCACCAAGCCTTCGGCCTGGGGAATGTCATAGAGGACGACGTCGCCCAGCGACTTCTGGATGGCCAGCAGGGCAAGGTTTCCACCGATCTGCCCGCCGCCGATGAGTCCGATCTTCTTCTTCATGGGTGTGTGATCTCCGAGGAAAGAAAAACTACATGTTCTTGATGATCGCCTGACCGAACTCCGAGCACTTGATCTCCTTCACCTCGGCGCCGCCCTCCTGGCGCATCAGCCGGGCGAAGTCGTAGGTGACGGTGCGCTGGGTGATCGCCTTGTCCATCCCGGAGATGATCAGGTCCGCCGCCTCGTCCCACCCCAGGTGCCGGAACATCATCTCGCCGGAGAGGATCACCGAGCCGGGGTTCACCTTGTCCAGGTCCGCGTACTTGGGCGCAGTGCCGTGGGTGGCCTCGAACACCGCGTGGCCGGTGACGTAGTTGATGTTGCCGCCCGGGGCGATACCGATCCCCCCCACCTGCGCGGCCAGCGCATCCGACAGGTAGTCGCCGTTGAGGTTCAAGGTGGCGATCACCTCGAACTCCTCCGGACGGGTCAGCACCTGCTGCAGGGTGATGTCGGCGATCGCGTCCTTGATCACGATCTTCCCGGCGGCCACCGCGTCCTTCTGCTCCTTGTTGGCGGCCTCCTCACCGGACTTGGCCTTGGTCTGCTCCCACTGCGCCCAGGTGTAGACCTTCTCCCCGAACTCGCTCTGGGCCAGCTCGTAGCCCCACTTCATGAAGGCACCCTCGGTGAACTTCATGATGTTGCCCTTGTGGACGATCGTCACGCTCTTGCGCTTGTGCTTGATCGCAAACTCGATCGCCGCGCGGACCAGCCGCTGCGACCCTTCCTTGGAGACCGGCTTGACGCCCAGGCCCACGTCCTTGGCGAAGCGCACCTTGGAGAAGTCCTTGGGGAACTCCTTCTCCAGGAAGGCCAGCACCTTGGCCGCCTTGTCGGTGCCCGCCTCGAACTCGATGCCCGCGTAGATGTCCTCGGTGTTCTCGCGGAAGATCACCATGTCCACCTTCTCCGGGTGCTTCACCGGAGAGGGGACGCCGCGGAAGTAGCGCACCGGCCGCAGGCAGACGTACAGGTCCAGCAGCTGGCGCAGCGCCACGTTCAGCGAGCGGATGCCGCCGCCGATCGGGGTGGTCAGCGGGCCCTTGATGCCCACCAGGTAGTCGCGGAACGCCTGCACCGTCTCGTCCGGCAGCCAGTTCTGGGTCTGGTCGAAGGCCTTCTGACCGGCCAGGACCTCCTTCCAGATGATCTTCTTCTTGCCGCCGTAGGCCTTCTCCACCGCGGCGTCGAACACCGCCACCGAGGCCCGCCAGATGTCACGGCCGGTGCCGTCACCCTCGATGAAGGGGATGATCGGATGATTCGGGACGGTGAGCTTCCCGTCCTTGAGGGTGATCTTCTCGCCGGTCGCCGCTGCCATGTGGAGGCTCCTTGAAATGCCGTGTTCTGAGGGCGGCGGATACTAGGGAACCGGGATCGGCGCATCAATCAATTGGAGGGAGGCTCCGGACAGGGGGGTAATCGCTGTCAGAAGCCGGATATCGGCGTGGCCAGCAGCCGCAGTGCCCGCCGGTCGACCTTGCCCATCGCGTTGCGGGGCAGCTCCGGCACCTGGAGGAAGCGACGGGGGACCTTGTAGCCGGCCAGCTTCCGTCGGCAGGCGGCGCCCAGTTCGTCGGGATTCAAGGGATTCTCCGCGACCAGGATCGCCACCGGGACCTGCCCCCAGCGGGCGTCCTCCACCCCGATCACCGCCGCCTCCCGGACCCCGGGCAGGGTCAGCAGCACCGCCTCGATCTCCGCCGGGTAGACGTTCTCCCCGCCGCTGACCAGCAGATCGGTCCGGCGGGAGAAGACCCGCAGCCGGCCCCCCTCGTCCAGGGTGCCCAGATCCCGGGTGCGCAGCCAGCCCTTCCACAGGGTCTGGTGGGTCTCTGCTTCGTCCCCGAAGTAGCCGGCCATCACCGTGGGGCCGCGAAGCTCGATCTCCCCCACCTGGCCCGGAGGCAGGGGGGCGCCCTCCCCGTCCACGATCCGCAACTCGGTCCCGGGAAGGGGGTGCCCGGCGGTGGTCCCGTCCGCCTCGGCCGGGACCTCGGTGGTCACCTGGGCGCAGGCCTCGGTCAGCCCGTAGGTCTGCAACACCGGCAACCGCAGACTCCGGGCCCGGGCCAGCAGATCGGCGGAGACCGGTCCGCCGCCGACCAGCACCGCGCGGATCCCGTCTGGAAAGGGGTGGGCCCCGCGCTCATCCACCAGCCGCTGCAGCCCCACCGCCACCAGGCTGGCGTGGGTGATCCGGTCCTGATCGAAGGCCCGGGCCACCTCCCGGGAGTCGAACCGGGGCTGGAGCACCAGGCGGCAGCCGTAGAGGGCGGCGCGGACCAGCATCGACAGCCCGCCGATGTGGAACAGCGGCAGGCACAACAGCCAGGCATCCTCCGGGGCGCCGCCGATGTTCGATGCAGAAGCCCGCGCCGCGGCCACGAAGTTCTCCCAGGTGAGCACCGCCGCCTTGGACTTTCCGGTGGTGCCGGAGGTGAAGAGGATCGCCGCGGGAGCGTCCATGGCCATCGGCGCGGACGGTATCGGCGCGGATGCGCCCTCCCCCTCCAGGTCCTCCAGCAGGACCGCGCCCTCCACCCGATCCGCCAGCGAGGCCTCGGCGATCCGCAAGGACGGCCGGGCCGTCTCCAGTTGCGCGGCCAGCTCGGCGGAGGTCAGCCGGGCGTTGAGCATCACCGCCACCGCGCCCAGCCGCCACAGCGCGAACAGCAGCGGGACCAGCTCCTCCCGGTTGCCGGAGAGGATCGCCACCCGCTGGCCGGCCTTCACTCCCCTCCCCGCCAGGGATTGCGCGTACTGGTCGATCCAGGCGTCCAGCTTCGCGTAGCTCCAGCGGCGGTCGGCAACCTGCAGCGCCAGCCGCTCAGGCGCGGTCCGGGCCACCGAGGCGATGGGGCAAACACGGCTCACCCGTCTCCCTTTAACGCCGACCTGACGAGGATGGTACTTCTGCCGAATGCCCTACCCGGCAAAACGGATCCGTGCGGCAATTGAGCAGGCCTTCCTGGAGCTGCCTGAGCCGATTCGCCAGGACATCGGCTTCCACATGACCGACTGGCTGGACGATCTGGACGCGCTCCACCAGACCTTTAGCGCCCCGGAAAGCCTCTCCCCGGCAGAGCTGCAAGAGCTCCTGATCAACTTTCTGGTGCACGTGCCGAATCATGTCGCCGCGGCGGCCAAACTTGCAGCCGACTACCCGGTGAGCGACGTCTTCGAGGTGGGGCCGTGGCGCTTCCAGGAGACTCCGACTGAATGCTGAACTATGGACGCTTGGCACTGCGTCGCTGGGGGTTCATATGAGGAGCTGGGGATCAGTCTTGGGTCTGGTGGTGCTGGTCGCGGGATGCGCCACCACACAGCCAGCGCCCACTCCGCCGTCTGAAAAGCCGGCACCGGCGACTGCGCCCCAGCCACCGCCTCCGGATGCGGAGGCTGCCGCGGAGACGGCCGACTCCCCAGAGGAGCAGCGCAAGGCGCTGGCGGAGCTGTTCGGACGGGAGGCGGAGCCGATGGCGGAACAGGAGGTCACCGGGGCTTCCTTCCACCTGAAGATCGAAGGACGGTCCGCGCCCAAGGTCGAACCGCCCGACGAGGGTCAGGAGGTGGTGATCGCCGACCTGGGCCTCAAGCAACCGATCAACTGCATCGTGGCGCCGGCCTTCGCGTCGGGCACCACCTTCCATCAGGTGGTGACGAGCATCGCCGCCTCGATGACCGTCCGCGCCGCAAGGATCCGGGAGATCGACCACGTGAACGGTGATCCGATCCTGCAGGGGGAGATCCTCTACGCCCCCGCCAACCGTCCGCGGTCGATCGGGCTGGTGAAGGTGGCGGTGGCCTCCGGTTCTCGCGGCGGGCTGCTGTGCACCCACGACGAACCTGGTTACGCCAAGACGTTCGCCCGGGTGGTGAAGGGCGCCTATGCGTCGATGGAGCTCAAGGACGCCGAGCCCGAGCCGGAGTCGGTGTGGAGCGAGCTGCAGGTGGTGAGGGTGCAGGACACTGTGGCCGGGTACGAACGCCGCGACCTCTACCCGACCCAGGACAAGGGACTGGTGCTGGTGATCCGAGGGACCGCAGCCTTCTTTCCCTCTGTGCAGGAGGCGCTGGTGATGGACTCCCGCAGTGAGGAGTTCAGCGATCCGGCCGGGGTGCTGACCCAGCAGAAGTTCGTCCAGATCACCAAAGGAGAAGTCACCACCGAGGTGGAGCTGGAGCGCTCGGGGAAGGGGCAGTACACGTTCCGGGGGACCCACGACGGGAAGCCGGTCAATGGAACGATGAGCACCCAGGGCCAGACCGAGCTGGCCCACGAGCTGAGCCTGGCCAAGCTGGGCCGCACCCTGCTGACGGCCAGGAAGCCCACCGAGAAGTCAGTGCAGGTCTACAACCCGGGCGAGGATCCGACCGCGCTCAAGGTCACCACCCTGAAGCGTGGCAGCACTCCGGGAGTGATCGTGACCCTCTCCGGGGACAGCGAGGCGCGGAACCACCTGGAGGCCGACGGCACCGTCAAACGCCAGGAGCTGGTCGGTCCGGCGAACATCGTCCAAGAGCGGGTGTTCCAGTCCGGGACCTGGCCGGTGAAGTAGGGAGCGCCCCCGAGGGCTCCCTAATCCAGCAAGCCGATCCCCGGCCCGTCCAGCAGCGAGAGCCTGCCGTTGATCGGCTCCAGCAGCTGCGGTCGGGCCGAGGGTCCGAACAACGCGCCCACCGCCAGCCCGTGCGCATGGTCGCGATCACCGATCGCCGCGGCGACCTGCAGCGCCGCCAGCCTTCCGATCGGTCCTTCCAGCGAGCTGGTGACGTAGGCACCCACGCCCCGCTTGGAGGCGCGGCCCGCTGCATCCACCGCGCGGCGGATCCCGCCCAGCACCATCGGCTTGAGCACCAGCACATCCGCCGCGTCGGCGGCCACCACCCGCTCCAGCCCGTTGGGCAGTCCCAGGGACTCATCTGCGGCGATGGGGAGGAACTGCTGCCGCCGCAGCGCGACCAGCCCCTCTAGATCCTCGGCCGCCAGCGGCTGCTCACACAGCTCCAGATCCAGGGGCGCCAAGGTCCTCAGCGCCTCCTCCGCGGCCTGGCGGGTCCAGCCCCCGTTGGCGTCGATCCGGACCTTCAGCGCGGGGGCCGCGGCGCGGATCGCCTCCAACCTCAGGACGTCCTCGGAGAGTGGGCCGGTGGCGACCTTCACCTTGAGGGTGTCGTGGCCGGCCGCAGCGGCCTCTCTCGCCTGCATCGCGGCGGCCTCCGGCGTCCCGGCAGTGATCAGCGCGGAGACCCTCACCGACCTCGCGTACGGTCCGCGCCACAGCAGCGACGCCAGCGGGACTCCGTCTTGCTGGGCGATCAGATCCAGCAACGCGCACTCCAGCGCGTGCGCGGTAGCCGGGTGACGATCCAGCTCCAGCTTGGCGAACAGCGGCGCCAACTGATCCGGCTTCTTGGGGACCTTCGCGCCCTCCCAGCGGTCGATCACCTCCGCCAGCATCCGGGCCGCCTGCGCGTAGGACTCGGTGCCAAAGCTCTCCAGCGGCGCTGCCTCCCCTGCCCCCGCACGATCCCCGTCCCGGGCCAGCACCAGGATCGACTGGCGCGTGGAGTAGGTGCCGGACGCGGTAAGCAGCGGAGTGGTCAGCGCGTAGGTGACGGGGCGCAGCTCGAAGCTCAGCTTGCTCATGCGGATTGGATGCGGCGGCTCGAGGGAGGACTCCGGGATCGCACACCCGCTGGAAGCTGTCGACGGGCTTCCCTCAGCCGTAACCGCGTGCGGCCAGGGCAAACGAGGCCCCGGCGATCAGGGCCGCCGCCGCGCGAAGATGGTTCCACGCGGTCCAGGTCGTCGAATACCGGCGCCAGCTCCGCTCCGCCTCCAGACCGCTCGGCTCCACCCGGGCCAGCGCCTCATTGAGAGGCACGTTGCGCACCATCGTCGTCAGCAGCGTCCCCCCCAGGTAGGCCACCGCGCCCGCCAGCCAGTACGGCGCCCGCGGGTCGGTCCACGCCTGCAGCGCCCGCCCCCCAAGCCAGAGGCAGGGCACCGACAGCCCCAGGAAGGGGACCAGGAACCAGGGATTGAGGATTGCCCGGTTGATCCGCTGCATGGTCGTGATCGCCTGGGCCGCCGGGAGTTGATCCAGCGCCCGCATCACGCTGGCGGAGAAGGCCAGGAACACCCCGGCGACCAGCGCGCCGCCGATCGCCGCCGTCAGGGTGAGGAGCGCCAGCCAGGTCATTGGCTCACCGGCGCCCCGGGACCGGCGAGCTGCGCGGCGTACAGCCGGGCGAACCCATCGGCGAAGTCCTCGAAGGGGGTGCCGACCGTCTGTTCGGCGCTCCCATCGCCCCGCGGGTGCAGCTCCCGGCGGTTCATCGCCGCGGTCATCTCCTGGTACATCCGGGCGAAGGACTCGGAGAGCCCTGCTCCCACCAGCGCCCCCACCAGCTCTTCGCCTTCGAGCTGGACGTAGGCGAGGTCGGGTCTTCCGATCCGCGAGCCCAGGATCCGCGTCGCCTCGCGAGCCGTCAGCTCCCGGGGCCCGACCACTTCGCGGACCTTCACCCCCCTCCAGTCGCGGCTGGCCAGCGCCCGGGTGGCAACCGCCGCAATGTCGCGCGCCGCGACCATCGGCTGGGGCACGTCCGCTGCCAGCCCGTCCGCCACGATCCCCTCGCTGGCGATCAGCGGCAGACTGTCGAGGAAGTTCTCGTAGAACGAGACCGGGCGCAGCAGCAGCACCGCCGTCTCCTCCAGCTCCCGGAGCCGCAGTTCCTGCGCCGCCAGGCCGGCGAGGATCCCGGGGGCGTCGGCCCGCTCGGCCCCCACGCTGCTCAGCGCCACGGCGTGCCCCACCCCGGAGGAGCGCAGCGCGCCGGCAATCGCCCTCCCCTGCCGGTCCTGCTCCGCCCGATAGTCGGGCGAGGACCGATCGGTGGGCAGCAAGGTGTAGACGGCCTTCGATCCGGAGAACGCCTCGGTCAAGAACGCCTCGTTCCCCACGTCCCCACTCCGGATCTGCGCGCCCTCCCGGGCCAGCAACGCCAGCCGCTCCGGATTCCGGGCAATGGCCCGGACAGCCAGCCCCTGCTCCAGCAGGCTCTTCACAATCAGACGACCGGTATTCCCGGTTGCTCCCATCACGGTGATCATCAGGTTCAGCTCCTTTTCTGATCCAGAGGATGTGGCTTGCATCGCTGCATGGCGACTCGCGTTTCTGCCGGTTAGCTTTGCATTCATGCAACGTCCCTCCGACGCCCTGGATTGGAACGAGGTCCAGCTGTTCCTGGCGTTGTGTCGCGCCCGGACCCTGGGAGGCGCCGCCCGGTCGCTGGGCGTGGATGGCTCCACCGTCTCCCGTCGGCTGACCGCGCTGGAGCGACTCCTGGGGGCGACCCTCTTTGACCGGGGACGGGACGGGATCGCCCCCACCTCCGCCGCCGAGGAGTTGATGCCGATCGCGGAGGAGACCGAGGCCTCGGTGCACCGGTTCGCCAACGCAGTGGACCGCCTGGAGACGGAGGTGACCGGCGTGGTGAGGGTGACCTGTCCGCCGGACACCGCGGAGGTGATCCTGCTACCACTGCTGCGCGTCCTGGTCCGCCGCCACCCGCGGCTGCGGCTGGCAATCGAGCCCAGCGAGGCGGTGCTGGATCTGGCCCGGCGCGAGGCGGATCTGGCGCTCCGGATCGCCCGCCCGGTGCAAGGCGATCTGCTGGTGCGGCGGCTGCGCGAGGTGCGCTGGGTGCTGGCCGCCTCCCCGGAGTACGCCAAACGCCTGGGCCCGGTCAGGCAATGGGATCAGCTGTCCTGGGTTGGCTGGGGAGAACGCTTCGCGCAAGGCGGCGCCGCGCGGTGGCTGCGCGAGCAGGTCCCCGGCGCCGAGCCGGTGGTGAGCTCGGACAGCCTGTCCGTTCAGCTGGCGGCGGTCAGGGCGGGCCTGGGGGCAGCGCTGATCCCGGAGCCCAGCCTCGACCACTTCCGACTCTCGCCGGTGCTGCTGGCTCCCCGGTTGCGGGACGCCGCGTCCCGCTGGCCAGTGGACGAGCTCTTCCTGGTCACCCATCGGGCGCTGCGGAACGTGCCCCGGGTCCGCGCAGTCTGGGAGGCGCTGGTCTCGCGCCTCGCCGACCCCCAGGCCAAGGACGAGGCGGGTCCCCGCTGAGCGGGCCCCGAGTTGCTCAAGCCAGTGGCCCAGCCTGGCCCCGCGCCCCGATTGAACGGCCCCGGGGGACACTCCGCCCCAGTCCGGTTCGCGCTACACTGGCTGCCAGTTCCCGCCCGGAGCCCCGCATGGGCCGTTCCCTGCTGATCACCCTGCTGCTGCTGGCCTCGCCCGCCCTGGCCGGCGGACCCTGTGGCGGCTACCTCACCTCCCACTGGATGCCTCAGCCGGAGCCCTATCCGGTGGCGGTGCACGTGGCGGTCGATGGTCCCCACCCCTCCGGAACCGGGGAGGTCATCTCCGGGGGTGGCGGGAGCGGCGACAGCTTCGGCGGCCTCAACGACGGCAAGGTCCTGCTGATCATGGCGGTGGTGGCCATCGCCGCGCTGCCGCTGGTCCTCTACGGCTTCGACTCCGAGGCCGGCGGGGATCTGATGCACTGCTGGGGTACCCCGTCCGAACAGTTCAATCTCTACGGCGGAGGACTGTGGGGCGGCCAGGGCGTGGGCTACCTGGGCGCGCGCGGCGCCTTCACCTTCGGCGTGCTGGGCCTGGAGGTCTCCGGCGAGTCCAGCCCGTTCGCCTACTACGACGTCGGCGGAGCGCTGCAGCTCAGGGCGCCCCCCCGGCAGCACGTGGAGCTGGGGCTCTCCTTCGGCGTGCGGCAAGTGGCGGACCGGCTCTACCAGCGCGCCTGGTTGGAGGTGGCGCTCCCCCACCGGTACCTCCCCTTCCGGACCGATGCCTTCAACCCCGGGGTGGGCCTGGAGGTGCGACCGGCGATCCTGTTCGGGGAGAACGCGCTGGATGCCCGGCTGGATGCCTCGTTGGTGGTGCCGTTCGGCCCCTGGCTGACCACCACCCTCGGCTTCCGGGTCTACTCCTTCGCCTCCACCTTCCGGACCGGCCTGCAGCTGGGCTTCAACCTCAGCGTCTGAAGCCTCAGCCCAGGTAGAGCCCGGCGGCGAACAGCGCTCCGAATACCAGCTGCAGCTTGGCGGTCTCGCCCAGCCCGGGGTTCAGCGCCGCGCCCCGCTGCTGCAACACCCGCCTCAACGGCGCCACTACGAACGGGGCCGAGGCCAGCGGCAGCAGCACCGCCCAGCCCTCCCAGCCCAGCGCCAGCAGCAAGGGAGGCGTCCCGAAGGCCAGCGCCAGACAGGCCAGGTACTCGCCGCGTCCCGCGCGCTCGCCGAAGCGGACGATCAAGGTCCGCTTCCCCGCCTTCACGTCGGTGGTCGCATCGCGCAGGTTGTTCACCACCAGGATCGCCGTGCCCAGCGCGCCCACCGGGATCGCCGCCAGCAGCGCCTTGGGGGGCAGCCCCAGGGCCTGGACGAAGTAGGTCCCGCCCACCGCCACGAAGCCGAAGAACACGAACACGAACAGATCACCCAGGCCGTTGTAGGCCAGCGGGTACGGGCCCCCGGTATAGGCGTAGCCGCTGAGCAGCGAGGCCACCCCGATCGCCACCACCGGCCAGCCGGCCACCGCCACCAGGTACAGGCCGATCACCAGCGCGGCGGCGAAGCTGGCCACCGCCGCCAGCAGCACCGTCTGCGGGCTGATCAGCCCCGCCTGGGTCACCCGCACCGGCCCCAGCCGCTCGGGGGTGTCGGCGCCCTTCTTGAAGTCGTAGTAGTCGTTGGTGAGGTTGGTGCCGATCTGGATCAGCACCGCGCCCAGCAGCGCGGCGATCGCCGGCAGCCACTGACCGCGCCCATCCCCGAACGCCAGCGCCGAGCCGACCATCACCGGGACGATCGCCGCGGTCAGGGTGCGGGGGCGGATCGCCAGGAACCAGGTGCTCAGCGACGGCGAGGCCGGCAGGGACACGTTCAGCTCTCCACTCAAGGCCGGCTCTCCATCCCCGCGGGATCCGCGGCGTGGGAGGAGAACCCGCGGGCCTCCTCATGTTCGTGTTCGTTCCAGGGAGCGCCCAGAAACGAGCTCAGCTCCCGGGCGTACTCCTCGGCCGCCTCCAGATGGGGCGCGTGGTGGACCCCGGGGAACACCCGGTGCCACGCCTGGGGAAGCTCGCGCGCCATCTTCCGGTTCAGCTCGGTGAACTTGCGGTCCTGCTCCCCGGTCAGCAGCAGGGTCGGGATCCGCAGCCGGGGCAAGGCGGCCCAGAAGGATGGCTGCACACCCAGGCCCAGGGTCCGCAGCGCCGCGGACAGCCCCTCTGCGGTGCCGGCGGCGCGGCGGGCGCGCAGCCGGGCCTGCTCCGCGGCAGGCAGGGCGCGCAGCCCGGCGAACAACGGCAGCGCCTCCCAGCGCTCCACGAAGGCCTCCACCCCCTCCTTCTCCACCCGTCGGGCCAGCACCTCGTCCTGCTCCCGGCGGTCCACCCGCTCCTTGCGACGGCGCAGCCCGGGGTTGCCGCTCTCCAGCACCAGCCGGCGCACCCGGGAGGGCGCGCGCACCGCCAGGGCCAGCGCCAGCCGGGCTCCCTGCGAGTAGCCCACCACGTCCACCCGCCCGGGGCCGGCGGCGTCCAGCACCCGCTCCAGCGCGTCCAGGGTGTCCTGGAAGCCTTCCGCGCCCTCCCGGGGCGGAAGCGGCGCGGCGCCGTGCCCGGGCAGATCCACGCACCAGGCGCTCAGGTGCGCCTCGAGCAGCGGGCGCAGGTGCTCCCAGGCGGTCCGGTTGCCGGTGAAGCCGTGCAGGAACAGGACCCGGCGCTCACCGCGCCCCCACTGCTCGAACGGAAGCTCTATCCCCATGGTCCCTCTCCCAATGCCGCGCCGGCCGCGGCGAACAGCCGTCGGTGCTCCAGCACGTTCGCCTGACGGTCGGTGCGGACCTCCAGGATGCTCAGCCCACCTTCCAACGCCGGGGCCAACTCCCGGGTCAGTGTCTCCGCGCTCGCACACCGCAGGTGACGCCCGCCGGCCAGCGCCGCCGCGTGTGCCAACTCCACCCCGTGGGGCGTGCCGAACAGGGGCTCGAAGTGCGGAGTACGTCCGGCGATCGGCAGGAAGGAGAAGATCCCCCCACCATCGTTGTTGATCACCACCACCGTCAGGTTCAACCCATGGCGCCGCGCGATCAGCAGCCCGCCCAGATCGTGCAGGAAGGCCAGGTCCCCGGTGAGCAGCACCGTGGGCCGCCCGGAGGCGGCAGCGATGCCCAGCGCGGTGGAGGCGATCCCGTCGATCCCGTTTGCCCCGCGGTTGCAGAAGGTCCGCACCCGCTGGCCGGCATAGGCGAACGCATCCAGGTCCCGGATCGGCATGCTGCTGGAGACGAACAGGTTGGCCTGGGCGGGCAGCGAGCGGGCCACCAGGTGCGCCACCTGGGGTTCGCTCAGCGACTCTCCGCGCCCCAGCTCTGCTTCGAACACGGCGCGGACCCGGCGCTCCGCCAGGTCGAAGTCCTCCCGCCACCGACCGCTGCGCGGGGTGATCCCCTCGGCCAGCTGCGCGGCGGCCCGGACCGGATTGCCCTCCAGGATCGCGGTGGCCTGGTGCTGGGGATCGTGCAACGCGCCCTGATCGCTGAACTGGAAGGTCCGCGCCCCCGAGCCATCCAGATAGGCCTGCACCGTCTTGGGGGTGATCGCGCCGCCGAAGCGCAGGACCAGCTCCGGGCGATGGGCGGCGGCGAAGGGCGGGTGCCGGACGATCGCGTCGTAGACCGCGCTCACCCCCTCGGAGTGACCGAAGCGGGCATTGGAGCCGCCCTCCGCGAACACCGGATAGCCCAGCAGTCGGCCCAGCCGCAGCGCCTCCTCCGCCAGCCCGTCCTCGGCGTCCCGGGGACCGATCACGATCAGCCCCCGCTCGGTCTCCTCCACCGCCGCGCGCACCGTGGCCAGCGCCGCCGGGGAGACGTCTCCTGCCGGCGGGCTCAGCTGGACCAGCGGCTGGGTCCCCCGCCCCTCCAGGGCCAGCGCGGAGAGCGGCGGCAAGGGGGCGGGGTTCTCCTCCGGCGCCAGCGGCTCGCGGAAGGGCGCATTGAGGTGGACCGGCCCGCGGGGGGCACGGTGGGCGGTGGCGAAGGCCTGGGCGGCGGTGGCGCGCAGGTGCAGCACCGACTCGGTGCGGGCCTCGGGGACCGGCAGCTCGGCGAAGAAGCGGGCGTAGCTTCCGTAGAGCTGCTGTTGGGGGATGGACTGCTGGGCTCCCCACCCGTGCAACTCCGGGGGGCGATCCGCGGTCACCACCAGCAGCGGCACCTGGCCCATCGCCGCTTCGATCACCGCCGGGAAGAAGTGGGCGCCGGCGCTGCCGGAGGTGCACACCACCACCGCCGCGGTGCCGGTCTGCTTGGCCAACCCCAGGGCGAAGAACGCCGCCGAGCGCTCATCCACCACCGACCAGCAGCGCAGCCCTTTCGACTCCGCCAGCGCCAGCGCCAGCGGGGTGGACCGGCTGCCCGGACAGATCACCGCGTGCTGCAAGCCGGAGCGGACCCACTCCTCCACCATCGCGCGCGACCACAGCGCGTTGAGCCCCTCACGACGCACGCCGGACCTCCACCACGCCCAGGGCGGAGAGCGCCACCTGGGCCTTGACCACCGTCTCGTTCCACTCCGCTGCCGGATCGGAGCCGGCCACGATCCCCGCGCCCACGAACACCTGGGCCTGATCGTTGCGCACCAGCACGCAGCGCAGCGCCACCCGCAGCTCGGCGCGACGCGCCCCCACCCACCCCACCGCGCCCGCGTACCAGCCGCGCTCCAGGCCCTCCTGGTCGCGCAGGAACTCCAGGGCCCGGGCCCGCGGCGCGCCTCCCACCGCCGGGGTGGGATGCAGCGCCCGCACCACCTCCGCCACGCCGGTCTCCGGTCGTAGCTTCCCGCGGATCGGGGTGTGCAGGTGGCTGAGGGTGGGCAGCCGCAGCTCGCGCGGGGCCAAGGAGACGTTCAGCTCCGCGCACAGCGGCCCCAGTCCCAGGGAGATCCCATCCACGATCGCCCGGTGCTCGCGCAGCTCCTTGTCGGTGGGCCAGTTGGGATCCTCGCCCAGCCGCGATCCCCCCAACGCCACCGTCTCCACCCGCTCCTGATCCACCGCGCACAGCAGCTCCGGGGTGGCGCCCAGGAAGGCCGAACCATCTTCCCCCCGGACCAGGAAGGTGGTGCACCCGGGCGAGGTCTGGCGGAACCGGTTGAGCACGGTGGGCACCGGCACCGGTCCTCCACACTCCAGCCGGACCGCGCGCGCGGTGACCACCTTCTGCAGCCGTTCCCCGTCGATCGCCCGCAGCGCCGACTGCAGCAGCTTTTCCCAGCCGGACCGATCCTCGCTCAGCGTCCGGACCCCCGGGGTCTCGCGGAAGCGCGCCGGCCCCGCCAACCGCGGCGCCACCGACTGGAGCTTGCTTGCCAGATCCCGGAAGGTGTCCTCCAGCGCGTCTGCTGGACAGGCGGCGAAGCCCACCAGCTGGACCCGATCCCCGCTGCGGACCAGCAGCAGCTCCGGGAGGATCCAGCGGGAGACCGGGAACCCGGCCCAGGCGCCACCCGGAGTGCGCCCCAGATCGAAGGCCACGCCGCCAAACCAAGGCCCCAGCTCGGAGGGCGTGCCCTGCCAGTGGACCTCGTCGTCCCCCGCCAGCCGCGCGATCAATGAATGGGTGGAGGCGGCATCGGCGGCGGTGCGCACCGCGACGCAGCCCAGCGCTGCGGCGGCCAGCCCGGTCTGCGGCTGCTCCCAGTAGGCCATCAATTCGAGGCCAGAAGCGACGCTCGCGGAGAGCACGTCCAGCCCGGCCGCGACGTCCACCGTCACTGCCGCGAAGGAGCCCTTTTCTGCTGAGAGCGCGTCCGCCATTCGGGTTGTGTTCTAAGGCATTCCGGCTATACATGCATCAAGGAGTTCAAAACGTCTTGAACTCCGTTCGTTTGGAGACCGCAGGGTGAAGACGGCAAACAGCCCCGCGCAGTTGAAGGTCGACCGCAGCCAGCGTCCCGAAGGCACCCGGGTCAAGGCCGGCGGGCTGGAGTTCGGTGGGCGTGGCTTCGTGGTCATGGCCGGTCCCTGCGCGGTGGAGGGCGCCGAGCAGACCGAGGTGGCGGCCTCCGCGATCCGCGCCGCCGGTGGCCACGTGCTGCGCGGCGGGGTGTTCAAGCCGCGGACCAGCCCCTACGCCTTCCAGGGCATGGGCGAGCCGGGCGCGCAGCTCCTCTCCGAGGCCGGCCGTCGCCACGGGATGCCGGTGATCGCGGAGGTGATGGAGCCCGCGCAGATCCCGCTGATGGAGGAGTACGTCGACATCCTCCAGGTGGGCGCCCGCAACATGCAGAACTTCTCGCTGCTGCGCGCGCTGGCCAAGTCGCAGAAGCCGGTGCTGCTCAAGCGGTCCTTCGCGGCCACCATCCAGGAGTGGCTGCTGGCGGCCGAGTACCTGCTGGACGGCGGCAACGACCAGGTGATCCTCTGCGAGCGCGGGATCCGGACCTTCGAGACCGCCACCCGCAACACCCTGGATCTGGCGGCGGTGGCCCTGGCCAAGCAGCTGAGCCACCTGCCGGTGATCGTCGACCCCTCCCACGCCACCGGAGAGGCCTCCTTGGTGATCCCGATGTGCCTGGCCGCCGCGGCGGCGGGCGCGGACGGGTTGCTGATCGAGGTCCATCCCTGGCCGGAGAAGGCGCTGTGCGACGGGATGCAGGCGCTGACCCCGGAGAAGTTCGCCGAGCTGATGCGCCGGCTTCGGCCGGTGCTGGGAGCGGTGGACCGCGAACTGTGGCAGCCGGCGATCCCGGCGGCGGCGTCAGGAGTGAGGGGATGAGCGTGGAAGTCCGTCAGATGTTCTCGTCGATCGCGCCGAAGTACGACGTCACCAACTCGGTGCTCTCCTTCGGCATCCACCATCTGTGGCGCCGGACCGCGATCCGGCTCTCTGGCGCCCAGCCGGGGATGGCGGTGCTGGACTGCGCCACCGGCACCGGTGACCTGGCGATCGCCTTCAAGAAGACGGTGGGCACCTCCGGGAAGGTGACCGGCACCGACTTCTGCGCCGAGATGTTGATCCCCGGTCCGGCCAAGGCCCAGGCGGCGGGGGTGGAGGTGAAGTTCGAGGTGGCGGATGCGATGGCGCTCCCCTACCCGGACCGGACCTTCGACGTCTCCTCCATCTCCTTTGGAATCCGGAACGTGGACGATCCGGTCAAGTGTCTGCAGGAGATGGCCCGGGTGGTGAAGCCCGGAGGCCGGGTGATGGTGCTGGAGTTCGGCCAGCCTGGCGGCCTGTTCGGCTGGGGCTTCAAGTTCTACAGCCGGGTGGTGATGCCCTTCATCGGCGGGCTGATCACCGGCAACCGCGCCGCCTACGAGTATCTGCCCCGCACCGCGGCCCAGTTCCCCGCCGGAAAGAACTTCCTGGCGTTGATGGAGCAGGCCGGATCCTTCTCCCGCTTCGACGCGCACCCGCTCACCTCCGGGATGGCCTACGTCTATGTCGGGGTCGTCCGCTAGAGCGCTACTGGTCCAGCGCCTCCTCCAGGCGCTGGATCCGGCAGTGGTCCCCGAGACCCTGCGCCGGTTTGGTCGGCCTCCCTCGGTGGCCCTCCCCTCCTTCTCGCAGCAACTGGTGCTGGTCGGCCATCGCGGCGCGGGCAAGACCACCCTGCTCCCCCTGGTGGGCGAGCTGCTGGGGCGGCCGGGGGTGGACCTGGATGAGGAGATCGCCCGCCTTCACGGGCGCGCGCTGCGGGACTGGGTGCGAGAGGAGCCGACCTCCTTCCGCGCCGCCGAGCGGTCCACCTTCCAGGGACTCAAGCCTCCCTTGGTGGTCGCCGCCGGAGGGGGCTTCCTCTCCCTGCACTCCGATCTGCTCCTGCCCCACGTGGCGGTGCTGGTGCCGATCAGCTTCGAGACCTGTCGGTCCCGCTTGCTCCAGGACACAACCCGGCCCAGGCTTCGTCCCGAACTCACCTTGGAGGAGGAGATCCGGTCCGTGTTCTTCGAGCGGGAGGCGGCACATCTATCGTCCCCGGCCATCCACCTGGGCGACTTTCTGCGCGCGGCGGTCGACGCGTGACCGCCCGCCGGGTGGTGACCCTGCCCCCGGGAGTGATCGGCGAGGCCGCCCTGCAGTTCGCCCGGGAGGCGCGGGAGAAGGGGGCGCAGTTGTTGGAGCTGCGCTCGGATCTCCATCCCGAAGCGGCGCTGGATGCCCCGGCGCTGGCCGCCCTGCTGCCGCTGCTGGTGGCCGAACGGGGAGTGTCCATTCCACAGTCCTGGCTGTCGGTGGCCCGGCTGGTCGACCGCGAGTTGCCCCGGACAGGATCCCTGGTCTCACTGCATGCCCCCGGCCCGCTGACTCCCGGGGACGCCGAGGCCCGTTGGGCGCAGGCGCAGTTGCCGCCGGACACGTTGATCAAGCACGTGGAGCCGCTGGGGGAGGTTGCCTCCGCCGCCCGGCTGCTGGAGACCCAGTCCCGGCTGATCGCCCGCTTCGGGCCGGAGCGGGTGACCGTGCTGGCCACCGGAGCGCTGGCCCTGCCCTTCCGCGCCGCCCTCTCCGAGCGCAACGCCCTGGACTATCTGGCCGCCACCCCGCGCTGGCGGGCCGCCTCCGGGCAGCGCCTGCTGGCCGACGCGGTGCGGGCCACCCAGAACGTTCGCCCGGGTGGACGGCTGGGGATCCTGGGCACCGCGATCGACGGTTCTCGTTCGCCACGGATCCACGCCCAGCCATTCGACCGCGTAGAACTGCCCGAGGACGCTCCGGTGGAGGCGCTGGTGGACGCGCTGCGTCCGCACTACCGCGGCTTCGCGGTGACCAGCCCGTTCAAGCTGCGCCTGGCCCGGCATCTGGGTTCGAAGCTGGAGGCAATCAACACCCTGGTGCGCACCGCGTCCGGGTGGGAGACCTTCAACACCGACGTGGACGGAGCCCGCGCGGTGCTGGAGCGACTGGGCGCCCGGGTCACCCTGCTGGGAGATGGGGGCGCCTCGGCCGCGCTGCGGCTGGCGGCCCAGGGGCTGGGGATCAGCGCCCTGACCGTCAAGCGGGAGGAGGCGGGCCACACCCTGCGCACCCCCTGTGTCTGGACCTGGCCTCCGCGGGTGGCGGTACCGGAGGGGCTGAGCTTCGCGCCCGGAACCCGCGTCGCGATCATCGCCTACGGCGCCGCCGCCCACGCCATCGCCGCGGCGATCACTGCCTGCGGAGGCACCCCGCTGCGGCTGGGCGCTCGCTGGTTCATCGCCCAGGCACGGGCGCAACGCAGCCACTGGGAGAACGCGGTTTGAACACCTTCGGAGAGCTGTTCCGGGTCACGACCTTTGGCGAGAGCCACGGACCCGCGCTGGGCGCGGTGGTGGATGGTTGTCCCGCCGGAGTGGTGCTGGCCACCGAGCGGATCCAGACGGCGCTGGATCGCCGGCGTCCCGGCCAGTCCGCGCTGACCACCTCCCGTCAGGAGAAGGATCAGGTGGAGGTGCTCAGCGGGGTGTTCGAGGGAAAGACCCTGGGCACTCCGATCGCCGCGCTGGTCCGCAACCAGGACCAGCGGTCGCAGGATTACGACTCGCTGAAGACCACCGACCGTCCGGGACACGCGGACCGGGTGTGGCGGGAGCGGTTCAAGCACCGGGATCACCGCGGCGGGGGACGGACCAGCGCCCGGGAGACGGTGGCCCGGGTGATCGCCGGAGGGATCGCCGAGGCGCTGCTGGAGCAGCAGCTGCCGAAGCTGCGGACGGTGGCCTGGGTCTCCCAGGTGGGGCCGCTGAAGAGCACCGCGCCTTTCAACCCCACCCGCGAAATGGTGGACCGGCACCTCACCCGCTGTCCGGACCCGCTGGCCGCGGAGCAGATGGCGGAGCTGATCACCGCCGCCAAGGCGTCGGGCGACAGCTACGGCGGAGCGATCGACGTGCGGGTGGAGGGGCTGCCGGTGGGACTGGGCGAGCCGGTGTTCGGCAAGCTCAAGGCCCGGTTGGCCTCGGCGGTGGACGGGGTGGGCGCCACCTGCGGGGTGTTCTTCGGTCCGGACGATCTGATCGATCGGCTCACCCTCTCCGGGCGCGCCTTCCACCAGGGCACCGACCCCTACGGCGGCATCCAGGGCGGGCTCTCCAACGGCGAGCCCCTGACGATGCGGGTGCTGTTCAAGCCGCCCGCCACCCTGGGGGACACCGCCAAGGCGGGCCGCCATGATCCGTGCGTGCTCCCCCGGGCGGTGCCGATCCTGGAGGCGATGGTCTCGCTGGTGCTGGCGGACCTGTGGCTGCTGGCGCTGGCGAGGCCGCACCAGGCATGAGTGGCCGGGCCGAAGCGAAGTCCGAGGTTCCGGCGCTGGGCGCTCCGCCCTCGGAGGCGGGTCGGCCCACCGCGCCGGGCGCCCACCGGCCCACGGTCGATCTGAACGGATCGTTCGTCTCCCTGGCGCGCAAGCTTCCGCCGGGCGCGATCGTGATCATCGATCGCAAGGTGGCCCGGCTGCATCCCCAGGTGCTGGCGGCGATCCGCCCCCGGGCCGCGGTGGTGATCCCGCTGCCGGCCGGCGAGCCGACCAAGTCCACCCCGGTGCTGGAGAAGCTGGCGGCGCGGACGCTGACCGTGCCCCGGACCACCACCGTGCTGGCGATTGGCGGAGGAACGATCGGAGATCTGGCCACCGTCTTTGCCCACCTGTTCAAGCGCGGGGTCCCGCTGATCCACGTCCCCTCCACCCTGCTGGCGGCGGTGGACAGCAGCCTGGGCGGCAAGGGTGCAGTGCACGCCGGGACCGGACGGGCCCTGGTGAAGAACGCGCTGGGCGTCTTCCACTACTGCCACCAGCGCTGGATCTGCCCGGAGCTGTTCGGGACCCTCTCCGCCCGTCAGCACCGGGAGGGCCTGGCCGAGGCCTACAAGATGGCGCTGACCCTGGATGCGACCCGCTGGACCCGCTACGCGGCGCGGACCCCCGCGCTCAAGGCCCTGCTGGCGGACTCCCGGGAACTGAAGGACGCGGTCTGCGCCCAGGACCCCTACGAGCAGTCGGGCCTGCGCCGGGTGCTCAACTTCGGGCACACCTTCGGCCATGTGATCGAGACCGTGAGCGGCTTCCGGGTCAGCCACGGAGAGGCGGTGGGCCTGGGGATGCGCTGTGCGCTGGAGGTGGGGGTGGAGATGGGAATCACTCCGCTGCCGCTGGCCCGGTCTACCGAGGAGGCACTGACCACCCGGGCCGGGATCCTTCCCCGCTCCGCGCTGCGCCGGATCTTCTCCCGCACCTCCCCGGCCCAGGTGGCCCGGGTGCTGTCCGCGGACAAGAAGAACGCCGCCGCGGGTCAGCTGAAGATGGTGCTGCTGGAAGCCCCCGGGAGCACCACCGTGGCCGACGTGCCGCTGCCGGTGTGGCGGGCCCTGCTCCTCCGGTGGCGCGGATGAGCAGCGCTTCCTCCCGGATCGCGCGGATCCGACCCGGCCCCCTGACCGACGCCGACCTCGAGCCTCCGCTCTCCAAGTCGGACGCGCAGCGGGCGCTGATCCTGGCGGACATCACCGGCGCGGCGCTGGCGTTGCCCGCCGACGACGAGCTTCCCACCGACGTCCGGGTGCTCCGGGCAGGGCTGGCCACCCTCCGCGAGGCCAGCGGTCCGGTGGAGATCGACTGCGCCGACGGAGGAGCGCCGCTGCGCTTCCTGATCTCCCAGGCCGCGCTGCCGCCCTCCCGGACGGTCCGCTTCTCCGGCACTCCCCGGCTGGGAGAGCGGCCCCGCTCGGCGCTGCTGGGGTCGCTGGCCGCCGCGCTGGGCCCGCATGGCTTCTCCTTCCAGGATCACCTGCCGTGGCCGCTGGAACTTCAAGGCGCCCAGAGCACCGGGGTGGCCGGGTTCCAGGTCGATGCCTCGGAGAGCGGCCAGTTCGCCTCCAGTCTGCTGCTGGCCGCGGCCCGGCTCTCCGCCCGGGAGGACCGCCCCTGGACGTTGACCCTCACCGGTCCTTTGGCCAGCGGGGGCTATGTGGACCTGACGGTCGACTGGCTGCGGCGCGCCGGGTTCACCGTGGAGAGCGACGGGCGCAGTTGGAGTGTGCGCCGCCAGCAGGCGCCCTCCGGGTTCCAGGTTCCGGGAGACTGGTCCTCCCTGGGCTACCTGCTGGCCCTGGCCTGGAAGACCGGCGGTCGGGTGTTGCGGGTGGCGCTGGACTCGGTCCACCCGGACCGGGAGATGGTGGAGGTCCTGCGCCGCGCCGGGGCCCGGGTGGAGCCGGACGGCCCGGAGACGCTGCGGGTGCAAGGCCCTCTCCAGGGTCCGCTGACCGCGTCCGGGCGCCACTGTCCGGACCTGCTCCCCACCATCGCCGCTCTGGCGGTAGGCGCCGGGGTCCCCGCCCTGCTCTCCGACGTCTCCTTCCTGCGCGCCAAGGAGAGCGACCGGGTCGCCGGAATCCAGCGACTGGTGGCCGCGGCCGGTGGCACCACCCAGCTGGAGGAGGACCGGTTGCGGGTGCTCCCGCCCTCGGTGGCGCCCAGGGAGATCTCCTTCGATCCCACCGGCGATCACCGCCTGGCCATGTCCGCGGCAGTGGTGGCCTGTCTGCTGGGCGCCGAGCTGTCCCTCTCCTCGCCGGACTGCGTCTCCAAGAGCTTCCCCGGCTTCTGGACGCAGCTTCGCCGGCTGGGCGTGTCCATCGACTGACTTGAGCGGCACCCGCAGCGGGCTGGGAGCCTGCGCCCTCCCGGCCGAGGCCGCGCCCCCTCAGCTCCCCGAATCGGGAGGAGCCGCGGCCTTCAGCCCCGCCGCCCGCTTCACCCGCGCCGCCCACACCCGGGGGACGATCGCCAGCACCAGGATCACCGCTCCGGCAATTCCCCCCTGGATCAGCGCCCGTCGCTCCGCGCCCGCCACCCCGTCGGCGATGGCGGCGGCGAACCAGGTGTAGATCAGGATGTAGGGCAGCGCGCCGATCCCGGTGCCGATCGCGAAGTCCCGGTAGCGCATCCCGGAGACCCCGGCGCTGGCGTTGACCAGCATCGAGGGCAGCGGGATGGCCCGGATGGCGATCATCGCCCGGATCCCATGCGCCTGCGCCCCGCTGTCCAGCTTGAGCAGCCCGTAGCGCTTGAGCAGCGAGGCCACCTGCTCCCGGCCCAGCTTCCGGGCCATCCAGAACTGCATCGAGGCGGAGGCGTTCATCAACAGCACGTTGACCACCGAGGCCAGCGCAAAGCCCCAGGTGGCGCCCGAGGCCAGGTGGAACACCAGCCCGGGGAAGAACACCGTGGTCAGCGACAGATAGAGGCCGGCGTAGGCGGGCAGCGCCCACCATTCGTCCCGGATCGACCGTAATCCCGCAATCGCCGCCTGGGGGGAGGCCTGGTCCCGGACAGCCCACCGCAGGGCAAGCAGGCCCAGCACCAGCAGCAAAAGCACCAGGATCCGCACGGTTCGGGCGGAGGGGAGGACGACGGGTCGGTGGCGCTGTTCCAAGGCAGTGATTTCGCTGATTTGAGCGGGTTCTTTTTAGTTGAAAGCGGGCGCCGGCCCATGCAATTCCGCCCTCTATGGCGAAGGACACCCTTAGCGTCACCGACAACCGTACCGGCAAGACCTACGAACTCCCCATCCAGGATGGGTGCGTCCGCGCAATGGACTTCCGGAAGATCAAGACCGACGAGAAGGACTTCGGTCTGATGACCTACGATCCTGCCTTCTTGAACACGGCGAACTGCAAGAGTTCGATCACGTTCATCGACGGTGACCAGGGCATCTTGGAGTACCGGGGCTACCCGATCGAGCAGCTGGCCGAGAAGTCGACCTTCCTCGAGGTGGCGTACCTGATCATGAACGGCGAGCTCCCCACTCCGAAGCAGTCGGAGGAGTTCGTCTACACCATCACCCACCACACCTACGTCCACGAGAACATCAAGTCCTTCATGGAGGGGTTCCGCTACGACGCGCACCCGATGACCATGATGTGCGCCACGGTGGCGGCGCTCTCCGCGTTCTACCCGGAGGCCAAGGACATCAAGGACCCGGCCAAGCGCCGGATCCAGATGTTCCGGATGATCGCCAAGATGCCCACCATCGCCGCGTTCTCCTACCGGCACCTGATGGGTCTGCCCTACGTCTACCCGGACAACGAGCTGAGCTACGTCGGCAACTTCCTGGCGATGCTGAAGAAGATCGGGACCAAGAAGTACACGGTCAACCCGATCCTGGAGAAGGCGCTGGACATCCTGTTCATCCTCCACGCCGACCACGAGCAGAACTGCAGCACCACCGCCACCCGGCTGGTGGGCTCCTCGGAAGTGGATCCCTTCTCGGCGGTCTCCGCCGGCGTCTCCGCCCTCTACGGCCCGCTGCATGGTGGCGCCAACGAGGCGGTGCTGCGGATGCTGCGGGAGATCGGCCACGTCTCCAAGGTCCCGGAGTTCATCCAGGCGGTGAAGTCGGGCTCGGGCGAGAAGAAGCTGATGGGCTTTGGTCACCGCGTCTACAAGAGCTACGACCCGCGCGCGAAGGTGATCAAGCGGGTGGCCGACGAGGTGTTCGAGGTCACCGGCAAGAACCCGCTGCTGCACATCGCCCTGGAGCTGGAGCGGATCGCCCTGCAGGACGACTACTTCGTGTCCCGCAAGCTGTACCCCAACGTCGATTTCTACTCCGGCCTGATCTACGAGGCGATGGGCTTCCCGGTGGAGATGTTCCCGGTGCTCTTCGCCATCCCCCGCACGGTCGGCTGGCTGACCCAGTGGGAGGAGATGGTGAACGATCCGGAGCAGAAGATCGCCCGTCCCCGTCAGATCTACCAGGGCAGCACCCGGCGCGATTACAAGCCGGTCGCCGCCCGGTAGTCGTTTCCGTTCCCGGCGGGCAGCGGGGAGTCTCCTCCGCTGCCCCCGGTCGTGATGCTCAGGCGGACTGGGCCTCGGTGATCGCGGTGGGCTCCACCGGCGTCCCGTACAGCCCGTCGATCTGGGCGCGGTACTTCTCCTCCACCACCTTGCGGCGGACCTTGAGGGTGGGCGTCAGCTCGCCTCCCTCCACCGTGAAGTCGTGCGGGAGCACCGCGAAGCGCTTGATGGTCTCGAACTTGGAGAGCCGAGCGTTGACCTCGGTACGGATCCGCTCGTCCAGGTAGGCCTGGAACTGGGGGGCGTTGGCCAGGTTGCGCAGGTCCTCCGGCCAGCCCTTCTCCTTGGCGAAGCCGGGGGCCTTCTCCGGATCCAGCGCCAGCAGCGCCACCAGGAAGTTCCGCTTGTCCCCCACCACCAGCGCGTTGCCCACCGGCGCGATCGCCTTGAGCAGCCCCTCGATGTGCCCCGGCGCGGTCTTCTTGCCTCCGGAGGTGACGATGATCTCCTTCTTGCGCCCGGTGATCCGCAGATAGCCCTCCGGGTCGAACTCCCCCACGTCGCCGGAGTGCAGCCAGCCATCGGAGATCAGCTCCGCGGTGGCCTGGGGCTCCTTGTAGTAGCCCAGGCAGACGTTCTCGCCCCGGACCAGGATCTCTCCGTCCTCGGCGATCCGGACCTCCACTCCGATCATCGGCCGCCCCAGCGAGCCCAGCCGGGTGCAGTCCAGCGAGTTGAGGGTGGTGGGCCCGGAGACCTCCGACTGGCCGTAGACCTCGCGGAGCACGATGTCCACCGAGGCGAAGAAGTCCAACACGTCCCGGCCGATCGGCGCCGCGGAGGTGATGAACACCCGGGTGCGATCAAAGCCAATCCGCTCCTTCATCGGCGCGAACACCAGCCGCTGCGCCAGCCGGTACTGGGCGTCCACCGTCCAGGGCACCCGCTCGTTGCCCAGGCTCAGCGAGGTACGCAAGGCGGCGGTGCGCCGCGCCCACTGCAGCAGCCTGGCCCGGCGGGGCGGCAGCTGCGCCATCCGCTCCTCGGCCCGTCCCTTGAACTTCTCCCACACCCGGGGGACCCCGAAGAACACCGTGGGCCGGACCTGCTTGAGGTTCTCCGGCATCTTCTCCACGCTCTGCGCGAAGTACACCTGCGCGCCCTGGACCAGCGGCAGGTGGATGGTGGCCAGCTGTTCGGCGATGTGGGAGAGCGGCAAATAGGAGAGGACGATCTCCTCCTCTCCCAGCTCCGCCGCCTGGGCCAGCTTCTGCGAGGTCCAGGTCAGGTTGCGGTGGCTGAGCATCACCCCCTTGGGATTCCCGGTGGTGCCGGAGGTGTAGATCAGGGTGGCCAGGTCGTCGGGCTGGGCGTCGTTGAGCGCGCTCCAGTAGGGGGCCTCGTCCTGGTGCCGGCCCCGCTCGATCAGCTGCGCGTAGGGAATCACCCCCTCCGGCAGCTCTCCGCCATCCACCTCCAGCAGGATCAGGTGGCGTAGGTGCGGCAGCTGGGGGCGGACCTCCAGCACCCGCTGCAGCATCGCCCGGTTCTCCACCACCACCGCCTTGGCCTCGCTGTGCTGGAGCACGAACTGGATCTGCTCCGGGCTGAGGGTGGCGTACAGCCCCACCGGGACTGCCCCCAGGGCGATGGCCGCCAGATCCGAGACCACCCACTCCTCGCGATTGAAGCTGAAGATCCCCACCGCGTCGCCCTTGCCCAGGCCCAGCCCGTGGAACGCCAGCGCCAGCCGCTTCACCCGCTCGGCGTACTCTCGCCAGGAGATCGGCAGGTAGTACCCCTCCCTCCTCGACCAGAGCGCCGAGCGGTCAGGATGCCGTGCTGCCTGATGGTTCAACGCGTGCAGGACCGTCTTGGGCAGTTCCATGGGAGGAAACGGTAGTCGTGCCTGCCCGCCCAAGTCGATTGACAGGCCACTCGGGGCTGGTTAATTCGCGCCAGCCCATGACCATCGACTTCATCTGCCAGAAGTGCGAGGGGAGCTTCGAGCTCGACGCCCAGGATCTGATCGACGGGACCGAGAAGCTTGTTTGCCCCCACTGTGACGCAAAGGCGCCCAGCGCCCTGGTGGAGGACTTCACCAACGCGCTCACCGAGATGCTGGCCCAGGCGGCCGCCCTCTCGAAGAAGTTCGCCGTGAACATGGCGATCGAGTCCGAGGAAGCCGACGACGAGGAGGAGCCGGAGGAGGACGAGGAGGAGGCCGCCGAGGACGACGAGTTGGACTTCGACGACGACGGCGATGAGGACGAAGACGAGGACGTCGAGGACGAGGACGAAGACAGGTAACGTCCTGGCGTTGCTGGATCTTTCAGCCCGCCTGGTTGCACTCCGGCCAGCCTCGAAGCTGGCCGCCTCCCCCCCGGACGCCATCCCTAAGTTGAAAGGGTGGAAACGTCCTCCAAGTTGACCCTGTGGTTGGCGTCGCTGGTCGCGGCGCTGCTGGTCGGTTTCATCGCGCTGCTGCTGCCGAACCTCACCCTCGGCGCCAGCGCAGTGGCCGCGCAGCCCCGGGGCGTGCTCGCCGTCGGCACCGAGAAGCAGCTGCCCTGCGGCGAGGAGGGCGGCATCCCCTGCGACCGGCTGATGGAGATGGAGGTCCGGGACGTGGTCCCGCTGCACTCCGCGGCGACCCACGCGGTGGTGCTGGTGGCCAAGGAGACCGGGGCGGTGCTGCCGATCTTCGTGGATGAGAGCTCGGCGGTGGCGATCGCCCTGCGGCTGGCGCACCAGCAGTCCCCCCACCCGCTGGCCCAGGATCTGCTGGACCGGGTGGTGGAGAAGCTGGGGGGCAAGGTGACCGAGGTCCGGATCGACGACGTCCGCGAGGACGTCTTCCACGGACGGGTGTTCATCTCCCAGGGGAACAAGAAGCTGGAGCTGGACGCCCGGCCCTCGGACTCGATCGCCATGGCCCTGACCAAGGGCGTGAAGATCTTCGCCAGCCAGAAGGTGCTGACCCAGGCGGGGATCACCCGCCAGGAGATCGACCAGCTCCGGGAAGGCGCGCCCCCTGGAATGCCCGACGAGGAAGGCCCGGGGGTGGGCGGCTCCGGACCGCCCGGCGAAGACGACGGGATGCCGCTGATTCCCCCCGGGAAGGGCACCGAGATCCAGCTCTAGCGACCCGACGCGTCAATAAAGGGGACAGGCTACATATCGGCCGCGGTGGGTCGAAAATGTAGCCTGTCCCCTTTATTGGCTTACTGCGTTGAAGAGGCGGCGGCGGCGGCGATGATCGCCAGGAAGATCGCTCCCGCCACGCAGCTGAGCAGCAGGTTGGAATAGCCGGTGATCAGCCCGCCCAGGGCCAGGCCGTCCCCCTCCATCCGTCCTCCGGAGGCGCGGATCTCCTTGCGGGCCATGTGCCCGGTGATGATCGCGGCCACCGCCCCCAGCAGTGGAATCAGCACCCAGGAGGCGATCCCCAGGCTGAGGCTGGCGATGGCCAGGTTGCTGGTCAGCCGCGGCTGCACCTGCTGCTGGATCGGCCCGCTCCCCGGCAGGGTGGACTGCAGCGGCGTTCCCCGGTGCAGCTGTCCGGTGGAGGGCGCCATCTGGGTGCCGCAGTTGGGGCACATCAACACCCCGGGGCCAATCGGGGTTCCACAGGTCGGGCAGTTCATGAAGGTCGCGTCTCCTGGCCAAGAGAAAGCCCGGCCCCCCCCTCCCAGGGGTCGCCGGGCTTTCCTTTGGCCTCAAGGGATGAGGTCTAGAACTTCTCGGACAGATCCGACACCACCGGGATCCGCCACCGCTCGCCGTTGAGCGACTTGATCATCGCCATGATGTCCACCACCAGCAGCGCCGGTCCCAGCAGACAGGTGGCCAGCCCGACCACCGGGATCGCGCCCAGGATCGAGATCACCAGTCCGCCGCCGAAGCCCAGCACCAGGCCGTTCTTGGCGTGCCACTTCACGTACTCGGAGTCCTTCACCGTCAGCAGCGGGATCAGCGCCAGCAGACCGAGGTAGGACAGCACCAGCATGATCTTGTCCTGCTCACGGACGGTGTCCTTGGGAGCATTGACCGTCTGGATGGGTGCGCGAACCTGATCTTCGGGCTTCATTCGTTCTCCGTGTGGTGGGGCAAAGGCGGCGGGTGTCGTATTCCGGGCTTCAGATCGTGTCAAGGCGACTAGGATTTCAGCTCATGGCTCTCGTCTGTCCCCAGGGACACGCCAACCTCAATCCCAGCGCGCAGTTCTGTGTCCAGTGCGGACTGCCCCTGGTCCAGGCGGATCAGGCGCCGCCGCCGGCGCAGTACTCCGCGACTCCCGCCCAGCCACCGCTGGCCTGCGCCCGCCACCCGGAGACCGCCGGCGTCCCCTGCCCCCGCTGCGGGACCTTCTCCTGCGCCCGGTGCCTGGTCCGCCTCCCGGATGGCAGCGAGCTGTGCGTGGACTGCTCGGCCCGCCAGAGCCAGCTGCTGCCCTGGGATCGGCGCAGCGAGCTGGGGACCCTGCGCGCGTTCTGGCAGACCTCGGTCCAGGTCCTCTCCCGCCCCACGGTGACCTTCGGGACCGCGTCGCCCTCGGGGACGGTCGGCAGCTCGTTGGGGTTCACCGTGCTGGCCACCCTCACCGCCTGGATCACCACCTTCGCCCTCTACGCGATGTTGTTCGGGGCGATCGGGGTGGCGGCCCTGATGAACCGCGGCGCGGACTCGGAAGGGATGGGCGGCGCCGAGGCGGGGGTGGTGGTGCTGATCGCGGTGGCCGGCACCCTGCTCTTCCTGGGGATGAGCGTGGTGGGCGTGCTCTTCAACGCCGCCCTGGACCACCTGGTCCTCAAGCTGGTGGGAGCCCGGCCCAAATCGTTCTCGGTCACCTGGCGCGCCTCGGCGCTGTCCCTGGCTCCCTCGCTGACCGGGCTGATCCCGGTGTGCGGCCTCTACGTGTGGCCGATCTGGACGGTGGTGTTGCGGATCTTCGCCTACCGCGCCTTCCACCAGACCACCCTGGGAAAGGCGGTGCTGGGGGCGCTGTTGGTGCCCGGGATCCTGCTGGCCCTGGGGATGATCTCCTACGTGGCGCTGATCCTGGTGGCCCAGTCGGGCATCCTGGATCAGTAGGTCAGATCGTCTTGTTCTCGAAGTCGTAGATCTTCTCGACCGCGATCTGCCGGTAGCGGTCCACCTTCAAGGCGCGCTTGCTGCAGTCCCAGGTCATCTCCTGGGGCGTGCGGTGCGGCTCCTTCTTCTTGCGCCGCTTGATCTCCTTGAGGATCGCCTTGGTGGCCGCCTTGGGGTGGTAGCAAAAGGCGTTGGAGAACAGCAGCATCCCCCCGAAGGGGACCAGCCGGGCCTCGATCAGGTCGCCCTTCTCCAGCCCGGCCATCTTGCGGCGCTCGGTGACCTCGAAGTCCTTGCCGGAGAACAGCTCCCGCAGCCGGATCTGGTCGGTCCCCATCTTCTTCACCTCGAACAGCCCGTGCTGGGTCTCGGTGAAGCCGCGGTAGACGTGGGCCCCATCGGCCCCCAGGGTCTGCAGCTTCTGCTCGTAGAGCTCCTGGGCGGGCGTCCTCCCGTCGGCGCCGGCCCGATCGAACAGGTAGTAGTCCAGGAAGGAGGCCATCCTCATCTCGAAGGCCTTGTCGTCCTCGAACACCTCACCGGTGTGATCGAAGTACTCCGCCTTGGCGGCGATCAGCGACGGGGTGCGGTCCGCCGAGGAGCCAAAGGCGATCAACTCATCAAGGTACTGCTGGTAACTCGCAGGGCTGTCCATACGCGCGGCCTACCGGGCCTCCGCCATCAGCTGGGAGAACCGCGCGAACAGGTGCCGCGCGTCATGCGGTCCGGGCGAGGATTCTGGGTGGTATTGCACGCTGAACGCCCGCGCCGAGGGGATGGAGAGCCCCTCCACGCACTGGTCGTTCAGGTTCAGGTGGGAGATCTCGGCCTTGCCCTGCACGCTGGCCGCGTCCACCGCGAAACCGTGGTTGTGGGAGGTGATCTCCACCTTCCCGGTCTGCAGATCCTTCACCGGCTGGTTGGCGCCGCGGTGACCGAACTTGAGCTTGTAGGTCCTGGCGCCCAGGGCCAGGGCCAGGATCTGGTGCCCCAGGCAGATGCCGAAGATCGGCACCTTCCCCAACAGCGCCGCCACCGTCTTGTCCGCGCCCACCACCGCCGCCGGATCGCCTGGGCCATTGGTGAGGAACACCCCGTCCGGCTTGCGGGCCAGGATCTCCTGGGCGGAGGTGCCGGCGGGCACCACGGTGACCTTGCAGCCCTCGTCCACCAGGAAGCGCAGCATCGACTTCTTCAGCCCGTAGTCCACCGCCACCACCTCGAAGCGGGGGGCCTTCACCTCCGCCGCGCCCCCGAACAGGTGACCCGAACCCTCGGTCCAGGTGTAGGGCTGCTTGGTGGAGATCCCGGTGGCCAGATCCAGCCCCTCCATCCCGTGGGCGGAGCGGGCCCGCTCCACCAGCGCTTGGGTGCTGACCGACTCGGTGGAGATGATCCCCATCTGGGCGCCGTGGGTGCGGAGGTGACGGACCAGCTTGCGGGTATCGATCCCCTCGATCCCCCGGACGTTGAAGCGGGCCAGGTACGCGTCCAACGACTCCTGGGAGCGCCAGTTGGAGGGCACCGCGGAGAAGGACCGGACCACCATCCCCACCGCGTGCGGCCCGACCCCCGACTCCTCGTCGTCCGGGTTGACCCCCACGTTCCCCATCTCCGGGTACGCCATGGTGACGATCTGCCCCACGTAGGACGGATCGGTCAGGATCTCCTCGTAGCCGAAGGGAGAGGTGTTGAAGACCACCTCGCCCAGGGTCTCGCCGGAGGCGCCAAAGCCGCGCCCCTCGAAGAGGGTCCCATCCGCCAGCGCCAACACCGCGCGCTTCATCATCCCTGCTCCTTCCACGCGAACACCTGCCGGCCGCCCACGAAGGTGTGGGTCACCCGGCCCTTCACCTTGCGGCCATGGTACGGGGTATTCCGGCTCTTGGACTCGAACCGCGCGGAGTCGATGGTCCACTCCACTGTCGGGTCCACGATCGTCACGTCCGCTTGCCCACCAACCGGGAGGGTTCCGCCGGAGAGGCCGAAGGCGGCCGCCGGGCCGGAGGTCAATAACTCCACCGCTCGCCGAGCGCTCAGCTTCCCGGCGTGGACCAGCTCCAGGGTCAGCGGCAGCGCCGTCTCCAGGCCCACCACCCCGTTGGCCGCCTTGTCGAACTCGAAGTCCTTGTCCTGCGGCCCGTGCGGCGCGTGGTCGGTGGCGATGGCGTCGATGGTGCCGTCGGCCAGCCCCTCGCGGAGGGCGTCCACGTCCTCCTGGCTGCGCAAGGGCGGGTTCATCTTGGCGTGGGTGTTGTAATCCTCCAGCGCCACGTCGGTGAGGATGAAGTGGTGGGGCGCGGCCTCGGCGGTCACTCGCAGCCCGCGCCGCTTGGCGTCCCGCACCAGCCGCACGCTCTCCGCGCAGGAGAGGTGGGCAAAGTGGATCCGCCCGCCGGTCTCGTGGGTCAGCACCACGTCCCGGGCCACCATCGACACCTCGGCCGAGCGGGGAATCGGCAGCAGCCCCAGCCGGGCGGCGGTGGGGCCCTCGTTCATGATCCCGCCGGCGGAGAGGGTCAGATCCTCCTCGTGGACCATCACCGGGATCCCGAACAGCTGGGCCCACTGCAGCACCCGACGCATCAAGGAGGCGTTCATCACCGGACGGCCGTCGTCGGTGACGCAGACGCAGCCGGCGGCGACCAGCTCGCCGATCTCCGCCATCTCCTCGCCCTTGAGCCCGCGGGTGATCGCCCCCGCCGGATAGATCCGGCACAAGTTGGCCGCGGCCGCCCGGCGCAGGATCAGCTCGGTGACCAGCGGGGTGTCGTTGACCAGGGGGGTGTTGGGCATGGCCACCACCGCGGTGAAGCCCCCGGCCACCGCGGCCCTGGACCCGGTGAGGATGGTCTCCTTGCGCTCCTCCCCCGGCTCGCGCAGGTGCACGTGCAGATCGATGAACCCGGGGGTCACCCACTTGCCGGCGGCGTCCACCACCGTGGCGCCCGGGGGGGCGTTCAACGGGGAGGTGGAGACCTCCACCACCTTGCCCTGGGCAATCAGCACGTCGGCCACGGCGTCCAGGCCCTGGCCGGGATCGATCACCCTGCCGCCTCGGATCAGCAGAGCGTCACTCACGCGCACGCCTCCAGGATTGCCATCCGCATCGGGACGCCGTTCTCCACCTGCTGGAGGATGGCGCTGCGGGGCCCATCCGCCACCTCGGAGTGGATCTCCACCCCGCGGTTCATCGGGCCGGGGTGGAGGATGGGCACCTGGGGCCCCAGGCGCGCCGCCCGGGCCGGATTGAGGCCGAACAGGCGCGCGTACTCGCGGGCGGAGGGGAACATCGCCTGCGACTGCCGCTCCATCTGCACCCGCAGCATCATCACCGCGTCCGCCCCTTCCAGGGCGCGGTCGAAGTCGTGGCTCACCTCGCAGCCCAGGGTCGCCATCCCCGGGGGCAGCAAGGTGGGCGGGCCGCAGTAGACGACCCGGGCGCCCAACAGGGTGAGGCAGCGGGCATTGGAGCGCGCCACCCGGCTGTGGAGGATGTCGCCGGCGATCACCACCCGCTTGCCGGACAGGTCCCCCAGCCGCTCATGGAGGGTGAAGGCATCCAGCAGCGCCTGGGAGGGGTGTTCGTTGGTCCCATCCCCCGCGTTGACCACCGCCGCGCGGACGTGGCGCGAGACCAGGTGGGGCGCGCCGGTGGAGGAGTGGCGGATCACCATCGCCCGGACCCCCAGCGCGTCGATGTTGCGGGCGGTGTCCAGCAGCGACTCCCCCTTGGAGAGCGAGGAGCCGGACGCGCTCCAGGAGAAGACGTCCGCCCCCAGCGCCTTGGCGGCGAACTCGAACGACGAGCGGGTCCGGGTGGAGTCCTCGAAGAACAAGGTCCCCACCACCGCTCCCGCCAGGGTGGCTCCGCGGCGGCCTTCGGCCAGGGCACGCTTGTGTGCGGCCGCGCGCTCCAGCAGCCGCTCGACGTCGGCGCGCTGCAGGGAGCCGATGCCCAGAAGGTCGCCCAGGTAGCGCTTCACTGGTTCAGCGACCCGACTTCCTCCACCACGAAGTGGATCAGCTTCTGCTTGTCCAACGGCTTGAGGATCTTCAGCCGGTCGTACTCCACCCGGATCCTCAGGGTGCCGTTCACCTCGTCGCGCTCGACGCTGATGTTCTCCGGGGTCAAGCCCAGCCCGGTCATCCACACCGTGTTGCCGAACTCGTCGTCGGCCAGATGATCTCCCACGTTGCGGGTCTGCTGGATGATGTGGGAGGCGGCGGCCTCGTCGCTCTTTCCCAGGCGGATCTGGTTTCCGGCCTCGGCGACCGCCTGCTTCACGTCCAGGTTGTCCATGTGGGCGGGGCCGATGATGATCAGCCACCACAGCCCGAAGACCACTGCGGCCAACAGCAGGAGCCCAACGATGTTCACGCTGCCGGTCGGTCGCGGAGATCTCACGGGGCCGGTGCGATACCAGCCCCATCGGCCGCTGCGCAAGCGGCGCGAAGGCACCGGGGAAGGCCCGGCTAGCGGACGGGCGTGAACAGCCGGTCGGTGCGCAGGCCGGTCCCGCCAAGCAGCCCGCTGCCCAGCCCATCCCGGGAGAGGGACAGCCAGATCACCATCGCCTTGCCCTTGATGTTTCCATAGGGGACGTAGGCCGGAGGCTGGCCCTCGCCGATGAAGCCATAGCGGCTGTCGGCGCTGCTGTCCCGGTTGTCCCCCATCACGAACACCTGGCCCTCGGGGACCACGAACGGCCCCTGCCGGGCCCGCGGACGCCGGGCCGGATCCTGGAGCACCGCGTGCGGCCGGCCGCCCAGGTCCTCCTCGAACAGGACCCGCTCCTCGGTGAACCAGTTGCCGCCCTCGTAGCGGTTGTTGACGATGAAGGCCGGGTCCACCAGGCGGCGCGGCTGCTCCTTGCCGTTGATGAACACCACCCCCTCCACCAGCTCCACCGTGTCGCCTGGCACCCCGGCCACCCGCTTGATGAAGTCCACGCTGGTGTCCACCGGGTTGTTGAAGACGATCACGTCCCCCACCTCGGGGCGGCGGACGATCGGGAACAGCACCACGTTCACGAACGGGATCCGCACCCCGTAGATGAAGCGGTTGACGATCACGTGGTCGCCCAGGTTCAGGGTGGGCAGCATCGATCCGGTGGGGATCCGGTACGGCTCCACGAACAGGGTCCGCAGGGCCAGGACCGCCAGCAGCGTCCAGAACAGCCCCTTCACCCCCTCCACCGTGCCACGCTTGCGCCAGTTGGGCAGCGCCTTGTCCGCGGCGGCGGTGAGCTTGGTCAGCGCGCCCTCCACCGCCTCCGGATCATCCTGCAGCCGGGCGGCCTCCAGCCCGGAGGCCAGGGTGAAGATCTTCAGCCGGGTGCTCTCGTCCGGGCTCTTGCGCCGCAGCTCCCGGTCCATCTGGCCCAGCATCTCGCCGGTCTCCACCCGCAGCCGTCGCAGCTTGCGGGCCGGGGCCACCGCCAGCCGGTAGACCAGCGCGGCCAGGAACCACAGCACCATCAGCAGGCCAAAGCCCTTGATCGTCGGCTGGGCCCACGACGCGGTGGAGGGGGCCAGCTCCACCAGCAGGATGTAGGGGGCCAGGGCGATGGCGAACACCAGCAAGGGCGACCAGAGGCTGGTGGCGCGCTCCCTCCACGCCACCTTGGCGTGGGCCGCGGACAGCTGGGGAGAGGCGGCCCGGGTCGCGGCCAGCTGCTGCAACAGGGACTGGGGCTTGGCGCTCACCTACTCCTCCGTCTTGAGGACGGCGAGGAAGGCCTCCTGGGGGATCTCCACGCTGCCCACCTGCTTCATGCGCTTCTTTCCCTCCTTCTGCTTCTCCAGGAGCTTGCGCTTGCGGCTGATGTCGCCGCCGTAGCACTTGGCGAGCACGTTCTTGCGCATCGCGGAGACGGTCTCGCGGGCGATCACCTTGGCGCCGATCGCGGCCTGGATCGCCACCTCGAACATCTGCTTGGGGATCACCGCCTTGAGCCGCTCGGCCACCTCGCGGCCGCGCTGGTAGGCGCGATCGCGGTGGACGATGATCGCCAGCGCGTCCAGCGGCTCGCCGTTGATCAGCAGATCCAGCTTCACCAGGTCCGCCTCCTGGTAGCCCTTGAGCTCGTAGTCCAGCGAGGCGTACCCGCGGGTCACCGACTTGAGGCGATCGAAGAAGTCGAACACCACCTCCGCCAGGGGCATCTCGTAGGTGACCTGCACCCGCTTGCCGGAGGTGCCCAGGTACTTGAGATCCTTCTGCACCCCGCGGCGGTCCTGACACAGCTTGAGCACCTGCCCCAAAAAGTCGTTGGGGACGTGGATGTTCACGGTCAGGATCGGCTCTTCCAGCAGCTTGATGTGCTGGACCGCGGGCAGCTGCGCCGGGTTGTCGATCAGCAGGATCTGATCCTGCTGGGTGGTGATCCGGTACACCACCGAGGGCGCGGTGGTGATCAGCGAGAGGTTGTACTCCCGCTCCAGCCGCTCCTGGACGATCTCCATGTGCAGCAGACCCAGGTAGCCGCAGCGGTAGCCGAACCCCAGCGCGGTGGAGCTCTCCGGCTCGTAGGTGAAGGCGGAGTCGTTCAAGGAGAGCTTGGCCAGCGCGTCGCGCAGGTTCTCGTACTGCTCGGAGTCGATCGGGAAGATGCCGGAGAACACCATCGGCTTGACTTCCTTGAACCCGGGGAACGGCGCGTCGGTGCGGCGGGTCAGCTCGGTGAGGGTGTCCCCGACCTTGGCGTCGGAGATGTCCTTGATGTTGGCCACCAACAGGCCCACCTCGCCGGCCATCAGCGACTTCACCGGCCGGGCCTTGGGAGTCATCACCCCCAGCTCCTGGACCTCGAACTCCTTGTTGTTGTGCCACAGCTGGATCTTCTGCTTCACCGCGACGGTGCCTTCCAGCACCCGGACCAGCATCACCACCCCGCGGTAGCTGTCGTACCAGCTGTCGAACACCAGCGCCTTGAGCGGCGCGGCCGGATCGCCCTTGGGCGGGGGGATCTGGTCCACCACCGCCTGGAGGATCTCCAGCACGCCGATCCCCTCCTTGGCGGAGGCGGGCACCGCGCCGGAGGCCTCGATCCCGATCACGTCCTCGATCTCCGCCCGGGTCCGGTCCACGTCCGCCGAGGGGAGGTCGATCTTGTTGATCACCGGGATGATCGACAGCTCGTGATCCAGCGCCATGTAGACGTTGGCCAGGGTCTGCGCCTCCACCCCCTGGGTGGCGTCCACCACCAGCAAGGCGCCCTCGCAGGCGGCCAGCGAGCGGGAGACCTCGTAGGCGAAGTCCACGTGTCCGGGGGTGTCGATCAGGTTCAGGACGTAGGTCTTGCCGTCCTTGGCCGTGAAGTTCATCCGGACCGTCTGGGCCTTGATGGTGATCCCGCGCTCGCGCTCCAGCTCCATGTTGTCCAGGAACTGATCCTGCTTCTCGCGGTTGCTGACCGTGCCGGTCTTCTCCAACAGGCGGTCGGCAAGGGTCGACTTGCCGTGGTCGATGTGGGCGATGATCGAGAAGTTGCGGATGTGCGCGTTATCAGCGGGCATTTCGGCGCGCGAAGTAGCACCTGGGAGGGGCGAAAGCTACAGGGGCGAGGGTCGGTGGCCGGGACCGGACCCCTCCCGCCGCAAGCCCCCGGTCGGACGCCAGTTGCCCCTGGGGGAGCCTACGCCTGCTTCCGGAGACGCTCCGCTTCCTGAGGGGGCGGTTGATCCGACGCGCCCGCCTGCTTCCAACCGGTGGGCCCCAGTCCCTCCGCCTCCACGCCGGCCACCCTCAGGCGGGGCAGGCCCACCCCGACCCCGGCGGTTGGAGTCGCAACGACCGCCTCACGCAGGGCGGCCCGGAAGGCCTTGCCGAGGACCGCCCCCACCGGGGTGGAGGCGAACCTGGCAACCGCGGCCCAGGGTTGGAGCAGCGAGCGGTCGGCCCCGAAGCGTTCCAGGATCGCCGCCGCCTCCTCCCACCGCCCCCAGTAGGACAGCATGCAGGCAGTCTTGGAGGCGCGGATCGCCAGTACCTGGCGCAGCAGCGGCCTCAGCTTTCCGGGGCAGCAGGCCTCCAGCTCCTCCGGATGCTGCAGGAAGGGTTCGACCGGACGGGCACCCTTGAGGTTCTTGGACAGCGCGCTGGCCTCGGTGTGGAAGCGGACCAGCGGCTCGGTGCGGAACAGGACCTGCTCATTGAGCAGCACCTTGAGCCACAGGAAGGCATCCTCGCCGTAGAGACAGCGGGTGCGGGAGAAGAAGCCTCCGTGCTTCTCCAGGACCTGCCGGCGGGCCACGGTGGCCCAGGGATTCATGTACGCCAGCGCATGCACCAGTTGCAGCGGGGACAGCTGCGGGCCCACCTCGAGCACGCCATCGCGGATTCCCCGCCGACGCCATTGACGATCGCGGGAGATCCCGGACGGATATTCGAAGTAGCCGCAGACGGCCACCGCCACCCGGGGACCGGCCGCCTCCAGCGCCGCCAGGTTCCGCTCCAGGAAGCGGGGCAGCCACTCATCGTCCGCGTCCAAAAAGGCGACGAACTCACCGCGGGCCTCGGCGATCCCGCGGTTGCGCGCCGCTCCCGGACCGGCGTTGGCCTGGCGCACCAGGCGGAAGCGGGGATCGGGGTAGTCGGCGACCACCTCTCCGCTTCCGTCGGTGGAGCCGTCGTCCACCACGATCACTTCGAAGTCGGAGAACGTCTGGGCGGCGATCGAATCCAGCGACCGGCGCACCCAGGGAGCCTTGTTGTACAGCGGCACCACCACCGAGACCTTCATCGACCATCCTTCGCTGTCTGAACTGCGAACGTCCGTCCAGCCCGGGTCAGGGCCGGCGCGTAGAGCAAGTCGGCGTAGCGCTCCGCCATGGACTCCAGGGCGTAGTCGCGGCGCACCGTTTGAAGTGCCTTCTGGGTCAGCGCCGCGAGGGGGTCCCCACCCCGCAGCCCAAGCTCCAGCGCGGCCGCCAATCCCTCCACGTCCGAGGGCGCGACCAGCAGCCCGGCGCCATCCCGCAACATGGTGGGCAGCTCCCCCACCCGGCTCGCCACCAGCGGACGGCCGGCGGCCATCGCCTCCAGCGCCACCAGCGGCACCCCTTCGGTGAGCGAGGGCATCGCGATCACGTCCGCCGCGGCGTACACGCTCCGGGTCTTCCCCACGAAGCCCAGCCAGCGGACGTCCAGGCCCTGCGCCCGTTCCTGCAATTCGGCCCGGAGCGCACCGTCGCCCGCTGCCAGCAGGATCGGCCGCGGAGACAGCCGGCGCACGGCATCGATCAGCGTCGCGTGCCCCTTCTCCACCGAGAGCCGCCCGACGATCGCCACCACCTTGGCGTCGGCAGCAACGCCTAGCTCGGAACGGGCAGCTGCCCGCTCTGCGTCGGAGCAGGGCTGGCTCAGCGGGATCCCATTGGGGATGTGGTGGACCGGGGCGGTGCGGATCCACCGGGACAGCTTCCGGGCCAGCGGCGCGGACACCGCCGCGACGGCCTGGGTGAAGTTCCCCAGCCCCCGGGCCAGCGCCTCGTAGGCGATCAGCGCCGGGGTGGCCGCGGTGTCCCCGTGGAAGGTGGCCACCACCGGCACCCGGGACCGCCGGGCGGCCAGCAGCCCCAGGGCCAGGCTCTTGTAGTCATGGGCGTGGATGACGGCGATGTCCTCCTCCGCCAGGCGCCTCCCCAGCGCGGCGGCCGCGGCCAGGTCCGCCTTTCCGTCGCTCTGGATCCGCCAGTGGGGAAGACCGCGGCGTGCGGCCTCCTCGCCCAGCTCGTCCTGCTCACCCCGGACGATGCTGCCGATCACCGGCTCCAGCGGCAGCCGGGTGGCGCCCGCCAGCTCCAGCAAGGCCCGGTCGGCGCCGTACAGCCCACAGCTGGAGCGGAGGTGGAGGACCCGGATCACTTGAACGCTCCGATCGCGCCCAGCGGCGGCGACTCGCCTCGCAGCGAGCGGTACAGCGCCGCGTAGCTCTGGACCATGGCCGACACCGAGAACTGCTGGGAGTGCGCGCGGGCGTGGCGGCCCATCCGGGTGCGGAGCTCCGGGTCGTCCAGCAGCCGCAAGATCGCCGCGGCCAGCTCGGGCTGTTCGCTCGGCGGCACCAGCAGCGCGGTCTGCTGGTGGAGGTGGATCTCCCGCATCGCCGGCAGGCCCTGGGCCACGGTGGGCAGCGCGGCGGCCATCGCCTCCAGCATCGCCAACGACCGGCCCTCCCGGCGGGAGGGCTGGACGTAGACGTCCATCCCGGCCAGCAGCGAGGTCGCGTCCACCACCTCGCCCAGGAAGTGGACCCGGCCGTCGCCCTCCGCCCTGAGCCGCAGCTGGGGCTCTTGCGGGCCCTTGCCAATCAGCACCAGGTGCACCTCCTCCCGACCGGCGAGGTCCCGGCAGAAGGCGTCCACCAGCAGGTCCACGCCCTTCTCCGGATGCAGCCGGCCCAGGTAGCCGACCACCTTCGCCTCAGGGGGGACGCCCATCCGGACCCGCGCCCGCAGGCGATCCGCGGACGAGGGTTCGACGCCGATCGGGACCCCGTTGCCGATCAGCTCGATCCTCGCCGAGGCTGGCGCCCAGTCCCGCACACAGGAGAGGACCTGGTCGCCGCACGCCACCAGCGCGTCGGTCACCAGCGCCGCCCCCACCGCCGCGCCCCGTTGCAGCCCCCTGGGCGTGGTGATCTGATGGAAGGTCACCGCGGTCTTCACCCCCGGCGCCAACGCCCGGGCGGCCACCGAGTTGAGCCAGGGGCCGTGGTCGTGCGCGTGGACCACGTCGATCTGCTGATCGCGCAACACCCGGGCGATGCCGGAGATCGTGGACAGGGACATCCCCCGCCCCGGCAGGTGGGTGGTGGGGATCTGCTTGTCCCGCAGGACCTCCCGAACGACGCCGTCGGTCCCAAACGCGATCACGTGGGGTTCAATGCCGAACGCCCGGCCCGTCTCGCACAGACGGACCACCACCTGCTCGAGTCCTCCCATCATCAGGCCGTGCAGGACGTGCGCGACCCGAAGCATCCCATCGGCCATCTACCCCTCCGGACGCGACAAGGTAAGCAGGCCGACCTCCCTGCCAACCTCCCCGCCCAAAGATCGACCCCCACTGCACAGTCGAGACCTGGGATCGATGCGTACCGGGCTTGGCGATTGCTGCTGAGGGGGGAGCCGCTCCACCCGCCCGCGCCTTCGCCGACGCCGCGGCGCTGCTCTCGGGGGACAGGCCCGCCTCCCGGGGCAGCCCCTCGCGCAGTGGCGCCCGCAACGCAGAGACGCCGCACCTGGGTCTCAGGCGCGGCGTCTCGGGTGCGGCTCTCAGCAAGCCGGGGTGGCCCGGCTCTTGTTTAGTGCTTCGCCTTCTCCCGGAAGAACTCGATCGTCTGGCGCAGACCCTCTTCCACGCCGACCTTCGGCTCCCAGCCCAGGACCTTCCTGGCCAGCGAGTTGTCGATGCAGGAGCGCAGCTGCTCGCCCGGCTTGCCCTCGGCGTGGGTGACCGGCGCGGTGGAGCCGGCGGCCTTGGCCAGCAGCTCGTAGAGGCGGTTGATGTCGGTCTCCACCCCGGTGCCGATGTTGGCCGGGCCGACGTAGTCGTTCATCGCCGCCAGGAAGTTGGCGCGGGCCACCTCCGGCCCGAAGACGAAGTCGCGGCTCTGCTTGCCGGTACCGAAGATGGTGCAGGGCTTCCCGCTCACCAACCGCTGGCTGAAGATCGCCACCACCCCAGCCTCGCCGTGAGGGTTCTGCCGCGGGCCGTAGACGTTCGCGTACCGCAGCGCCACGTAGGGCAGCTTGTACTGTGCCCGGTAGTAGCCCAGGTACAGCTCGCCGGAGGCCTTGGACACCCCATACGGGGAGACCGGCCGGGTGGCGTGGTTCTCCTTGGCGGGGAACTCGTCCTGCTCGCCGTAGATCGCCCCACCGGTAGAGCTGAAGATGAACTTCTTGAGCGGCACCTGCCGGGCGGCCTCCAGCAGGTTCAGCATCCCCAGGATGTTGGCCTCCGCGTCGAAGCGCGGATCCTCCACCGAGCGGCGCACGTCCATCTGCGCGGCCAGGTGGCAGATCACCTGCGGCTTCTCGGCCAGGATCAGCTTGGCCGCCTCCGGCGAGCGGATGTCCAGCTCCGCCAGGCGGACCTTGGAATGCAGGTTCTCCTTCTTGCCGGAGGAGAGGTTGTCCAGGGCGATCACCTCATGCCCGTCGTTCACGAACTGATCGCACACATGCGATCCGATGAACCCTGCTCCGCCGGTAACCAGAACCTTCACGTTGAGACTCCTGTGTGGAATGCGCAGGCAAGCTAGGGACGGATGGATCCCTAGGCAATGCTCTGGAAGTAGCGAATGGTCTCCTGGAGACCCTTTTCCAGCGAGACCCGGGGCTCCCAGCCCAAAAGCGCCTTGGCCCGGGTGATGTCCGGCTTGCGCTGCTTGGGATCATCCTGGGGATAGGGCTTGTAGGTCAGCCCCACCTTCATGTTCAGCGCCGAGCGGATCGCGTCCGCGAACTCCAGGATGGTCATCTCTCGCGGGTTGCCGATGTTCACCGGCCTCCAGCGTTCTTCCTCCGGGCCGTCGTAGAGGGCCAGGCGGCAGATCCCGTCGATCAGGTCACTGGCGTAGCAGAAGGACCGGGTCTGCTTGCCGTCGCCGAAGATGGTCAGGTCCTTGCCCCGCAGCGCCTGTCCCACGAAGGCCGGCACCACCCGCCCATCCTCCAGCCGCATCCGCGGGCCGTAGGTGTTGAAGATCCGGACGATGCGGGTGTCCACCCCCAGCTTGCGGTTGTAGGCGCAGGTGATCGCCTCTCCGTAGCGCTTGGCCTCGTCGTACACCGAGCGGGGGCCGATCGGGTTCACGTTCCCCCAGTACTCCTCGGTCTGCGGATGCACCGTGGGATCGCCGTACACCTCGGAGGTGGAGGCCTGCAGGAAGACCGCCTTGTTGGCCCGGGCCAGCTTCAACCCGTTCTCGGTGCCAATCGAACCCACCCGCAGGGTCTCCAGCGGGATCTGCAGGTAGTCGATCGGGGAGGCCGGGGAGGCCATGTTGAAGACGAAGTCCACCTTGCCTTCGACCTGAAGCCCCTCGGTGATGTCCTGCTTGAGAAAGGAGAACCGGGGGTTCTTCTTCAACTCAACGATGTTGCGCTCGCTGCCGGTGAGCAGGCTGTCCACCGCGACGGCGGCTGCGGCACCATCCGCCAGCACGCGATCGATCAGGTGTGACCCCAAAAATCCCGCGCCGCCGAGGACGACGACGCGCTTGCCTTCAAAAGTACCCGCCATGATGCGGGCGCTCATAACCTACAGATCGTCGAAGGTCACCTGTCCAGGCAGCAGGCCCTTGTACCGCTCGAGGACGAGATCGATCCCCTGGCGGATGTACTCGGCGACCGGCACCTTGGTCTTGTGGTTGAGCAGCTTCAACGCCTCGTTCTGCTCGGGCGTAATGTAGATGGTGGTGCTGATCTTCTTCCTGGCCATGACAGTACGTGAAAATATGTCGACCTACGTGCGTCGTCAAAAACGCGACTTTATTGGCATTCTTGTGCTGTCGGCCTGGATCGCGGGCTGTCCGAAGCGAGCTCCGATCGATCCAGACCTGCCCCAGTCGCCGGTGCCGCAGACCGTCGGGCCCCTTCCCTCTCCCACCCGTCCCGACGGCTCCGAACAGGTGACGACCTACGACCTGGATCAGGACGGCCGGATCGAGGTGTGGGTGTACGCCGCCGCGGCCGACGCCAGCCGGATCGTCCGCAAGGAGCTGGACCTGAACGCCGACGGCCAGGCCGATCTGCGCAAGGAGTACGACGCGGCCGGGGTGTTGACGCTGGAGTCTTACGACGCCGATTTCGATGGGCAGCCGGACTCGATCAGCCATTACCGTGAAGGCCGGCTGGAGACCTCCGAACGCGACGAGGACGGCGACGGCCGGCGCGAGACCCGGGTGGTCTACGGTGCCGACGAGGAGATCGTGCGGGTGGAGTTGGACCGCAACGGCGACGGCCGGGTGGACTACCGCGAGGAGTGGGAGAAGGGCGCGGTGGCCCGCCGCTTCGTCGATCAGGCCGGAGACGGAACGCTGAGCCCGGTCACCGATTAGCCGGCGCCTAGCCAGGCATCCCGGGACCCGGTGACCACCGACGCCACCGGGAGACCGCGGGTCACCGGCAATCCGCAGCGGCCTCCCCCTGGGACTACTGCGCGGAGGCCACGAAGGCGTCCAGCTGGGTCTCGCGGCGGAAGTCGGTCAGGTAGCGCTGCGCGGCGTCCTTGGACGGGAACCGGCCCAGGCGGACCCGGTACCAGGTCCCCTTGCCCGGGACCTCGGCGGTCACGATGTAGGGCGCGTAGCCCTTGGACTTGAGCGTGGAGGCAAACTTGTCCGCCTCCACCCGGGACTGGGCGGCGGACAGCTGGAGGGTGAAGTTGCCCGAGGACGGCACGGCCGCCTGCGGCTTCTGCGCGCCGCGGGCGAAGGCCTCGCTGAGCGAAGTGGTGCTGGTGCGGGTGGGGACCGCGGCCACGGTGACCTTCCCGGTGGGCTCGCGGGTCGAGGCGGTGACGGTCTCCACCTTCGGGGCGGGGGCCGCGGCCAGCACCGGCTTCTCCTCGGCGACCGGCTTCTCCTCGGCGACCGGCTTGGGCTCGACCTTCGGCTCGGGCGCAACCACCGGCTTGGGCGGGGCCAGGGTGACCACCCGGACCTCGGGCTGGTTGGCGGTGGGCTCGGTGAGGTCGCGCTGGAAGGTGAGCACCGGCTGGGACTCCGCCTTCTCCATCGCCTCCTTCTTCAGGTCCAGGGCGGCCAGGATGTCGGTGGCGTTCTCGGTGCGGCCGGACTCGGAGAGCTTCTTGCCCACCACCACGCCCAGCACGAACACCGCGCCCATCACCACGATCACCGCCACCAGCAGGCTGACGATCTGACGGTTGTCCAAAGAGAGGTCCAGCTTCTCCTTCATCCGGTGTGCGTCCCTCATGGTGTCGTTTGCTCCGCCGGCTGCGCCGCTTGTTGCGGCCTGTAGCGGCTAAATCTGACCGTACGCTCCGGGGGATCCTCGGTCAAATTCGCGGCCCCTCGCCGTCCTCCCGAGCGACCGTGTCCCATTCGCCACACGACGGACAGCGGTGCGCCAGCTGCGGCTGCTTCTGTCCGCAGGCCCGGCAGACGAAGCCCAGCGGGGCCTGGCCCAGGGTGCCCAGGATCTCCTCGTAGTCGGCGCGGACCTCTTCGCTGCGGTCCAGGGCCAGCAGCAGCACCCCCAGCTCCTTGCGGGCCTCCCAGAAGCGCGGACGCTGATCCACCAACTGCTTGAGCCGGGCCACCGCGGCCTCCACCTGCCCGGCCTTGGCCTGACACAGAGCCACCGCCAGCTCGTACGGCCCCCCCCGTGCCCCGCCCTCCCCCAGCAGCCCCCGCAGCGCGGACTCCAGCCGGCCGGCCCCCATCGCCTGGCACAGCAGCCCAAAGTGGGTCACCGCCAGCTCCGGCTCCAGCCGCACCGCCTCCACCAGCGCATCGGCGCCCGTCTCCCGCGCGCCCTGCTCCACCCGCAGCTCACCCAGGGTCAGCTGCGCATCCGCCGAGCGCGGCCACAGCTCCACCGCGCGGACGGCCAGGGCCAGGGCCTCCTTCGGCGCGTCCTGGCGCTGAGAGCGGGCCAGCGCCGAGAGGTGGTGGGCCAGGACCCTCCGGCCCTCCTCGGGATCGCGTTCCAGCAGCTGGTGCTGAAGCCGGGCGGCCTCCTCCCACTCCCCGGTCTCCTCGCGGATCCGACGAAGCTCGATCAGCCCCTCGGGGTGGCCGGGAGACTCCTCCAGCAGCTTGTCCAGCACCTCGGCGGCGCGCCCGGAGAGCCCGCCGCGGCGGTAGTCCTGGGCCAGCGCCAGCTGCGCCCGCCTCCGCACCTCCGGGGCCAGCCCCGGCCGAAGCAGCATGTTCTGGTGCAGCCGCAGCGCCCGATCCAGCTCGCCCTTGCGCCGGAACAGCGCCCCGAGGGCGAAGTAGGTCTCCAGGGTCTGGGTGTTCAGCTGGGCCACCCGGGAGAGTTCGGCGATCGCGGCGTCCGGATCCCCGGAGAGCACGTAGTTGACGCCCAGCAGATACGCCCGGGCGGCGGTCTCCGACCGGCCCTTGCGGGAGAGGGTCATCACCAAGGCCACCAGCGCCACCACCGCGGTGACGCCCAACACCGAGACCAGCGCCAGCGGGGCCCACTCCATCACGGGTGCGAAGGGCTCAGGGCGTCCGGTCGAAGCCGGCCTTGAGCTTCTCCTGCGCGGCGGTGAGGTGTTCGATGATCACCTTGGTGTTGCCCAGCACCGGCATGAAGTTGGTGTCTCCGCCCCAGCGGGGGACCACGTGGTAGTGCAGGTGGGCGGCGATCCCCGCGCCCGCCACCTCGCCCAGGTTCATCCCCACGTTGAAGCCCTGCGGTTGGTAGGCCGACTGGACCACCCGCACCGTGCGCTGGAGCAGCCGGTGCAGGTCCAGGAACTCCTCCTCCGGCAGCGAGGTCAGCTCCCCGGTGTGCCGACGGGGGATCACCATCACGTGGCCACTGTTGTAGGGGAAGCGGTTGAGGATCACGAAGCTGTGGGCGGTGCGGGCCACGATCAGGTTCCGCTGATCCGCCTCCGCTCCCGCTTCGGCCGGGAACACACAGAAGATGCAGCCCTTCGGCTTCTCCGCGCCGATCAGCTCCATCCTCCACGGGGCCCACAGTGGCTGTTCCATCTAGTTGAGGGTGTAGCGCGGCCCGCCCGGACCGGACGCCGCCAGCGGTTGAGAGCCGTGATCCGGGGAGGGAGCGGGCGCCGGCGCGATCGAAACCGGGACCCGCTCCGGCTCCGGCTCCTGGACCGGGCGCGAGCTGGGCGGGCTGTCCGGGTTCAGCCGGTCCCGCAGCTCCTTGCCCACGGTGAAGGTCAGCGAGCGCCGGGGCGGCACCACCACCTTCTCCCCGGTCTTGGGGTTGCGGCCCTCCCGCGCCGGTCGGGTCTTGACCGCGAAGCTGCCAAAGCCGCGGATCTCGATCCGCTCTCCGCGCTCCATGGCCAGGGACATGGCGTCGAAGGCGGCGTTGACGATCGCCTCCACCTTCTGCCTGGGAATCGCCGGCAACTGCTCCGCGATCCGTTCGATCAATTGGCTCTTCGTCATGCTCCCCCCCTAGGGTCTACGGCGACGAAAGCGGAATCCGGTACTCCAGCGACGGACCTTCCAGCCGGCCCAGGGCCCGGGCCGCGCCACCCATCAGCGCGTTGGCCTCCTCGCCCAGCAGCTCCTCCAGGAACTTGCGCTTGCGCGCCGGATACTCCACCTCCGGCGTGCCCTTGATCCCGGCGCTGCGCCCCAGCTCGGTGACCGCGTCCTGCAGCCCGCCCAGCTCGTCCACCAGCTTCATGTCCTTGGCCTGCCGGCCGGTGAACACCCGACCGTCGGCGTGGGGGCGGACAGCCTCCACCTCCAGGCCCCGCCCGTTGGCCACCGCGGCGATGAACTGCTCATGCACGTCCTTGAGCATCGACTCCAGATAGGATCGCTCATCGACGGTCATTGCCCGGAACGGGCTGCCGGAGTCCTTCAGCTTGCCGGCGGTGATGGTGTTCATCGACACCCCCGCCCAGCGCAGCAGGCCCTCCACGTTCGGCTGCTGCATGATCACCCCGATCGAGCCGGTCATCGTTCCCGGGTTGGCGTAGATCTTCTCGGTGGCCGCGGCGATGTAGTAGCCGCCGGACGCGGCCAGGCTGCCCATCGAGGAGTAGATCTTCTTGGTCTGCCGGGCCCGTTTGATCGCCTCGTACATCTCCTGCGAGGGAGCCACCCCACCGCCGGGAGAGTCGACGCGAATCACGATCGCCTTGATGTGATCGGCCTCCTCGAAGGCCTTGAGGTCGTCCAGGAACTGGCGGGAGTCCATGATCGGCCCCACCACCTCGATCACCCCCACCCGGTCCCCCACGCCCAGGGAAGCGCCCGAGCGCGAGCCACCGCCCTGCACTGCCATGAAGATGAGGGCCAGAAATCCGAAGAGGCAGAGGAACAGCCCGCCAAAAACAATCCCCAACACCCAGGTCGCGCGCCGATCCATTTCCACCTCGTGAGACCGGCCGACATTACAGAAAGGGACCCGTTGCACAACAGGGGTCAGACAGAGAGAAATCCTCCACCCAAGCTGCGCGCTGCCTTGACGTGCCTCAAGCCGCGTGGTCGGGCCGGTCAGGCGATGTAGCCGCCGCCCAGCACCCGATCCCCGTCATAGAACACCGCCGCCTGACCGGGGGTGATCGCCCGCGCCGGCTCTTCCAGGTGCACGGTGGCCTTGCCGTCCGGGGCCAGCTCCACCCGGCCCCTGGCTCCGGCGTGGCGGTGGCGGATCCGGACGCTGACCGCCTCTCCCTTGCCCGGCGCGTGGTCCACCCAGAACGGGCGCACCACGTGGAAGCTCTTGCGCTCGGTGGCCCCGTCGGTGCCCACCACCACCCGGTGGGTGTCCGCCTCGATCCGCTGCACGTACAGCGGCAGCGGGAAGGAGACGCCCAGCCCCTTGCGCTGGCCGACCGTGAAGTGGTGCACCCCCGGGTGGCTGCCCAGCACCTGGCCCCCGGTGTCCACGATCTCTCCCTTCGGCTGCGGACCGGCGACCTTCTCCACGAAGCGCGCGTAGTCCCCGTCCGGCACGAAGCAGATCTCCATGCTCTCCGGCTTGTGGGTGGTGGGCAGCCGGTGCCGCTCGGCGATCGCCCGCACCTCGGCCTTGGGCAGGTGGCCGATCGGGAACAGCACGTCCTTCAACGTGTCCTGACCCAGCATGTACAGAAAGTAGCTCTGGTCCTTGGCGGCATCCGCCCCGCGCCGCAGCAGGTACCGGCCCTCCTGCTCCTCCACCCGCGCGTAGTGCCCGGTGGCCAGCTTGGCCCCCAGGGAACGCGCCCGCTTGAGCAGGAAGTCGAACTTCACGTCCTGATTGCAGGCCACGCAGGGGATGGGGGTCTTGCCGCCCAGGTAGCTGTTCACGAACGGGGTGATCACCCGGTCCTTGAACAGCTCCTCCACGTTGGCCACGTAATGGGGGATGCCCAGCGCCTGGGCCACCGCGCGCGCATCGTCGATGTCGTCCGGGCTGCAGCAGCTGCCGCACTGGGCGGCGCCCTCATAGCTCCAGACCCTCAAGGTGATGCCGATCACCTCATGGCCCTGCTCCTTCAGCAGGGCTGCCGCGGCGGACGAATCCACCCCTCCGCTCATGGCCACCACGACTCGCATCGTTCCCTCTCTACACAGCTTCTCCACACCCGCCAACAGCCCGGGGGGTCGCTCTAAGTCCGCAGGACAACACAGCTCAGGGTTCTCCTGAGGGTACCTAAGCCTTCGGAATCATGAAGGCTTTCCAATTCCGGCCCGAAAGTCGGGTTTCTGGAGGCGCTCCGGCGGCCGTCGGTGTGGGACAGCCTGTGGAAAAACCTGTGGATAACTTTTACCCCCTCTGACGCGCCTGCCAGGCAAGCAAAATTTCTTCGAGATCGGACGCGGAGTTGCGGGTCGGATCCTCGATCACCTGGTCCATCAGGAAGCGGGTGGCGTCGCCGATGATCCGGGACGGTCCGACCCCCAAAAGCCGCATGATCGCCGCGCCATCCAGCGCCAACTCGCGTGGGTTGATCGGCGGTGGCGAGGCGATCAAGGCCTCGATTCGGGACTTGACCTGATCCGGCTGATCCACTCCCTGGGCCAGCGCCAGCTGCAGGGCCTCCCCCGCCGCCTCCAGCCCGATCCGCGACAGCCAGCGGCGCAGCGCCACGTCCGCGGCTCCCATCGCAGGCAGCGGCTGTTCGATCAGCAGCCCCACCCGATCGGCCACTTTGTTGGGGAAGGTCAGCTTGCGCAGCAGCTCCCTGACCATGGCCCCGGACAGCGAGGTGAGCCAGGCCGCCAGCCGCACCTCCAGGATCGCCGGCGCCCGCCCCGCCGCCTCCGCGCGGGCGGCAAAGTCCTCCGAGTCGGCCTCGGGCAGGAACGCGCCCAGCAGGCCGGTGGCGCGCAGCAGCTCCAGTCCCAGGGGCGCCTGGCGGGCCAGCAGCAGCTTCTCCAACTCCACCCGGATCCGCTCCCGGGAGACCTTCCGGAACACCGGCAGCGTGGGCGGGATCGCCGCCAGGGTGTCGGGGTGGATCTGGAAATGGAGCACGGTGGCGAAGCGGACCGCGCGCAGGGCCCGCAGCCCATCTTCGGAGAAGCGATCGTGGGCCTGGCCCACGCAGCGCAAGATCCCGTCGGAGAGATCCCGCTCCCCGCCAAAGGGATCCACCAGCCCACCCCCGGCCAGCGGGTTGAGCGCCATGGCGTTGATGGTGAAGTCCCGCCGCGAGAGATCGTCGCGGATGTCGGTGCGGAACTCGACCGTGGAGGGGCGCCGCCCATCCAGGTAGTCGCCCTCGGTGCGGAAGGTGGTCACCTCCACCGCGTGCCGCTGGTGGATCACGGTCACCGTGCCGTGCTGCAGCCCGGTGGGGATCACCTTGGGGAACAGCCGCTGGACCTGCTGGGGCAGCGCGCTGGTCGCCAAATCGAAGTCCTTGGGCGCCATCCCCCGAAGCATGTCCCGCACACAGCCGCCGACCAGGTACGCCTGGTGGCCGTCCTGTTGCAGCCGCTGCAGCACGTGCAGGATCGCAGCGGGGACGGCCTCAAGGTTCGCGGGCGACAAGAGCAGTGACCCCGGCCTGGCTCGAACAGGCGACCTACGGTTTAGGAAACCGTTGCTCTATCCAACTGAGCTACGGGGCCGAAAAGCGGCGGCACCATAGGGTGTCCGCCGGGGGCCATGCAACGCTGCAGATGGACGAAGCGCGGGGGTTCAGCTGACCTGGGCCAGGGTCTGCGCCACCTGGGGAGCCGCGGCGGGGACGGACGCCAGATCGTCGATGCTGACCACCCCCAAAAGCTCCATCTTGCGGCCCAGCACCAGCAGCCGGCGTACGCCCTCCTCCTCCATCCGGCTCAGCCCCTCGGTGACCGTCTCGTCGTCAAAGCCGTAGACCACCTGCTCGGACATCACCTCTTCGACCTTCACCTCCGGGCCCAGCCCCTCTGCCAGGCCACGGATCACCAGATCCCGATCGGTCAGCGCGCCCACCAGACGGCCATGGTGCACCACCGGCAGAAACCCGATGTCGCTCAGCCGCATCAGCTCGGCCGCCGAGCGCAGCGACTCCTCCGGCCCAATGGTCCGGGCGTGGCGGGACATGACGTCTCGAATCAGCATCGTGATGACGGCTCCTTTCGGTTCGGTCGTGCAAGTTGGCGAGTCGCACCGCGGCTCGCAATTTCGCCCGGCGTCCCGCCCGGAGAGCGGGCGATCAACCAGGGCTCGGGACAAGAAAAAGGCGCCGGCGGTGCATCGCCGACGCCCCGTTCCACCCATTGGAGGAGGCTAGGCCACGTTGGCCGACAGTGGCGCCGGATCGCGCAGCTCCAACGCCACCGCGGCGGCGTGCAGGGTGGCGGCCACCCGGACCGCGTCGTGCACGTGCTCCTCGGTCAGTCCACCCTCCAGCACCGCGTGCTCGTGCGACTTCACGCACGTCTCGCAGTTGTTGATCGCGCTGACCGCCAGCGAGAACAGCTCGAAGTCGGCCTTGTTGGTGGCCGGCTTGACCAGCCGGTTCATCCGGAGCCGGGCCGGCTTGGTGCCGTAGGACTCCTTCCCCACGATGTGGCGGAACCGGTAGTAGACGTTGTTCATCGCCATCAGGGCGGCGGCGGCCTTGGCGTCTTCAATCACCTCCGGCCCCACCTCCCTGGCGGCGTCGGAGAGGACCGCCGCGGTCAGCTCCGGGTTCCGGGCCGTGTAGGCGGACGCGATCGCGACGCCCCACTTCTGGGCGGGGTTCAGCGCGCCGCCCTGCAGCACCGACTGGAGGTTCAGCGAGATGTCCTTGGCAGCGTCGGGGAAGGCCCCGCGAAGCGTCTCGAGCGCGCTCATGGTTACGCCGCCTTCAGGGTGTCTTCACCCTTCTTCCAGTTGCACGGGCACAGCTCGTCGGTCTGCAGCGCATCCAGGGTGCGGACCACCTCGTCCACGTTCCGGCCCACGCTGAGGTCGTTGACGCTGGCCCAGCGGATGATCCCCTCCGGGTCGACGATGAAGGTCGCCCGCAGCGCCACCCCGTCCTGCTTGTGGAGGATGCCCAGCGCGGAGGTCAGCTCCCGCTTGGTGTCCGCCAGCATCGGGAAGGGGAGGTTCTTCAGATCCGGGTGGTTGTTGCGCCACGCCAGGTGCACGAAGTGGGTGTCGGTGCTGCCGCCCAGCACCTGCGCGTCACGGTCGGCGAAGTCCTTGTTGCGCTTGCCGAACTCGGCGATCTCGGTGGGGCAGATGAAGGTGAAGTCCATCGGCCAGAAGAAGACGACCTTCCACTTGCCGGAGAAGTCCTTCTCGGAGATCTCGGTGAACTCCTTGCCCTTCTCGAGGCTGGTCACCGCGGTGAGCTTGAACTGGGGGAACTGGTCGCCAATGGTCAGCATGGGGATTTCTCTCCTTGGATACGGCTGGGGGTTGGTTGGAAAAGCGGGCCCAGCGAGCCGCTGGACACAGACTATGTTTAGACGCCGTCTAAATGCGGCGCCATAAAAAAAGACCTACTGCCGCTTGCCCCGCATCACCACCTGGTACTCGCGCACGTCCAAGCCGGGCAAGGCTTCGATCCGCCCCACCTTGACCGCCTCCCAGGGCACGTCCTGGATCTGCCCGGAGTCGTCGTCGATGAAGTGATGATGCGGGTTCACGTTGGGGTCGAACACCACCTTGCCCTCGGACAGAACCAGAGCCTTGAGCAGCCCCTTGTCCACGAACAGGTTGAGGGTGTTGTAGACGGTGGCCCGGGACAGCATCGGCACGTTGCCCTTCACCCGGCTCCACACCTCATCCGCGGAGGGATGATCCTGGGTTCGCAGCACATAGTCCGCCACCGCCAGCCGCTGGGCGGAGGGCTGGATGTCGTGCGCGCGCAGGCGCTCTGAGAGGGAGGGGGCGGGCATGTCTGTGATTAGACTAACTCTAGACTCAGGCCTTCGCCACTGCCGGGCGAAGGGTCTTGAGCATCCGCTCGGCGACCGCCATGGAGACCGCCCGCTGCAGGTCCTCCACCGAGGGGAAGTGCGCGGGATCGTGGGCCGACCCCAGCTGGAACTGACGCTCATGCCCAGCGGCCAGCAGCCTGGCCGTCCCCACGTGCAGCAACAGGGCAGGCAGGGCCGGATGCCTTTTCCGCAACAGGGCCGCGAAGAACATCATGTCCTCGTTGCTCTCCCGCAGGTCCACCACCACCAGGCAGGGCGAACGGCTGGCCATCAGCTCCAGGGCGTCGTCCCCGTCCCCGGCGGTGACCGCGCCGTAGCCGGCCTTGTCCAGCAGCAGGAACAGCAGCCGCTGGGCGGCGGTGCTCTGGGAGACGACGAGGACGGGAGGCGAGGAGAACAGCATCGGAGGTGCTGCAAGCCTAACCTGCCCCGCTCCGCCGCGCGCGCCCGCCCCCGCCTTCGCAGGGGCCTTCAGGCAAAGAAAAAGCGCCGGAGACCTTTCGATCTCCGGCGCAGTCTTTTCAGTGGGCGCAGTAGGGATTGAACCTACGACCCCTGCCGTGTGAAGGCAGTGCTCTACCGCTGAGCTATGCGCCCCAACCCGTTGAAGGCGGCGCAAATTGCCAAACCAATTGCTGACTGTCAACCGCCCTTTGCATCCAACTTCTCTTCCAGATCCCGCAGCCGGCGCTTGAGCGAAGAGAGCTGCTTGCCGACAGTCTTGAAGTCCGACTGGGTGGCCAGGTTCAGCGCTTTGAGTACCTGCTCCTGCCCGCGATCCAGGGTCTGCTTGCCGCGCTGGACGCTGCCAATGGCCTCGGCCACCTTCATCGCCCGCTTCTCGTCGGCCATCAGCCTCTCCATCGCCTTCTGCGAGAGGTCCAACGCCTTCTGCTTCAGATTCTTCCTCAGCCCCATGACTGCCCCCTTTTCCCTAGGCCGGCCGGTGGACCGGCGGCGAGGGTCAGATATCAGCGCTCGTCGGCGAAGGTAGTGGGAATCTGGGCCAGCACCCGGTCGCCGATCCCCTTGTAGCGGGCCCGCTCGATCAACGGCTGCAGGTCTCCTTCCACCAGGATCCGCCGCTTGAGCACCGCCTCCACCGGGTCCAGCTCGCCCTTCATCAGGGCCTTCCACACCGAGTAGGGGGCGCGGGCGTAGTAGGCCGGCTCCAGCTCCTCCAGCTCGTCCTTGTCGCGCAGCACCTTGTAGCGGGCGATCTTCCCGCCCCGGGGCTCGACGTGGAGGGTGAAGTCCTTCTCCAGCTTGCCCTTCTCCGCCTCGATCACGATCCCGAAGTCGTGCTCCCAGTCGTCGGCCGCGGAGGCGACCTCCGGGTCGGCGTTGGTCAAACGGACGGCCTCGTCGGCCCACTCCCTGGACGGAAACAGCGGCATGCCTAGCGGCCCCACATCTTCTTGAACCGGGAGAACAGGCCTCCCGCCTCGGTCGGTTCCCCGCCCAGCTGACGCTGGGCCTCCCGGCGCTGCGCCTCCTCCTCCAGGACCTTCTTGAGGGTCTCGGGGGTGTCGCGGGTGGCCAGGGCGATCTGCTTGGGCCCGCTGGCGTCGTCCACGATCACCTGCAGCAGGCTCTCCTCGTTGAGCTTGAAGTCGATCTTCCGGCCGGCGGCGGACGCGGGCACCTTGAGGGTGCCCAGGTACTCGTTGTCCACGATGTGTTCGCTGTCGCCCTGGAAGATCTCCAGCTCGATGAACTGGGCGTTGGGCTGGCTGGGGTTGGGCAGCCGGAAGCTCTTCACCAGCGGGAGGGTGGAGTTCTTGTCCACGATCTTGCGGAACCGGCCGTTGGGGAGCGCGTAGCCGATCGGCATCGACAGCGCGTCCAGCAGGGTCACCGCGTCGATGCTGTCCAGGGAGTCCGCCAGCAGCGCGGCGCCCAGCGCCACCACCTCGTCCGGGTGCACTCCCTTGCGGGGCGGCTTGCCGAAGTGCTGCTGGATCCGCTGCTGCACCAGCGGCATCCGGCTCTGTCCGCCGACCAGGATCACCTCGTCGATCGCCGAGCGGGGGATGCCCTTCTGTTCCAGGATCTGGTCACAGATCTGGAAGGTGCGGTCCACCAGGTCCAGGGTCAGGTCGTTGAGCTGCTCGCGGGTGAGCGGGATCCGCAGATCCATCGGCTTGCCCTTGCGCTCCTCGATGAAGGGCAGCTCGATCATCACGTTGGGGATCAGGGTGAGATCGATCTTGGCGGACTCGGCGCCGTTCTTGATCCGCTGCATCGCCACCGTGTTCTGCGACAGGTCGACCTTGGTCTCCTTGCGGTAGGTCTCCAGCACGTAGTCGATGATCCGGTTGTCGAAGTCCACGCCGCCCAGGAAGGTGTCCCCGCCGGTGGCCAGCACCTCGAACACGTTCCCGGTCAGGCTGAGCACCGAGACGTCGAAGGTCCCTCCGCCCAGATCGTAGACCAGGATCTTCTGATCCAGGCCGCGGTTGAAGCCGTAGGCCAGCGCCGCCGCGGTGGGCTCGTTGACGATCCGCTTCACGTCCAGGCCGGCCAGCCGCCCGGCCTCCTTCACCGCCTGGCGCTGGTTGTCGTTGTAGTAGGCGGGGACGGAGATCACCGCCGCCTCCACCGGGCCGCCCAGGAACTGCTCGGCGATGGTCTTCACCTGCGCCAGCACGTAGCTGGAGATCTGAGGGAGGGTGACCGTCTTGCCCCCCAGCATCACCGCCGCCTCGCCGTCCGGACCGGGGACGATGTCGTAGGGGTAGTAGTGCTTCAGCTCCTGCACCACCCGTGAGTCGAACTTGCGGCCGATCAGCCGCTTGGCGCCCCAGATGGTGTTCTTGGGGTTGGTGACCATCTGGTCCTTGGCCACCCCGCCCACCAGCAGGTCCCCCTTGGTGGACAGCGCCACCACCGAGGGCAGGATCAGATTGCCGCGATCGGTGGGGACCACTTTGGGGATGCGATTGCGCACGGACGCCACGCAGGTGTTCGTCGTCCCGAGATCGATCCCGACGATGCGCGGTTTCTCAGCCATGGAGCCCTGACTACCTACCACGAGCGCCCGCAGGACGCGGAGTTTTCCCGTTCCCTACCCGCGGGGCTGGGCGGCCAGCAGGCCGGAAGCCTTGGCCCGGATCTGCGGCGAGGGGTCCCGCTCGCTGGCCAGGCGGAGCAGCGTGGGGGCCAGCTTGGGCACCTGGGTACGCAGCCGATCCAGCGCGGCGGCCCGGGTCCCGACCGCCTCCTCCACCCGGTCGGTCACCCGGCGATCCCCGCAGGGCAGGGCGTTGGCATCCACCCGGCGCAGCGCCTGCTCCGCGTCGGAGAGGCGGGCCTGGGACAGACGGCGGGCGTCCACCGCGGTCACCCGGAACGCCTCCAGGTCCTCGGGAAACTCGGTCGCCTCGCGGGCAGCGCGGGTGATCGCCTCCTCGGCGACCTGGGCGTGCTCCACCGCCGCGCACAGCGACCGGGAGGACCACAGGGGGGTGAAGTCGGGACCGGCGGGGTCGTTGAGCTGGGCGATCTCCTGGGCCCACACCGCCAGCTGACGGGCGGCCACCGCCGAGGAGAAGGGCTGCTTTTGCTCCCAGCGAAGTCCGATCCACCGGCGGAGGATCAGCGGGTCCGGGGAGTGGGGTTCAAACGCCTTCTGATAGAGGGCCGCCGCCTCCGGGACCTTGCCGGTCGCGTCCAGCAACACCGCCCGGGAGAGCAACACCGGAGGGGTCTCGCCCAGGGAGGCCAGGGACTCCAGCCGGCGGGCCACCTCGTAGTCGGCCAGCCGGGGAGGCATCGCGGAGAGGACGCCCACCAGCGAGTCGAAGGCGCGCTGGCGGATCAGCGGGTTGCGGGCGCTGCGCACCGCCTCCAGCAACGGATCCAGCGAGTCGATGCTGACCTGCTGCCCCAGCTCCTCCGCGGCCTGCCAGCGGTCCAGCGGATCGGGGGCCTGCAGCGACCGCCGCAGATCCTCCACCGATCGCAGGTAGTTTCCGGGCAGCGCCGCCTGGACGGCCAGGGTCTGGTTACCCAGCGCGGCCAGCTCCGCCTCGCCGCGGTCCAGCCGTGCCTCCAGATCCGGCAGCCGCGGGAGCAGCGGGAGGTTGCGGGCGGCCTCCTCGCGAGCGGCGATCAACTGACCGGAGAAGATCAGCGCGTCCAGCTTGAGGGACAGCAGCTGGGTCTTGGCCTCCTCCCGGTGGAACCCGGCGGAGAACTCGCGAAGGTAACCGTACAGCCCCGCCGCCCCCCGACGGGTGGCCTCGGCGAAGGCGGCGTCATCCAACTGCCGGGAGGCCTGGGCGCCGGTGGCGGTCCCCTCCTCCTTCAGGACCAGCTGGCGCAGCTGCGCCGGGTCCTTCATCCCCGGAAGCTCGGTCAGCTGGGCCTGGGCCAGCAGCTCCTTGGCCTGAGCCGCATGGGCGCCGTCGGGATGCTCGATCAGGAACTGGGTCCAGGCGGCGACTGTCCCCCGCTGCTGGGAGGCGTTGAAGCGCAGCGCCTCCAGCCGGGCTCGGACGTCGTCCGCCTGCGAGACCCGGGGATGGAGCTCCAGGAAGCGCTTGTAGGCGAGCACCGTGTGGAGCCGGGTGGCCTGCTGGTACTCCAGCTCCACCAGATCCTCCTGCGCGTCGTCCGAGCGCTGGGAGCCGGGATCGGCGCTGGCCGCCGCCCGCAGCCGCTCGGCGCGCTCCTCCGGGGAGGGGCGGTGGGCGGTGCAGGCGCACAACAAGACCAGCGGGAGGAGGTGGCGGCGCATCCGGGGCGAACCTACCACGCGATTGTTGTGTGCCCGCGCCCACTTGCCCGGGTGGGAATTTTGACTACATCCCGGACCGGGCGGACGCTCTCCCCACTTCCAAGGGGTGGTGCATGGTGATCCGTTCCTGCGTGCTGGCGATGGTCCTGGGCTTGGTCGGGTGCGCCACCGGCGTCCCCCTGGGCAGCCGGGCGGAGCTGCACAACGGACGGCTGCGGCCCTTCGCGCCGGCGGGGATCCGGCGGGAGCTGCCGGTGGAGCCCACCACCAACTCTCCGCTGACCGCCTCCCCGCAGGCGCGGCTCAAGGCGCTGGCAGTGGCCCGCTCGCTGGTCGGGGAGGACCGGGTGAAGGTCGGACACAAGCACTACCCCCAGGACTGCTCCGGGCTGGTGCTGGCCGCCTACGGAGAGGCGGGGGTGAACCTGATGGCCGCCGCCCAGCCGGAGGACAACGCGGTGACCGCCATCTACCGCTTCGCCCGCGAGCACGGCCGGGTCTACGCCGGCGGCTGGCCGGTGGCCGGCGACCTGGTGTTCTTCCGCGAGACCTACGACCAGAACCGCGACGGGCGGCAGAACGACGGGCTGACCCACATCGGGCTGGTGGAGGGCGTGGATCGGGACGGCACCATCCGGGTGATCCACCGGGTCAAGCGCGGGGTGGTGGTGTACCGGATGAACCTCAACGCCCCCGACCAGCGGGTGGAGAGCGGCACCGGCCGCAAGCTCAACGACTACCTGCGCTCCGGCAGCGGACCGAAGGAAGCGGCGCTGACCGGGCAGCTGTTCGCCGGGTACGCCACGTTGTTCCCGGGGAAGTAGTCCGGTCGAAACGTCGACGGGCCGCCCTCGCGAGCGACCCGTCGGGTTCTGACCAGCGCTGGTTCGGCTACGCCGGGCGCGCGGTGCGATCCCACGCCGCGCGCTGGGTCTTGCGCAGGAACCGCCAGAAGCCGACCGCCAGCGCCACGTTCATGGTGACGAAGTAGTAGGCCACCGAACAGGCCTTGCGCAGCTTGCCCTCGAAGAACTGGGCCTTCCCTGCCAGGGCCAGCCCGTAAAAGAGGATCTGCGCGGAGAGCACCAGCCGGTAGAAAGTGGAGTCCAGCAGGAAGAGGTTGGCCAGCAGCACCAGCGCCATCAGCGCCGGCGCCGACCAGCGCAGGACCTTGTGGGACCAGAAGGCGAAGGCCCGGAACCCCGCGGTGGGGTTGAGCAGCCCCGGAACCAGCCGCAGGCTCTGGAAGTTGCCGGCGGCGATGCGTGCCCGACGACCGAACTCCTGGCCGTAGTCCTCGGTGGTCTCCTCCAGCGCCACCGCCTCCGGCTCGTAGATCACCTTGTAGCCGTGCTCCAGGATCCGCATCGGGATCACGAAGTCGTCACAGACGGTGGACGCCGGCAGCTGGGTGAAGAGCCGGCGACGGATGGCGTACAGCCCGCCGTTGGCGCCCAGCACCGCGCCGCGCTTGCCCTCGTACAGCTTGATCAGCGACTCGTAGGACCAGTAGGCGCTCTCCTCGAAGTCCTTCTTGGTCGGGTTGTAGAGCCGCAGCTTGCCGCACACCGCGCCCACGTCCGGATCCTCGAAGTGCCGCACCAGCTTCTTGATCGCGTCCGGTTCGATGTGGGTGTTGGCGTCGGAGAGGATGATGATGTCTCCGTTGGCGCTGGGGATGCACCGGTTGAGAACGGTGGTCTTCCCTCCGCGCGCTCCGGGCGAGAGCTTCACCCGCTTGTCCCCCGCCCCGGAGATGATCTCGTCGGTGCCGTCGGAGGACCCGTCCGAACCGATCAGCACCTCCAGCTTCTCCGCCGGGTAGTCCAGCGCCAGGGAGTTGCGGATCTTCTGCCCGATGCAGGAGGCCTCGTTGTAGGCCGCCACCACCAGACTGATCTTCGGCAGGTGTGTCGGCGGCAGCGGCTTGGCCTTCTCCACTCCCGAGCCGATGGCCCGGGCGTTCAGCCGAACCTGATGAATGCCTTCCCACGCGAACAACACCAGTGGGTAAAGAAAGTACGTGTGGAGGAGAAACAATGCCCCACACCAAAACAGAACCTCAGCCATCCCCATCCTCCCCGTCCCGGTGAAACGATACACCGGGACCCGTAGCAACGGCCGTGCCGGGGGAGCTGTCGGGGACTGGACTAGGGAGCGGCCTCGGCGGCGCGCTGCGAGGCCAGCGCCCACTCCAGGAGGTCCTGGGCGGTCTGGTGTTCGGGGTTCAACGCCACCGCTGCCTCCAGCATGGTCACCGCGGCCTCGTACCGTTCCTGACGGATGGCGATGCGGGCGCCCAGCACGTAGGGCCGGATGAAGGAGGAGTCCGTCTCCACCAGCTCTTCGATCGCGGCCCTCCCCCGGTTGACCACGTCGTCGGAGGAGCGGGAGTTGAGCACGAACTGCGCCAGGGCCACCTTGCCCCAGCCCTCGGTGCTGCCGGTCGCTTCGTAGGACTGCAGCGCGGGAAGGGTCTGCTCGGCGGGCATCACCGAACCGTAGAGTCCAAGGGCTCGCTGGTGGATGCGGGCCTCCGAGGGGTCCAGCTTCTTGCGAGTGGCGAACGCCGCCTCCAGTCGCTCGTGTTCCTCGCGCAGGCGGCGATCGAAGGCGGTGACGCTCTCCTGGAGCTGCGGGCCTTCGTTGCGCAGCTTCGCGACCTCATCGCTCAGCACGTAGACCCGGTTCTGCCAGTCGCTGGGGGCCTGGGCGTTGGTCAGCCGCTCGATCTCCTTCTCCAGGACCCGAACCTCGCCCAGGGCGCGCTCCTGCTGGGCCCGGGTGTCGTCCAGCTGGATGGCCAGCGCGGAGACCAGATCCGCCTGGGCCTCCAGATACGTCGGATGCCGGGCCAGCACCCGCTGCAGCTCTTCGATCGATCGGCGCCGGGAGCCGGGATCGTCCCGGCGCAGCAAGACCACCGCTGCTTCGCGGGCCGCCGCCGCCTCTGGAGGAACCGAGGGGGCGCGGTTGGCGAAGAGCAGGTAGCCGACCCCGGCCAGGGCGATCACCCCGAGCACACCGAGGATCAACGGGAGGGAGCTCTTGCGGGCCGCCGGGGAGTCAGTCGCGGAGGACTCCCATTGCTCCAGCTCCTCTGGCACCTCCGGGGGGAGCTCCACCCGCGCATACCCCGGAGAGCTGGGGCGGGCCCGGGGGGCATCCAGGTGCAGCTCGGCAGTCATCCCCGGACGCGGCGGAAGGTGCTGGCCGCCCGTCTGGAGTTCGGCAGTCATCCCCGGACGCGGAGGCAGGTGCTGGCCGCCCGTCTGGAGTTCGGCAGTCATCCCCGGACGCGGAGGCAGGTGCTGGCCGCCCATTTGGATTTCGGCAGTCATTCCCGGACGCGGAGGCAGGTGCTGGCCGCCCGTTTGGATTTCGGCAGTCATCCCTGGACGCGGAGGCAGATGCTGACCGCCCAGCTGCAGTTCGGCGGTCATCCCCGGGCGGGGAGGCAGGTGCTGGCCGCCCAGCTGGAGCTCGGCGGTCATTCCGGAGCGGGGGGCGCCCTGCAACTGAAGGGGTTCCGCGCCGGGGGGCATGGCTCCTCCGGGGGGTAGCCGGGTGACCTCCGCCGCACGGTAGGCCGCCATGGCCCTGGTGAGCTCGGAGGCCTTCATCTGCTGGGTGGAGGCCATCGCGGGATCGATGTCGCGAGGATCGGAGAGCGGAAACGCCGCGGGGACATCGCCCTGGGTCGTCTCCGGGGGCTGCTGGGCGCTGACAGCTTCGCCGCCGAAAGTGATCTTTGGGAGCGAGGGAGAAGAGCCACCCGCCTGGACCGCTCCGAACATCGCGGTCGAGCTCCGCGGCTGAGCCGGCGGGGGGACGGCTCCGAACATCTGGGTGGTGCTTCGCTGCTCGGGCGAAGAGGGCGAAGCTGCGGGAGCACCGACGGCTCCGAACATCTGGGTGCTGCTGCGCTGCTCGGGCGGAGCGGCCGCCGGGGCCTTCACTGCTCCGAACATCTGGGTGGTGCTGCGCTGCTCTGGCGGAGCCGAGGGAGCACCGACCGCTCCAAACATCTGGGTGCTGCTCCGCTGCTCGGGCGGAGCGGCCGCCGGGGCCCTCACCGCTCCGAACATCTGGGTGGTGCTGCGCTGCTCCGGCTGCGCGGCCGGCGTCACGGGCGCTCCGACCGCTCCGAACATCTGCGTGCTGCTGCGCTGCTCCGGCTGCGCAGGCGACGCCACGGGCGCTCCGACCGCTCCGAACATCTGGGTGCTGCTGCGCTGCTCCGGCTGCGCAGGCGACGCCACGGGCGCTCCGACCGCTCCGAACATCTGGGTGCTGCTGCGCTGCTCGGGCTGCGCGGGAGGAGCGGCCACTGGCGGCTTCACCGCTCCGAACATCTGGGTGCTGCTGCGCTGCTCGGGCTGCGCGGGAGGAGCGGCCACCGGCGGCTTCACCGCTCCGAACATCTGGGTGCTGCTGCGCTGCTCGGGCTGCGGGGGGGGCGCCGCGGGAGTTCCCACCGCCCCGAACATCTGCGTGGTGGGGCGAGGGGCGTCCGCTGGAGGCTGCGGAACCCGTCCGAAGATCTGGGTGTTGCCGCTTCGCCTCTCCTCTTCCTCCTCCTCATCTGGGACTTCGGCGGGCGCCTTGACCCCGAAGATCTGGGTGCCCGAGCGCTCGCGTCGCTCCTCGGCGGCGCTCAGCGCGATGAAGACGTGGCCACAACGGGTGCACTGGACCGGTGCTCCGCCAGGCGGCAGGAGCTTCTCGTCCAGCGAGTAGGTGGTGGAGCACTTTTCGCAGGCGATCTGCACGGCGCCGGGTTTATCACAGACCTGCCGCGGGCCCCCCCGCGTCGAAGCTCCCCAGCTGAGCGAAGCCCTGGAGGGTCTCCAGCTTGGCCGCTCCCACGCCAGGAACCTGGTCCACCTGTTCCCAGTCGACGAAGCCTCCCAGCTCCTCGCGCCGCTCCACCAGCGCCCGCGCCAGCGAAGGGCCCACCCCCGGTAGCAGGGCAAGGTCGGCCGCACTGGCGGTGTTCAGCTCCAGCTTCCGTCCCAGGGTCAGCTGCGCCCCCGCGGGAGGAGGCCGGCCAAGCTCCGGAGCGGCACAGGTGGCCAGCTCGCCCCCTCCCCGTGCGGGAAGGAAGCGAACCTCCTCCCCTGCAGGACACTGAAGCGATGCGTCGGGGCTGGGCCAGGACCACCGCACCGCCGCGCCGGCCGTGGCCAGCACCAGCAACACGATCCCCAGCCAGCCGGTGCGGGTCACTCGACGGCGACCAGCGAGGTCCCCTGGGCGTCCAATCCAAAGGCGGTGTGCAGCGCGCGCATCGCCAGCTCGGTGTACTTGGAGTGGATCACGCAGGAGACCTTGATCTCGGAGGTGGAGATCATCTGGACGTTGATCCCCTCCTCGGCCAGCACCCGGAACATCTTGGCCGCCACGCCGGAGTGATTGCGCATCCCCACTCCCACGATCGAGACCTTGGAGACGTCGTCATCGGTCTCCATCCCGTCGGCCTTGATCGCCTTGACGATCTTCTTCACCACGTCCCGGGCCTTGATCAGATCCGCCTTGCCGACGGTGAAGGTCAGGTCGGTCTTCCCGTCCTTGGCCACGTTCTGGACGATCAGGTCCACGCTGATCGCCTTCTCGTCCAGGGCGCCGAAGATCTTCGCCGCCACTCCCGGCAAGTCCGGCACGCCCCGGATGGCAATCTTCGACTCGTTCTTGTCCGCCGCGATCCCGCTGACCACCACATCTTCCATCGACGCATCCTCCTCACACACCAGGGTTCCCGGATCGTCGGAGAACGACGACTTCACCCACAGCGGGACCTTGTACTTCATCGCAAACTCCACCGACCGGATCTGCAGCACCTTGGCGCCCGAACCCGCCAGCTCCAGCATCTCCTCGTAGGAGATCTTCTGCAGCTTGCGAGCGCGCGGCACCAGGTTGGGATCGGCGGTGTAGACCCCGTCTACGTCGGTGTAGATCTCGCAGGCATCCGCCTTGAGCGCCGCCGCCACCGCCACCGCGGTGGTGTCCGATCCGCCGCGTCCGAGGGTGGTGACGTTGCCGTGCTCGTCCACTCCCTGGAAGCCGGCGATCACCGCGATCTGCTTCTGCTTGAGGGCGGCGTGGATCTTCTCCGCGTCGATGCTCTTGATCCGCGCCTTGGAGTGGGTGCTGTCGGTGACGATCCGCACCTGGCTGCCCAGGAAGCTGGTCGCCTTGCCCCGCTGTGACTGGATGGCCATCGCCACCAGCCCCACGGCCACCTGCTCGCCGGTGGACACGATCTGGTCCTGCTCGCGTTCGTTGGGGCGATCGGTGATCTGGGAGACCAGCTTGAGCAGCCGGTTGGTCTCGCCGGACATGGCGGAGACCACCACCACCACCTGGTGCCCCTTCTTCTGGGCGGCGAGACAGCGTCGGGCGACGTTCTTGATTCTCTCGACGTCACCCACTGAGGTGCCGCCGTACTTCTGGACGATCAATGCCACGGAGAAGCGCTACCTCCCGATAGGGGGCGCGCACCGTAGTGACGCGCCGCGGCGCTGTCAAAACCCTCTCGGAAGCTTACCCATTTTGTGGGAAAGGCAGGCCCCATGAGCAAGACCCGCGTGCTGATCGATGGTGACACCCTCCGGCTGGAGGAAATCCTCCAGGTTTCCCGCGACGAGGCGGTGGTGGAGCTGGCGCCCGCCGCGGCCGAGAAGGTGCGGGCCTCCCGGGCAATGGTGGACCGGGTCGCGCAGGGGGACAAGGCGGTCTACGGGATCAACACCGGCTTTGGCACCCTGGCCGAGGTGCGGATCGAGAAGAAGGACCTGCGCGAATTGCAGCGCAATCTGATCCTCTCCCACGCCGCCGGCGTCAGCTCACCGCTGCCGATTCCCGAGGCCCGGGCGCTGTTGCTGCTGCGCTGCAACGTGCTCGCCAAGGGCTACTCCGGGGTGCGGGAGGAGACCCTGGCCCTGGGGATCGCGCTGCTCAACCGCGGCATCACCCCGGTGGTCCCGGAGCGGGGTTCGGTGGGCGCGTCTGGAGATCTGGCCCCGCTGGCCCACCTGGCCCTGGTGCTGATCGGTGAGGGCGAGGCCTTCTACCAGGGGAAGCGGATGAAGAGCCGCGAGGCCCTGGCCCTGGCCGGGCTGACCCCGGTGGTGCTGGAGGCCAAGGAGGGGCTGGGGCTGATCAACGGCACCCAGGCGATGTGCGCGGTGGGAGTGACCGCGCTGCTGCGCGCGGAGCTGTTGGCGGACATGGCGGACGTGGCGGGGGCGATGACCCTGGAGGGCCTGCTGGGCAGCCACAAGCCGTTCATGTCCCGCATCCACGAGGTGCGCCCCCAGGTCGGGCAGCTGGAGGTGGCCGCCCATCTGCGCCGCATCCTCCAGGGTTCAGAGCTGGTGGAGACCCACGTCAACTGCGCCAAGGTGCAGGACCCCTACTCGCTGCGCTGCATGCCCCAGGTGCACGGGGCGGCGCGGGACGGGATGCGCTTTTGCCGCTCGGTGCTGCAGATCGAGGTCAACAGCGCCACCGACAACCCACTGGTGTTCGTGGACACCGACGAGGTGGTCTCCGGCGGCAACTTCCACGGCCAGCCAGTCTCGCTGGCCCTGGACATCCTGGCGATGACCCTCACGCAGTTGGCGTCGATCAGCGAGCGCCGGGTGGAGCAGCTGGTGAACCCGGCCCTCTCCGGGCTGCCGGCGTTCCTGGCCAAGAACTCCGGCCTCAACTCCGGGTTCATGATCGCCCAGGTCACCTCCGCCGCCTTGGTGGCCGAGTCCCGCATCCTCTGCCACCCGGCCTCGGTGGACTCCATTCCCTCCTCCGCCGGACGCGAGGACCACGTCTCGATGGGGATGACCGCCGCCCTCAAGGCCCGCCAGGTCACGGACCACGTGCTCAGCTGTCTGGCGATCGAGATGCTGGTGGCGGCCCAGGCGCTGGACCTGCGGATGCCCACCCAGGCCGGCCGGGGTGCGATGGCCGCCTACAACCTGATCCGGGAACACGTCCCCACCATGGAGCGCGACCGGGAGCTGCACCTGGACATCGAGAAGGTGGCCAAGCTGATCGACTCCGGGGAGATCCGCCGCCGGGTGGCCGCCGCCACCGCCTGAGGGGACTTCGTCACTTCCGGGCCGGCGCTGGCAGCAGCAGCGGCATGTCCTGCGATCGGAGGTAACGGTCCTCCACGCCATATCGTGAGAACGGGAACTCAAGCCCCTCGCCGGCTGGCACGCGCTTGCCGTCTCGGAGTTCCCACCGATTCTTCAGTTCCCTCACGTGCAGGCCGGCCTGGTCCCAGTAGTCCCGCGCCTCGCTCCCGCACTCCTCCGGCGTTCGCGATTCGTCGGACACCGCGCAGATCTGCGGAAACCATTCCTCCAGACGGAACGCGGTGTGCCCATCCGGCCAGAAGGTGAACTCCACCTGTGCCCACCAGTCGCCGCTCTGCGACTGATCGATCCGCCGCACCCGCACCACCTGGTCCCCGACCCGCCACACCACCGCGCAATCCTGCGGGAAGCGCGGGTCGTCAAGGCCTGGCCAGTCCTGACACTCGGCGAGTGAGGCCGCCAGCTTCCACCACGAAGCGTTCGCGGGCGCGACGAGGTACGAGGCCCTCGCCACACCCGAGGCGATCGAGGCATCGATGCTGCGCACCCTGGCCCGAATGCGTTCGACTGCCGCGCGCTCGACCCTGGGCGGGAGGACTGGGGGCGGTCTCACTTCGATGTGGGGCGCAGGTGTGGGGAGTACCGTCGCGCAGGCAAGCAACAGCAAGGTGCCGCACCACCAGCCCGTCCAGCGATACCTCCGGGTGTGGGTGACGGTGACGATCATCGAAGTTGACGACTCAGATCCTGGCTGTGGCGCTCGCCGCACTCAGTCGCCGCTGCGTCCAGCATCCCCTGTAGGCCCTCCAGGATCTCGTCGCGCGCGGGAGCCTGTCGGGCGCTCAGGGAGATCTGGCAGTCGTGCTGCCACCGGATCTCGGCGCCCTCGAGAATGCGAGCCCGGCTGCGAAAGGTCTGGATCGCAAAGCGCGGCGGTCCTCCTCCCAGGGTCAGGACCTCGTGAGGCTCGGAGACCTCCAGGACGAAGCGCGCTTCTCCGCAGGCCTCCGCGGCGGAGCACGCATTCGCCCCGGGGACTGCCAGGCCCGCTGACTCCAGGCGGGCGAGCAGATAGGCCGTGGTCACCTGCCGGGAGTCAAACAGCGGTCCCTTCTCCGAGGGCATCTCGTCCCTGCGCCATGAACGTGTCCGAACCTGCGGAAGCTCCGGCAACATCGTTCGCTCCTTGCCGGAGGCGCTCGCAAGGAGGATTGCCAGGGTGAAGGCCTCCTTGTTGGTGGGGCTCACGTACATATTCATCCGGCGCTTCTCGTCGCGCTCATCGCTGAGCCGGTAGGCGAAGACAGGACGCCTCTTCAGCTGAGCAGCGGTGTCCGGGTGCAGCCCAACGGCGGCCGGAGAACGGGTGACCGGCTCCGGTTGTGTGGTTGGGGTGGACGCGCATCCGGTGAGGGCGGCCAGCGCCAAGGCCAGCACCTTGTGTTGAACGGTCATGGAGTCAGAACCTACGCTCGCTCCTCCACGATTGAGTAACTGGGAGCCGTTCGGGCAGGGCGAGGCCTCCGCCGGGAAAGCCCCCGCTGGGTGCCCATCGCCGCTGGCGGCTACCGCGGCCCCAGGCCGGCCGGGGTGCGATGGCCGCCTACAACCTGATCCGGGAACACGTCCCCACCCTGGAGCGCGACCGGGAGCTGCACCTGGACATCGAGAAGGTGGCCAAGCTGATCGACTCCGGGGAGATCCGCCGCCGGGTGGCCGCCGCCACCGCCTGAAAGACGCTCTCTTGCCGGGCAGGCGGTCCGGCATCCTTTTCTCAAGGGAGTCCGGTACGTTGTGGGGCCAGGTGGGCGCGTGATAAACCGCCCTGTCCGCCGCGAGCCATTTCTGGAACGCGCCGCAGGGAGCCGCCCACCGATGAACGACCACAACGAGACCCCGGTCTCGCCTTCGTCGTCCCCTTCCGTTTCGGAGATCCCGGAGGCCGAGACGGCCACCCTCTCCGTTGAGTCCGCTTCCGAGATCCCGGAGGCAGAGACCGTCGCCGCGGAGATGGGCGCGAACCTCCAGGCGCTTCCGCCGCCGGCCACGCTGGAGGAGGAGGCCCGGGCCCGCATCGCGTCGATGGAGCGGGAGGCCAAGGCGCTGGGTACCGACCCGTCCGCCGCGCTCCTGTTCCACGAGATCGGACTGCTGTGGGAGGACCCGCTCAAGAACCCGCGCAACGCGGCAGTGGCCTTCCAGAACGCCTACAAGGTCGCGCCCCGCTTCCTCTCCAACATCCGCGCCGCCCGCCGGCTGTTTGCCGACGTGGGCAATTGGCAGATGGTGGTGCAGCTGCTGGACGCCGAGCTGCTGGTCTGTGAGGACGCCCGCCAGCGCCCGGCGCTGCTGCTGGAGAAGGCCGCCATCCTCGAGGAGCGCCTGTCCCGCGAGGACGACGCGGCCCGGGTGTACGCCGAGTGCCTGGCCGCCAAGCCGCGTGATCTCTCCCTGCTGATCCAGCTGGAGGGCGTCTACGCCGGCAAGCAGGACTTCTCCAACCTGGTGGAGGTGCAGCGGCTGCTGGCCGAGGCCCTGGAGGATCCGGCGCTCAAGGCCCACTACCTGACCAACGCCGGCTTCATCCTCGAGGAGCGACTCAAGGATCCGGACGGGGCCAGCGTGGCCTTCCGCGCGGCCTTCTCCCTGGATCGCCGCGACATCCTGCTGCTCTCGGCGATGAAGCAGGTCTCGGAGCGCAGCGGGAACACCGAGGAGCTGCTCTCGGTGCTGGCCGCGGAGGCGGATCTGCTGGGTGCCCAGGCGGCGCCCACCTTCCTGCAGATCAGCAAGGTGTACGAGAAGCTGGACCGCAAGGAGGACGCCCTGGCCGCGCTGCTGGCCGCCCGCCGCGCCTCCAACGACCCGCTGGTGCTGGCGGAGCTGGCCCGGATCTACGAGGCGCAGCGCCGCTTCGAGGATCTGGCGGACGTGCTGCTCTCCTGGGTCAACGCGATCAACGACGAGAGCGAGATGGTGGCGATCAACCTCCGCCTGGCCGCGCTCTACGAGGAGGAGCTGCGCCGGGACGAGGACGCCATCGCCCGCTACCGGGCAATCCTGACCCGGGTGCCCAACCATGTGCAGGCGCTGGCCGGGCTGGGCAAGTTGTACTTCCGGACCCAGAACTGGGAGGGCCTGCTCAACGCGTTCGAGATGGAGGTCCAGTCCTCGGACGACAACAAGCTCAAGGCCGCCAAGACCTACAAGGCGGCCGAGGTCCTGGAGGAGCGGCTGGGGCGGGTGGAGGACGCGATCGGCAAGTACTCCGAGTGCCTCCAGCTGCAGCCGGGCTACCTGCCGGCACAGAAGGCGCTGTCCCGCCTCTACGAGAAGCAGAACCGCCACGCGGAGCTGGTGGCGATGTACGAGCAGGATCTGCTCCAGACCGCGGACCGGGATCAGCTGATCTCCACCTTGAACAAGATCGCGGTGATCTACGAGGATCGGCTCAACGATCTGGATCACGCCATCGACTGCATGACCCGGATCCTGGATCTGGCGCCCGATCACCTGGGCACGATCCGGAACCTGGCCCGCCTCTACGAGCGCGCCGGGAAGTGGCGGGAGCTGATCGAGCACCACGAGCGCGAGGCGGGCCTGGTGGGGGACACCAAGCAGGTGCTCTCCTTGCACCACCGCAACGCGGAGATCCTGGAGGAGCAGCTGCAGGATCGCGCCGGCGCGATCAGCGCCTATGAGCGGCTGCTGTCGCTCTCCCCTTCCTATCTGCCCGCCCTCAAGGCCCTGGGCCGGCTGTACGCCCAGGAGTCCCAGTGGGACCAGCTGATCAAGATGTACCGGGCGGAGTCGGAGATCGCCTCTTCCCCCGAGGCGGCGGCCGGCCTGATCTACAAGATCGGCGAGCTCAACGAGCACAAGCAGAAGAATGAGTCGGAAGCGATCGCCTCCTACCAGGAGGTGCTGACGCTGGCGCCCAACTACTTCCCTTCCCTGCGCGCGCTGGCCCGCATCTACCGGAACCAGCAGGCCTGGGAGAGCCTGATCGAGGTGCTGCGCGCCGAGGCCGCCAACCGGACCGATCCGGTGGAGCGCGCCAACGCCATCTTCCACGCGGCGGCGATCTGGGAAGATCACCTCAACCGTCCGGACAACGCGATTGACGGGTACCAGGAGTGTCTGCGGCTGACCCCCGGTCACTCCACCGCGATCCGCGCGCTGGAGCGGCTGTACACCACCCAGGGCAACGTAAAGGAGCTGATCGCGGTGCTGGACCGCGAGACCCAGACCGCCACCACCCCCAACGGGAAGGTGGCCGCGTACCTCAAGCTCTCGCGGCTGTACCTGGAGAAGCTCAACGAGTCCGCCAAGGCGGCGCAGTGCTGCGAGTCGGTGCTGACCCTGGAGCCCAACCAGCTGGTGGCGCTCAAGACCCTGGAGCGGGTGCGGGCCTCGGATCGCACCCGGCGCGCGGAGGTCCGCTCGCGGATCGCCGAGCGCGTCACCGATCGCCGGCTGAAGACCGCGCTGCGCCTGTCCGCGATCGCCGACGGCGACCGGTCCAACGGCGCGGCGATGGTGGGCGAGCTCAAGCGCGCCTACGCCGAGGATCCCTCGGATGTCCGGCTGGGCTTCACCCTGGAACGGGCGCTGCGGCAGTCGGGCGACTTCGCCGGGCTGATCGACTCCTACGAGCGCCGGCTGGAAAAGGTCGAGGACACCACCGGCAAGCTGGAGCTGTCGCTGCGGATCGCGGACCTGGCGGAGAACCGGCTGTCGGATCCGTCCCGCGCGGCCCGCTACTACCGGCTGGCGCTGGAGCAGGCCCCGGCGCTGATCCCGGCGCTGCAGGGCGCGCGGCGGGTGGCGATCAAGCTGGAGGACTGGGCCACCGCCCGCTCGGCGCTGGAGGCCGAGGGCCGCTCCTCGCGCGATGTGCGCGCGGCGCTGGAGGCCTTCGTGGCCGCCGGCAAGGCGTGCGAGAAGCTCAAGGACCACGAAGGCGCGGTCGCCAACTACCGGCGGGCGCTGGAGCGCGATCCGCTCGATCCCCAGGCCAGCACCGGGCTGGAGGAGCTGCTGTCCCGGAGCGGAGATGCGGCGGACATCGCGGCGATGCACGAGCGGCGCGGTGAGGCCAAGCTGGCCCAGCGGGATCTGCCCGCGGCGGCGGCGGAGTTCCTGGAGGCGGCCAAGACCTGGCTGGCCCGGGCCAACGACAAGGAGCGCACCCTGGCGGCGCTGGAGCGCGCCCTGGCCGCCCAGCCCACCAATCCGGATGCGCTGGAGCTCAAGGCCAACCTCTGTCTGGACAACCAGCAGTGGCTGGAGGCGGCCACCGCGTTTACCGCGCGGGTCGCGCAGGGGGGCGACGCCCGCTCGCTGTCCGCGATCCACCTCAAGCTGGGGCGGATCTACCTGGAGCAGCTCAACGACGTGAGCCGGGCGGCGGCGCATCTGCAGACCGCCATCGCCGGGGACGGCGAGAACCTGGCGGCGCTGGAGCTGCTGGCGGGAATCCACAGCACCTCCCGCAACTGGACCGGGGCCGCGGACTGTCTGCGGCAGCTGGTGGAGCTGGTGCAGGAGCCCGTCGCCCTGGCCCGCCACACCCTGGCGCTGGCGCGGATCATGGACGAGGGGTTCGGAGACTCGCAGCAGGCCTCCGAGCTCTACCGCCGGGCGCTGGAGCTGGCGCCGGGAGATCCCGCGGTGATCGAGCGGCTGGTGGCACTGTACGAGCGCACCGGCAACCTCCCGGAGCTGGTGGGAGTGCTGGAGACCCAGGCCAATGGGGCGCAGCAGGCAGGCGATCTGCCCCGCAGCGTGAGCCTGAAGATGCGGGTGGGAGAGATCTACTCCCACCAGCTGCAGAACCCGGCCCGGGCCATCGCCACCTTCCGGCAGGTGACCGAGCAGGATCCGTACAGCGTCCAGGCCCACGCCTCGCTGGCGGACCTGTACATGCGCGACGCGGCGGCCGGCCCGCTGGCGATCCAGGAGCACCTCTCGGTGCTCCGGCTGGATCCCACCCGGGTGGACAGCCTCCACGCGCTGTTCCGGCTGTGGGACGGCCTGCGGCAGACCGACAAGGCCTTCTGCGTGGCGGGCATCCTGCAGTTCATGAAGGCGGCCAACGAGGTGGAGGCCGCCTACTACAACGAGGCCAAGAACCGGCTGCCCACCGAGCGGTCGGAGGTCCTGGCACCGTCGGAGATCGACCTGCTGATGCACCCCGCGGCCCGCACCGCGCTGGTGGAGGTGCTGCGCGCGGTGGGCGACCAGCTCTCCAAGCTGTACCCGCCGGCGTTCGAGACCCTGGGGATCGACAAGCGCGCCGACCGGCTCAAGCCGGACCACGCGGTGTTCAAGGCGGTCCGGGGCGTGACCCACATCCTGGGGGTGGAGGAGTTCGAGGTGTACCAGGCGCGCCGCGGACTGGTGACCCTGGAGACCACCGAGCCGCTGTCGATCTGCGTGGGCAGCGATGTGATCCGCAAGTTCCAGGCCCGCGAGCAGAAGTTCCTGCTGGCCCGGGCCGCGATGGGGCTGGTGAACAAGACGGCGGTGCTGGCCAAGCTCTCCAGTGGGGAGAGCGCGGATCTGCTGGGCAACTCGATCCGGATCCACCAGCCGAACTTCAGCGGGCTGGGCCGGCGCAACGAGGACGCCACCAAGTCGCTGCGGCGGGCCTACTCCCGAAAGGCGCTCAAGGCGCTGGAGGGACCGGCGCTGGCCCTGGCCGGGGCGCAGCAGCTGGAGCTCAAGGAGACGATCCAGGCGCTGCAGTACTCCGGCGACCGGGCGGGAATGCTGCTGTGCGGAGACGTGGCGATCGGTCTGCAGATGCTGCTGCGCGACGACCCCAACTTCTCCGCGGTCCGGCCGGACCACGCCGAACCCATCCTCCAGGCGATGAAGCTTCGCGATGATGTCCGCGCGATGCTCAACTACGTGCTCTCCGAGGAGTACTTCCGGCTGCGGGCGAAGATCGGGTTGGCGGTCTAGGCCTCCCGCCCAAGACCCGCTCCGGCGTCGATGCTCGGGGCGGGCAAGACTGGCAACTCCGCGTGTCTGGTGTCCGGGCGTCTGAAACCCGCTCCCGCTACCCCGTCCGCAGGATGCAGCCCGCCGGCAGGGTCGCGGTCAGCCTCGCCACCGCGTCCTCCACCGGCTCCAGCTGGCTGTGCTCGATGGTGAGCTTGGTGGCGTAGTCCCTTCCGCGATCGAAGTTCGGATAGGACCCGATCGCCACGTGCGGCATCGCCAGGGCCACTGCGTCCAGGGCGGCGGCGATCGCCGGCTCCTCGGCGGAGAGGTACAGCACCCGCATGTGGATGGTGCGGCGCTCCAGGCGGGAGACCACCACCTCCAGCTGGGCGCGGAACAGCTGGGGGACTCCGGGCAGCATGTAGATCCGGTCGCAGGTGAGGACCGGGAGGAACAGGCCCTCCTCCATCCACAGCTCCCCTCCTTCGGGCGAATCCGCCAGCCGGAAGGTCTCCGGGGGCAGGGTCCGGCCGGCAGCGGCGGCGTGGGCCTTGAGCACCTGCTCCATCTGCGGCAACCGGACCACCCGGCGCCCCAGCGCCAGGGCCACTGCGCGCACGGTGACGTCGTCGTGGGTGGGGCCGATCCCACCGCTGGTGAAGACGTGGGTGGCGGTAGCTCGGGCCTGGGCCACCGCGGCCACGATCGAGTCCACGTCGTCGTGGACGAGCACCAGGCTGCGCAGCGGCATCCCCACTTCGCGCAGCCGCTGGATCAGCAGCGGTCCGTTCTGATCCGCGATCTTGGCGGTCAGGATCTCGGTGCCGATGATCACTGCCGCTGCGCCAGGAGGTGCCATTTCCGGGTGACAGCTTACGACCGCTTAGCCCTGCGCCGCCTTCTTGATCATCGGGCGCAGGGTCTTGAGGATCGCCTCGGTGACCTTCTCCGGGGTCAGGGTCCCGTCCACCTTGACCAGCTTGTCGCCCTTCCGGGCCCGGATCGCGGCCTGGTACTCCTTGGCGATCCGCTCCTGCTGGTCGTCCTGCTCGAACAGCTCCGGGTTGCCGCCCCGGTCGGCGCGGCGGTCGGCGGCAATCGCCGCGTCCACCTGCAGGAACACGGTCAGGTCCGGCGGAGTGGCAAAGGCGTTGATCCCCTGCACCCAGTCGGTGGGCAGGCTGATCCCCTGGTACGCCAGCGAGGAGAGCACGTAGCGATCACAGATCACGATCTCTCCGCGCTCCAGCGCGGGGAGGATCTGCGCCTCCAGGTGATCCACCCGATCGGCGGCGAACAGCAGCGCCAGGGTCTGGGGATTGAGCGGGCCCGCCCCCTCCGGGAGCACGAAGCGGCCGGTCAGCGCCTGACGAATCAGGGTTCCAATCGGACCATCCGACGGTTGTCGGGTGGTCATCACCTTGTAGCCGTCCTCCCGCACCGCACGGGCCACCCGCTCGGTCTGGGTGGTGGTGCCGGCCCCGTCGATGCCCTCCAGGACCACGAACAGCCCCGGATAGCTTCGGGTGGTGGGCTTCTTGGCGCTCATCGGTTGGGCAACAGGGACGGGGGATCGTCCACCTGGAGTTCGCGGCGGAGGGCCTTGAGTTCCTCCAGACGGATCAGCTCGCCCTTCAGCGCCTTCTGGCCCTGCAGGTACTGGATCACCGCGTACAGCGCCATCAGCACGGCCAGGGTGGCGACCCCGGCAGCGATCACCAGGCCCCCCTGGTTGATGGCGTCGTAGGCCAGCTTGGCGGCGGCTCCGGCGACGATCATCCCGGCGAGGATCGCGATCGCGCCACGGGCAAAGTAGGTGGTGCTGCGACGACTGGAGAGCTCGGCCTGGACGCGGTCGAGCCTTTCACGGGTTTCTGCTGTGGTGGCCATCAAAGTGGCGCGCTTTCTACGCGAAGCCCGCCGCCGAGTCGAGGCGCTGGCCCAGCGCGTCCTGGACGGCCTGCACGCTGGCCGGCAGCTCCAGGGGTGCGTTGGCCAGCCGGGAGGAGATCCCTTCCAGGGTCCCGCGGTGGTAGCCCACCTTGAACTCGGTGAACTTCAACCCGTGCGCGGTGGAGATCACCGCCACCTTGCTTCCCCGGGGAATGGTCCCGGCCCGGGTCAGCTTGATCAGCGCGGCCAGGGCCACCCCGGTGTGGGGATCGCAGAAGGCCCCCTCCCGGTCCGCCTGGGCCGCGGCGTCCGCCAGCTCCTGCTCGCTGGCCTGCTCGACCACGCCGTCGAACTGCTGGAGGACACGCATCGCCCGACGGGCGGAGACCGGATTGCCGATCTGGATCGCCGAGGCCAGGGTCCGCCTGGCGGTGATCGGCGTCACCTCCGCGGAGCGGCTCTGGAAGGCGCGGTACAGCGGGTTGGCGTTCTCCGCCTGCGCCACCGCGATCCGCGGCAACCGGGAGATCAGTCCCAGCTGGTGCATCAGGGCAAAGCCCTTTCCCAGGGCGCTGGCGTTGCCCAGGTTTCCTCCCGGGATCACCACCCAGTCCGGGACCTCCCAGCCCAGCTGCTGGCACAGCTCCACCGCGACGATCTTCTGCCCCTCCAGGCGGAGGCTGTTCATGGAGTTGGCCAGGTACAGCGAGGTGTCGGCGGTCACCTGCTGGACGATCTCCATGCAGCCGTCGAAGTCGGTGTCCAGCGAGAGCACCAGCGCCCCGTTGGCCACCGGCTGGATCAGCTGGGCCAAGGACACCTTGTCCCGGGGCAGGAACACCACCGAGGGGATCCCGGCCGCGGCGCAGTAGGCGGAGAGCGCGGCGGAGGTGTCCCCGGTGGAGGCACAGGCCACGGCGCGGATCTTCTTCCCCACCGAGCGCATGTGCTGCACCGCGGAGACCAGCACGGTCATCCCCAGGTCCTTGAAGCTGCCGGTGGCGGAGATCCCGCACTGCTTGACGTCCAGCTGCTCCAGCCCCAGCGACCGCGCCAGCCTGGGAAGCGGCAGCAGCGGCACCCTCCCCTCGCCGAGGCTCACGATGTCCGAGACCGGCAGCTGCGGGTACACCCACTCCTGCTTGCTCCAGATCCCGGAGGCCTGGGGCAGCCGGGGCGCGGACCAGGCGGCGGTGAAGCGGGCCTTCCACTCGCTCCCGGAGGTGGCCTTCAGCGCGGCCAGGTCGTGCTCCACCTCCAGCAGCCCCGAACAGGTCGGGCAACGGTAGACCACCTCGGTCAGCGCGGCGTGGTAGGCGCAGCCTTCGCTGCACACATAGCGGGCGGAGGCGGCGCTCACGCCGGCACCTCGTTGCCACAGTTGCTGCAGCGGGTGGACCGTCTGGCCCGACTGCCGCAGTCCTTGCAGCGGGTCCACTCGCCCTCTCCTGCGGCGGCGGCGGGCGAAGCGGAAGCCGGGGCCGCCGCGACCCGGGACAGACGCATCCCGCACTTGTCGCAGAGCAGCCCGGCCTCCTGGACGTTGCGGCAGTAGCGGCAAATCACCGCGCCCACCGGCGCCGCGGTGCGCTGGCCGTCGTCCTGCTCCCGCCCCAGGTCCAGCTCGGGGACGGCCTGCACCGGGACCGCGCCCACCTTCGGCACAGAGGTGGCCTCCAGATCCACCACCCGCTGCGCCGGGAGATCCGGTCCGGACTGCATCCGGGTGCGCTCCAGCTCGGCCATCGGTTCGGAGGCGACGTTGAGGCCGGGGCGGACCAGACGGGTCTGCTCCAGCTCCAGCATCGGGGCGACGGGGACCGCGGCGGTGCGGGGCTTGGCGAACTGCTTGCCGCAGTTCTCGCACTCGAAACCGGCGGCCTGCTGATGTTCGCAGACGGGACAGACGATCATGGGAGGCGGAGGTTACCCCACCGGGGCTCAGCTGGCGTGGTCGCTCTGATGGGTCAGCGGGACGAACCGCACCGCCAGCAACCGCTCCACCTGGCTGGTCCCATCCTGACCCTTGCGGACCAGGACCAGGTGCTGATCCCCCGAAGGGGCTCCCACCGGAGCCAGCAGCCGCCCCCCGGGCTTGAGCTGCCACAGCAGCGGCTCGGGGAGGGATTCGGGAGCGGCGGTGAGGAGGATGGCGTCAAAGGGGGCCTCCTCCGGCCACCCCTGCCGGCCGTCATCCTGGCGCAGGTGGAGCGGGGGAAGGCCGAGGCGGGGCAGCAGCTCCGCCGCTTGCCTGGCCAGCGCGGGGACGATCTCCACCGAGTAGACCTCCGCGCCCATCCGCGCCAGCACCGCCGCCTGGTAGCCGGAGCCGGTGCCGATCTCCAGGATCCGCTCGCCGGGCTGGGGATCCAGCACCTCGGTCATGTAGGCCACGATGTACGGCTGGGAGATGGTCTGCCCGTGGCCGATCGGCAGTGGGGTGTCCCGCGCTGCCTCGTCCCTCATTCCGGGAGGAAGGAAGGCGGCGCGCTCCAATGAGCCCATCGCCCCCAACACCCGCTGGCTGCGGATGCCCCGCTCCGCCAGCAACCGCACCAACTCGTCGTCGCCCATTGCCCACCTGCTTTCAGACCCTCAGGTCGTCATCAGGGTCACCCCGAACACCGCGAACAGGAGGAGGTGAACCATTCCCTGGATCGGCGAGGTGCGCTGGCCCTGGAAGGTCATCATCGAGATCAGCAGGGTGATCGCCACCAGCACCATGTTGGCCGGCGAGATGCCCATCACCACCGGCTTGCCGGTCCACAGCCCGATCAGCAGCACCGCGGGAACCGTCAGCCCCACGGTGGAGACGAAGGCGCCCAGGCACAAGTTGACGGCGCGTTGCATCTCGTTGGCCAGCGCAGCCCGAAGAGCGGTGAGCGACTCCGGGGTGAAGACGATGATCGCGATCAGCACGCCACCGAGCGCCGGGGGCGCGTTCACCGCCACGATCCCGGCATCAATGAGGATGGCCAGGTCGTGAGACAGCAGCACGATCGGCAGCACGGCAACCAGCAGCAGCAGCGAACGCCCGACGATCATCCTCCGATCGAGCTGCCGCCGCGGTTCGGGCGACGCGCCGGAGAAGGTGGGTCCGGCTCCGGGAATCGTCAGCATGCCGGCAGCTGGCTGGAGGAACAGTCGACGGTAGCTGCCCATCTGCAGGGTCAGGAACACACCGTAGAGCAGCACGGTGAAGCACGAGAAGGAGACGGCCTGCGTCGCGGAGAACGAGCCTGCCGTCCCGATGAAGTTGGGCAACACCAGCGCAACGCCCACCAGCAGGGTGGTCATCGAGAGGTAGGAGGCGGCGCCCTGGGCGTTGTACTCCTGCTCCCCAAAACGGAACCCGCCCAGCAGGATGCAGAGCCCCATGATCAGGTTGAGGATGATCATCATCACCGACAGGATCGAATCTCGTCCGATCGTCGGGAACTCGCCTGGGCCGAGCATCACCGCGGAGATCAGGATCACCTCGATAGCGACGATCGACAGGGTGAGGATCAGGGTGCCGTAGGGTTCGCCCAGCTGCTGGGCCAGGTGCTCGGCCTCGTTCACCACGCGGAACGCAGCCATCACGATGGTGCCGAACAGGACCAGAAAGGCGCCGAGGCCAATCACCGGGGAGATCGGCTCCGACAGCCACCCCTCCCCCCATTCGCGGAAGAGCCCCACCACGACCCAGGCAAGGCCGAGCTGAATCGCTGTCGCGCGGGAGAGCAGGTGGGGGGATGCGGACTTCATGGGTGCAGTTCCGCTCAGCCTACGTGGGCCAGGGCCAGGCGGCCTTCCCAGCGCTCTTCGAGAGCGGACACCAGGGTGCGGTGCTCCGGCAGGTCCAGCCGGGGATCCGAGTCCACGATCGCCCGCGCCTCCTGCTGGGCCAGCTCCAGCAGATCCACGTCGCGGGCCAGGTTGGCCACCGCCAGCTCGGGGATCCCGCTTTGCCGGGTGCCCAGGAATTCGCCCGGGCCGCGCAGCTCCAGATCCTTCTCGGCGATCACGAAGCCGTCGCTGCTGCGGGCCATCACCTCCAGGCGATCCGAGGCCTCCTTGGACTTGGCATAGCCGGCGAGCAGGAAGCAGAAGCTGACCGCCGCGCCGCGCCCCACCCGGCCGCGCAGCTGGTGCAGCTGGGAGAGCCCGAAGCGCTCGGCGGATTCGATGGCCATCACCGAGGCGTTGGGGACGTCCACCCCCACCTCCACCACCGTGGTGCAGACCAGGATCTGCGACTTGCCGGCGCGGAACTGCTGCATCACCTGCTCCTTCTCCTCGGCCTTCATCCGGCCGTGGAGCAGCCCCACCGTGTGCTGGGGGAAGAGCTGGCGGATGGTCTCCGCACCCTGGGTGGCGTCGGCAAGATCGATCTTCTCCGACTCCTCCACCAGGGGATAGACCACATAGCACTGGTGGCCCTTGTCCAGCTCGGCGCGCATCGCCTCGTAGACCTTGGGGCGCTGCTTCTCGAAGAACACCTGGGTCTTCACCGGGGTCCGGCCGGGCGGCAGCTCGTCGATGATCGACACCTCCAGGTCCCCGTACAGGGTCATCGCCAGGGTGCGCGGAATCGGGGTGGCGGTCATCACCAGCACGTCCGGGCGCACCCCCTTCTGCATCAGGTTCTGCCGCTGCAGCACCCCGAAGCGGTGCTGCTCGTCGATCACCACCAGCCCCAGCCGGTGGAACTGCACGCCCTCCTGGAGCAAGGCGTGGGTGCCCACCGCCAGGTGGGTGCGCCCCTCGGCCAGCGCGGCACGGGCGTCCCGTCGCTGCTTGGCGCTGCCCCCGGCGGTGAACAGGTCCACCTGGTAGCCCATCGCCCCCAGGATGCGGGAGAAGGTCCGCTGGTGCTGCTCGGCCAGGATCTCGGTGGGGGCCATGATCGCCACCTGGTAGCCGTCCTGCAGCGCCAGCGCGGCCGAGGCCATCGCCACCGCGGTCTTGCCGGAGCCCACGTCTCCCTGCAGCAGCCGGTTCATCGGCTCGGCCTTGCCCATGTCCCGGGCGATCGCCTTGAGCGACCTCCCCTGCGCGTCGGTGAGCTGAAACGGCAGCGCGGCCTTGGCCTTCTCCACCCGCGGTTCGCTGACATCAAAGGCGATCCCCGGATCGGCCTTGATCCCCTGCCGCTTCAGCGCCATCCCCAACTGCAGGAAGAACAGCTCGTCGAAGGCCAGCCGGCGGTGGGCGGGGCTGAGGTGGCGGTCCAGCTCGGAGACCTCGGCGGTGTCCGGCGGGAAGTGCAACCCGCGCAGGGCGGCGGCCAGCCCGGGGACGTCCAGCCGGTCCCGCAGTCCGGCGGGGAGCGGCTCCTCCAGCGAGTCGGCGTAGCTCTCGCAGATCTTGAAGGCCAGCTCGCGGAAGGCCCGCTGCTCGTGGCGTTCGAACCCAGGGTAGATGGGGACGATCCGGTTGAAGTGGATGGACGAGCTCTCCAGATCGTCCGCCGGCTCCACCTCCGGGTGCGCCATGTCCCGGCCGGTGTAGCTGGCCCGCAGCTCGCCGGAGACCACCAGCCGCTTGCCGATCGGGAACTTGGCCTTCAGCCAGGGGCCGGACTGGAAGTAGGTGACGCTGATGCTGCCGGTGGCGTCGGCGATCACCGCCCGGAACTGACGGCGGCCTCCGCGCACCGGCACGTCTCCCGCCGAGCGCACCACCCCCAGCGCCACCCCACGCTCTCCGGGGATCAGCTGGGCGATGGTCCGCAGCTTCCGGCGGTCCTCGTAGCAGCGCGGGAGCAGGAACAGCACGTCCCCTGCCCGCTTCACCCCCTTCTTCTCCAGCGCGGTCAGCAGCCGGGGGTTGATCCGCCAGGGCAGTCCCCGCAACGGGGTGGCCAGCGGGCCAGACCGAGGGGCGATGGAGAGCAGCCGGGCCTCGCTCTTGGACTCGGTGAGCCCCACTGCCTTCTTGCGGCCCTTGGCGGCGGGCTTCTTGGGCTCCGCGGCGGAGAAGCCGTCGTCGTCTTCCTCCAACCGAGCAGGCTCGGGCCTGGGCGCCTGGGCAGCGGGCGGGGCCGCGGCGGACGGCCTGGCGAACAACGGACCGGAGTCGGCGGCTGTCACCGGCGCGCCGACCAGGCGGGAGAGCTCCGGAGGGAGGGGCACGCCGGCCTCATGCAGATGGCCGACCACCCGCAGCAGCGCGGCCTTCCGCTCGGGGAGGGAGGGCGCGTCCACCTGGGCAGCCTCCTTGGAGAGCGCGTCCAGCCACTTCGGCTCCACCCCGGCGCCCTTGCCCGCGGCCACCGCGCCCAGCACCACCCCCTTGAGGTCGCGCACATTGGACAGCTGCGCAAAGTCCCGCTGACACGCGTAGCGCAGCGGGGTGACCAGGAGACTGAAGGGGTGAGACACGGTGCGAATCCGACGATCCTAACCGCCGACGCTGACGCGCGCGGCCGTCAGTCCGCCGACTCCGCGGGATCCGAGTCCGGATCCTCGAAGCGGATGTCCTTGATCTCATACTCGCGCGCGCCGCCGGGGCTCTGCACGGTGACCGAGTCCCCCTTGAGCTTGCCGATCAGGGCGCGGGCCACCGGAGAGTTGACCGAGATCCAACGCTTCTTGAGGTCCGCCTCCAGCTCGCCCACCAGGCGGTAGGTGACCTCCTTCTCGGTATCCAGGTCGGCCAGCAGCACGGTGGCGCCAAAGACGATCTTGTCTCCGGCCAGCTTGCGCATGTCGATCACCTCGGCGCGGGCGATCCAGTCGTTGAGGCTGAGGATCCGGCCCTCGATGTGCGACTGCTTCTCCTTGGCGGCGTGGTACTCGGCGTTCTCGCGCAGGTCGCCGTGCGCACGGGCCACCTCGATCTCCTTGGAGATCTTGGTGCGCTCCACGCCCTGGAGGTGCTTGAGCTCCTCCTTGAGCTTGCGAAGGCCAGACGCGGTCATCGGGATGTTCCCGTCGCTCATCACTTCTCCCAAAGGCTCCAGAAATGAAAACCGCGCCGCCCCCCGAACCCTTTCCAAAGGGCACCGGGAGACGGCGCAAGGAGCGGTGACTATACCGGTGGGATCCGGAGGGGACAACGACTCAGGAGCAGGAAGCGCCCAGCTGATCTAGTCTCTGCTCCGTGCTGTCCGTCAAAGACCTCCGATCGCTGGCCTCCCGTCTGTCGGGTCCCGAGTTCAAGCGGCAGCTGGGACCGTTTGCCCTGGTCCAGCGGCCCCCGGACGAGGTGGTCCAGAAGATGGCGGTGGACCTGGGCGCCCAGCGCACCATGGCCAACTTCCACCGCCAGACCCAGGAGTCGGTCCAGGCGCTGATGTTCGAGTTCGAGGACCTGGTGGTGGCCACCCTCCCCGACCTGGGTGGCGAACCCCTGGTGGTGGGCCGGCTGCCGGACTGCGATCTGGTGATCGACGACCCCTCGGTCTCCAAGAAGCACGCGGCCCTGGAGTGGGACGGCACGCTCAAGAAGTGCCAGCTGGCGGATCTGGGCTCCACCAACGGGACGCTGCTCAATGGCAAGGCGCCCGACGCCCCGGAGATCAACCTCAAGGACGGGGACGTGATCAGCTTCGGCAACGCCCAGTTCGTGTACCTGCTCACCGACACCCTCTACGCGCGGGTGGGCGGGGGGCGGAGTCTGAAGAAGGGCTGAGCTGGGATTCGGGGCTCTGCCTCCGGCGGCGAGTGCGCCGGACCCGATTGCCCGGTACGCTTCGGTCCGTGCTTTCCGTGAAAGAGATGCGCGGGCTGGCCCAGCGGCTGTCCGCGGAGAAGTTCCGACACCAGATGGGCCCCTTCGCGCTGGTCCAGCGGCCGGCGGAGGAGGACCTGGACACCACCCAGAAGATGGGGCTGCCCTTCAACGCCGCCCACACCGCGATGGCCAAGCCAGAGGACATCTCCCGCGGGATCCTCTCCCTGCTGTTCGAGTTCGAGAACCTGGAGGTGGCCACCCTCCCCCCGATGTCCGAATCGGACCCGGTGCTCAGCGTCGGCCGGCTGCCGGATTGCGAGCTGGTGATCGATCACAAGAGCGTCAGCAAGCGCCACGCGGAGCTGCGCTGGGACGAGAAGAACAAGCGCTGCACGGTGAGGGACGTGGGCTCCACCAACGGGACCTTCCTCAACTCGTCGCTGCTGGTCCGTCGTGAGGCCACCCTGCGCGACGGGGACATCATCAGCTTCGGCGAGGTCCAGTTCTGGTACCTGGCCACCGACACCCTGCACCAGAAGCTGTCCAAGAAGGCCGGGTTCTTCTAGCCGCAGCCCCGAACCCAGGGGGCAACTTGGCGGGCCAGGCCCCCTCCGGTGCAGGGCCTCACGGGCACGACCACCCCTTGCCGGGTCCCCCGCCACCGCGCTGACGCCTCTCCCCTTCGTGGGCACCCTTCCGCTGGGAGCCGGTGTCTCCCGAGAGGAACGGTGCCACATGAAGCAGGATCTCCGTAGCCACCCTCATCCCCCGGAGGTGGGCCGTCGGCGATCCCTCCGCGCTCCCACCAGGTCCGAGCCCACTCCCGGCGATCTTTCCGGGGTGCTCCAATTCCCGTTGATGGAGGCGTTGCTGGGACGCCGCTCCCGCCGCTTCTTCCTGGGCGCCACCATCCCCGACGGCCCGCTGGCCTACGCCTCGAAGTCCGCGCCGGTGCCGCTCTCCGACTTCGAGCAGCTGCTGCTGGTGACGGCGATGACCGGAAACACCGGCTGGCACTATCTGATCGCCCGGAATGAGCGCTACGCGCCGTACCTCTCCAACTATGCAGGAACGGCGGGCGGGCGGACCTTTCCCTCGGGCGCCGGCTTCCACACCAGCGAGCTGTTCTACACCGACGACACCGGCATCTACTTCGTGGCCACCCGGGATGCGCCGGCGCTGGCAGAGCGGGACGCGCAGGGGCGGCTGCCGCTGCAGCAACTGCTCTCGGCCCACCGATCGCGGATCCGCAAGATCTCGGACCAGCGGATGGTGGTGCCCGCCCAACCGCCCCACATGGAGGGGCACAACACCTGGGTCAGCAACAAGCCGGGCACCTCCTTCTTCATGCCGGTGGCAGACCTGGCCCAGCACGTGTTGGCCACCCTCTGCTACCTGCTGCAGAACGGCTTCGTGGTGTTCGACGATCTCCACCATCAGCGCATCCCCGGGCTGGAGCGCTTCGCGACGATGGCCGACGTGGAGAACCCGTTTCCCCTCTCGTACATCGAGCAGACCTGCCTGGGAGAGCTGACCACCGAGCTGGCCACCTCCTGCTACGCCGGCGCGCTGATGCTGCAGGCGATGGGCCTGGGCGGCTGGATGTACGACGGGCTGGAGCGGCTCTCGGTGCTGGGGGCCAGCGGAGACCCCGCTTCGCCTGGCCTGGGGTTCCGCTACGACACCGATTCGCGCTGGGTCACCCCCAATCCCACCGGGCTGCCCGGGGTGTTCGAGGGCTTCTGCCCTCCCCACTACCAGGACATGCGCGCGGCGGTGGAGGCGTTTTGCCAGCGGAAGTTCGGACCCGGAGGTCCCTTCCATCCGGACACCCCGGGCCCCTACCGGGACACCCGCCGGATCCGCAGCAGCGCCCAGGTCCACGACCCGGCGTTCCGGGAGTGCGTGGCGCTGCAGGCGCAGTACATCTTCGACACCTTCGGGAAGTTCCCGGCCACCCTGCCCAGCATCTACTGCCTGCTCTACCTCCAGGCCCATCACCTGGACCTGGAGTTCTACGACCACTACTTCGGGCCCGGCGCCTATCTGCGAACCCACGCCGAGCACATGGAGCGCTGGCACTGACCGCGCTCAGCCTCCCGCTGCCTCCTTGGCGCGGGCGGCCAGCAGCGCGGCCAGGGCCTCCTCGCGGGTCGGATAGGTGTTGGTGGCGGCGCCCATGATCATCCCGCTGGTGTTCACGAACATCCGGGTCACCTCGTCGCCGCCGAAGCGGTAGGAGCGGCGGGTGTAGCGGGCCAGCACCTCGGTGCGGATCTGACCGAACACCCGGCCGGCGGTGAACTTCACCACCAACCCGGAGAGGTCCACCAGCAGGTCCACCTTGCGATCGAACTTGGCGAGCCGCTCCTCGACGTCGCGCCGCCAGCGCTCGACGTCGTCCGGGGTCTGGAGCACCACGTCCTTGAAGGTGGCGGTGACGACGTCATTCTTCCCGTCGTAATCAAAGAACATCGACCAGGCCATCGCAGGTGCTCAGGCGGCCAGGTCGGCGAGGAACGACTGGACGATCCCGGCGGTGTCCTTCGGACGCTCCACCTGCGGATAGTGACCGGGCCCGGGAAGGTGGGTCAGTCGCGCGCCGCGGATCAGCGAGACCACCGCCTGCTCCAGGAACGCCGGTGGGAGGAACGGATCGTCGGTGGCGACCACCAGGGTGGGACAGGCGACCTGGGCCAGCCGCTCGGCAAAGCCGCCCCGGGTCCAGGAGTCATAGGCCCCCTGGATGCAGGCCACCGGGATCTTCCCGGCGTCATCCAGCAGCCGCTGCAGCGAGACCTCCGGGAGCTGCTTGCAGGCCAGCCCGAGGATCATCTTCTGCTTCTCGCGGTCCTGCCCGGAGGTGCGGAACAGCCCGGCGGCATCCGGCGGGAGCGGCAGCCCCGCGGCGGGGACGGAGTTCAGCAGCACCATCCCCTCCACCCGGGAGTCGGTGGCCGCGACCAGCTGCGCGATCTGGCCGCCCATGCTGTGGCCGATCAGGGTGAACCGGGAGAGCTTCTCCGCGTCGGCGATCGCCCGGATGTCCTGGGCGTACTGCTCGAGGCTGTAGCCGCCCACCGCGGTGGAGGCGCCGGAGCCGCGCTGATCGGGGATCACCAGGCGCAGCTTGGAGAGATCCAGCTCGGAGACGAACTCCTCCCACACCGCGCCGGAGACCATCCAGCCGTGCACCAGGATCGCGGTGCGAGGGCCGTTGCCGAGGATGCGGTAGTGGATCGAAGAGGAATCGCTGCTCTGGAGGGTTGGCAAGTGGGTCGTTCCCGGGGGCTGAGGTTGGTGTCCCATTCTCTCGACTTGCGTCAGGTCAACCAACCCTTCTTTCCGCCGCAGGCCCAGGGGACAGCGACCACATGTGGTCATCGGTCAGACGTCGTACGACCTTTCGTGCCCCGGGAGCGGTAGGCTGGGCCCCATGCTTCGACCCCTGAGCGCGATCCTGGTGTTGCTGGTGACCCTCCCCTCCGCCCGCGCGGAGGAAGTGGAGATCGTCCGCGGGGGCCGAAAGATGGCGCCGAAGGTGATCGAGGTGGCCCCCGAGGAGGGCGCGGCGGTGGAGACCGCCTCCAAGCCTGCGACCGAGCCGGAGCAGAAGCCCTCCACCGACGAGGTGGCGCGGAAGAAGGCCGAGGAGGCCCGGGCTCAGCAACAGAAGATCATCGAGGAGCTGGCCCGCCAGACCCAGGGGGAGTGGCGGCGGGCGGCCAATGCTCTGGCCGGCGAGTAGCTGGACCGTCGCCGGCTACCGAACCGGCAGCCCCAGGTACTCCTGCAGCGGCTTCACCTTCAGCTCGGAGGTGGCCAGCACCTCCAGCGCGGAGACGGCCATCCGGGCCTGCTGCACGGTGGTGTAGTACGGGATCCCGTGCATCAGTGACTCGCGGCGGATGGAGAAGCTGTCCGAGACCTCCTGCTTGCCGAAGGTGGTGTTGATCACCAGGGCAATCTCCCCGTCCACGATCTTGTCCACGCAGCTGGGACGGCCTTCGGTGACCTTGAGCAGCCGCTCGGTCTCGATCCCCTTCGCGCCCAGGTAGCGGTGGGTGCCCCCGGTGGTGGCCACGGTGAAGCCCAGCGCGCGCAGCCGGCGGGCCAGATCCACCACCCCGGGCTTGTCCTCGTCCTTGACCGAGATGAACACCTTGCCGGTCCTGGGCAGCTTCACTCCGGCGGCCAGCTGGCTCTTGGCGAAGGCGGCAGGGAAGGTCTCGTCCAACCCCATCACCTCACCGGTGGACTTCATCTCCGGCCCCAGGATTACGTCCACCCCGGTGAAGCGGGCAAACGGGAACACCGACTCCTTCACCGCCACGTGCTTGTGCTCGGGGTCCTTGGTGTGGCCCAGCTCCGCCAGGGTCTTGCCCACCATGCACTGCGCGGCCAGCTTCGCCAGCGGCACCCCGGTCACCTTGGAGATGAAGGGCACGGTGCGCGAGGCCCGCGGGTTCACCTCCAGGATGTAGACCGCCTTCCCCTGGATGGCGAACTGCACGTTCATCAGCCCCACCACCCCCAGCTCGCGGGCCAGTACGATCGCCTGATCCTTCATCCGCTCCACCAGATCCGGCGGCAGCGAGTGCGGCGGGAGGGTGGCGGCGGCGTCCCCGGAGTGCACGCCTGCCTCCTGGATGTGCTCCAGCACTCCGCCCACCAGGACCTTGCCCTCGCGGTCGGCCACCAGATCCAGGTCCACCTCGATCGCGTCCTTGAGGAAGCGATCGATCAGCACCGGGTGCTCGGGGGAGGCGCTGACCGCCTCGCGCATGTACCGGTCCAGGCTGACGGAGTCGTAGACCACCTCCATCGCCCGGCCGCCCAGCACGTAGGAGGGGCGCACCATCACCGGATAGCCGATCCGCTCGGCGACCTTGTGCGCCTCCTGGTGGCTACGGGCCACGCCGTTCTCCGGCTGTTTGAGCCCCAGCTTGTCGATCAGCTGCGAGAACCGCTCCCGGTCCTCGGCGCGGTCGATGGCGTCCGGCGAGGTCCCCAGGATCGGCAGCCCGGCCCTCTCCAGCGCCACCGACAGGCGCAGCGGGGTCTGGCCACCGAACTGGACGATCGCGCCCAGCGGCTTCTCCCGGCGGGCGATCTCCAGCACGTCCTCGATGGTCAGCGGTTCGAAGTACAGCCGGTCCGAGGTGTCGTAGTCGGTGGAGACTGTCTCCGGGTTGCAGTTGACCATCACCGTCTCGTACCCGGCCGCCCGCAGGGCGAAGGCGGCGTGGACGCAGCAGTAGTCGAACTCCACGCCCTGCCCGATCCGGATCGGACCGCTGCCCAGGATCAGCACCTTCTGGCGGTCATCCGGCGGCGCCTCGTCCTCCTCCTCGTAGGTGGAGTACAGGTACGGGGTGTAGGCCTCGAACTCGGCGGCGCAGGTGTCCACCCGCTTGTAGACCGGGTGGATTCCCCGGGCGGTGCGGTGGGCGCGGACCTCCCCTTCCGCTTGTCCCAGCAGTTGCGCCAGGTAGCGATCGGAGAAACCCTGCGACTTGAGCTCGCGCAGGGTCGCGTCCGGGATTTGATGCACCTTCCCGAACCCGGCGACCTGGGTCGCGGACTCCACCAGTTCCTGGAGGCGGCGCAGGAACCAGGGGTCGATCTTGGAGAAGGAGTGCACCTCGTCGATGGTCATCCCCTCCCGGAAGGCCTGGGCCACGTACCAGGGACGGTCCGGCCGGGGGACGCGCAGGGCCTCGTGCAGCGCCACCTTCCGCTCGGTGGGATCCTCCGGCAGCGGCGGGACCTCCAGGGCCAGCATCCCGGACTCCATCGAGCGCAGCGCCTTGAGGTAGGCCTCCTTGAAGGTCCGGCCAATCGCCATCGCCTCGCCCACCGAGCGCATGGTGGTGTTGAGGGTGCGGTCGGCGTGGGGGAACTTCTCGAAGTTGAAGCGCGGGACCTTCACCACCACGTAGTCGATCGCCGGTTCGAAGGAGGCCGGCGTGTCGCGGGTGATGTCGTTCTTCAGCTCGTCCAGGGTGTAGCCCAGCGCCAGCTTGGCGGCGATCTTGGCGATCGGGTACCCGGTGGCCTTGGAGGCCAGCGCCGAGGAGCGCGACACCCGGGGGTTCATCTCGATCACCACGATCCGGCCATCCTGGGGATTGACCCCGAACTGGATGTTGGAGCCGCCGGTGTCGACGCCGATCTCCCGGATGATCGCCAGCGAGGCCTGGCGCAGCTTCTGGTACTCGCGGTCGGTCAGGGTCTGCGCGGGGGCCACGGTGATCGAGTCACCAGTGTGCACGCCCATCGGATCGAAGTTCTCGATCGAGCAGACGATGATCACGTTGTCCTTGCAGTCCCGCACCACCTCCAGCTCGAACTCCTTCCAGCCCAGCACCGACTCCTCGACCAGGATGGTGGAGTTGGGGCTGGCCTTGAGGCCGGAGAGGCAGATCCGCTCGTACTCGGCGCGGTTGTAGGCGATCCCGCCGCCGGTGCCGCCGAGGGTGAAGCTGGGGCGGATGATCGCCGGGAAGCCGATCTCCTCCACCAGTCCCATCGCCTCGTTGAAGGTCTTGGCGTAGCCGCTCTTGGGGAGCGGGACGCCGATCTTCTGCATCGCCTCCTTGAACAGGAGCCGATCCTCCGCCTTGTTGATCGCCTCCAGGGAAGCGCCGATCAACCGGACGTTGTACCTGGCCAGGATCCCCTGCTCCGCCAGTTCCTTGGCCAGGTTCAGCGCGGTCTGCCCGCCCATGGTGGGCAGCAGCGAGTCCGGGCGCTCCTGGGCGATGATCCGCTCCGCGGCGGCGACGGTGATCGGTTCGATGTAGGTCCGGTTGGCGAACTCCGGATCGGTCATCACCGTGGCCGGGTTGCTGTTGAGGAGGACCACCTCCACCCCCTCCTCCCGCAACGCCTTGATCGCCTGGGTGCCGGAGTAGTCGAACTCCACGGCTTGCCCGATGATGATCGGCCCGGATCCGATCACCAGCACCTTCTTCACATCCGCGCGCTTTGGCATCGGGCGGCCGACTTACATGCCTTCGACGCGGAGTGCCACCTTCAATCCCGGCGGGGGGCAAGGGGCCAGCTCAGCGCTTGCGAGTGGGGCCCTTGGCGGAGGCCGCAGCGGCCTCGCGAAGCTTGTCCTTCTTGCTCTTGCGCTTGCCCTTGATCCCGCCGCTCGGGTCGAGCACCGGGGTGGCGACCTCGGTGGGCTCGAAGCCGGGGACCGTCTCACGCTCCAGCCGCAGTTTGTGGCGACGCTCGATGACCCGGAAGTGGGCCTCGGTGTCCGCGGTGACAAAGCTCAGCGCGGTACCCGGCTCCCCTGCCCGGCCGGTGCGCCCGATGCGGTGCAGGTAGTCGGTGGGGGACCGGGGAAGATCGTAGTTCACCACCGCCGGAAGCTGCGCGATGTCCAGTCCACGCGCCGCGAGGTCCGTGGCGACCAGCACCCGCACCCGGCGGGCCTTGAAGTCCTCCAGTGCCTGGGTCCGCGCGCCCTGGCTCTGATCCCCGTGAAGCGCAACCGCCGTGACGCCCGCCCGCTGCAGCTTGAGGGCGACGTGATCCGCGCCATAGCGGCTGGCGACGAAGACCAGTGCGTGGGTCCAGGGGTGGGTTTCCAGGAGGTGGCGCAGCAGCATGGTGCGCTTGTCGGTATCCACGACCAGGGCGCGCTGGCGGATGTCCGGCGCGGGCGCGGCCTCGCTGGGCTCCACCGTGATCCGCGCAGGGTCGCGCAGGAGCTCCGCCGCCAGGGTCTGCACCGCGGCTGGGAAGGTGGCGGAGAAGAGCAGGTTCTGCCGGCGAGCGGGCAGCAGCGCCAGCACGCGCTGGAGCTCGTCGGCGAATCCGAGGGAGAGGAGGCGATCCGCCTCATCCAGCACCAGGAGCTCCACCGCGGAGAGGCGCAGCGCTTTCTGCTCCGCGAGGTCCAGCGCGCGGCCCGGGGTCGCCACCACCAGATCCGCCCCGCCGCGCAGTGCCATCATCTGCGGATTCGCCGACACCCCGCCTACCGCCAGGACGGCCTTGAGGGGCCGCGGCAGGTGCTTCCCGTATTGCTCCACCGCCTCGTGCACCTGGGCGGCGAGCTCGCGCGTGGGCACCAGCACCAACGCGCGCACCGGACGCGGTGAGCGGGCCGGGTGCGCGCTCAGTCGCTGGAGAATGGGCAGGAGGAAGGCTGCGGTCTTGCCCGAGCCGGTCTGCGCCGAGGCCCACACGTCCTGCCCAGCCAGCACGGCGGGAATCGCGGCGCGCTGCACCGGAGTGGGTTCGTCGTAGCCGAGATCGGCGACGGCGCGGGTCAGCGGCTCCGAGAGGCCGAGCGAGAGGAAGGTCATGTTGCGAGGGCTATACCCCGGCGCGCGGGTTCACGGCGCGCGGAGTGAATCCTGTCGAAGGTGATCCCCAGGAGGGGTTGCATGCGCAGTGGGCTTCGCACCCAACGACATCGGCGCCTCGCTGCGAGCCCGCCTCAACCGGCCAAGTAGGCGTAGCGCAACGATGGTGCGTCCCGTGCAGAGAGGCTCTACATGTCTAGGGTTTCCCTCGCACAAGATGATCGCCAGACGGCTCGTCGTGCCTCGATCCCACTTGGGCTGGTGGCGGTGGCCTTCCTCTTGCCCACCTATCGGTCGTGCACAGACGGTGCGATCCTGTTCCCCGCAGAGTTCGTCCGCGACGCGGCCTCGGTGCTCCTGATCCTCCCCGTGTATCTCTGCGCCGGGGCGCTGGCGCTCCTCACGACGCGGGCGCTCCTGCAGCGGAAGATGGATCTCCAGACCCGCCGGCTTGGACTTGGGTTCGTCCTCCTCCTGGTGGTGACCAACGCGGCGACGCTCTACCTCGCGTGGCGCGGCAGTCCGGAGGGGATGGCGGTAGCCCTCGCCTCGATTATTCTGGCAGTGATCGCGATTCGCAGCGCCCGCGGGCACCCCCCTTGGCGCATCTGGGACCGTCTGCTCCTGGCCTTCACGTTCAGTGCGTCCGGTTCGTTCCCGCCCCTCTTCCTTGGCGCGGAGTGTTTCCGCGGCTCGCGTGATGACCTGGGCGTCGGCGCCTACTTGTTGCTCAGCTCACTGGCCGCTCTCCTCCTGGTGATGGGAAACGCCGCTGCGCGCGGTCGCTCTACACAAGCCAGCTGACCCCGAGGATCCCGGCTGCACCCGGAGCCAGGGCCAGTTCACCTCGGTGCTGGACGCGCAAGACCGAGCGCCGCCCTACCGGCAGGTGCGGATCCTGGAGTTCCCTCCGACTCACTTCCGCTCTTCATCCCCGGACCGTCGCGCGAGCGAGTCCCACCAGCCGGGTGAAGAACCGCGAGGTCTCCATCACCCCGTGGTTTCCGTTGGTCACGATCCCCACCGCGAGATCCAGCTTTCGATCCGCGAAACCGAGCGAGCAGAAGGCGCCCTGGTGTCCGAAAACGGCGCTGGTGCCCCAGGCGCCGTAGGCAGACGGCCAGGGGGTGCCCACCACGAAGCCGCGCCCCACTGCCAGCGGCACCCGGTTGCTGCGGTCGAAGCCGAAATGGGAGCGGGAGGTGTACGCCCTCAAGATCTCCGGTCGCACGGCCACCCCGCCTCCGGGCAGCGGGCAGCCTGCGAGGACCCAGGCGTAGAACCCGGAGAGGGTCCTGGCGTTGGTCACCAGCCCGGCCCCCGGCGGTCCGGCCATCGCCGGCTCCTCACGCAGGCTCGTGGCCTCGAAGGTGCGCGAGAGTTCCTCCCCGGCCACCACGGTCCGTCCTCGTCCCAGCCAATAAGTCCTGGCGATCGAACGCGCCCGCTCCCGGGAGATCCCGAACTCAAACGGGTCCCACCCCAGCGGACCGGAGAGTTCGTGGCGCACGAAGTCCGCGAAGGGGACCCCGGTCACACGCCGGATCACCTCGGCCAGGATCCACCCGAACTCGTAGGGCATGTACGCGAAGGTCCCGCGTCGGTAACGGGGGGAGGCGGCGGCGAGCTCGGCGCGGATCTCATCCGAGTCCCTCCAGCGCGAGGGCGAGCTGACGAGCCGGGGGACAAAGACGCCCGCGCGGTGGGTCAGCACCTCCTGCACGGTGATCCCCTCCTTGCCCTGGGCTCCGAATTCCGGCCAGTAGCGAGCGACCGGGGACGAGGGGTCCACCAGGCCCCGCGTCTCGAGCATGGCGATCGCTACTCCGACCACCGGCTTGCTGGCGGAGAACACCAGGAACTCGCTGTCTGGACGGACCGGGTCGCGCTCCACGGTCTCCTCCTCCCGGAAGCCGCGCAGGACGCCCACCGCTTCGTCCACCACCAACTCTCCGCCGTGACGGACCGCGAGCTGGCCCCCCGGGATGAAGCCGCGCGCGCACGCGTCACGAAAGGCCTCCACCAGCCGAAGGATGCGTCGGGGGTCCGGGAGAACTCCGTTCATGGCACCGGACGATAGGCGGCTTCCCCGAACCCGCAAGCAGCGGCGCCTGATTCGTCCCGATGCCCCGATGCCCCGGGGAAAACTTGATCCTATGATCTACTTTCCGCGCAGGATCGGGCTCTCCGGCTGGGAAAAGTTGTTCCTAGGATCCACTACTCCCCGCAGCCACCGGGGAGCTGTCCCAGACCGGAATCCCGACCCGACCCCGAGGAGGCTCTGCCTCCCTGCGTCCGGGGGAGCGTCACCCCGAGTCGCGCAAGGAAAACGCGCAAGGGTCCACGTGCACGGCCGGGAGGGCCCCGACCAGCCGGCGGACACCCGAGGCGGTCTAGAGCCTTAGAGCGGATCCAGCGTGATGGTGACGGCTTGCCCCACGTAGCCACAGGAGCAGCACGCCCCTGCAACGGGGTCGTCTTCAGGGACCACGACGTGGAAGGACTGGTCTGCGTACCCCGGTGCAGAGGCCACCAGGTCGAACGTGCCGGCCGCTCCGCTGACGTTGCACTGGGTGGTGGGTCCGTCGCTGCTGCACTGCGCGTTCGGGTTGAGCGACAGCCCGGCGACCGGTTCACCCGTCCTGGCATCGGTCGCGACGACTGACACCGCCGGTGGGCACGCCTCGCACGCAATGTTCAGGCAGTCGAGGCCGCAGCCGAGGAGCGAACAGACGAGGGCAATGAGCACAATTTTCATTTCGCGCCTCTGCCATGACTTCCCGGCCTACTCCCCTGTCGGCCAGAACCCCATCATCATCTCCACGCTGCGGTCCTGAGCGAAAGTGGGGAACCCCTCCTGGAGGCGGGCGGCGACCTGCTTGGCCTCCTTCAGCCGGTGCAGCCGGGCCAGGGCCTCGGCCTGCGCCCAGATCGCACTTGGCAGGAAGACCGTCAGGTTGGTCTCGTCGCGGTCCTGCTTCCACGCGGCCTCGTAGGCGCCGCATTGCTTGACGACCTCCGTCTGATCCATCGCGCTCTGCGCGGCAGTGCAGCGCCGGAAGCCGTTGCTCATCAACTGGATGTGTCGCGCCGGGGGATGCATCGAAGTGTCCGCTTCGAGCTTGGCCCGCTCCTCCTCCAGCGTCTTCAGCTCCGCCTGGTACTTCTCCAGCCGATGGGCCCCCTGCCGTCGCGAGGCGATCATCGCCTTCATGCAGGTCTCCACCGCGCCGAAGTACATGCTGCGCGGATAGTCCGCCAGGAACTGCTCGCCGGCGCGAAGGGCCGCGTCGGTGTTCTCGGCGCTGCCCATCACCGACTCGGCGTAATCGGCGTTGAAGACGTAGTACCGGGCGTACTCCACCGGATCCATCGAGTCTGCGCGGGGCAGCTTCAAGGCGATGATGTGGCGGGCCACCTCCTTGAGCCGCTGGTTGCGACGCAGGGTAGCCAGCTTTCCCAGCAACTGCACCGCCGCCTGGGCCCGCTCCTGAGGAGACCGGGAAGGATCGTCGATCACCGCCAGGGCCTCGCCCTCGGTGTCGATCGACCTTTGCCGCAGCGCCAGCATCCTCTGCTCCAGCTTCGCCAGATCCTCGATCGCGTAGCTGAACTCCGGATCTACCTCCACCGACTGCCGCAGCAGCCCGACCCGGTCCGCCTCCGAGCCGGTGGTCAGCGCCATCGCGTACAGCCGGTAGGCCTTCAGCCGCTTCGGCGGGGCTCGCCGCGCGGCCACGGCTTGGGGCGGTGGCTTCCGCACCTCACCCAGCAGCTTGGCGACGATTTGATCCTGGAGCACGAACACCTCCGACATCGCGCCGGTGGTCTTGGCGGTGTCGATCACCTCGCCCGTCTCCACCGCGATGAAGCGCGCGGTGATCCGCAGCTGGGTGCCGGCCTTCTGGAAGGCGCCCACCACGATGGTCTTGGCCCCGGTCAGCCGCCCTACCCTGGCCGCCACCGAGTCATCGGCGAGCTTGCTGCCCTGCAACATCACCTCCGCCAACGCCCGGTCCACCTGGTCTCGCTCCACCACGGTCATCCCGGAGCGCTTCTTGAGATCGGAGACCAGGGTCTCGGCGATGCCGGCGCGCATCCAGTCCAGTTCCGGATCGGCGTTGAGGTTCTTGAGCGGCATCACCGCCACCGGCCCCTGCGCCGGGCCGGCAGCCAGGGCCATCGCCAGCAACACCCCCAGCATCACTTCCCCTCCGGGCGCAGGGCCGCGCGCACCTTCGCGTAGGCCTGGGCCACCGCCTCGCCCACCGCGTCCTGGAAGGCGAAGGCATCCGCCGCCGGGCGCTCCAGCTTGATCGACTCCAACACCTCGCCGGTCTCCACCACCACAAACCGGGTGTTGGCGCGCAGCACCTCGCCACTGCGCTGGAAGCTGCCCATCACCACCACCTCGGCGCCGGTAATCTTCCCCAGGCGGGCGCGGGTCTCCGGGTCCACGTACTTGGTCTGTGAGAACTCCAGGTATTCGATCTCCTGGTCCAGCGACCCGTGCTCGATCAGCCGCGCGCCCTGGGTGCCCTCGAAGTCGGTCACGATCGCCTCCGAGAGTCCGTTCTTGAGGTAGTCCAGCTCCGCGGCGCCGGTGACGTTCTTGAAGGGCAGGACGCTGATCCGGATCGGCCCCGCGGTGGGAGCTGCCTTGGGCGGAGGGGTGGCCGCAAGCACCTCCACCGTGCGCGTGGTGTAGGCACGGGCCCCGACCAATCCCAGTGCGACCATCACTACTCCAGCCGCGATCGCGGCATAGAGCGGGCCCCGAGTTCGCGACGGAACGACCGCCGCGGACGGCGGCGCACGCGGTGGGGGCGCAGGCGTGAAGGCCTTCTCGCGGGGAGAGCGGGTCGCTACCGCTGCCTTGAGCTTCACCCGACCGGGCAGTCCCCGCCGGGGATCGCCGTAGAGGACGTAGGCGGCGAAGGCCAGCGGGCGGTCCGCGTGGCCAGCCAGCGCGCGTCTGGCGCCGCGCACCGCCTCGCCCAGGCTGCTCCCGCCCAGCGCGCTCTCGTAGAAGCGCAGCGCAAACTCCAGGGCGTCCGCGTCGGCCACCTGGGTGGTGGGCCCGACCAGATGCACCGTGCCGCGCAGCAACAGGGTGGAGGCCAGGTCCGCGACGCCCCGTGCCCCGCGGGTGAAGCCAGTGCCATCGGAAGCAGAGCAGGCGTTGGCGAACACGATCCCCGGTGCGCTCCCGCCCACCGCCTCGGCGAGATCCGCCGCCGAACAACTGCCGTCCGCGAGCAGCAAGCCCGCGCCCGGTTCGGAGTGGCCGGCGAAGTGGAGCAGCGCGCAGCCCTGGAGGGCGTTGAGGAAGGCCGCGCGGGTCACGGGGCCCTTGAGGTGCCGGACCTCCCCATCGAAGCCTTCCCGCAGCAGGCCGGCGATGGCGTCGCCCTCTCGGCTGGCAGCCCCCAGCCCGCCGGAAGGATTGGACACCACCAGCGCATGCCCGGAACGCGGGCCCGCCTCGACGGTCGGATGCCGCGCTTCGCTCCGGGCGGCGACGGCGCGACCCATCGCGAAGCGCAGGCTGAGAAACCCGGTGCCGTCGTGAAGCAACTCCCACGGCACTCCGACCAGCTCGTCGTCCAGTTGTAGGCGGAGGAACTCCAGATGGGTCTCGCGGAGCCGCGCCCGGGCGCGTTCAGAGAGGGCCCGTTCGAACAGCGCCCGGCCCCGCTCCTGGATCTCCGCCAGATACGAGCTTGCGGCGCCGCCACCGAGGAACGCCGAGAACTGGCTGGCCGCGCCCTCCAGTTCCTCCAGCGACACCGAGGTCTCGCCATACGGCTTCACGGTGTCCTGATCGGCGCTGCCTTCGATCGCCGCCACCTTGAGGCCGGAGGGGCCGCGCTGCAGCTCAAGAACAAACAGGTCCGCCGGGGCTTGACCGGTGGTGCCCGGCCGGTTCTCCGGACTGGCATCGCGCCAGGACACCGCCACCAGCGGCAGCGGCTCGGCCTTGCCCTTGAGCGCCACGCTCCCACGGGGCTTGAGGCTGAATCCGCCGCGGGAGGCCAACAGCTCCGCCACCCCCTGGCTGACCACGATCTCCTGCGCCTGCGCCTCGTGGGCCACCCGCGCCGCGGTGTTCACCGTGTCACCGAAGACGTCCTTCTCGGTGGTGAAGGCGCGGCCAAAGTGCAGCCCGATCCGGATCCGGATCTGCTCCACACCCGGAGGGCGCTCCTCGGTCTCCAGCGTCTGCTGCATCGCCTGGGCGCAGCGGACGGCGCTCTCCGCGTCGTCGAACACCGCCATGATCGCATCGCCGATGGTCTTGATGATCCGTCCACCGGCATGCTCCACCCGCGGGAAGAGCAGCGCGTTGTGGCGCCGCAGCAACTGCATCCCGGCGATGTCCCCCTTCTGCTCGAAGTACTGGGTAGAGCCGACGATGTCGGTGAACATCACCGCCAGCTCGCGCTGCTTCTCAGCGAGGTTCCGGTCAATCTCCGCGCGCTGCGCGAAGAGGGCCTCGAGATCGTCGTTCGCCATTGGGCCGAAGCGTACCCCGGCCCCCGCGGACCGGCCTGATCTCCAGGTGCAAGGCGGGCAGATCCAGGGTAAGAATACCGCTCATGTCCGCAAATCGCTCAAATCTCGCGATCCCGACTTCTCCTGTCCGCCGGTTCATGGTGGCCTTGGGGCTGGCCCTGCTGTCCGCCGGGACCTTTGGTTGCGACATCGTCACCGGCCCGCAGGACGCCGGCCCGCAGGACGCCGGCCCGCAGGACGCCGGAATGGTGGAGCCAGTCACCTTCGGTCAGACGAGCGTCGAAAAGGTTGCCAACTCGGCCTCCCAGGGCTCGATCTTCGTCTCCCTTGAGCCTGGGGAGCAGTTGGAGGTGTTCGCCACCCGCAATTGCGCGGGGGAGGGGCAACTCCTCGCCCGCCAGTCGAATGGAGGCGCGACCATCACCTTCACCCTGTTCATCGGACAAAAGGGAGTTATTGACTACTCTGCCCGCCGCGTCGCCGCTGACGGCTCCCGTTCGATCTGCAGCAACCGCAACGCGGAGGTACTTCTTGGCGCCGACGGTGGCTTCCTCTCAGCGGGGACGTTGCTGACCGGGACTCCGGTGATGGACGGGATCTCCACGGGCGCACTGGCTGTTCTCCTCCCGGAGACGGGCACTGCCCTCTGGGTCACCGATGGTGTGACGGGCCAGTCGCTGCCCCTGGGATTTCGGGCCGCGACACTGGAAGGAAGTGCCCAGGGAGAGGCCTACGCACTGGCGGCGGACGCGGGGGCGCTTTGGGCGGTGAAGCTCGATGGCGGTGGAGCCGTGCCGGTGAGCGAGGGGCTGCACTCCGCGGCTCCGTTCTTTGAGGTCGGAGGTGAAGTGCTTTTCAGAGGCTGCCGCGATGCTGCCTGCTCCCTCCTGCGCCGAGCCACTGGCAACGCGGTCTCGGTGCCACTTGATGCAAATGGCACCCTGTTCGACCCACGCTCCTGCCACGTCCATCAATCAGAGCTGTATTGCACCACCCGCCACCCCGCGGCCGGAGTCGAGTTGTGGAAGTACGACACCTCGGCCGGGTTGATGACCCAGGTGACTGACTTCCCTGGAGATGGCGGCGGATTCGAGGAGTGGGAACTGACCTCGGCGGGTTCGGAGTTGCTGTTCGTTCCCGACCCTTCTGTCAGCGGGGGCAACTCTCAGGTGCTGTGGGCCCTGCAGGCCGACGGCGGCGTCACCACACTGGACGCTGGTCCGGAGCTCACCCGGATCTCGCTGCTCGAGTGGGGTGAGGCAGGAGTGATGATGGCCTTCACCGCGGATGAAGGACGGACCCTGATTGTGGACGGTGGAGCTTTCACGGAAGTCGCCACCGTGCCCCTGGGAGCACGGCCGCTTGGCGTTTGGCACGACGAGCTGATCTGGACCGAGTTCATGGGGCCAACAGGCACCCCGGCCCCGACCTGGCGATTGAACCTGATCTCTGGTGAGACCACCCCTGGGCCAACGGCGCCCTGGTGGTTACCCACAGCAATGGGCGAGTACTTCGTGACGCCAACGAACGAGGGTGCGTTCAACTTCGGTCACTACTCGCTGGTCTCGTATCTGGTGGTGGACCTGGCGTCCGACCGGGCGCGCACCGCCCACCGGGTCGGACTGTTCAGCTCCTCCACCGGCCCGCTCCTCGCAGGGGATCGGCTGGTCTTTGGTGAGAGCCGCGGACCGGACACCGGTGTGCTCAGTGTCGGGCCACAGGAGTTGGCGGATCTCTTCAGCCCGACCATCACCTGCCCGGGCAATAAGACGGTGCCTCGCCAGACCTACCTCACCGGAGAGGTGGTCCATTATGACGGCGCCGATGCCGGTGACACCGAGGGCCCAGTCCGGATCTGGTACTCGCAGGACCCGGGCTTCTTCCCCCTCGGAGCCACGACGGTCGCCGTCCACGCAGTGGACCTCGGAGGCAATACCGCGGAGTGCACGTTCTCGGTGACGGTGGAGTAGCAGGTGGGCGACCTGCGTCGCCTTCATCGGGATCGCGCCCGGGGCTTGGAGGGTACTCTTCGCGGAGCCACCTCGCCCACCGGAGGCACCGACACGACCGTGGAAAGTGGATCCCAAGAACCACTTTTCCCCGGGTCCCCCCTTACTGGCCCGCGGTGGGAAACACCGGGCGACCGTTCACCCTCCCCTCCCGACCGCTCGGGCAGCCTTCGCATCATCGAAGCGCCTCCGAAGCCACAATTCCCCTGGGTCTTTCCCGGAGAAACGATGCTCCTGTCGCGAAATGGAAGCCGGCACCCAGAGGGCGTCTGGCGGTGTTTCAGGTACCCGCATGCCTGGCAGCAGCACTCGCTGGTCGGCTCCGCGCTCGTCCCAGGATCATTGCTGGGGGTCGGTCTCCGCCCCCTCTCTGCTGGCGCCCTCCTCGGCTGGGAAGGGCCTGTCGCATGCTCGGGGGCAGCAAGATGAGCGGGAAGCGCTGGTTCGACCTCGTGTTGATCGGGCTCACTGCTCCGGTGTGGACGGTGGGCATTGGAGTGCTGGCCACCCTGGTCTGGCTGGTGGATGGCCGGCCCATCTTCTTCACCCAGCCCCGGGTGGGACGAAGCCGTCGCTTGTTCAAGATCTGGAAGCTGCGAACGATGACCCGGGCGCCGGCAGTCGAGGACCGCCGGCCAACGCGCCTCGGTGGTTGGTTGCGGAACCGCGGGTTGGATGAGACCGCGCAGCTTTGGAACGTGGTCCTGGGCGACCTGAGCCTGGTCGGCCCCCGGCCACTGACCCTCGCGGACGCGGACCGCCTGGTCGCGGCGCACCCTCCCTTCGCGGCGCGCTTCGAGGTGGCACCCGGCATCACCGGCCTCTCCCAGGTCTGCGGCGCGCGCGGTCCGGCGATCACCGCGGAGCTGGATGCGCACTACGCGCGCACCCGCACTGCGGCCGGCGACCTGGCGATCCTGGTGCGCACTGTCTGGATCAACGTCGTCGGAAAGCGCCGCGGACTGCGACGGCTTCCGGGATCTGCTATTCGGTGAGCGATGGCTCGGGGCGGCGTCATCTCGGAGACGGTGAAGGCGCTGCTGCTCCCGCGCCGGCTGATTCCAATCATCCTGGTGTGCCTGCCGCTGCTGGCGGCGCAGGGAAGCCTCAGTCAGGACCCGCTGGCCATTCCGCTGGGACTGGCGACCTGCATCGCCTTCGTCGGAATTGCGCCGGTGGCCTGGCGGGCGCTCTTCCCCGAGGATCGGGAGGTCTCACTCCCGCTGCTGCGGCTGCTTGCCTACGCAACGATTGGGGTCGCGGTGGTGGCGCTGCTGGGCGTTGTCATCCCACGCGTCCTGGGAATGGGCACCACCTTCCTCTCCAGCCGGGCCGCGATCGGGGTGACCGTCGCCTTGTTCCTGGTCGGCGGCTGGGGCCTGGGGCGCGATGTCGGCCTGGAGGCAAGCCTGGTGCGAGAGAAGGCCCGCGCCGCGGCGTTTGCCCGGGAGGCAGAGCACGCGCAGTTGATGGCCCTGCGTGCGCACCTTGATCCCCACTTCCTCTTCAACACCCTCAACGCCATCGCCGAGTGGTGCCGCGCGGACGGAGAGACTGCCGAGCGAGCCGTCCTTCAGCTCTCCTCCATCCTCCGCGCCATCCTGCATGGGGTCCGGCTGCCCAGCTGGCCGCTCTCGGATGAGCTGGAGTTGTGCCGCACGCTCTTTTCGCTGCACCAGATGCGAGACCCGGCAGCGTTCACCGTGGATTGGCAGCTGGGTGAGGGCCTCCACACGGTCCAGGTCCCACCGATGATCCTGCTGCCGTTGGCGGAGAACGCAATGAAGCACGGTCCCTCGGCGGGCCACCGCGGGCTGGTGAGGGTGACCGTCCAGCACGCGGGCGCTCACGTCCGGATCATCCTGGAGAATCCGGGGATCTACCGCGGTCCGCGGGAAGGCAGCGAAGGCGTTCCCACGGTGCAGCGGCGGCTGGCGCTCGCCTACGGGGAGGCGGCCACCCTCCGGATCTTCGGCGCCGGCGAGCGGACCTCGGTGGAACTGGACCTTCCGGCCGGTGGGCCGCAGGCGGGAGTCATCGTTTGAGCGAAAGAGCCCTCCAGGTCCTGATCGCCGACGACGAGGAGATCGCCCGCAAGCGGCTGATCCGGCTGGTGAAGCTGATCCCCGACACCCAGGTGTGTGGCGAGTGCCGGGACGGTGAGGAGGTCCTGGAGCGTGCCCGCGCCGGCGGCGTCGATGTGATCCTGCTCGACATCCAGATGCCGGGGCTGTCCGGAATGGAGGCGCTGGAACTGCTGCCTGCAGATGGCCCCTACGTGATCTTCTGCACCGCCCACAGCGAGCACGCCGTTCGCGCGTTCGATGCGGGCGCGGTCGACTATCTGCTCAAGCCGATCGAGGCGGCCCGACTCCAGAAGGCGCTGGAGCGCGCGCGGTCGCGGGATGCGGTGAAGCGCTTCCACCAGGAGCTTCATGCCCACCGCGTCCCCCGGACGGAGCTGGCACGACTCGCGGTCCCCACCCGGAGCGGAATCGTACTGATCGATCCGGAAGTCATCAGCCATGCCGTGCTGGAGGGGGAACTGGTAACCCTGTTCACCGAACAGGGTCAATACCTCACCGACTTCGCGTTGCAGGACCTGCAAGACCGGCTGCCGGCGAACAAGTTCGAGCGCGTCCACCGCCGCGCCCTCCTCAACCTCGAGGCGGTGGCGCGCCTGGAGCCGAACGAGGTCGGAGGGTTCACCGCGCACACCCATCGCGGTGAGACGGTCGAGGTCTCCCGCGCCGCGGCCCGGCTGCTGCGCAAGAGGCTCGGCCTCAGGCGTCCCGCGGACGCGGGTGACGAGCCGGACTGAAAGAACCTGCCGCAGGGCGGTCTCCACCAGGGGCCCCCCCACACGCTGGAAGTCGGAGTCCGAGCTCCCGCTGCTCACGCGCCGCCGGTGCCGCCGGCCAGCGGCGACCGCTCACCCCTGGATCCCGACCGCTCGGGGAGACACCGCCGATCAGCCCCTTCCAGGCTGGCTACCTTTGGTGCCAATTCGGGAGACAAGACAATGGGCTCTGGGTGGAACGGGCAGGATCCGATGCAGGTCGCGCCGCTGCTTCCTCCTCCGACGGCGAAGACCCCGGGGAAGCGGACCGTGCTGCTGGTCAATCCCTTCTACGCCAAGGACGTCCACGCCAGCTTCGGCAAGCACGTGCTGACCCCGTCCCTGGCGCTGACCTCCATCGCCGGTGCGACTCCGGAGAACTGGAGCGTGGGGTACTGGGACGAGAACCTCCTCCAGGGGCCACCCCCGACCGAGCCACTCCCCGAGGTGGTGGGGATCACCGTGCACCTCACCTTCGCCAAGCGGGCGTACCAGCTTGCCGCCTGGTTCAAGGCGCAGGGATCGATCGTGATCCTCGGGGGGCTGCACGCGCTGTCCTGTCCGGAGGAGGTCCAGGCGCACGCGGACGCCATCGCGGTCGGCAATGGGGTCCCGCTGTGGCCGAAGATCCTCCGGGACATCGAGGACGGGCGGCTTCAGCGCCGCTACGACGCTGAGTATCGCGACTACGCCGCCGACCCGCCGCCTCGCCGCGCCATCCTTCCCCGCTGGGGCTTCCTCACCGGGGCGTCGTTGATCGCCACCCAGGGGTGTCACAACCGCTGTGACTTCTGCTACCTGGCGACCGGCGACGCGCGGATCAAGTACCAGATGCGCACGCCCGAACAGGTCGCCACCGAGTTCCAGGCCACCGGCGCTCCGTACGCGGTCTTCGTGGACAACAACCTCGGTTCCAACCGCCGCTACCTTCGGTCGCTCTGTCAGGCGCTGACGCCACTGCGGAAGATCTGGAGCGCCGCGGTCACCCTCGATGTCACCAACGAACCGGAATTGATCCGGGAGATGGCGCTCGCAGGCTGCACCGGGGTCTTCATCGGCTTCGAGAGCCTCACCGATGAGAACCTCAAGTTCGCCGGCAAGCGAAGCCCGCGCGCCGAGGACTATGCGCGACGGATTGAGCTCTTCCACCGCAATGGCATCCAGGTGAACGGCAGCTTCGTGCTCGGGTTCGACGAGGACGGCCCGGAGTGCTTTCAGCAGCTCGCGGACTGGATCGAGGAGCAGCGGATGGAGAACGCGACCTTCCACATCCTCACGCCGTATCCGAACACGCCCCTGTTTCGCCGGATGGAGACCGAAGGACGACTGCTGCACCGGGACTGGGATCGCTACGACACCGCGCACTGTGTCTTCACCCCGAAGCGGATGACCCCGGAGCAGCTGGAGGCGGGGTACGCGTGGATCTACCGGCGACTGTTCAGCCTCCGGTCGATCTGGCTGCGACGTCCCCGCCAGGCGGCCTCGGTGCCCGCCTACCTGGCGATGTCGCTTCTGTACAAGAAGTCCAACTGGCTCTGGAAACTGCTGATCCAGCACCGGTGGGTCCACGCGGTGTGGAGCCCACTGGTCCACCTCACTCGCTGGCGACACCTGAGGTATCGCGCGCGGCTGGCCCGTGAGGGACAGGTCCCGGGCCAGCTGATCGCCCCCTTCCCCCCGAGCGTCTAGGCTCAGCGGGCCAGCACGGTGGTCGCCTCCAGCGCGGAGTTGTCGGCGGTGTCCGCGTCCGGCTCGTTGGCCTTCACCGAGGCCGTGTTGGAGAGGGTTCCAGCGCGGGTGGGCGTGACCCCGATGGTGACCGTCGCGGCCGCTCCTGGTGCGAGGGTGCCGAGGCTGCAGGTGATGGTGCCGTTGCTCTTGCCCTTCCCCCCGCGCACGCAGCTTCCGCTCGACGAGGCAGCGGAGTTGAAGGTGACGTCCGGGAGCACATCGGTGAGGGTGACCGAGGTCGCCGTCCCCGGTCCCTGGTTCAGCACCGTCAGCGAGTAGGTGAGCGGCGAGCGCGCCACCACTGGATCCGGCGAGTCGGTCAGGGTCAGGTGGAGATCGGCCTGGGCCCGCAGGTCACGCACGTAGATCTGCGAGGCGAAGCTGCCGTCGGGAGAGAAGGTGGAGGACGGTGACTGGAACGCGATCACCCCCGCCTCCGGGGTCATCGCCGGGTTGACGCTGAACAGGTCGCCGAAGGTTCCATCGTTGGCCACGCTCACCAGCCGGGTGGTGCCGGCGGCCCGGTTCCGCAGGTAGATGTTCTCGCGGAAGTTGTCCGGCCCGCCCATGTTGGTGGCCCGGGAGGTCAGCGCCACCTGGGTGCCGTCGTCGCTGATGTCCCCGGCGAAGGTGAGCTCGTTGGCCTGCTCTTCGGCGTCGTTGACGCTGACCCGCTCATAGAGCCCGGTCACCCGGTCGAACACCCAGGCGTCGGTGTTGAACCCGTTGGCATCGGGCGGCCCGATGGTGGGGTCATCCGAGCTGAAGGTCAGGTACCGCCCGTCACCGCTGATTCCCCCGGCGATCCCGTGGGAGATGGTGAAGTTTCCCTCCGCCGTCCCCAGCAGGCTGGTGATCGCGAACATGGTCCGGGTCTGGCGATCGAAGAGGTACGCGTCAACGGTGGAGAGGTCGGTGTCTCCGGCCACCAGGTTGGAGGCGAAGCTGCTGAAGTAGACCCACCGGCCATCCGCGCTCAGGTGGGGAGGACCGAAGGAGGTGGAGTTGGCGTCCGCGCCATCCGGGGCCTGGCTGATCCGCTCGATGGCGCCGGTGGCCAGCTCCACCACGTAGATGTCGCCGGTGAAGTTGTTGTCGGGGACGAAGCTGTCGGAGAAGGACGCGAACGCCACGAAGCGGCCGTCACGGCTGATCGCCGGCTCGGTGCCGCCTCCGCCGCTCTTGTTTCCGTCCCGCGCCCCGGAGATCAAGGTGGTGGTGCCGGTGAGCCGGTCGTGGACGAACACGTCCCCGGTGTTGTTGGCGTCGCCCGAGACCAGGTTGGTGGCCTCCGAGTCGAACGCCACGAACCGGCCGTCTCCGCTGATGCTGGGCCCGCCCAGTCCGTTGAGGAAGCCACTGTTCCCGTCGGCCTCCCGGCCCCGGGAGCTGACGCTGACCCGCTCGGTGGTCCCCAGCAGCCGATCACGCACGAAGATGTCGGACGAGAGGTTGGTGTCGCCCGGCACCAGGTTCTCCGCCAGCGAGGTGAACGCCACGAACCGGCCGTCGCTGCTGATCGCAGGAATGATGCTGTCCTGGTCGCCCGGGACGCCGGCGGTGCTCTCGCTGGCGCGCGAGGTGGTGCCGGGTGCGATCTGCGCCTGCGCCACGAAGGAGAGGAGCGCCACTCCCACCGCCAACACTTCCTGTCGATTGGTCATTGCCCAGGGCCTCCGCCCACCGCACCGGGGTCGGTGCTTGGGTGCCGAAGTGAGCATCGGGGCCGGATCGCGAAACGGGACCGCGGATCCATGCGGGGGACCTCATCGGTCCCCGGAAGCAGAGACAGCGAGCCGGCCGACAGCCGACGGCCGGTTCTGTCCTCCAACTCCCACCCGACGGACTCGGGAGCCATGGGGCGTCCGCGTACGTCATGTTCCGTTTGGACACCGCCCGGGGTCCCGTATCCCGTTGCAAGCCAACAGAAGTGAATCCCGGCGGAAGAGGAATCAATTACGCAAACAAGGACCGTTGAGCTCGTGATCGCGCGGCTGACCAGCCATCCATTCAGGAGTTAGTGTCCCGTTCTTGATCTGTTGGTGGAGCCCGCTCCTCATGAGAACCATCTCCACAGTGGTCGAGCAGCTCCTTGCACTGGGGGTACGCCCGGGAGCAACGCTGCTGGTCCACACCTCCTTCCGGGCGGTGGGGCCGGTGGAGGGAGGTGCCCTGGGGCTGATCGCGGCCCTGCGACAAGCGGTGGGACCCGAGGGAACGCTGGTGATGCCCACGATGACCGACGGCACCACGGTCTTCGACCCGCGGACCACCCCGACCGAGCAGATGGGAATCACCGCGGAGCTCTTCTGGCGCCAGCCGGGCGTCCTCCGCAGCGGCCATCCCGGAGGGTCGTTCGCCGCGGCCGGGCCCTTGGCGGAGCAGATCTGCGCGCCTCAGCCCCTCTCCCCTCCTCACGGGTTGGACAGCCCGGTGGGTCGCGTCTTCGAAGCGGGCGGGCAGGTGTTGCTGCTGGGGGTGACGCACAGCGAGAACACCTCACTGCATCTGGCAGAGGCGATCGCCCAGGTCCCCTACTCCGTCTCCCACCCCTGCGTTGTCGAGGTGGACGGGGAGCCGACCGAGATCCTGATCGCCGAGACCGACCATTGTTGCATCGGATTCCGGAAGGCGGATTCCTGGCTGCGTGAGCGCGGGCTTCAGCGGGAAGGAAAGGTGGGCATCGCCGACGCGCGGCTGATCGAGTCTCAAGACGTGGTCCGCATCGCGGTGGAACAACTGCGGAGGGATCCGTTGGTGTTCCTATGCGACGCCCGAGCCGGGTGCGACGAGTGCGATGCTGCCCGCGCCAGTGTCGAGGCCCCTTAGATGCGCAGCACCCTCATCGGCCTTCTGCTGGCGTGTGCCCCTCCTCCGTGCGCTCAGGATGGCTGTTGCGGCGCCGGGCGGATTCCCATCGGAGGCAGCGAGGTCTCGGGCTCGTGCACCCTACCGGTCACGGTCGTGGCCTGCGTGCCCACGGGAACCATTCTCGACCACCAGTACCGCTGTTTCGTGCGCGCCGACGGAACCATCTTCCTGTTTCACGAGGATCCCGGGCTGGCGGCGATGGGTGCGGACTGGCGCGCCTGCACCTTCGAGGAGACCGAGTCGGTCTTTGCTTTGCCCACCTGCCCCTCAAGGGGATTCGTGTGTCGTGAGGGAACCTGCGGCACAATGCCGGCTCCGTGAGTTCCCTCCATCGTCTGGTCCCCGCCCTGCTCTTCCTCTCCCTTCCCGCCCTGGCTCAGGACGGAGGAACCGTCGCCGCGCCCGCGGCTGCCCCGGTCCGGGCTCCTGCCCCGCCGGTGGTGAACACCCCGGACACCGAGGCCCTGCGCACCGTGGCCAAGGCGTTCTTCCAGGCGCTGCTGGCGCTGGACTCCCGCGGGGCCACCCACCTCACCTCGTCTCCGTTCTATCTGGAGGGCGCGAGACTGGAGGGCGAGGAGGCGATCTCCCAGGCGTTGATCCGTCAGCTTCGCTCCAAGCGAACGGATCTGCTGACCCTCTACTCGATCGACGTCTACAGCCTGGCGGAGATGGAGGCGAAGTTCGGCAAGCTCCCCGGGCGGCTCTCGGGAATGCCGGTGCAGGAGCGGGGGGCGATGTTCGCGGTGGGCAACATCAATGGCCGGGCCGCGGTGGCGATGCTGAAGGTCGTGGGCGGCAACTGGCGCGTGGTCGGCTTCCACGACTGATGAAGGAGCCCATTCGGTGCACCTGGCCGGGCACCGACCCGGCCTACGTCCGCTACCACGACGAGGAGTGGGCCCGACCCCGGCTCTCCGATCGCGAGCTGTACGAGCGGATCTGTCTAGAGGGGTTCCAGGCCGGGCTGGCTTGGATCACCATCCTGCGGAAGCGTCCTGCGTTCCGGGAGGTGTTCCTGGACTTCGACCTGGAGAAGGTGGCCGCCTTCGGAAAGCGGGACGTGGAGCGACTGATGGTCGACGCCCGCATCGTCCGCAGCCAGCCGAAGATCGAGGCCGCGATCCAGAACGCAAGGGCGGCGATCGAGCTGATCGGCCGGGAGGGTTCGCTGGCCAAGGTGATCTGGGCCCACGCGCCGCCGAAGCGATCGGTCCGCAAGACCTCGGCGGACATCCCGGCGATCACCCCCGAGTCCACCGCCCTCTCCAAGTCCCTGCGCAAGGCCGGCTTCAACTTCGTCGGCCCCACCACCATGTATGCCCTGCTGCAGGCAGCCGGCGTGGTCAACGACCACCTGGCCCGTTGCCACGTCCGCCTCGAGGTGGAGACAGAGCAACTGGAGGCCAGCGCCCGGGTGAGCCGTCTGCGCCAGGGCGGGGCCTCAAGGCCCTGAACGGCTGCAAGGCGCTGGGACCCGGCTGAGAGTTTGGGGCTCGCGCCCTCGCGGCCCCTCCAATGAAGCCACCGAGCCATTCGTCCGCCCCATTCGCACCCTTAGGAGAACCGAGAAAAGGGGTCAGTCATGGCAGGGCTGTCGAAGAGGAACCTGAAGTCCGCGGATGAGGTTCGGAAGTTCCACGATCACGGTGCGGCCGAGATCTACAAGTTGGGTTCGGACGTCTTCATGCGCGCCACCTTCGAACCGGGCTGGCGGTGGACAGAAGATGTCCAGCCCCTCGCGGGCACCCGCACCTGCGAGGTCGCCCACTCGCTGTACGTGGAGTCCGGGAGGATGCGGATCCGGATGGACGATGGACAGGAGGAGGAGGTTGCGGCCGGCGACCTGGTGGTCGTCTCCCCCGGCCATACCGCCTGGGTGGTAGGCGATGAGGCGTGCGTGATGCTCGACTTCGGAGACGTCGCCCGGTACGCGCAGCGAGCGCCCCCTGCCCCGCGCCCCGAACAGGAGGCGCGGGTCCACTGATCGCTAGCCCAGCGCCGCCACCAGGTCGCGGATCCGCCCCAGGCCCTTCTGGATGTTCTCCCGGGAGGTGACGAAGCTCATCCGGATGTTGGCGTCGGCGCCAAAGGGCGCGCCGGGGACGGCGGCCACCCGGAACTCGTCCAGCAGGATCTCCGAGAGCTGCACCGAGGAGTCGATCCGCTTGCCCTGGAAGGACTTGCCGATCAGCCCCTGGATGTTGGGGAACACGTAGAAGGCGCCGTCCGGGCGGCGGCAGCGGATCCCGGGGATGGCGTTGAGGCCGTCCACGAACAGGTCCCGGCGCGCCACGTACTCCTTCACCATCGCGTCCAGCGCGTCCGGCGGACCGCGCAGCGCGGCCAGGGCGGCCTTCTGGGTGATCGAGGAGCAGTTGGAGGTGGACTGGTCCTGGATCATGGTCATCGCCGCGATCAGCTTCTGCGGACCGGCGGCGTAGCCCATCCGCCAGCCGGTCATCGAGAAGGCCTTGCTGGCGCCGTTGATCACCACCGTGCGGGGAAACAGGTCCGGGGCGGCGTTGGCCAGGTTCACGAACGGCTGGGGGGTGTAGAGCAGCTTCTCGTAGATGTCGTCGGTGACCACCAGGCAGTCGTGGTCCCGGATCGCGGTGGCGATGTTCGCCAGCGCTTCGCGGGAGAGCACCACCCCGCTGGGGTTGCTGGGGCTGTTGATGATGATCGCCCGGGTCCGGGGGGTCAGCGCCGCCTTCAGCTTGGCCGGATCGGGGACGAAGCCGTCCTCCTCCCGGGTCTCCACGATCACCGGCTTGCCGCCCGCCAGCAGCACCATGTCCGGGTAGCTGACCCAATTGGGCGAGAAGATGATCACCTCGTCGCCTTCGGAGAGCAGGGCCTGGAACAGGTTGTAGATCGAGTGCTTGGCGCCGGTGGAGACCAGCACCTGCTCCGGCTTGAACTCCAGCCCGTTGTCCTTCTTCAGCTTCTCGCAGATCGCCGCGCGCAGCTCCGGGATCCCGGCGGTGGCGGTGTACTTGGTGAACCCGGCGTGGATCGCCTCCACCGCCCCGTCCTTGATGAACTGGGGGGTGTCGAAGTCCGGCTCGCCGGCGGCGAACCCGACCACGTCGATCCCCTGGGCAGCCAGGGCCTTGGCCTTGGCGTTGAGGGCCAGCGTGGGAGAGGGCTTGATGGCTTCCAGACGGCGCGCGAGCTTCATGACGCGGCGTGTAGCAGCGTCCCGGCGCCCGGTTCAAGCCTCCCGCAGGTTACGGGGTGCGACCGAAGCGGGCGTGCAGCTTCTCCAGCACGTTGCGGGGGACCAGGCCTTCCACGTTACCGCCCAGGGAGGCCGCCTCCCGGACCAGCTGGGAGGAGATGTAGAAGTAGTCCTCCCCGGTCATCATGAACACCGTCTCGATCCGGTTGCTGGCGATCTTGCGGTTCATGTTCGCCATCTGGAACTCGTACTCGAAGTCGGAGACCGCGCGCAGCCCGCGCAGCACCACCGGGACCCCGCGCCGCTCGGAGTACTTCACCAACAAGCCCTCGAAGGCGTCGACCTCCACCCGGGGGTCGTTGACCGCCTCGCGGATCATCTCCACCCGCTCGGCGGTGCTGAACAGCGGGGTCTTCTTGGGGTTCACCGCGATGGCCACGATCAGCTTGTCGAACAGCTGCAGCCCCCGCTTGACCAGGCTCAGGTGGCCGTTGGTGATCGGATCAAAGGAGCCTGGATAGATCGCGGTTCGCATCGCGTCCGGGAGTGTCGACGGCCGGGGGAAGGCGGGTCAAGAAAGCGAATAGAAGCTGACCGCGGTGTCCCCGAACTCGCGGAGGTCGTACCGGGTCAAGGCCCCGGCCTTTTCGGGCGAGGGCTCCTCCGAGCTGTGCTCGATCACCAGCACCCCGCGCGGACCCAGCAGGCCGTTCTCCAGCACCGCCGCCAGCAATTCCGGCACCGGGGCCTTCTCGTAGGGCGGGTCGGCGAAGATCAGCTCGAACACCCGCTTTTGCCGGCCCAGCTTCTCGCAGGCGCGCAGCGCGGGGATGGGGAGGATCTCCACCCGGTCCTGAACCTTGAAGGCCGCCGCGTTCTGGCGGCACAGGGCCAGCCCCTCGGCGGAGACGTCCACCAGCACCGCGTGGGCGGCGCCGCGGGAGAGGGACTCGAAGGCCAGCGCCCCGGTCCCCGCGTAGAGGTCCAGCACGTTGAGGTCCTCCAGCCACTGACCCAGGATGTTGAAGATCGCGCCCCGCACCTTGTCCGAGGTGGGTCGCACGTTCTGCGACTTCGGCCCCGGGGTGGCCAGCGTCCTGCCCTTGAGACTGCCGGCGATGATCCGCATCCGGCTAGTACCCGGCCTGGTCCGCCAGGAAGCGCGCGCAGCGGGTGGCGGTGCCCTTGCCGGCCATCGCCTCCAGCACATCGCAGGCCTCGCCGTAACAGAGCGCCTCCACCCGATCCCGCTCGGCCGGAGTGACCGCGGCCAGCGGATCTCCCAGCTGGGCCAACAGCTCGCCCAGGCCCATGCGGGCGGACTGGGCCTTGGCCCGCAGCGCGGTCTGGGTATCGGGGGGCAGGACCTGGAGGACCCGGCGGGCGAAGGGTTCGGAGAGATCGACCTTCTTCACCCCTGCCGCGGCCCAGGCGGACAGGCGGCGGATCGGGGTGCCGTGATCCTCCAGCGCCAGCAAGGCGCCCTGGTCGCGGACGGTGTGGGAGATCTCGCGCAGGTACTCGAAGTCCGGCTCCGGTTCGGCGGCGCCGGGCAGCGCGTCAGGGACCACCGTCCGGCTGGAGATGCGCACCAGGTTCGGTCGCAGTCCGGCCTGGGCCAGCGCGTCCAGGAACCGGCCCAGCTCCTCGGCGGCGCCATGGCCGGAGGCTCCCCGGGGCGGCGCCACTTCGATCGCCAGCTCCCGTTCGATGGCCGGACGGGCCACCTCCGCCACCTGCAGCGCCTGCTCCGGATCCAGCATCGAGACGTCCAGGCTGATCAGGGTAAAGCCAGCGTCGATGAACCGGAACACGTCCCCGGCCGCCGCCTCCACCGCCCTGCCCTCCAGCGAGGTCAGCCGCAACGGCCCGGCCTGCAGGAAGATCGGCTTGCGGTGCGCGGTCTCCTCGGCGGCCACCCGCAGCGCCTCGAAGGAGCGGGCAGGCGCCTCGCGCTGGGCCGGGCGGTAGGGGCTGGAGAGCCCCAGCACCGAGTCCAGGTCCCGGGCGGCGCGCAGCACCGCAGCGAACACCGGATCGGCCGGGATCTGCAGACAGGCCACCGCGGCGGGTTCGGACTCCAGCGACCGGAGCACATCCCGCGGGTTGAGCAGCGGCAGCGCCGAGTCGTGCCCCAGCCGCGCGGCGGCGTTGGTGGGGCGCAGGGCCAGCAATCTCTCCAGGGTGTCCAAGACCCGGCCGCTCTAGCAGATCCCGGGGGAGCAGAAGTAGCGCTGTCTTTCCGGAGGGTTGGCGTAGGTTGCCGCCGGAAGCGTTGCGCTCTGAGCAGATCACTTCAGGTCGCTACAACTTGGTCCTAGCTTCCTACATGCCGGATGATGGAAAGTTGCATTTATGGCGCAACCGACCGACGAAGAACGCTGCATCTGCGTCCGCAGCCGAGCGAGCAAGGAGCTTCGGTGCGAGCTGATCGAAGGTCACTCCGGGCCGCACTACAACCGCTCCGATGCGCAGGGGCCCTTCCTGTGGACCCAGTCGGCGCGCCCCTTTGGCTCTCCCCGGACCAACACCCCTCCGGCGACCTCCGCCGTCTAGCCTGGCCCCTGGGGCCAGTGGCCCCTGCAGCCCGCAGGACCCACCCTCCCAGCGTCACCTCTTTCGAGGAGCCGCATGGACTTCCGGATACCGCTGTTGATGGCCGGTGTGGTGTGGAGTGGTTCAGCCCTCGCGCAGGATGCGGCGGCCAAGGAGGCGGAACGTCACTTCGCCACCCTGTGCGTCACCTGCCACGGACCGCAGGGCAAGGGCGATGGTCCGGCGGGCAAGGCGCTCAAGCCGCCCCCGGCCAACTTCAGCGATCCAGCCTTCCAGAAGGCGCGCACCGATGAGCAGCTGGCCAAGGTGATCCTGGAGGGCGGCGCCGCGGTGGGAAAGAGCCCGGTGATGCCTCCCAACCCCCAGTACAAATCCAAGCCGGAGGTGATCAAGGCGCTGGTGGCCAAGGTCCGGTCCTTCGGCGCCAAGAAGTAGGTCAGCCCCGTCCCAGGGCCTGGCGGATCGCCTGACGATCCGGGGCCCGGGGCCCGGCGCGTTCCAGGTAGGTCTCGAAGGCGCGCCGCATCTCCTCCTGCTGCCCCAGGTGTCCGTGGGCCAGTCCGAGGTTCTTGAAGTAGGCCGCCGGCGCCTCCGGGTGGGCCGCGATCAGCGCGCGATAGCGGGCCACCACCTCCGCCAGCGCGGATCGATCTCCGTTGGCCAACGCCCGCTCCAGCAAGGAGAGCACCCCCCGGTGTCGCGCCTCCCAGTACTCCTGGGCGATCGCCACCGCCCACGGATCGGCGGCGGTCAGTCCGGCCACCGCGCGAGTCGCCAGCGGGGTCCGCGCCAGGGCCTCCAGGACCTGGTCCGACTGGCCTTCCCCTTTGGCCTCCTGCACCGGGAGCAGCCGACGGGAGAGTCCGTGGGGCACCTGCCGGTAGCCGCCGGCCAGCGAATCATCCCCGGGCTTGAGCTCTCCGGCCAGGAACGCGGGCCGGCCCGGGTTGGCGGCCAGCAGCGCAGCCAGCGAGAAGCTCCCCGGGCCTCCGGGGTGCAGCCGCTCTCCAGGGAACGAGAGCAGTGAGCGTCGGCGGGCCACGTACCAGGGATAGGTCAGCAGCTCCTGATCGAGGGCGACCAGATCCGGCCGCCGGCCCTCCACCTCCTTCACGTAGGTCACCGCGTTGGTGATCAGATCCCCGCGGGTCAGCAGCAGCGCGTGGGGAGGAAGCTCGTCCAGCAGCGCGCGGCCGTAGTCGGTGGCCGTCGGCGGCGCGGGCTGCGAGTGGGCCCGCAGCTCCCCTGCCCCGCGCGCGAGCTGGAGCAGGAGCAGCGCGCCGGTCCCCACCGGGAGGACCCAGCGGCCCGGCGCCGCACCCAGGGCCGCCGCGCCCACCCCGGCCAACAGACAGGCCACCAGCAGCGGGAGTTGCCAGAAGCGTGCGAGCACCGAGGCCAACAGCGGCCCCTCCGGTGGAAAGCGTCCCAGCAGCTGGAAGCCGGGGCCGCAAAGGAGCCACCCGATCAGCAGCCCGACGCCCAACGCCCTGGCCCTCGGCTGGGACCCCAGCAACCACAGCCCCAGCAGGACCAGCGGCACTCCCACCCAAAGAAGCGCGCTTCCCTGGTGGGCAAGGAGCGCGGTGGCTCCGGCCAGTCCGTCCTCCCACCGCGCCTCCCCCGCCCGCAGCTGAAGCGCGCCGTAGTCCAGCCGGAGCAGATGCCGGGTCAGACCGCCCAGGCTTTGGGTCTCTCCCCACGCCACCTCCGGCGCCCACCCCGCCCCCAGCACCAGCTGGAGGTTCACCGCCAGGCCTGCGAGGAAAAGCCCGAGGGCGATCAGCCCCACCCGGCCGGTCAGGAGCCGCGCGCGTCGGGCCTCCCAGCCCATCGCCCCCAGCAGCGGGACTCCCAGCAGGAGGATCGTCTGGTGGTTGCCCAGTCCCAGACCCAGCAGCGCCGAGGCGGCCCACAGCTCGCCGCGCCTCGGGGTCTGGAAGAAGCGCACCGCCAGCAGCAGCAGCCCGGCGGCGATCAGCTGATTGAGCGCGAACACCTCCGCCCGGGTGGACCAGATCCAGACCAACGACGAGAGCCCGTACAGGCCGCCGGCCAGCAGCCCCGGCAAGGCACGTCCGGTCCACTGACCCACCGCCCTCGCCAGGAGCGTCGCCGCGCCCGCCCCGCACAGCGCCGAGAACATCCCCAGGCGCCAGGCCACGCTCTCCACCGGAAGCAGATGTGCGAAGGCCCCGCCCAGCAACACGTAGAGCGGATAGCCGGGAGGGTGGGCCACCGAGAACCGCCAGGCCGCCACCGCCAGCTCTCCGGAGTCACCGCCAGGCAGGCCGGTCGGGACGGTCAGGCCGTACAACCCCAGCAGGCCCAGACCCAACGCCGCCGGACAGGCCCAGCCGTGGGCACGCCAACGGACGACTTTCGCGACGCGCGCTCGGGAGGGAGGACTAGAGTGACGCATTTCGGTCTGTCGCCCATTTGACCAGAGGTCTCCGGTGCGCGCTCTCGTTCCGCTTCTCTTCGTCTTCCCGTTCGGGGCGGCCCTGGCCGCCAATCCGGTGATCACCAGCTTCAGTCCGAGCACCGGGCCCACCCAGGGCAGCGTTCCGATCACCATCGTGGGCACCGCGTTTGCGCCCGGGGCGGCCGCCGTCTGGGTCGGCGAGGGGAACTGTCCGCTGATCAGTCAGTCCGACACCCAGCTGGTGTGCTCCCTCGCTCCCGGCACCGGCCTCGATCAACGGGTGATGGTCACCGTCTCGGGCGCCACCGCGTTGGCCCCCGGCCGGTTCAACTACCAGGCGCCGACGATCAGCTCGATCACCCCGCAGACCGGGCCCACCTCGGGGATCCCGCTGACCGTGCTCGGCACCAACTTCGGTCCTTCGGGCAGCGCCACCGTCACTGTCGGGGACCGGGTGTGTCCGGTCATGAGCGAGTTCGACACCAAGGTGGTTTGCATGGCGCCGGAGGGCACCGGGATCTCCCTGGCGGTGAGATTGGTCACCGGAGGGCAGGCCGCCTCCTCCCCGACCCGTTTCAGCTACGCGTCCCCGGTGATCACCGGCGTGACGCCGTCCTCGGGGCCCACCGGGGGAGGAAGGGTCCTCACCCTCAGCGGCGCGAACTTCGGGCCTCAGGGCCGGGCCTCGGTCTGGCTGGGCGACACCCGCTGCGAGCCGATCGATTCGGGCCACACCTTCGTGACCTGCCAGGCGCCCCCGGGCACCGGCGTGGATCACCCGCTCTCGGTGGTGGTGGACGGGCGGTCCGCGTCGCTGTCCGCGGCCTTCGACTATCTGCCGCCCCTGCTGGGAATCATCACTCCCGCCTCCGGGCCCACCTCTGGCGGGACCCGGCTGACCCTCGTCGGTTCCAACTTTGGCCCCCCGGGAAGCGCCCGGGTCAGCCTCGGCGGTGCGGACTGCCCGATCCAGACCCACGAGCACAGCCAGATGAGCTGCACCGTTCCACCGGGCGTTGGCGCGGACCAGACGGTGCAGGTCACCGTCGCCGGTCAGACCCATCCGCCGGGAGTGGTGTTCAGCTACGACCCGGTCCAGCTGGTCGGGGTGAGCCCCGCGCAGGGGCCCACCTCGGGAGGAACGTTGTTGACGATCACTGGCGCCAACTTCGGCCCGACCGGGAGCACCCTGGTGACGGTGGGCGGCGCGCCGTGTCCGCTCCAGGGCCAGTCCCACACGCAGCTGAGCTGCGTGGCTCCGGCGGGAGTGGGTCGGGGACACGCGGTCATGGCGCTCTCCGGGGGCCGCACCTCCACCCTCCCCTCGGCATTCTTCTACTCGGCGCCCGCGATCGGCTCGGTGACGCCCTCCCGGGGGCCGCTGGCCGGCGGGGTGACGCTGACGATCCGGGGAGAGAGCTTTGGCGCCGGAGGAGCGGGCGGCGGTGCCATCGCCTCGGTGGGCGGCGAGCCCTGTCCGGTGACAGGCCAGACCCACACCTCGGTGGAGTGCCTGGCGCCCGCGGGAGCTGCCTACGGAGATGCCCCGGTGAGCGTGACCGTCGGAGGGCAGTCCTCGCCGCCGACCTCCGGGGTGTTCGAGTACCGCTCCTCGGCGCCCACGCTGGCGGACCTCGCGGTCCAGACGGAGGAGGACACCTCGGCGAGCGTCGCCCTGCAGGGGCAGGATCCCGACGGAGAGGCGCTGACCTACCTGCTGGTGGCCGGCCCGCCCACCGGACAGGGATCGGTCAGGATCGAGGACAGCCTTGCGCACTACACCCCGCCGCCGGACTTCTCCGGCAGCACCTTCTTCCAGGTGGCGCCCTTTGACGGGACGATGGCCGGCGCCTTTGCCACCGTCAGCGTCTCGGTGCAGGCCACCCCCGATGCGCCGGTGGCCACCCCGGTTAGCGCCGACACCGGAGAGGAGACCCCGGTGACCCTGTCCCTGGGGGGCGTGGATGCCGATGGAGAGCCGCTGACCTTCGAGATCGCCAGCGCTCCTGCTGCGCTCCAGGGGACCGTCACCCTGGCGGGGGATCAGGCCACCTTCACCCCGGCGAAGGATTTCGTGGGGATCGCGCGGTTCACCTTCACCGCCAGCGATGGGGTGCTCTCGTCTTCGCCTGCGGCGGTCACCGTCTCGGTGGCCGGGAGGTCGGATACCCCCACCGCGTTCGCCCAGGAGCTCTCCACCCCCGAGGACTCGGTGGCCTCCGTCGCGCTGACCGGCTTTGATCCGGACGGCGAGTCGCTCAGCTTCGCCCTGGTGGCGCAGCCCCCCGCCGGAGAGGGCACGGTGACGCTGGAGGGCGCGCGGGCGCAGTACGTCCCGCCCGCGAACTTCACCGGCGCCACCGCGTTCACCTACCAGGTCAGCGACGGCACCCTGGTCTCGGAGCCGGCCACCGTTTCGATCCAGGTGACCGCGGTGAACGATCCGCCAGTGGCGTTTGGCGGCGTCGCCAGGGTGTCCGGCGGCAGCGCAGCGACGATCGCCCTGACCGCTTCCGACCTGGACGGCGATGCACTGCAATTCGCGGTGGTGGAAGGTCCGGAGGCCGAGGCGGGCACGGTGACCCTCAGCGGTGCCGAGGCCACCTTCGAGGCCCGCTCCGGCTTCTCCGGCAACGCGTCCTTCTCCTGGAGCGTGACCGACGGGGTGGTCTCCACCACCGCCACCACCCTGGTGCAGGTGGATCAGACGCCGGCCAGCAACTGCGCCGCGATCCCCGCCGGCCCAGGAGGGTGGCTGGCGCTGTTGGCCTTCGCCGGACTGCTGCTTCGCCGCCGGGCGGGACGGTGAGACCGACCCCGGAGGGTGGCTGGCGCTGCTGACTCTCGCCGGGTTGCTGCTTCGCCACCGGGCTGCCGTTGACACCGCCCCCGGAGGCTGGCTGGCGCTGCTGACCGTCGCCGGGCTGCTGCTTCGCCACCGGGCCGGCGGGTGACACCGACTCCGGGAGGGCTGGCAGGGGGCTGGCGCGACGGACCGCCGATCCCGGGCTCCGGGTCGCCACCCGGAGGAGAGAGTTCTCCAGGAACTGACCGCCTGGGGGGAGTTTGTCCTGGGAGACAGGCTCCACGGCGATCTGGGCAGAAAACCAGGGGGGAACGTGTCTCCACTGACAAGTTGCCCTCAGCGTCCCAGGTACCGCGTGCTGCGTCGGGTCCTAGCCGCCCTGCCCCTGCCGCGCCGGAGGCCCTTGCTACTCTCCGGGGTCCACCAGGTCGATCCGCAGGCGGCTGACCCCGACGATCGGGTCCACCGTGATCGGCGTCGGCGCGGTGAGACTGCCCGAGGCCCCGCCCGGATCCACCTTGGGGCGGAAGCGATCCCCGTCGCCCGGGTTCACATCCAGCACGGCGAGGACGAAGTACCTCCCGGCAGGCACTCCCCGGACCACGAACGGCTGGGGGAAGACCGGGGCGGTGAACTCCTGGAACGCCACCGGCGCTCCTCTCGGCGGGAAGGAGCCGAAGACCGCGATCTTCAGCGGCCCCTCCCGGCTCCCCTGGTAGTGCACCTCCCCCCGCACCTCGCCCGGGGTGACCGCGGAGTCGGCGCCTCCGCCGGGCGCCGTGTCGCACCCCGTCCACATCGCCATCGCCACGAACAGCCACACGCCTCGCTTGCTCACGGTGCCTGGATCCTTCCTGCCGGGTCGTTGAACAGGTAGTCCACCGCCGAGCGCGGCTCCTGCAGCGAATGGACGAAGTGGGCCAGGTCCCAGCGCTGGGCGTCGTCCAGGATCGGGCCGAAGGACGGCATCGGGGTCCCGTTCAGCCCGGTGGAGATCGCCCGGAAGGCCACCACCGCCCCCTTCCCTCCCTGGAAGCCGACGTGGAAGTTGGCGGGCCGGATCGGCGCGCCGTTCTCGTCCACCAGCGCGGAGGAGGCAGCCCCGTCTCCCCGGCCTTGATCCCCGTGACAGGCGTTGCAGCCGTACTCGGTGAACAGCGCCCGGCCGCGCGAGCGGGACGCCTCGTCGTCCGCGGGCTCGGGGGGGATCACCAGGGTCGGGCCCGGGACCTCGGTCAGGGTCCGGGGTGAGAGTGCCAGCACGTACCGCGAGAGGGTCCGGCGCTGCTGGTGGGAGAGGGTGTCCCTCCAGCCGGGCATGGCGGTCCTCAGCACGCCCAGGGAGATCGTCCGGTACACGTCCTCCTCGCGCGCCAGACTGCCCAACGGGGTCATCCGGAAGTTGTAGCTGCCGGTGAGGAAGTTCCGCGGCGGGTGATCCAGGAACTGCGCCGAGGGCCCCTTCCCGTCTCCCTCCGCCCCGTGACAGGTGGCGCAGTGGCGCAGGTAGAGCGGGCGGCCCTCGGACAGGAGCTGCTCGCGCCGCGCGGCGGTGAACATGCCGGGCGGAGCCAGGTCCGGGGATGCAGGCGGCTCGGACCGTGCGTCGGCCGGCGCTGGCTCGGTCTGGCTCGCGACCACCGTGATCGGCTCCGGGGACGCAGGCGGCTTGGACCATGCGGCGACCGGCACCGGCTCGGTCTGGCTCGCGACCACCGTGGTCGGGGCCTCCACCGGGTCCGACTGTGCCGCCACCGGCGCCTGGGCCAGGGCGATGAACGGAATCCACAGGACGCAGAAGAGCAGTCTCATTGGCGCGCTCACATGAACAGGTGGAGGAACAGCACCAGGTCCCAGCGGGGACCCCCGGGGACGGTTCCGAAGGTTCTTCTCGCCATCGCCCGCACCTCGGTGAACGGGGCCGGGAAGAACTCCACCACCAGCCCGGCGCGCTGCTGGCTGGTACCGGCGATATCCAGGTCCGCGTCCATGAACTCGTGGGTAGCCACCAGCTCCAGCCCCTGGACCGGCACGAAGCTCAGCTCCTGGTAGCTGGCGTAGCCGGCCAGCGAGGCCACCGCGTCGGAGTTGAAGGTGTCCCGCACCGCGACCAGATCGCCCAGATAGGTGAACCTCCCCCGGTTGAGGGTCAGGAACAGCCCGCCCCTCATCTCGTTCACCCCGCGCTGGATCTCGCTGGCCAGGGAGGTGGGCAGCGCGGAGGCCAGCAGCGGGTTGGCGCCGTTGTTGTTGTCACTGAAGTAGAAGGACCCGCCCAGCTGGGCCCGGATCCCCAGCGGCCGTCCCCGGAGCGCCAGCCGGGCGGAGACCGCCTTTTCGAACAGCCGCCGCTCGGTGCCGCTGCTGTCAAGGGCGGTGTCGCCCAGGGTGCCGTTGAGCAGCGCCACGCTGGCGGAGAGGGGGCCCCAGAACGCGTCCAGCTCCAGGCCGGTGTCCTTGTCGGTCTGGCCAAAGCCCACCGCCTCCCGGGTGAACAGCTGGTGCTCCACCTCCCGGATCCCGAACGGGGGCAGGAAGCGGCCGGCCTTGAGGTACAGCTCGAACCCCGCCGAGGGTGGGGTCACCCGCAGCAGGCCCCAGGCTTCGAACCCGGTGTACACCCCCACGTCCAGGTAGAGGGTGACCGCGTCCCCCAGCTGCGCCGAGTGGTACAGGTCGGCCTGCATCAGGAAGAACGAGTTCACCAGCGGGCGGGTCCCATCCGGGTTCAGCCGGTCGGGGCGGATCAGCAGGTAGGCGGCCCGCAGGTCGGCGCCCACCGCCAGCCACTCGGTCAGCTCGGGCGAGAAGCCGGAGGTGACCTTCCCCACCTGCTCCTCCTTCGGCTCCTCCGGGAAGTCGGTGGCGATCCAGGAGTCCGGTCTGGGCTTCGCGCCCCAGGGGAGAAAGACGTTCTCGAAGACGTTGCGCCCATACGCGTTGCGCATCCCCCCGCCGGTGGGGTTCACGTGGCACTGGATGCATTCCATCCCGTTCCGGGCCGCGAAGCGGGGCAAGGCCACCGCCGGCAGCGAGGACACCAGGCCCAGCAACAACAGCATCCGGAGAAGGGTGCGTCTCATTGGACCACCACCTGGTAGCCGGTCATCTGACCGGGGTGCTTGGCGCAGAAGTAGAAGGCACTGCGGGGTTCACAGAACCGGTAGGCCCACGAGGCCCCGGGCGCGAGGTCCGGGGAGTTGAATCCGCCGGCCGAGGCCGGGGTCTCGGCGCCGGGAGCGCCGGCATTCACCGAGTGGACCATCGAGTCGTCGTTGATCCAGGTGACGGTGTCTCCGGCGGCGACCTGCACCGAGCGCAGGTCCACGTTGAGGCCGACGAACCGGACCTGCAGCCCGGTCCCGGGGGCCGGGACCTCTCCCTCCTCGCACGCTCCTCCGTCTCCTCCTCCGCCCCCGCTCGGCGGGCGATTGAAGGACGGGAGGTCGTAGCCAAAGTCGATGCAGGCCCCCCCCAGGGCCAGGCACAGCGCCAGCAGGACGCATCGACCCATCAGCAACCCTCCGGAGGACAGCCGGGTGAGGCGCCCTGGTTGATCCAGGCCCGGATCAGCGCCCGCTGCGAAGGGGTGAGGCAGGCGCGGGTGGAGCAGGCCTCGGCGGAGGTATCCAGCGGCATCTCGCAGCCGTCCACCACCTCCACCAGTTTGCCGCCGGAAGGATCGCAGGCCTCCAGCTCGCCGCTGGCCAGCGCGTGCTCGTAGCTGTCCCACTGGATCCCATCGGGCGCACCGGAGCCGCTGTGGCACTGGATGCAGCGGGCATTGAAGATCGTCTGCACCCGCGAGCCGTACTCCACGCAACCGGCGGGTGCGGTGAGGCAACGCTCGGTGGTGTTGAGGTCGCGGTTGCCCTTCAGATCCCGCGCCCGGACCACGAAGCAACTGCGCTGCCCCGGCGCCACCGGGATGTCCTGGCAGGTGCTGCCGGCCTTGGCCGCGTAGTGGGCGGGCACCGAGAAGGACTGCCCTCCCGGAGCGGAGGCCTCCCAGATGTCGTAGGTGATCTGCGAGGCGCCGCTGCTGTTGTCGGTGGCGGCGTTCCAGCACAGCCGGGCGGTGGCCGGATCCAGCGCGCTGACGCTGGTGGCGCCAAAGAAGGACGGAGCCTGGGCGTCCACGCAGGGGCTGGGCTGGGCGCAGGTCTCCCGGGCACCGGAGACGATCCAGGTGGTCAGCAAGGAGAGCTGGGAGGGCGAGACCCAGGGCGGACCGTCGAACGGCATCCGCCGGCCGCACACGTTCCCGCCCAGCTTCTGGAGCAGGAAGCTGGCGCCGGGGTCGCAGGCCCGGACCTCGTTGCGCAGCGCGCCCGCCGCCAGCAGCCCCCCGTAGCTGGAGAGATCCAGGTAGCGGCGGCCCTCGCCCGCGTTGTGGCAGTGGTTGCAGCGGGCGGCGAAGATCGGACGGATGTGCGGCTCGAACTCCACCGCGCAGTCGGCGGCCGGGGTGGTGACGCAGCGCTCCTCGGTGTTGGCCGAGAGGTTCCCCACCAGATCCCGGGCCCGGGCCACGAAGCACAGCTGGGTGCCGGGGCCGGCCGGCACGTCCAGACAGCTGGCGTTGACCACGCTGTGCGGGGCCGGGTCGCCCAGCGACTGGGCCCCGGGGGTGGTGGACTCGTAGACCTCGTAGCGAAGGGACTCGGGCGGGGTGCCCTGGTCGGTGGCCGGGGACCAGCACACCTGGACGGTGGTGGCGTTGACCGCGGTGGCGGAGGTGACCCCGCCGAAGCTGGGTGAGGTGACGTCCGCGCAAGCAGTGGGCCCGCCACAGGACGGGGTGGCGCCGTTGTCGATCCACTGGTTGACCAGCGCCAGCTGCTGCGCGCTGAGGTACGGCGGCCCATCCAGCGGCATCCGCTTGCCCAGCGGAGGGTTGGGCCCCAGCTTCTGCGCCAGCAGGCTGCCCGCCGCGTTGCAGGCGTCGATCTCATTGCGCCGCACGCTGCCGGCCAGCGCCTCCGCGTAGCTGGTCAGTCGCAGCGACTGTGGCGCCGTGGGACCGCTGTGGCAGCGGACGCAGTGGCGGTCAAACAGCGGCTGCACATGCTGCGCGTAGTCCACGCACCCGGGGGCCAGCGCCGGCTGGGTCAGACAGCGCTCCACCGTGTTTCCGTCCCGGTTCCCCGCGCCGTCCCGGGCCCGGACCACGTAGCAGGCGCCGGTGGACGGAGAGACCGCCTGCAGGGTCAGACAGGTCTCCCCCGCCCCGCTGGTGGCCACCGGGGTGGTGAAGCTCTGCCCGCCGCTGCCCGGCGACGCGAACACGTCGTAGAGCAGCTCCGCCTGCGCGGTGAGGTTGTCGGTGGCGGCGGTCCAGCACAGCTGGGCGCTGGTGGCCGACGGCGCGGTGGCGGCGGTCAGCCCTCCGAACTGCGGCGGGGTGGGATCGGAGCACACCTCCGGCTGATCGCAGGCGCTGCGGGCGCCCTCGTCGATCCAGCGGCGGATGAGCTCGATCTGCCCCTCGCCCAGGAAGGGCGGACCATCCGCCGGCATCCGGGCTCCGAACGGCGGGGAGGCGCCGAGCTTTTGGTGCAGCAGGCTGTCCTCCGGACGGCAGGCCACCACTTCGTTCCCGCTCAGCCCCCCGGCGATCACCCCCTGGTAGCTGTCCAGCCGCAGCTCGCGAGGGGCGGTGGCGCCGGAGTGACAGTGCACACACTCGGCGTTGAAGATCGGCTGCACCAGGGACGCGTAGTCGATGCAGGCCGCCTCCGGAGTGGTCAGGCATTGCTCCACCGTGTTCGCGTCCCGGTTGCCGGCCAGATCGCGGGCCCGCACCGTCCAGCAGTGCTCCTGGCTGGGAAGCAGTCCCCCCACCTCCAGGCAGTTGGCGCCGGCGCTGGAGGTGGCGGTGGGCAGCCCGGAGAAGTCCTGCCCGCCCGGGGTGAGCGACTGGTAGGCGTCGTAGACCAGCTGTGGGGGGGACGCGGTGTCGTCGCTGCCCGGGGTCCAGCACAGGGTGGCTCCGGCCCCGTTGGCGGTCACGGTGGCGGAGGTGATCCCGCCGAAGCCGGGCGGGGTCTGGTCGTCGCAGATCGATCCTGGCTCGGCGCAGGAGTCTGGGGCCCCCACCTCGATCCAGCGGCGCAGCGTCTCCTGCTGGAAGGCGGTGAGGAACGGCGGCCCATCCAGCGGCATCCGCGCTCCCACCGGAGGCGTCTCCAGCGAGACCTTCAGATAGATCAGGCTGGAGTCCGGCTGGCAGCGGATCACCTCGTTCCCGGTGCGGCCTCCGGCGTGGACTCCCGCGTAGGAGTCCAGCCGCAGCCCCTGGGGCGGGGCGTCGCCCACGTGGCATCGGGTGCAGTTGGCCTCCAGGATCGGCCGCACCCCCTGCTGGTAGTCCACGCACTCCCCCAGCCCGCGCGGGGTGGCGGACACCGCCTTGCGGTTGCAGTCACTGAGGCCACCACTGTCGGTGGCCCGGACCAGGAAGAAGTAGGTCTGCCCCTCCGTCAGTCCGGTCTGCCGGTGCTGCACCTGCCCCACCAGGGTGGCCACCGGCGCGGTGAAGTCGAACACTCCCTCCACCGTGCCCTGATAGATCCGGTAGGTCAGCTCGCCCTGGACGGTCTCATCCGCCGCCGGGGCCCAGTTGATCACCACCGCGTCCGGACCATCGGAGATCGCCGCGGTGGCGCCTCCGAACAGCGGCAGGGCGTTGTCCGGGGCGTCCTCGCAGGCCACCCGTCCATCCGGTCCCACGCACTTCCCCATCCGGCACACCTGGTCCGGCAGCTCGCAGCCCACCTCCGTCCCGTCCTGGACGGTGCAGGCGTCGCCCACCTCCCCCCCCTGGCGGATCGCCACCCCGATCGGCGCGCACTGGTCATCCGGGTAGCAGACCTGCTCTGGGGGACACTCCCCGTCGCGGGTGCAGGCTTCCCGGGGATAGCGCAGGGTGCAGGAGCTCCCCGCGGCCAGCAGGCCCAGATACGCGAGAAGGTGGAGACGACGGTGGACCCGGGCAGCCAAGGTGGGGGACTCCCTTCGGCGTGGCCAGGCAGGGTATTCAGTGGAGCGAGGCCGCGTTACTGGCTGGCGGACCTAGTCACTCCGTGCGGTTCAGTGCACTTCCCCCAGATGCGCGTACGTCTCGCTCTCGATCTGGATGGTGGTGTGATCGATCCCGAAGCGATCCAGCAGGTCGTGCTTCACCGCGGAGAGGATCTGATCGTTGTTCTGGCAGACCGGATCCAGCACCACCAGGTGGGCGGAGAGCGCGTAGATCCCGCTGGAGATGGTCCAGATGTGCAGATCATGGACCGCGGTCACCCCGGGCACCGCCCCCAGCAGGGCGCGGACCGCCGCGGTGTCCACGTGCGCCGGCACCGCCTCCAGGAGCACATCCACCGCGTCCCGCACCAACCGGAAGGCGCCGACCACGATCACCACCGAGATCAGCACCGACACCAGCGCGTCCGCCTGGTACCAGCCGGTGAAGTACATCACCCCGCCGGCCACCAGCACCCCCACCGAGGAGAGCGCGTCCCCCACCACGTGGAGGAACGCTCCCCGGACGTTGAGGGAGTGCGACTTGTGCAGGGAGGCCATCGCCGCCACGTTGGCCAACAGACCGATGGTGGCCACGATCATCATCGGCCCCAGCTTCACCTGCACCGGGTTCCAGAACCGCTGATAGGCCTCGAACACGATCCAGCCGGTGATCGCCAGCAGCAGCACCCCGTTGGCCAGCGCGCTGAGGATCTCCATCCGGTAGTAGCCGTAGGTCTTCTTGGGATCCGCGGGCCGCTCGGCGAACCACAGCGCCAGCAGGGAGAGGATCAGCGCCGAGACGTCGGTGAGCATGTGGCCGGCGTCGGAGAGCAGCGCCAGCGACCCGGTCATGTAGCCGCCCACCGCCTCCGCCACCGCGATGGTGGCGGTCAGCGCCACCGCCACGATCAGCCGCCGCTTGTCCTTCTGCCGCTCGGCAGCCGACCGGCGCCCGCCCCCCTGCCCGCTGTGCGAGTGGCCGTGCGCGTGCCCGTGGTCATGTCCGTGGGCGTGAGGATGAGCAGGGTGAGAGTGCGTAGACACGGGGAGCTTTTGTTCTTACAACCCGTGGGCCCGTCTTCACAGCGACGAAGGCTAGAATTCCGGCAGCGCCTCCCACCCACCGACCGCATGGATTTCGCCAGGCACCAGAACCTGCACACAATCATCATGCTCAGGGACGTCATCCGCAAGTGGTGGCGCTGTGAGCTGAGCTTCGCCGATCGGGAGGGCACGGTGGTGGAGTGGGCCAAGGAAGGGTTCATCCCCCCGCCCAATGATTTCTGCCGCCTCTCCCTCTCCTCCCCGGAGGGGATGCGCCGCTGTCAGCAGTCGGTGCAGGTGCTGCACGAGCAGTTCCGCGGCCCCCGCAAGCTGCGGCACGCCGCCTCCCACGAGTGCCACCTCGGCTTCCAGATCGTGGGCGCGCCCCTCTACGTCCACGGCGAGTACCAGGGGTTCTTCTTCGTGGAGGGCTTCTGCCGGGTCGCGCCCTCTCCGGCGGAGGCACAGCGGCTGAAGGAGAAGCTTCGGGAGGTGCACCCCGCGGCCCCCGAACTGGACCGGGCGGTGGAGCGGATCCCGGTGTTCTCCGCCGCCGACCTGGAGAAGCTGACCGATCTGCTGGAGTTCTCGGTGGACGAGATCTCGTCCTTCGAAGACGAGCTGTCCCGCAAGGACGAGCGGATCTTGAACCTCTCCACCGAGCTGGCGCAGCGCTACGCGTTCGACAACCTGATCGGCACCTCGCCGGCGATCCAGCAGGTGTTCCGGCTGCTGGAGAAGGTGGCCCAGTCGGAGGCCACGGTGCTGATCCAGGGCGAGTCGGGCACCGGCAAGGAGCTGATCGCCCGGGCGCTGCACTACAACGGCCCGCGCAAGGAGCAGCCGCTGGTGGTGCAAAGCTGCGCGGCCTTCAACGAGTCGCTGCTGGAGGTCGCGCTGTTCGGCCAGGTGAAGGGCGCCTTCCCCGGCGCCCACCGCGATCAGCGGGGGCTGCTGGAGGCCGCCGACGGTGGGACCCTGTACCTGGACGGGATCGGCGAGCTGCCGGTGACCCTGCAGGTCAAGCTGCTGCGGGTGTTCCAGGAGGGGACCTTCACACCGGTGGGAGGAAGCGTTCCCCGCCAGGTGGATGTGCGCTTCATCTGCGCCACCCACCGGGACCTGGAGGAGCAGGTGAAGGCCGGTGGGTTCCGCGAGGATCTCTACTACCGGGTGAACGTGATCCGGCTGGTGGCGCCACCGCTGCGCGAACGCCGGGACGATCTCCCGTTGCTGGTGGACCACTTCCTGCGCAAGCACCAGCGCAGCGCCCCCCGGCGGCGGGTGCTCTCCGAAGAGGCCCAGGCGGCGCTGGCCGCCTACGGTTGGCCGGGCAACGTTCGCGAGCTGGAGAACGAGATCGAGCGGCTGCTGGTGCTGGGATCGGACCTGGAGGTCCTCCCCGCCGGGCTGCTCTCCGCCCGGATCCGGGAGGCGGGCCGGGTGGGAGAGCCGACCCTGGGCGCGTTGCTGGGCCAGGGCGGAAACCTCAACGAGGCAGTGGAGCGACTGGAGCGGGAGATGATCGGCCAGGGGCTGGTGCGGACCGGAAACAACAAGAGTCAGCTGGCGCGGGAGCTGGGGATCTCCCGGTCCAACCTGATCCTCAAGATTGCCAGGTATGCTCTGGAGGATCCCTCCTCCCCTCCCCCGGAAGCGAGCGCCTGAACGTGCACGGCTATTTCCGACAGGACTTCCTCCAGGTTCCAGACGGGGCGAAGCTCTACTTCCAGGTCCAGGGCGAGCAGAACCCGCCGATGGTGCTCTGTGATGGGCTGGGCTGCGACGGCTTCATCTGGAAGTACCTGCAGCCGGAGCTGCGGCGCGACCACCGGGTGCTGCGCTGGCACTACCGGGGCCACGGCAAGAGCACCGTCCCGGTGGACCGGGAGCGGATCGGGATGGTGCACACCACCGAGGATCTGGACCGGCTGATGGCCCACGTGGGGATGGGCCGCTCGGTGATCGTCGGCCACTCGATGGGGGTGCAGGTGGCGCTGGAGTTCCACCGCCGCTACCCGCAGAAGGTGGCGGGGCTGGTGCTGATCTGCGGCTCCTACGGCAACCCGCTGGACACCTTCCACGACGACACCCTGCTGCGCCGGGTGTTCCCCTTCCTGCGCCAGACGGTGGAGCGCTTCCCGGAGCTGTCCCGCAAGCTGGTGAAGCTGGCGCTGTCCACCGAGCTGGCGGTGCGGGTGGGGGTGATGGAGCTGAACCGGGAGCTGGTCCGGCGCAAGGACATGCTCCCCTACTTCGATCACCTGGCGAACATGGACCCGGTGGTGTTCGTGCGTACCCTCCATGCCCTGGCCGAACACTCCGGCTGGGAGCACCTGCCGCACATCAACGTCCCCACCCTGATCATCGGCGGGGACCGGGACACCTTCACCCCGCTGTGGCTCTCCCGCCGGATGGCGGACACCATCCCCGGCTCGGAGCTGATGATCGTCCCCGGCGGCAGCCACACCACCCCGCTGGAGCAGCCCAGCCTGGTCAACGAGCGGATTGCCCGCTTCCTGCAGCAGAAGATCCTGGCCCCGGCGGCGGTTGAAGCCGCAGAGGGCGCCTCCCCCCAGCAGAACCCGGATAAGCCGGCCCAGGTGGCCTGAAAGGGCCTGTCCGGCTGCTTTTACCCCAGGGCCAGAGGGTGGTTTTTCAGCTCTCGTTTGCCGGGAGGGCCCGCGGGGCATATAAGCCCCCGCCCTCGGGTTATCCCACCTTTGAATTCACCCCAGCAGCAGGTTCCATGATTCCTCGCGAACAAATCCGCAACGTTGCCATCGTGGCCCACGTCGACCACGGAAAGACCACGCTGGTCGATCACCTCCTCCGCCAGGCCGGTACCTACCGGTCCAACGAGACGGTCACCGACCGGGTGATGGACTCGAACGATCTCGAGCGCGAGAAGGGAATCACCATCCTCGCGAAGAACACCGCCGTTACCTACAACGGCTACAAGATCAACATCATCGACACCCCGGGCCACGCGGACTTCGGCGGTGAGGTGGAGCGCGGGCTGCGCCTGGTGGACGGGGTGCTGTTGCTGGTGGACGCGGCCGAAGGCCCCCTGCCCCAGACCCGCTTCGTGCTCACCAAGGCGATGGCGATGGGCCTACGCACCGTGCTGGTGATCAACAAGATCGACCGCCAGGACGCGCGCCCCCGCGAGGTGCTGGACGCGGTGTACTCGCTGTACATCGACCTCGGCGCCGACGACAAGCAGCTGGAGTTCCCGGTGATCTTCGCCGTGGCCCGTCAGGGTCAGGCCTCCACCCGGCTGGAGGAGCCGGGCACCACCCTCAAGCCGCTGTTCGACTCGATCATCAGCCACATCCCGCCTCCCCCGGTGAACGAGGGCAACGACCTGCAGATGCTGGTCGCCAACCTGGACTACGACGACTACGTCGGCCGTCTGGGCGTGGGCCGGATCAGCGCCGGGTTGATCAAGCCCAACATGCAGGTGGGCGTGGCCCGCGAGGGCGGCAAGATCGAGAGCGGCAAGATCGTGAAGCTGTACGGCTTCCAGGGTCTGAAGCGGGTGGAGATCCCCGACGCCGGTCCGGGAGAGATCATCTCCTTCGCCGGGATCGAGGAGCTGTCCATCGGTGACACCCTCACCTCGCTGGAGAATCCCAAGCCGCTGCCGCGGATCACCGTCGATGAGCCGACGATGATGATGATCTTCCGCGTCAACGACGGTCCGTTCGCCGGCCGCGAGGGCAAGTTCGTCACCTCCCGGAACCTGCGCGAGCGGCTGCACCGCGAGGCGTACCGGAACGTGTCGGTCCGGGTCGAGGACACCGCCACCCCGGACGCGTTCCGGGTGGTGGGCCGCGGCGAGTTGGCCCTGGCGGTGATCATCGAGACCATGCGCCGGGAAGGCTACGAGCTGACCGCCTCCAACCCGGAGCCGATCACCCGCGAGGTGAACGGCCAGGTCCACGAGCCGATGGAGCTGATGGTGTGCGACGTCCCGGACACCGCGGTGGGCGTGGTGACCGAGCGCCTCGGGCCCCGCAAGGGCCGGATGATGGACATGAGCGCGCTGGGCTCGGGACGGACCCGGCTGCAGTTCCGGATCCCCGCCCGTGGCTTGATTGGCTTCCGCAACGAGTTCCTCACCATCACCCGGGGTGAGGGGATCATGAGCAGCCAGTTCGACGGCTACGAGCCGTGGTTCGGCTACATCCCCAAGCGGCAGAACGGGGCGATCATCGCCGACCGCACCGGTCCGGCGGTCCCCTACGCGCTGTTCAGCATCCAGGAGCGTGGCAGCCTGTTCGTGCCCGCCGGCACCGACCTCTACGAGGGCATGGTGATCGGCGAGAACGCGCACCCCAGCGACCTGGACGTGAACGCCTCGCGCGAGAAGAAGCTGACCAACATCCGCGCCGCCGGCCGCGACGAGAACGTGATCCTCACCCCGCCCCGCGAGATGGGGCTGGAGAAGGCGCTGGAGTGGATTGCCACCGACGAGCTGGTGGAGGTCACTCCCAAGTCGGTCCGGATCCGCAAGAAGGTCCTGCAGGCCGGCAACCGCTACAAGGCGGACCGCGAGCGGAAGCGGGACGAGCGCAAGGCGGACGAGCGCAACGACTAGGGATTAGGGAATTTCCCGGACTGTTACGGCGGCGAGCTCCTCTCACTGAGGGGCTCGCCGTTGCATTTTGAGGCACACCCACCGCGGAGCCGCCCCGTGGATCATTGGCGGAGCGGGCCCCCCGGGGTGGACAATCGGCGGGCAGTGAAAAACGGGGGAGCAGATGGAGACTGACAGCGGAGCAGAGTGGTTCCTGGAGTTCCTCCCGGTGGCGGCGATCTGGACGCGCAACGGCGAGACGGTGGACTGCAACGAGGCCGCGGTCCGGCTGCTGGGGGTCCCCCGCTCGGCCCAGACGCTGGATGCCTGGTCCACGTCCTTCAGCCCTCCGGTGCTCTCGGGGGTGGACGCCTTCGTCGAACACATCCGCGATGCGTTGGCCGGCCGCAACGTTCCCCGCACCCATGTGCGGCTGCAGCGCGGTCCCCACGACTTCACCGGGCTGTTCGTGCAGTCCTACCCGGCGCTGTTCCCGGACGGGCAGCTGGGCGCGGTGGCCCTCTTCGAGGAGGCCTCGCGGCTGGAGGATGATCAGCGGCGGATGGACGTGTGGTTGGGGGCGCTGGCCCACGAGCTGAGCGGCACCGTGCAGTCGATGGCGATGAACATCGAGCTGCTCAAGCGGGGCTGCCCGGACGACGATGGCGCCTCCTGGAAGCGGCTGGAGTCGCTGGAGCGCAACTCCAAGGTGCTGCGCCGGCTGGTCACCGACTACATCGACGCGGCCCGCGCCGAGGAGGGGAACCTGCGCTGCCGTCCCGACGCGCTCCCGCTGGATCCCTTGCTGGCCCGGCTGCGGGACGCGCAGCAGGCCGTGGATCCGGAACACCACATCGAGCTCACCGGCCAGGGGGGGCTGGTGGGCTATGGAGACGAGACCTGGGTGCTCCAGATCCTGCGCAATCTGCTGACCAACGCGCAGAAGTATTCGGACCCGGGGATCATCGAGCTGGCCGCCGAGCTGCGCGGCCAGCAGATCGTGATCCGGCTGCGCGACGAGGGCCCCGGGATCCCCTCCGACCAGCAGGGCCAGCTGTTCGCCCGCTTCTCGCGGCTGCCCTCGGCGCGAGAGGGGTCAGGCCTGGGACTGTGGCTGTCTCGCTACCTGGCGCGCCGGATGGGGGGCGACCTGTGGCTGGAGAGCGACGGGGCCCACAGCACCTTCGTGCTGGCGGTGCCCCGGCACCTGACCGCCACCGCCGAACGGGAACAACCGGCGCGGACTTCCGGCTCCGAACCCACCCACCTGTAGCCAGGAGAAGAGGGCCGGCGCTGATGGCGCCGACCCCCTGGGTGCTCCGGTGCACGAGCGGCTCCTGCTAGTGCGGGAGCTTGGAGTCGTAGGAACCGTGGGTCCCCGAATCCAGCGGCTTCTCTCCGGGGGTGTGCTCCACCAGCACCTCGCTGCGGTACTGCTCGTCATGCTCCAGCGGCAAGGTGGCCGCGTAGCTGACGCCGCTCTCGTCGGCGTGGGCGGTGACCGGACCCTCCGGCCGCTCCAGATCCCCTTGCCCCTTGAGGGTGTCCATCGCCTGGCCCTTGAGCTCCTGAACCGAGTCCATGGCCTGCCCCTTGAGCGAGGAGAGCTGCTCCAGCGCCTGGCCGCGAACCTGCTCCAGCCGCTCGCTGGCCTGCGCCTTGACCTCGTCCAGCTTCCCCCGCACCCGATCCCGGGCCGGTGAGGTGAGACGCCGCTCCCGGTCGCTGACCGGCAGCAGGAAGGAGGCCGCGGCCCCCAACGCCAGGGCACCGAACAGCACCGCCAGGGGATCGTTCTCCACCCCCCGGTGCCAGGTGTCCTGAGCCCGGACCTTCACGTCCTCGCGGGAGGGGATCCGCTCCTTGACCCCATCCAGCCGTCCCCGGGCGCCCAGCCGGGCGTCGTGGACGCGGTCGGTGGCCGAGTGGCGCGCATCGGAGATCCGCTCCCGGGCGGAGTCCTTGGCGTGCGAGAGGCGTTCCTTGAGGTGGCTGGCCTTCTCCCCCACCGCCTCCTTGGCGCTGACCGCGCGATCCTTGAGCTCGGAGGCCTTCTCCGACGCCTTCTCCCGGATCCCCGGCTCACTGCCCAGCGCCGCCTCGCCACCCAGCGGCTCGGCGTAGACCCCGGCGGTGGGCGTGGTGGGCCCATAGCCGAACTCGGTGGCCACCGAACCGGCGCCGTACCCGTAGGAGTCCGCCGCCACCGCGCTGTCCCGGTAGTCCACCCGGGCCGGCGGCTGCCAGGCGGGGGCCCTTCGATCCAGGTCCCGGTCGTAGGCATAGCCGTAGCCGTACTGGCTGGAGGCCAGCTGCCGGTGCTGGTAGCGCTTGGAGAGCATGGACGCCAACCCCACGCCCATCGCCCCACCGATCAGCTTCCAGGCCATGGGGCTCTCCTTGACCGTGGTCTCCACCCTCTCCTTCGTCTCAACCGTTCGTTTCACCGCTGCCTCCTTCGCGCGGGTTTTCAGGTAGGCCGGGGAGGATCTGCGCATCAGCTCCTCGGCAATCTCGCTCATGCTGTCACGCGCCTCTGCGATGTTCCGGCGTGCATCGTCCTTCTCAGCCATTCTTTGTCCTCCTTGAGGGTCTGCAGGGTTTCCTCGGGCTTGAGGTTCGTCTTCTTCAGCTTGTTGACGCCGCCGCGGGCCAGGAACGCGCCCACTCCGATCAGCAGCGCCGAGACCAACAGCGCCGCCGCCCACAGCGGCAGGAACAGATTCAGCACCGCGACCAGGAAGCCGGCGAACACCAGCGCCCCGGTGTGAAGCAGCACCGCCCCACCTCCGACCGCGCCGGCCGAGGCGCCGACCTGCTTGGCCTCGGTGCGCAGCTCCTCCTTTGCCAGCCGGACCTCTTCCTTGAGGAGGACCTTCCCCTGCTCGAACAGCGAGGCGAGCAGGTCCTTGGTGGGCATCTGCTGGTAGCCGGGCTGCCCGTGATCAGACTCCATCTCGTCACTGGATCGCATCGCTCACCCCTTTCAGGATCGCAGCAGTCGGGCGCCGACGAACCCCAGCGCGAAGAACCCGGCGGCGACCGCGAGGGGACGGGAGCGGAACTCCTGCTTGGCCATCCGCAGCAGCTCGTCGGAGTCCTTCTCCCGCAGCAGGTGGGTGGCCTTGTTCACGTACTCGTCGGCCATGGAGGCGAACTGGCCAATGAACTCGTCGGCCTTGCCGGCGACCTTCTCCTGCAGCTGGCCGGGCAGTCCCTCCAGCCGGTCGGCCACCGCGCCCTTGCGCTGGTCCACCTGGGACCGGGCCGACTGGGCGACCTTGGCCTTGGCCTCCGACGCCTTCTCCCGGACCTTCTCCTTGGCCGAGGCCACCTTCCCGGGGCTGTCCCCCAGGGGAGAGGCGGCGGTGCCGAAGTTGACGCCTCCGCCGCTGAACTCACCGGCGCGGCGCTCCGCCTCGAACGCGGCGGTGTCCGCTCCCGGCTCGCGGACGTCCCACCCTGCCGAACGCTCCTCGTCGCCGATGGCGCTGTAGCCGGCCGAACGCTCCTCGTCGCCGGTGGCGCTGTAGCCGTGCAGCAGCTGGCCGCGCTCCCAGTCGGTCAGGTCCCGCGCGCCGCGAACCTCCCCCGAGGCCTGCAGCCCGCTCCCCTTCTCCTCACTCTCCGACGCGCCCCACTGCTCGCGTGGACGGTCGATGTTCTTCTTGTCGTCCATTCCCTGGTTCCTCCTCGGGTCCGCCGCCGCACCGTGCAGCGGGCGCCCAGTCGATTCCGCGTTGTGGATTGAACCTATTCACCCCTCCCCGGAGGCTGGGCCGACCGCGACTCGACGCCTGGAGCGCGGCCAGGGGGGCAAGGGCTTGCGTCTGGGGTGGGGAGTGCCGCGGGGCCGCCTGGCAGGCAGGCATGTCCCGGCGATCAGGCCTTGCGACGGAAGGCGGCTTCCAGGGGGGACTCGTCCTGGTCGACCGGCTCTTCAGGCGCCGCCTCGGCGTCCGGATCCAGATCGATGCTGCTGAGCACCGAGGACAGATCGTCCAGGCTCACCACCGACCAGCTGGCGGCGGGCGGCGCGGTGGGAGAGGTGCCCCACAGGCTGGGCTGCGGAGAGTTGCGGGGATCGAAGCGCTGGACCGGGGGCAGCGCCGGATCGGTGGGGGCGTCCCCGGCCTGCTCCGACAGCGGGGCCGCCGGCTCGCTGGTCGGGGCCGGCAGCTGGGGCGCGGCCTCGGCCAGCACCTCCGCGCGCGCGCGCTCCACCTCGAAGCGGGCGCGCTCCTCCAGCAGCTTCTGGCGCTGACGGGTCAGGGCGGTCTGCTGGACCTCCAGCGCCATCCGCTCCTGCTCCAGCGTGTCCCGCAGCCCGGCCAGCTCACCGTCGGCCTGGGCCAGGCGGTCCTCCAGCAGCCGGCGGGCAGAGGCGTCCTCGGCGCGCAGCTGGGCGGCGCGGGCCTCCATCTTCAGCCGGGTCTCCTCCAGCTCGCGCTGGAGATCGTCGAACTCGGCGGCGCGCCACACCGCGGCCTGCTCCTCCTGTTCGGTCCGGCTCCGCAGCTCCTCCAGGGCGCCCCGGGCGGCGCTCAGCGCGTCCCGGGCCTCGGTCGCTCCGCGGCGCTCGGCGGCCACCTGCTCCTCCAACCCCTTGAGCCGCTCGTCTCGCGCGGTCCTCAGCTCGTCCAGCTCGCGGGCCCGCTCGGTGAGATCCGCGTCCACCGCGAACATCCGCGCCTGCCACTCATCGGCGACCCGCCGCGCCTCCTCCTGGGCCGCCACCATCTCCGCGCGGGCCCGGGTGGCCTCCTGCCCCAACCGCTCCAGCTCGGCGCCATGACCGACGGAAGCGGCGGTCAGCTGCTCCTGGCGCTCGCGCAGCTCCCGCTCCCGGAGCTCCACCAGCTCCCGGGCCAAGGTGGCCTCGGTGCGCTGCTGCTCCAGCTCCGTCTGCAGCGCGCGGCCCGAGGCCCACAGCTCCTCGGCCTCGCCCCGGTGGGACTCGGCCTGGGCCCTGAGCGTGTCCCGCTCGTGGCGCAGCGCGGAGAGCGCGGCGGCGCCCTCCTCCCCGCGAGACCGGGCCTCTGCCTCCTGGGTCTGGTGCAGCGCGCGCAGGGCCTCCAGCTGCGCGGTCAGCTCCCGGCCGGCGCGGCGCTCCTCCTCCAGCCGGGCGGTGGCGGACTCCCGGTCGACGGTGGCCAGCCCCTGCAGCCGCTGCATCTCGGCGGAGAAGCGCGCCTCCTGCTCCTCCAGCCGGGCCTGCTGCGCCTGGTGCCGTCCCCGGGCCTCCTCCAGCGCCGCGGCGTGGGCGGCCTCGGCGGCGCCCCTCTCCTGCTCGGCGCGGGCGGCCGCGGCCTCCAGCGCCCGGGACAGCTCGGCCCGCTCCGCCTCCAGCTCCTGGACCCGGCCCTCGGCGCCCTGCTGGGCCTGGGCCAGCCGTGCCTCCACCGCCGCCAGCCGCGCGGCGGCCTCGGTCTCCGCCCTCAGCAAGGTGGCGGCGCTGGCCTCCCGCAGGCGGGCGATCTCCTCGTTGGCGCGGTTCTCGGCGGCGGTGCGCGCGTCCTCGGCGGCGGCGCGCGCGTCTTCCAATTGCCGGGAGAAGGCCTCCTCCACCGCGCGGCGATCGGCGGCTCCCTCGCCCCGGGCGCGGGAGAGGCCGGCCTCGTATTCGGCCCGGGCCTTCTCGAAGCCGGCGCGCTCGGCGGCGATCCGCTGCTGCTCGGCGGCGGCGGCGGCGGTGGCCCGGGCGGACTGCTCCCGCATCTGGTCCCGCTCGGCCCGGGCCTGGTGGACCTCCCCCTCCAGGGAACGCCCCCGGGCCTCGGCCTCCTCGGCCAACCGCCGGGCCTCCGCCTCGTTGAGCCGGGCCTGCTCCACTGCCCTGGCCGCGGCCTTCTGGGCCTCGTCGGAGGCCCTGACCTGGCCTGTGTGCTCCTTGAGCTCCTTGAGCAGCCGGGCCCGCTCCACCTGCCCTTCGGTCTCCAGCTTGGTGCGCTCGGCGCGGGCGGAGCCCAGCTCCTTCTCCAGGGTGGCGATCCGGGCGGAGAGCTCGGCGCGCAGCACCTCCAAGGCGGCCTGGGCCTCGGACTGGCCGCGCCCGGAGTCGGTGCGCGCCGCCTCCAGGGCCTTCTCCACCTTGCGGCGCTCGGCGTGCTCCGCCTCCAGCTTCTCGCCCAGCTCGGCCAGACGCTGCTCTTGCGCCTCGCCCTTGCGGACCGCCTCCTGCTCGGCGGCCAGCGCCGCCTCGCGCGCGGTCTCCGCGGCCTTGATCGTCTTCTTCAGCCCGGCCTCGGCGGCGGTCAGCTCCTTGAGCCGCTCCTCCTGCCCCCGCCGGGCGGCCTCCTGGGCCTTCTTCTCCTCCGCCAGCCTGGCGTGCTGCTGCTCCAGCTTTTCGCGGGTGCGCTCGCCGGCGGCCCGCTCCGACTGCAGCTGGGTGCGCAGCTCCTCCAGATCCGCTTCCAGCTTGCGGGAGGTCCGCCGCGCCTCGGAGTCGGACTTCTGCAGCGACTCCAGCTTCCCTTCCAGCTCCTTGCGGGAGGCGTCCCGCTGCTTGCGCTCCTCGGAGAGCTTCCCCTCCAGCTGGGCCAGCTTCTCGTCCAGCTTCTGGGCCCGGGCCCGCTCTGCCTCCAGCTCGGCGCGGACCTCGGCCACCGCGGCCTCGGCCTTGCGGGTCAGCTTGCGGGCCTCGGCCTCCGACCCCTGGGCCTCCAGCACCGCCGCCTCGAGGTCCTTGCGCAACAGCTCGCGCTGCTGCCGCTCCTCCTTGACCTTGTCCTGGTACTCCTCCAGGCGGCCCTTGAGCTTCTCCGACTGGCCAGCGCTCTCCGTCGCGGCGCCGCGGGCGGCCTCCGCCTCCGCCTGGGCCTTGCGGACCGCCTTCTTGGCGTCCGCCTCCGCCCGCTGCGCCTCCTGCAGCTGGGTCTGGAAGTCCTTCTCCAGCTCCGCGAGTCGCAGTTCCAGGGCCTCCTTGGCGCGGGCCTCGGCCTCCTGGTTCAGCTTCTCCCGCAGCTTCTGGAGCTTCTCCTCCTGCGCCCGGCGTTCGGCGTCGGCGGCGCGCTGGGCCTCCTCCTGCTTGCGGCGCTGCAGCTCCTTTCGGGCGGCGGCCACGGTGGCCTCCACCGCGGAGACCCGCTTGCTCTTGCCCAGCGGCTTGGAGGCGTCCACCACCGAGGCGATCTCATCCAGCGCGCGCTCACCCGCCTCCCCGGCGCGGGCCGCGTCCAGCAGCGCCTCGGCGCACTCCTCGTAGGCCTCCAGGCTGCCGGCGTTGGCGACGATCGCCTTGCGCCACAGGTCGGCCACGTCGCCCAGCCGCTCCACCTCGCGGTAGTAGCGGGACAGCTCCAGGATCTTGTCCAGCGAGCGGGGAGAGCGGGTGATCGCCTCCTCCAGCTTCTTGACGAACTGGGTCTCCAGATAGGCGCGGATCTTCTCGATCCCGTCTTCCTGCCCGGCGGAGAAGATCACCTGCAGCCCGTCGTCCTCGGTGGCGGCGTCCGCCTCCTGGACCACCCCGTGGAGGGTGAGCGGCTTGTCCTTGGACAGCCCGACCTTGAACTCCACCTCGTCGCCCGGCCCCAGGTGGGTGGTCCGCAGCCGCAGGTCCACGGCGCTGAGCTTGGAGGTGTAGGCGAAGGTGGTCCGGCCGCCCGCGGGGAAGTCCACACGCACCATCGCCGGGAAGCGCACCGGCTCCCGGGGACGTGAGTCCTCGCCTACCCGCTTGTCCTTGGCGCCCCTGGTCACCGTCAACCCGGGAGGTTAGTCGACTTGGCGATGTAGGCGCGATTGTTCGCTGCGCCGTACCGTGGGGACGGAACGGCGGCCTAGAAGGCCAGGCGGTAGTGCAGCGCCTTGGGACGGGTGAGCGCGTCGAAGCCCAGCGCGCTGAGGGTCACCCCCCGGCCGGAGTCCTTGACTCCGCTCCAGGGCAGCGCCGGGTCCAGCGAGTCGCAGCGGTTCATGTACACCGTCCCGCACTCCAGCCGCCGGGCCAGTGAATCGGCGCGGTCGCGGTCCTGGGTCCAGACGCTGGCGGTCAGCCCCAGCCGGGACGCGTTCATCCGCGCCAGCGCCTCCTCGTCGGAGTCCACCGGGGAGATCGGCAGCAGCGGACCGAAGGACTCCTCGGACATCACCCGCGCCTCGGCGGCCACGCCGGTGAGCAAGGTGGGCTGGAAGAAGCGGCCCCGGCCGTCCACCTGGGTGGCGCGCCCGCCGGTCACCACCTGGGCCCCGCGCCGGGCGGCGTCCGCCACCAGCGCCTCCAGCTGTGCCGGATGCCAGGGCTGGGCAATCGGTCCCAGGGTGGTGGAGTCGACCTCCGGGTTCCCCAGCACGTAGCCGCGGACCAGCGGTTCCACCGCCTCGATGAACTTCGAGTACAGCGAGCGGTGCACATAGACCCGCTCCACCGCGCAGCAGCTCTGCCCGGCATTGTAGAGGGCGCCGTCCACGATGTTCTCCACCGTGGGGCCCAGGTCGCAGTCCTCGGCCACGTAGGCCGGATCGCAGCCCCCCAGCTCCAGGCCCACGTGAAGGAAACGATCCCTGGCCGCGGCCTGGATCTTGTGCCCGCCCAGCACCGAGCCGGTGAAGAGCACATGGTCGATGCGCGGATCGCCGACCAGCTTCTCGGTGCCCGCGTAGTCCAGGAAGATCGCCTGCACCGTGCCCTCCGGGGCGCCGGCCTCCACGAACGCCCGCTCGAAGTGGCCGGCGCAAAGGGGCGTACGCGGGGAGTGCTTGAGCACCACCGAGTTGCCGGCCAGCACCGCCGGGACCACCGCGTTCACCGCGGTCAGCAGCGGGTAGTTCCAGGCGGGGAGATCCAGCACCACCCCCAGCGGCTCCTTGGCGATCCGACGCTCGAACTTGTCCTTGGGCGGCAGCACCACATCCGCCAGCGCCTCCTCGGCAATGGAGGCCATGTGCCGCAGCCGGCCGGCCATCCCCCCCACCTCCCCGCGGGCCTGGGACAGCGGTTTTCCCATCTGCCGGGTGATGTCCAGGGCGATCTCCCCGGCCCGCCGCTCCATCGCCTCGCAGGCGCGCAGCACCAGCTGCACCCGCTGGGGCACGGTCATCGCCCTCAGCGCGCGATGCGCGGCGCGGGCCTTGTCCAGCACCGCCTCCAGCTGGGCGGGGGTGGTGGGCTCCACCGAGGCGGCCAGATCCCCGGTGTACGGATTGTCGACGGTGTGGGCGGTCATGGAGGAACGGTCAGAAGGTGTATTTGACCCGCGGGAAGATGGCCACGGTGGGGATGTTGGCCCCCAGCACGTAGCGGCCCAGCACGTCCGCACCGACGCTGAAGTGATCCATGGCGGTGGCGTACTCCACCCCGATCCCCGCCCCGACGTTGATCCCCTGGGCCTGGCCGGAGACCGGCTCCGGATCGAGCAGGGTGTAGCCGGCCACCACCTTGGGGGTCAGATAGAAGCGGTTCCCCAACCGGTGCAGGTAGGTCAAGGAGGCGTCAAAGAAGGTCACGGTGAAGGCGTCGCTGCGGGCGCAGGCGCCGCCCACCCTCCCGGCGAAGCAGTTGAAGGCATTGGAGCCGAAGGCCACGTGGGCGCCCACCGCCAGGAAGTCGAACAGGTCGTAGCCCAGCCCCAGCTGCACGTAGCTCTGGGCGTTGGAGTACTGATCGTTGCCTCCCAGGGTGAAGAAGGTCCCCAGGTTGGTGTCGGTGTAGAAGCCGCGGCGGACCACCAGCGGCCGTCCCTGGGTGGGACCGCGCGCGGTGACCGCCTGGGGCGCTGGCCCCAGCTGGGCCGACTCCAGCTCCGGCGCCAGGGCGGGCGGAGGCGCCACCGCCAGCGCGTCTGCGCCGGGGTCCGCCTCCGGGCCCGGCTGCTCCGCCGGGGCGGCCTGCCCGTCCGGAGAGGCCTGCTTCGCCGGAGCGCCCTGCACCGCCGGCGCGCCCTGCTCCACCGAAGCGGCCTGCACCGACGCGGCCGCGGAGGACTCCTCCCCCGCCGGCAGGGACTGCGCACCTGCGCTCATCGAAAGGACCAGCGCCGAGATTTTCAGAACGTTGCTTCGCACACCCGCCTCCAGATTCCCTGCCCGCCTGCCTCAACTGAATACGGCGGCGCGAGGTCCCTTTCGCGCCGCCGCCCAAGTTATGCCTGTCCCGCGCGGCGACCAGCCCCCCGGCCGATCTTCCGCGCGGGATTGAACGTCTAGTTCCCGGCCTTCTTGAACACCCAGGGGAAGGTGACGTTGACCACGCCACCGCCCGGCACCTCGGGGAACTTCCAGCGCATGATCCGGCTGAGCATGCACTGCTCGGCGGGAGCGCTGCCCAGGGTGCTCTCGGTCACCTTGTTCTCGGTGACGCTGCCGTCGGGCCCGATCACCCAGGAGACGGCCACCTTGCCGGCCAGGCCGGGGGTGCGGTTGAGCTCGGACTCGTAGCAGTACTTGATCTCCTGCTGGTGCTGCCGGATGACCCGGGCGATCACCTCCTTGGAGAGGCCGCCCACCACGGTGGTCTTGCCGGGGACCACGGTCACCGTCTGGTGTCCCTTGCCGCCCAGGTCCAGCCCGCTGCCACCGGCGCCACGGCCGGTGCCGTTGGTGCCCAGCCCGCCCAGGCCCAGCCCGGTGCCGCCGCCGCCGGTGCCGCTGCCGCGCGAGCCCAGCCCGCCCAGGCCCTTGGCGTCACCGATCCCCGCGCCGCCCTTGAGGCCGCCCATGGCGGTGTTGATCCCCGAACCCAGCCCGCCCGGCCCCATCACGTCCGAGGTCGCGCCGCGCTTGCCGCCCAGCGCGGCCAGCAACCCGGAGCTGAGGACCTTCTGGCGATCCTTCTCCTTCTTGTTCGGGTCCACCACCGGGCTGCCCTTCTTGGAGGGATCCGCATCCACCTTCTCTGCCTGCAGCCGGCCGGCCTTGCCCTCCTCCTCCTTGGCCTTGGCGCCCTCCTCGGCGCCGGACTTCTCCTCCGCCCGCGCCTTGGGGGCGGGGGGAGGCGGCGGAGGCGGCGCCTTCTTGATCAAGAGCGCCACCGCGCGGTTGCGGTTGGAGTCGTCCATGGTGTCGGCGACGTTCTCGGTGTTCCGCGGGATCAGCAGCATCGCGGCCAGGAAGGCGGCGGCCAGCATCACCGTCATCACCGTGACCTTGAGGAACTGGTAGTCGCCCTCGGCCGGGTTCTTGGCCTTGATGTGCGGCGGCGGGGTCACGTGCCGGAGCAGGAAGGAGACGTTCTCCAGGTCCACCCGGACCTTCTCATGCAGCCCCACCTCGAAGGTGCGGCCGGCGCCGATCCGGCGGGCGGAGTCCCCCAACACCTCCACCTTGGCCCCCGGGGGGAGGTTGAGGGACAGCTTGCCGCCCTTGCTGGTGGCCAGGGTGAAGCTGTCTCCCACCGCGGGCGAGAAGACATGGAACTCGTTCTTGCGGCCCTCGCCGATGGTGACCGGGAAGCCGTCTCCGTAGTGCTGCACCCCCAGGAGCTGATCGCCCCAGGCCAGCGCCACCTGCAGGGCGTGGGTCCCCAGCTGGGGAGGCTGCGCCGCCATCGCCCCGGCCAGGGGGAAGGGGCCGCGCAGATCCAGCCGGGCCTCCGGGGCCGCCACCCGCGCCGAGGCCGGAGCCTGCGCGGCCGGAGCCTCGGGGAGCCGCGGAGCGACCCTGGGCGCCGCGGCGATGGCGCTGCGCAGCTCCACCCGGTTGTTGGAGAAGTCGAAGTCGTTGCGCCCGGTGGGAGCGGGGGCCGGCCGCGGGGCCGCCACCTCCACCCGGGCCGGGGCGGCGCGCCCGAAGACGACCTCCACCCGCGAACGACCGACGTTGATCACATCCCCCGATGCCACCCGGGTGGGCGCGAGGATGGCCGCGTTGCCGATCCGCGAGCCGTGCTCACTGCCCAGGTCGATGGCCTTGATCGCCCCGTCCTTCTCCACCTTCAACATCAGGTGGAGCGGGGAGACCTGGGGATCCGGAATCAGGATCGCGGCCCCCGGACCGGACCCCAGGATCAGGTTCTCCTGCTCGAGCTTGGACTCCTGGACACTGCCGTCCGGAGTAATGATTCGAATCGTGACTGGATGGTTGCTGCTGTTGCTCATGAACTTCCCCCGCCTCCCCAATTCCCCGCCGCCGTCATCCACGCCCTAGAGGGCGTCCACAGACTTCTGAAGTTCTGGTTGGAAATTCGCTCGAAGCTTGATCCGGCTGGGAAACCCCGCCTTGGGCCGGTTCAGCACGTAGGACCCCTCCGGCTTGGTGAGGTCGCCCTCCACCTCCACGTCGGTGAAGTCGACCACCGTCTTCTTCCGGTAGACCGTCTTGTCCGCCTCGCGGATGACCTTCTGGGCCATCGCGGGAGCCGAGAGGCCCACCGTCATCACCGCCGCCGCCGCAATCAATCGCTTCATCAACTGCCCTCTCCTCAAAGCTGCTGCTTGGAAGGACAACTGCGCTCGTCCCGCTGTTCTCGCCGCTTCGCCAGGCCGCCCTGAAAACTTTTTCACCCACCGCGCCTACCGCTTTACCCCTTTTTACTGCCTCGCCCCGCTGCCCGCCCGGTGGGGCCATTCGCACCGGGGTACATCTGCACGTTCCTTGCCGGAACCTTGTCGCCTACTGGGCGTTGGCGGGGCCCGGATTCCCAGCGGCGGCTTCCTGAGACGCCGGAGCCTGGCCGGTGACGCCCTGGGGCGCCCCGGCGCCACCCGAGGACGACTGCGGAGCCGTCCCCTCGGTGGCCGCGCCACCGGTGGCCGGGAGCTCCGGCTGGGCGGAGACCGGCGCGGCGCCCACCGCCGCCTCCGGAGCGACGGCTGCGTCCGGCGAAACGGTCCCTTCCGGCGCGGCGGCCTCAGGCGCGACATTCCCTTCCGGTGCTGCGGCCGCGGCGTCCGGCGCGACAGCGCCTTCGGGAGCCCCGGCGTCCGGCGCCGACTGCACCCCTTCTGCCCCCGGGGGAGGCGTCTGCGCCTGCTGGGCGGCCTGGGCCTTCATCGCCAGCAGTGACTTGATCTTCCCCTCGATCGCCGGGTGCTCCTTGGCGGCGGTGGAGGGCAGCGCCTTGCACTTCTCCAGGAAGACCAGCGCCCGGTCCCAGCCCGCCTTGTCCGCGCTGTAGGCCCAGCCGGCGCCACAGGTGGCCTCGGCGGCGTCACCCTGCAGCGCCAGCACCCGCTCGTAGGCCTCGCCGGCCAGGATCGCCTTCTGGGGATCGCGCGCCTTGAGCCCCTCCAGCGCGTAGGCCAGGTACAAGTTGGCCTCCGCCGACTTCGGCTCCTGCGCCAGCGCCTTCTGGAACGACGTCTCGGCGGTGCCGTAGTCCCGGTGGCTCAGCGCCATCGCCCCGATGTTCAGGTGCCCAGGGACGAAGCGGTCATCCAGCGACACCGCCTTCTGGAAGAAGCCCAGCGCCCGGGGCTTGTCGCCCATCTTCAGGTAGATCAGCCCCAGGTTGTTGTAGAGGCCCGGATCCTTCTCGTCCTGCTTGAGCGCCTGGAAGGAGATGAACTCCGCCAGCCGGTACTGCTGCTGATCGTAATAGACCAGCGCCAGGTTCTTGTAGGCCGCGGCGTTGGACGGGTTGCGGCTGAGCGACTTGCGCGCCGCCGCCTCCGCCTGCTCGTACTGCTTCAGATCGCGGTGGGCCACGGTGAGGTTGTTGAGCAGCGCGGAGTCGAACTCCCGCCCCGGCTCGGCCAGCGCCTTCTGGTACAGCGCCACCGCCTCCTTCGCCTGGCCCTCGCGCCGCAGCAGCTCCCCCAGGTTCAACACCGAGGGACGGTGGCGGGGGTCACGCTCCAGGGCCTGGCGGTAGGCCTGCTTGGCCTCTGCACCCTGCCCCTGCTTCTCCGCGATCACCCCCAGGTTGAAGCGGGTGGGCGCGTGCTCGGGGGAGACCTTGAGCACCTCCTGGAAGGAGGCCGCGGCCTCCTCCAGCTTGCCGGCCTCGTAGGCCGCTACCGCGGCGGTGAAGTCCTCCCGCGCCGCCTTGGGCAGGCCCGTGGCCGGAGCCTCCGCCGCCGTCTCCTCGGCCGAAGCGGGCACCGGCACCGGCACCGGCACCTCCAGGGCCAGCGCCGGCGGGGCCTCGCGCGTCGCCGCGGTGGAGGAGGTGGCACAGCCGGCCAGCATCAGTCCCGCGATGGCGCCCACCAGCGCGCCCAGACTCCGAACCATCTTTCCGCTCCTCCCGTCCATCCCCGGCCTTCCCCTTCCGAACCCTGGCTTCACAGCGCCCCTCCCATCGCGGTGGGGGTCGTCGCCTCTGGACCCGCGGCGCCCTCCGGCTGCTTGCCCGAGGCGGGCGGCGCCCCAAGCTGCGGATCCACCGCCATCGCGCCGGCCCCGGCGGGCTCGCGGACGATCGGCGAGGTGGCCAGGTACTCTGCGCCACGGAACTCCACCTGCCTGACCTGCGCGTAGGCGCCGGGGCGGTAGCTGTTGAGCTTCTCCTGCGCCTGGAACACCCAGTCGCTGTAGAGCTTGAGTTCGTAGGACTTCTCCAGCGCCTTCTCGAAGGCCTCGATCGCCTTCTCCTCCACCGGCGCCGCCAGCCCCTCGATCTCGCCGCGGTACATCGCCTCCTGCTCCTCATCCAGCCCGCGCGGGGTGGGCGACTCCAGGATGTTCTTGGCCAGGTCCTCGTAGGCCAGGCCGATCCGGGTCAGGGCGGCGATGGCCTGGGTTCCGGCGCCCAGGGAGATCACCTCCACGTAGGCCTTCTCCAGTTCGGCCAGCCGCTTCTGCTTGGCCTTCAGGTCCCGCTGCAGGGTCCCCAGCCGGTTGAGTTTGATCTGCTGGAACTGGACGAAGCGCGGCTCCACCTGGGCGAAGCGGGCCTGCGCATAGTGGGTCAGCGCGGACAGCTCCTCCTTCGCCGGGGCGGGCAGCTGGGTCCAGGCGCGGACCAGCTCCGTCTCGGCGCGCTCGGCCTCGCCCTTGCGACCGGCCTGGCGCAGGACGTTGAGCTGGCCATAGCGGGCCTGGAACTGCTGCGCCGGCTCCGCCTTCTTCGCGTACCGCTGCTGGAAGTCGGCGTAGGCCCGGTTGGCCTCCGACCACTTCTGATCCTTCTCGTAGAGGCTGGCCACCCGCAGGGCGATCGCCGGGGCATCGGCGCGATCCGGGAACTGCTTGAGGTAGCCGCGGAAGGAGGCCACCGCCTTCTCGTGCTGACCCAGGCCCTCCCACCACAGGCCGGCGTTGAACCGCGCGTCCGCCACCCAGCTCTCGGACTCCTTGAGCAGCTCCTCTTCGGTGGCCTTGCGCTCGGTCAGCTCCTTCACCGTCTCCTCCGAAGCCTTCTTGCCCTTCGCCTCCTGCAGCTTCTTCTTCAAGGACTCGAAGGCCGCGCGGCGGCGATCCTGGGAGGCCAGGAAGGCCTCGTTCATCTGCGCCGAGCGCTGGAAGTCGGCGGTGACCTCGTACAGCTTGGCCAGGGTGAAGCGGACCTTGGGCTCCAGCGGAGAGCCGGAGTGCAGCTGCAGCGCGCGCTCACCGGTCAAGATGGCGCGGTCCAGCTGACCGGCGTCGCGGAACAGCAGCATCGCGTAGGTCATGGCCCGATCCGCGGTCTTGGCCTTCGGGTAGGCCTCCACGAACTTCAAGAACTGCTCGGCGGCCACCAGCGGCTGCTGGTTCTTCTTGTTCACCACCTCGTCGATCCACTTGTAGCTGGAGCCCTCCAGCACCCCGCCCACCCGCTGGGCGAACTCGCTGCCCGGCTTGGCCAGCTTGGCGTTGGTCAGGAAGCGGGCCGAGGCATCGCGCAGCTCCTCCCAGCGCTCCTGGCCCTCCATCACGAACATCGTCAGGTCCGCCGCCTCCCGGGCCCGCTCCTCCTCCGGCCATCGGGAGATCAGCTCCGCGAAGCGCTTCTCCGCCTCCGGGAAGTGGTTCTTGTCGAAGTAGATCAGCGCGGCGTTGGCGCGGATCTCCACCTCGTCCTTCTGCTCGCGCAGCGCAGGATCCAGCCGGGCATAGGCGTCGCTGGCGGCCACCATCTTCTGCTCGAAGCGGGTCAGGGCCACCGGCTGGGCACGCACATCGCGCTTGATCCCCTTGCCCAGCTTGGACATCCCGCCCTTGTCCTTGTCCTCGCGGATCTTCTGTCCGTCCTTGAGGACGGTGGCGGTCAGCTCGCCCCGCTCGATCTTGATCAGCTTGTCGTAGGCGAGGATCGCGGAGAAGGCGGCGATCTTCCGGTACTCCTCCTTGGCCAGATCGCGGGCCTCGGGGCGATCGGGGACCTTGAAGGCCACCACCCGATCATAGGCATCCGCGGACGCCTCCCACTCCTCCAGGCCCCACAGGATCTGCGCGTAGTAGAACATCATGTTGAACGCGTAGTCGGAGACGAACTCCGGGTCCTCGCTGGTGGAGAACGCGGTGATGTACTGGCGGTACAGGTCCCGGGTCAGCCGGTAGGTGTTCACCTGGTCCGTCTTCTGGGCCTCGGTGTGGTACTCGGTGACGATCTTCCGGGTGGCCTCCTCGCCGACGCTGAAGGCCTCGCGCAGCACCGTTCGATCCTTCAAGTTGGCCTTCCACCACTCTCCGCCCGGACGGTAGGTCTCGGCCAGGGCCTTGACCTCCTTCTTCACCGAGTCCCGCTGCCGTAGCTGCTCGAAGTTGGCGACGATCGCCTCCTGGAACGCGGGCGCCTGGGGACGCATCGGGTCCTCGGAGATCAGCTTCTTGAACACCTGGGTGGAGTGGTCGTAGTAGCCGGCCTCGGAGAGCTGCCCGCCCAGCTTGGCCACCAGCTTCGAACGCCGCGGCTCCTCCGCCTTGCTGTTGAAGTAGGCGACTGCCTGATTGGGCTGATCCAGCTTGGTGTAGAAGAGGACCGCGTCCGCCAGCGCCTCGTTGCGCAGGTCGACCATCCCCTGGCCGTGACTCTGGGCGTAGTCCACCACCTGGTGGAGCTTGGCCAGGCCCTTCTCGTAGGCGTTGTAGTTGAAGTCGCACCAGGCCAGCTTGTAGAGCGCGTAGGAGTAGATCTTGGGGACCTTGCTGCGCAGCGCCTTCTGGAAGTTGGCGGTGGCCTGCTCCAGCTTGTTGTTGTCGAAGTAGTAGTCGCCCAGCTGGACGTAGGTGTCCGGCACCAGCCTGGACTGGGGGTAGCGCTTGATCAGCTCCTCGTAGCGCTGGGCCGCCCGCGAGCGCAGCTGCGGGTCCTGCTTGGCGTCGGAGAGATCCTGGAGGTTGGAGCCCAGGGAGAACAGCACCTGGTCGGTCTTCTCGAACTTCGGGTGCTGGGAGAGGATCTCCTCGTACAGCGCCATGGTTCGCGCGCGGTGCTGCTCGCTCTCGCGGTGATCCACCTTGGGGGCGGTGAGGTTCTTCTCCCCCGCGGTCAGCCGCGCCTGGTACCGCTGGTAGGCCTGGTCGTTCTGCTGCTCCTCCTGGGCATAGAGGAACCGGAACTTCTCCCAGTAGTACTCGGAGAGCTGGAACAGCAGGTCCGGCCGCTGCGGATGATCGGCCTCGAACTTGGGGATGATGTCGTTCTCCAGCTGCGCGATCAGCTCATCCCGCTTCTGGTCCGCCAGCACCATCCGCCGCTCGCGGTCGATCTCCAGCGCGTACTTGAACTTCGGCCGGGCATCCTTGCCCGCGTCCAAGGACGCGTCCTTGGACACCGCCACCGGCGTCCACACCAGAGCCACCAGCGCTACCCACCTCACCAAGCTCATCGCCACTCCTGCCAGGGTCCCGAAGAAACGGTCGGCGCAACCTAGGAACCGGGGTGAAGGATTTCCAGCCCCCGGGGTCATTGGGTCGCTCCGGATCTGTTCGGCGGCCGATGCCCCCGCGCTGATCAGTAGAAAGTTCCGGATTGCAGCCTTGGTTACTGCGGTCCCACCGAGGTGGTGGCCGAGGGGGCAGCGGGGGCGGACTTGCCCGCCGGCGGCTCACCCTGGGCCTCGGCGCCCAGCTCCGGGCAGCCGCGCTTGAGCGTGTACTGGTAGTACCCGATCTCGTCGATCCAGAACTCGCCCTGGAACTGCCAGTAGTTGTACTCGTCGCCCGGCATCCCGGGGCGGAACAGGGTCTGCTCGGCGAGGATCTTCCGCTGGTCGATCCCCTCCTCCAGCAGCTTCTTCTCCGCCACCACCGTCTCGAAGCGGATCAGCGAGCCGTCCTGGTTGAAGCGGACGATGTTCTCGGTGGCCTCCGCCAGCCGGTTGCGCACCAGCCGGCCGGCGGTCTGCACCACCACCTGACGGTTCTGTTCCAGGTAGGAGGCGAGCGCGCCCTGGGCCGGCCCGCCGATCTGGGTGACCCGCTTCTGCTCCCGGTCAATCTGGGTCAGCAGCTTGAACAGGTCGGCGATCCGTTCGTTGTTGCGCACCCACAGCTTCACCTGCCGGGGCAGCGAGCCGTCCTTGGGATCGGTCAGCATCCGGAAGTAGGCGTCGTAGTTCTCCCCGTTGGTGTTCACCAGGGTGCGCATCTGGTCGGCCATCGGGTTGTAGATGTCCGCGAAGGCCTTCATCGCGGTGGCCGCCTCGTTGTACAGGCAGTTGAAGTAGTAGACGGTGGCCTTGAGCAGCCAGGACTCCGGCTGGAAGGCGGACTCGAACTGGGGCGCGTGCAGGGCCTGCAGGGCGCCCAGGGCGCCGCCGAAGTCCCCGCCCCGGAAGCGGGCGAAGCCCAGCTCAAACAGCGCCTGATCCCAGTAGCGGGAGAAGCGCGGGACCTGATCGTAGGAGGCGATCGCCTGATCGTACTTCCCGGCCCCGTAGTGCAGCCGGCCCAGCCCCAGCGCCGCCAGCTGCCGCAGATCGGCCAGGTCCTGCTGCTGGGCGCCCTGCAGCTTGATCACCTCCTCGAAGGCCGCGGTGGCCTCGGGGAGCCGGGGGCCGCCGGGGAAGCGCGGATCGGAGACCACCACCGCCAGCAGGTAGCGGGCCTTGCCGTAGACCGGGCTGTCGTTGCCCACCAGCAGCAGCAGCTGCCGGGCCTCCTCCAGCTTCAGCTCCCGGTGCTTCATCAGCGCCACCAGGTAGTACAGCCGGGAGCGGGCCGGCCCGGGCAGCGCTCCCCACTCCTCGCGGAATTCCTTGTGGAGCACCGAGGGGATCAAGAACGGATCGTCCAGGCGCTCCTGCAGCTCCACCAGCGCCTTGACCGAGTCCAGGTAGAACGGCTGCCCGGGCCCCTGACGGACCAGGTCCGCGTAGAAGGCCGAGGCGGTGACCGGGAGCCCGGCCTTGGCCAGGGACTCGGCCAGATAGAAGTCGGACTTGGCGGCCAGCCCCGGGTCGGAGATCTGGCCCATCTGGTGGAACAGTCCAACCGCCTCCGCGGCCCGGCCCGCATCCAGCGCGGCCTTGGCCCGGTCGAACTCGCCCATTCCCTGGGCGCTGGCGCTGGTCGAGACCAGGACGAGAGCGGTGATCACTGCGCGTCGCATGAGGTGCCCCAAGGGTTAGAAGATGATCGAGAAACCGGCATGGAAGCCGACGTTGTTGAGCACGTCCGCGGACGGCTCCATCACCAGATCGCGCGCCCGGGGCACGTCGTGGATCCGGTTCTCGCCGGTGGTCCCGCCGTCGCCCTGGAAGGCGCCCACGTTGCAGCTGCCCCGCACCGCCACCCCCTCCAGCGAGTTGCCCTCCAGCTGGGTCTCGTAAATGGCGTACATGGAGTTGAGGTCCTCCAGGTTGCAGCCGTTCACCTCCTCCACCCGCGCGGTGTAGACCAGGTCCCGGACCTCCATCCGCAGGGTGAAGCGGTCGCCAATCTGGACCCGCAGCCCGCCGCCGATCTCGCCCACGAAGCGGCGGCCGGTGTCCCCGTAGGTCTCGGCGAAGCGCTGGTTCCCGTCCCCGAAGGTCACCGGCTTGAGCAAGTGGCTGGTCTGGCCAATTCCGGCGCCGCCGATCAGCACCAGGCTGAACTGGGCCAGCAGGCCGTCGTAGATCGCGAACTTGCCGTACAGCGGGGTGACCTCCACCCCGCCGGTGGCCGCCCAGTTCAGCAACAGGGTGGTGGCCGGCTGGCCCTGCTGACGGACCTTCTCCACCAGCTCCAGGTTGAAGGGCGACTCCTGCGCGGACCAGTTGTAGCGGGGGGTGAGGTGGATCCCGAGGTTCTCGTGCAGGTGGTAGACGTAGGAGAGCGCGGTGCCGAAGTGCTGGGTGAACTTGCCGTTGAGCTGGGTGGTGGCCGGGTACAGGGTCAGCTCGTGGCGGCCGCGCTCGGTGAACTGCTTGCGCTGGACGATGTGCACCGCGACGTTGGGGTTGTAGAGCGGCGCGCCCGCCACCAGCCGCTGCTTGTCCGGATCCGGCTCGGGCAGCGCGCCCATCAACTGCGCGTCCTGCGCCAGCGGCGCGTCGGACGCGATCGCCGCAGGGGTGAGGGCCTCGGCCACCGGCCCCGCCGCCACCGACTCTTCGGTGACTCTCGGACTGGCCGCCGGCCCCTCGGTGACGTCCGGGCTGGCGGCCGGCACCTCCGGCGAAGTGGCGGGCTGGGGCTGGAGGGGCGCCCCACCCGGCGCGGAGGGCTCGGTCTGCGTGACCAGGTTCTGGGGAAGGCCGGAGGGCAGGGCCGGAACGGCGGCCTGCGCTGCGCCAAGGAGTGCGATCAGGACGAGGGACATGGCGCTCTCTAGAAGAAGAAGGTGTAGCCGAGGTCGATGAGGACGATGTTCGCCAGCCCGCGATCCCCGTCGGTGCCGGTGGCGTTGTTCCCCTGCTCCGCCGCCACCCGGTCGATCCCGGTGCGGTAGCGGTCCGAATAGATGTAGTCGCGCAGCTCCAGCTTCAGCGCCCCCCCCTGGTGGGTGAAGAAGCGGAAGCCCACCGCCGCGCTGCCCACCGGGGCCATCCGGCTCTCGGTCAGCCAGCTGTTGCAGTTGACTGTGTCCCCGCGGTCCACGTCGGTGCAGTAGACGATCGACTGGCGGCTGAAGTTGGCGGCGCCCCCGCCGGCCCACAGGTAGGCCTGGAAGTGGACCGGGGTCTCGGACAGCAAGGACAGCTTCCCGTAGATCGGCGCCCAGCGGATCCCCAGCACCAGGTTGGCGTTCATCTCCCAGAGGTTGGAGAAGTCATCCACCGTGGCCTGCGCCCCGGCGTTGGGATCGCGGGCCAGGAACATCCCGGCGATCCGGCGCGCGGTGCTGGTCTGGCGGGTCAGCGCGTAGCCGCCCCGGGCCTCGAAGGCCAGGGTCTCCAGCAGGTTGTAGCCGGCGCCGACGTTGAAGTTGTAGTGCTCGGTCAGCCAGGTCACCGGGGCCAGCCCGAACGTGGGCGAGACCTCCAGCTTCCCCTGCACCCGGAACAGCCGGTTGCGGACCACCACGTTCTCCAACAGCTCCTCGGCGGCCACCGCCTGTCCACTGACAGTCAGGGCCACCACCAGGCTCATCCATCCAAGGCTTCGTCGGCTCATAGCTCCACTCATCCAGCGGGACCGGCGTTCCGCGGCGTCGAAGGTCGTAACGGCACCTCCATCCGGCAAGTCTTACCGCCCCCGCCGGTGCGAAAGTTGGGGGGAGGCTTGCACTAGTGGACGAATCAACGCCCGCGACCCGCAAGTGGCCCCGGGCCCGGCCCGTGGTAGTCCCTCCTACCCAGGAGGATTTCCAAGGTGGCCCAGGCGCCGGTGACGGAGCGAGAGCACGACGTGGTGGTGATCGGCAGCGGCCCGGGAGGCGAGGGCGCGGCGATGAAGAGCGCCAAGGCCGGCAAGTCGGTGGTGATCGTGGAGCGACACGATCAGGTGGGGGGCGGTTGCACCCACTGGGCCACCATCCCCAGCAAGGCCTTGCGCCAGTCGGTGCAGGCGGTGCTGGAGTTTCGCAACAACCCGCTGTTCGCCACCCTCTCCGACAACGCCCAGTTCACCTTCCCCCAGCTGCTGCGGGCGGCCCAGACGGTGATCCGCAAGCAGGTGTCGATGCGGCGGGACTTCTACCTGCGCAACCACGTCCCGGTGATCCACGGGTCGGGCCGGTTCGTGGATCCCCACAACCTGGAGGTGGTGAGCGCGGACGGCTCCACCCAGCTGCTCCATTCCCGACACTTCGTGCTCGCCACCGGGTCGCGGCCCTACCGGCCGCCGGACCTGGACTTCGGGCACCCGGCGATCCTGGACAGCGACACCATCCTCAAGCTCAACGACACCCCGGGGACGATCACCATCTACGGGGCAGGCGTGGTGGGCTGCGAGTACGCCTCCATCTTCCGCAACCTGGGGGTGAAGGTGAACCTGGTCCACAGCCGGGACAAGCTGCTGGACTTCCTGGACGACGAGATCATCGACGCCCTCTCCTACCACCTGAGGGATCTGGGCGTGGTGCTGCGGCACAACGAGGAATACGAGAAGGTGGAGCCCACCGAGGACGGGGTGGTGCTGCACCTCAAGAGCGGCAAGAAGATCAAATCCGACGTGCTCTTGTGGGCCCAGGGCCGGACCGGCAACACCGACGGGATGGGGCTGGAGAAGCTGGGGATCAAGCCCAACAGCCGCGGGCAGCTGAAGGTGGATGATCGCTACCGGCTGGCCGAGCACCCGCACATCTACGCGGTGGGCGACGTGGTCGGTTCCCCCAGCCTGGCCAGCGCCAGCTACGACCAGGGCCGGTTCGCCGCCGCGCACCTGGTGGAGCCCGGGACCGACAAGCGCCTGGTCCAGAACATCCCGGTGGGGATCTACACCTCCCCGGAGATCTCCTCTCTGGGTCGGACCGAGCGGGAGCTGACCGCCGCGGGGGTCCCCTACGAGGTGGGCCACACCCTGTTCCGCAGCCTGGCCCGCGCCCAGATCACCGGGAACACGGTGGGGATGCTCAAGCTGCTCTTCCACCGCCAGACTTTGGAGATCCTGGGCATCCACTGCTTCGGGGATCAGGCCGCGGAGATCCTCCACATCGGTCAGGCGATCATGGCGCAGAAGGGCGGCGCCAACACCATCGAGTACTTCGTCAACACCACCTTCAACTACCCCACCATGGCCGAGGCCTACCGGGTGGCGGCGCTGAACGGGCTGAACCGGCTCTGTTAACGCGGGAAGTCTTCGTCCTCCTCTTCTGGATTCCTTCGCCGGTAGTCATCCAGTTCCATGGTCGCTTCGAGGAGGAGCGAGTCCCAGGTCGCGGGCGCCTTCTGCCTGGAGACTCTGCTGGGGGTTGAACCACCCTGGCGGGGTCTGACCCCCTGAGCCGTGGTCGACTCGTCGGCGACCCACTCGTGGGTCGGGCGCAGACGAAGTAGGTGGCCGGCCTGCTGGATCAGGGCCGGAACAGTGTCCGCAGGGATCACCTCGAGGCCCCCATGGGCGGCGTGCCCAAGCAGCACCCGGCAGGAGTGCGCGGCCGCCTCGATCGCCGCCAGCGGGCCCACGAGCGCTTCCGCCGGTCCCGTTCCGAGGCAGATCCCCACCAGGCTCCGGACCAGGGCCTCCGCGTCGACCTCCGGCCTCCACTCACCCGGCGGCGCGGCCTGGATCTCGCGAGCCAGCGACTCACTCCAGGCGGACACTGCACCGGCGACCAGGCCACGCAGCGCCTCCCATTCGGCTGACAACGGCGAGGCGACCGGCGCTTGGAGCATGCAGAAGGGGACGGGATGGCGGGCCTGCGCCAGGAACCAGCGAAACAGCAACTCCCAGACTCCGGTGGCTCCCGGGCGCGCGCAGGAATCCTCAGCCGACTTGAATTGGTGCAGCCAGGTCTCGAGGGTCCCCCTCCGGAGCTGTTCCACGCTTCCGAAGCGCCGCTGAACGCAGGAGCGGGGAACGCCACAGAGCCTGGCCACCGAGGAGTAGGAGACCTCCATCAGCCCATGTGCCGAAGCGACAAGCTGCGCCGCGGTGAGGAACCGTGCCGTACTGAAGTCGCCTCGGGTCGAAGGCTTTCTCATGCGAACACGACCAGTGTGTTCGGAGGCTCTGACATCGCATTGTCTCAGGCCCGGAGCAGAGGTCCTTGGGGAGGTGCGGCAATGAGGCGTGTGTTTGCGTACCGCCGTACGCATTCGCAGGGGCTTTCGGCGCAGCCCTCCCGGCGGCAAGCTCAGGTACCCGCAAAGCAGAAGGGGCGACCCCATCCTTCGGAGCCACCCCCTCGCTTGACCACGGACCCTTGGGCCCTAGGTGACTAGCCCTTCTTCTTCTCGGCGTGCGCGGCGCGCAGGGCCTTCTTGATGCTGGGCTTCACGTAGACGATGCCGTCGCTGAAGCCGGGCACCGCGCCCTTGATCAGCAGCAGCTTCTTCTCGGTGTCCACGCCCACCACCACCAGGTTCTGGGTGGTGACCTGCTCGACGCCGTAGTGACCGGGCATCTTCTTGTTCGGGTACACGCGGCCCGGGGTTTTCCGCTGACCGATCGCGCCGGGGTGACGCTGGTACTCGTGGGTACCGTGGGTCTTGGTCTGCGAACCCTTGAAGTTCCAGCGGCGCATGACGCCCTGGAAGCCACGGCCCTTGGTCACGCCGGTGACGTCCACCAGCTCGCCCTGGGCGAACATGTCGGCGCCAACCTCGGTGCCCAGCTTGAAGGTCTCGGCCTCCTCCGCGGTGACCCGGAACTCCTTCAGGTGCCGGCGGGCCTCCACGCCCTGCTTCTTGAAGTGGCCGATCTCCGCCTTGGTCAGCGACTTGTCCTTGATGGACCCGAAGCCGAGGGTGACCGCCGAATACTTGTCCTTCTCTGCGGTCCGCTTGCCCACCACGGTGCAGGTGGAAACGTCGATGACGGTGACCGGGACCATGTTGCCGTCCTCGCTGAACACCTGAGTCATCCCAACCTTCATGCCGATCAATCCCTTCACGTCTGTTACCTCTTTCGAAAGCGGAAGCGCGTTTGAAGCGTCCGCGTAGGGTGTGTATCCCGGAGGTCCAGAAAGGGTGCCGGACGCGGGAGGGGCGGGATATAGCAGTCCGCGCCCCCTTGCAAGTTGCCCAACGCCCCGGCCGCGCAGGAGATTTCTCCCCCGGCCCGGTCCCTGGGCCCCCCCACCCTACTTGGCGGTGTCCAGCCGGGGGTACAGGGAGGCCAAGGCCGGATCGGAGATCCGGTTCGTGTAGACGTCCTCGCCCAGCATGTAGACGGCCTGGTCCAGGAACTCCTCGGCGGCCTTGAGCTCCTCCTCCTTGGCCGCGATCAGCGCGTCCAGCTCCGCCATCCGCTCGTCGTGATCCAGCGCCCGGTCCTCTTCCTCGTCCTCCAGGATGAGCAACCGCTTGTGCGCCAGCACGCCCTGGGCGCCAGGCTGGCCCTCCGGCGGGGTGAGGATCACCTCGAACTCCCGCTGCAGCTCCTCCAGATCCCGCTCCTTGCGCAGGGTGGCCAGCCGGACCTTCTTGAGGTTGCTCTTGGAGACGTTGAGCAGGTTCGCGTCCAGGGTGGACATCTCCAGCTCCGCGTGGCGCTGCTCCATCTTCTTGATGCCCACCTTGTCGTAGCGGACCTGGGCGCGCGCGGTGTTGATCTTCTTGCGCAGCTCCTTGACCCGCCCCTGGATGGCATCCACCGCGCGCTTGAAGCGCTTGACGATCGCCTCCTGCTCCGCGCGTTCCAGGACCAGCTGCTCCTTGAACTCGGCGAAGGCGGCGTCCTCGTCGTTCATCTGCGCTTCCAGCTGCGCCACCTCGTCGCGGCGCGCCAGCACCACGTCCTCCGCCTTGTAGACCCGGTCCATCGACCGGGGGCAGTTGGGCTTGTTGGGAAGCGTCTCCCGCGCCAGGTCACCCAGCTGGAAGATCAGGTCTTGGTACTTCTCGGCCTTGGCCATGGCCGGCAGTCTACGATCAGACTGCCACCGGTTCCGCCTGGAATTGGACCACCCCGCCCTGGGCCAGCCGGGTCAGCTCCTGGGCCCGGTCCTCCTCCTCGGCGCGGTTCAGCTCGCACACCCAGGCGGTGGAGAGGTCCGCCTCGGTGCGGGCCAGGGCGGCCATGGTGTTGTAGCGGTTGGCCGCGCCCCGGGCGTTGGAGGCCTCGAACTCCAGGGCGTGCCCCAGATCATCGGAGAGGACCAATTCGGCGGGAGGCACCGGCAGCGGCCCGCGGCCCAGCGAGGCCAGCCGGGCCAACAGCCGCGAGGCGTGGGCCCGGGAGAAGGCCGCCAGCACCAGCAGCCGGGCCCTCACCCGGGAGTCGGGCGCGCGGTCCGCCAACATCGTCATGGCGCGCGCCGCCACCACCTCTGCTTCCCATGCCGCCGCCAACGCAGCCGCCAAGCGCGAATGCCTAGAACCCATCGTGTCCCGCCCCCCAGAAAATCCCCACGCCCGCGCTGAAGTTAGGGACCGTCCGCTCCCGCCGCAACCAAGCACCGCTGCTGTGCCCGGAGTTGAGATAGAGGACATCGCCATGCGCCGCGCCGCCGCCACCCTGTGGGCCCTGCTCTGCCTCGCCTCCCCCGCCCTGGCCCACGACGCGGACCTGATCTTCGTGCGCTTCGGGCTGGAGGCGGACGGCGGGGTGCACCAGGTAGCCACCCTCACCGGCGCCACCCTGGCGCTGCTGGCCCCGGTGGATCTGGACGGAGACGGGGTGCTCTCCGAGGACGAGCTGCCCCGGGTGCGGGAGGCGGTGGAGGCCGGCTTCTGGGAGAGCGTCCCCCTCTCCCGCGGCGATCAGCGCTGTGCGCTGGTGCAGACCGAGGTCCTCCTCCAGGAGGGCTTCGTGGAGCTGCGCGCCCAGCACCGCTGCCCGGGGCAAGGCCCGCTGCGACAGCAGTTCCGGATCCTCTCGGTGCTGCCCGACGGCTACCGGGTGATCCTGGGGGCCCAGGCCCAGGGGGAGGTGGGGCAGCGCTTCGCCGAGGGCCGGCAGCAGACCCTCTATCTGGAGCTGCCGCCGGAAGAGAACCAGGGCCCCTCCAGCCTGGCCGGCTGGCTGTGGCTGGGGGCGGAGCACATCTTCCAGGGCTACGACCACCTGGCCTTCCTGGTGGCGCTGCTGCTGGTGGCCAGCTCCTGGAAGCGGCTGTTGTGGATGGTGACCGCGTTCACGGTCGCGCACTCGATCACCCTGGGGGTGACCGCGCTGGGCTGGGTGACCCTCTCTCCGCTGGGCGCGCGCTGGGTGGAGCTGGCGATCGCCGCCTCGGTGGTGTTCGTGGCGGTGGAGAACCTGATCGGGGTCCGGGAGCGATATCGGCCGGTGCTGACCTTCGCCTTCGGGCTGATCCACGGCTTTGGCTTCGCCTCGGTGCTGGCCCAGTACGGCCTGGGAGACTCGGCGGCGCTGGCGCTGGCCGGCTTCAACCTGGGGGTGGAGCTGGGGCAGGCGGTGGTGGTGGCGCTGCTGTTCCCGCTGGTGCGGCTGATCGCCCGGCGGGACCCTCTCCGCCGCCGGGTGGTGACCGGGACCTCGCTGCTGATCGCCGCGCTGGGGGGCTACTGGCTGGTGGCCCGCGCGTTTGGCTGAGACGAACTACTCGCGCACGAAGGTCAGCTGCAGCTTGTGGCGGGTGGGCGCGCCGCCCCGGGCGTGCCGCACCCCGCAGGCCGGACAGTGGAACGGTTGATCCCAACCGGCGGCGGCCTTCACCTCGTCGTTGCAGCAGGTGAGCGGAAAGGGCCGCATGTCCTCCAGCTCTCCGGGCATCCCCGCCGGCATCGCCGCCGGCCGGACCGGGACGAAGGTCGGCCGCGGGTTGTCCGCCAGGGTCCGCACCACCTGCGAGAGCTGCTCGAAGCGCAGGTGTTCGACCAGGGAGGTGGACAGCCGCTCCACGAACTCCTTCTGATCCGCGGTGAGGAAGTCGTCCGCCGGGCCCACCTTGCCGCAGTAGAAGCAGCTGTACCGCTCGCCCAGCCCCAGCTGGATGTCCTGGGCGTTCTCGTGGGTCACCGCCGCGCCCAGCCGCCGCATCAGCACCCGCCCATCGAAGGCCCGGCGCCGCGTCTTGAACTGACGACGGCAGTGGGGACACTCCCGCCGGACAAAGCCCAGCGAGTCATTGGGGAGGCGCAGATCCAGCTGGAGGCTGTTCACGGAGTCATCCTTGGATTCGGATTCGGATTCACCCGCCGGCCGCCACCGCGCGCCACCGCCAGCACGGTGCTCACCAGCGCCAGGACCACGAACAGATGGACCCAGGCGCCCAGGCCCGCCCCGCTGACCATCCCCATCACCCAGAGCACCATCAGGATTGCCGCAATCGCGTAGAACATCCGCACTCCCCTTGAACGTCACCGAAGCTAGGGACGGATCGACCCGGGGCAAGTGGCCATTCCACCACCGGTGGGTGCGGCCCTTGGGGACACGCCGCTTTTTTCAGCGACCGGGCAGCTGCCCCACCCAGGATGGGGAAAAGTTTTCCGACCCCTGCCGCAACCGCCACACAAGGTGACGCCCCCGGCCCTCTTCCCTCCCGGTCCAGGCCTCAGGCCAGGTCCTCCCCCTTCCACCCTGGCCGGGTCGGCGCGGCCGCAAGTGTGGCCGGGTTGGCACGCATGCTGCTGTGGAGCCGCCCACGGTCGGGACGCGGCCGCCATGTCGGGGTTCGGTGGAGGGGTGACGGATGGATCGTCGGTTCGTGTGGGGAGTGGTGGTGGTGCTGGCGGCGTCGGGTGCGTCTGCGTTGGGCGGGGTCCGCGAGAGCGAGGCCGCGACTGAGCCGGCCCTGACCCATCAGGAGCTGGTGCAACTTCTGGAGCAGCGGCTGGCGGAGAAGGAGAAGGAGGTCTCCGAGCTGCGCGCGCAGACCGCCCAGGAGGAGGAGCTGTACCGGCAGGCGGAGGCGCTGGGGATCACCAAGCAGGTGGCCCGCTCTGGCCTGGCGGAGAAGCAGCAGCGCCGGGTGTCGGTGGCAATCGTCCGCGAGGCGCAGAAGAACGGGATCGATCCTCTGCTGGTGGTGGCGGTGATCCGCTGCGAGAGCTCGTTCAACACCTTCGCCACCTCCCACGTGGGGGCGATGGGCCTGATGCAGGTGATGCCCGACACCGGGACCTACCTGGCGGGGCTGCGCGGCTGGAAGCTGAACAAGACCCAGAACCTGTTCGACCCGGAGACCAACATCGAGCTGGGGACCTGGTACCTGGCGGATCTGATCCAGCGCTTTGGCACCGTGGAGAAGGCCCTGGTGGCCTACAACGCCGGTCCCGGGCTGGCGAAGAAGATCCTGGCCAAGCCGGAGAACCGCAAGAAGTTCATGGCCGGCTACCCGAAGAAGGTGGTGGGCGAGTTCCACAAGCTCCAGGCCCAGTCGGTGAAGCTGCAGCAGGCCCGGGTGGAGACCGCCGCCGCCGCCGCCGTCGAGGGGTAGGCGGTAAGTCCTTCCGGAAAAATGTTCGCGGTCCCCGGTCGGTGTTGGAGGTTGGACAGCGCAGTAGGCCACAACGACGGGGGGACACACCCCCGGTGACTGGCCCGCTTCCTGCTGTTCGGGGAGCCGCCCGGGCCAGTTCGCCCCCCCCAGCAGCCAGAGAACGAACCATGACCGCACCGCTGAACATCCACCGCGAAGAGAACGACACCACCCTGATCCTGCGCCTGGAGGGGACCTTCGACGCCAAGACCGCCGCCGAGCTGCGGACCCACCTGGAGCAGCTGCACAAGCAGGAGGTGGTGCTGGACTTCTCGCGGGTGAAGAAGTTCGTGGACAGCGCGGTGGCGGTGCTCACCGGGGGCCTGGACTGCAGCACCCTGCGGCTGCGGGGGCTGGACCGCCACGGGGAGGCGATGTTCCGCTACTTCGGGGTCGCCTCCACCCGCTCCACCCAGCGCGCCTACTACACCCCGGAGGACATCCTCTTCGTCTAAAGACGCCCCCTCCGGGGGCGCTCGCAGCGCGGCTGGACCTGCGGGTGGATCCCGCCGGTCCGTGCCGCGCAGTTTTTTAGGCCGCCTGCCTGGCGGGAGAGCGGGCCAAAGGAAGCATCCCGTGGGATTCCACGGCCGGTCCCCGTTAGAGTGCGGGCCGTGACAGCCCACATTGCGCGACCGCTCCAGCCCGTCCTCGAAGTCCCCCAGGCCCGGGACGCGATGGCCAAGCTGGCCGACAACCTGTCCAAGGCGGTCCACGGAAAGCAGGCCCAGACCCGGGCGGCCGTGACCTGCCTGGTCGCCGGCGGCCACCTGCTGTTGGAGGACGTGCCCGGGGTGGGCAAGACCACCCTGGCGGAGGCGGTGGCGCGATCCTGCTCGTTGACCTTCTCCCGAGTGCAGTTCACCGCGGACCTGATGCCCACCGACATCCTGGGGGCCACCGTCTTCCACGCCCAGTCGGCGACCTTCCAGTTCCGGCCCGGCCCGCTGTTCCACCAGCTGGTGCTGGCGGACGAGCTGAACCGCGCCCCGCCCCGCACCCAGTCCGCCCTGCTGGAGGCGATGGCCCAGGGCCAGGTGTCGCTGGATGGCCGCACCCATCCGCTGCCCACCCCGTTCATCGTGATCGCCACCCAGAACCCGGCGGACTTCTCCGGCACCTATCCCCTCCCCGACTCCCAGCTGGATCGCTTCCTGATGCGGATCTCCTTGGGGCACCCGGCCCCGGAGGTGGAGGCGGCGCTGCTTCGGGACCGCCGGCTGAACAACCCGGTCAATGATCTGACCCCGGTGTGCTCGGGCGAGGAGATCCTGGCCCTGCAGAAGGCCAGCTCGGAGGTGACCGTGGGCGACGCGGTGGCCGAGTACGCGATCCGCCTGGCCACCGCCACCCGGCAGCACGCGGAGATCGAGCGCGGCGCGTCGACCCGGGCGGTGCTGGCGATGATGGCCGCCGCCAAGGCCCAGGCCTTGTGGGACGGGCGGGACTTCGTCACCCCGGCCGACGTGCGATCGGTGCTGGTCTCCACCCTCTCCCACCGATTGCTGTTGCGCTCGGCGGTGCAGGGGACCTTCTCCCGGGACGAGGCCGCGCACCTGCTGGAGGAGCTGGCCCGCAAGGTGGCGGCGCCGCGGTGAGCGCCGCGCAGGCGCAGTCCGCTGCCGGAATGCAGCGCACCGCCCATCCGGTCAAGAAGCAGGGCCGGGGCTGGGGACGGATGCGGGAGAGGGCCCGGCGTCGGCGCCGGCTGGGCTTCACCCGCATCGGCCGCACCTACGTGGTGCTCACGGTGGGGGTGGGCTTCGGGGCGCTGAACACCGGCAACAACCTGCTCTATCTGCTGCTGGGGCTGCTGCTGAGCATGATCATCGTCTCCGGGGTGCTCTCCGAGCGGGCCCTGCGCGGGATCACCGTCCGCCGGCTGGGCACCGACGCCGCGTTTGCCCAGGAGCCGTTCGCCTTCCGTTATGCGGTGACCCGCACCGCGGCCGGGACCACCTTCGCGCTCCACTTCTCCGAGGAGGGGGAGCTGTTGACCGGTTCGGCCACCGCGCCCTACCTGCGGCAGGGGGAGGAGCAGATCATCCGGGCCCAGTGCACCGCCCCCCGCCGGGGCCCGTACCGGCTGACCGGGGTCAAGGTCACCACCCGCTACCCGCTGGGGCTGTTCAGCAAGAGCACCATCCTCCCCCTGGAGGACCTGCTGCTGGTCTATCCGCGGCGGGCGTTCGCCTGCGGGAGCCCGGACGAATCCGAGCTGGGCCCGGTGGGCGAGGCAGGCAACCCGCGCCACAACGACGGCAGCGGGGACATCCTGGGGCTGCGCGAGCTGGGGGAGAACGAGGACGCGCGGCGGGTGCACTGGAAGAAGAGCGCCACCGCCGGGAGGCTGCTGCGAGTGGAGCGGGAGCGCGAGGAGCGCCGCTCGTTCGTGCTCCAGGTCCGCCCCGGGCTGGGCGCGGACGCGCTGGAGCGCCGCTGTGAAGAGGTGGGCGCGCAGACCCAGCGGCTGATCACCCTGGGGCACGAGGTGGGCCTGGAGGCGGACGGGAAGCGGCTGCGGCCCGCGGCCGGCACCGGCCAGCAGAAGCGGATCCTGCGGGCCCTGGCCCAGCTGGGCTTTGGTCCCGGAGCCGCGGAATGATCGCCGCCCGCCGCCGCCGACTGACGCTGTTGCTGCGGGACCTGGCGGCCGCCTCCGCCTTCGGCTCGATGGCCATCTCCGGCCAGCTCCCCTTGTGGGGGATGGCGATCTACGGAGTGGCGCTGGCGCTGGCGCTGTTCGATCGCCGGGTGCTCTCCGGCCGGGGGCTGCTCACCGCGCTGGTGCTGGCCGGCGCCGGGATCGCCCTCTACACCCTGGTCGCCGCCGGCTCGCTGGACCTGGTGCTGGCCGCCTGTACCTTCGCCGGCTTCATCTCCGCGCAGCGGCTGTTGGCCCCGCCCACCCCGCAGCTGGACGCGCAGGTGCACCTGACCAGCCTGCTGATGATCGCCGGCGGGGCGGCGCTCTCCGCCGATCTGCTCTTCGCGCTCACCCTGGTCGCCTTCTGCGTCACCGCCACCTTCTCGCTGGGGTTCTCGGTGGTGGAGGAGAGCCTGCCGGAGGGCGCGGACTTCCCCCTCCGTCCCCTCGCCGGGCGGCTGGCGGTGGGGGCGCTGGCGGCGTTGCTGGGAGCAGCGGTGTTCTTCTTCGCCTTCCCCCGTCTCTCCTGGAACCTGGTGGGACGGAAGGTCTCCCCCAGCTGGGGTGCGCCCACCACCGGGATGTCGGACCGGGTCAGCCTGGGCGGAGACGGGAGCATCAAACGCAACCCGCGGGTGGTGCTGCGGGCCACGCTGGAGCCCGATCCCCGGGTGGACGCCCTGGACGGCTACTGGCTGGGCACCGCCTTTGACACCTTCACCGGGACCGAGTGGGTGGGGAACACCCAGCTGGGGCCGCCCCAGCAACAGATCGAGCTGGCGCGCCGGCCGGCCAAGACCGTGCACCAGCGGATCGAGCTGTTGCCCTCCTACGGCTCGCGGGTGCTGGTGGCGCTGGACACCCCCACCCTGTTGGCCAACGCCACCGCCCACGGCACGTCCTACAGTTCGCGGGTGGGGCTGCAGGAGGTGAAGGGCCAGGAGGTCCGCTTCTCCGAAGGGGCGATCAGCTACACCTACCACGCGTTCAGCGCGGCCCCCGACGCGCCCGGAGGGGATCCGGGGCACGATCCCCAGCGGTACCTGGGGCTGCCGCCCACCCTGGACGCCCGGGTGAAGGCGCTGGCGGAGCGGGTGGTGGGCGCGGACCGTGAACCGCTGGCCGCGGCCAGGAAGCTGCAGTCCTTCCTCCAGTCAGACTACGGCTACACCCTGGAGCTGAGCCCCTCGGACGATCCGCTGGCGGACTTCCTGTTCGTCCGCAAGGAGGGCCACTGCGAACACTTCGCCACCGCGCTGGCGGTGATGCTGCGATCGCTGGAGATCCCGGCCCGGGTGGCCGGCGGCTTCTTCGGCGGAGAGCGGGTGGGAAAGCAGTATGTGGTCCGGGCCGGTGACGCCCACGCCTGGACCCAGGTGCTGGTGCCCGGCCGGGGCTTCGTCACCGTGGACGCCACCCCGCCCGCGCACCGGGTGGCCCAGGCGGACACCGTGTTCGCCGCGCTGGTGCGCCTCTACGAGACGGTGGAGGAGTGGTGGCGCAGCGCGGTGGTGGACTACAGCTTCATCGACCAGGCGCGCTTTGCCAGGGACCTGATCCGGCCCCCCCGCAGCGCGCCGGAGTCGCAGGCCGGCCCCCGCTCCCTGGCCCCCTGGATGATCGCCGCCGCCGTCGCGCTGGCGGCCTATGCCTTCTGGCGCTTCCCCCGCAGGCAGCGAACCGCCGCCGAGCGGACCGAGGCCACCTTGCTGCTGGAGGGGCTTGAGCGCCTGCTCGCCAGGCACCAGCTGCGCGTGGGGGCCGGAGAGGGCATCGAGGAGCTCTCCTCCCGGCTGGAGGCCCAGGCCCATCCGCTGGCCCCCACCGTCCAGCGGGCGACGCGGCGCTATCTGGAGGCCCGCTTCGGCACCCGCCCGCTGTCTCCTGGTGAAAGGCAACACTGGCTCGACACTGTGGCCCGGGCTGCCCAGCAGGTGGAAAAGACCTACCTTCCGAAGAGCGCTTGAGGAACCGGCGCCCGGGCGAACGGTATTGAACGGACCGGAAGCTTTTCCGGTCGGATCCCTCATCTCGTTGAACCGTTTGTAACTGTTACGTGTTCGCCCCTCCCCCCTGCTGCCCAGCACCCTGAGTAAACCCTCGCGTAATCAGTGGTTTGCGGGCGGCAAGTGGGGTCCCGGCCGTTGGCATCGCAGTTGCTCATGGCAACCCCCGTGAGGACGCGGCGACACGCTGGGTCCCAGGGTTATCAGACGATTCAAAGGCCACCGGGCCAGGAGAGAGCATGGAATCCCGCAACGACCACAACAGCACCGCCGGTTCGCTTTCGATGTACCTGGGGGAGATCAACCAGTACCCCCTGCTCACCGTGGAGGAGGAGCAGAAGCTGGCCCGCAAGTTCCGCAAGGGAGACCTGCACGCCGGCCACGTGATGGTGACCGCCAACCTCCGCTTCGTGGTGAAGGTGGCCTACGAGTACCGCAGCTACGGGATCAAGATCTCCGACCTGATCCAGGAGGGGAACATCGGCCTGATGAAGGCGGTGCAGAAGTTTGATCCGGACAAGGGGATCCGCCTGATCTCCTACGCGGTGTGGTGGATCCGCGCGTACATCCAGAACTACATCCTCAAGTCCTGGTCGCTGGTGAAGCTGGGAACCACCCAGGCGCAGCGGAAGCTGTTCTTCTCCCTGGCCCGCACCCGTCGGGAGCTGGAGAAGATGGGCGACGGCGAGTCCCACCAGGCGGCGGACGTGGACGAGATCGCCCGCCGGCTGAACGTGAAGGCCACCGAGGTCCGCGAGATGGATCAGCGGATGGGCGGCCGGGACCTCTCGCTGGACGCGCCGATGGGCGAGGACGGCGGCAACTCCCACGTGGACTTCGTGGTCTCCGGGGCGATCACCCAGGACGACGAGTTCGCGGACCGCGAGGAGGCGGGGATCATCAACGAGCGCGTCAAGCTGGCGCTGATGCGGCTGGACCCGCGTGAGCGCTTCATCATCGAGCAGCGGGTGATGAACGAGCGCCCGATGACCCTCAAGGAGCTGGGCGAGCACTTCGGCTTCTCCCGCGAGCGCGCCCGCCAGCTGGAGATCCGCGCCAAGGAAAAGCTCAAGGGCGAGCTGACCGCGCTGATGTCCGAGGTCACCCCCGAGGGCGTGCAGGCGTTCTAGCCGTACCCGGCGGTACAGCCGTGCTTCGGGCCAGAGCCGAAGGAGCGCCAGCCTTACCGTCCAGCCAAGCAGGCGGGACGGCGGAGGCACCTCCTTCGCATCTGGCCCGTGCCTTTTGAGGCGGCGCTCGCGCTAGATTGCGCGCGCCCATGCTGAGGCGATTCTTCCAGAGCGCAGTGCCGGTCCGTGGGGGCGAGGGGAAGTTGGCCTTCGCCCTCTTCCTTCATGGGCTGTTCGCGGTGGGCGCGTTCGTCGCCGGCCGCTCGGTGCGTGACGCCCTCTTCCTGGCCCACGGCACCCGCGATCAGCTGGCCTGGATGTACGTGGCCTCTGCGGTGGCGGTGGCCGCGGTCGGCTTCGTTTACAACCCGATCGCCGCGCGCTTCCGCCGGGATCGGCTGACAGTCTTCACCGCGCTGAGCTTCTCGGTGCTGTTCGTGGGCGCGTGGTGGCTGGAGCAGACCCGGCTGGGCTGGGTGTACCCGGTCATCTACGTGCTGGTGGAAGTGATGGGTGCCTTGTGCATCATGCAGTTCTGGACCTTCTGCAATGAGGTCTTCAACGCCGGCGAGGCCAAGCGGCTGTACGGGCTGATCGGCGCCGGGGGCACCCTCTCCAACATCCTGGTGGGGTTGATCACCAGCCGGGTGGCGCTGACCTTTGGGGCCTCCGCCCTGCTGCTGTTGTGCACCCTGCTGTTGATCGGCGCGGCGGTGGCCGGGTCCTACGCCAGCCGCGCCGGCCGGCAGCGACTGTTCGCCCGCGCCGCCCGCTCCGGTCCGGCCGGACCGTCCCGGAAGGGCGGGATGGCGCGGACCCTGGAGTCGCCGCACCTGCGCTCGATCGCCCTGCTGGCGCTGGTGAGCTACTTCACCATCACCCTGGTGGACTTCGAGTTCAAGGTCATCGCCGCGGACGTCCACGGCAAGAATGACCTGGCCGCCTACTTCGGGCGCTTCTACGCCATCGTCGGCGCGCTGGCCCTGGCGCTGCAACTGTTCGGCACCAGCCGGCTGCTCAACCGGCTGGGGGTGATCGGCTCGCTGGCGATCCTCCCGCTGAGCCTGCTGATCAGCAACCTGGGGGTGGCGGTGTTCCGCACCCTGTGGGCGGCGGCGCTGGCCAAGGGATCGGACACCCTCTTCCGCTATTCGGTCAACGACGCCACCACCCAGATCCTCTACCTGCCGGTGGCCCCGGCGGCCCGGGCCTCGGCCAAGGCCTTCATCGACGGGGTGGTCAAGCAGGTGAGCATCGGGCTGGGTGGCCTGGCGCTTCTGGGCTACCGGGCCTGGGGCGGCGGCGATCCCTACACCCTGGCCTGGCTGTCGGTGGGCCTGACCGCGGTGTGGTGCGCGCTGGTGGTCTCGGCGCGGCGGCACTACATCCTGTCGCTGCAGGAGAACCTCAAGCACAAGCGGCTGGACCTGGGCGCGGTGCGCTACCGGACCGGCGGCGAGGAGGCGGCGGGGGTGATGACCCGCGCCCTGGAGAGCGACGATCCGCGGGAGGTGCAGGGCGCGCTGGAGCTGCTCCCCTCGTTGGAGAACGTGGAGCTGGACCACCGGGTGGAGCCGCTTTTGGACCACCCGCTGCCGGAGATCCGCAGCGCGGCGCTGGGGTACTACGCCAAGCGCCAGGCGCTGCGCTTCGCCAACTCGGTATTCCGCCGCTTCGAGGATCCGGACGTCACGGTGCGGGCCAAGGCGATCGCGGTGTTCTGCACCCTGGGCCGGGACAAGGCGGTGCGCAGCGTGCGCCCGCTGCTGGCGGATCCTGATCCGGGCGTCCGTTCGGCGGCGATCACCGGAATGATGCAGTACGGCGGGCTGGATGGGGTGCTCTCCGCGGCGGAGGCGCTCAAGGCGCTGATCGCCGATCCGCAGCCGACGATGCGCGAGCACGCGGCGCGGATCCTGGGCGAGATCGGGGTGAGGAACTTCTATCAGCCGGTGCTGGAGTTGATGAACGACCCGGACCTCAAGGTTCGCCGGCAGGCGATCTTGGCCGCCTCCCGCCTGCGCAGCCCGGAGTTCGTGCTCCCCCTGCTCTACCGGACCCAGAGCGCCGACTGCGCGCCGGAGGCGATCGACGCCCTGGCTGCGTATGGCGCGGCGATCACCCCCGCCTTGACCAAGGTGCTGGGGAACCGGCTGGAGGACGCGGCCGTCCGCCGGGGGGTGGCCCGGGTGCTGGGCCGGATGGCCTCCCCCGAGGCGGTGGAGGTCCTGACCGGACACCTCGACGATCCGGACGAGGAGGTCCGCACCCGGGTCTACCGGTCGCTGGCCCGCGCGCTGCGGGGACAGCGCTCCCTGGCGGTGGACAAGAAGAAGGTGGCCGCCGCGCTGGACCGCGAGCTGCACCGCGCCGCCACCACCCTCGCCCACGCCGAGGCGCTGGGGCTGGGCTCCGGTCCGACCACGGCTACGCCCCGCTCCGGGCTCCCCGCCGCCGCGGCGCTGCTGGCCTCGGCGCTGTCGGAGAAGGTGGACCAGACCGAACAGCGGATCTTCCTGCTGCTGACCGTCCTCTACCCGGAGGCGAACATGGAGCGGATCTACGCGGGGATCCGCGACGCCAGCTCCGGAGACGCCGCCCGCCGCCGCGGCAACGCGGTGGAGCTCTTGGACAACCTGCTGGACCGGAACCTCAAGCAGCGGCTGCTGCCGCTCCTGGAGGACGGGAAGAGGGAGGACAAGCTGCGGATGCTGGCGGACGCGATCTCGGTGGAGCGGCCCACCGCGGAGGCGGCGATCGACTCGCTGTGCCGCGACGAGGCGGCGTGGATCCGCGCCTGTGCGATCTTCTACGCCACCGAGGCCGGGGTCTCCGACACCGGAGAGGTGATGATCCACGGGCTGACCGACACCTCCCCCATCGTCCGGGAGATCTCCCTGGTGGGCTGCGCCAAGGCCACCCCGGATCGGCTGGACACCCTGGCCCGTCCCCGCCTGGCGGATGACTCGGAGTTCGTGCGCCGGAGGGCGGAGCTGCTGACGGTGAAGGTCGCGAGGGCCTGAGTCTCTAGCTCCGCTGCGCGAAGAACCCGTCCAGCGCGTCGCTGTGCTTGTCGATTGGCCCGGGGGTGACCTCGGTGCTGTTGGCCATGAAGGCAGTGGCCAGTCCCAGCTTCGGATAGACGCGGACGTTGGCGTGGAAGCCCAGCCCGCCGCCCTGTTTCCCGAAGTAGCGCGCGCCGTTCAGGGTCCCGGTGATCCAGCCCAGCGTCCCCTTCAGGAGCGCGCCGCGGGTGGTTCGCTGCCGGGTCCACAGCTCCTCCTTGGAGGCCGGACGCAGCAGGAGCGACTGAGCCTGGAGGAGATCCCCTAGCACTGCCGCCAACGCTCGCGCAGTGCAGAACAGTCCGCCGTAACCGCGGCCCAGGTGCTGCACCCGTCGGGTCCGCGTCCAACTCCCGGTCGATCCCGCCCAGTACGCGCGCGGGGTCAGCGCGCGCAGCACCAGTGTCGTCGGACTCCGCCGCGCTGCGTGCCCCGTGGCCAGGCCTTCTCCCAGCTCGAAGCGCGCCTCCTCCGGCGGCACGCCCAGCGGCGCGAAGACGTGATTCCGAAGGTAGTCGGCGAAGTCCTCACCGGAGGCTGCCTCGATGGCCTTCTCCAACAGCCAGTAGCCCAGGTTGGTGTAGCGGTATCTGGCCCCCGGAGGGTCGCGCAGGGAGGGGTTCTCCTCCAGCAACCGGCGCAGTCGCGCGTCGCGATCCAGCGCCACCGACTCCAGTTCGAACCAGGCCAGGGGTGAGGGCTGGGGCACGCCTGCGGTGTGCGCCAGCAACTGACGGATCGTGACCTGCGGACCGTAGGGATGAGAGTAGTAGTCGCTCAGCGGTCCATCCAGCTTCACCCTGCCCTGCTCCGCCAGTTGCAGCACCGCGATGGCGGTGATCGCCTTGGTGGTGGAGTACGCCATCTGCAAGGTGGCGGGACCGAGGGGCGCCCGGGTGCCTGCCTCCGAGAGTCCGGCGGCGGTGTCGAGCAGGACTCTCGCCCTGTCCACCACCACGTACTGGAGCCCGGGGTATCGGCCTTGGGCCGCCAGCCTGGCTACGCGCGAGCGGGCGCTCTCCACCGGATCGCGGGCCTGTACCCGGGAGGGGTGGCCCACCCAGGGCATGGTGGAGACGCGGCTCATGGAGACAGCTCCCGGGGACCCTTCCCAGGAGCCCTGACCAGCGCTCCCGCCGGAAGCGCCTCCCCCAGGGAGGCGGACCGCACCTCGGCGACGAAGTCCCGGGCCAGTGCCTGGGGAGAGGGCAGACAGGCCTCGTCCGCGTTGACCCCGATCCTCACCGTGCCTCCGTAGCTGAAGATGCTCAACCCCAGCCCGATCCGGTGCGTCTGGGGCACCCAGAAGATGAAGTCGGAGATCATCGATCCTCCCAGCGCGAGGCGGTGGCGAGGGCCGGCGAGATTGGTGAGCACCACGCTCGCCTTGCGACTGAAGAACCGGATCGCCAGCGTGGCCAGCCCCGGGGACAGCAGTCCAATCAACCGCAGCAGCAGGAAGGTCACCACCCCCTCCGGACTGGTCTTGAGCCGGGAGGACTCGCGCTTCACCTTCCGCAGTCGCTGCGCGAAGGACAGGTCGCCCAGCGGAAGTGAGTGGAACAGCAGGCCGAACTCGTTGCCCAGCCGCTCGTCGGCCTGTCCCGCGCGGAGATCAAACGGCACGATCGCTCGAACGGACCTGGGTGGAGTGATCCCGCGGGCCACCAGCATCCGGTGGAGGGCGCCGGCCAACGCGCAGGTCAGCACCTCATTGACCGTGGCGTGCCGTCTGCTTCCGATGGCCTTGATCTCCTGGAGGGAGACCGCCTCCGACCAGGCGATATGGCGGCGTCCGGCCAGCGGCCGCTTCACCGGACTTCGGGAGTCGGAGGGGAGAAGGACCATCCGAACCAGCGAAGCCAGCCCCCGGGGCACGTCCGTCCACCGCGGCCCCGGGTGAATCGGTGGGACCAGCTCCTGCGAGTCGGAGGGGTCCGCGACGTTCAAGAGCACCCGGAGGAGCGCCAGCCCATCTCCCACCGCGTGATGCACCCGCCACACCAGGACACTTCCGGATCCCCATTGCTCCACCAGGTGCACGTCCCACAGGGGGCGGTCGCGTGGCAGGGGCCGCAGCATCAGCCGGGAGATCGAATCGAACAGCGCCTTCTCATTCGCCGGATCCCCGGCCGGAAAGCGGCGGACGTGGGCCTCGATCACGAAAGGGCGGCGCAGCTCCCCTCGGCGCGAGAGCGGCTGACGGAACCTGGGAGAGGTCAGGCGCTCGGACAGCAGCTCGCGGAGGGCCGGCAGAGCGAGGGGGCGCTCGGTGAACATCGCCGCACAGATCACCATCGGGTTCGCCGGACGATCCATTCGCAGCCAGGCCGCATCGGCCGACGAGAGCCGGGTCACCGACCGCGGCCGGCGCTGTGGCTGGGTAAGCGCAACCTCCATGTCTTGAAGGTTGGGCCACTCCCCGGAAAGCGCAGCGCGCCCGGTGGGATGGCACGCAGGCGAGAATTCTGACCCGGGTCCGAAGATTTATTGCGACCTGCCGCGCCCCTGCCTGTCCTGGGATCAGCACGGAGACCCCCATGATGACCCACTTCGCGAATGACACCGGCCCGACCCGAGCCGCCCCCTTGCCGCAGTCCGCCGACGACCGACGAGAGTCTCCCCGGATCCCGTTGACCCTCTGCGTGGGGGACGAGGCCGAGCTGATGGAGGGGGACGCTTCGCTGGGCGGGATTGGCTGGCTGGGGCGGGAACGCGCCAGCGGAACCCGGGTGGACCTCCTCCTGGGGGTGACGGGAGAGGCCGGCAGGCTGCGGCTGAGCGTGGAGGTGTTCCGGGTCACCCCGGCGGGAGAGCTGTTCCGAGTTCAGGCCCGGTTCGTGGACCTCTCGCTGGATGCCGAGCTGACCCTTGCCCGGTGGTTGCACGAGGAGACCCAGCCGCGGAACGGGTAGCGAGCGCGAGCCGGCGATGGTGCCGGCCGCCACGACCGGGCAGAGTCCTCCCACATGAGCGATCTGACCGGGAAGACCTTCTTCGTCACGGGTGCCAACGCCGGAATCGGACGGGCCACGGTGGAGGCGCTGGCGGCGCGCGGCGGCAACGTGGTGCTGGCCTCCCGCTCGGAGGAGAAGACCCGCCCGGTGCTGGAGGCGCTCGCCAAGAAGTGGCCGGGCAGCAAGGCCGAGTTCCTCCAGCTGGACCTGGGCGACCTGCGCTTAGTGAAGGCCGCCGCGGAGCAGTACCTGGCCAGCGGCAAGCCGCTCGACGTGCTGATCAACAATGCCGGGCTGGCCGGCTACCCGGGCGTGACCCGGGACGGCTACGAGATCACCTTCGGCACCAACCACCTCGGCCCCTTCCTGCTGACCCAGCTTTTGCTGCCCCGCCTCCAGGAGGCACCGCAGGGGCGCGTGGTGAACGTGGCCAGCCGCGCCGGCGAGCGGGTGCCCCGGATCCGCTGGGAGTGGCTGGAAGGACCGATCGACTCGACGCGGGGGCGGATCAGCCAGTACGGGATCAGCAAGCTGATGAACGTGCTCCATGCCAAGGAGCTGGCGCGCCGGCTGACCGGCACCCGGGTCACCACCTACTCGCTGCACCCGGGGGTGGTCGCCTCCGAGCTGTGGCGGAAGTTGCCCGGCCCACTGGAGTCGCTGATCAAGCTGTTCATGATCTCCAATGAGGAGGGGGCCAAGACCTCCGTGTACTGCGCCACCGCGCCGGAGCTGAGCCAGGTGACCGGGCGCTACTACGACAAGTGCAAGGAGCGCCGCCCCAACCCCCTGGCCGACGATGAGCAGCTGGCCGGAAAGCTGTGGCAGCGCAGCGAGGAGCTGGTCCGCGCGACGCTGGGCTGAAGCCCTGACTGGCAGGCGGCCGCACGCGGCATTTCCAAGCCGGAGCCCCCCAGACCGAATACTGTGCTTCCCTCTCGGGAAAGTCGGAGTGTTCGTCTCATGAGTCGCGGTCGCGTCCTCTCGCCAGTCCTCCTTGTCGGCGCCGGCACCGGCGAAGCCACCTGCGGCATCCTGTATCTGGCCGGCTATCTGCGCCGCGGAGGGATCGAGGCCTTCGTCCGGCTCTTCGACGGAGACGAGACCGAGGCGGAGGTGGTCCGCTCGCTGGAGGCGGTGGTGAAGCGGGTGCGGCCCCGCCTGGTGGGGATCAGCCTCAAGTGGTTCCACCACGTGCACCGGGCGCTGTGGGTGGCGCGGGCGCTGCGGAAGCTGGACCCCGAGATCAAGATCGTGTTCGGCGGCAACACCGCCTCCTACTTCTGGCGCGAGCTGCGGGCCTTCGACTTCATCGATCACATCGTGCTTGGCGACGGCGAACTTCCGCTGCTGGCGCTCTGCCGCGGAGACCCCTCCCCTCCCAACTGCGTGACCCGGGATCCGGACGGCTCGGCGCGCCGGCTGCCTTTGGCCTACGTGCAGGGCGCCAAGAACACCGAGGACGTCCACTACTCGCACTTCGACGAGATCTTCCTCAGCAAGATGGACCAGCACGCCTTCTCCGGCTGGGTGGCGCCCGGCAAGGGGTGCGGAGAGAACTGCCTGTACTGCGGCGGCGCGCGCGGGAACCAGAAGGCAGGCTTCGGCCGCGCCAAGCCGTTCCTGCGCTCGGAGGAGTGTGTCCGCAAGGACCACCAGGAGATCGCGCCCCGCACCTGGCAGATGCGCTACGACTTCTCCGGCAGCTCGGCGGAGTTCCTCTCCAGCACCTGGGCGGGCGTGGATCTGTCCCGTCACTCCTGCACCTACTTCCTGTGGGGCGTGGCCAGCATGGAGCTGATCGACGCTTTGGCCCGGACCTTCCAGCGGGTGTTCATGGTGCTGGACATCGGCTGCTTCTCCGAACAGCAGCGCCAGGAGCAGATGCGCCGCGGGCTGCTCAAGCCCTGCGCCTCGGATCAGCAGCTGATGGAGCTGATCGCCTCTTGCCGCCGCCACCCCAACCTGGACATCGAGATCTCCGGCATCGCCGGGCTGCCGTTTGCCAGCCAGGCCACCCTGGAGGAGGAGCTGCGCCTGGTGGAGAAGGTGATCAGCCTGGACTGCGTGATCGGCTACCAGCGGTTGGAAGCCCAGCCGGGCGCGCTGGTCACCGAACACCCGGCGCGCTTCGAGATGGTCACCGAGGCCAAGACCTTCCAGGAGTTCCTCGACTACTTCGAGGCGCGCGAGCCGGGCGACGTCTCGGTGCCGATGCTGCGCTTCCAGGATCCGTCCCTGGAGGACGCAGTCCAGCGGGCCTCGGACCACGTGGACTCGCTGGCCTGGGCGCACCGGGCGGAGAAGCGGAAGGTCCCGATCAACGGACGGACCCGGTTGCTGAACACCTCCCCCTCCACCCTGCAGTTCAAGCTGGAGGACTGGCTGGGCAGCCACCGGGCCTCCCCCAAGGTGGCCAAGGAGCTGGTCACGGTGGTGCGATCGATCGACGGGACCGGGCTGTCCTGTGCCCCCACCGTCCACCCCCGCACCTTCACCGATCCCACCCTGGATCTGGCGGAGGACGCGGAGATCCTGCTGGGCGCACTGGCCGCCTTCCAGCGTCCCACCACCGTCTCCGCGGCGGTGGCCCAGTTGGGCAAGCGGGTTCGATTGGACCCGCACTCCTCGCGCGAGGTGATCGATCACCTGGTGGACGGCCGGTTCCTCCAACCGGCCTGAGTGTCCACCAGCCGGGCCAGCGAGCACCATCGCGGGGTCTGCGGGGTAAACTCGGCAATACATCCGCCGGAGAGCCCGTTCTGACTCCGGACTGCGTCCCCCCATGGGCGCGGAAAGGTCAGGCGTGCGGCTTTCTCCCTTCCCCCTTCCACAGGTCAGCGTCGGGCATGAGCGCCGTGCGTTCTGAGCTGGCAGCCCATGAGCGGCTGGTGGAGGCCGCGCAGGAGCTGTCGATGGCGCGGCAGTTGCCGGAGATCATGGCCATCGTCCGCACCGCGGCCCGGGCCCTGACCGGCGCCGATGGGGCCACCTTCGTGCTGCGGGACGGCAACCGCTGCTTCTACGCCGACGAGGACGCGATCAGCCCGCTGTGGAAGGGCCTGCGGTTCCCGCTGGAGAGCTGCATCAGCGGCTGGACCATGATGCACTGCGAGGCGGTGGTGATTCAGGACATCTACGCGGATCCCCGGATCCCCCACGAGGCCTATCGGCCGACGTTCGTCCGCAGCATGGCGATGGTGCCGATCCGGACCGCGGAGCCGGTGGGCGCGATCGGGAACTACTGGGCCACCCCGCACGCCCCCACCGCGGCGGAGGTCAAGCTGCTGCGCGCTCTGGCCGACCTGACCTCGGTGGCGATGGAGAACGTCCAGCTCTACGAGGAGCTGCAGAAGCGGATCCGTCAGGCCGAGGAGGCGGTGGCCACCCGGGAGGAGTTCATCTCCCTGGCGGCGCACGAGCTGCGGACCCCGCTGACGGCGTTGCAGCTTCAACTGCAGGGGGTGCTGGCGGTGGAGGAGCAGGTCCCCACCAGCAAGCCGCTGCAGCAGCGCGTGGGCCGCGCCATCGAGTCTGGCCGCCGGCTGGCCTCCCTGGTGGAGGGACTGCTGGACGTGTCTCTCATCTCCCAACGTCCCTTGAGCCTGCACCCTGAACCGCTGGAACTGGGGGAGGTGGTCCGCCAGGTGGTGGCCCGATTCGAACCCGCCGCGGCCAAGGCCGGCTGCCAGATCGAACTGCGCGCCGGGGAACCGGTGCGGGGGCAATGGGATCGGCTCCGGATCGAGCAGGTGCTGACCAACCTCCTCTCCAACGCGCTGAAGTACGGGGTCGGGTGTCCGATCTCGGTGCGCGTGGATCGCGAAGAGGACCAGGCGATCCTGCAGGTTCGTGACCGGGGCCCGGGGATCGCGCCCGAGACCCGGGAGCGGATCTTCCAGCGGTTCGGACGGGCTGGCCCGGTGGCCCACTACGGCGGACTGGGACTGGGCCTGTACCTCGCCCGTCAGGCGATCGAGGCGCACGGCGGCAACATCCGGGTGGAGAACGAGGCGTCCCCGGGCGCCGCCTTCACCGTGCTGCTGCCGCTCCAGACAGCAGACCTCCGGGCCTGAGGCGGGTGGCGGCTGGCGGCTACCAGCGCGCGGCCAGCAGGTAGCGGTCGTCGTTCCGCTCCATCACCGTGACCTGCACCGCAGCGCCGGTCCGACCCAGGCCAGCCTCGATCAGGCCAGCGTCGAAGTCCGCCAACGCCCAGGGCACCTGGACCTCGATTCGCCAGTCCTGGGGCTTCACTTCGGTCACCGTGAGCTGCAGCCGGGGCACGCCCATGGACATGAACCGCTGCAGCCGGCGGAGCGCCGCCTCGGGTCCGATCAGGGGCAGCATGATTCCCAGCGCGCGCCCGGCCAGCGTCAGCAAGAAGCCTTCGATGAAGCTGCGCCCCAGCTTGCGCATCGCCTCCTCGCGCGGAAGGCGCGGGTGCTGATCGCGGCAGGCGATGGCGACCGCCTCCTTCCAGATCTTGCCCGAATACTCCAGCTGCTGACGCCGGAGATCGAACCCCACCCCGCGCAGCGAATCGGCGAGCGAGCCGTTGGGAGGCACCTTGAGGACGTGGACGAAGAGGCCCTCGAACACGCTTTGCCGGACGACACTTTCCGCGGACTCAGGAGCCATCGGACGGGCTTCCTAACAAAACGCACCTCCAGGATCAGGCCCTGCGCCAGTCCGTTGGAGCCCCGTGCATTCGACCGGAAAAAGAAAGATGTCCGCTGAGGAGGGGCGCCGCGTGTCCTTGGGCGCATGAACACAAACTTCAAAGGGATGGCCGCCTCGGCGGCGCTGTTGCTGGTGGGATGTCTTCCGCCCGGTGAGTCGGTTTCCACCCGGGTCGGGCCAGTAGGGGGAACCCTGGAGTCGGCCCTGGGAGCCCGGGTGGTCATCCCCGCAGGCGCGCTGACCTCCGAGACCGAGTTGACCCTGACGGTGGTGGAGGCCGGCCCCGATCGCCTGGAGGTCTTCCTCAGCCCCACCGACACCCGCTTCCAGCGCGAGGTGGCGCTGGAGATTCGCTACGACGGCGCCCGCGCCCCGGCCCTGTTCCGCTTCGAGTCCTCCGCCTGGCGTCCAGTCACCGCGCAGCGGGTGCAGCCGGAACACCGGTTGTTGGCAGGTCGGACCCTCCTCGCCGGAGAGTTCGTGGCCGCGCCTCCCAGTCAGGTCGAGGACGGCGGCGCCTGTCCCGCCGACCCCGTTCCGGTGGACGGCGGCTCCCCGGGGGAGCCGGACGACGACGGAGGCACCCCGGGCAACGGTGGCGACGACGAAACCCCGGCCAATGACGGCGACGGCGGCACTCCAAACGGTGAGGACGGCGGCGCCAATCCGGGCGATGTCGGCGACGGCGGCACTCCGGCCAATGACGGCGACGGCGGCACTCCGGACGGTGAAGACGGCGGCGCCAATCCGCCGGGCGATGACGGCGAGGGCGGCACTCCGAACGGTGAGGACGGTGGCGCCAATCCGCCGGGCGATGACGGCGACGGCGGCACTCCTGACTTCGATGGCGGCGGCTACGACTGGGCGCAGGGGGACGGCGGCTGGTCCAGCGACCCGTGGAGCGCGGACGCCGGCTGGTCCTCCGAGCTCCCCTGGGAGGGCTGCTTTCCCGCGACGGATGCCGGTGTTCGCGCCGGAGCCGCAGCAGAGTAGGAAGTCTGGGCGCAGCCTTGCGCCGGAAGGTAGACCCGCCTGACCACCCGGGGCGACAGGATCACCGAGCTGTATCGGAGCTTCGGCGGCGTCGCCTATCGACGCTGCTTGCGGCTGCTGGGGAACCGCGCCCTGGCGGAGGACGCCACCCAGGAGGTCTTCTTGAAGGTGATCCGGGACCTGGAGCAGCTGCGCGATCCCTCCGCCGCTCCAGCCTGGATCTACGCGGCGGCCACCCGGCACTGTTTGAACCTGAGGCGGGACACCGCCCGCTTCGCCTCCGAGGAGGCGCTGCCCCAGCTGACGGTGCGCGGGGATCAGGGGCTGGCGGAGCGGCAGCTGAGCCGGGCGCTGCTGGCCCGCTTCGACGAACAGACCCGGCTGATCGCGGTGGGAGTGCTGGTGGATGAGCTGGAACAGCAGGAGGTGGGCTTGATGCTGGGGATCTCCTCCAAGACCGTCTCTCGAAAGCTGACCCGTTTCCTGGAGAGCGCGCGCAAGTACCTGGCGCGGAGCGACGCATGAGCCCCCGCCATCCTTCCGACCTCGCGCTGGAACAGCAGCGGGTGACGCCCTCCGACGCGCTCTCCCGACATCTCCTCGACTGCGCCGATTGCCAGCGGCGGCAACAAGCACTGGACGCGCAGGAGACCGAGTTTCGCGCCCGGGTGTTCCCGCGCACGGTGGACGCGGTGGGCGCCGGAGGAGAGCGCCGGCCCCTGTTCCGGCTTCCTCGCTTGCCGCTGGCGATCGGGATGGCCGCCGCGGTGGTGGTGGCTGTCCTGCTGGTCCGTCCCAATCCTCCCGCCGACTACCTGGGCATCAAGGGCGCCCTGGCGCTGACCGTGTACCGGCTGGGCCCCCCACAGGAGCTGCTGACCGAGGGCGCCACCGTCCCCGCCGGAGCGGTGCTTGCCTTCCGGATCCAGTCCGCGGAGCCCTGCGCGCTGACCTTGGTCTCCCTGGACCCGGAGCTCTCGGTGCTGGTGCCCGCGCCGGACCAGGCTCCCTTGCGGATCGAGGGCGACGTGCGGCTGGACACCGGCGCCCAGCTGGACGGCGTTCCGGGACCGGAGCGGTTCGTCGCCCTCTGCGCCCGCGACGCCGCGGCTCTTCCCCAGGCGATCCAGGAGTTGCGGGAGGCGCTGAAGGCCTCGTCGGTGCGGGCGCTGAAGACCCTGCCCGGCTTGCCTCCGGGGGTGGATCACGCGACCCTGCTGTTGGAGAAGTCCCCATGAGCCGCGCCCTGCTTGCCGTGCTGTGCTTCGCCCTCTGCGCCCCGGCCTGGGCCGTGGAGCGCTTCGCGGTGGTGGTGGGAAACAACCGCGGCGGCGAGGGCCGATCGCCGCTCTGGTACGCCGAGCGGGACGCGGAGCGGATGTCCCGGGCGTTGACCGAGCTGGGCGACTTCCCCCAGGGCAACGTCCGGTTGATCCGGAGCTCGAGCGCCGATCAGGTCCGCGCCGGAGTGCGGGAGCTGGAGGTCGCGATCGGCCAGGCCCGCCTCAACGGTGGCCGTGCAATGTTGGTGTTCTACTTCTCCGGCCACGCCGACGCGGACGCGCTGGAGCTGGGCGCGGACCGGCTCCGCTACGCCGAGCTGCGCAAGCTGATCCAGGGCTCCAGCGCGGACATCAAGGTGGCGGTGGTGGACGCCTGTCAGGCCGGCGGCCTCACCCAGGTGAAGGGGGCGCGGGCGGTCCCGCTCTCCCGCTGGGAGCTACCCGCCGCAGACTCGGTGGAGGGCGTGGCCTTCATCGCCTCCACCGCGGTCGGCGAGCTGGCACAGGAGTCGGCGTTCCTGGGCGGCAGCTTCTTTAGCCACCACCTGGAGATGGCGCTGCGCGGCGGCGGAGACACGGACGGAGATGGTCAGGTGACGCTCTCCGAGGCGTTCCGCTATGCGTCCAACCGCACCGTCTCCGGCACCGCCGCCACCCGGGTGGGGGCGCAGCATCCGACCTACGAGGTGCGGATGAGCGGCCGGGGCGACGTGGTGCTCACCGAGCTGCGCCGCGGCGAAGCCCGGCTGCTGCTGCCCGGGGGCGCCGACGCGGTGTACGTCCTCCGCGGTCCCGCCGGAATGGTGGCCGAGGTCCCCGGCGCGGCGCGAGAGCTGAGCCTGGCGCTCCCCGCGGGTGAGTACCAGGTCGACCGGCGCACCGGAGACACCCTGGCCTCGGCCACGGTCCGGCTGCTGGCGGGCCAGGTCCATCCCCTCCCCGCGCTGGGGGGCAGGCCGCTGCAGCTGGCCTCCCGCAAGGGCGGCGGCGTCCCCGCCGAGGTGTTCCTGGGCGGCGTGCTGGCGCGCGAGGCGATCAACCAGCAGGGGGCGCTGGGTGGAGGCCGACTGGGGCTGCGCACCCGCCTGGCAGGGCTGGCCTGGCAGCTGCGCCTGGACCTGGTGGGCACCGGCGCGCCGACCTATTCGTATCGAGAGCTGGGCGCGTCCCTCGCGGCGCTGTGGCCAGTGCTGGACCTCTCCTGGCTGCGGTTGGAGGCCGGTCCGGAGCTGGGGGGACGCTGGGCCTCGCAGAGCCTCTCGCTGACCCAGCACGATGCGGGTCAGCTGGTGCTAGGTGGGCTGCTCTCGGTGTCCGCCCCGCTGGGGCCGGTGCGGGTCGGCCTCCAGGGCGGCGCCGGCGGCCAGCTGTTCATCCTAGAGGGACAGCCGGCGCTCCGGCCCGACCTCCACGCCAGCGCGGTGCTCTCCTATGCCTTCTCGTTCTAGCCGTCTGATCGCCGCCAGCGCGCTGGTCCTTCTTGCCTGCGGAGGGCTGATCGAGCTGGGTCCGCACAGCCAGGAGATCGGCCCCGATGGCGGGACGCTGCGACTGGGGCCGTCCGGGGTGACCCTGGTGATCCCCTCCGGAGCCCTGACCCAGTCGGTGGTGCTCTCGCTGGCGACCGTGGCTGCCCCGGTGGACGGGCTGGAGCGCACGATCGCCGTCCGGCCCGAGTCCGTGCAGTTCTCCTCCCCGGCCCAGCTTCGCTACGACCTGCAGCCGCAGACCCCGGAGCGGTGGAAGCTGCTCTCGGTGAGGGCGGACGGGGGCACCGCGCCGGTGGGCTCGCGGCGGCAGTGGGACGCGGGGGTCTACTTCGCCTCGGTAGACGAGGCGGGGACCTTCGCCCTGGCCGCCTCCAACGAGCTCTGTGACGACCAGCAGGACAACGACGCCGACGGCCGGGTCGACTGTCTGGATCCCGCCTGCGAGAACGATCTGGCCTGTCAGCAGTGCCCGGGCGCTTCAAACGCCTGCGGAGGCGGCTCCCACTGCTGCCCGCTGACCCTCTCCTGTTCCCCCAACGGCTGCGACGACTGCTGCGTGGCGGCGACCGACGGCGGCCCCGATGAGGACGCCGGCACCGGCGACGGAGGCTCCGACGGTGGCAGCCCCGACGGCGGCGGGTAGCCCGGTCGGTCGAGGGGCATTCAGCACCCCCCCCGTCAGGAGCCCGTTCCACATCTCTCCAGCCTACAGTCTGCGTGCTATCTCCACAGGACGCGGGCTTGAGGTGTGAACCATGAGAATCATCCTCTTCGGCGCCACCGGGATGGTGGGCCAGGGCGTGCTGCGGGAGTGCCTGGGCGCGCCGGATGTGGAGCAGGTGCTGGTCGTGGGGCGCAGTCCGACCGGCGTCCAGCACCCGCGCCTCAAGGAGCGGATCCACCAGGACTTCACCCAGTTCGCGTCGATCCGGGCCGAGCTGTCCGGCTACGACGCCTGCTTCTTCTGTCTGGGCGTCTCCTCGGCCGGGATGTCCGAGGCGGACTACACCCGCGTCACCTACGACTACACCCTGGCCGCCGCCCGGGTGCTGGCGGAGCAGAACCCGGGGATGACCTTCATCTACGTCTCCGGCACCGGCACCGACAGCAGCGAGCAGGGCCGGTCGATGTGGGCCCGGGTCAAGGGACGGACCGAGAACGCCCTGCTCCAGCTGCCCTTCAAGGGCGCCTACATGTTCCGCCCCGGCTTCATCCAGCCGCTGGACGGGATTGTCTCCAAGACCCGGCTGTACCGGGTGATCTACTCGGTCGCCGCGCCCCTGTACCCGCTGTTGAGCCGGCTGGGCCCGGGGGTGATGACCAACACCGGGAAGGTCGGCCGGGCGATGCTCCAGGTGGCCCGGACCGGGGCGCCCCGGCGGGTGCTGGAGAACCGGGACATCAACGCGCTGGCCGCTGCGGGACAGCGCCCCGCTTCCTCCTGACCACGGGCGGCGTGCACCCGGCCGCGCCTGTGCTAAGCGTCCCCCACCTTGCTGTCCACCGTCGAAAAGGTGCTGTTCCTCAAGTCCATCGACCTGTTCTCGCAGATCCCTGGCGAGGACCTGGCCCAGGTCGCGATCATCGCCACCGAGGAGACCCGGGAACAGGGTGAGGAAATCTTCGCCGCGGGTGAGGACGGAGATGCCCTCTACCTGGTGCTGGACGGCAAGGTCCGCGTCCACCGCGAGGACCGGGTGATCGCAGAGCTGGGCGAGCGCGAGTGCTTCGGAGAGATGGCGATCCTGGATGCCTCCCCCCGCTCTGCCTCGGTGACCTCCCTGGAGGAGAGCCATCTGTTGAAGATCTCCCGGGAAGATTTTCAGGAGATCCTCACCGAGAAGCCGGAGATCGCGATGGGGATCATCAAGGTCCTCACCGGACGACTGCGGAACGCCATCCACAAGTAGCCTCCTCCTTCCCCGGGGTCGTCCGGCAGGACACTTGCTAGGGGAGAGCCCGGCACCGAATGGGGGTGCCGTGGGAGGGGTGGCGTTGCGGATGGGGCAGGAAGTGGTGGAGGAGCTGGTCTCGCAAGCGGTGACCTTGTTCGTGGAGGACACCGTGTTCACCGGGCTGGGGGTGATGCAGCAGCATCGCCTGGGCCGGGTGGCGGTGGTCCACGCGGGCAGCGGCGAGCTGATGGGCGAGATCTCGGTGGAACAACTTTACCGTGCGTGGGCAACCGACCCCTTCATGACGGTCGGTCAGGTGCTCACCGGCACGCATCGCTACGCGTCGCACCAGGCAGTGGCTTAAGCGGCCCGAAAAAAGGGGACAGGCTACATTTCCGACGCACTGCGTTGGAAATGTAGCCTGTCCCCTTTTTCCGTTCTGGGTCGGGCCGAAGGGGCGCTGTTTCCTGATAGACACCGCCCGCGTCCCACCCAGGAGCCCTCAGAGTGTCGCTACCGGTTGTCGATGATCGCGTCCCCGTCGCTGGGTCTCACAGCGTCCATCAGCCCTACATCCCCGCCACCCAGTCCCCGCGAGAGTTGACGATCCGCGGACTGGTGCTCGGCTCGGTGCTGGGCATCGTCTTCGCCGCCTCCTCGGTCTACCTGGCGGTGAAGGTGGGAATGACCGTGTCCGCGTCGATCCCGATCGCGGTGCTGTCGATCGCGGTGTTCCGGGCGCTGGGCAACTCCAGCATCCTGGAGAACACCATCGTCCAGACCACCGGGTCCGCCGGTGAGTCGCTGGCCTTCGGGATCGCGGTCGCCCTCCCCGCCCTGCTCTTCCTGGGCTACGACATCGACCTCACCCACTCCTTCCTGCTGGCCGGCCTGGGCGGCGTGCTGGGGGTGCTGATGATGATCCCGCTGCGCTTCGGGCTGATCGTCCAGGAGCACGGCAAGCTGGCCTACCCGGAGGGCACCGCCTGCGCGGAGGTGCTGATCGCCGGGGAGCAGGGCGGCACCAACGCCAAGACGGTGGTCGCCGGCTTCGTCACCGGCCTGGTCTACAAGTTCGCCTACCAGGGCCTGAAGCTGTGGCGGGAGGCCGCGGAGGTGACCCTGGGTGGGGTGACCAAGACCGCCGCCGGAATCAAGAAGTGGGGCTACGCCGGCGCGTCCGCCTCGATCGAGGTCAGCCCGGAGCTGCTGGGCGTGGGCTACATCATCGGGCCGAAGATCGCCGGGGTGACCTTCGCCGGTGGCGTGCTCTCCTACCTGGTGCTGATCCCGATCATCACCTTCTTCGGCGCCCACCTGGACACCCCGCTGCTCTCGCCGGACGGGACGCTGATCCGGGACATGTCCCCCGGCGCCATCCGCAACAACTACGTGCTGTACATTGGCGCCGGCGCGGTGGCCACCGGCGGACTGGTCAGCCTGCTGCGCTCCTTCCCCACCATCCTCAACGCCTTTAGCCGCGGCATCCAGACGTTCCTCGACTCGCGCAAGGGCAACCAGCCGGAGGCGATCCGCACCGAGCAGGACATGCCGATCACCGTGGTGCTGGTGGGCGTGGTGGGGCTGATCCTGGCGATCTGGCTGCTGCCGCCGCTGCACGTGAACTTCCTGGCCGCGCTGCTGATCATCGTCTTTGGCTTCTTCTTCGTGACCGTCAGCTCGCGGATCACCGGTGAGATCGGCTCCTCCTCCAACCCGATCTCCGGGATGGTGGTGGCCACCTTGCTGATCACCTGTCTGGTGTTCCTGCTGCTGGGCTGGACCTCTCCGGCGGACCGGTTCATGGCCCTGTCCACCGCGGCGATCGTCGGCATCGCCGCCTCCAACGGCGGCACCACTGCCCAGGACCTGAAGACCGCGTACCTGGTGGGTGGGACGCCCAAGCGGCAGCAGCTGGCGCTGTTCGTGGGCGTGCTCACCAGCGCGCTGTTCATCGGCCTGACCCTGACCACCCTCAACAACGGCGCCACGGTGATCGTCCCCGAGGCCCACCCCGGGGTGACCCCCACCGAGCTGTCCACCGAAGGTCGGACCCAGAAGGTTTTCGCCTTCGCACCCGACTCCGCCAAGCTGGCCGCCCAGGGGTTGGACCTGGCCGGGCTGCGCCGCGGGGCCTGGGGCGCCGGCTACGAGCTGCGCGACGAGGGCGGGGCCCTGTCCCTGCGCACCTTCACCGAGGATCTGGACATCAACGCCGCCACCGTGACCGGCAGCGGCGGCCCGGTGAAGCTCACCGAGCTGGGCACGGTGACGCCGGGCGAGTCCCTGGCGTTCCGTTACGCCTACGTCCGGGACACGGCCACCGCCCCCACCGGCAAGTACCTGGCGGATGGCAGCGGCGCCCTCCAGTACCTGGTGGACCCGGGCATCGGCGGCCGGATCACCGAGTACGAGGGCCGCAAGTACACCCGCTACGACGCCCCCAAGGCCCGGCTGTTCTCCCTGATCATCGACGGGATCCTGACCCAGAAGCTGCCCTGGGATCTGGTGCTGCTGGGGGTGTTCATCGCCCTGATGCTGGAGCTGTGCGGCGTCTCCTCGCTTCCGTTCGCGGTCGGGGTGTACCTGCCCATCGCCACCTCGGCGCCGATCTTCGTCGGCGGGATGGTGCGCTACTTCGTGGACCGGCTGCGCGGCAAGGGCAAGACCGACGCCGAGTCGGACTTCTCGCCGGGCGTGCTGCTCTCCTCCGGCTACATCGCCGGCGGGGCGATCGCCGGGGTGGTGGTGGCGTTCTTGATGATCCCCAAGGACGGGGCCCTCCTCAAGGCGCTGAACCTCCCCGAGCACGTGGGCGGGATCTTCCGCATCCTCGGCGAGCACGAGGCCCACAGCCCGCTGTGGTCCAACCTGTTCGCGCTGCTGGTGTTCAGCGGGCTGGTGGCCTTCCTGCTGCGCACCGGGCTCAAGGGCGAAAGCGCCGCCACCGCTCCGGGCAAGAAGTAGCCAAGGTTCCCAGGCAGTGATCCGCGGCGTCCGGGGGGAACTCCGGGCGCCGCTTCTGCGTTCAGCCTCGGTGTACGCAAGCGTCCAGGCAGGCCCCCCTCCTCCGGCAAGGTCGACAGGGGGCGTGAAAGGCCCGACCGAAGGGAGCTAAGCTAGCGCCCCAGGATCATGGCCGCGCCCCAAGGACAGCCCGGGAAGACCCCCACGGTGGCCGCGCCGGCCCCGGACCCGATGCAGGATCCGGCCAACCGGACCAAGGTGGAGCACGCCCGGGACTTCGCCTTCCACCTCCTCAAGGGGGTGAAGCAGATCGGGATGTACCGCCACAACGAGGCCAGGTTCCCCGAGTACCTCCAGCCGGCCCACGACGCGCTCTCGGTGTTCGGTGAGCAGCACGGCCCGCTCTCGTTGCAGGTGGAGGGGCAGAACTTCTTCCTCCTCAAGCAGAACCTGTTCGCCGAGGAGACCCCGCTGGCGTTCAAGTTCTTCCGGGAGGGGATCCGGAACCTGATCTTCCGCCCCGGGATCCCGCTGGCCGAGCTGACCCAGTTCACCCTGATCGCGCTCTCCGAACCGGAGCGCGGCGCCGATGAGATCATCGCCCAGCTGTGGAGGGCCAGCCTCGAGCACGTGGAGTACGTGGTCGTGGAAGGCTTCAAGATGGACGAGTACTCGGAGGAGGAAGTCCAGGTGGAGGTGGACCAGGTGGTGGGCTACCTCTACTCGCGGCTGAAGACCGACTCCCAGGACTTCCTGCGCTTTGCCCGCCTCTCCACCGCCGACCTGGACGTGAAGCTGGAGGGGATCGATCAGATCCGCGGCGCGGTGGTCACCGGGGTGACCTGCAGCGACGAGCTGAAGGCGAAGATCCAGCGGGAGATCAACGAGGAGGAGGGCCAGCGGCTCTTCCCCAAGCTGATCAGCGCGGTGTTCCAGGTGGTGGAGGGCGGCGTGGAGGACGCCTCCTTGCTGGAGGACATGTTCATCCAGCTGCTGGACGCGCTGATGATCCAGGAGGACTTCGGCACCATCAACCAGGTGGTCCTCAAGCTCAAGGCGATGGAGCAGCGGGCCAAGAACAACGAGAGCCTCTCCCGGCTGCGCGCCTCCCTGATCTCCAAGATGGGCGAGGAGCACCGGCTGACCCGCATCGGCGAGCTGCTCAAGACCAACCGCCCCAAGCAGCCCCAGGACTTCTCCCGCTACCTGCAGGCCTTGGACACCGACGCGGTCCCCACCTTGCTGGGGGTGCTGGAGACGATCGAGATCGCCGAGAACCGCGCCATCCTCTGCGACGTGCTGGCCGGCTTCGCCCGCGAGGTCCCCGAACCCTTCGTGGCCCGGCTGGCGGTGGACCGCCCCCAGACGGTGCGGGACATGGTGTACATCCTGGAGAAGTGCAACCACCCGGACCGGCTGAAGATGTTCGCCCAGGTGTTGCTGCACAAGAACCTGGCGGTCCGCCTGGAGGCGATGCAGATCATCGCCAAGGGGCGCACCGGTGAGAACCGCAAGCTGATCGAAGCCGCCTTCCGCGATCCCAACCAGCAGGTCCGGATCCTGGCCTACAAGCTGCTGCCGGACTTCGACCGCGAGCAGGCCTTCGCCGATCTGATGCGGGTGTTGAGGGAGCCGGGCTTCGAGAAGCGGCACCCCGAGGAGAAGTCCGCGGTGTACGCCGCGCTGGGCAGCACCGGCGCGCCCGCGATGATCACCCTGTTCCAGGAGCAGCTGTCCAGACAGGCCTCGTTGTTCAACAAGGCGCGGGTGCTGGAGGACAAGCTGGCGGCGGTCCACGGGCTGCAAAGCGCCTGCTCGATCCAGGCCTACCGGCTGTTGCAGACGGTGACCGAGGACAAGGCCCAGCCGCTGGAGATCCTGACCGCGGCGCGCAAGGCGATGTACGTCACCAAGAAGGCCCTCTTCGGAGAGGGCGCGGGGCCGGAGGGGTAGGCGACCATGGCCAGCGATCTGAAGATCACCCAGTCCCAGGGGGAGGACGTCAACGCCTTCGGGCGCGAGCACTCCGACAAGCTGCAGACCCTGGCCCGCTCGCTGGTGTCCGGCCTCTACATGCTGATCCGGTCGGTGAAGATGTACGACCCGGACAACGCGGTGTTCCAGAAGCCGCTGGCCCAGCTGACCGAGACGGTGAACCAGATCATCGGCAAGGAGGGCCGGCTGGAGCTGGTGGGGGTGAAGGACTCCTTCTACCTGAACAACATGCTGGTGAAGGTGGACCTCAACGCCCTGGACAACACCCGCTACCTGCTGACGGAGATGCGGGACAAGGACGTGGGCGGGTTCACCCTCCACAAGCCGGTGCAGGTCGGCGAGCTGCGGAACTTCCTGGCGATCTTCGGCAAGGAGCAGACCGCCAAGGCGGATGAGGACGGCGTCGGCACGCGCAAGCTGGTGAACATGAAGGTGGCCAAGTTCTCCAAGCTCAAGGAGAAGCTGACCCGCGACGCGCTGGCCAACCCGGACGACCAGAAGGTGGATCGCAAGAAGTACGCGATGACCGTCTACGGGCGGGCGGTGTTCTTCCTCAAGAAGTACCTGGACTCGGTGAAGGAGGGAAAGCCGATCCCCAGCAACAAGGCGCTGCGGATCATCCAGGACTTCGTGGACATCTCCTACGAGCAGCGGACCCACTTTCTGGGGATGACCACCTTCCGCAACGAGGCCGACTACCTGGTCTTCCACCAGGTCAACGTGGCCCTGATGTCGATCGTGTTCGGGGTGGAGCTGGGGCTGACCAAGCCGCAGCTGCGGGACCTGGGCTACATCGCCCTGTTCCACGACGCGGGGATGGTGACCATCCCCGAGGCGCTGGCGGCCAAGAAGGGCGCGCTGACCCCGGAGGAGCGGGCGATCGTGCAGAAGGCCCCGCTGGTCTCGGTGCGGAACATCCTGATGGAGAAGGGCTTCAACCGCTCCACCCTGCTGCGGGTGGTCACCACCATGGAGCACAAGACCGACTTTGGCACCGCGGTGCGCGACGCCAAGGGCAACATCCAGATGATCATCCCCAAGACCAACCTGGGGATGTTCGCCAAGATCCTGGCCATCGCCGATACCTTCGACGCGCTGACCTCCAAGCGTCCGTTCCGGGATGCCTACGGCCCGGAGGTGGCGCTGATGCTGATGTGGACCGAGATGCGCCACAAGTTCGATCCGGAGCTGCTCAAGGTGTTCATGCGGGTGATGGCCATCCAGCCGATCAAGGTCGTCACCAAGCGGCAGAAGGACATCACCCTCGGCGGGCTGTAGCGGTGGAGCTGATCCCGCTTTCCCCCTCCCCGGCGGAGCAAGAGGACTTCCTGGACGCGCTGGCCGCGTACTGGGACGAGCTGCAGACTTTCAGCGGCCATCCGGAGGAGCTGATCCGGACCGAGTACCGCCGCCACCTGATCACCCCCGGCAACCGCCGCTTCGTGTGGGCGGTGGAGGGTGGCCAGCGGATCGGCTTCTGCGTGTACCTGGTGGTGGAGCACTGGTACCGCTCGGACATCCTGGAGGGCTACATCGACGAGCTGTACATCCGCCCCGACGCGCGCCGCGCCGGGCTGGGCCGGGAGTTCATGGCCCAGGTGATCGAACGCTGCCGCCATGAGGGCTGCGAGGCGATCCGGCTGCACGTGCTGCCCCGGAACACCCGCGCCCGCCGCTTCTGGGAGAGCGTGGGCTTCGAGGAGGAGCTGGTGAAGATGTCCCGGGCCATCGAACACCCGGTGCGGGCCCCCCACCCCACCCGCTCCTTTTCCCAGGTGCTGACCGCCCACCTGGAGGCAGTCGGCTCGCGGAACCTGGAGGCCTACGCGGAGACGATCTCCGAGGCGGACCTCACGGTGGTGATGCCGTTCGGGAGGGTCCTCCGGGGCCGGGAGGAGGTGCTGGCCTTCCACCGAGGCTGGTTCGCGGATCCGGACTGGACCTGGACGCCGAAGATCCTGGAGACCCGGGAGCTGGGCGACACCCGCCTGGCCCTGGTGGAGGTGGACTACCGGGATCTGGACCGGGAGCAGCGGCCCACCTCGCAACGGCTGCTGTTGACCCTGACCTTCGCCAGGGAGGCGGGGGGATGGCGGCTGGTGCACGACCAGAACACCGCCGTCCGCTGAGCCGCACCACCGAGGGCCCCCGCCGCTGCCTCGCCCGTGGATTCAGCTCCGGGGCCCCCGCCCCCAGGGGGCCCGCTCAGCCGGGGTGCTGCTTGAGCAACGCCCGGGGCGCCTTGAGCCTCCAGCCGAACTGCAGCCGACGTCTGCACTCCGGCACCCGCAGCTTGGTCATCCGGGCCAGCACCGCCGGGTAACCCCGGTAGTGATCGGTGATGAAGTACAGCTCCGGCTGGGTGCGGCAGAGGAACTCCTGCTCCTCCACACTCTCCAGCAGGAACACCACCGTCTGGCCGTCTTCCTTGAGGCGGCAGAAGGACTTGCCCCGGACCTTGAGCGCCGGGGTCCGGTACCAGATCCCCTCCTCCACCTCCGGGAGCTGCAGACCCAGTTTGACCAGCTGCTCCCAGGTCATCGCTGGCCTCTAGCCGCGGCGGAAGTCCACCACCGCCACCCCGATGTTGTCCGGCTTGCCGTAGCCCTGGACCATCTGGTCCAGCGCGTAGCCGAACAGGGAGGCCACCGCCTCGCTGGCGTTGGGCGGGTACTTCATCACCCGCGCCTGCTCCTCGGCGCAGCGATCCGCGTGCCAGGTGCCGGTGGGCTGCTGCTCGAACTCATGGGCGTCGCCCAGGCCGTCGGTGAAGACCGCGATCCGGTCTCCGGGGGCCAGCTCCCAGCGGTAGAGGTCCGGGTTCTCCTCCTCCGCGCCCACGCTGCGAGACAGCGCGTTGGCCACCCGCAGCGCCATCGACGGGTGCGCATCCGGGATCTCGCCGGCCGCCACCAGGGCGCCCATGTTGTGCAGCCGGGTCTTCTCCTTCATCGTCCCGTCGGCCGCGAACAGGATCGCCCGGGAGTCTCCCACCACCGCCACGTGCGCGGTGCCCTTCCAGCTGCCGCCCTCCGGCCGGGCCACCACCACCGCCGCGGCGAAGGTGGTCATCGCTCCCACGCCCAGGGACCGGACCGCGTCCCCGGCCTGCGCCACCGACTTGCGCAGCTGCTGCTCCGGATCCCCGCCGGCGGCGATCGCCTCCAGGTTCCGCTCGAAGGCCCGGGCCGCCGCGTCACTGGCCGCCCCGTGGTTCTCGGTGGAGCCCTCGCCGCCCGCCTGATCGAACGCGCCCACTCCGGCGATCTCCGGCTTGCCGGCCACGGCGTCTCCCGGCCGCAGCCACACCACCGCCGCGTCCTCGTTGAACGCCTTGTACTCCATCCCCTGCCCCTCGCGGGTCGGCCCCCGGGTGGTGAACAGCGCCGCCTGGGTGGCCTGGCCGCGCACCGCTTCGATGTTCTCCATCCGCTGCGCGTCGGCGCCGGCGCGGATCAGGGACACCGCGCTGCCGGTGACGGGGTGCTCGCGCACCGGGGGCGGGTTCCAGGACTGGGGGCGGAACGGCAGCGCCAGCTCCGGATCGGTGCGGCGCGGCTTGAGCTTGGGTCCGGCGATGGAGGAGAGCACCGCCAGGTCCGGCACCTTGAGCTGGTAGGTGCTCTCGCCGTCCTGGAGGACCACGATGAACAGCCCCTCCTCGTCCTGACCGGCGACGTACAGCCGGGGCTTTCCCTCCGTGCCTTCCGGCGCGTGCAGCGCCTCCCGCAAGAGCTGAGCGATGCGCTCGAAGTCGACCTGTTCCTCTGGCTGGCCCGGATCCATCGGCGGCATCCTGGCACGGACTGCGGGGGCTGGCGCAGCCCTCAGCGCGTTTTTCGACGGGGGCGCGGCGCGGGCGGCGGCGGCGCTGGACGCAGCGCGGTGAGCGCGGCCTCCAGATCCTCCGGCAGCGGGGCCTCGAACTTCATCGCCTTGCCGGTCTTCGGATGGGGGAAGGCCAGCCTCCAGGCATGCAGCGCCTGGCGACCCAGCGCCTCCTCCACCTGGGGGACCTTCCCCTTCCCCTTGCGGCCGCGGCCGTAGAGCGAATCTCCCAGCAGCGGGAACCCGGCCTCGGCCAGGTGGACGCGGATCTGGTGGGTCCGGCCGGTGAACAGGTCCACCTCCAGCAGGGCCGCGTGCTCGAAGCGCTCGCGCACCACGAAGGTGGTCAGCGCCGGCTTGCCCTCCCGGACCTTGCCGGTGAACTTCTGCCGGTGGACCGGGTGCCGTCCGTACAGGGTCTCGATCCGGCCCTCCGGGGGCGGCTCGCCGTGGACCAGCGCCAGGTAGGTCTTCTCCACCTCGCGCGCCTTGAAGGAGGCCTGCAGCGCGGCCAGGGACCGCTCGTGCTTGGCCACCACCAGACAGCCGGAGGTCTCGCGATCCAGCCGGTGGACGATGCCCGGGCGCAGCTCGCCGCCCACCCCGGAGAGATCCTTCACCCGGTGCAAGAGCGCGTTGACCAGCGTCCCGTCCGCGTGACCGGCGCCGGGGTGGACCACCATCCCCGCGTCCTTGTCCAGGACCACCAGGTCCTTGTCCTCGAACAGGATCCGGATCGGCAGGTCCTGCGCCTGGGGCTTGGCCGGGACCGGGGCCGGGATCTCCACCCGCAGCTGCTCACCGCCGTGCAGCCGCTGCGCGGTCTTGGTGGTGGGCTTGTCGTTGAGGGTGACGTGCCCCTGCTCGATCAGCGACTTGAGCCGCGACCGGGTGAGCTCGGGGAGGATTTCGACCAGATACTGATCGAGGCGCTGGCCCTTGGCGGAGGCCGGGACCTGCACCTGCGACCCCACGGCGGCTACCAGATCTTCGACTTCACGTGCGCCTTGGAGCGCAACACGATGTCGATGATGGCCCGCTCGTAGAAGTTCGTGGTGGTGAAGAGCTCCTTGGTGACGCGGCTCTTGTAAAGCTCGCGCCCCTCCTCGATCTCATCCTTGAGGACGTCGAAAAGGTTGTCCTGCTCGATACCCTTGACGATCTTCTGCTCGTTGTAGAGCGAGATGTCAGAGGCGATCGCCCGGGCCAACCGCATCGCCTTCACCTTTTCTTCGTCCGTCATTCCTCGACTTTTGTAGGCATGGAGTTGGGAACCGTCAACATAACGATCAAAGGAATCGGGGACTATCGCTTGGCGAGGGACAGATAGCTCTTGGCAACCCGGGCCGGATCAAGGCCGATTTCCCGGGCCAGCTGCTGCAGCATCCCCCGCAGATAGACGGTGGCGGGCAAGGACGCGTACTTGTCCGCCTCGATGTTCTCCAGGTGCCGGCTGCCGATGCGGGTGCGATCCGCCACCTGGGTCAGCGACGCGCCGCGGGACTCGCGGACCCGGCGCAGCAACTCCCCGGAGAACTCGGTCTCCTCGGTGATCTCCACCGCCTTGGGGCGCGGGGGGGCCTCCTTCACCTTGGCCGCCACCTGGGCCAGGGCCGACTCCGCGTCCGCGATCGCCGAGTCGGAAGCCATCACCTGGGCCGACTCCAGCCGGGCCCGCGGGGTGGCGCGGGGATCGGGCGGGTACCGGGACTCCGGCTCGGCCGGCGGCGGCGGCGGGGCGCGGGGGACCCGCTCCTCCACCGGAGGGGGAGGCTCCGGCGGCAGCTGCGGCTCGGGGTCCGGCGCGGGGCGATCCCAGCTGGAGGAGGTCTGGGGGACGTAGGCGATCCGCACCTCGCGGTGGGTGGAGTTGACCGCCTCCGCGCCGTTCATCACCTCGGTCATCGCCAGCTGGGTGGGGGCGCCGTCGTACTCGCCCTCGTCGTCGCGGTCCTGGTGGCGGCGCAGCATCTCCACCGGCAGGGTGGGCGGGGTCACCCCGATGATCCGGTCGTACTCCCCGCGCAGATCCTCATCGGTGAGGATCTCCATCGCCTCGCGGATCCGGGCCCGGAGCTCGTCGCCCATCTCCGGATTCTCCAGCGCATACATCGCCACCGAGTCGGCGGAGTACAGCTCGTTGGCGCGCTCGAAGGCCTGGACGATCTCGTCCGAGGAGGCCCGGGTGGAGACCTCCAACAGCTCGTAATAGGTCTGCTCCTGGAACGGTTTCATGGGCGGCCGTCCATCGACAACAGCTTCTCGGCGATCCGGGACAGCCCCTGGGCGGCGTCACTCTCCGGCTTCTCCAGCAGGATCGGGCGGCGCTTGCGCACCGCCTTCCAGGCCTCGTCGTCGTAACGAATGGCTCCCAGGTAATCCATCTCCAGCCCGAAGAACTTGCGCCAGGAGGCCACCACCGCCGGCCCCACGTCCGCGTCTCCGGGGGTGCGCGCCTGGTTCACCACCAGCTTGACCCGGAACGCGCGCAGCTCGCGCTCCAGCCGCTCGCCCAGCTCGGGGTTGGTGGCCTTGACCCGGGTGACGAACTCGAACGGGGTCCGCACCACGCCCTCCCGGGAGGTCAGCGCCTCCTCCACCAGGTCGGCGATCCCCAGCTGCTCCTCCAGGTATTGCAGCCGACGGAAGAAGGCCGCCTTCACGAACCGGTAGGCGTTCTCCACCGAGGTGGGCTCGGGGAGGATCACCAGCACGCAGTGGTCGGCGATCAGGAAGAAGTCGAGGACGTTGAAGGAGCTGCCGGCGCCCAGGTCCAGCACCAGGTAGTCCACGTCCACCGTCTGGAGATTTCGCAGCAGCTTCACCTTCTGCTGGTACTTGGGGTTGGCCGCGTCCAGCACGTCCTGCGCGCCGGCGATCAGCGACAGGTTCTCGATCCCCCCGGGGACGATGATGTCCTCGATCCGCTCCACCCGCTTGTTGACGAAGTCGGAGAGGGAGAACTTGGGCGGAGGAACGCCCAGGCAGGTGTGCAGGTTGGCCCCGCCCAGGTCCGCGTCCACCAGCAACACCCGGTGTCCGTGACGGGCCAGCGAGATCCCCAGGTTGGTGGAGACCATCGACTTGCCGATCCCGCCCTTCCCTCCTCCCACCGCGATGATCCGCCGGGGGCGGGTGCGCCGGATCAGCCCAGGCGGCCCGGCCAAGGCGCGGGCGGTCGCAGGCGAGGCCCGCTCCGGAGCGCGGGCGCGCTCCAGTTCAATCACGTTGCTGAGCCCGCTGGGCTTGACCACGCTCACGAAGATGAACTCCCGAAGGCCTGGAGTGTACGGCCCTTTTGCCGGGCGCCGCACCTTCCAGTCCCCGATCCATACATGGACCCGGGCCGCTCGCCAGGTTCCTGCCCTGGCGAGCACCCGTGGGGAGAGCCCTACTCCGGCTGCGAGGTCCCCGGCTTGGTGAGGATGAACTCACACGCGCAGGAGGTGGTGCCGTCGCAGTTGAAGCCGGAGGTGTTGAGGCACTGCAGGCTGACGCCTTCGCCGCAGCAGAGGCTGGTGGGCGAGCAGTTCTGACCCGCGCCGGGGCAGGTGGTGCCCGTCTTACAGGTGCCGCTGGTCTGGCCGGGGGGGATGGTGCAGGAGAGCCCCGAGCAGCAGTCCCCGTTCACGGTGCAGGTTGCATCCTGCGGCTGGCACACGTCCGGGGCCTTGCAGACGCCCCCTTCGCAGATGCCCGAGCAGCACTGACCGCTGCTTGTGCAGACCTGGGCGTTGGCCTGGCAACCCCCGCCGTCCGGAACCGTGCCCGGCAGCTGGCAGGCGTAGGTGATCTCCGAGGTCGGATTGCACACCGATCCGGCACAGCACGCGGCGGCGCCGGTGCCCGCGGGATCGCAGTCCGTCCCCAGGCCCAGACACTGCGGGACGGTGCAGCGGGGAACGCCGGATTCATCCGGGACGCAGGGGGCGCCGCTGCAGCACTGATCGCTGAACTGGCACACCTCGCCGACGGCGATGCAGCATCCGTCCTCGCCGGTGTAGCCGGCCGGGCAGGAGCCGATGTTCCCGCCGCCGAAGCAGCGGGGAACGCCGACCTCGTCGGTGCGGCAGGTCATCTCGTTGCCGTTGATCTTGTTGCCGAAGCAGCAGTTGGTCTCGTTGGGCACGGTGAAGCAGGTTCCGTCCGGGTTCTTCACGCAGGTCCCGTCCAGTTCCATCGGCTTGCCGCAGATGGTTCCCGGCATCCGGCAAGAACCGCCGTTGTCACACTTCTTGTTGGTGTTGTGGCAGTCCACCGTCCCGCCCGGGGTGCCCAAGCCGCCACAGCAGTCGTCGTCGACGTTGCAGGTGTCGCCCGCGACGCGACAGCCGGCCACCGCCTGGCAGACCTTCACCCCGGAGCCCGGATCGGCGCAGACCTTGGTGCAGCAGTCGGTGGCCCCGACGCAGGGCTGGCCGTTCTGGCCACAGTTGGGAGCCCCGGTGGGAGCGACGCAGCGTCCGCCGGTCACCCCGTCATTGCTGCTGCAGAGGGTGGAACAGCAGTCGTCGTTGCGGAAACAGACGTCGCCGGCGGTCACACAGCTGGTGGCCTTGGCGCACTGGCCGTTCTGGCAGTTGGTGGAACAGCAGCCCAGTCCGCAGGCGTCGTTGAGGGCGCTGCAGCTTCCGGCCACGCAGATGTTGCCGGCGCAGTCTCCGCTGCAGCAGTCCACATCCTCGGTACAGGCATTGCCGCTCTGGACGCACTGGACCTCCGAGCAAGCGCCGAGGACACAGTTGCCGGAGCAGCAGTCGACATTCGACTCACAGGCCGTGGGGGCGTTGGCGCAGAAGGTGGCCGGCGCGCAGACGGTGCCGGTGCAGTTGCCAGAACAGCAGGAGAGGCCCGAGCCGATGGTGCAGGCCCCGTTGTTGGTGACGCACTGACCGCCGCCATCCGGGAGGTCGATGATCCCGCCATCCACCCCCGCGTCCACTCCGGCGTCCTCTTCGAACCCTCCGTCCTCGGGCCCGGCGTCCACGCCGGAGTCCTCCACGCCGGCGTCATCCCCCGCGTCATTGGGCCCCAGGTCCGGATCGCAGTTACAGCCTGCGCCGACGCTAAAGGCGGCCACGGTACACAACAGCAGGAAGGGGACGCCTTTGAAGTTCAAGCGGGTGTTCATGGAGGAGTACCTAGCGCGTGCGGAAGAACTGCCGGCCCGGAAGAAGTCGTTGAGCCATCTTCCAATGGGGCCGAATCGAAGTCGACCTTCCCCCTCCCTGCCCGGGGGTCGCGTACCGAGCGGTACACCGACACCTGCGGTGCGCAGCCCACGTTCGTTCAGTGCCGCTCTATTCGTCCAGCAGTTCCACGTTCCAGTACGAGGCGTCCGCCACGTTGATGAACGGCAGCCACTCCCGGTAGGTCTTCCGCCGGTGGGCGCCGCGGAACAGCGGGGTCCAGCGGGGGCAGATCGGCTTCTTGAGCAGCCTCATCCCTGCCTGCTCCGGAGTGCGGCCGCCCTTGCGCAGGTTGCAGACGATGCACGAGCAGACCACGTTCTCCCAGGAGGTCCGGCCGCCCTGCGAGCGCGGCAGCACGTGGTCCAGGTTCAGATCTCCGCGCGAGAAGAGCTGGCCGCAGTACTGACAGGTGTCCGAGTCCCGGGCGTAGATGTTCAGCCGCGAGAAGCGGACCTTCACCCGCGGGAGGCGCTCGTAGGCGGAGAGCACCACCACCCGGGGGACCCGGATCCGCCGGTTGACGGTGCCGATGGTGTCGTAGTGGCTGGCGGCCAGCGCGGCCCAGTCGGCGAACTCGTAGAGCCGGTACTGGTGGTCGATGGCCCGCGCCGCGCCCTGGTACATCAGGGTCAGCGCCCGCTTGGCGTCGGTGACGTGCACCGGCTGGTAGTTGCGGTTGAGCACCAGCACCGAGCTGTTCAGCATGGCAGCCTCGCAGAGACTCCGTGGACCGCGTCCGCCAGGGCCGCCAGCGCCCCGTCCTCCACACAGCGGACATCCAGCAGCACGCCGCCTTCCAAGATCCGGGTGATCACCGGGGTGGAGGCGCCGCGCAGGAGCTCCTGGGCGCGATCCGGATCCGGGCTGGCCAGCACGCAGGCGTAGGAGACCGGCCGGGCCAGCGGCATCGCCCCGCCCCCCACCTGCCCTTCGGTCCGGATCACGGTCACCCGCACCCCGCGCTCCGCCAGCAACGCAGCCAGCCGTTGCGCCCGCTGCTGCAGGGTGGCGGTGGATTGGGTCAGCATCCGGTGGGTGGGCAGCGCGGACAGTTCGCCGTCCCGGTACAGCTCCAAGGTGGCCTCCAGCGCGGCCACGGTCAGCTTGTCCACCCGCAGCGCCCGGTTCAGCGGGTGCTTTCGGATCTTGGCGATCAGCTCCCGGCGCCCGACGATGATCCCCGCCTGGGGTCCACCCAGCAGCTTGTCTCCGGAGAAGGAGACCAGGTCCGCGCCCGAGGAGACCGCGGAGGCGACTGTGGGCTCGGGGACCAGTCCCTCGGCGGCGGCGGGCACCAGCGAGCCGGAGCCCAGGTCCTCGTAGACCGGCACTCCGCGGGCGCGGCCCAGGCCGACCAGGTCGCGGGTGGGGACCTCCTCGGTGAAGCCCACCAGGGCGAAGTTCGAGCGGTGGATCTTGCACAGCAGCCCGGTCTCCGGCCGCAGCGCGCCCTCGTAGTCGGAGAGCCGGGTCCGGTTGGTGGTGCCGACTTCAATCAGCCGGGCGCCGGACTGGGCCATCACCTCCGGGACCCTAAAGCCGCCGCCGATCTCCACCAACTCCCCGCGGGAGACGATCGCCTCCTTGCCGGCGGCCAGGGTGGAGAGGACCAGCAGCACCGCGGCGGCGTTGTTGTTCACCACCACCGCCGCCTCGGCGCCGGTCAGCTCGCACAGCAGCGGCACCACCGGATCGTACCGGCTGCCCCGATCCCCCTCCTCCAGATCGAACTCCAGATTGGAGTAGCCCTCGGCGATCTGCCGCACCCGCTCGATCGCCTTGGGCGCCAGCGGGGCGCGGCCAAGGTTGGTGTGCAGCACCACCCCGGTGGCGTTGAACACCGGCCGCAGCAGAGGGGTGGTCAGCGCGGTCAAGGCGGCCTGGACCTCGGCGGGTTCCAGCGGCCGGGTGTCGCCGGCCAGCCAGCGGGTGCGCAGCGCGGAGACCGCGGTGCGCAAGGCAGCCAGGGCTCTCGCGCGGGGGTGCGCGCCAAGCAACGGCTGCAGCGACGGTTCAGCGAGGAGCGCGTCGATCTTCGGCAGCGCCCTCAACAGCGCGTTCTTGCTGACGTCCTGCGTGGCGGGTTCGTCGTCCACGGAACAGAAGTGTAGGCCGGTTCCGGGTCCGCTGCCCAGAAGTCGTGCCCTGACCCTAGCGGGACCCGGGAGCGCTGCCCGCCCCGCCGGAGGCGGGGGGCACCAGGGAGGGGATCCCCCGCGCGTAGAGCAGCTGGTAGGTGTTGTAGGTGCGCAACACCCGCTTCACGTACCCGCGGGTCTCGGCGATCGGGATCTCCTCCACCCACTCGTCCAGCTCCAGATCCGCGCGCTGCTCCCGCCAGCGGTCCACCGCGTGGCTGCCGGCGTTGTAGCTGGCGATGGCGTAGGCCTTGTTGCCGTTGAACTTGCGCAACAGGCTGCCCAGGTGCGCGGCGCCGAGGCGGATGTTGGGATCCGGCTGCATCAGCAGCTCCGGGGTGACCGTCTTGATCTCCGGCACGTTCCTGGCCACCGCCTTGGCGGTGGAGAGCATCAGCTGGGTCAGCCCGCGGGCGCCGGCCCAGGAGAGGGCCTTGGGATCCAGCGCGCTCTCCTCGCGCATCAGCGCCTGGAGCAGATCCGGATCCAGCTTCGCGGTCAGCGAGTGCTTCTCGATCAGCGAGCGGAACGCATCCGGATAGGCCACCTCCCACACCGGACGGGAGTCGGCGCTGATCTTGCCGTTGAGGTGGCCGCGCAGCTCGGTGCGGGCAATGGCGTGGGCGGCGCGTGAGTCTCCGGCGGCGGCCAGCGCGTGCACCAGCAACTGCCGCCCCTGGCTGTTGAGCGCCGCGCGCTTCACCGCCATCAGCTCCGAGGAGGCGGCCTCCCCGAAGCCCAGCCGGATCAGCTCCCGGCCAGCGTGGAAGTGGGGATCCTGCTCCAGGGCGCCGGCCTGGAGCGGCCAGGGGGTGACCATCACCGCGCCAGTGGAGGGGGGGACCACCAGCCGCTGGCGCAGGGCCACGCCGCGCGCGGGGTCCAGCTCCTCCAGCCGGGTGCGGGAGATCAGGCCGTAGTAGGTGACCGGGTGATCGCTGGCCACCTTCTCGAACAGGTCGGCGGCCTCCGCCTTCTTTCCCTCGTCAAACAGCATCCGCGCGCGCCAGTAGCGGGCGCGCTCCACCTCGAAGCTCTCGCGCTCCTGGCCGAACAGCTGTTCGATCCGGCCCAGCACCGCCAGGGCCTCCGTCGGACGGCGGGCGCCGCGGTGGATCCAGAAGGCCTTGAACAGTGCCTCCGCCGCGTAGTCCCCCTGGGGGAAGCGCTGGGCGACCTCGATCAGCTTCTGCAGCGCCTCCTCGGTCTTCCCGGTGCGCTGGTAGATGTCGGCGGCGAAGTACAGCGAGTCATCCGCGTAGGTGTGGCCGGGGAACTCGCGGGCCAGGGTCTCGTAGATCCCCGGGCCGTGCTCCACATCCGCGATCGATCGCGAGGAGCCCAGCACGTACAGCGCCTTGGGGCGCAGGTCGTCGTCGCGGCAGGCCTCCACCACCGGGGTGAGGACCTCGATCGCCTTCAGATGCTCGCGCTGCTTCCGCAGCGCCTTGCCGTAGTTGTAGTGCGCCTGGCACGCCACCGCGTCCGGCAGCTTAAGGGTGGGCAGCAGCGGTGCCAGCACCGCCATCCCCTGCTCGTTGCGGTGGGCGTCGATCATCCGCTCGGCGCGGCTGACGGTGGCCGCCACCGGGAGGTTCCCCTTGAGCCGCTTCTCGGCCAGGTCGGCCAGCCCGGAGAGCGGGTGTTCGGTCCACAGCCGCAGCAGCGCCGCGGTCTCTGCCGGCTTGTCCTTCCGCTCGCGGGCCAGATCCGCGATCCCCAGCAGCGCCTCGGCTGCCACGTTGCGGCCCCAGCCCGCCCAGCGTCCGGAGGCCACCGGGTCCAGCGCCGCGCGGGCGCGATCCCAGTCCTGCAGCCTCCTGGCGGTGCGGTGGAGTCCGAAGCGCGCGTCCACGAACAGCTTGGAGGAGGTGGGCACCTGCGCGAACAGGTCGGCCGCCTTGGCCCACTGCTCCTCCGCCTCGGAGGAGAGCGCGGCGTGGATCAGCACCCGGTCCCGTATCCGGTTGAGTCCCGGCTCGTCGGTGCCCAGCAGCTCGGAGAGTTCGTAGGCGGAGAGGTCGGTGTACTCCAGCCGCTCGGCGGCCAGCGCGCGCAGGTAGCGGACCGGCCAGGTCTTCTCGGCGCCCTCCAGCAGGGTGCGGGTGCGGGCGTACTGCCCGGCGTCGAAGGCGGCCTTGGCCTCGGCGAGGACGCCCTGGGAGAAGTAGGGGGCGAAGTCCTGCTCCTGGTAGACCCTCTCCGGCGCGGGCGCGGCGGCCCGCTTCACCCCCGCCGGCTCACCGGGAAGCTCCACGGTGGGACCGAGGGAGAGGACGGCGGCGAGGAGCAGACGAGCGGTGAACATCGGGTCCCGATCTTAGCGAGTCACCCAGCAAGACGCAGGGCAGGCGCGCAAGAGACAACCAAAGCGTGCCCGAAAATTTCCTGCGGGCAACAAAGGTACACTCTCCTACCCGACCTCATGGACATCCGCACCCAAAGCGCCCTGCTGGCAGCCATTGTGGGATTGGCCCTGGGCCTGTCCGTCCTGCTGCGCAGCGAACGAACCCGGGTGATGACCCTGTACTCGGTCTTCGCCCTCACCGCCTCCAGCTTCTACCTGGCGGTCTTCTTCGAGAGCCTGTTCTCCAACTGGGGCAACTGGTGGCTGCACCGGGTGGCCCTGGGTGCGACGCTGGTGGTGGGCGCGCTGGTGCCCTCCACCGCGCTGGGGTTCTTCCTGGAGTTCCTGGGCGTCAGCCCGGCGGCCAACCGCAACGGTCGCCGGGTCGCCCTGCTGTCGACCGTGTTTGGCCTGGCGGTGGGGCTCAGCCCGCTGGCCAACACGCTGTGGGCCAAGGTCGCGCTGGCGGTGTGGGTGTTCGGGGCGATGACCGCCTCGGTCTCCCTGCTGCTGCACCGGATGCAGCAAAGCGAGTCGCGGATCGACCGGGCCCGGTTGATGTACCTGGCCTACGGGGCGGCGGCCTGCATGCTGTTCTCGGCGCTGGATCTGCTCCCGCGCTTCGGCCTCCCCTTCCCCTCGCTGGGGCCGGTGCTGACCACCCTGTACCTGTTCTTCCTGGCCCAGACCCTGCTGCGGCTGCGGCTGATGGACCTGCACGAGCTGCTGGGGAAGATCGCCGCCCAGGCGGTGCTGGCGGTGATGCTGGCGGTGGTGTTCGCGGTGTTGACCGCCTGGACCGGCAGCAACCTCTCCTTGTTCCTGTTCAACACCGTGGTCGCCACCTTCGTGGTGATGATCCTGCAGGACCCGCTGCGGACCAAGGTGGAGGAGCGGGTGATCGCCCTCTTCTTCCGCGAGCGGTTCCAGCTGCTGCGGGCGCTGTCCGATCTGCGGCCCCGGCTCTCCAACGTGATCGAGGTCTCGGAGGTCACCCGGCTGGTGCTGGACGCGCTCAACGAGACGCGGCGCGTGACCCACGCCTCGGTGTACCTGCTGGCGGATGATCGTCCCGGGTTCCGGGTGCTGGACCACCGCGGGCCGCAGCCGGCGAACTTCCTGGACGCGGCGGCCGCCCGGGGCCTGCTCAACGCGGTGGCGGGAGGACAGAAGGCGGTGCTGCTGGAGCACCTGGAGCGCCGGATCTCCCAGCTGCGGACCCACCCCCCGGACGGCAAGCGCAGCCGGGATGAGATCAAACGGCTGAGCGACATCAAGAGCGCGATGGTCCAGATGAAGGCGGGGATCACCGTTCCCCTGGTGGGCAACGACCGGGTGATCGGCTTTCTGAACCTGTGGGACGAGCGGGTGCCGGAGGCGTACGCCTCGGACGAGATCGCGCTGATCCTGGAGATCGCCGAGAAGCTGGCCACCGTCACCGAGAACTCCAAGATCTACGATCAGATGCGCGAGCGGGATCGCCTGGCAGCGCTGGGCGAGATGGCCGCCGGGTTGGCCCACGAGATCCGCAACCCGCTGGGGGCGATCAAGGGCGCGGCGCAGTGTCTGGATCCCCGGCAGCTCTCCGGCGAGGACGGCGAGTTCCTGGAGGTGATCGTGGAGGAGGTCAACCGCCTCAACGGGGTGGTGACCGCGTTCTTGGATTACTCGCGGCCGCTCAAGCAGAACTTCGGGCCCACCGACCTCAACGAGGTGGTCACCCGCACCCTGCGGTTGATCCAGACCGAGATGCCCGCGCAGGTGGAGCTGCACACCGAGCTGGTGGAGCCGCTGAACCGGGTGGAGGCCGACGCCGAACAGCTCAAGCAGGTGCTGATCAACCTGGTGCAGAACGCGCTGCAGGCGCTGGGCGACAGCCCGGGGAAGATCACCCTGCGCACCCAGCGCCCGGATCGCTTCGGGGAGATCCGCGGACACGAGCAGGTGGAGCTGTCGGTCACCGACACCGGCCCCGGCATCCCGGAAGAACAGCAGCAGAACATCTTCATCCCCTTCTTCACCACCAAGCAGAAGGGCACCGGGCTGGGGCTGGCGATCAGCCAGCGGATCATCAAGAACCACGGGGGGAACATCTCGGTGCAGAGCAAGTCCGGGGAAGGCTCCACCTTCGTGATCCGGATGCCCGCCCTGCCCCTGACCGAGCCCGTCCCCCTGCCGTCGTTCCCGGAGGCCGGCACTCCCTATCCGGGCACCTTGATGGCGCCGGCCCTGGCCACCCCGCTGCCTGCCCTTCCTCCGGAGGGGGAGCGTCGGACCTCCCGGAAGGACAAGCGCCGGCAAAAGGCGCAGCCCTCCTAATCGACGCCGTTCGCTATTGCAGTGGCCCTGGACGTTTTGTTTTGCGCGCTGGGGGCCATTGCGCGAAAACGCCTCTCGAACATGGCGACCTCCACCACTGCTTCCCCTGCCGTTGAGCCCGCTGCGAAGAGCGCGAATTCCATCCTGTGGACCCGCCTCGCCTCGTTCCTCTCCATCCTGCCGTTGGGCGTATGGACGGTGAACCACCTGTGGGACAACCTGGCGGCGTTCCAGGGTGCCCAGGCGTGGCAGACCGCGGTCACCCACCATCCGAACCCGGTGGCCCACGGGCTGACCGTGTTCATGGTGCTGCTGCCGCTGGCGCTGCACGCGGTGTGGGGCATCCAGCGGCTGTTCACCACGCGGCCCAACAACCAGCGGTACAACACCTACAACAACTTCAAGTACATCCTGCAGCGGGTCACCGCGGTCGGCGCGCTGGGCTTCATCGGCGCCCACCTGTGGCTGGCGATGCTGCAGCCCCGGCTGGTGCGCGGACAGGCGGAGACCTTCGCCGAGATCGCCCAGGAGATGCGGCACCACGGGCCCACCCTGGTGGTCTACCTGCTGGGGACGCTGGCGGTCTGCTACCACCTGGCCAACGGGATCTCCGGCGTGGCCTGGACCTGGGGCCTGGCCTCGGGCCGCAAGTCGCTGCGGATGTTCGACCGGGTGGCGATCATCGCCTTCGTGATCATGCTGGCGATGGCCTGGCTGGCGATCTACGCCATCTACCAGGCGGGGTAGTCCCCACCCGCCGATGCTGACCGGCTATCTCGCCAAGCTGGCGCAGACCGCGGTGGGCAGCACCCTCCGCTCCCGGGTGCCCCTGCTGGGCGAGGCCCGGCTGCCGTCGCGGGTGTGGCCCACCGACATCGATCCGTACCTGCACGTCAACAACGGTCGCTACCTGACCTTGATGGACTTCGCGCGGTTCGATCACTCGCTGCGCACCGGGCTGTTCAAGGTCGCCACCCGGCACAAGTGGTACCCGGTGGCCGCCTCCTCCTCGGTGCAGTTCCGCCGCGAGCTCAAGCCGTTCCAGGCGTACGAGATCACCACCCGGCTCGCCGACTGGGACAACAAGTGGCTGTGGGTGGAGCACCGGTTCGAACGCCAGGGGGTGGTGCACACCTGGGCCGGGATCCGGATCGTGTTCCGTCACCAGGGCCGGTCCATCCCTCCCGCCGAGGTGCTGGCCGCGGCAGGTGAGCCGGACTCCAAGCCCAGTCCGTCCGAGCAGCTGTCCCGGTGGAGCGCCTCCGAGCAGCGCTGAATTGCAGCCGTCAGACCCGGTGGGCATGATCCCGGGGTGAGCGAGGTGAAGCCCAAGCCCGACGGCACCTACTACGACCTGGAGGCACTGCCGCCCCAGTACGTGGGGGAGATCGTCTCTGGGGAGTTGTACGCCAGTCCCCGTCCGGCCTCCCTCCATGCCTATGCCAGCTCCCGGCTGGGCGTGATCCTGGGCACCCATTATGGCGATGGCACCGCCCCCGGAGGCTGGTTGCTCCTGGATGAACCGGAGCTTCACCTCCTGGGGCATGTGCTGGTCCCCGACCTGGCCGGGTGGCGCCGGGAGCGGATGCCGAAGCTGGAGAACGTGGCCCATTTCAAAGTGGCCCCGGACTGGATCTGCGAGGTCCTCTCTCCCGCCACCCTGACTCTGGATCGGAAGAAGAAGCTGCCGATCTACGCGCGGGCGGGGATTGCTCATGCCTGGCTGATCGATCCGCTGGCGAGGACGCTGGAGGTCTACCGGTTGGAGGCGGAGACCTATCGACTGCTGGGGAAGTCCTCCGGCGACGCGTCCGTGCAGCCGGAGCCGTTCATCCAGATCGGGTGGCCGCTTCAGACGCTCTGGGCGCCCTGAGCGGGCAGCACCGCCCACAGCACGGTGGCGCCGGGGCGCGCGGGCTCCGCCTTCAGGCCCAGCTTCTTCAGATCCGATGAATAGCGGGACGCCTTGATCACCACCGAGCGGCGCGCCACCCGCTGTGCCTCGCGCACCGTCTTTGCGGTGAGTTGCCAGTAGTCGGCGTGCCGCCGCAGGGATTCGAAGGCGGCCGAGGACTTCCGCTCGCGCTCGAACATCGGATCGATCAGCACCACGTCGAAGGCGCCGTCGGGCGCGTCGCGCAGGTAGTCGGCGGCATCCGCGTGCAAGACCCGGAGAAGCCCGGCGGCCGGATGGCGGGGAAGGAGCCCCAGCCCGTGACGGACCAGCAAGTACAGCCCCGGGCTCTTCTCCAGCGCGGTGACCGACCCGGTCGTCCCCACCAGCCGGGCGGCCACCTGGGCGTCGGCGGCCAGGCCCACCGTGCAATCCAGCACCGCGTCGCCCTCCTGCAGCCGCGCGTGCCGCACCAGCATGTCCTCGCGGACCCCTCGATCCAGTTGCTTGATTCGCAGGTGGGCCAACCCGGGCGAGAACCGCAACGTGCCCTCGCGATCCACCAGCGAGACCGCGGTGGCCTCGAACACCACCACCGCCTCCCGGCCCTCCTCCAGCAACGCGCCCAGCGGGGTCTTGTGGGTGCGCTCCACGTACTCGACCCCCACCTCCCGGGCGGCGGCCTGCGCGCGCTGTCTCAGTTCGGGATCGCTGCGGTCGGAAGTGGTGACGGCCAGGTGCATGGGCGAGAACCGATTTCTCAGAGCGCGAGAATACCTAATGCCCCCGAAACTCCCCATGCGTGGTGCTGATAATCGGTCGTGACTCCCATCTCCTTCCGGTCTCCGGTCCTCGCCCGCAGCGCTCTCGCGGTCCAGCCTCAGACGCCGGTCCGACCGCTGACCGTGGCGGCGGATGTGTTCGAGACGGCACCCGCCCCCCGGACCGCGACCACCTCGTGGAGCTTTCGCGGTGGGCCGGACACCGAGATCGGCCGGGCCATCGAGGGGATGCTGAACCGGGCCCGGCAGTCCACGGTGACGATCAAGGGGGACACGGTGGAGAGCCTGTTCACCCGCGCCATCCTCGAGAACCGCCACGTGACCAACGACCAGCTGCTGGCGATGAGCCAGGTCACCCTGGATCAGCTGGCCTCGGATCCGGCCACCCGCGCCGAGGTGCTGCGGCGGATCCCCGATGCGCGGAGCAAGCCCTCCCACCACTTCACCGTGGACCTGCTCTCCGCGGTCACCGGGATCGACCCGGCCGCGCTCTCCGAGGCCACTCCCGATCTGGGGATGACCGGGGCCCCCGGCACTCCGCTGCTCTACGCGCCCAAGACCGGGCGGATGCAGCGGTCCACCGCGCTGCACGACTTCACCGACTACCTGCGCGGCGCGGGGATCAAGGGCCTCAACCGCGCGGTGTGGGGCGTGGAGAACCGGATCCTCTCGGCGATCGTCTCCGCCACCGGGGGCGGCCGCTACTAGACTGCGCCCGTGCTTCGACTCCTCCTCTTCCTGGGTTCGTTGGCCACGCTGGCCGGCTGGGGCTATCAATTCGGTCCCGCGCGTACCTCCTACTCCGCGTACTCCGAATCCCAGCTGGCCCTCCTGCGCCAGGAGGCGATGGCCCCGGTGCAGGGAGACCGGGTGGAGTCGGACATCACCCTGGGGATGCTGGACGACGAGCAGCGTCGGCGTCTCTTGGTGCTGTGGGGACTGCCACTGGCGCTGGTGCTGGGCGTGGCCGCCTGGTTCGCGCCCCGGTCTCACTTCTCCTTCGGGAGGAACAAGAACGAGGAGGCGCGGCTGGCGGCCCATCTGGGGAATGCCTCCGCAGAGATGGCCGCAGAGCGCCGCCAGGCCGCGGCCACCCTGCTGGGGGTGACACCCAACGCCCCGGCCTCGGTGATCGAGGCTGCGTTCCAGGCCCAGCTCAAGGAGCGGGACCGCTCCCGCTACGACGGGGTGGCGGTGGACCTGGTGCGAGTGGCCGAGGAGCAGCGCGAACAGCTGCGACGGGCCCGGGACTACCTGCTCCAGCGCAGGCGCTAGGGACTACCGGAGGGCTTCGGCCAGACGGCTGCTGGCGTCCTCCCACTTCGCGTACAGGGCCTCCAGCTCGCCCTTCCGTCCGCGGTGCGCGTCCATCAACGGCTTGGCCTTGGCAAAGTCGTTGTAGAGCGCCGGATCGGCGAGGGCCGCCTCGTCCTCCGCCAGCTTGGTCTCCAGCGCCGAGATCTGCCCCTCCAACCTGGAGATCTCCTTGCGCAGCGGTCCCTCCACCGAGCTGCGCTTCTGGCGGGCCTCCGCCTCCAACCGCTTGCGCTCCTTCTCCGGAAGCCCGGAGCGATCCGCCGCTGCTGCCGCGCTGACCACCTGCGAGGCAGCCTTCTCCGCCTTCTCCGCCTGCAGCCCCTCGTGGTGCAGGTAGTCGTCCAGGTTGCCGGGATGGACCACCACCCCGCCGTCGCGCACGTCCCACACCTGGTTGGCCAGCTGGTTCACGAAGCTGCGGTTGTGGGAGACGAACATCAAGGTGCCGCTGTAGCTCTTCAGCGCCTCGATCAGCATCTCGGAGGAGTCCAGATCCAGGTGGTTGGTGGGCTCGTCCATCAACAAGAGATTGGAGGGGATCAACAGCAGCTTGGCCAGCGCCACCCGGGCCCGCTCTCCTCCGGAGAGCACCCCGATCTGCTTCTCCACGTCGTCCCCGGTGAAGAGGAACGCGCCCAGGATCGCGCGCACGTGGCTCTGCGGTTTGTCCGGCACCAGCCGCATGATCTCCGCCAGGATGGTGGACTTGTGGTCCAGCTTCTCCGCGTGGTGCTGCGCGTAGTAGCCCAGCGAGACGTTGTGCCCCAGGAAGGACTCCCCGGAGTCGGCGGTGATCTCGCCTGCCACCAGCTTGAGCAGGGTGGTCTTGCCGGCGCCGTTGGCGCCCACCACCGCGATCCGCGCTCCCCGCTCCACGGTGGCGGACAGGCCCCGGTAGATCACGTGGTTGCCGTAGGCCTTGTGGATGTTCTTGAGGGTCACCACCTCGCGGCCGGAGCGGTCCACCTCCGGGAAGCGGAAGTTCACCTTGGCCCGCTCCTCCAGCAGGGTCACCTCGTCCATCTTGTCCAACAGCTTCTGCTTGCTCTTGGCGGCCGCCGCCTTGCTGGCCTTGGCCCCGAAGCGGTTGATGAACTCCTCCAGCTCGGCGCGGCGGGCGGCCTGCTTCTCGGAGGCCGCGTGCAGCAGCTCCGCCTCGGCGGCCCGCAGCTTCTTGTACTGGTCGTAGTTGCCGGTGTAGCTGCGCAGCCCCTCCACCTCCAGGGACAGCACCCGGTTGATCTGCCGGTTGAGGAAGTCCCGGTCGTGGGAGATCAGCACCATCGCCTTGCGCGACTTCTTCAAGAACCCGTCGAACCAGGTCAGGGTCGGCACGTCCAGGTGGTTGGTGGGCTCGTCCAGCAGCAGCAGCTCCGGATCTTGCAGCAGCAGCGAGGCCAGCGCGGCGCGCATCCGCCAACCTCCGGAGAGGGTGGAGGCCGGCTTCTCGAACTGTTCGGGGCGAAAGCCCAGGCCCAGCAGGATCCGCTCGGCGTGGTGGCGGCCGTAGTGGTCGTCGAAGTGCTCGATCGACTCCAGCACGTCTGCCAGCTCCTGGGCGCACTCCATCTGGTCGTCACCCTCCAGCTTGGGCAGCGCCTCCTCCAGCGCCTTGAGCCGCTGGTCCAGCTCCTCCCGTCCGGGGACCGAGCTGAGCACCGAGTCGATCAGGTTCCCGGCGGGGAGCCCGGCGATGTCCTGGGGCAGGTAGCCGGCCTTGGCCTTGCGGGCGAAGCGGATGTCGGCGCTGTCCGCCTTGACCACTCCGGCCAGGATCTTGATCAGGGACGACTTGCCGGTGCCATTGGCACCCACCAGACCGATCCGGTCGTGGGGGCCGATGGCGAAGCTCTCATCATCGAAGAGGGTCTTCTTGCCGTAGGAGAGGCTGAGTCCGGAGACGGTGACGACGCTCATAGGGGGCGCCGGACATAACCCGCCGGCGGGGAGATCTCACCTCCGGAAGCGCGTGCCAGGCAGGCGGGCGGGCCGTCGGTTTCAAAACGCGGAAACGTCCCCCTGCCCTCCCCCTCCTCCGGGGGCCTATACTCGACGCCTCACATGGCGACCCAGCATCCACCTTGCCCGCTCTGCGGAAGTACCCAGGGTCCTGATCACCCCTGCCCCGGCCTCTACATCGGCAAGACGATGGACGGCCGCTACCAGATCGAATCGGTGCTGGGGATGGGCGGGATGGGGATGGTGTTCCGCGCCACCCAGATGTCGATGCGCCGGGCGGTGGCGCTCAAGACGCTGCACCCCAGCCTGGCGGCCGCGCCCCAGTTCTTCGAACGCTTCCGCCGGGAGGCGGAGACCGCCAGCCGGCTGGTCCACCCGAACATCATCACCATCTTCGACTTCGGCCGGGCCGAAGACGGCACCTGCTTCTTCGTGATGGAGCTGGTGGAGGGCGAGAGCCTCAAGCAGATCGTCAAGCGCGAGGGGCCGATGTCCCTGCGCCGGGCGAGGGAGATCATCGAGCAGACCGCCAACGGGCTGCAGCTGGCCCACCATCAGCAGGTGGTGCACCGGGATCTCAAGCCGCACAACCTGCTGGTCTCCACCGTCAACCGGCAGGACCTGGTGAAGATCCTGGACTTCGGGCTGGTGAAGGCCCTGGAGCAGGAGGAGGACGAGCAGCTGACCTCCACCGGCCAGGTGCTGGGCACCCCCCAGTACATGCCGCCCGAGCAGGCCGGCGGCGAGGCGGTGGACGCGCGCAGCGATCTCTATTCGCTGACCGGGGTCCTCTACTACTGCCTCACTGGCTCCTCCCCGTTCGGGGCGAACACGGTGCGCAAGGCGCTGCAGGCGGCGCTGACCCAGTCGCTGCCGCCGGTGGCCACCCGCCGTCAGGGGGCTCCGGTGGGCAAGGGGATCGAAGAGTTCCTCCGCAAGGGTCTGGCCGCGGAGAAGGTGGACCGCCACCAGTCCACCGAGGAGTTCATCGACGAGCTGCACGCGGCGACCGCCTCCCTCTCCGACGCAGAGCTGGACGCGCTGCCCTTCAACGACGGCGGCGTCGGCCGGGAGTCGAACAGCGGCTCTGACTCCCGTCGCAGCGGCAAGACGCCCTCCTCCAAGCAGCCCTCCAACATCATCGTGGAGGCGGATCCCAACGCCACCCTCTCCTCGGGGAACCGGCGCAACCGGCCCACCTCTCCGGACCATCCGGCGCGTGGGCGGTCCCAGCCGCCGGTGGCCGCGCCCGCCCACCAGAAGGCGTCGCTGGCGATCCCCCTGGTGGTGGGCGTGGCGGTGATCCTGATCGGCGGCGCGGTGGGCTTCGCGGTCACCCGGCAGGACAGCCCGTCCCCGGTGGCCGAGCCCGCGCCCCAGGTGATCTCCCTGGATCCGCCCCGGCCGGCCCCCACCAGCCTGTCGGTGAAGCTGACCTCCTCCCCCGAGGGCGCCGAGGTCTTCGAGGGTGAGGTCTACCGCGGCAAGACCCCACTGGAGCTGTCGCTGGGACGCAGCGGCATCCACCCCTTCACCTTCAAGCTGGAGGGACACACCGCCACCACCCGCACCGTGGATCTTAACTCGGTGGTGGGGGACGCCTTCCTGGTGGACGTGGCGCTGCAGAAGACGGCGCCCACCGGCGGGGGCCGCAAGAAGAAGACCGAGGACATCCCGATCTTCGAGTAGCCGGGGGCGCCTCCCTGGGCAGCCTCAGGGGGGATGGCACGTCCGGTGCCCCGCCGGGCAGGCGACCGTTTGCGCCCCAATATCCATTTGAATCCAGGCACTTGGAGGTCGGGACGGCCTCCATTGCGGGCATGAATTTACTCGCCGGGATCCTTAACTACAGTGCCAGTGCCCGTGGATACCGGACCGCAGACTGGGGTTCCCACCCCGATCCTGTTTCGAGAGAAGCCTCCCGAGGCTCGCGAAGCGCGTCAGCCGATGTTGCCGGACCGGGAGACCCTGCTGCGGGCGAAGATCAAGGACCTGCAGCTGCACCTGGCCCACACCCCGCTGCAGAAGCACATCAACACCCTCTACGCGGAGCTGGAGTCCAAAGGGATCGCCTTTCGACCCCAGTGCTACCTGTCGGATCAGTGGGGCTGCCCCTCCGGGGTGCCGGTGATCGGGATCCCCTTCTATCTGGCGGATCCCAAGCTGCACTCGCTGGAGGAGGAGTTCTACGGCGGCGTGGAGTCGGAGCAGGAGATCATGATGTACCTGCGCCACGAGGCCGGACACGCGCTGAACTACGCGTACCAGCTGTACGACACCGAGGAGTGGAAGAAGCTGTTCGGTGACTACGGCAAGCCGTACCACGACGACTACAAGGCCAAGCCCTTCTCCCGGAAGTACGTGATCCACATCTCCGGGTGGTACGCGCAGAAGCACCCGGACGAGGACTTCGCCGAGACCTTCGCCGTCTGGCTGACCCCCGGCTCGGACTGGCAGCGCCGCTACCAGGGCTGGGGCGCGCTCAAGAAGCTGGTGTACGTGGACGAGACCCTCCAGCGGGTCGGCCAGCTGCCGGCGCCGGTCACCCTGGATGCCCGCGACGCGGACGTGAGCGAGATGGAGGAGACGGTCCTCGATCACTACAAGCAGCGGAAGCTGGAGGAGAAGATTGATCTCCAGCTCACCGAGCAGTTCGACGCCTATCTGCTGCACCTCTTCGAGCGCGCCGGTTCGGCGCCGATCGACGCCGAGACCCTGCTGCGCGCCGAGACCCAGTCGCTGCTGCAGGCGGTCACCCGCTACTCCGGGGTCGGCCGCCCGGTGGTCAAGGCGCTCTTGGACCACATGATCGAGCGGGTGGTGGCGCTGCACCTGACCATCCACATCCAGAAGACGCGCGAGTACCTGACCCAGCTGACCGCGCTGTTGACCACGCTGGCGATGAACTTCCTCTACACCGACCGCTTCTTCGAGGACTGATCGGCTCGGCGCGGGGTGACGCCTCGCGAGGTGGGCCCTAGATTGGGGCGCAATGAGCGCCTCCCCCGCCGCCTACCGGATCGCCGTGCTGCACTACCTGCCCGCCGGCGAGACGGAAGACGCGGTGGTCGGTCAGCTGAGCAACTCGTTGCGCGAGCTGGGCCACGAGCCGGTGACGGTGCCGGTGGATGAGAGCGTCCGGGACGTGCTCAGCCGGATCGAGAAGGCGAAGTGCGATCTGGTGTTCAACGTCTGCGAGACCTTCGCCGAGGACTACCGGCTGGAGGTGAACATCGCCGCGCTGCTGGAGCTGGCGCGCCACCGCTTCACCGGCTCGGGCACCACCGGGCTGTTGCTGGCGCAGGACAAGATCCTCACCAAGCAGCTTCTGGACTACCACCAGATCCAGACCCCGCGCTTCGCGACCTTTGATGGGATCACCTTCGAGACCCGCGGGAACCTCAGCTTTCCGCTGATCGTGAAGCCGGCGAAGTCGGATGCCTCGATCGGGCTGACCCTGGTGCGGGACTGGGAGGGGCTGACCAAGCGGGTGCGCGACATCCGCAAGGAGCTGGACGACGACGCCCTGGCCGAGGAGTACATTGAGGGGCGCGAGATGTACGTGGGGGTGATCGGCGAGACCGCCCGCCCGGAGATCCTTCCGATCGTGGAGCTGGACTTCGGCGCTGCCTGGGACGCCCACAAGCCGCAGATCGCCACCCGGGAGGTGAAGTTCGGCCCGGAGACCAAGGACTCGCCCCGGCTGGTGATCGCCAAGGACATCAGCGAAGAGCTGCGCTCGCGCATGGAGCGCGCCGCCCTGCTCACCTACCGCGCCTTGAAGCTGCGGGATTACGCGCGCATCGACTTCCGGGTGTCCGCCGCCAATGAGCCGTACATCCTGGAGGTCAATCCCAACCCGTATCTGGAGGCGACCTCCGAGATGGCCCTGGGTGCCCAGGAGCGGGGGGTCAGCTACACCCAGCTGATCGGCCGGATCGTCGACAGCGCGGCGGCCCGCTACAAGATGAACAAGCGAGCGCCCGCCGAGGGGAAGGCCCCCCCTGAGCCCGAGCAGAAGCCGGCAGAGGCAGCGGCCAAGCCCAGGCCGACGGACGCGAAGGTCCCGGAGACCCCGGTTGCGTCTCCCGAGAAGACGGCTGCCAAGGTCACGGAGACCAAGGCTTCATCTCCGGAGAAGCCGGCCGCCAAGGCCCCGGAGACCAAGGCTTCATCTCCGGAGAAGCCGGCCGCCAAGGTCCCGGAGACCAAGGCTTCACCTCCGGAGAAGCCGGCCGCGGACTCTCCAGGCGACCAGTCAGCCCCCAGCTGACACCCCTGCCCGGTATCGGGCACCTGCTGTCACACCCTGGGGTCAGTGGCCTCTAACTGGCCGTCCTGGAGGTGGCGGATGCGGTGGCTGACTGCGAGGTGGAGGAAGACCCGGATCGGGGCGCTGCTGGCCCTGGTCGGAGTGTCCGCCGCCGCGGTCCCGCCCTCGGAGGATGCGACCCTGCAGTTCGAGGCCCGGCCCTATCTGGAGTCGTGCCAGGGCAAGCCGGTCCAGTGCGCGGCGATGGGCTATCAGCTGGAGACCGGTCGGGGAGTGGCCAAGAGCGAACGGCTGGCCTCGGTGCTGTACCAGCGGGCCTGCGACGAGGGTCATCCGCAGGCTTGCTACAACCTGGCGCTGCTGTTCGCGCAGGGCCGCGGGGTGGAGGTGGACCGCGCGCGCGCCAACCAGCTGTATGACCGGGCCTGCTCGGGCGGCAGCGCGCCGGCGTGTACCAACCTGGGCGTGGTCTATCTGCAGGGTCAGGGCCTGGCCCGGAACGAGGCGCTGGCCTTCCGTCACTTCGTGCGGGCCTGCGACGGCTTTGATGCCCAGGGGTGTAACGACCTGGCCTGGACCTACGAGCACGGGATCGGGACCGCGAAGGACGAGAAGCTGGCGGCCGAGCTGTACCGCCGGGCCTGCGATCACGGGGTCTCCATGGGCTGCTCCAACTTCGCGGTGCTGCTGGTGCAGGGCCGCGGGGTTGACAAGGACGAGTCCGCCGCCGCGCTGCTGTTCGGCCAGGCCTGCGAGGACGGCGAGGCCCGGGCCTGCACCACCCTGGGAGCGATGATCCGCGAGGGCCGGGCCGTCCCGCCTCAGTTGGGCGAGGCGGCCCCGCTGTTCCGCCGGGCCTGCCAGCAGGGGGATCCGAACGGCTGCGTGAACCTGGGCTGGGCGGCGGAGAACGGCGATGGGCTGGAGCGGGATCCCCGCCTGGCCGCCTCGCTGTACGAGCGCGGCTGCACCGGAGGGAACTCCCTGGGCTGCGCCAACGCCGGATCGCTCTATGCGGTGGGTCACGGGGTGCAGAGGGACTCGCAGCGGGCGCAGGGACTGTTCAGCCGCGCCTGTGCCCTGGGGGACGAGACGATGTGCGACCGCGTCCCCGGGAAGCCCGCGCCCGGAACCCACCGGGGCCAGGGCGAACAGCACAGCCGGCCAGGAGGCCACGAGCGGCCTACCGGCCCGTGAGTTCAAGCCTTCGTCTACGAGCTCAAACCCGGTTCGCAGCGGGAACCGGAATCGGGCCGGGGTCACTGGCCCTATGCGTTCAGCCCGCCAACAGCGCGGGAAGCAGCTCTCCGGCCTTGCCCTGAACGAAGTGATCGAACCGGCCCACGTTCTCCGCCGGATCCGCGTTGACCAGCCAGGTCTCGGCGCGGGCCTGGCGCGCGAGGTCCACCAGCCCTGCGGCCGGGAACACCGCGCCGGAGGTCCCCACTGCCAGGAACACCACCCTCCCCGTCCGGGCCTGGATCAGGAACCGGTGGATCCGCTCCAGGTCCCCCTCGTCCAGCGACTCGCCGAACCAGACGATGTGCGGTCGCAGCAGGCCCTCTCCGCAGACCTCGCAGCGCGGCGGCAGGTCGTAGGCCTTCTCGTCGTGGAACGGGGGACGGGCACAACGCGAGCAGCGCGAGGTGAACAGCTGCCCGTGCATCTCCATCAGCCGCTGCGAGCCGGCCTTGCGGTGCAGCCCGTCCACGTTCTGCGTGGCGAGCAGGAAGCGATCGCCCAGCCGCTGTTCCAGATCCACCAGCGCCCGGTGCCCGGGGTTGGGCTGGACGGTGCGGGCCGCCACGCGCCTTTGCGAATAGAAGCGCCACACCAAGGTTGGATCGGCGCGGAAGCCCTCGGGCGAGGCCACCTCCTCCACCGGGTGGTTCTCCCACAGGCCATCGATGCCCCGGAAGGTGGGGATGCCGCTCTCGGCGGAGATGCCCGCCCCGGTGAGGACCAGGACGGAGGTGGTGGCGTCGAGCAGGAGCGGGGTCACGCCGCGACGGTAACAAGACCGCCTGCCGGGTGGGAAAGCAGGGCTCGACTGTCGCGCGAATCCGCCCGCCGGGCGGAAAAGCACGGGTGCGCATGCGGACCATCGCCTCGGTGGGCCACCTCCTGGCGCGCAAGCAGGCCGAGGGGCCGCCGCTCACGAAACCGGTTATGTAGCGGCCCATGGCCGAAGAGACCCTGGATCTGCGTGGCGTTCCCAAGGCGGAGGCGTACCGCCAGCTGAGTGCCCAGGTGCGTTCGGTGTTGGAGGGGATCGACGATCCGATCGCGGGAATGGCCACCATCAGCTGCATGGTCCATCACGCCTTCGGGCATCTGTGGACCGGCTTCTACCGGGTGGCGAAACCTGGCCAGTTGCTCAGGGTCGGCCCCTACCAGGGGACGCTGGGCTGCCTGGAGATCCCCTTCGGCAAGGGCGTCTGCGGAACCGCAGCGCGCAGGGGCGAGACGGTGGTGGTGCCGGAGGTGGACAAGTTCCCCGGGCACATCACCTGCGACGGCCGTTCAAAGTCGGAGATCGTGGTCCCGGTGTTCGGCCGCGACCGGGAGCTGATCGCGGTGTTCGACGTGGACTCGGAGTTCCTGAGCACCTTCGACGAGACCGACCGTCAGCACCTGGAGGCAATGCTGCGCTGGTTCCAGCAGTAACCCCCAGCGCCGCGTTCAGCCCCTGCCCAGCGCCTTCATCCTGGCGCGGACGTCCTTCTCCATCGAGGTGACCACTTCCGAGAGCGGCATCGAGCTGGAGTCCACCCGCACCGCGTCGTCGGCGGGCTTGAGCGGGGCCACCTCTCGCGCCGAGTCCTGCTTGTCGCGCTGGGTCTGATCGGTCAGCACGTCCTGCAGCGAGCTCTCCACGCCCTTCTGGAACAGCTCCTCGAAGCGGCGGCGGGCGCGGATGGTGGGATCGGCGTCCAGGAAGAACTTCAGGTCCGCGTCCGGGAAGACCACGGTGCCGATGTCCCGACCCTCCAGCACTGCGCCGGCGGCCGACTCCAGGGCCAGCCGACGCTGCAGCGCCAGCAGGCCGGCACGGACCACCGGGCGGCCGGAGACCTTGGAGGCCCCCATCGAGATCTCGGGGGTGCGGATCTCCGAGGAGACGTCCTGTCCATCCAGGATCACCCGGTTCTCCTCCCCCACCACCTCGAAGTTCAGATGCAGATCGCTGAGCAGCTGCTCCAGCGCGGCGTCGTCGTCGAAGGGGATGCCGCGGCGCAGGGAGATCAGCGCCACGCAGCGGTAGATGGCGCCGGTGTCCACCAGGGAGAACCCCAACCTGCGGGCCAGCAGCTTGGAGACCGAGGACTTCCCCGCTCCGGCGGGGCCGTCGATGGCGACGATGAACGGACGGGGCTTCATGGATCCCTACTTGCCCAGGAACGCGCCCATGGCGCGGAACTTGGCGTACCGGTCGGCGACCAGCCCGTCGGGCTTGAGCCCCTTGAGGGAGGCCAGGTGCTTGCGCAAGGCACGCCCCAGGGTCTCGGCGGTGCGCGCCGGATCGCGGTGGGCGCCGCCGGGAGGTTCGGAGACCACCTCGTCGATGATCTTCATCCCCAGCAGGTCCTTGGCGGTGATCTTCATCGCATCCGCCGCCTTGGCCGCCTTGCTGGCGTCCCGGTAGAGGATGGAGGCGCAGCCCTCGGGGCTGATCACCGAGTAGACGCTGTTCTCCATCATCAGCACCCGGTTCCCCATCCCGATCGCCAGCGCGCCACCCGAGCCGCCCTCGCCGATCACGGTGGAGATGATCGGCACCTTCAACCCGCCCATCACCTCCAGGTTCTTGGCGATCGCCTCCGCCTGGCCGCGCTCCTCGGCGCCGATTCCAGGGTAGGCGCCGGGGGTGTCCACGAAGGTGAAGATCGGGCGGCCAAAGCGCTCGGCCAGCTCCATCAGCCGCTTGGCCTTGCGGTAGCCCTCGGGGCGCGGCATCCCGAAGTTCCGCGCCATGTTCTCCTTGGTGTTGCGGCCCTTCTGGTGGCCGATCAGCATCACCGGCTGGCCGTCCAGCCGGGCGAAGCCGCCGATGATCGACGGGTCCTCGCCGAACAGCCGATCACCGCACAGCTCGTTGTAGTCGGTGAACAGGTACTTCACGTAGTCCAGGAAGTAGGGCCGCGCGTTGTGCCGGGACAGCTGCGCGACCTGCCAACGGGACAGATCGGTGAAGATCTCCGTCTGGAGCTTCTTGGCCTTCTTCTCCAGCTTCGCGATCTCGGATCGGAAATCCACCGAGCCCGTCGAGGAGAGGGCCTTGAGCTCGTCGATCTTCTTCTCCAGCTCCAGGAGCGGACGCTCGAAGTCGAGCGCGTAGGTGATGCCACCTGCCTGCGTCGCCATGGGGTCGGGGACTAGCACCCACTTCCCGTCGTTTCAACGCGCGTCTGTTTCGCGCCTCTCCCCTCAACGCGGCGCGCCACGTGCACCCAGGCCATAGCGTTCCAGCTTCCGGTAGAGGGTGGTCCGGTCCAGCTGGAGCACCCGGGCCGCCAGGGCCTTGTTCCCCCCCACAGCGTCCAGGACCCGCAGGATGTAGCGGCGTTCCAGCTCGGCCAGCGGGAGCAGCTCGGCGGGGCTCTTGCCATTCACCCCTTCCAGCGGGGAGCCGCCGTGGGTCGACTGCCGGAGCCGATGAACCTCCCGGCGCAACCGGTGGTGTTCCCGGGCCCGGTGGACGGCGGCCCACAGCAACTCCGAGTCCGTCGGCAGGGTCAGCAGATCGTAGGCGCCTGCCCGCAGGGCGACCAACGCCGCGCCCAGTCCACCCTTTCCGCCGACCACCACCACCGGCGGAGCGAGCCCGGAGGAATCCATCCGCTGCAGCAAGGAGAGCACGCCCTCGGGGCCTGGGTGCAGTCCAGCGATCACCACCTCGACCGGTTCGTGCGCCAGCTGGGCGAAGGCCTGCTCGGCGTTCTGGGCGGTGTGCACGACCGCGCCTCGCCCCTCCAGCACAGAGCGCAGCTCGCGGATCTCCACGTCGTCCTCCACCAACAGGACGTACACCGGCGCTTGCGCACCCATCACTTCGGCCACGGCAGTCCCCCCGGACTCACCTGCAACGTTCAGCCGCGCGTGTCTGAAGGTACGAAGATCGAAGTGCTGCGCGTAGGACGTAATTCTACACCGACGCGCCGCTATGCCAAACTAGCGGCGGCGGCGCGTGTTCTGTCTTGGAAGCTTGTCCGGACACCCGTCCTCATCCTCGAACCCGTTGATCACTTCCTTGCGGGTCGGGCACAGGTCCAGCGGGTTCACGATCCCATCGTTGTCGTCGTCTGGCGGGCAGCCATCCTCATCCGCCTCTCCAGGCAGCCCCGGGCACAGGTCCTGGTCGTCCAGCACCCCATCCTTGTCCTGGTCCTTGACCACCGGCCCTGCGTTCTCACCGGGCAGGGTGTCGGGACAACCATCCTCGTCCCGGAAGTCGTTGCGGGTCTCGGGCTTGTCGTCACACTCGTCCACCGTGCTGGGGATCCCGTCGCGATCCGGATCCGGATCCACCGGGGTCACCACCGCCGGAGGAGGCGGAAGCTCCAGCGCGACTCCACGGGCGCTCTGGTAGGAGAAGGCCGCCAGCATCCGGTAGCTGGGCGTTCCATAGCCGCTGCCCACTCCGGCGCCGCCTCCCACCGTCAGCTGGAAGTGCCTGCCCAGCGGAAGCCGCGCGGAGGCCAGCAACTCCAGCGGGTGATTGGCGGAGGCGCCTGTCGACAGCCCCACCGCTCCGGCGACTCCCGCCGCCAGCTGCAGGCCCGCCCAGGGAAGTGCCCCCTCCACCGCCGCGCCATAGGTCGCCTCATGGCCCACCACCAGGTTCAACAACCGCTGCGGAGCGCGCAGGTTGGCGCCGCCATTGACCAGCACCCGGAACGCGGGCAGCGGCGCCCAGTCCGCCACCAGCCGGGGCCGGGCCGAGAAGCCACCGGAGCCCAGGAACGCATCCGCCGCGCCGGTGGGCGCAGAGACCTCGGCCACCGCCCCCAGCCGCAGTCCAAAGGCCTCCAGCAGCTTCACCTTCGGGACCAGCCGCAGGTCGCCCACCCCGGCAGGGGCGATGGCGGTAGTGCCGGCCCCCAGGCTGAGCCCGTCGCTGAGCTGGTAGCTGACTGGCAACGCCAGACCGATCTCCAATCGGTCCCACAGCGAGATCGCGCCCAGGAGATCCGCGGTGGCCTGGCCGCTGATCACCTGACGCACCGGCTGATCGTTGGCGGTGACCACCAGGGTCAGCGGGTTGGCGCCGTAGCTGAGGAAGAGCCCCGCGCGCCATCCCAGGTGGGGATCCAGCCCCGCGCCGTGCAGGCCCAGGATCGCGTCCGCGCCCGGCGCCGGCTTGAGCTGCTGCAGATCGATGGCGGTGGACAGCACCGGCTGGGCCAGCACCGCGGAGGAGGCGCCCGCCAGCAGCAGCCCGGCCAGTCTCTTCCTCCGCATCAGCCCCAGCACCAGCAACCCCATCCACCACAGCGGTCCGCTCCCGGTGGAGGCACAGCCCCCGCCGCGGACCCCGTAGTCGTCGTCTCCATCCAGCGGATTGGAGGTCCCCTGCCGCTCCACCCCGTCCAGCACGCCGCCCTGGTCGGTGTCCGCGGAGTTGGGATCGGTCTCCTCCGGATCCACCGCTCCGTTGTGGTCGAGGTCCTCCTCTCCATCCAGCAACTGATCCTGATCCGAGTCCGGGTTGAGGGGATCGGTGGGGTTGGTCCCCCGCAGCTCCACCCCGTCGCCGATCCCGTCCGAGTCGCTGTCCGCCCGCGCCGGGTCGGTCTCGGTGGCGGCCTTGGCGCCGTCGCGGTTGAGGTCCTCCATCCCGTCCTCCAGCCCGTCGCCGTCGGTGTCGGCCAGCGCCGGATCGGTGGTGGTGGAGGGCTGGGCGTCGGCCACGAACAGGATCAGATCGGTGTGCGGGCCCTGGGGCGTGGAGAGGCCTCGCTCCACCCCATCGCTGAGTCCATCTCCATCCGAGTCGCGGTTCCGGGTGGAGGACTCGGAAGGCTGCTGGATCCCGTCGGCGTTGAGATCCTCCCTTCCGTCGAGCAGGCCGTCGTCGTCGGAGTCACCATCCAGCGGTTCGCTTCCCCCGGTGCGCACCTCCACGAAGTCGGAGAGCCCGTCCCCGTCGGTGTCCGGGCGATCCGGGCTGGTCCCCACCAGCAACTCCTCCGCGTCCTCCAGTCCGTCGCCGTCGGCGTCCAGCACCACCGACCACAGCTGCTGGGCCACGGTGGAATCCTGGTTACCGGCGGAGTCCCGGGCCCGCACCTGGAAGGTGTGGGTGCCCACCCCCAGCGAGGTGACGGTCAGCGGCGAGACGCAGGAGGAGAAGACCGCGCCATCCACCGAGCACTGGAAGGCCACCCCCGCCTCGGGCGAGGAGAACAGGAACACCGCCGAGCTCTGGTTGGTGACGGTCGGGGGGCCGGAGTCGATCAGCGTATCCGGGGCGACGGTGTCGATGGTCCAGCTGTACGACTCCGGAGTGGGGTCCACGTTGCCGGCCGGGTCCGCGGCGTAGACCACGAAGGTGTGCGGCCCATCCGCCAGGGTCGGATCCTGCGGGCTGGTGCAGGCGGAGAACGGCGCCCCATCCAGGCTGCAGAGGAACAGGCCCGGCTCGCTAGAGCCAAACTCGAAGCTGAAGCGGGTGGTGGTGGTGAAGACGGTGGGCGCGGTCAGCAGCGTGGTCTCGGGCGGGGTGCCGTCCACCGTCCAGTCGGAAACGAAGGGCGAGGGATCCACGTTCAACGCCGCGTCCACCGCCTGGACCTCCAGCCGGTGTGCCCCATCTCCCAGCGAGGGGGTGAGATACGGGGTGGAGCAGGCGGTGAAGACGGCCGCGCCATCCAGCTTGCAGCGGAAGGTGGACCCGGTCTCGGTGGAGGTCAGAGGGAAGGACCACACCCGCTGGTTGGTCAGCGCCGGAGGTTCGTTGGTGCAGTTTCCGTCCGGAGGGGTGAGGTCCACCGTCCAGGTGTGGCTGGCGGGGGTGGGGTCGGTGTTGAGAGCCAGATCGCGGGCCCGGACCCGGAAGTTGTGCGAACCCTCGCTCAGGGCACCCGTGGTCAGCGGCGAACTGCAGCTGGTGAAGGTCGCTCCATCCAGCGAGCACTGGAGGTTGACGGTGGTGGTGGAGAAGGACTCCACAAAGTTGAAGCTGAAGGTGGGGGTGGTGTCGTTGGAGCTGGTCGGAGGGGTGGCCGTGAACTGGGACCCGGGGGTCACCGTGTCCACGGTGAAGCTGCGGGTGCTGCTGGCTACGCTGTGGATCCCCCGATTCTGGGTATGGGCCACCACGGTGTGGAGCCCGTCCGAGAGCGTGGGGGCGACGAAGGTCCACGCCTCGGAGGCGTTGGCAGTGACCATCCCTCGCCACACCCCGTCGATGAACACCAGCGCCTGCAGTGCGGGGAAGGCCTCGGGCACCGTTCCGCTGATGGTGGGGGTGTTGTCGTTGGTGAAGGCCCCGGACGAAGGCGCGGTGAAGGCGGGCGCGGCGGGAAGCGCCAAGGCCGTGCTCCACATCAGCTCGGCCCCCGGATCACCGGAGCCCGCGCCGTTGGGTCCCACGGTGTTGTCCCCGTTGGTCCCGGCAATGCCACTGGTCCCACAGTTGAGGGTGGACCAGCCGCTTCCCTGGACCAGCACCGAACCGCCCCCGCCACCTCCCCCCGGTCCCGGAGTCCCCGCGCCGGTCACCGAGCCGCCATTGCCTCCCCAGGCAGACACCGAACCGCAGGCCGCGCCGCCGGTCAGGCGCACCACCACCGTGCCGCCGCCCCCTCCGCCGCCCGCCCCATCGAAGGAGGAGTCCTGCCCCTCCTCGGCGTCCGCATAGATCCAGCCGCCTCCGGAGAGACTGGCGGCACGGATGAAGATGATCCCGGCGCCGGTGCCGCCCCGTCCACCCGAACTGTTGTCCTGCTGGCCGGCGCCGCCGCCTCCGCCGAACAGAAGCCGCTCATACGGAAGGTAGGTGAGCGACGCTCCGCCCCGCCCCCCGGTGAAAGCGGTGCCGCTGGTGGAGTTCCCGCCCGGGCCACCGCGCCCCACGGCCCCACCCCCGCCGCCTCCGCTGTTCTGGCAGATCCCGCCGCCCCCGCCATTGGCGCGATACCCGCGGCCGCTGGCGGTGGGGTAGCCGGTGCCCCCCACCCCCTCACCCTTTCCCGCGCCCCTGGGTCCAGCCAGATCTTCGCCCACGCAGGCGGTGGTTGAATCGTTGCCGTTGACCACCCCGCCCCGAAAACCTGATCCCCAGGCATCGATGTCGCCGTGGTTGGTGATCGCCCCGGTGGCCAGGAAGGCCAGCACCCCTCCGGTCCTGCCATTCCAGGCGGGGGTCCAGATGCCCTGGCCGCTGTTGATGGTGACGGTGGTGAACTCCGGGACGAAGACCACCTGGGTCACCATCGACGCATAGGCCCGCCACAGCGGCTTGGTCAGGGTCAGTCTCACCCGGCTCGAGGTGCTGCCGGCGGTGACGCTCTGGACCCGCGCCAGTTCGTAGTTTCCCGCATCCCCCAGCGCGATCATCGGATCAGGGCCGTTGGTGCCTGGGTTGGGAATGACCCCGTGGGCTTGCACCACCAGGACCAGGTCGTTTGCGGCGACGTTGAGTGGGTAGGCGGCGTCCGGCTCGACCTCGAAGGAGACATCTCCGGGGATCAACGGCTCCACCACCTGCGCGTAGGTGTTGACCGTCTCCCAGGTGCTGACCGTCTTGGCCCCGTCGGAGCCGTTGCCCAGCAAGAAGGCATCCGGTTCGGCCCCGGCAATCGCCGCGATCCCGAGGAGGAGAAGTGAGGGACCGCGCAGGCGGAACGTCATGGGGTCTCCGGAACCGTAGGGCGAACGGCCACAGGATAGTCCACCCGCCCACCCTCTGGGGGAAAGTACCCAAGCAATCGGCCGGGAGAGGACGCAGTAAGGGGTGGTAGGATACGGACCACACCCGCGTGCCATTCGCGGACAGGCAGATGCAGGCAAGACGTCGGACAGCCATCGCCCTGGCCCTCTCGCTGGGCCTCCATGCCTTCCTGTGGTTCTGGGCGGTTCGTACCCCTGCGCCTGCGGGGTCCCCCTCCCCTCCTCCCGCGCCAGTGGCCCAGGCGGAGCAGGTGGTGGAGGTGGAGATCGGCGAATGGATCACCGCCGAGGCGCTGCCCCCGCCCCCGCCCGCCGCGGTCACCCCTGCGCGGCCCAGGCCTCGCCCCGCTCCAGCCTCACCCGACCTTCCCACCCAGCCCCCCGAGCCCGGCGAGCCGACCCCCGCTGCCCAGGAGCAGCTGTCCCAGGCCGCGGTCCCGCCGGCGGAGGTGCCGTCCGAGCAGACTCAGGACCCCGTGGCAGAGGCTTCCCCCTCGGGCCCGGAGCCGTCGGCCCCCGAGGAGCTTCCCGCCGATCCCCCCCCGGAACCCGTGGCAGCGGCTTCGCCTCCTGCCTCCGCCCCGGAACCGTTGGCCACCGATGAACGCCCCTCGCCCGAGCGCCCCGGTGAGCTGAGCGCCGACGCCTCTTCCGCATCGGGGCCTGCCGGTGCGCCGACCGCGGACGTCCCCCTCCAGGAGGGCCTGAACCTGGAAGGTCCGGGGATCATCCCGGTGATCCCCGGGGTGGACGGGACCTCCCGGGCCAACCCCTACGCCTCCCTCTCGAAGGGGCGCACCCTGCGCAACGGCGAGGGCGAGACCCCGGACGCGCAGGCCCTGGCGGAGATGAACGGAGAGAAGGCGCGCCGAAAGGTCCAGGCGATGGCCATCGACGACCTGGCGGCGATGCGGGTCCGCGGGGGGGTGGTGGATAGCTACTTCTCCGACATGCGCAAGGTGCTGCAGCGGGGCACCGAGAACCCGCCCAAGTTCACCGAGGGCGCCACCTTCGTGCATGATCTGCTCTCCGCCTGGGCCCCTGGCGCCTCCCAGTACGCGGCCACCGGCAACCCCTATGGCCAGGGCAAGGTCCCAGAGGGCAGCCCCGAGCGGGCGATGCAGGATCCGATCAACGACGGCGCCTCCCGTCCCGGCAGCGCCGAGGCCGAGGTGGCTGCCCGGCGCGCCGCCACCGACCGGCTGCGCGAGTTCGCCGACGGCCGCTTCGGAGATGGGATCATCGCCCTGGTGGAGATCAAGCAGACCCGCGAGGGGATGTTCGAGAAGGCGAACCTGGTCCGCTCCTCCGGGAACCGGCTCTTCGATCAGCACGTGATGAAGACCGCCCCCGAGGCGATCAACCAGCACGCCCCGCCCGCCCCCTCCCAGGGCGTGGGGCTGCACCCGGATGGGATCCGCACCGTGTGGGCCTTCGAGGGCCGGGTGATCTTCAAGCACAAGGTGAAGCGCGATCAGCTGACCGCGCGGGACTGGGCGGGGCTGGCCGGGATGCAGGCGCTGTCCGCGCTGACCAACAACTGGGTCCCGGGCGGGCTGGGCAACTTCGACGAGACCACCGGCGAGGTGGAGATCATCGATCTCACCAAGCCCCGCTTCGTATGCAACGTGCGGCTGCTGCGGATCTACTGATCAGCCCCGCCGCACCACCGCCAGCGGCTGGGGGATCCAGTCCCGGGGCACGCCCAGCTTCTGCAGTTCCTGGTGCAGCGCCGGGGTCAGCAACATCACCGAGCCCTCGTTCCCGCCGGCCATTTGCGCGTAGAGCCGGGTCTCGGACCCGGCGGCCTGCAGCAATCCGTCGGTGATCTCCAGAAGGCGCACCGAGGCGGTCCACCAGCTGCGCACAGGATCGATCCCGGCGGCGAAGATCGGGAACCGCTGGCCATCCACCACCAGCTCGTAGCGCTGGGGGGTGCAGTCACTGACCACCTCGCCCAGGAACACCCCCTCCAGCGAGAGCGCGTCCCTCATCGCCAGCAGGACCTGGTGCAGGTCGCCCTCGGCCAGGCCCTCCGCGTCCGCCATGTAGATCCGACGGTCGGAAGTGGAGGGGGTCAGCTCCCCGTCCTCCAGCCAGTCCGCCTCCGGGATCCGCAGCCGCTGCAGGCTCTGCAGGACCTGATCGCGGACCACCGGGCGGGCGGCCTCGGACACATACTTGAACCAGCCCAGCGCCCCCAGCCGCTCCACGGCGTGGGGCGCATCCAGCGCTGCACTCCGGTGGAAGAGGCGGCGCAGGAACATCGCCGAGGGGCCCCTACGCCGCCTTGATCTTGGCGGTGGTGGCGGAGAGCGCGTACCAGGAGGTGCGAAACGCCTTGAGCTCGCGCAGCCCGGCCGGATGACGGCCCAGCGCCGGAGCCACGGTGATCGGCAGGCCGATCTTCTTCTCGATCGCCTTGGCGGCGTTCAGCTCGCCCTTGCGCCGGTTCTCGCACTTCTCGCAGGTGGACTTGGGCAGCACCCGGTTCACCAGCACCCGCTCCACCTGCAGCTTGCGCTCCTTGAGCCACTCCACCAGCCGCTCGGTCTTGGCCGCGGCCAGCTCCTCGCCGCGGGTGACCACCACGAAGCGGGACTCGTTGGGGGTGGCCAGCGCATCCTCGAAGCGCTGCAGGTGCTTGAGCATGGTGCCGACCTCATCCGCCAGCTCCGCCAGGCCCTTGGCGCGGTGCTTGGTGAGGACCGCGTGCACCTGGGTCAGCCAGGGACGGGCCAGCTCCGGCAGCTCCGCCAGCCGCACGCTGCGGCCAGACGGCATCGGGTCCACCACGATCCGTTTGAAGCGCTCCTGGATCAGCGCCTCGCTGAGCACGGTCAGCGGGGCCAGATCCTCCAGCGCGGGCGGGGCGCAGTCCAGCAGGTGGCGGAACAGGTCCCGGTCCGAGGCCAGCTCGCCCACCTTGACGTCGGCGCCCAGCGCCTTGTCCGCCTTCTCCTTCAGCCGCTTCTTGAGCGAGGCGAACCAGCCCGCCGCGTCCAGCTCGCGGGCGTAGAGCCCCTTGGTGCCCTTCACCTGGGTCTCGGTGTCGGTCAAACGGCTCTGCAGGACGTCGGAGAGGGAGTGCGCGGGATCGGTGGAGATCAGCAGCACCGGGCCCTCCTTCTCGGTCAGGGTCACCGCGGCGGCGGCGGCGCAGGAGCTCTTGCCCACTCCGCCCTGCCCCACGAAGAAGATCAGCCGGGTCGGCGGCAGCGGCGGCGCGGCGATCGGCGGCATGGAGGGGGCGCGGACCAGCGCCGGGGGACCCTCGGCGGCGGAGAACTCCAGCGCCTTGGTCTCCTTGAGGGTCTTCCACTCCTTGCCAAACGCCTTCACCAGCTCCAGCCCCCGGGGACCGGGCTCGCGGCGGGCCAGCAGATGCACCGGGACCGCCTTGTCCAGCTGCTGGTACTTGCGGACGTGGGGGGCCTGCAGCCCGCGGCGGCCGGCGCAGGCCGGGCAACCCTGCCCGTCCTCCACCTGGTTGACCACGATCTGGTGGACCGGGAAGCCTTTGTCCCGCAGCTGGGTGAAGAGGAAGCGGGTCTGCGCCTCCGGGACCGGCTCCGCCAGCGCGGCGAGATGGATGGCACAGCGCGCCGGATCCTTGAACAGCGCCAGCAGCCGGTCCGCCTTGGCGGCCAGCGGGTCCAGCGCGATCTCCGGAGGGGGCGCGGACTTCTTGGCCGGCTTCTCCGCCTGGCCCTTGATCAACGCGGCCAGCCGGCGCAGCGCCACCGGGGCCTCCAGCAGCCGCACCGTCTGGGCGGCGCCGGGGAGGTCCACCACGATCCGGTCGAAGCTCTTGTCCTCCAGCTGATCCAGCAGGGACAGCATCCCCACCAGCTCCTCACCCCCGGGCATGGCGGCGTCGAAGAGCTTGCGGCGGTCGTCCTCGCTGAGCAGCGAACCCTTCCCCACCGACTTGTCCAGCGCGGTCCGTAACGCCTCGATGTAGGGGACCATCACCGGGGCGGGTTCGAACTCGGCGGCGAACAGCCCCCCGTTGCCCTTGCCCGGAAGCAGCTTGGTCGCCTTGGGGCCCAGCTTCTTCTTGAGCAGATCCGACTGCGACTTCACCGGGTCGGCAGTGACCAGAAGGATCTTCTCCTTCGGGAACTGCTCGGTCAGGTTGAGCGCGTGGGCCATCGCCAGCGTGCTCTTTCCCGCGCCGCCCTTGCCGGCGAAGAGGTGAAGAATTTGCGAGTCGGTCATGTCCCCGAGCCTTTTCCTTGGCGTCCGCCCCGCTGTGCGGTGGTCGCGTGCTTCGTGGTCACCGCGTAACGCCCCCCGACTACAGTGGCGGTTCCCCGAGGTGTGGCAGGCCGTTGAGCTGGCCGGTGAGGCTGCTGCGGAAGGGGTGTTCCACAGTGCGATAAGGCGCCGGAGAATCCCTCTTTCAGAGGGGGAAAGTCAAGGTGTCACCAGGGGTTTGAGGCTCCCTAGCCGCTGGGCAGCCGGTCAAAAACCACGGAGATTTTTGGGGCAGAAACGAATTACGGCCGGCCGGGAAGCACCCCCGACCGGCCGCGGAAACTTCAAGGAACCCAGGTGGGATCCTAGCCGGTGACCTCCACCGGGCCGTCCTGGGGATCGCCTGGGACCTTGAGGGCCCCCGCCTTGGCCGGGGAGCCGGGACGCTCGCCCCGGGCCTCGGCGGCGTAGCGGTTGAGCTTGTTGTAGAGGGTCTTCTCGCTGACCCCCAGGATCTCCGCGGTGCGGGCCTTGTTGCCGCCGTTCCGCTGAAGGCTGCCCAGGATGTACTCCTTCTCGATGGTGTCCAGGGTCAGCCCGTAGGGGACCTTGAACGCCTGCCGCTCCGGACCCTTGCCGGCCATGTCCGGCGGCAGTTGGTCCTTCTCGATCAGCTCCCCGTCGCACAGGATCACCGCGCGCTCCACCGCGTTGCGCAGTTCGCGGATGTTGCCCGGCCACTCGTAGCTCTTGAGGACCTCCAGCGCGTCCGGGGAGGCCCCGGAGACCTTCTTCCCCGACTCGGTGTTGAACTTGTCGATGAAGTGCTGGGCCAGCATCGGGATGTCCTCCTTGCGGTCGCGCAAGGGCGGCAGCCCGACCTGGAAGACGTTGAGGCGGAAGAACAGATCCTCGCGGAAGCGCTGGTTCTTGATCTCCTGCTTGAGGTCCCGGTTGGTGGCGCACAGCACCCGGACATCCACGTCCAGCTCCGCCTTGCCACCCAGCCGGCGCAGCTTGCCCTCCTCCAGCACCCGCAGCAGCTTGGCCTGCAACTCGATCGGGATCTCGCCCACCTCGTCCAGGAACAGGGTCCCGCCGTGGGCCAGCTCGAACACCCCCGGCCGGCGCTGATCGGCGCCGGTGAAGGCGCCGCGCTCGTGGCCGAAGATCTCCGACTCCATCAAGGTGGCGGGGATGGAGGCGCAGTTGATGGCGATGAAGGACTTGTCCCGGCGCGGAGAGAGGTTGTGGATGGAGCGGGCCACCACCTCCTTGCCGGTGCCGGACTCGCCGGAGATCGCCACCGAGGCCTTGGAGGGGGCCACCTTCTCGATCAGCTCGAACACCCGCCGCATCGCCACCGACTGGCCGATGAAGTCATTGGAGCCCAGCTGCTTGATCCGCCGGCGGAGGCTCTGCACCTCGCGCAGGGTCTCCTTCTTCTCCAGCGCCCGTTCGATCACCACCTTCAGCCGCGCCGGATCCAGCGGCTTTTCGATGAAGTCGTAGGCGCCCTCGCGGATCGCCGCCACCGCCGCGTCGATCGTCCCGCGGCCGGTGAGGAACACCACCGGGCAGTCCGGCATGTCCTCCTTCAGCGCCCGCAGCAGCCAGATCCCGTCCGTCTCCGGCATCGCCAGATCGGACAGCACCACATCCGGACGGAACTCGGCGGCGCGCTTGAGCGCCTCGTTCCCGTCCCCCGCGGTCTCCACCTTGTGGCCCCAACGTCCCAACATCTCGGCCAGGGCCTCACAGGTGGCGCGTTCATCATCCACCGCGAGAATTCGTGCGCTGCTCACAGTCGACTCCTTGAAGAAAAACAGTTCGAAGTTGAGGGAGGGAAGAAGGTCGCCCGGGTCAGGCGCGGACCCCAAAGGTCAGTTGCAGGGTTCCACCGGAGGTGGCCAGGGGCACGCCCAGGTCGGCGCACAGGCTGGAGATCGCCTCCAGCGCCTGCGGGAGTGGCTCGTGGCTGTCCGGCGCGGGGTCGGAGAGGGTCAGCACCGCCTGGCCGCCCTCACGGGCCAGCACCACCGAGGTCTCCCCGCCGCTGTCGGTGCGGGAGATGGCCCGCAGCAGCGCCTGGACCAGCAGCAGGTGCAGCAGCCCGGCGTCCGGACAGGCACCGGTCAGGCCCGGCTCCAGGGTCACCTTCAGCTTCACCCGGCGGCGGCGGCTCTCGTGGGCCACCACCTCCACCGCGCCTTGCACCAGCTCCGAGAGGCCCTGCTCGCCGCGGGCCCCCAGACGGGGGGTCATGAACTCGGCGAACTGCCGCAAGATCCCGTCCACCCGGAACACCTGCTCCCGCATCGCGCGCAGGTTCTTGTCCTGGGTCTCGGGGATCTTCCCGTCATCGTCCTTGAGCTTCTCGCCCAGGACCTCCAGGTTGATCGCCAGCGCGTTGAGTGGATTGCGCGCGTCGTGCAGCAGGCTCTCCATCAGCCGGGAGGCGGCCTGATAGGCGGCGGAGGCCACCGGCTCCCGCAGGGGCGAAGACGCGGCAGGCTCGGAGGAGGCCGGGGAGGCCTCCCGCACAGCGGTGGAGCTCAACAAGGAAATACTCCCAGGTCCGAAGAATCCCAACCCGCCGCCGCCCTGACGCCGGGCAGGATCTAGGGATCCCCTTCCCCGGCGTCAACCTCGCCCCGGTAAAGTTTTCGGTGTCTGGCTGTTTCCCTTGCTGCCATGAGCACTTACGGACACTGGATCCCTGTCCTCCACCGGACAGAGGGTGACATCGCTGCCCGACGGGGTCTGACCGGGCTGTCAGCCAGCGGACAGTGGACCCCCGCCGTGGATCCCCAGGACTGACTAAATTTCAGCCATTGGAGGCGGGGGCCAGGACCCCCGAGGCGCCGGGACCGAAGAGCTCGATCTTCAGCTTCTCGGCGAACTCGAAGATCCGCGGGTCCCGGTAGAACTCCCCGTAGACGATCCGGTTGCAGCCGGAGTTGGCGATCAGCTTGAAGCAGGGCCAGCAGGGGCTGGCAGTGGTGTAGATGGTGGCCCCGTCGATGGCGACGCCGTTCTTGGCGGCCTGGATGATCGCGTTGGCCTCGGCGTGCACGGTGGCCACGCAGTGCCCGTTCTCCATCATGTGCCCCACATCGTCGCAGTGGGGCAGCCCGCGGATCGATCCGTTGTAGCCGGTGGAGAGGATGGTGCGGTCGCGCACCAGCAGCGCGCCCACGTGCTTGCGATCACAGGTGGCGCGGCTGGCCACCTGGCGGGCGATGTCCATGAAGTACTGGTCCCAGGAACTGCGCTCGGTGTTCGACATGCGTCCTCCCGTGGAGGCCTGCCTCTAGCAGGATCGCCGGGGCCTGGCACTGATCGTGCTTTGGGTCGCCGCGTTCCAAGGGGGCCGGGCGAATGCAGGGGCGATTCTGGGTGGCGGGGGCGGCGATCGCCTACGGGTTGGTGGGGACGGGGATGAGCCTGGGCGGGTGCGCGGAGGCCCAGGCGGGGCAGCTGCGGCGGTCCGCCCTGCGCGAGGTGTCCGGCAAGGTGGCGCGGGTGGACGCGGCGCAGCGCCAGGTGGCCCTGGAGATCCGGGGAGTGTTGACCTCCTTCCGGATCGACGAGGGCACGGTGTTCTTCCTGCCGGGGCGGGTGGCCACCTTGGCGGATCTGACCGAGGGGCTGCCGGTGCGGGCGATCTACGAGCCGGGAGGCAGCCCGGCCCTGTTGCAGTGGCTGGAGCTGCTGGAGGCCCCGGCGCCGCAGGCCGGGAGCAGCCGCTAGGAGGAAGCGTCCTGCCCGGGGTGGGAAAAGATCTTCTCCCCGGGGTTCAGCGGGCGGCCACCGTCTCCTGGGCGTCCTCCTCCAGGATCCAGCCCAGGTTCTTCTCCTGGAGGAAGGCCCGGATCTTGGGGGTGGGGGCGGCGAAGGTCTCCCCCGGCATCGGGACATCGAAGCTGAAGTCCTCCTTGGCCACCGCGAAGGAGACCTTGGCGGTGCGGTAGCCCTCCACGATCGCCATCAGCCGGCCGGTGGTGACCGAGAACACCCCGCCCCCCGACGCGCCGTAACCGATGGCCGCGTCGGTCTTCAGCATCCGGGGCAGCCCGGTCACCGGATCCCAGTCCAGGTGGGCGATCATCCCTCCGGAAAGGGAGATCGGCCGACCGTAGGGCGCGGCGGCCACGATCACATCCTCTCCCAGCTCCAGCTCCTCGGCGGAGGCCAGCGGGGCGGCGGGCAGCTCCAGCCCCTCCACCGAGACCACCCCCAGATCCATCTGCGGCACCGTCCCCTGCGCCACCAGCCGCGCCGGGTACTCGGTGGACTCTCCCCGCCGATCGACCTTGATCGCGTAGCGCGGGGAGGAGAGGCCCTTGGGGTCCACCACGTGGGCGTTGGTGATCACATAGGTCACCGGGGCGGCGCCTTGCCGGGAGACCGCCAGCACCACCCCCGAGGCGGTGCGCTTGGGGGTCTCCCCCTCGTAGACCAGGACCCGGACGTTGTGGGCCAGCAGCCCGCGGATCACCTCCCGGCGGGAGGGCGGCGGCACCGGATGGGAGGCCAGGGCCACCGAGGGGGCGGGATCGATCTTCGCCGGCGCCGAAGGCTGGGGGCCGGTGGCGCAACCGGCGGCGAGGATCAGCAGGGAGACGAGGACGGTCCGCGGGGGAAGAAGGGTCATCGGCGGGCACCTCAACGGACCTGGGCGCCGGAAACTTCCCAGCGCCCTCCCCGCCTGGCTGCCTACCCGGCGTAGTGCTTGCGACCCAGGAAGACGATCACGTCCTTGGCGCAGTGCTCGCAGTAGCCAAAGCGGGTGGCCATGGTCTGCAGCGTCTGCTGGGCCTGGTCCCGCTCGCGGGAGAGCAGCGAGCCGCGCTCCTCGGAGAGGTACTTGAGGATGTTCTCGGTGTTCTTGGCCACTGCCCGGCGCCGCTCCTCGAAGAAGTGCGCCCGCAGCCGCTTGAAGTAGTCGGGGAACACCCGGGCGTAGTCCAGCCCGCCCTCCGGGTGGTCCAGCCGGTGGGCGCCGACGCTGGAGATCAGCGCCCGGCGGAACTCACCGCTGTCCTCGCCCCGGGAGAGGATGATCGCCTCCAGCTCCGCCATCCGGGTCTCGTCCGGCTTCTCGTTCTCCCCGGTGACCCGGTTGCGGATCTTCTCCCCCTTCACCCAGTGGGAGACGTGGAAGATGTAGCGCTCGAACAGATCCCGGTACTGGGCCTCGGAGACCAGGCCCATCGACTCGCGGACCTCGGAGTCCACCCGCTCCAGGTACTCGGCCTCCGCGGCCCGGACGAACTCCTCGTGGTCGTGGAAGCCGTCCACCACCTCCTGCTGGAGGAACTCGTAGACGCTCTTGTCCCGGGTCAGCGTCTCCAGCTCCTCCAGGACCGCCAGCGGGTTGAGGCAGGGGTAGTCCGGGTTCTGGGCGGCGTTGAACAAGGCGGTCTTCACCTCCCGGGCCGAGGCCCCGCTGCGGCCCTCGTAGTTGGGGTAGGCGTCGGACTCCGCGTACAGCTCCTCCAGCCGCCGCCGCAGCTCCTTGGCCGGGCCGGTGGCCAGCCGGTCCGGGGGGGCGCCCTCCTCGTACAGGTGCAGCTTCTCCACCGGGGTCAGCGAGTCGACCAGCTCCCGGACCTCGGGGGGATAGCGATCGGCGATCGGCTTCTTGAGCCGGGTGAGGGTGGCCCAGGTGGCCGCCACCTCGGTGACGTGGGGGGCGATGTGCTTGCCCACCGAGGTGGGGGTGACCGCCGCGTCGTAGATCTGTTTCTCCACCCGGTAGCGGCGCAGGTACGGCACCCGCACCAGCTCGATCCGGCCCTTGAAGGAGGCGAAGTCCGGCAGCTCCTTGAAGGCCGCCAGGTGCTTCTCGTTGGAGGAGGCGATCAGCACCTCGTCCAGCTGCAGCAGCATGTGCTCCAGCGGGATCTCCCCGGTCTCGGAGAAGCCCAGCAGGTACTTGAAGGCCTCCAGCGGCCGCTTGAGCAGATCCGAATATTCGATCAGCCCCCGGTTGGCGGTGACCAGCGCCCCGTGGGCCTCGAACAGCACCGAGTTCTGCAGCGCCGCCGGCAGGTTGGCCTGGGACCGGTCCAGGGAGATCGGGTGGTAGGCGGCGTCCACGCTCATCTGCGGTTCCACCGACACCGTCCCCACCTGGTAGCGGCGGGAGATGTAGAAGCGCTCCACCTGCACGTGCCGCAGCAGCTGCAGATACTCGCCGCCGTTGGCCACCAGCAGCCCGGCGTAGACCTTGCGGCACTTGTGGCACAGCTCGCCGTTGAGCAGATAGTCGGCGAGCACGAACTCCCGCCCCGCCTCGTCGGTGGGGGCCTGCTTGAGCGCCTGCTCCAGGAAGCGGGCGCGCTCCTCGCGGGGGATCACGAACAGCGGATGGCAGCGCAGCTCGCAGGAGAGCCGGACCTCCACGTTCTCCACCCCCAGGTGGGCGTAGGTGGCCAGCTCCCCTCCGGCGGATTTCTCTCCAAAGCCGATCGATCCCTTCACCAGCTTGTCGGTGGGGAAGATCCAGTTGATCCGGTACAGCGCCCCCTGGGGCAGCGCGGAGTAGGCCTCCATCGCGCGCTTGAGCCCGTTGATCAGCGAGGACTTGGCGGACCCGTTGGGCCCGTGCAGCAGGATCAATTTGTTGATCCGCCCGGAGCGGGTGAAGTTTCCCAGCAGCCGGTAGATGTCGTTCTGCACCTCCTCCTGCCCGGCCACCGCCCCCTCCCGATCTCCGTCCTTGAGGTCGAAGAGCTTGAAGCGGCGGATCTTCCCGCGCGGATGGGGGACCTGTTCGGTGCCGAAGTGGTCCATCACCTCCCGCAGATACTGGGCGGCGTTGCGGGCCTGCCGGCGGGGGTCCTGGAGGAAGAGGTTGAGGTACTCCTCGTAGGAGAGGATGGACCGGTTCTTCACGAAGTCCGTCGACACCACGTCGCCGATGACCTGAAGGTGCCGCTTGGCTTCCACGCACTCCTCCTGAGCGAACTGTCCCTTCATTCTGGTCCGGAACGCGGCCGGGTGCTTGCCTCAGTTGCCCGGACGCTGTGCAGGGTCGTCAAGCGAACGAGTCCGGACACACCTCCGCCGCCCGGGACGCGATGGCCCCGGACGGCGGAAGGGATGCGACCCGGTTAGGACAAACGGCGACGACGACGCAGCGCCAGCCCCGCCAGGGCCAGGGCCGCCAGCGGCAGCCCCACCCCACCTGCCACCGAGCAGCCCACCTGGGGCTGGCCCGGCAGCAGCGGATCATTGGGGGTGTTCCAGGAGGGATCCAGGGTCAGCCCACCATCCGCCGGGTCCACCGGGTTGGGATCGGTGGGGTCCGGATCGGTGGGATCCGGGTCCGGCTCCGGATCCGGGGTCCCGGCGTCGGTGACCGGATCCGGGGTGCCGGCGTCCGGGCCCTTGGGAGTGCCGGCGTCCACCGTCGGGTCCGGAGGCACCACCACCGAGACCGGCTCCACGTCGGCGCGGGTCTCTCCGACGATCATCCCGTCGTGGTAGACGATCCCGTCGGGGGCGATGTCCGAGTTCCGGTACAGCCCCTGCTTGAGGTACACGCGGGAGTCGGTCAGCAGGTAGGTCTTGGGGATCACCTGCTCGCCGTCCAGCCACAGCTCCAGGAAGCCCACCTTGGCGTCCTTGGACCACTTGATGTGGAAGAGGAAGGACCGCCACTTGCCGCGCACCAGCGGGGCGCGCCAGATCACGTTCTGCCAGTTGGTGAGGTGCATCTCCTCGCCGTAGACGTCGAACTCGATCGGCGGGGAGCCGAAGTCCTCGTATTGGTGCCACTGGGTGAAGACCTGCCACTTCTTGGCGCTGGGGTAGCTCTCGTCGAAGTAGGTGTACCAGTGGTACCAGCGCTCGGCGCCCTCGGGCTGGTAGGTCACGTCCAGCAGCTCGTTGCGGTTGCCGCCGGAGCCGATCGGATCGTCCCCCTGCTTGACCAGGGCGCGGACCGCGTACTTGCCCTGCTTGACCCGGCTGGTCTGCACCTGCAGTCGATCCGCGGAGACCATCTGGGCCTTCGACCACTGGTTGATGTTGGCGGTCTCAAAGTCCCCCGTCCACAGCACCTTGGCGCTGGCGGACAACGGCACACTCAAGGCGAGTGCAAGGAAGAGGATGCTTCTGTTCATTCTGGGGGTGCCCTCTGAAAGTGAAGCGTTCGAGGGCGGAAAAACCTTTCGCGCGCAAAACACCTTCCCGGGGTTGACACTTTGCGGCAGGCGACCGGTGAGCAGTCGGCTGGGTGATCGCCCAGGTACGACCTCGATTCCCCGCGAAATGACTGGAGGTCCACCCTCCTCCCAAACTGCTTGTCATCCCCCCGAGGCGACTGACCAGCGCCCGACTGCCTGCCTGCGAATGGAGGCCGGGGATTTATGCGGAGTATTTCCGGGGGAAACCAGGCGCTGGACGGCGGGACCGAACTTGTCGCCTCCATCTGGAATTCCGGCCCGCGGGTGGGACCCGGGGCTGTCCCCCGGTCTTTCGGGAGTGTCGGAAATGGTGCCCCGGCCGTCACTCATGCGATAAATCGGAGAGACGGAGCGCTCCGAGAACCCTCGGAACCAACCACCAGGCGATGGCCAAAGAACCGATCATCGGTATCGATCTCGGAACCACCAATTCGTGCGCGGCCTACGTCGATGAGACGGGGAACGTGAAGCTGATCCCCTACAAGGGCGGCGAGTACACCATCCCCTCGATCTTCGCGATCGACGACAAGGGCAACGAGCTGATCGGCTACGAGGCCAAGCGCCAGTGGCAGCTGAACCCCAAGAACACCGTCTACGGGTCCAAGCGGCTGGTGGGGCGCGCGCCCAAGAGCGACGTGGTCGACCAGATGCGCAAGGTCGTCCAGTACAGCGTCCGCGCCGGCAAGAAGAATGACGTGGTCCTGGACGTGGGGAAGAAGGAGTTCTCCCTCCAGGAGATCAGCGCCAAGATCCTCAACAAGATCCGGGACGTCGCCTCCAACCACCTCAAGCACCCGGTGAAGCGGGCGGTGGTGACCGTCCCCGCCTACTTCAACGATCGCCAGCGGCAGACGGTGAAGGACGCCGGGAAGCTGATCGATCTGGAGGTGGTGCGGATCATCAACGAGCCCACCGCGGCGGCGCTGGCCTACGGGGTGGGCCGCAACCTCACCCAGAAGGTGGTGATCTACGACCTGGGCGGCGGCACCTTCGACGTCTCGATCGTGGAGATCCGCGACCGGGTGTTCGAGGTGAAGGCCACCGGCGGTGACATCTTCCTGGGCGGGATCGACTTCGACAACGCCCTGATCCAGTACGTGCTCAAGGACTTCGCCGGCAAGACCGGCATCGACCTGGCCACCGACCCGGTGGCGATGCAGCGGATCAAGGACCTGGCCGAACGCACCAAGTGCGATCTCTCCTCGCGGGAGGAGGTGCCCTTCAACATCCCCTTCATCACCATGACCCCGCAGGGGCAGCCGTTGAACATCGAGATGAAGTTCAACCGGAAGATCCTCGAGCAGCTGACCGCCCCGTTCGTGGATCGCACCCTGCAGATGGTGGCCCGGGTGCTGGTGGACTCCGGGCTCTCCACCCAGGACATCGACGAGGTGATGCTGGTCGGTGGGCAGACCCGGATGCCGATCGTGCAGGACCGGCTGACCAAGTTCTTCGGCAAGCTCCCCTCCAAGGGGGTGCACCCGGACGAGGCGGTGGCGATTGGCGCCGCCTGGTACGCCCATTCGCTCCAGGACGACACCAACCTGCGGATCCAGCTGCTGGACGTGATCCCGATGGCGATCGGGCTGGAGAAGGCGGGGGGGAAGTTCCACACCGTGTTCAGCCGCAACGCCGCCATCCCCAACGCCAAGCAGCTGGTGGCCACCACCAGCTTCGACAACCAGACCGAGCTGGCCGTCCGGATCTACCAGGGCGACCACGACGAGGTGCTGCACAACGAGCTGCTGGGGGAGTTCACCTTCTCCGGGATCCGGCAGGATCGCGCCGGCGCGGTGCAGGTGGCGATCACCTTCGACGTGAACGTGGAGGGGATCCTCACCATGCACGCCCAGGATCCGGCCACCGGCAAGGAGATGAAGACCACCGTCCGGGTGACCCAGTCCTAGCGGGTCCCTACCCCGCCCGCTGGGTGTCCAACACCCGGCGGACCAGGGAGATCAGCTCCTCCAGCTCGAAGGGCTTGATCAGCAGCGCGGTCCACTTGCGGTTCTCCTTGGGCAGCCCCATCGGCGCGGCGGTCATCAGGATCACCGGGATCTTCGCCAGCAGGCCCTTCTGATCCATCGCCTCCAGCAGCTGGATTCCGTCCATCACCGGCATCATGAAGTCCAGCAGCAGCAGCGAGGGGTGGACCCGCTCCAGCACCTCCAGCGCCTGGCGCCCGTTGCGGGCGGAGACGATCGGGTAGCCCTCCATCCCCAGGATGTCCGAGAGCGACTCCACCAGGGAGTACTCGTCGTCCACGATCAGGATCGTCTCGCCCACGATCACTTCCCCGACTTGCGCGGGCGCGCGAGGAGCTTCGGCTTGCGCCGGGGGGCTGGGGGAGGAACCTGGGGCTGCCCGGAGGTGGTGCCTCCCCGGGGCTCGCCCTTCATCAGGTTGTTCCCGCCGCTGAAGGCCGCGCCCACATCCAGCCCGCCCTGGGCGATCTCGAACTCGAACAGGTCCCGGGCGTGGATGCTGTCGCGGGTCTTCATCACCGAGATCAACCGCCGCAGCTTCGCGTCCAGTTCCACCTGCCGCAGGAAGAGGATGTTGTGGAAGGCGGCGGAGACCCCGCCGGTGGGGATGTGCACGTCGTCCACGAACAGCTGCCGCGTCTCCTCGGTGATCAGGGTGGTGACGTTCATCCCGGTCAGCACTTCCCCCAGCACGGCGAGGTAACCGCTCATCCGCTCGCTCTCTGCCGCCTCCTTGAAGCCGACCAGCCCATCAATGAACAGGCGCTGGATCCCCAGGTCGCGCACCGCGGTCAGCAGCCGGTGGGCCAGCAGGTCCAGCTGCCCCTCCGCGGGACTCTGCCAGAGGATGTGCTGATGCCCGCTCTCCAGCCAGGCCCTCAACGGCCAGCCCAGCTGTTCTCCCTTGAAGATCAGCGCCGCGGGGGTCTCGAAGAACCCGAAGTGCAGGGTCTTCTCTCCCCGCCGGGCGCCCTCGGCCAGAAACTGCATCCCCAGCACTGTCTTGCCGCACCCCGACGAGCCCAGGGCCAGCGCGGTGGAGCCCCGGCGCAGCCCGCCTCCCAGCATCCGATCCAGCCCCGGGTTGCCAAGGCCTGCCCGCTCGGCGCTGACCACGTGCAGCGGATCCACCCAGGACTGGAAGGCCACCTCGCAGCGCGGGTACACGCTCAGCCCGGAACCGGAGATCTGGTAGAGGTGATCCCCCTCCAGGAAGCCGCTGCCCCGGAACTTGGTGATCCGCACCACCCGCGACGAGCGCGGCGGGAGGTGCCGGACCCCCAGCTCCACCAGCCCATCCACCATGGTGTGCTCGGGCCGGACCGTGCCGTCGTTGGGGCCGCTGGTCAGGATCAGCACCGTGCAGCCCATCATCGCCACCCAGGTCTGCAGCTCGTGGATGAACTTTTTGTAGTCCACCTCCGACTTGGCGTAGCTGGCGGCGGTGACCATCCCGTCAATCACCAGCACCGAGGCCTTGTCGTCCCGCACCGCCTGGCGAAGGGTGCGCATCAGCCCGGCCAGCCCGTCACTCTCGATGTCGGAGAAGCCGCTGAGGTAGCGGACCTTGCTGCCCACGTACTCGCGGCGGAAGAAGGCCAGCGACTGCAGCTGGTTCAGCATCCGGCCGTGGGTCTCCGCCAGCAGGGTCACGTAGACCGCGTTGGTGCCCCGCGACGCGTGGTGGAAGCAGAACTGGTTGGCGAAGATCGTCTTCCCCGCCCCCGGCCTGCCGGTGACCATGTAGATCCCGGCCCGGAGCAGCCCGCCTCCCAGCAGGGTGTCCATTCCGGGGATGCCGGTGGGGATGCGCTCCGCGAGGGTCTCTGGCGTGGGGGGGCTCATCGCGTCGCCGCCTACTTGCCACGGAAATTCCGGCCGCCGGCTGGATAATCCGACCGGTGCGCGAAATCAGACGTCCCTGCGGCCCCCCGGGCCCAACTGGAGGGGGCGGATGTGCCACGCTCCCCGCTTTCCGCCCCAGGAGGCGCGCTTGTCACTCTCGCTCCACTCCCCCGCCTTCCCCCATCAGGGGGAGATCCCCCGCCACCATACCTGTGAGGGGCACAACGTCTCCCCGCCGCTGGAGTGGGACGGGGTCCGCGCGCCGGCCAAGAGCCTGGTGCTGATCGTGGACGATCCGGACGCGCCGGATCCGGAGGCCCCGGACCACACCTGGGTCCACTGGGTGCTCTACAACCTGCCGGTGACCGAGACCGGGCTGCCGGAGGGGGTGAGCTCCGATCACCTCCCCAAGGGAACCCGGGAGGGCCTCAACGACTGGAAGAAGACCGGCTACGGCGGCCCCTGCCCACCGATTGGCAAGCACCGCTACTTCCACAAGCTGTACGCGCTGGACGTGGTGCTGGAGGACCTCAAGAAGCCCACCTGCGCGCAGCTGCTTTCGGCGATGGAGGGCCACATCGTGGCGCAGACCGAGCTGATCGGCACCTACCACAAGCTGGGGCACCACCATCAGAAGCACCCCCCGAAGGCGAAGTAGGCAAGCCCGCAACGCAAAGGGCCCGCCGAAGCGGGCCCCCTGCACTGCCAGGACCACCGGGGCCCAGGGCCCCTAGTAGTTCTCGTGGGCCAGCGACTCGAAGATCCGCGGGTCGTTGACCGCCATCACCTTCTTGCGCGCCAGCAGGAAGCTGAACACCGCCAGGAACACCCCCACCATCCCGATCAGGGCGGCGAAGTCCATCCAGCTCACCGCCAGGTGGGGTTCGGCGTGGCCGCCCCCGTGGTGCATCCCGAAGTTGGGGAGGATCAGCCAGTACAGGTCCACCAGGTGGACCAGCAGGGTCCAGATCGCGGCCACCGCCAGCAGCACCCGCGCCCGCTTGATCTTCCGGGAGAGCAGGAAGAAGAACGGCAGCGCGAAGTTCAGCAGCGGCAGCGCGTAGGAGATCCACTCCCAGCCGCCGTGGAGACGCACCAGGTAGAACTCGGTCTCCTCCGGGATGTTCGCGTACCAGATCAGGATGAACTGGCTAAAGGCGATGTAGGCCCAGAACACGGTGAAGCCGAAGGTGTACTTGCCCAGGTCGTGGAAGTGCTCGGCGGTGACCGACTTGAGCACCCCGGCCCGCTGCAGCCCCATCACCACCAGGATGGTGAAGGCGTAGAAGGACAGGATCGACCGGGCGAACAGGTACACCCCGAAGATGGTGGAGTACCAATGCGGCTGCAGCGACATCAGCCAGTCGATGGCCGCGAAGCTGGAGGTCAGCGCGAAGAGCAGGATCCCGGGGGCGGACAGCCGCCACATCTTGTGGGTCAGCGCGGTGCGCCCCTCCAGGGAGGCCTCGGTGTCCTGCCGGGTGGACCACCGGTAGAGCAGGTAGGAGAACACCGACCAGAGCAGGAAGTAGAAGATCGCCCGGCCGAAGAAGAAGCCGTCGGAGAGGAACCAGCGCTTCTTCTCCAGGATCGCGTCGGTCTCGTGCGACCACGGGTAGAGCGAGTGGTAGCCGAGGGTGGCGATCGGGATCCACAGCAGTGCGAAGAGGGGCAGCGTCACCGCCGCGGTCTCCCCCACCCGGCGGATGGCCGCCGACCAGCCGGACCGGGCCAGGTGTTCAATCATCACCCAGGCCCAGGCACCGAGCGCGATGCTGAGGCAGGCGTAGAACGCCCACAGGTAGCTGAACATCGCGCGCTCGCGGTGTTCGCCAAAGGCCATGGCCAGGGTGGCGCCCAGGCCCACCACCGCCAGCACCCCACCGATCAGGGGCAGCTTCGCCCACAGGCTGGTGCGCGGGAGGTCGATGTCGGTCGGCGCAGTGTGTTCGTGATGCACGTGGTCGCTCCGGCTCGCTCGCTCTTACTTGAGCGACTGGATGTAGAGGATGAGGCTCTGGCGTTCGATCTCGGAACCCGCGAACGGAGGCATGGCCGGGGGATACCCGTTCACGATCTTCGCCATCGGGTTCACCATCGACTCGTTGAGGTAGGCGTCGTCCACGGTGACCGTGCCGGCGCTGGTCTCTTCGGTCTTGCCGTAGAGACCCTTGAAGGTCGGTCCCACCAGCCGGGTGCCGTCCACGCTGTGGCAGGCGTTACAGGCGCGGGCGGTGAACAGGGTCTTGCCGTGGTCGGCGGACGCGGTCGCCGCCGCGGCCACCACCACCCCCTTGACGCCCTCCTGGGGCAGCTGCTGGAGGTCACGGATGGCGGCCACGATTGCCCAGCGGTCCCGGACCGGGATCTGGTGGGCGTAGGGCGGCATGTTGTTGTTGTTCACCCCGTGGGTGATCGCCGCGTAGATCTGGCCGTTGGGGATGGTCTTCACCCGATCGGTGTTCCAGGCCGGCGCGGGCACCAGCAGCCCCCGGGCGGGATCCACCTTGGCCAACGTGGAGACCGGTCCCTCGCCGTTGCCGTCCGGGCCATGGCAGGGAGCGCAGTAGATGTTGGCGCGCAGGCGGCCGTGGGCCACCACGCCCTCCGCCAGCTGCCCGTCGCCGGGCTGCGAACCTTCGGCCTTGATCTGCACCGGCAGGTTGGCGGTGACCTCGCCGGAGGGCTCCTTGCCCTCGGAGAACAGCGCGTCATCCAGGAACTGGCCCTGGGCCACGGTGCCCTCGGGCGGGGCCTGCATCACCCGGCCGTCGGGGAACAGCCCGCTGGTGTCCTTGCGGTAGGCCTTCCCCTTCTCCTGGGTGTCCATGTTGGGGACCAGGTGCACGGGGGGGGACTGGGACTCGCCGCCGCGACAGGCGGAGAGGAGCACCAGCGACAGGACTGCAGGGGTCAGCCGAACTGTCCTCACTTGACCAGCTCCTCGAAGTGGGAAGCCCCGGCCTGGGTGAGCAGGCTGCGGGTCCGCTCGAGGTCGAACACCGGGTCCGAGGCCTCGATCAGCACGAAAAATTTGTCATCGGTGACCCGCTCAAAGGCGGCCGACGCAAACGCAGGATGGTTGAACCGGGGCAGCCCGTTGAGCACCCAGTTGCCAAAGAAGGCAGCCAGACACCCGGAGAGCACCGTGATTTCGTACCAGATGGGGACGAAGGCCGGCAGGGAGAACAGCGGCTTGCCGCCGACGATGAACGGGTTGGCCACCCCGGCCACCCAGATCTCGAAGGCCAGGATCGACGCGCTGCCCATCAGGGCGGACACCAGCACCACCCAGGGGAGGATGGTGGGCTTGATCCCCATCGCCTTGTCCAGTCCGTGGACCGGGAAGGGGGAGCACACGTCCCACTGGGTGTAGCCGGCCTCGCGGACCTTCTCCGCCGCGTGGAACACGGTCTGGGTGTTCTCGTACTGCGCCAGCACCCCCCAGCGGGTGGTCGGGGTGGTGGCTGTGGTTTGGGTCGCCATGGATCAGTGCCCCGCCCCGGTCCCGGCATGACCGCCGTGGCCCGCCCAGTGCGGATCGGCCGCCGGCATCACTGCCTTGACCTCCGACATGGCGATCACCGGGAAGAACCGGATGAAGAGGAAGAAGAAGAAGAAGAACAGTCCGAAGGTCCCGGCCAGGAAGTACACCTCGGTCACCGGGACGAAGTAGTCCCAGGAGGAGGCCAGGAAGTCGCGGTGCAGGGAGGTGACGGTGATCACGAACCGCTCGAACCACATCCCGATGTTCACGAAGAACGAGAGCACGAAGGTCCAGACCACGCTGGTGCGGATCTTCCGGAACCAGAACAGCTGCGGGGTGAGCACGTTGCAGCCGACCATGATCCAGTACGCCCACCAGTACGGCCCGAAGGCGCGGTTGATGAAGGCGAAGCCCTCGTAGTCATTCCCCGAGTACGCGGCCACGAAGAACTCCATCGCGTACGCGTAGCCGACCATGGTGCCGGTCACGAGGATGATCTTGTTCATGTTCTCGATGTGCTTGACGGTGACGATGTCCTTGAGCCCCAACCACTTGCGGGCGGGGATCATCAGCGTCAGCACCATCGCGAACCCGGAGAAGATCGCGCCGGCCACGAAGTACGGCGGGAAGATCGTGGTGTGCCAGCCGGGCACCTGGGAGACGGCGAAGTCGAAGGAGACGATGGTGTGCACCGAGAGCACCAGCGGCGCGGAGAAGGCCGCCAGGATCTGGTACGCCTTCTCGTAGACCATCCAGTGGCGCATCGACCCGCGCCAGCCCATGGAGAGGACGCCGTAGAACATCCGGCGCCACTTCACCCGGGCGCGGTCGCGCAGGGTGGCGAAGTCCGGAACCAGCCCGGTGAACCAGAACAGCAGCGACACCAGCAGATAGGTGTTCACCGCGAACACGTCCCAGGCCAGCGGGGAGCGGAAGTTCGGCCACAGTCCCATCTGGTTCGGGATCGGGAACAGCCAGTAGTCCAGCCACACCCGGCCGGTGTGCAACCCGACGCAGGAGGAGGCGGCGAGGACGGCGAAGATGGTCATCGCCTCCGCGTAGCGGTTGATCGAGGTCCGCCACTTCTGGCGGAACAGGTAGAGGATCGCCGAGATCAGCGTGCCGGCGTGGCCGATGCCCACCCAGAACACGAAGTTGACGATGTCCCAGGCCCAGCCGACCGGGTTGTTGTTGCCCCAGATCCCGGGGCCCATCCAGATCAGGTAGCCGACGTAGAGCTGGAAGAACCCGAACAGCGCGCCGGAGAGCGCGATCGCCACCTTCAGACCGGTGGGGGTCTTCTTGATCTCGGTCTCGTTGACCTTGCACACGATCTCGGTGATCGAGTGGAAGTCATGGGGGCCGCGGACCAGCGCCTCCCGACCGGTGACCAACTCGGGGAGGACCACGTCCCCGCGCACGTTCGGATCGTCGGGGAGCACAATGGCCGGAGCCAGGGGAGTGGAGGCCATCTTAGGCGAGCTCCTCGTTCTCGTTCTTCACGCGCGCCAGGTAGGTGGTGCGCGGACGGGTGTTCAGTTCCTGGAGCATCTCGTAGTTGCGGGGGCTGACCTTCAGCTGGTGCACCCGCGACTTGGGATCGTTGATGTTGCCGAAGCTGATCGCGTGGGTGGGGCAGGCCTGGGCGCAGGCCGGGACCACCGCTCCGTCCGGCAGCGCGTTGCGGTCCAGCCCGGCGCGCTTGGCGGCGATCTTCGCCTCGTCAATCCGCTGGGTGCAGTAGGTGCACTTCTCCATCACGCCGCGGTAGCGGACGGTGACGTCCGGGTTGCGCTGCATCTTGAGCGACTTCCAGCGCTCCTTGGACTCGGCGTCCACGTGCAGATCGCCGGTCTTGGAGTAGTCCAGGTAGTTGAACCGGCGGACCTTGTACGGGCAGTTGTTGTTGCAGTACCGGGTGCCGATGCACCGGTTGTAGGCCATGGTGTTCAGGCCTTCGTCGTCGTGGACGGTGGCCGCCACCGGGCACACCGGCTCGCAGGGCGCGTTCTCGCAGTGCATGCAGGGCACCGGCTGGTGCGCCGCCGTGGGGTTGTCGATGTCGCCCTGGTAGTAGCGATCCACCCGCAGCCAGTGCAGCTCGCGGCCCAACAGCACCTGCTCGCGGCCCACGGTGGGGATGTTGTTCTCGGCGATGCAGGCCACCGCACAGGCGTTGCAGCCGATGCAGGTGGAGAGGTCGATCGCCATCCCCCACTGCTGCCCCGCGTAGTGCACCGCGGAGTGCGGCTGGATCGGCGTCGAGGGCCGGGCCCGGTCGTCGTTGGGAGTCTTCAGCTGCACCAGGTTGGCGGGGATCGCCCCCTCGCTGGCGAAGGAGAAGTCGCCCTTGGCCACCTGGTCCGCTTCGCCGCTGCGCAGCAGCGGCCGGGTGCCCAGCCCCAGCGTCCGGTCCGGACCCTGGATGGCGGCCATCTGCACGAAGGTCATCTGCTTGAAGGGATCGGCAGGGACGCTGAAGTGGTCCTGGGTGGAGCACAGCCCCACCGTCTTGCCGGTCTTCTTCAGGGTCACCCCCTGCACCACCCCGGTGGCGTCCACCAGGATCGGGTTGACCGAGACGCCAATCCCCGAGGCCACCCCGCCGGTGGTCCGACCGTAGCCCCTGGCGATGGCCAGGGTGTGCTTGGCCAGCCCGGGGAGCACGAACACCGGGGCCTGGATGCTGCGGCCCCCGGCGGTCAGCTCCACCAGGTCCGCCTGGTAGGAGTTGTCCGAGACCTTGCTGCCGATCTCCAGCTCGTGGGCCAGCGCCGGGGACATCAACACCGCGTTGTCCCAGGACAGCTTGGTCATCGAGTCCGGCAGTTCCATCAGCCAGGACACGTTGGAGAGCCGGCCGTCCTGCAGCTGGCCGTTGAGGGCCACCAGCTCCAGGGCGTCCCTGGAGGGCGCGACGGACTTCACCGACCCCAGGGCGGAAGCGATGGCCGCGGCGTTCACCGCCGGAGCCGGAGTCAGGGCACGGGTGCTGCTGGCCACCAGGCCGTCGGTCAGCGCGGTCATCCAGGCCCGGGCGTCCGCCAGCGCGGCGCCGGTGCCCCGGTGGGTCTCCTCCACCAGTTTGCGGTCCGCCTTCTCCGGGTGCCCGGTCAGCTGGGCCAGCAGGGAGGAGGTGGGCCGGGCGCCGAAGATCGGGAAGATCAGCGGCTGCACGATGGAGACGGTGCCGTCCCAGGCCACCGCGTCACCCCAGGACTCCAGGAAGTGGGTGGTGGGAAGATGCCAGTGGGCCTTGGCCGCGGTCTCCTCCGGGAGCACCGAGCCATGGATCACGGTCTGGGCCTTGGCCAGCGCGTCGGCAAAGCCCAGCGCGCCGGGGGCGGTGTAGACGGGGTTGGCGTCCAGCACCACCAGGGTCTGCACGCTGCCGGCGTTGAGGCCGGCGACCAGCTCCGAGAGCTGCTCGATCCCGGAGCGGGAGGCGGTGGGTTCCGCGGCGCGGCTGACGCTCAGCGCGCCGGTGCCGCCCGCGCCCAGCGCGGTCTCGAGGGCCAGGCCCAGGGCCTGGACCGCGGCCGGCTGACGCTCGCCCACGAACAGGGCCACGTTGCCCTTGGCCGAAGCCAGATCCTTGGCCACCGCGGCCACGAACTTCTCGGTCCCCTCGGGGGCCTTGCCACCCTGGGCCAGTTCGCCCAGCGCCAGCCCGTGCTTGGAGGCCAGCTCGCCGGCGATGGCGCGCAGCAGGGACAGGCCCTCGCCGCTGGCCAGCCGCACCCGGTGATCGGCGTTGGAGCCGGTGGAGGAGAACACGCCCTCCGCCACGTACAGCCGGTTCATCTTCGCCGCGTCCTGGGCGGTGAGCAGGGCCCGGCGCTTGGCGTACTGGCGCGAGTGCCGGAGGTGATCCGGGCCTTCGATCAGCCAGTTGGAGTCCAGGGAGAGGATGGTCTGGACGTTGGTCAGGTCGCGGTGGACCCGCGCCCCCGGCCCGAAGGCCAGCTCGGCGGCGGCGGTGGCCCCGTCGGAGGCCAGCGGATCCCAGCGGTAGAACTTCGCCTGGGGGAAGGAGGCCCGGGCCACGGTCAACATCCGGGCCACGGTGGGGCTGTGGTCGTCCTCCACCAGGAAGGCCAGTCCGGCGCCGCCGGCGGCCTTCAGCTTGCCGAAGTGATCGTTTGCAAACGTGTCCCACACGTCCCAGCCGACCTGCTTGCCGCCCTGGAGCGGGCCGCGGGCGCGATCCGGATCATAGAGGCGGACCACCTCGGCCTGGGCCCAGACGTCGGAGCTGCCCAACGAGGAGGGGTGCTTGGGATTGCCCTCGATCTTGGTGGGGCGCCCGGTGTGGGACTCCACGATCAGACCCACCGCGCCCTCGGCGCGGGGCATGGCGGTGGCGTACATCAGCCGCACGCCGGGGATCAGCTGCTCCGGGGCCTTGGTGAAGGGGAGGATCTCCTCCTCCGGCCGGCGGACACAGGCCACCGCGGTGAGCAGGGAGGCGGCGCCGGCCATCTTCAGCACGTCGCGGCGGCGGACCCCCGCGGCCTCGGGCTCGGAGATCCCTTGCGGGAACTCGTCGAACTTCTCGCTGTGGGTCAGCGCCCCATCCTTGTGCTCGAAAGAGCGCCAATGGGTGGGAGCCTGGTTCAGCTTGTCGCCCAGCGGGGCGTACGGATCCTTCTGGTTGGACATTACTTTCCTCGAAGGTTCAGCGGTGGCAGCCGCTGCAGCCGGCGGTGGCGGTGGTGACGGGGGTGCCGTCGGCCAGGATCATGTGCGCCTGGGTGACGCTGCCGGGGGGCTGGAGGGTGGAGGCGATCTTCGCCGCGCGATCACGCCAGGCGGGAGTGGCCACCCAGCCCATCTTGGTGATCTCGGAGACGGGGCGGATCTTGGGGGCGGGGTCGTTGTGGCAGTCGATGCACCAGGACATGGACAGCGGCGCCACCTGCTTGACGCCGGCCTCGTCGAAGGTGTCCACCCGGCCGTGGCAGCTCTCGCAGCCAATCGCGGCGCGGTTCTCACCCACCCCGAAGCCCATGTGGGCGCTGTGGTCGAAGTACACGTAGTCCGGGGACTTGTGCACCCGCACCCAGGGGATGGGCGTGCCCTTCTCCCAGCTCTCGCGAACCACGGCCAGCTTGGGCGAGTCCTTCCGCACCTGGCTGTGGCAGTTCATGCAGGTCTGGGTGGGCGGGACGCCGGCGTGCGGCCCCTGCTCCACGTAGTTGTGGCAGTACCGGCAATCCATGCCCAGGTCGCCCGCGTGCAGCTTGTGGCTGTACGGGACAGGCTGGACCGGCCGGTAACCAACGTCCGTGTTCCAGGGCGAACCCCAGTAGTACACGGCGAAAATGAGGGTCCCTAGTCCCACCAGCAGAGCCAGCAGGACGTAGCGAGGCGCCTCGTTCGACCAACGGGGGAAGATCTGGGCCATTGCGCGGTGGGCGGGTTATTGGAATTCCGGAGCGCACACAAGATTTTTCCCGCAGCGCTTGCCGAAGATCAGCTTGCGGCGTGCCCTGGCTTCTTCGGCCCATCAGCGCAGAAGACGCGGCCGGGCGCTTGGCTGGCCACGCGCCCGCTTGCGGGAACCGCCCCTCGTGCCGGCCCTACCGCGGGACAGGATCTTCCGGCCGGGCGTGCGCCAGGGGCGTGCAGGCCCCACCTTGACCCAGGAGGTGTTCCCCAGTTGGAGACCCATCACGCCGACGAGACGGAGGACCGGGGGAAGTTGCCCACCGAGCCTGCCCTCCGCGCCACCTTGTCGCTGCTGCCGGTGGGGGTGCTGACCCTCTCCCCCGAGGGCACCGTGCTGCTGGCGGAAGGGGGTGTCTTTCCCCGCCTGGGGCTGAACGCCGCAACGTTGATCGGCAGCCCGGTGATGGACGGTCCCCTCCCCCGGTGGTTCCAGGACGCGGCGCACCGGGCCCTGTCCGGGGAGGAGGTCTCGGTCCGGGGCGAAGGAGGGCCGGCCCGCCGCTTCGAGGTCTCCTTGCGACCGGTGCGGGATCGCGCAGGCGAGCTGACCTGGGTGGTGGGCTACGTCCAGGAGCTCAGTCCGGTGGCGCACCGGGCCGGCGAGCGGCGGGAGGCAAGGCTGCGCCATGAGTTCGAGGAGTTGGCCAATCTGACCCGCGGCCTGCTGTGGGAGGCGACCACCGGCCCCCTGCAATTTACCCGGGTCAACCGGGAGGCGGTGCGGCTGCTGGGATTCCCGGAGGAGGACTGGTACCGGCCGGGGTTCTGGGAGGGACGGATCCACCCCGACGACCGCGAGGAGGCGCTGCGCGTGTGTGAGGAGGCGGTGACCCAGCGCCGCCCCCACCAGTTCGAATACCGGATGGTGGCGGCCGACGGGCGGGTGATCTGGGTCCGGGATTTCGTGGCCGCGGCGGTGGAGCGCGAACAGCAGGTGAGGTTGCGGGGATTGATGGTGGACATCACCCCCTTGAAGCATCTGCTGGAGGAGGCGCGGCAGGCCCGTCGGAACGCAGAACGCTCCGCCCGGCGCTCCAGCTTCCTCTCCCAGGCCAGCCGCAAGCTGGCCAGTTCGCTGGACTTCACCACCACCATGCAGACCATCAGCCAGGTGGCCATTCCCCGGTTCACCGACGCCTGCGCGCTGTTCCTGCTGGAGGGAGGGACCTTCCAACAGGTGGTGGCCGCGCACCGGGATCCGGAGATCAAGCGCACCCTGGACGACCTGTTCGGCCGCTATCCGCCCGACCCCAACGCCACGGTGGGGATGGGACAGGTGGCCAGGAGCGGGAAGAGCTTCCTGTTCGAGGAGGTGCCGGAGACCCTGCTGCAGCGGCTGGCGCGGACCCCGGAACACCTGGAGCTGCTGCGCCGGCTGAAGATGAGGTCCTACCTGGCGGTTCCGCTGGAGGCCCACGGGTCGGTGCTGGGGGTGCTGGCCTTCGCCACCGTCGGCCGACGGCGGTTCGACGCCTCCGACCTGCGCACCGCGGAGGAGCTGGGCCGGCGCAGCGCGGCGGCGCTGGAGCACGCGCGGCTGTTCCGGCAGGCGCGCAAGGCGGTCCAGCTGCGAGAGGACTTCCTGGCGATCGCCGCCCACGAGCTGCGCACCCCGCTGACCCCGCTGAAGATCCTGCTGGGGTCACTGGAGGCCCGGCTGGTCAAGGGCGGCTCCCCTCCCCTCTCCCTGGTCCGGCGCGCCCAGCGCAGCGTGGGGAGGCTGACCGCCCTGGTCAATGATCTGCTGGACGTCACCCAGCTGGAGCAGGGCCGGCTGGAGCTGCACCCCGAACCGGTCTCGCTGGGAGAGCTGCTGGGAGAGATGGTGGAGGACTATCAGGAGGGGGATCCCGCCCATCGCTTCCAGACCGCCGGGCTGGACCAGTCGCTGCATGTCCGCGCCGACCCGGGGCGGATCGTCCAGGTGGTGGCCAACCTGCTGGACAACGCCATCAAGTACAGCCCGGCGGGATCGGTGGTCCGGGTGTCACTGTGGCAGCAGGGCCAGGACGCGGTGTTCTCGGTCAGTGACCAGGGGATCGGCGTCCCTGCTTCGCAGCAGGTGGAGATCTTCGGCCGCTTCTCCAAGGCCACCACCGCGCCGATCACCCGCTACGGTGGATTGGGGCTGGGGCTGTCGATCTGCAAGTCGGTGGTGGAACGCCACGGGGGGCGGATCTGGGTGGACAGCGTGGAGGGACAGGGCACGACCCTCTACGTGTCCCTGCCGCTGGCCACCGGGGCGGCCGATCAGGGGTTGGGGCCATAGCGGGCCAACATCACCGCCGCGTTGATCACGTTCCCCTTGCCCAGCTCATCCTCCGGCCAGAAGCCGCGCACCGCCCCGTTCTGATCCACCAGGGCGAAGCGGGGCGTCTGGGCCAGGGCCCAGGCGTCGGTGGGCGGGGGCAGCCCGGTCTGGCGGGAGAGTCCCTCCAGGAAGCCGCGGGCCAGGGACGCCAGCTGATCCGGAGGACCGGTGACCACCGACCAGGCCGGGTACCGGGAGTCCACCGGGCCCTGGGCGGTGCCCCCGTCCGGGGCGGGAAGGACCACGGTCACCAGCCGGATCGCGTCGGCGTGCTTCTCCACGTGGGGGGCCACTTCCGAGAGCGGCAGCTGCTGGCGGCAGGGGGAGACGCAGAAGGAGGCGATCCACACCTTCCCGCTCAGGGCGGTGGAGCCCACCGTCCCCCCGGCGCCGGTGCGCAGCTCCCAGGGGGCCAGGGTGGCCAGCGGTTCGGGGGCCCGCAGTGACTTGCGCTGCAGGAAGGGCAGGATCGTCAGCAGGAGGATCCCCACCAGGAACCCCAGGAAGAAGGGGTTCTTCCAGAAGGGGCGCCGCGGAGGCGAGGGATCCGCGGACGGCTGGCTCACCGCGGGTCGCCCTCGCCGGACGCCGTGGCGGTGGCCTCCCGCTCGGACTTCTTGATCCGGTGGACCACGAACGCGGCCACCCCGAAGATCAACGCCAGCGGGGTGAGGGACATGAAGGCGGTCATCGCCACGTAGGTGGCATTGACCTCCTCGCTCTTGGCCTGACCACACACCGGGCAGGCCAGGGCCTCCACTCCCCACACCGCCAGCATCAGCAGCAGCGACCGAACCGTGTTGGAGAAGAGGACGGGCATCTGGGGCCGCCTAGAAGTAGACCCGGAAGTAGATCGCCGGCCAGGCGGCGACCACGAACCACCAGAACACCAGGGTGGTGAACAGGAACTCACCCTTCAAGGTTCCCTGCTGCGCGCGCCACCAGGCAATCCCCAGGGCCACCAGGGCGGCGATGGCGTGCAGCGCGTGGGCGCCGACGATCACGAAGAAGAACGACCCCAGCTGGCTGGAGCGCAGGCTGAGCCCCTGGGAGAGCAGCATCAGCCACTCCCTCCCCTGGAGGGCAACGAAGGCGGCGCCCAGCAGCCAGCTGATCCCCAGCGGCAGCGCCACCGAGGGGGCCTGCTTGCGGAAGCGCCAGGCCACGAACAGGCCACCCAGGCCGCTGACCAGCAGGGCGGCGGTGTTCAGCGCGGTCTCCGCCGCCGGGAGCAGCGGCTGACCGGGAGGCGGCCACAGCCCCATCGCGTTGGACTTCACGATGGTGAACGAGCTGATCAGCCCGGCGAAGAACATGGACTCCGCCACCACGAACAACATCATCCCCAGAACACCGTTGGCGATGATCGGGGTCCGGCGGACCGGGAGGATACGGGGGGCGGGAGGGGCAGCGTCCATGGTTCGACCTTCCTAATGCTGGGGGGCGCCCGGCGCCTGTCCCTGCTGGCGGTGGAGTTCCATCTCCTTGAGGCCCCGCTCCACCGACTCCTTGGCGGAGATGTTCTCCCAGTTGTGCCCCTCGTGGTTGAGCACGTCCGGAGCCACCCCGCCAAAGAACACCAACATGAAGCCCAGCATGGTGACCAGCAGGTAGACCACCCACTTCTTCTCCACGTTGAGGTGCATGAAGTTCTTGGCCACCAGGTACGCCTTGACCACGGCGATCCCGAAGGCGGCGAACAGGGTCACCATCCGGTGTCCCAGCTCCGGACCGATGAGCGAGATCACCAGCAGGACCAGGAGGACGACCCAGATCTGGATGTAGTGCTTCTGGGCGGACTTGAAGTCAGCGTGCGCGGCCATGGCGTCTCACTTCGCGATGTAGAGAAGCGGGAAGAGGAAGATCCAGACGAGATCGACGAAGTGCCAGTAGATCCCGATTGCCTCCACGCGCTGCAGCTCGCGGTTCTTGCGGGCGTCGGCAGCGACGAAGAGCATGATCACCATCCCGGCGATCACGTGCAGGCCGTGGATGCCGGCAGCCGTGTAGTAGAAGGACCAGAAGGTGCTGCGGGTGATGGTGAACCCGTGGTTGATCTCGGTGGTCCACTCGAAGGCCTTGATCACCAGGAACACCAGCCCGCCCAGCACCGTGAACATCAGGTACCTGGCGGCGCCCTTCCCGTCCCCGTGCTCGGCCTTGAGGTGGGCCAGCACCGCGAACAGGGAGGAAGTCAGCAGCACGAAGGTGTTGGTGGCGCCGGCCGGGGTGTTGGTGAAGGCGGACATCTCCGCCCACTCCGGGTGGCCGATCCGGTGCATCACATAGCTGCCCAGCAGTCCTCCGAAGATGATGATTTCGGAGGCAATCAGCCACCACACGGCCAGCTTGCCGGTGGAGATGCCGGTGACACTTCGGGTGGTCGCAATCGGTCGCTGCATCGAAGTAGGGCTCCGTTAACTCGGCAGGTGCTGCGGCCAGTAGTCTTCTTCACGGCCTTCCACGCTGTACTCGTACGGTCCACGGTACACGGTGGGCATCACCGGGAAGTTGCCATGCGGCGGGGGGGAGGCGGCGTGCCACTCCAGGGTGTTGGCCCGGTAGGGGTTGGCCTCCGCCTTCTTGCCCCGGTACATGCTGTAGAACACGTTCCAGATGAACAGCACCTGGAAGGCCAGCATCGCCACCAGGGCCAGGGTGGCCAGCTGCCGCAGTTCAATCAGCCAGGGCTGCCACTGCTCGGGGAAGTGCGAGTAGTCGTAGATCCGGCGGTGATCGCCGCCCGCGCCGGTGAAGAACAGCGGGATGAAGATGAAGTTGAAGGAGATGATCGTCCCCCAGAAGTGCACCTTGCCCACGAACTCATTGAGGTGGCGGCCGAACATCTTCGGGAACCAGTGGGTCATCGCCGCGAACAGCCCGATGATCGCGATCGGCACGAAGGTGTAGTGGAAGTGCGCGATCACGAAGTAGGTGTCGTGGAAGAAGATGTCCGCGCCGGACGCCCCCAGGTAGATGCCGGTCACGCCGCCGATCAGGAACTCGGCGATGAAGGACAGGGCCCACAGCATGGGGACGGTGAGGCGGATTGACCCGCCCCACAGGGTGGCGATGTACACGAACAGCATCTCGCCCACCGGGATCGAGATCAGCACCGTGGTGACCGTGAACAGGTTCGCCATCCGGGGATCGATGCCGGCCACGAACTGGTGGTGGGCCCAGACGAAGAAGCTGAGGATGCCGATCCCGAACGCGGTGTAGATCACGGTGCGGTACCCGAACAGCTTCTTGCGGGCGAACACGGTGATGATCTCGGCCACGATTCCCATCGTGGGGAGGAACACCACGTACACCTCGGGGTGTCCGAAGAACCAGAACAGGTGCTGCCAGAGGATCGGGTCCCCACCGCGGTTGGGATCAAAGAAGGCGGTCCCCACCAGCTGGTCGAACAGGAGCATGATCGCGCCGGCCACCAGCGGGCCCACCGAGGCCATGAAGATCACGCTGGCCAGCACGATCATCCAGACCACGATCGGGATGTCCCACAGCTTCATCCCCGGGGCCCGGCTGTTCATGGCGGTGGTGATGAAGTTGATGCCGCCCAGCAGGAAGGCCACGAACTCCAGGGCCACCGCCACCAGCCACAGCGACGCTCCCATCGGGGTGTTGTTGTAGGTCCCCGAGGAAGAGAGCGGCGGGTACGAGGTCCAGGCGCCACCGAACGCCCCACCCTCCACGAAGAAGGAGCAGAAGAGGACGATGATCGAGAGGAGGAAGATCTGGTACGAGAGCCGGTTCAGCCTCGGGAACACCATATCGTCCGCGCCGATCATCAGCGGGATCAGGTAGTTGCCCAGCGCGGCGATCAGGATCGGCATCGCCACCCAGAACACCATCACCGACCCGTGGGTGGTGACCAGGGCGTTGTAGTCGGCGGCGGAGACCCGGCCATAACCGGGGACGGACATCCCCGGGAAGGCCAGCTGCATCCGGAACACGTAGACGGCGAACCCGCCCACCAGCGCCATGATCATGCCGGTGAACAGGTACTGCTTGCCGATCATCTTGTGATCGGTGGACCAGAAGTAGTGCTTGAACCAGTGCTCCTGGTGGTGGGCGTCATGCCCGCCCTCCCCGGAGGTTCCGTGCGCCGCGGCAGGGTGCGCGTGCTCGACAGCGGTGCTCATTAGTTACCTCCAGGTACGTTCGGACCGGGCGCGTTCTGCTGCACCGGAGCCGGCAGGGCCGGGCCCGAGGGCGACGGCGCGATCTGCGCCACCTGGCCATGAGAGGCCAGCCAGGCTGCAAAGTCGGTTTCGTTGTGGACCACCACCCGGGCGGGCATCAGCGCGTGGCCAATGCCGCAGATCTCGGCGCACTGGATGTCGTAGGTCCCGGTCTGGGTGGGCTTGAACCAGCCCTTGATCACCCGGCCGGGGACGATGTCCTGCTTGAGCCGGAAGGACGGGATGGAGAAGCTGTGCAGCACGTCCCGGCTGGAGAGTTCGAAGTGGTAGGTCTTGTCCAGGCGGACGTGGAGTTCGTCCAGGATCCGGATGTCGTCCGGGGTGTCCAGCTTCCCGTCCGCGCCGGGGTGGACGAAGGTCCAGGCCCACTGCTGGGCCACCACCCGGACCACCTCATCCGCGGGAGGGGTGGTCTGCTTGACGTGGACCCAGACCCGGACCGCGGCGATCACGATGATCACGTCGAAGGCGAGGATGATGTAGTGCGGAATGGAGATCCAGCGGGTCTCCTTCCACTTCTCACCCGCCACGTACTTGCCGCGGACCCCGTCGCGCTCGGCGAAGCGGAAGATCAGCCAGAAGAACGCCACCTCGGCGAGGATGAACCAGAAGCCGACGGACAGCGTGATCAGCAGCACCAGCTCGTCGATGTCGCCGGCGAAGCTCGACGCGGTGTTCATCAAATCTTTGAGCACGGTCGGTTCCTTCCGCTCACAGCACGAAGATCATCGCGAAGCCGGCAAACGCGCCGCAGGCGAGGATCGTGATGATGAAGATCTTCTTGGCCAGCGCATCCGGGCCCACGTCCGGATGGACGGGGTCGGTGGCGGGGGCATGGGCGTCGTGTTCGGTTGCCATGGTCGGACCTAGCGGGGCAGCGTCGAGATGTAGGCGACCACGTTCTGGATCGCGGCGTCATCCGCCAGGGTCATCGCCATCGGCCGCATCTGGGCGCCGGTGACGTCTCCCGCGGCGGTGCCCCGGTGACCGTCCTTGAACTTCTGCAGCTGGCGGACCAGGTACCAGTCGTGCTGACCGGTCAGCGGCGGCGCGTTGAGCGCCTGGTTGCCGCGGCCGTCCGCGCCGTGGCAGGCCACGCAGACCTGGAACGGGCCCTTGCCGGCCTCGGCGTTGGCGGCGGTCAGGGTGGGCGCGGCGGGGACCACCGGCAGGGAGGCCACGTAGCGGGAGACCTCCTGGAGGTCGCGCTCGTTCTTGATCTGGAAGGACATCGGACGCATCCGCAGACCCTCGCTGTCATCCGGGTGGTAGGCCCGGTGCCCGCCGCGGAACTTCTGCAGCTGGGAGACCAGGTACCACTCGGGGAGCCCGGCGATCGCCGGGGCATAGAATGCGGAAACCCCCTCCCCCTTGGCGCCATGGCAGCTGACACAATCGCTGTAGAGGACCTGGCCGGACTGAGGCGCAGGGGTGGAGCCGTGAGGTGGGCAGGCGGTAAGCAACGCCGCCGCACCCATCGCCAGCGCCACGAGCAGGCTTCGCGGACAAGAGGATGGATTTCGAAGGTGCATTCGGTCCTGCCGTCTTTCGGGACATCCCGGTTGGACGAGCGGGGGCTATGAATCAGAGGCAGGCAGGCCCTTCAAGGAAATTCCTGTCGGAATGCGCTTTTGGCGTGGCGCTAATGACCTGTGTCAAGGCCCCTTTGGCCGACTGGTCTCCGGGCGGGGGCGGGGCTTGCCAATTCCCCAGCGGCGGCGCGGTCCCATCTTGTGGGGAAGGAGGTCTATCGACCGTGAAGGACACGACCTATGGAGACTTCATCCGCGCTGCCTTCATCTCGTCGCTGATCGGCGGGGCGGTGCTGGCATTCACCATGGTGATCCCGGCCGCCAGCGGGGTCCGGATCTGGCCGGGGACGCAGGTCGCCGCCTACCCGTTCATCGGACACCAGGTGTACGAGTCCGGGTTCGCGATGGGTCCGATGATCCTGGGGACGATCATCCACTTCGCGATCTCCTTCCTGTGGGCGCTGGCCTTCGTGTTCACCGTGCGCAGCCTCACCCGGGTGCAGACGATGTTCCTGGCAGTGCCGTTCGGACTGGTGGTGTGGCTGGTGATGCACCAGGTGGTGCTGCGGCTGATCGGCGCCCAGGATCTGCTCTCCCGGTTCAACCCGGTGATGGGGGCCCTGCAGCACGTGGGCTTCGGGCTGGCGATCGGCGCCACCCTGGTGCTGCTGCAGCCGCAGAACTGGCGCTTCCGCCGGACCCGCCGCGCGCTGGCGGCATAGGCCTCCCCAGGCTCAGCGGGAGGGAGGCTTCCCCTCCCGCACCAGCCGGGAGAGTTCGCGATCAAAGGTCGCCGCGAAGCGCTGCTTGTCCTGGGGCCCGAAGCCCGCGGGTCCCCCGGTCATCACCCCACCCTCCCGCAGCTCCTGCATGAAGTTCCGCACCGACAGCCGCTCGTCGATGTTCTCCTCGGTGAACGGCTCGCCGCGGACGTCCATCACCACCACCCCCTTCTTCACCAGGGCGGAGGCCAGCGGGATGTCCTGGGTCACCGCCAGATCCCCGCGCACTGCCTGGGCGGCAAGGTAGGCGTCGGCCACGTCCAGTCCCTTGCCGACCTGCACGGTGGAGAAGAGCTCCGAGCGCGGCAACGAGATCGCCTTGTTGGCCACGAACACCGCGGGCACCTTCAGCCGTTCGGCGGCGCGGAGGATGATCTCCTTCACCGGCCCCGGACACGCATCCGCATCGACCCAGATTCTCATCGTCCCGCTCCGTACCCCATCCCTGCCCCCGGCCAAGAAACGTTCAGGGCCCGTCCCACACGAAGGTGGCGACGGGCCCTGGATGCTCGATCTCGGATGTGATCTGGATCTAACGACTTAGGAAGCGTCCTGCACGTACCGGGCAACCAGGGGCAGCAAGCGCTCGCGCTCGGTCCCGGAGAGCTGGAGGCGGTCGGCGGCGGCCTCGGGGGTGATCCCCTCGCGGCGGACCAGCCCGGTCAGCCCGGCCAGGGTGTAGGCGGCGCGGATGTCCACCTTGCCCGCTGCGTTCACCAGCGGATCCCAGCTGGCCTCCTGCGGGGTGACGTCCGCCAGGAGGTTCTTCACCTGGGCCGGGGTCAGCGCCGGGTCCATCAGCATCGCCTTGGCGGCGGCGGAGGCCACGTTGGGGCTGGCCATGGAGGTGCCGCTCATGGACTCGAACTTGCCGTTGGGGGTGGTGGAGAGGACGTTGGAGCCGATCCCCCCGTGGGTCGCCCAGGGCTTGCCGAAGTTGGAGTAGCCGGCCTTCTTGCCGTCCTGGTCCGCGGCGCTGACCACCACGAAGTTCTCCAAGGAGTGCTTCTTGAAGTAGGCGTCGGCCTGGTAGCTGTTGATGTCCCTGCCGTCATTGCCGGCGCTGGCCACGAACAGGATCTCGGGGTGCCTGGCCATCGCCTCCAGCATCGCCGCCACGTCCGCCTTGTCGGTGACCTTGAAGCTCATGTTGATCACCTTCACACCGTTCTTGGCCGCGTAGTCGAAGGCCTCGGCGGCCATCTTCCCGTCGAAGTTGTTGCCCAAAAGCTGCAGCCCCATCACGTCCACGTCGTCGGTCCCCTGGGTGATGATCCCGGAGACGTGGGTGCCATGGCCCTCGGTGTCGTCCAGCCGCAGCGGGCCCGGCTCGTCCCGGAAGCCTTCCACGGTGGCCGACCCGGAGGCGCCCCGGTCCTCGGCCACGCCCTTGCGGTCGTTGAAGTTGAAGCCGTGGCGATCATCGACGTAGCCGTTGTTGTCGTTGTCGATCCCGTCGCCGGCGATCTCGCCCTCGTTGGTCCACAGCTTGGTGTCCAGGGCCACGTGCTGGGTGTCCAGGCCGGTGTCCGCCACGCCCACGTTGACCCGCACGTTCTCCTGGCCGGCCAAGAGCTGCAGCTTGCGGAAGTTGGAGTCGGTCTCGCTGACGTTGCTGGAGATGATCTTGTCCGCCAAGGCGTCGCCGCTCATCCCCGCCGGCCGGGTGGTGGGCGCGTCGTAGCCGCGGGCCCGGACCAGGTTGCGCAGGTCGGTCTTCACCGTGGAGTCCAGCTGGAACTGGTCGCTGGCGTACAGCTTCACCAGCTCCCGCGCGTCCTCGGAGGCCTCCACCGGGGTGGCGTTGGCCAGGGGCTTGAGCTGGGCCCACTCCTCCTTGGTGACCACGTTGTCCAGGGTGGCGGTGCGGATGGCATCCTTGATGGCGGTCACGGGAACTCTCCAGGGATCTTGGAAACCGGCACCCACATTGTCGGACGGTGTGGGAGAGGGTTGCGTGTGGATTTACGGAAGTTTTTCCGTGGACACGGAAAGATCCATTCCCCGCGGCGCCCGACCGGGGCCGGTGGCCAGGGTCTGCACCGAGAAGAGGGCCACCACCACCGCCGCGGCGGCGAACCCGAAGGCAAACGGCCGCTCCCACCGCCAGCCGGCCCGGGCGGGGGGACCGGCCAGCTCCGCGGCGATCGCGCGCCGCAGCCGGTGACGGGAGGCCTCCGAGGGGGCCGGTTCCTCCTCCCCCAGTTCGATGTCGCGTTTGAGGGCCAGGTAGCTGCCCAGGCACCTGGGACAGACCGGCAGGTGGGCCTCCACCGCGAGCCGGGCCGGCGGAGGGAGGGTGCCGAAGTGGTAGGCGATCAGCTCCGGCTGGACGTTCTGGCAGCTCATGGGTGCAGCTCCTCTCGAAGGCGGGACACCATCTGGTGCAGGCGCGACTTCACCGTGCCCAGCGGCACCGCCAGCACGGTGGCCAGCTCCTGGTAGGAGAGGCCGCTGGCGCGCAGTTGGTACAGCTCCCCCAGCTCCAGGGGCAGCCTGGCCACCGCGGCGCGCAGGGCCTGGACCGTCTGCGCCTCCTGGAGGGCGCGCTCCGGAGGGGGGGCGGACTCGGCCGGGAGGTTGGCCTCCTGCTCCAGGGCGCGGCTCTCCCGCCGGCTGGCGCGGTGACGGTTCAGACACAGGTTGCGGGCCACCTGGAACAGCCAGGCCCGAAGGCTGTAGGCCCCCCGGGCCCCGGCCTTGTCCCGCAGCAGGGCCAGGAAGGTGTCGTGGAGCACGTCCTCCGCGTCCGCCTCCCGCCCCAGGTGTTTGCGGATGAAGCCGTACAGCGGGCGCTCATAGCGGTCGTGGAGGGCGTCGAACGCGCCCAGATCGCCTCCCAGCAGGGCCTGGTACAGCGCTTCGTCGGACCGCATCGGCGCCGCCCGATCCTAGCGCGCCTGCAAGGTGGCCACCGGCAGCCGGGAGGCTCGAAAGGCGCCCACCGCCGCCACCAGGCTGGTCACCAGCACCATGATCAGCGCCAGCACCACGTTGTTCAGTGACTCGCCGGTCCCCTGGATCAGCACCGCCAGCTGCTCTTCGGCAGGCACCTGGCGCAGGTAGCGGAAGACCCCGATCACTCCGGTGAAGAACCCCAGCAGGCCACTGGTGGCGGTGGCCACCCCCAGGGCCACCAGCAGCCCCGCCCCGCGGCGCTCGGGCCGGAGCAGGAACAGCACGGCGGAGGCGACCGCCAGGAAGCCGAAGATCAAGACCGGGTACATCCCGAAACCACCGAGGGCGAAGAACTCCAACATGGGACCTCCTGGACCGCCTCCCCGAGAATGGAGCGGCGGTGACCAGAGCAAAGAACCGGTCCCTCCAAAAGGTTCGAATTCTCCCTCCGCTTGCTCAGGAAGCGGACGCGATACCGCTTCCGGTGGGGGGGTCCGGCCTTCCCCGGTCCGGGCCCCTCCCCCGATGCGGTGCCGTTACGGCTGGCAGCTCACCCCGTTGGACTGGTTGATCGTGTAGCGCAGCCGGATCCGGATCGCGCCCCGACCGACGTGGTAGTGCCAGCGGATCAGCGCGGAGAGATCTCCGGTGGTCCAGAAGGCCGGGGAGAGCACCTCCGCGTGCTGGTCGAAGTGGGCGCAGACGCCCAGCACGCAGTGGCTGACCCGGTCGGTCACCGACTGTCCGGGCCCGGCGGTGATGTTCCCCGCCGCGTCCAGCAGCTCCACCTCGGTCTTGGAGATGAAGCAGTTGCGGGTGTCGATCGGGCTGGGGTTGGGGCCGATCCGGGTCAGCCCGCTGTTGCCAAACGCCCGGTTGTCGAAGAACACCCCCGGCGAGACCCGCTCCACCTCACTGAAGGGCGGGCTGCACAGAGGCGCGCTGGCCACGGTGGTGGCATAGCGGGGTTCGCTTCCGAAGATGTTGTGCCAGTCGATGGTGTGGGTCATCGAGGTGCTGCCCAGCGGCGAGGGGGTGGAGGCGAAGGGCGAGACCCGGAACGCGATCCCCTGGGTGTTGAAGACGTCGGTGGTGGCGGTGGGGAGCGCGGTGGTGGGATCCAGATCGATGGACTGGGTACCGAGCAGGGAGAAGAGATCTCCCGCCACGTTGGTCACCGGGCAGTTCCCGGGGGTCTGCTCGCCAGCGTTGTAGAAGGTCCGGCTGCCGGTGTACCCCAGCGCCGGCTCCTGCCAGCCGCTGTCCAGGTGTCCGTTGAGCCCCACCTGGTTGAAGGCGTGGAGGATCTGATCGCAGTCCGCCACCGTGAACGGGTTGCCGTCCTCGTCACGGGCCCGGCTTGAGACCAGCAGGTCGCAGACGTCCCGGGTGGCCACCGGCACGTCGTTCATCCGCGCGTCCGCCGGCAGCCGGCGGGTCATGGTCAGGAACGCCAGCAGCTTGAGCTTGGCCCGGCCGATCCCGGGCATCACCTGGACCCCGAACTCCACGATCCCATCCGCCAGCTTCACGTGCGCCAGGTTGATGATCCCGCTGTTGGAGTGGACGAAGCCGAAGTCACAGCTCCACGGAAGTACGGTGCAACCCAGGGACGGGTCCCGGTAGACGTAGGTGGCCATGTGCGGGAACACCGGCCGTGCCATGTCTCGCAGAGCAAAGCCGATCCCGCGCGGCCCGTTGATCAGCTCCCCCACCTCCCAGGCTCCTTGAGTGGTGTCGGGGAAGATCAGGTTGCCCATCAGATCCGCGTACGCCTCGTTGATCGCGCCCGACTGGTCCAGGTAGAGCAGATCGGAGGAGTGGTGGATCACCCCATGGGTGAACTCGTGCCCCACCATGTCGTTGGCGGCGAAGCCGTTGCAGAAGAAGGCCTGCTGGGTCAGCGCCTGATCGAAGAACGCGTTCTGGCACCCGGTGGAGAGGTTCACGTTGGTGTTGGCCACCAGGTCTCCGCCCCTGCCGGTGATCCCCGCCCAGCCCAGCGGGGCGTAGAATTCGGCGACCGCGTTGACCGAGGCCCCGGTGTTCCCGCCCGGGCGGGTGGGGAGATTGTCGAAGCTGCGGGGCGTGACCAGGCCGGTGGGCACCCCGTCCACCTCATCCCGCACGAAGGGCCAGCCGAACTCGCTTTGGCCCAGCGCATCGGTGACCACGTTGGCGGGAATGTGCAGCGACTCGCCGGCCAGCACGTCCTGGGTCAGGGCGTCCACGTAGAGCACGTACTGCCCGCGCTGCACCTTGAACACCAGCCGCTCCTGGGTCCGGAAGGCCGGATCCTGCAGATGGGCGGGGAGCACTCCCAGGGTCAACTTCGCCGCCTGGGAAAGCGCCTGCTTCACCCCGTCCTCCTGGGTCGGGTCCTGCTTCGCCCCGTCCAGCAGCGTGGTGCTCACCGCGTCCAGCGCGGCCTGGGGGGTGATCGCAGGCGCGGCCGCGGCCTCGATCTTCGGCAGGCTGCGCCCGGCGATGGACATCACCCGGCCCATCCCCTCCTGGACCAGCACCAGCTCACTGCCGAAGACCGGCAGCGGACCGTACTTCTGCGCCAGCCGCACGAAGTACACCCCGGGCAACGCCGGATCGCTGGACAGGGCGCGGGGGGCGTACTGGCAGCGGGCCTCGAACGTCCGCATCAGCGAGGGGTGCTCCTCCAGGAAGCGGTAGGCCATCTCCACCGGGTTCTGCTCCCAGGGGAACCGGCTCACCTCCAGCCCGCCCAGCCGGCGGTAGCTGATGAACTCCGGCAGCGCCAGCCCGTCGCGGTCCAGGTACTCGGGTTCGTAGACGGTGAACTGCGGCGGGGTGCTGACCCTGGTTCCGGTCACCCGCAGCTTGCCGGTGATCGCCACCCCGTCCACCACCACCGCGGCCACCGGCACCGACTCCGGCCACGGCTGCTCCGACTTCTCCGCCTGCTTGGGATCGACCAGCTCCGCCCACTGCACCACCTCGGCCGGGAACAGCCCACCCAGATCCGGGGCGGGCACCAGCACCTTGGTGCGGTGCAGCTCGCCCTCGAACCCCTTGGGCAGCAGCTCCTCCAGCATCACCGAGCCGGGGATCGCTTGCGGATCTACCGACGCTTCCTTGGCCGGGGCGGAGGTCACGCCGTTGGTGAGCTGGGTGATGGCCCCGCTGTCGTCGAAGTGCACGGTGACCCGGCTGCCCAGGACCGGCAACCCGTCCACCACCCGGTCGAACACCGCCACCGATTCGTAGCAGCCCGCGCTCTGCGGGGAGAGCTGGTACTCGCTGGAGATCACCCGCGGATCGAGCAGCACCTGGTACTGCTCCAGGAACTTGCGCCCCCGGTCCGGCGCCTTCTCTCCCCCCACCGCGACCTGCATCGACAGCGAGAGGACGGTGCCGGTCCGCGCGTCCACCACCCACTCCACCGGGGTCTGGCTCTCCTTGCCCAGCTGCTGCAGCAGCGCGCGGCGCTCGTCGTCCAGGACCTTGAGGGCCGGCTCCCCGGTGAGCAGCACCGGGCCGCTTCCCTCCTCCATCGCCACGCGGGAGGGCGCGGGCGCCGGCGCGGCAGGGGTACGGGTGCAGGCGGTGGGTAGCAGTGACAGCAGGCAAAGCAGCGGCGTCAGACGGGCTCGTCGTGGGTGCATCCGAGGTTCTCCGGTGAGGGGGCGGGGCGCGAAGGCGGCCGCCACCTCCACCCAACGGGCGCACGGAGGGATATTCCCGGCCCCACGCCGCACCGCAAAGAAACCTTACAGGTCGATGGTTTCCGTCCTCTCGATACTCCAGGGAGCCGAAAGGAACCTGGCATGGGCGGAGTGACTGGAGTCGGGGGCAAGCAGCAGGTCGACGGGGGCGCGGGGAGCGCCGAGCAGGCCGCGGCCGCGGAGGCCCGACGTCAGGCAGAGGAGGCCCGACGTCAGGCAGAGGAGGCCCGGCGGAAGGCCGAGGAGGCGCAGCGCCAGGCGGAGGCCGCGCGCCGCGCCAGCGACCCGGCGGTCCGGACCCAGGCCCCGGTCCTGCAGGCCACCGCCGACCGGCTCTTCACTCAAAGCGAGCGCAGCACCCAGGCCGCGGGTGCCGCGATGACCGCGGCCAGCACCGCCGCCACCCTGGCGGGGCAGCCGCCGCCCTACCCCAACACGGTGGTCGGGACGCCGGACAGCTTCCGCACGGGTCAACCCGCCGAGCCGGGACGCGCGGTGCAGGACGAACTGAGCGCGCAGCAGCAGTTCGCCCGGCTCTCCGGGACCCAGGCCGGGCGCAAGACCCTGCAGGCGCTGGGGGTGGTCAGCGAGCGCGGACTGCAGCAGTTCTCCGATCAGGTGGCCGACGGTGATCCGGCCGCGCTGGCACTGCTGGACGGGCTTCCCGCGGAGCGCCGGGACCTGGCCGCCCGCGCGATCTCCGCTTTCAATCCGGCGGCGGTCGAGGCGCTGACCGCGGACCCGTCGCAGGACGAGTACGGGCTGACGCCCGAGGATCGCACGGCGCTCCACGCGATCGGGCTGAGCGACGAGCAGATCGACCAGGCGGGAGCTGCGCTGCCGGACCTGCTGGCCGCGGCCAACGCGGAGGATCCGCAGACCGCGTTGACCCACCTTGCGGCGGCGGCCCAGCAGGCACCAGCGCTGGTGGACGCGGCCTGGGCGGCCTTCACCCAGCGGCCGGAGGTGCAGCAGTTCTTCCAGGAGACCCTGGGGGTGGACATCAGCGCCCTCCCCCTCCCTTCGGAGGCGGTGCCGCAGATCCTGGCCCTGATCGAGGCGGTGCGTGGTGGGGAGGCGGGGGCGATCACCCAGGCGGTGCTGGAGCTGGGCGCCAGCCTGGATCCCGCCGCCTTCGAGGGGCTGCTGGCCAAGCTGGGCGAGGCGCTTCCTGAAGGCGTGCGCGACTTCCTGGTCGGGCTGGCCGGCAACGAGGATCTGCGGGCCATCCTCTCCGCGCTGGCCATCGATCCAAACCTTCCAGCGCTGATGGACGCGATCCAGGCGAAGGATCCCCAGGCGGTGCTCAACCTGCTGGCGCAGAACCCGGCCCTGCTCACCGCCCTGGGCAGCGCGGTGGCAGACCTGCCCGGGGTGGGAGCGCTGTTCAAGCAGCTGGGGTTGGACCCGGCCCAGGTCGAGGACCTGGGCGTGGTGCTCCCGGAGTTGCTGGCCCTCTCCTCGGCGATCCAGTCCGGCGACGTGGCGGCGATCACCGAGGCCCTGGTCCAGGTGGGTGGGCTGCTGACCGGAGAGGCCTTCGCCGGGATGTGGACCCAGGTGGCCGGACAGCTCCCCCCGAAGGTGGCGGAGTTCTTCGGCGACCTGATCAACCACCCCGATCTGCAGGGCGCGCTGGCGGCGCTGGCCGCCGATCCCCACCTGGGACAGCTGGCGCAGGCGGTGGCCGATGGCGACTTCGGGCAGGTGGCCACGTTGCTGGGCGCCAACGAGCAGTTCATGCAGCACGCGGCCCACCTGCTGCTGGAGATCGGGCCGGTCCACGCCTTCCTCACCGAGACCCTGGGGCTGACCGAAGAGCAGATCACCGCGCTCTCCTCCGCGCTGCCGGACGTGATCGCCGCGCTGGGCGCGGAGAGTCCAGAGGAGGCGATCGAGCGGCTGCTGATCGCCGCCTCCAAGATCGGTGACGCGCAGCTGGCGCAGACCCTGCTGGGGCGGCTGACCCAGACCGAGGCGTACCAGTCGCTCCCCCAGGAGGTGCGGGATCTGATCGGCGGGCTGCTGGGCGATCCGGAGCTGCAGGCCTTCGCCCAGGCGCTGGTCGACGATCCGGAGTTCTCCACCCTGGTGGCCAACCTGGCCGCGGGCCGGCTGGACGCGGCGGTGGAGCAGATCCTGGCCAACGACGCGGCGGTGACCGCGGGCGGCGCCGCGCTGCTGGACATCCCGGCGGTGCGCGCGTTCCTGGCCGACAAGCTGGGGATCGAAGAGGACCAGGTCAAGGAGTTGGCGGCCGCCCTCCCCCAGCTGCTGGCCGCGCTGGACGCGAAGAGCGCGCCCGAGGCGCTGGAGCATCTGCTGGCGGCAGCCGGCGCCCTCCCGGAGGCGCTGCGCGCCACCCTGCTGGGCAACCTGGGGAACCAGATCGCCGACGCGCTGGGGCTGGACCCGGCCGCGCGCGACTTCCTGCACGGGGTGCTGACCGACCCGCGGCTGCTGGAAGTGGTGGACGGTTCGGGGGCGACCCTGAAGACGGTGGTGGAGCAGCTGCTGGCCGGCGAGGTGGACGCGGCGCTGCAGACCCTGATCGCCGACCCGGCACTGCTGGGCTTCCTGGGCGATCACCTGCTGGCGCTGCCGCAGGTGAAGGCGCGGCTGGCCAGCTTCCTGGGGGTGACCCCGGAGGAGCTCACCGCGCTGGGAGAGGCGGGCTCCGGGCTGCTCTCCGCCTACGCCGCGCTGCAGGCCGAACCCCCGGACGTGCAGGGCGCCACCGAACATCTGCTGGAGGCGCTGGCCACGGTGGACCCGGCCACCGCCCAGAAGCTGTTCACCCGGCTGGCCGACGCGGTGGGCCTCGCCCCGGAGGTCCGGGACGCGATCAACGCGGTGATCGGCGATCCCTCGGTGCAGGGCCTGCTGGATGATCCTGCCTTCCGCACCGCGGTAGCCCAGCTGCTCTCCGGCAATGGCCAGGGCGCGCTGGAGACCCTGCTGGCCAACCCGGCCACCGCCGGGAAGCTGCTGGCCGCGGTGGGCTCCGCGCTGGGCCTGGCCCCGGAGGTGGTCTCGGCGATCGAAGCGGCGCTCCCCCTGATCGGGGATCCGGCCTTCGCCGGCCCGCTGAAGGATCTGCTCTCCGGGATCATCGGCGGGGATTCGCAAAAGGCGCTGGCCGCGCTGGGGGCGCTGGGGGCGGCGGTCAACGCCCTGGCCCAGACCCACGACCCGCGGCTGATCGGGCTGTTCGACGCGCTGGGACAGCTGCCGGGCGGAATCGGCGAGCTGTTCTCCAGCCCGGAGCTCAACGCCGCCATCGTCAACAGCGGCACCGCCGGCTACCTGTTCGACGCAGCGCGGTTGCTGGCGAACGGAGATCTCCAGGGAGCGGCCACCGCGCTGTTCAGCGCCGCCGGCGCGCTGCTGGGGTCCGGCGACGGCCCGTCGATCACCATCCCCGGCCTGGACCTGGAGATCACCCAGGAGGGCGCGGAGATGTTCGCGCAGCTCTTCTCCAACCTCTTCAACGCCCTCCCCAACGGGGTGAAGAACGAGATCAAGGCGAAGATCGCGCGCGCCCTGGGCGGGACCATCCCCATCCTGGGGGCGCTGATCACCGGGGCGATGGACGCCAAGGACTTCTACGAGGCGCTCCAGGACGGAGACACCGTCGACCAGTTCGTGGCCGGGACCCAGCTGCTGCTGGACGGCGCCAACCTGGTGGCGCCCGGCCTGGCCGGTCCGCTGAAGGTGGTGCTGGCGGCGCTGCAGGCCTACCGGGCGATCGACAACATGAAGGACCTGGTGGAGAACGCCGGCGAGGTGTTCCTGGGGATGGCCGAGGATCCGGACCAGGAGGTCTTCTCCGACGAGGAGGCGCTGGTCCTCTCCTACTTCGGCGGCGATGCCGAGCTGATGGCCCAGACCCTCTCCGCGCCTCCGCTGGACGCGCTGGCCGGGGACCCCCAGGCCCAGGCCGCCTTCCTGGAGGCAGCCCGCGCCGCGGGGATCGACGTGGCCGAGCTGCCGGCCTTCGCCCAGGCGGCGCTGGCCGCGTACCAGGAGCGCTACGGAAGCGACGCCACGCTGCTCAGCTTCGCCCAGGTGCTGGCGATGGGCCGGGATCGGAACCAGGGCGATCACCCGATGAACGAGCTGGACCGGGACGCCCAGGCGTTGACCCTGCTGCGCCAGTACTTCAGCGTCGAGGAGCTGGTGGCGATGGGCGGCACCTTCCCCCGCCAGTGGGAGGAGCTGCAGGACGAGGACGCCTACGGGATCCCCGGCGGCTTCCAGCTGCTCCAGCAGACCTTCCCGGTGCTGGAGGACCTGCCCTCCCAGTACCTGGACATGGTGATCGCCATGGCCCAGGCGATGGGCGTGCCTCCGGATCAGCTGGTCGCCTTCACCCAGGGGTTGATCGACGAACTGGGCGAGGACGGCCTGGTGATGATGCTGGGCGACCTGGTCTCCACCCACACCTACAAGGGGCTGGGGACCTGGTGGGGCGAGGACGAGAGCACCTTTGACCTGGTGGCGCTGATCCAGAACGCGATGAAGACCCAGGCCCCGGAGACTGCCGCGCAGTACCCGACCCAGCCTTGACGTCCGCACGACGATGAGCCGGTCCTCGAGGTCAAGAAGCGGACTTCGAGGTCGACCCATCTTCCGACGGACCCATCTCCGGGGCCCACATCCGGTTGAATCGGCGCCCTGGTGCGCCCTTCCTCTGCCACGAGGCCGGAAATGCTGGACCCAAGCCCGAAGCAACGCCCGGAGGGAGCTTGAGCGGCGCCGACGCCCCCGACCCCGTGATGAGCCTGATCCGGCTGGCGGCGGCCGTGGCGCTGGCCGTGCCCCTTGGCTGGGAGCGCAAGGCGCGTTCCGCGTCCGCCGGTTTGCGGACCTACGCGTTGGTGGCCATGGGCACCTGTGCGTTCGTTCTCACGGGTCAGGGGGCGCTGGGGGCGTCCCCGGACAAGCAGGCGGACGTGCTGTTCGGGATCGTGACCGGGGTGGGATTCATCGGAGGGGGCGCAGTGCTCAAGGATCCGGAAACCCTCCGGGGGATGGTCACCGCGGTCAGCCTGTGGGTCACGGTCGCCATCGCCACCGCGGCGGCCCATGGGCTCTATGTCCTGGCGTTCGCGATGTCTTTGCTGACCCTGGTCTCGCTTCAGCTTCGCGGCCCTGCGCCGAAGGAAGAGCCTTCATGAGCGGCTTCGACTGGACCACCGAAGCGGCGATGTTGCTGAAGCTGGCCATCGCCTTCGGGCTGGGATTGCCGGTCGGCTGGGAACGCGAGAACAGGAACCTGTCGCCGGGGCTGCGCACCTACCCGTTGCTCTCGATGGGGGCCTGCGCGTTTCTGCTGATCGCCGCGCACGCGTTCAAGGACAGCGTCGATAGCCAGGCGCGGGTGTTCCAGGCGCTGGTCAGCGGGGTGGGCTTCATCGGCGCCGGGGCGATCATCAAGGGGAAGGTCCAGGTGTATGGCCTCGCCACCGCGGTCAGCCTCTGGGTGACGGTGTGCGTGGGGATCGCGGTCGCCTACGGGCTGTATTTGCTGGGGACGGTCCTTTCGATCTCCACCCTCCTGGCGCTGCAGATCTTGAGGCCGCTCAAAGGGAGGGAGACGGACAAGCGCCCTCGAGAGCGGGTGGACGACGGCGACCCCTGAACCGATTCCGTTCCCGAGCAAGAGATCGGGGGGCGTTGCCGATCGCCGGGTGGCGCCTTCGCACCGCGCTGACCCGCTACCGGGCACGTCGAGCCTCGACGATGTACTGGTCGGGAAGAGCGACCGCCGAGACCCTCGCCGTCAGGCCCGCGGCCTCCAGCTCCGCGATCAGCGCCCCGGGGACGACGCGGATGCTCGGTGGTGGGCCGCGGCGAGCGGCGACTTCGAAGTCGACAATGAACAGCGCTCCACCGGGCCGAAGCGCAGCGGAGAGGTCGCGTGCGAACGCAGCGCGGTCGGGGAGGTGGTGCCACACGTGCACCACGAGAATCCGGTCGAAGCTCCCGCGCGCGAGGCCGGAGCCGGACTCCGTCGCGCGGATCGCGTGCAGGTTCGGGAGTCCCTCCCGACGGGCCCGCTCGTTCACGAACCGCACCATGCTTGGCTCCAGATCAATCGCGGTGACCTCCCCCGCTGGGACCGCGCGCGCCAGTCGCACCGCGAAGTACCCGGTGCCCGCCCCGACGTCGGCAACGCTCATCCCGGGCGTCAGCTCCATCGCGCGCAGCACGTCCTCGGGTCCCTGCCACGCATCGCGCGCCGGATCGTCGAGCACGCTCGTCATGGTCTCCGCGTCGAATGGGTGGTGAGCGTGTCCCGTGCCGTGACCTCCAGGCGTCGCTCCGTGTCCGTGCGCTCTCGCCGCCTGACCCGACCGCGATCCGGCGCGAGACGCGCTGCCAAGAGCGGCGCTGACCGCCGCCACGAGAGAGCGGAGCGACTTCGAGAGTGGGCGGAGTGCTGAAGGTCGGGTGTTCATGGGCATGGACCGTGAGTCAACGTGGAGTGTGGACAGCGCTCACAGGGCTCCACTCAGGGCGAGCTCCGAGTTGAGCTCGAAGTTGATCATCGTCGCGGCGAGAACGGCGGCCGACGACGCGAAGATGGCGGCCTGACCGGGGGTCGTGAGGTCGCCGGCGGCGAAGACGCCTGGGAAGGAGGTCTCGCCCTTCATCGCCTCCACCTGAACAAAGCCGTGGTCATCCAGAGTGAGGCCCAACGACCGGACCAGGTCCACCTGACGTTGGGGCGGATGCGCGAAGAGGACGTCACAGGGCACACGGTCACCTGTCGCGAGCTCCACGGCTTCGAGCGATCGATCCCGGCCGATGAGCCGTCGCACCGGCGCGGTCTCGACCCGAACGCCAGCCCGCTGGAGCTGCGCTTCAGACTCTGCTGCCACATCGAAGGCTTCCGTCTTGAACACCACCAGGTCTCGAGTCCACCCGCGGAGCATGAGCGCGAACGGCACAAGCATCCGTGCGTTCGCTGCGCCCAGGAGGAAGCCCCAGCGACGATCCTGCACCTCCCAACCATGACAGTAGGGGCACTGGAAAATGGCGTGGCCCCACAGTTCGCTGAACCCTTCGATCGGCATGGGCTCGTCGATCATCCCGGTGCACAGGAGGACGCGGCGTGCCTGGACCTGACCCGAATCCAGTCGGATCAGGAACGCTCCGCGCGTCCCGGACATCGACTCGACGCGAGCGTCCCGCACCTCCACGTTCGGATAGAGGGCGAGTTGCTCACGACCGATCCGGCGAAACTCCTCGGGAGGCGTGCCATCCCGAGTTACAAAATTGTGGAGATGAATGGCGGCCGCGTTCCGCCGAGGGCCCGAATCACAGAGCAACACCCGCTTGCGCGCGCGACCGAGAGCCAGAGCCGCGGCGAGCCCGCCTGGACCACCGCCCACAATCAAGACGTCATGCAACATCGGTTCTCCCTGGTGTTGCATGGGACCGCCCGGGCGCCCGTGGTGCCGAAGCGCAGCCCGCGACGACCGCAGCGGCGGAGAGCGGCCCACGCTGCCGCTACCCATGCTTCTTCCCTCCGCGGGGGGCGCCGCGGGTAGTGACCCGAGCACGCACGTCCTCGCCCAGAGCCGCGAGCGTCACCTCGCCGAGGCGATCGAGAAGGATCGCCTCGGCCGCATCAAATGACCTGCCAAGAGCCGCGTTGACCGCCTGTTCCACCACGCAACCGGGCGCCTCCGTTCGGTTTCCGATGGCGAGCAGAGAGGGCGAGCCGAGCGCAGCGTAGACGTCGCGCAGGGTGACCTTCGCCAGGTCGCAGGCCAGCGTCCACCCGCCGCCATGCCCCTTCTCCGACTGGACGTATCCCTGGTCGCGCAGACCGGCCATCACCCGACGGAGCACCACCGGATTCGTGTCCATCGCCTTCGCGAGGACCTCGGACGTCACCGGGCCGTCCGTCTGCGCCATGTGCAGCAGAACGTGCAGCACTCCAGATAGTCGGCTGTCCCGTCTCATGAAACTTATGATGTTGCGTGAGACGGAGACTGTCAAGGATCACGGGCCGAGGTCCCCCACGCTCGAACGCCCGGAGGCCGGTCGAACGTGGGCGGACTGGCAATCCACTCCGGGCCGTCGCCCGGGCGACAAGTTGCGCGGTCAAGCCGGAGCGGTCCTCCGCTGGGTCGAGAGCGAGGGGTCCCTCCTGGGCGTCCGCGGCTGCTCGAGCCGCTCTCGCATCAACAGCAGCACCTCGCGTTGCGAGTCGCGGCGCCGCGATGCCCGTCGCAGCCAGAAGGAAGCCCTCAGCTGCAGGCCCCCAGCGCTTCCGGAGAGCCAGACCCGGGGCGAGTGTTCGTCGGACACCTGCGGGTGACGTCGCAGGTCGGATTCGATCTCATCGCACGCGGACCGCAGCGCCTCCGTGGACAGCTCCTGCGGAACCGGGACCATCAGCTCCAACCGGCGCCGATCCGCGGCCGAGAGGTTCTCCACCCGCAGGTCCGCCACCCGGAGATTGGAGACCACCACCCGGGTGTGCTGGGCGGTCTCCAGGGTGACCGAGGAGAGCGTGATCGCCAGCACCGTGCCCTCGGCGGCGGTGCCTCCCCGGAACTCCTCCATCCGGACCCGGTCTCCCAGCTGGAAGGGCGGGTCCACGATCATGCTGGCGAAGGCGAAGACGTTGCGAATCGGGTCCCTGGCCGCGAACGCCAGGGCCGCGCCGAGACCGCCCAGCACCAGATAGAGCTGGGCAGCGGCGCCCAGCTTCACCGCCAGGGTGACCACCGCTCCCAGCCAGATGATCACCTTGCCCAGGCGCCGCGCCGACAGCAGCACCGCGCGGGCCACCTGATGGTGGCGCAGCCGCGCGCTGTGTTCGCCGGTGACCCAGAAGACCTCCAGGGCACGGGAGATCAGCCAGAAGCAGGCGAAGGTCGCCAGCAACTCCGCCGCGAAGGAGAACACCTCCGGGTCGGTGGAGATCGGGACCAACAGCAATGCAGACCCTCCGGCGATCACCAACAGGGTGATGGGCGCGGCCAGCCGCTCGAGGCCGTGCAAGCCCAGCCGGGTCCACCCCTTCATTCGCCGCCCCGCCCACCGCCCGAGGAAGAAGGTGATCAGGGCCACTCCCAGCACCGCGCCCAGCGCCAGGAGCCGTTCCACCAGGGTGGCCTGAGCAAGGTCCGGGAGCATCTACGCCCTGCGCCAGCGACCCGCCTGGGTTCCGGGCGCCGCCGAGTCGACCTGATCCGCCTCCCGCCGCTGGCTGCCTCGCCGCAGGAGGTACGCGGCGGGGAAGAGGACGCTGAAGGCCACCAGCGAGGTCACCACCACCATCACCAACGGCCCCGCCTCCTCGAAGGCCTGGGAGGCGACGACGATTGCCGCGGCCACGCTCCGCTGGCCGGTGGCCAGTCCCAGCACCGCCCGATGCGTCGGATTCCTGCCGCCCAGGGTGTAGCCGACCAGGAACGCGGTGAGGGTGAACAGGAACGCGGCGGGAAGTGCGCCCGACCCCACCAGTTCGAGGATGGCCGGAAGGTTCAGCAGCAGGGTCGCCGAGACCAGCAGGCCCAGGGCGATCAACGAGCCCTTCGCAAAGAGAGGCTGCAGCCTCTCCGAGAGTCGTGGGGCGAACGCGTGGACGATCAGCCCCACCACCAGGGGAAGGAACATCGTCAAGAGCAGCGGCCGCGCGATGTCCATCACCCCCACCTCCGCCCACGGCAACACCGCCGGGAGCACCACTGGCATGTAGAGCGTGGTCACCACCATCAGCGACACCAGGGTTCCGGTGGCCAGCGCGAGATCGGTCCTGGCGGCGCGGACCAGCGCCACCAGGAACGGCGCCCCCGCCGCGGTCGACAGCAGGAACAGCCCGATCGCGTGGGGCGCCTCCAGTTTCAGCAGCCTGCTGATGCCGTACGCCGCCACCGGCATGATCAGGAAGTTGGCGACCAGGGCGGCGAGGAGGAACGCAGGGCGCCGGAGCGGCCGGGTGACCTCACGCGGTGAACGCCCCAGCCCTGCCCCCGCCATGCTCACCACTGCGTAGAGGGGGACGATGAAGCCCAGCAGTGTCTGGAGGAACGCCTCCATGGTTCTCGCCCCCTCCCCTAGTCGTGATGGAGTTGATCCTGGAGCAACTCCTCCTCCGTCAGCTCCGCGCCCTCCCCCAGCTGGACCTCGATCCGCTCCAACCTTCCGGTGAACCGGAACGGCAGCCGGTCGCGATAGCCGGGATAGACCGGCGACATCTTGTCCTCGCCGACGTCGAGGCTCTCGCTGAAGCGGCCGGGCACCTGCTTGTCGATGCGCCCCTGCGCGATCTGGGGCCCGTTGCAGAACAGGCGCACCTGCGCCGGCCCGCCCCGCTGCTGCGCGTCCTCGCACTGGAACTCCAGCCGCAGCTCCACCCTCCCGGTGGGCAGAGGATCCTGCGAGATCACGTCGTACCGGTCGGTGGTGAAGCGGTTGTAGTGGTAGCGCAGACGCCGATCGTCATCGATGAACAGGGTCCAGCCCGCCATGTCCCCGCCCATGCAGATCAGCACCCCGCGGGAGTCCCCGGAGAGCTCCGCGAAGACGTCCAGCGAATGATCCACGTTCGAGAACCGCGGCGCGCTCCCCTCCGGCAGCCGGACCATCCCCGGATAGAAGATCAGCTCCTGGCGGCCCGAGTAGTGACCCGGTCGCAGTGAGGGATCGGCGCGCTCGCTGAAGCGGTCGTCCAGCGGGAACACGTTGTACTTGGCCGCCTCGATCAGGAACTGATCCTGCAGCTCGCGCAGCTTCTCGGGAAACTGCTCCGCCAGGTCCTCGGACTGGCTGAAGTCCTCCTCGAGGTCGTAGAGCTCCCAGGTGTCGTGGGCGAAGTCCGCCGAACCGGAGGTCTCCCACGGCAGGCGTCCGTGCCGGCAGCTGGCGATCCAACCGTCCTGGTAGAGCGCCCGGTTCCCCAGCATCTCGAAGTACTGCGTGGTGTGGGTGCTCGGCGCGTCCGCATTCTCCCGGTCGAAGGTGTAGGCCAGGCTCACCCCCTCGATCGGCTTCTGGGGGACGCCGTGCATCATCGTCGGCTCGGCGATCCCCACCACCTCCAGCACTGTGGGGACGATGTCGATGACGTGATGGAACTGGGAACGGCGCCCGCCCCGGTCCGCGATCCACGCCGGCCAGCTCACCACCATCCCGTTGCGGGTACCTCCGAAGTGCGAGGCCACCTGCTTGGTCCACTGGAACGGGGTGTCCCCGGCCCAGGCCCAGCCCACCGCGAAGTGGGGCCAGGTGCCAGGAAGCCCCCACTCCTTCGCGAAGGGGCGACTCTCGTCCAGCGAGGGGGAGAGGCCCTGCATGGTGCTGCCTTCGTTGATGGTGCCCTCCAGGCCACCCTCCGCGCTCGAGCCGTTGTCGCCCAGGATGTAGAGGAAAAGCGTGTTGTCGAACTCGCCCAGCGCCTCCAGGGTCTGCACCAACCGGCCGACCTCGAAGTCGCAGTGCTCGAGGTAGTCCGCGTAGTTCTCCGCCTGCAGGGAGAGGAGCCGCTGGTCTTCGGGGGCAAAGTCGTCCCAGGCAGGGATCCCCTCCGGTCGGGGGGTGAGCCGGGTCCCCGGTGGCAACACGCCCATCTCCAGCTGCCGCTTCAAGGTCTCCTCCCGGTACCGGTCCCACCCCATGTCGAAGCGGCCCCGGTTGCGACCCCGCCACGACAGGGGGGGCTGGTGCGGACCGTGGGCCGCGGCAGGTGCGAAGTGGATGAAGAGCGGACGATCGGGGACCAGCGCCTTCTGGGTGCGCATCCACAGGATGCAGTCGTCGGCCAGATCGGTGGTGAGCTGGTAGCCCTCCTCCGGCGTCCCCGGAACGTCCACCGGCGTCGTGTTGCGGAACAGGGCCGGATAGAACTGGTCGGTCTCCCCTCCGACGAAGCCGTAGAAGTAGTCGAAGCCGCGCCGGTTCGGCCAGTAGTCGAAGGGGCCGGCGGCGCTGGTGTGGGTGTCGGGGACGTTGTGGTTCTTGCCGAACCACGCGGTGGCGTAGCCGTTGGGCGAGAGCAGCTCCCCAAGGGTGGCGCAGCTCCTGGGCAGGATGCCGCTGTAGCCCGGATACCCGGTGGACATCTCCGCCACCACGCCGGTGGACGCCGAGTGGTGGTTGCGTCCAGTCAGCAGCGCGGCGCGGGTGGGCGCGCACAGCGCCGTGGTGTGGAACTGGGTGTACGTCAATCCCAGGCCGGCGAGGCGGTCGGCGGTCGGGGTGCGCACCCCTCCGCCATAGGTGCTGGGCCAGGCAAAGCCCACGTCGTCCAGCAGCACCAGCACGATGTTCGGCGCCCCGGCCGGCGCCTTGGGAAGCGGACCGAAGTCGGGCGTCGAGTCCTGGTGGGTGCGCCCGATCTTCGCCTTCGAGAACCGGTGCTCGGGGCGGGGATAGACCATGCGCCGCTTGCCTGCCATGGGAGGTGCTCCTTCTGTGCGCAGTCTCCCTTCCACGGTGAACACCGCCGCGCGCAGGGCACAGGTGCCAGGGGCAGTCCCGGACGGCCGTCGAACCCCCGGTGACCGGACAGGCGAGCACGAAAGTCAGAAGGCCCGCCCCACCTCAAAGGTGGAAGCGGGCCTCCTGGAACTTCACTGCGGTGCTGCCGGACTAGCCGCCGAAGCCGACGAAGTCCTCCTGGAAGGACTGCATGTCGCCGATCAGGTTGGCGGCGCCGTGCACCACCTTGCCCATCCCAACGATGTTGCCCAGCGTCCCGGTCAGCGCGTTGCCCAGGCCGGGGATGGTGCCGGCGATGTCCAGGCCCAGCTGCGCGGCGTTGAGGCCGACCTCCACCCAGTCCTTGGGATCCCGGCCCAGCGCGTCGATCAGATCCTTGCCGGAACCAATGGCGCTGATGCCGCTGAACACGTTTCCGATGAACGGGATGGACTTGATCAGGCTCTTACCGGCGGCCTTACCGGCCTGCTCGGCGATCTTCTCCTTGAGGCTGGCGGGCAGCACGTCGAAGAAGTTCTTCGCCAGCCGGGCCATGTTCTCCAGGCCCTGCATGCCGATCGGGAGCTCCTGACCCGCGATCTCGAAGTGCGGCTCCTGGGTGAGCAGCTTGCCGCCGGCCTGCATGATGTCGCCCAGCGCGCCGCTGATGTCCCCGTTGGCCATCTTCTCCACCGCGCTGAACATCTCCTCGGCGGCGCCGCTGTCCACCATCGCGGCGTTGAACTGCTCGTCGTCGAAGAACTTGCCCAGGGTGCCGGGCAGGTGCTTGAGCGAGTTGACCATGGCCAGCGCCGCCTCGCGGTTGGTGGCCATCAGGTGACGGCCGGCCCCGGCGATGCCGCTGACGAACCCGCCGATGTCCCCGTCCTTGAGCTTCTTGAACGCCTCGCCCAGGTTGGCGCGGACGGTGGGGTCACCCAGCACTCCCGCCGCCGCCACCAGCACGTCGCGGGCACCGTCCGGGAGGTTGACCGCGTCGGCGAACTTGCCGATCAGCCGGGACTTCATGTCCGCCGGGAGGTTGCCGAAGCCCTCGCCCAGCTCGGCCAGGGCGCCGCCCAGGTCTCCGTCGGCCAGCTTCTGACCGGCCTGGAGCAGGTCCACCAGCGCCTTGCCCGCGTCCTGCAGGTCCGCGGCGCTGGTGATGCCCACCTTCTCCAGCTTGGCCATCAGCTCGGTGTTCTTGGCCAGAGCCTCGGAGGCCGCGCCGGAGAAGGCCTCGTTGCCCAGGATCCCCTCCACCGCCTTGGTGAGGTCTCCGGACATCGCCTGCTTGAAGGAGTCGTGCAGGTCCGGGTTGGTGACCAGCTCGTGGACGAACTTGTCGTCGGTGAGCAGGGACTTGAGGATCGACCCCGGCAGCGCGTCCGGCAGGTGCGCCGCGCCGGTCTTGATCGCCTTCTCGATGATCGAAGGCGGCATGTTCAGCGCCGCGTCCTTCAGGCTGCTGAACGCGGTCTGGAAGTCGCCCTGGCCCAGCGCCTGGACGCCGGCGATCAGATCCGGCAGCGCCTTGGCGCCGGACTTGAGGTCGGCCACGGTGAGGCCGAACTTCTCCAGGCCCTTCTGGATGTCCGGGTTCTTGGCCAGGGCATCCACCACCGCGCCCATCGCCGGGGAGGTGCCGATCTCCTTGAGGCCGGAGAGGTCCCCGTCGATCAGCTTCTTCAGCCCGCCGTGCAGCTTGGAGTCGGTGAGCAGCGCCTGGACCGCGGCCGGATCATTGAGGACCGACTTGAGCAGCCCGCCCGCGCCGGTGTCGGGCAGGTTCTCCGCCGCCTTGGCGATGGCCGCGGACACGATCTCCGGGGCCTTCTTGGCCGCGTCCACCATCGACTTCAGGGCGCCGGTGAAGTCGCCCTTGGCCGCCTTGAGCCCCGCGTCCACCAGGTCCGGCAGCGCGTCCACGCCGGCCTTGAGGTCCTCCGGGGTCAGCCCCAGCTTCTCGATCCCCTTCTTGAAGTCGGGGTTCTTGGCCAGCACGTCGATGGCCGCGGTGGCCACCGCCTCGCTCTGGCCCAGGTTCTTGAGGCCGGAGGCCAGGTCGCCCTTGGCGAAGTCCTTGATCGCCTGGGTGGCCTTGGGGTCCGCGGCCAGCTTGGCCACGAAGTCCTTGTCGGTGAGCAGGTCGCGGGTCATCCCCGGCGGCAGGCTCTGGGCGGCCTTGTTGATCGCCGCGGCGACCAGCTCCGGGGCCTTCTGGGCCGCGTCGGCCAGGTGGCCCACCGCTCCGGTGATGTCGCCCTTGGAGGCGGCGATTCCGGCCTCCACCAGGGAGGGCAGCGCGTCCACGCCCGCCTTGAGCTGCTCGGGGGTGATCCCCAGCTTCTCGAAGCCGGCCTTGACGGTCGGGTCCTTGTACAGCGCGTCCACCGCGGCCTTGGCCGCGTCCGGGTTCTGGGCCAGCTTCTTCAGCCCCTCGGTGACGTTGCCCGCGGCGAAGTCCTTGATCGCCCCAGCGGTGGCGGGGTTACCGACCAGGCTCTCCACGAAGGCCTTGTCGGACAGCAGCGCCTTGGCCGGGCCGTCCGGCAGCTTCTTGGCGGCGGTGTTGATCGCCTCCGCCACCACCTCCGGGGCCTTCTGGGCCGCGTCCGCCAGGTGGCCAATCGCCTTGGGCAGGTCGCCGGCGCCGGCGGCGCTGATCGCGTCCACCAGGTCCGGCAGCGCGTCCACGCCCTTCTTGATCGACTCGGGGGTCAGCCCGAGCTTCTCCATCGCCGACTTGAACTTGGGGTCCTTGGCCAGCGCGTCCACCGCGGCCTTGGCAGCCTCCTCGTTGCCGGCCAGCTTCTTGAGTCCGTCGCCCACCTTGCCGTCGGCGAAGTCCTTGATCGCCGCCGCGGTCTCCGGGTTGCTGACCAGCTTCTCCACGAAGGCGCGGTCGGAGAGCAGCGCCTTGGCCGGGCCCTCCGGCAGCTTCTTGGCGGCGGTGGTGATAATGTCCGTCACCACCTCCGGCGCCTTCACCGCCGCGTCGGCCAGGTGGCCGATGGCGGCCTTGAAGTCACCCTTGTTGGCGGCGATCCCCGCTGCCACCAGGTCCGGCAGCGCGTCCACGCCCTTCTTCAGCGACTCGGGGGTGATCCCCAGCTTCTCGGCGCCGGCCTTGAAGGAGGGATCCTTGAACAGCGCGTCCACCGCGGCCTTGGCGGCGGCCTCGTTCCCGGCCAGCTTCTTGAGCCCCTCCTGCACCTTGCCCGAGGCCAGATCCTTGATCGCCGCGGCGGTGTCCGGGTTCTTGAACAGCTCCTCCACGAACTTCTTGTCGGAGAGCAGCGCCTTGGCCGGCCCCTCGGGGAGGTTCTTGGCCGCCTTGTTGATCAGCTCGGCCACCGCCTCCGGGGCCTTGGCGCCGGCGTCGGCCAGAAAGCCAATCGCCTCCTGCACGTTGCCCTTGGCGGCGGAGTCCACCGCCTTGAGCAGATCCGGCAGCGCATCCGCCGCCTTGACCAGCCCGGCCTCGGTGAGGCCAAGCTTCTCCATCCCCTTCTTGAAATCCGGGTTCTCGGCCAGCGCGGAGATCGCGCTCTCCATCAGCTCGGTGTCCCCGGAGAGGGTCTGGATCGCCTCGGAGGCCTTGCCGGCCGCCAGCTGGGACAGGGCCTCGCCCGCCTCCGGGCTGGCCAGCAGCTTCTCCACGAAGTCGGTGTCGGTCAGCAGCGAGCGGGCCATCCCCTCCGCGCCGGTGGTCTTCAGCTTGGCGGCGGTGTCGGTGATCGCCTCGGTGAGGATCTCGCGGGCGCCGGGGGTCTTGGCCGCCTCGCCCAGCTTCTCGATCGCGCCCTTGTAGTCACCCTTGGCGGCCAGCTGCCCGGCCTCGATCAGGCTGGGGATGGAGTCCTTGGCCTTGTCCAGGTCGTCCGGCTCCAGGCCGATCTTGGCCAGCGCACCCTTCACCGCGGGGCTGTCCTTGATCTGCTGCAGCACGTTGTCCTGGATCGACGGAAGCGAGGCCAGGTCCTTGAGCGCCCCGCCCAGATCTCCCTGGGCCAGCTTGGTGATCGCGCCGTGGGCCTCCGGGTTGCTGACCAGGTCGTGGACCACCTTGGGGTCGGTGAGCAGCTCGCGGGCCACCCCGGCCACGCCGGTGTCGGGCAGCTTCTCCGCGGCGCGGAGGATGGCGCGCTCGGCGGCCTCGCCGGCCCCGGCCTTGGCGGCCTCCTGCAGGCTGGCGATCGCCTCCATCGGCTTGCCGGCCAGCAGCTGGTCCGATGCGGCCTTGAGGTGGGGGACCGCCTCGTCCTTGATCGCCGCCACGTCCTCGTCGGTCAGCCCCAGCCGCCGCTGGACCTCGGCGGGGATCTTGGCCGCCTTCTCCGGAAGGGACTCGGCGGTGCCGCCCTTCTCGAACACGTCCTGGCGGGTGAGGTTGGCGATGGCCTCGTTGGTGAACGGAGGCTTGGTCTTCTGGGCGGTGGCCAGCTCGTTGGCCTTGGTCATCTTGACCTTGGCGGCCTCGGCGGCGGTCTTGGCGGCCTCGGTCAGCTTGTCGGCGGTGGCCTGGGCAGTCTCGGCGGCGGTCTTGGCGGTGGCGGCCTTCTTCTCCTCGACCGCCAGGGCCTTGGGATCGGTCTTGGGGTCGGCCTTGGCCTTCTCCGCTGCCTTGGCGGCGGCGGCGGCGCGCTCGGCGGCCTCGGCGGCCTTGCGCTGGGCCTCTTCGGCGGCCTTCCGGGCCTTCTCCGCGGCCTCTGCGGCCCGACGGGCTTCCTCTGCGGCGCGGCGAGCAGCTTCGGCGGCACGGGCGGCAGCGTCGTTGTTGACGCTGGAGACGCTGGACGAACCACCACCACCATCAACACGCACCATCAGGATACGAGCCATTCGGGATTCTCCAGGCGGGGGGCAGTGCAGCCGCACTGCGTCAATCTTGGGGGCCTACGACTTGAAGGAATTATCGGACCGAAGCGTACCGGGGTTTCCACCCGGGGGAAATGAGCCCCGCACAGAGGGAGGAAGGGCCCTCGCTGGAGAATTGCCGCGAAATGTCCGGCGCAATGACAGGTCTCTTTACGTTGCGGGCGCACCTGCATTGGGACCTAGAATCTCCCGGACCCGTACCTGCGAGAATCCCTCCATGCCCCCGAACCGACAGACAGTGATCTTCGACAACAGCCCGCTGGAGACGGCCAAGTGGATTGACCAGGCCTGCGCCATGAGCGGGGTCACCTTCCTGGGGAACGACCCCATCACCGAGGAGCTGGGCAAGGACCCGGAGGCGCGCAAGGTGATGGAGCAGCGCCCCACCGAGCACCTCTCGGTGTTCCCGCAGGTCGGGCCCTACTTCCAGAAGGCGCTGGAGAAGACGCTGACCGCCAAGAAGATCTCCTCCACCAAGCTGGCCCTGCACAGCGTCAACTGGTTCGAGTACGGGACCAAGGCGGAGTGCGCGGTGCTGGACCTGGACCCGGTGAAGGAGCAGCTGGAGATCGGTCGCAAGAGCGGGATGAAGCCGGAGGACCTCAAGAAGTACGAGCAGATGTTCGGCACCCGGATGCAGGAGACGGCGAAGAAGCACCTCTCCGCGGACCGGATCCTGGTCCTGCCGTCGGGCGCCTCCGACGCCCAGAAGGCCGAACTGGCCGCGGCGCACCTCAAGAAGTTCGTGCGCTGAAAACACCTCGGCCTCGCCACTCACTGCGGAGTTGGCGAGGCCGGCGGTGACTGCCCAGGGAGAAGAGGGGGCGCCTAGGCGCTCTTCTTCTCCTTCTCGAACACCAGCTGGGGCGGTTCCTTCTTGAGGATCACCGAGTCGCTGATCCGGCACTCCTTGATCCCCTCGCGGAAGGGCACGTCGTACATGATCTCCAGCATCGCATCTTCCATGATGGAGCGGAGGCCGCGGGCGCCGGTGTTGCGGCGCATCGCCTCCTTGGCGATCGCCTTGAGCGACTCCCGGGTGAAGGAGAGCTTCACCTTCTCGATCTCGAACATCTTCTGGTACTGCTTGACCAGCGCGTTCTTCGGTCCGGTGAGGATGGTGATCAGATCCTCTTCCTTGAGATCGTTGAGGGTGGCCAGGACCGGCAACCGGCCCACGAACTCCGGGATCATCCCGAAGCGCATCAGGTCCTCCGGTTCCACCAGGCGCAGCAGTTCCCCCACACTGCGGTCTTCCTTGACCGTCAGCCGGGCGCCAAAGCCCAGGCCCTTGTCCCCCACCCGGCGCTGGATGATTCCCTCCATCCCGTGGAAGGCGCCTCCGCAGATGAAGAGGATGTTGGAGGTGTCGACCTGCACGTACTCCTGCTGGTTGTACTTCTTGCCTCCGCGCGGGGTGACGTTGGCGCGGGTGCCTTCGATGATCTTCAGCAGGGCCTGCTGCACGCCCTCTCCGCCCACGTCGCGGGTGGCCGACGGGGAGTCCCCGCCCTTGCGTGCGATCTTGTCGATCTCGTCGATGTAGACGATGCCCCGGGCCGCCTTCTCCACGTCGTAGTCGGCGTTGTGGAGCAGGTTCTGGATGATGTTCTCCACGTCCTCACCCACGTAGCCGGCCTCGGTCAGCGAGGTGGCGTCGGCGATGGTGAAGGGGACGTTGAGGAACCGGGCCAGCGACTGGGCCAGCAGCGTCTTGCCGGAGCCGGTGGGGCCCATCAGCAGGATGTTGCTCTTGGAGATCTCCACCTCTTCGGGGCCCTGCGGTTTGACCCCGGGCCGCGGACGCTGCGACGGCTTCCGCTGGTAGATCCGCTTGTAGTGGTTGTAGACGGCGACCGAGAGGACCTTCTTGGCGAAGTCCTGGCCGATCACATACTCGTCGAGGAAGCCCTTGATCTCCGCCGGAGTGGGAAGCGAGACCTGGGGCTTGCCGTCGTCCCGGTCGCTCTCCTCGGCGATGATGTCATTGCAGAGCTTGATGCACTCGTCGCAGATGTAGACCGTCGGCCCGGCAATGAGCTTGCGGACTTCGCGCTGGGACTTTCCGCAGAACGAGCAGGAAAGGTTGACGTGATGCTCCTTCTTCACTGCGTCCTCCGACGAAGAACCAACCCCTGCGCCGCCAAGCCGAGCCTAACGAAACGCCCAGCAATCCACCACTTCGGACCCTGCCACGCTATCGGAGTTCCCTAACTGCGGGGACCGATTCGCGTCTTTCAAAATAATAGGCCGGGGCACTGACCCCAGGAAGCCCGACTCCTTGCTTAACAGCCCGGCCGGGGCCCCGCGAGTCCACTCCCCAACGCGCCGGGGCCTCAATCGTCCCGGTTCGCTCCATTGGCCAGCTCCGCCACGTCGTCGGCCAACGCCGAAGCCCGGTCAGCGACCGCTCCGGGGACCTTGCGCATCGAGGCCAGCTCGCTGGCCAGCTTCCGGGCGGCGACCGCCAGGCGCCGAAGCTGCTGGCTCTCTCCCGCGGGCTCGGGGGCCGGGCGGGGGAAGCGCTCGGCCACCTCCCGACGGAGCTCGGAGGTGGGACGATCGCTGTTCCAGATCGAGGCGCGCACATCCTGGTACTCGGCCGGGCTCAGCTGGCCGCGCTCCTCCGCCTCCGCCAGCACCTCCACCACCTCGAAGGCGGGCGCGCGCTGGGTGAAGTCCTCGCGCTCCACCTCGGTGGGCTCGTGCTTGGCCAGGAAGCTGAAGCTGCGCAGCAGCTTGAGCGCGGTCTGCTTGCGGATGTGCAGCTCCTTGAGACAGTAGGTCTCAAAGGAGTCGTAGCCCCACTGTTCATACTGGGCCTCGTCGCGGACCTTCACCAGCAGCTTGCCCAGCTCGGCCCAGGTGGCCTTGAACCGCTTGGCGGAGAGCAGGACGGTGTGACGGAACGAGCCGGGGACGACCTGGCTGGCCTTTTCGGAGATGGCTTCGGCGGCTGACATGCGGGCGGCGTGCTTAGTCCATGGAGCGGACGCTGGCCAACTGTCCGTTGGGCCCCTTCAGCGTTCCTGGGCCAGCTGCCGGGCGAAGAACTCCGAGTGCCGGGCCAGGGTGGCCAGGTACCCGCGCACATCCTCGCGGTCGGTGGCCGGAAGCCGGGCAAAGGGGATCACATCCGGATCGGGGACGTACCGGAAGGTGAGGTTCACCCGGCGGGTCTGGAAGTCGCTGACGTGCTGCAGCGAGAAGCGCTGGCCGCCCCGGTGATCCACCCGCTGCACCCGGTGGAAGAGGTGCTGCTTGAAGCGCTGGCCACCGAAGATCTGCAGCGACCCGTCGTCCAGCCACTGCTGGCTGACCACCGCGTCCCGCTGACCGGGGCGGGAGCTGGACACGAACTGGAACAGCGCCCGCTCGCCCAGGGAGACCGAGGCCACCGGTCCGGGTTCGAAGTCCTTGTGTTCTCCCACCCGGGCGGAGTCCACCCACTTGTCCCCTTCCCGGCGGTCGCCGTAGAGGTTCACCAGGCAGGTGTTCAGGTGCCAGTCGCGAGGAAGATCTGGTCCCTGGAACATGGCCCGGGTCAGCCGTTCGATCTCCGCCACCCAACGCGCCATCACCGGGGGAAAGGGTTCGGCCTCCACGCAGCGGTTCTTCACCCCTTTGGGCGGGTGGTAGTAGCCCAGGCAGGCGAACTGCCAGTTCCCCAGCCAGTACACCGGCCGCAGCAGCCGCCGCTGGGACTGGCCCGGGGGCGGCGGATGGTGGGGGGAGAAGCGCTCCTCCCACAGCGGGTGGATCTCCCCCAGCCACCGCAGGAACTCGGCGCGATCCGGGGGGGTGACGAACCGGGCGTCGTAGTGCTGCCCTTCCGCGTCGCGCTGCGCCCGGGCGTCGGCGCGGATCCGCAGCATCGCCCGGGAGACGGGACGGCCGGGGGATCTCACTGCGGAAGACTCGCGGGGAGGAGGGAGGGCGGCATGCGAGAAGGGCTCATCGCAGGAGATCGCCCTTTGGACAATCTCCCGCGAGGAGTGGAGGGGCGGCTAGCGGTGATGCTTCCCCATGCGGCCCATGCGCATCTGCTCATGACCCGCCTTGAACTCGTCGATGCTCAGCTGACCATCGTTGTTCTTGTCCAGGGACTTGAAGCGCTCCTGAAGCTTGGCCGCCTTGAGGTTGGCGCGCTCCTGGTCGTCCAGGTTGCCGTCCTTGTTGGTGTCGTACTGGGCCACCCGCTGCTTGTGCTGCGCGGCGCGATCCGCCTTGAACGCCGCCTTCTCCGCGTCGTCCAGCTTGCCGTCCTTGTTGGTGTCGTACTTGGCCTTGAACTCCTCGCTCATGCCCTTGCCATGGCCGTAGCCTTCCCCGGCGAACGCCACCGCACCGAACAGCATGCTCGAGCCCACCACCGCGATGCCCAGCTTCTTGAATGCCTTCATGGTCGGAACCTCCACTTCGGGTTGATGGAGGGTCTCAAAGCAAGGCGCCTGCCATCTTCAATGGCTCAAGATTGCTGACGAATCCAACTTCCAGCAACCGGGGCCGATGCGGGTTCCGCAGAGGCCGGATGCGGGAAACGCCAGCTTGCCGCCCAGCAGGCAGGCGTCCTATCCGCGCGGCTTGCCGATGGTGAAGCTGAGCGAGACGGTGGGGCTTTCGCCCTCGAAGGTCTTGAACGGCCACTTCTGCAGCTCGCGCAGCAGGCAGTCGGCCAGCGCCCCCTGCTTGAAGGAGGGGTTGTCGATCCACAGCTTGGTCACCCTGCCCCCGTTGCCGATCACGAACTCCATCGGGATGCGGGCGGCGAAGCCGGGATTGCGGGACGCCTCCTCGCGGAAGCAGACGAACAGCTTCTTCTGGTTGGAGGCCACCACCGCGTTGATCGCATCCTGATCGAACATCGCGGTCTGCATCCCATCCGCGTCCTCGGTCACGCTGCCGGAGGGCTTGGCGGCGGACCCGGCGGCACCGGCCGGAGGACGGCTGGCGGAGGTGCTGCCCGGGCGGGCGGTCCCACCGGGGCTGGAGGTGGGGTTGGGCTTGCGGGGCCCGTCGTAGGCCAGCAGCTCCTCCTGGTTCCGGGGCTGGGCGCGGGCCAGGGTGATCTTGGGCGGTTCGATCTGGATCCCTTGCGCGAACTCGTCGTCGTCCTTGAACGGGTTGTGGACCGCCAGGTACCGGGCCACCACCGCCGCTCCGGCGGCCACCAGGATCGCCACCGCGGCCACCGCGCCGATCAGCACTGCCCGCTTCCTGTTGGCCTTGGACTGTTCCTGCCGGGCGGTGGCCTCCACCCGCAGCTTGGCCTCCGCCTTGGCCAGGTGGACCTTGAAGAAGTCGGTCTCCGCCACCGGGCGGAAGCGGTGCTCGCCCATCGGGGAGATCTGGCTGCGGCCGTTCAGATCGCCGGAGTACAGCTTCTCCACCACTTGATAGGCGTGGACCGGACCGAGGACCAGCTCTCCGTCCTTGAACAGCCAGTCGCCACCACTGCTGAGATCCATCCCGAGGTTTTGGCGCGCTGACATGTCAGGCCGCGTATTGTAGCGGTCGCCTCCCGCACCGCAACGGACCCGAAAGGATGCAGTGAAGACGTCTCCGGTCGCGCTGTGGCTCTGGTACCAGGGAGACCTCTTCCGGGGCTACCAGCGGCAGCTGGAGGGTCCCACCGTCCAGCAGGTGCTGGAGGAGGCGCTGATCGCCGGAGGGTACCAGGCCACCCCCGCCCCTTCCGGGCGCACCGACCGCGGGGTCCACGCCCGCATGCAGGTGGTCAGCTTCCGTCCCAAGGGGGGCGGCCATCCGGAGGACCTCCGCCGGCTGCTGGAGGCCAGCCTCCCTCCCGGGGTGGGCGTGGCCGCGGCCACCCTGGCCCATCCCTCCTTCCACGCCCAGTGGAGCGCCAACGCCAAGGAGTACCGCTACCGGCTGCTGCTGGGCCCGGACCTCCGCCCGGAGTGGGAGCCGTTCGCCTGGCGGCCTCGGACCCATCCCCGGCTGGAGGGGTGTGAACCGACCCCGGAGCGGATCGCCGCGGTGCTGGGGCGGATCGTGGGGACCCGGGACTTCATCGCCTTCCACGAGAAGAGCAGCGTGCAGAAGCCGCGAACGCTGGCCCGCGCGCAGCTGGTCCCGCTGGGGGGCGGCCTCTACGAGGCGATCCTGCAGGGGGAGGGCTTCGCCCGCTACCAGGTGCGCTACCTGGTGGGCAGCGCGGTGGCGGTGGCGGCGGGGGCGCTGGGGGAGAACGACTTCGTCCAGGCGCTGGAGCGGGGAGTGGCGATCCCCGGGCTCAAGGCGCCGGGCCACGGGTTGATCTTGTGGGAGGTGGGCTATCCACCCGAGGTGGATCCCTTCGCTGCCCTGCGGGCCGGAGGGACGATGCTGCCGTCCCGGCCCCCCTTCACTGCCGGGTGACGACTACTCGTGCAGCTGGTCGTCGTACTTCTCCAGCAGGTCGGTGATCGCCTCGCGCAGGTACTCGCTCTGGCGGATCCGCGAGGTGCGGGAGAGTTCCTTGAGCGAGTCCAGGCGATCCCGGTTCAGACGGAAGACGATGGAGGTGAGGCGGGCGTCGTCGTTCATGTGCGTTTTCTCCTACAGGGGCTTACAGACTCTCACGCCCCTGTAGCGGATCAAGAAAACGGCTACTGCACCACCGGCAGGGACAGCGCCTTGTGGGCCAGCCCGTCGTTCATCCGGCCGCTGCGGAAGGGTTCCAGGTCCACCGCCACGAACTTGAAGCCCTGGGCCTTGAGGGAGGCGTCCACCTCGCGGCGGAGCGCAGGCTCCAGGATCCGGGCGTACTCCTCGGAGGAGATCTCCAGCCGGGCGATCTCCCCGTGGTAGCGCACCCGGAAGCTCTTGAAGCCCAGCCGGCGCAGCTCGGACTCGGCCCGGCCCAGCTGCAGCAGCCGGTCGCTGGTCACCGAGGTGCCGTAGGGGATCCGGGAGGCCAGGCACGCCATCTGCGGCTTGTTCCAGGTGGGCAGCCCCAGCCGGTGGGACCAGGCCCGGATCTCGTCCTTGGTCAGCCCGGCCACCGCCAGCGGAGAGACGATCTGGTGCTCTTCGGCGGCCTGACGGCCCGGGCGGTGATCCTTGAAGTCGTCGGCGTTGAAGCCATCGAAGATCACCGCCACCCCCAGCTCCGCCCGCTTCTGCCCACAGAGGCTGTACAGCTCGGTCTTGCAGAAGTAGCAGCGGTTCTGCGGGTTGGCTGCGTACTGCGGGTTGGCGATCTCCTCCGAGGAGACGGTGACCAGGGTCACCCCCAGCGATCCGCTCAGGGCGCGGGCCTCGGTCTGCTCCTCCGGGGCCATGGAGGCGGAGATCGCGGTGAGGGCGATGGCGCGGGCGCCCAGCTCGTCGGCGGCGATCTTCAGCACCAGGGTGGAGTCCACCCCGGCGGAGAAGGCCACCAGCGCGCTCGGGTAGCCGCGCACCAGCTGGCGCATCCGCTCCAGCTTGGGGGCGGAGGACTCGCAAAGGGAGACGATCCGTTCAGGGCTCAGCATGCGGATACCTTGCTCAAAAAGAAAACGGGCGACCCACCGGGACCTCCGGAGGCCGCCCGTTGTTGTTACGCCCGGAGGCGGGAGATTGCCTACTTCTTCTTCCCGGCCTTCTTGGGGGCGGGCTTCTGGGCCCGAGCAGTCCGGGCGGCCGGGCGGGCCGCGGGGGCCGCCTTCTTGGCCGGGGGCGCCGCCACCTCGCGGCGCGCGCCCTTCTTGGGCAGCGGCTGGGCCTTCATCTTCTTGCCGGTGATCACCTTCAGCTCGTCGGTGGTCATGTAGCCCAGGTCCAGCAGCGCCTGGAACACCTTGCGGGCGCCCTCCTCCACCGGCTCGTGGTCGGAGTGGATGGTGACCTCCGGCGAGTTGGGCGGCTCGTAGGGTTCGGTGATCCCGATGAAGTTGGGGATCTCGCCGGCCAGGGCCTTCTTGTACTTGCCGGTGGAGTCCCGCTCGATCAGCTTGTCGGTGGGGCAGTCCACGTAGACCTCCACGTACCTGCCGATCGCCCGGCGGTTCTCCTCGCGGCTGGCCTTGTACGGGCTGACCGCGGCCGCCAGCACCGCCACGTTGTTGCGCGAGAGCAGGCTGGCCACGAAGCCCAGTCGCTTCACGGTGAGGACCCGGTCCTCCTTGGCGTCGCCAATGCCCTTCCACAGCTCGTTGGCGACGTCCGCCTCATCCAGAATCTCGACGTTCCGATTCACCTGCCGAAGACGTGCGGCGATGTAGTTCGCGATCGTCGTCTTACCCGTGCCGGACATACCGGTCAGCCAAACGGTGAAGCCGTTTTGCGAGGCCATTCGTTCTCCCAAATTACTGATTTGACTGGAGGTTTTCCGTCAGATGCCGGAAACGCGTCAAAAGGACGGCCCCTTATAGACGAATCCCGCATCCTTGACAAACCAGGGATGACGTGTCCTGCGGGAATCCCCAATCCGGGGGTGTTTTCAGGCGACCCGGGCGCTGAGCAGCCGGATCAATTCGCGGTAGTTCCAGGGCTTGGGGACAATCGCCTGGATCAGCCCGGTGTGCAGCGCCTCCGGGAGCTCCGGCGCGGTGGGATCGGCGGTCAGGAGCACGATCGGCCCGTGGAAACCGCTCTGGCGCAGCTCCCGGGCAAAGGCCACCCCGCTGCGCTCGGGCATCGCGTAGTCGGTGAGCACGATGTCGTAGGGGACCTCGCGCATCGCCACCACCGCCGCGTCCGGACCATTGGCCGCATCGACCCGGAAGGCGCGCTCCAACTGCCGCAGCAGTGCGTGGCGGACCAGCGAGTCATCCTCCACGACGAGGAGGCGCTTGGCGAGGGTGGGGGCGGACGGGGAGTTCATCAACGGAGCCGAGCAGCGCTAGAAAATCACGCGCCCTTCGTAACCCACAATCCGGCGACAGAAGTTTCGCTGTGTCCGGCAAACTTCAACGAAGCGGTAGCACGCCCTCCTCCTCGGTCACCCACCGGTGGTGGGACCAGCGGTGGACGGCGAAGCGCCGCGCCCGGCCCGCCTCCACCGCGAAGACCACCTGGAGGACCCCCGGAAAGAGCAGGATCCCCTCCGGCGCGGCGGCGAGACGGTCCTGGGCGGAGAGCGCGGCGCTCCCCTCGGGGTGGGAGTGGAAGATGGCGCCCAGCCGATGTCCGGCGCGCCGCAGCGCCCCCAGCAGCTCCCCCGGAGCCAGCTCGAAGTGGCGGAGGGGGGTGGGCGAGACGTTGGCCACCGGCAGCACTACCGGTCCGTCCGGGCCCTGGAGGATCAGCCCGCAGCCTTCCTGGGGATAGACCGCCTCCACCGCCCGGGCCGCGGCGCGCAGCACCTCCTCCGGGATCGGGGTCATCCGCAGCGGGAGCAACGGGTGGCGACCCGGGCCCCGATCCGGCCTTCGGGGGAGATCGTCCACTCCCCTTCGGTCGGGGTCAGCCCCAGCGCCAGCCGCTGCAGCACCAGCGCCGCCAGGGCGCCGGCGGCGGTGGCCTGGGCCCCAGGCACCGGCTGCAGACGGGCGCAGGCCTCCTCCAGGCAGGTGCGGCAGCCGTGGGCGGGGGCCAGGAGCACCACCGCCCCCTCCTCCCCGGCGCCCAGCCGCAGCAGGGCCTGGCGGCCGGCGATGCCGCCTTCGCTCTCGCCTTCGGGCTCGGACTCGGACTCGGACTCGGGCTCGGGCTCGGACTCAGCCTCGCGCGCGAACGGCGCCTCGGAGAGGATCGCCCCCCTCGGTCCCGGTGAAAGTGCGTCGGGGTTGAGCTCCGCCAGCGCCTGGCGCCATTGAGGCCCGGTGGAGGTGCCCGGCTCCGGGGCGCCGAAGAGGAACCCGGGTTGGGCGGGGCCGCCGCGGTCGGGAACGATCTCCACCCCGCTGCCTCCCGACGCCAGGTAGGCGATGGCCACCGCCGCCGCCGCCCCCTGCCCGTCCCAGCCCACCCGCAGTTGAAGCAGCCGTTCCTGGCCGGCGCCGCCCACCGCGCGCAGCAGGATCTGCCGCGAGTACCGAAGGATCTGGGCCTCCGCCAGCACGCCCCTACCCTCCCGCCATCGCCGGGATCAGGGTCAGCGTGTCCCGATCCTTGAGCGGCGAGTCCAGCGAGCGCAGGAAGCGGATGTCCTCGTCGTTGAGGAACACGTTCACATAGCGGCGGATGGCGCCCTGATCGTCCAACAGCCGCGGCCTCAACCCCGGGTGGACGGCGATCAGCGCGTCCAGCGCGGCGCGAACCGAGGCCGCGGCCACCGCCACCTCCGCCTGGCCGCCGGTCTCGGCGCGCAGGCTGCTGGGGATCCGGATGGTGATCATCGGCCCTTCCTCAGGGTCAGTCGGTGGGTTCCGTCCGGAAGCGGCTCCAGGGACACCACCTGGTGCCCTTCCTCGCGGGCGCTGCGAGGGAGGTTCTTGAGCGGCTCGCTGCCGCGGATCAGCACCTCCAGCTCTTCGCCCTCCGCCAGCCGCTCCAGCCGGAGCTTGGTGCGCACGTAGGTCATCGGACAGACCTCGGTGGTGATGTCCAGGGTGTGCTTCAGCATCTCGCCATCTCCGGATCCGTCAGCCGCAAGCGGGCGTCCGCGCCACAGCCGGGGCAGTCGGCGGCGCGCCGGACGCGCACCTGTCTTTGGACCAGCCGCTGCGCGTCGAACACCCCCAGCAGCTCCTCCGGCCCGGTGCGCGGGTGCGCCAGAAAGTGCAGGGCCGCCTGCGCCTGCAGCCCGCCGACCACCCCCGCCACCGACCCCAGCACGCCCGCCTGGGCGCAGCTGGGCACGTCGTCTTCGCCCGGCTGATCGAACAGGCAGCGCAGGCAGGGGCCCTGGGGACGCAGCACCATCAGCTGCCCCTCCATCCTCAGCACCCCGCCGTAGACCACCATCCGGCCGGTGAGCACCGCGGCGTCGGAGAGGAGGAACTTGGCGGCGATGGAGTCCGTCCCATCGATCGTGAAGTCGTGGCTGCCCACCCGCTGTTCTGCGTTGCCCGCGTCCACCCGGTCCTCCAGCGTCTCCACCCGGGCGTCGGGGAAGGCGGCCAGCAGCCGGGACGCCGCGGCCTGGACCTTGGCCTGGCCCACGTCCGCGGTCCGGAACCAGGGCTGGCGGTGGAGGTTGGTGACTTCCACCCGATCCGGATCCACGAAGGTGAACCTGCGCACCCCCGCCTGGGCCAGCGCCAGGGAGGCCGGACAACCCAGGCCTCCCAACCCCACGATCAGGACCCGCTCCCTTCGCTGCGCTGATGCCGCCGACTCGCCCATGGCTTAGAACGGACTACATATGAGAACGACGATCGGATTGCTTGTGGTGCTGACGTCGCTGCTTTCGGCCTGCCAGGAGCGGACCGCCGCTGCCCCGGCTGCTCCGGCGGTGGTGGATGCGGGCGCCGGAATCACCGAGGAGGCCTGCCTGGATGCGTGGCTGGCCGGGCGGAAGCTGGATCCCTACGGCAGCGCGGAGGGGACGATGTACGCCGGGGGAAGCCCGCTGTTCGACGAGCGGACGGGCGAATCGAAGGACCGGCTGGAGTTCGTCTACGCCCGCCATCCCGAGGCCAGGACCGCCTGCCGCAAGTAGTGCCCGCTGACCCAGCGGGCAGGGGGACGGGCGAACGACCGATGGTGAAGCCGCAGGACCGCCGTACAATCCCTGCCGCTTGCTAGACCCCGGCCTCGCCCTCCCCGCACCGTCCAACGATCGCCGCGCGCGTGTGCAGGCGGTGCTGGAACGTCGTCACCTCCAGACCAACGTCTCGGCGGAGCAGGCCTCGGCCTCCTGGGATCAGGATCGCTTCGTGGCCCGGGCGCGGGCGCTGTTCTACGCGCGGATGATGTTCCTCACCCTGGGGTTGCTGATCCTGGCGGTCCCCCCCTGGGCGCACTACTTCGGACTGACCACGGTGTGGGCGTTCGCCGGGTACTTCTCGATGCTGCTGTACAGCGTCGCGAACTTCATGGTGATCGATCACCGCAAGGCCGGTCACTGGGTGACGTACATCACCCTCTGTCTGGACCTCACGATCACCGTGGTGCTGATCGTCAAGCCGGTGGTGGGCGGAGGGCTGCAAAGCCCGCTGCTGGCCACCCAGCTGATGTTCACCACCCTGTTCGCGATCCTGTTCCCCAAGCCGCTGGCGATCCTCCCGCCGCTGCTGGCGCTGCCGATCACCACCCGGCTGGATCTGCTGCTCAACGACAACCTCAGCGCGATCGAGGTGCTGACGCTGCTGTGGTACCTGGCGCTGAACTTCATCATCGTCTACGTGATCGTCTACCTCAACGAGCGGGAGGCCACCGCGCACCGGGAGGTGATCCAGCTGCAGGGGGACCTCAAGGAGCTGGCGGTGGTGGAGGAGCGCAACCGGCTGGCGCGCGAGATCCACGACGGGCTGGGGGCCACCCTCTCCTCGATGATCATCCAGTCCGAGTACATCCTGCAGATGGTCCACGACCAGCCGCTGCGCGGCGAGATCGGCGAACTGAAGGCCACCGCCGAGGAGTCGATTGAAGAGCTGCGCCGCAACCTGCAGATGATGCGGGAGGACTTCGAGCTGACCGCCGGGCTCTCCGACTACGTGAAGACCTTCAGCGAGCGCACCCAGCTTCCGGTCCGCTTCCAGCGCAGCGGGGTGGTGGAGAAGCTGGGCTCGGACGTGCAGCTGACCTTGTTCCGGGTGCTGCAGGAGTGCCTCTCCAACGCCGCCAAGCACGCCGGGGCGCAGGGAGTCGAGGTCCACCTGGCCTACAGCGCTACCGAGGTCGCGCTGTCGGTGCGGGACGACGGCAAGGGCTTCGACGCCGGCGCCACCCCCGGCGGCCACTATGGCCTGCTGAACATGAAAGAGCGGGCGATGACCGTCCAGGGCCGGCTGATCATCGACGCCGCCCCCGGGCGCGGCAGCCACATCACCCTCTCCATTCCCCTCCCCCCGTAACGCCCCACCGAGGACACCTTGGAAGACGCCGTTCGCACGCCAGTGGCCGCCGCCGAGCAGATCCGGGTGTTCGTGGTGGAGGATCAGACCAAGATCCTCAAGAACCAGCTGCGGCTGCTGGAGGCCCACCCGGAGATCCAGATCGTGGGCACCGCGCTGTCCGGAGAGACCGCGCTGGAGGAGGTGGCCAAGCTGCGCCCCCACGTGCTGTTGCTGGATCTGGGGCTGCCGCGGATGAGCGGGATTGACGTCACCCGCAGGCTGAAGGCCACCCAGCCGGAGGTGGAGATCCTGATCTTCACCATCTTCGACGAGGAGGAGAAGGTCCTGGAGGCGGTGCAGGCCGGCGCCTCCGGCTACCTGCTCAAGGGCGCCCCCACCGACAAGATCGTGGAGGCGATCAAGGAGGTGCGCGCGGGCGGGACGGTGATCCAGCCCAACCTGGCCCGCCGGCTGCTGCGTCACTTCCGGGTCGGAGAGACCCTGCCCGAGTCCAACCCCAAGGCCCCCACCCCGGCGATGGAGGAGCCGCAGTTGCGCCCGCTCTCCGAGCGGGAGAAGGAGATCCTGCAGCTGATCGCCAAGGGTGTCTCCAACAGCGAGGCGGCCCGGTTGCTGAGCCTGAGCAAGGCCACCATCCGGACCCACCTGGAGCACATCTACCGCAAGCTGGAGGTCACCAACCGGGTGGAGGCGGTGACCGAGGGCATCCGCAAGGGGCTGATCTCGGTCTGACTGACCCCACAACAACGCGGAGGGAGCACCGTGGCTCCCCCCGCGCGGTCATCACCGTTTAGCCGAGGCTAGAAGGTGGTGCCGATCTGCAGCGTCCCGCCCCACCGGCCGTCGGCCAGATCGTCATCCGCGGCGGGGATCAGGTCCTGGCTGAACAGCATCGAGTAGGTCCCGCGGAGATCCGCGGTGAAGTTCCCCAGGTGGGTGCGCACCCCCGCGCCCACCGGGACCGCGCCCGCCCAGTCATCCTGGAACCCGGCCGCGGTATCCGCCCGGACCGAGTACCGGCTCACCCCCACTCCGGCCAGCAGGTAGGGCTGGATCGGAGTGGGCAGGCCGACGGTGGCCAGCGCGTGGCCACCGTTGCGGACGATGTCCGCGCCACTGCCGTTCTCCACGGAGTCCTCGAACAGCTCGTCATTGCCGATCTCGTTGGCGGCGCCGGTGTAGCCCAGCTCCAGCCCCAGGACCTTGGTGGGCTTGATGGCCGCGGTCACACCCCAGGCGGGGCCCACGTCCAGCCGGCTGCGGAGATCACCGGTGTAGCCTTCCACACCGCCACCCAGGGTCACCACCAGGCCGCGCATGTCGTTGCGGTCTTCTTCTTCGATCGTCACCTGGGTGGTGGCGATGTCGGTGGTGCCCTCATCGGCGCTCCCGCCGTAGGCGTCGGTCTGGACCGAGCCGTCGTCGGCCTCCACGCTGCCCTGCACGTTCACATCCCCCTCGGTCTGGATCTCCACGTCGGCCTCGGGTTCAGCCTGGACCTCCGTGGAGCCGGTGAGGTCCATGTCGTCCTGCGCCATCGCCGGAGCGGCGAACACGGCGGCGGCGACCACTGCTCCCATCACTTTCTTGTACATGCGAAGTCTCCTTTTGGTTTTGCTCCATCCCCTCGGGCAAAAAGCTTTGTGCGACGCAATCGGACCGCAAGACGGGGCGCGCGTCGAAGCAGGCAGGGGGGCGGGCGTTCGACTCCCCGCAGCGATCGTTTGAACACCGCGTTTGCCCTCCCGTTTCGCCGCGAGCCACGCGCGTTGCCGAGCAGACGAGGAAGCGAGTCGGAGCGTGAAACCGCACCCGCCAACGCGGCGTGATCACGAGCGGTCGGAACAGGCCGCCAGAACGCGGCGCTGGGTCCCGGGATCCGTGTCACGGGGCGAGGGAGAAACAGGCCGCTAGAACGCGGCGCTCAGCCCCCAGATCAGGCTGGAGTAGGTCTCCTGCGCCACCCCGCCGTTCTCCCAGCGGGTGCCCGCGCCGGTGAAGCGATCCCAGTAGCCCTCGAACTGGAAGCGGACCGAGTAGCCCAGCGGTCCCCACAGGTCACCGGACAGCCCCGCCTCGGCCAAGAACCCGCTTCCGCGGTTGGAGGCGCCGTACTTGGCAAGCTCCTCGGGGCCGGCGCGGGGCTGGAGGAAGAAGGTGCCGGCCAGCTCCACCCGCACCAGGCGGGCCAGGGGCAGACTGGCCTCCAGACCGAAGGCGGGGAAGCCGCGGTGCGATCCGGCCAGCAGCGTCCCCGCGGTGGGATCGACGCTGAAGTCGCGGGCGCGGTAGCCGGCGTTGACCCCGGCGAACCCCGCCAGGCCTTCCGCACCGAAGGCGAAGTACCAGCGGTACAGCGCGGCCGCGGACCAGGAGAGATCCACCGAGGTCACCGTGCGATCGGGGGTGGTGCTGTTGGGGGTGGAGATCCGCACCGTGGTCAAAGAGAACGCCTGGCCGAAGCTGCCGCCCAGTCCAAAGCCGTTCCACCAACCGGAGGAGCGCGCCAGGGGGAACAGCTCGCCGGCCACCCGGTAGCCGGCGTACGGCACCGAGGAGGAGAAGGTGACCGTCTCGCCGGCAGGCTCGGTGCCATCGGGGAGATCGTCCCACTGCTTGCACTCGTTCACGCCCGGCCGCGAGCAGTACGAGCGCCAGGAGGTGGTCCCGCTCACCCGGCCGGAGATCAGGGGCGGGCCCACCGCGGCGGGTGTGGACGTGGAAACGGGCGGGGGGCTGGCCTCCACCGCGGCGGACGGCGGTGCCGGTTCGGCGGCGGGCGGGGGAACCGGCGCGGTCGGCACCAGCGGAGGGGTGGGCGGGGGCTCGGCCGGAGGGGGCGTGGCGGCGGCGGCGATGATCGCCGAGGCCAGCCGTCGGGCGTTGTCCGCGGACAGCTTGCCCCGGACCAGCGGCAGCTCCTTGGTCCACACCTGTTCCCCGCGGGCGTCGAAGATCCGCAGCGTGAAGCGGCTGCCCACCTCCGCGGCCACCACCGCGGTCAGCCCCAGGGGGGGCGCCAGCGCGGCCACGGTGGACGCGGCGGTGTAGGCGGGGGGAGAAATCCGCTGCGCATCCGCGGCGTCCTCCCACTGGCGCAGGGAGACGAACTCCACCCCCTTGGCCTCCGCCAGCGCGTCCACCACCTGGGCGCGAACCACGCCGCGGCGGTCTCCTTCGAAGTCCAGCACCACCACCCGGGAGGGGGCCTGGGCCAGCGCGCAGAGGCCCACCACGGAGGCAAGGAGGATGAGACCGGATGCGAGCTGGCGGGCGGGCAAGGAAGACCTCCGGGGGAGGCGTTCTCTTAGCCCAGTCGTCGCGGCTAGGGAGTGACGATCGACGAGGCGGGCACCCCGGGGGCGGCCCGGGGCAGCAGGAAGTCCCGCCGGTAGATCCGGACCATGGCCATGAAGATGGAGGCGATCAGCGGCCCCACCAGCAGGCCCATCATCCCGAACACCGCGATCCCCCCGAACATGGAGAGGAACACCAGCAGCGGGTGCAGCGCCATCCGCGCGCCGCAAAGCCGGGGGCGGATCACGTTGTCGATGGTGCTGACCAGGAAGGTGCCCCAGGCCAGCAGGAACATCCCCCCGGTGTAGTTGCCGGAGACGATCAGGGCGATCCCCACCGGGCCCCAGACCAGCGCGGTGCCGCCGATCGGGATCAGCGCCACCACCACCATCGCCACGCCCCAGATCGGCGCGTGGGGGACCCCGGCGAACCACATCCCCACAAAGCCCAGCGCGCCCTGGATGATCGCGGTCAGGGTGTTGCCGTAGATGATCGCGTAGGCGACGTCCTTGAACTCCTTGGCGAAGGTCTCGAAGTAGCGGCGGTCAATCGGCAGCAGCCGCGCGCCCTCGTTGACCAGCCGCCGGCCGTCGATGAAGAAGTAGTAGAGCGCCACCACCATCAAGAACAGGTTGATGGCGAACTCGGTGCTGGCCTTGAGCATCCCGGTCAGCATCCCCGCGCCCCCGGAGATCACCCCCAGCACCGCCCGCTCCACCTCCTTGGAGCGGGGATCCAGCCGCACGTAGCGGCGCACGCCGCGGGGGAGGCTGTTGAGCAGCTCCTGGCGCAGGTCCACCTGATCCAGCAGTGACTTGGCGTAGCCCATCACCCCCAGGACCTCCCGGGCCACCAGGTAGGCGATCACCGCCACCGGCACCACCACCACCAGGAACACCACCGCGGTGGAGAGCGCCGCGGAGAGCCGGACCCGGTGCCTCAGCTTGCGGGTGAAGTAGTCCTGCACCGGCATCATCAGCACCACCAGGAATGCCCCCAGCAGCAGGGGCATCACGAACGGCAGCAGGATGCGCGAGAACAGCACGATGCTCAGGGCGAACAGCCCCGCAAAAATGAAATTCGACAACCGCTTCGGATCCACCGACCCCACCCGTCCCACCCCAGGAACCGCCCCGCCGCCAAGCTAGGGAGCGGGGCCGCAAAGGGGAAGCGGTCGGAGTGATCCGCCGAACGAGGGGACGTTGACCAGCGTTCGCTTCGCCCCCGCTCCGCGGCGCGCCTGTTGGGGGCCGGACGGGGAGAGGAACCAGGCCCGCAGGGGGACCGCGCCGACGACTGCTGCCGGCGGTTCCCTCTGCGCTCTGGCTGGACTGCACCGGGCGACGGGCGCCCGGAGAACGGCGACGACTACTTCTTCTTGCTGGGGGCTGCCTTGGCGGCCGCCTTCTTCTTGTCCGCGCGCTTCTTCCACGCCTGCCGGATCTTCATCCGCTTGCGCATGTGCTTGCTCTTGCTGTTCGCCATTTTTGTGTCTCCTTCAGGTTCCTTGAAATTCCGGCGGGGCTAACTACCAGAAGTCTCTCCATCCGGGGAAGGAACGTTGTGGGTGGGGGTCTGCTCGCCTGGTTCGGCCTGTTCTTCGGGGAGGGGCCGGGTGGGGTACGGAATGCCCTCCGCGCTCCGGACCTGGGAGGGCAAGACCTCCGAGGCCCGGAAATCCACCTCCCGGTCCTCGTCGGCCGGCTTCTCCCTTGCCGGGGGGGAGGCGGGCTGGGAAGGGGTCCTTCCCACCGACTTGAAGATCGGGCGCACCCCGTCCACGAAGCGGCGGATCTCCTCCAGGGGGATGGCCGGGCTGTGGTGGCCGTTGATCCCGGTCATCGGGGTGGCCATGCACATCGAGTTGAGGATCGCCTCCTCGGTGGCCTCGATCACCGCCTCGTAGAGGGGGTCCAGCCGCTGATCGAGGAGGATCTTCATCCGGTACACCATCTTCCGGGTGCGCCGGGGGATGACGTTGGCGGTGGAGAAGCCGACCACGATCTCCCCCGAGCCGTGCCCGGCGTACGAACCCACCCGCCCGATCCCCAGCGCCACCCGCTTGCAGAGCCGGGTGATCTGGTGAGACAGCAGCGGAGCGTCGGTGGCCACCACCGCGATGATCGATCCGTAGTTCTGGCCGCGCCGGGGCAGATCCTTGAGCTTCTGGGCCAGAAACTCGCCCACCGGCAGACCGGCCACCCGCAGGTTGTGCATCTTCCCGAAGTTGGACATCACCAGCACGCCCAGGGTGTAGCCGCCGTGGACCTCGGGGAGCTTGCGGGAGGAGGTGCCGATCCCGGCCTTGAAGTCACAGGTGATCATCCCCGTTCCCCCGCCCACCCCGCCCTCCGCCACCGGACCGGCGTTGGCGTTGTTGATCGCCTCCAGCACGTGGGTGTTCTTGACGTGGCGCCCGGAGACGTCGTTGAGCCAGCTGTCGTCGCATTCGCCGACCACCGGGATGATCACGTCGTGCTCGTCCCCGATCCCCGGGTAGCGCTCCACCATGTACCGGGCCACCCCGTCGGAGACCGCGCCCACGGACATGGTGTTGGTGAGCAGGATCGGGGTCTCGATCAGCCCCCACTCCTGGACCTGGGTCAGCCCGGAGACCTCGCCGGCCCCGTTGAGCACGAAGCCGCCTCCGATCACCCGGTCCATGAAGATGTTCCCCAGGTTGGGGAGGATGGCGGTCACCCCGGTGCGCACCGGTCCGTGCCCCGGACGCAGCGGCCCCTCGCCCCGGATGATGGTGGAGTGGCCGACCAGCACCCCCTCCACGTCGGTGATCGAGTTCAGCTTGCCGGGCCGGAACCGGCCCAGGGGCAGCCCCAGCTCACGCGCACGCCGCCGGGGTTCATTGGAGTTGTCGAAACCTTCAGCCATGGGCGCGCCGACCTTAGCTGGGATAGAAGGCGCGGCCTATGGCCAGCTTCTCCTTCGAAAATACCAAGTCCACCGCCGCGCTCGTGCTCGACCTGCTGCCGACCCTGGTGTTGGCGATCACCTTCCTGCAGTCGGGGATCGACAAGCTGGTGGATCGGGCGGGCAACGAGTCCTACTTCCGTTCCCACTTCGCCAAGTCGCCGCTGGCGAAGTTCAGCACCCCGATGCTGAGCGGGCTGATGGTGGTGGAGCTGCTGGCAGGATTGCTGTCCGCCCTGGGCTTTCTGCAGATCCTGCTGGGCGGAGGGCGCACCCTGGCGTTCTGGGGCGCCACGGTCAGCGCGTTCACCTTCGCCGGGCTGTTTGCCGGCCAGCGGATCGCCAAGGACTACGTGGGGGCCGCCAACCTGATCCCCTACTTCCTGGTGGCGCTGTTCGGGATCTTCACCCTGCAGTAGCGGTCAGTTCAGCCCCGGGGGGCGGACCGCCTCCTTGACCAGCGACAGGTAGCGGGGGTCTTCGTGTTCGAACACCCCCTCCCCGCCGGCGGCGAACGCGCGGGCCAGCTCCTCGGCGCCGCGGAGGGTGTCGCCGCTCTCCCACAGCGCCTGCCCCAGCCGCAGGTGGATGAAGGGATTGCCCTGGCCGCGGAAGCCGTGGACCGCCTGCTCCAGGAAGCGGACCGCCTCCTCGTACCGCGTCTGCTGGAAGGCGGCGTCCCCCATCGAGCTGAGGATGAAGGTGGCGGCCTCGAAGTCCTCCACCGGCTGCGGAAGCCGGTCCAGGGCCTGCTGGTAGAGCGGGATCGCCAGGTCGAACTCACCCTCCCCCGCGTGCTGCTCCGCGCGGTCGCAGAGGGACATGATGTCGGCGTGGAGTTCGTCGTCCAGGGGCATGAGGCAATGGTAGCGCCGCCCGGCCGTGGACCAAGGGTCAACGCCCCGGGTGTCCCCTGCCCCACTCCCCTGGGTGTACCCGGGCAGGCACTCGGCAACTGCCCGGAACCGTTGGGGAGGACGGTTGGCATCGCTCTGGAAAGGAACCGCGTTGGAACTTCTTCCCAAGGAGCAGCGGTGCGCCCAATCCTGTGGCTGGTGCTGGCGGTGTTCGGCGGTACCTCGGTGCCCGCGCTGGCTGGCAACTGCCCGCAGCCCGGTGACGCCAGCGTCCAGGCGCTGACCAGGAAGGGCCGGCAGCTGTTCCACGACGGCAAGGTGCGCGACGCGCTGTGCACCCTGGACCAGGCCACCCGCAAGGACGCCACGGTGGCGGAGGCCTGGTTCTGGCTGGCCTCGGCCGCGGCGGAGGTGGGCCTCTCCCAGCGGGCGGAGGTGGCGGTGCAGCGGGCGCTGGAGCTGGAGCCCGGCCGCGGAGAGGCGTGGGTGCTCTCCGGGTACATCGCCCAGCAGAACGGGAACCTGGACCAGGCGCGCAGCCGGTATCTGCGCTACCTGCAGGACCACCCGGGCACCGATCAGGCGGAGGAGCTGCGCTGGGTGCTGGCGCAGCTGCCCCGGTCCAGCTGACGGGTAGAGCCATGGGCCGCATCGACTCCCCCGTCACCCCGCTGGTCGACGTCCTCCCCTACGAGAGCGCGACCGAGTTCATCCGCCTCTATGGGCCCCTGGTCACCGCCGGCGGTCTCGTGCTGCGGCACCGGTTGGCGCCCCCCGAGGGGAGCCCGGTCAGCTTTGACCTCCAGCTGGTGGATGGAAGTTCGATGCTCCAGGGCAAGGGCCTGGTCCGCTGGAGCCGGCGGGAAGCGGACGGAGGCGGGGTCCTGGGGATCAAGTTCACCTCCCTGGAGCCAGAGAGCCGAAGGCTGTTGGACCTGTTGATGGTCACCCGGGGGGCCGGAGGACGGAGCGATGAGCCGCCCCCGGTCCCGGACAATCTCGCCCTGGTCGGCGCCGCGCCCCCGGTCAGCGGCTTTCCCCGGATCGCGCCGCTGATTCCGGCCATCGCCCCGGCGATTCCTCCGCTGGCGCCACGGAAGCCGGCGGTGGCCTCCGGACCGATTCCGGTGGCGGCGCCCTCCTCCAGAACTCTGCCCGCGGTCCCGCCGCTGCCCATCGGGAAGTCGCCACCCGCCCCTTCGCTGGGCACCCCAGGTCGGCCGGATCCTGGAACCGCAGCGGTTTGCACTGTCCCTCCGGATCCCACGTCCAAGCTCCTGCCCGTGGACGCGGGAGCCTTCACCTACTCTCCAGCCCACGACCTTCCGCTGGATGACACCGCGGCGCGGACCGGCCTGATCGGCCTGCCCAGAAGGCCGGTGGCCGTCGCCTCCGCGGCCACCAAGGCGGCGTGGTTTGCCGATCCGACCGGCGAGCCCTCCGCAGTCCCTTCGGCGTCCTCGGGGCTGGACCTTGCCTTCGCCGCGGTGCAGGCGGTGTCCGCCCACCCGGTGCAGAGCGCGGTGGAGCCGGTGGCCCCTCGGACGCCCTCCCCTCCGTCGCCTTCCCCTGCCTCGGAGCCGAAGGCTCCACTGGACGGAAGGGCGGCGCACGCGCGGCCAGTTCCCAGCGAGCCGGCCGAGCACCGGCGCCCCGCTGAGGAGGAGGTTCATCCCGCCGCCGACCCGCTTCGGACCCCAACCCCCTCGTCGATGGAGCTCACCCCCCGGGACGCCGCCTCGCGTGGGATCGAGGCGCTGCGGATCTCCCGTGCCATCGAGGCGCTGCGCCGCAAGGAGTTTGACAAGGCGGAAGCCCAGCTCCAGCAGGCGATCGCCGAGGACCCTCAAAATGGCCGGCTCCGCTACGAACTGGGGCTGGTGTACTTCGAGTGGTCCGATGCCCGCAGCCGCGATCACGACGGCGCCGCGGAGGCAGCCTTCGCCCGCGCCGCCGAGCTGGATCCCGACGCCGACCAACCGCTGGTCTACCTGGGTCAGGTCCAGCTGCGCCGTCACCTCTGGGCGGACGCACGCCGATCCTTCACCGAGGCGCTGCAGCGGAACCCGCACTCCCGCGGTGGAACCGAGGGCCTGGAGGTCCTGCAGGGGCTACAGGTGCGGCAGACGATCACCCGCGCAGCGATGGCCGCCGCCGCGCTGCTGCTGGTGACCGGGCCACTGCTCTGGTTCGGAATGGGCAGCTCGGCGTCCCAGGCCAGCGCCTCGAACGGATTGGCGGCGGCAGCTCCCCTGGCAGTGGCGGCCACGACACCGGCTCCGGTGGCCGTCCCCGCGGCCTCCGCCGTCACTGCGCCCGCCCCGCCCGCGCCCTCCCCGATCGCGAATGCCCCAGCGCCGGCGGGCCAGGTCACAGCGGCCCCGTCCGTCCTTCCAGAAGCGCAGCCGCCTGCGGAGGGAGTGGAGCGTGACCCGGGCCCGGCTCGCGCACGAAGGGCCGCCCCCAGGCAGTCCAAGTCCGCGACCGGCACCGGCACCGGCACCGGCACCGGGGGTGGCGCCGCCGTCCTGGTCCGCCAGGGAGACGGGGCGCTCCGCGAGGGCAAGGTCGACGAGGCGCTGAGCCACTTCACCCAGGCCCTGGCCAAGGACCCCAAGCACGCCCCCGCCCACCGGGGACTGGGCAGCGTGTTCGTGATGCAGGGCAAGGACTCCGAGGCACTGGCCGCGTATCGCAAGTACCTGACCCTGGCCCCCAATGCCTCCGACGCAGGCCGCATCCGCGCCCTCGTCGCCGGCATGGAGTAGGGGTGCGCCTCAACCCAGGGGATTCCCCGTACCCAGGTACGAACCCTCCGACACCCACGGTCTTCAGAGGGGCGCGGGGGTGAGGGGCGGTTGGAACGGGTCTTGAAGAAGGGCCGCACGTCGCGACGAAGCGACAGTCGCACTTCCAACTCAACCCAGAGAGTCCCCCATGAATCGCATCCTCAAGTCAGCCCTGGTCGTCGTGGCCTTCACCGCCGGAACCGCCTTCGCGCAGGACTCCGACAGCCAGGTGGTCACCGGCAACGTCGGAGACTCCATCTCCATCACCGCCCCCTCGGACGACACCATCAACCTCACCCCGGACGGCACCAACACCCTGATGGCCAACCTGACTGTCAGCGCCACCAAGGGCTTCACCATCAAGGCCAAGAGTGACGTGGCGAAGATGGCCGAGCACGACGGCGCCACCTACGTGGAGTCGGGAAAGACCCTGGCCACCGTCCCCTCGATCGACGCGACCATCGCCAGCGGCAGCTACGAGGGGACCGAAATCCTCGGCACCCCCCTGCTCACCACCGACACGGTGATCTTCAACGGGGACGAGGCCATCCAGGAGCAGACGGTCACCAGCACCATCACCCAGCCGGTCCTGCACACCGACTCGGTCCTGGCGACCAACGTGTACCGGATGGAGGTCACCTACACCGCGACGCTGAACCCGTAATCCAGCCCACGCATCCAGGCCGCCGGAGGAGCCCTCGCGTGTTCCTCCGGCGCTTCCTTTTCTCCTTCCCCCTGTACACCCCCATGCGCCAGCCCACTCCCCTGATCGCCCTGACCCTGAGCGTGCTCTCCCTGACCGCCTCCGCGGGAATGGCCGTCTCGCCCGGAATCGTCGACAAGCAACTGACCGCCGGGGACAACGTCATCGAGCTGGTGGTCTCCAACAACAGCACCCGGCCGATGGACATCCAGCTCTACGCCGGCCCGATGGCCCTGACTCTGGAGGGCAGCGCGATCGCCGGGGAGTCGGCTTCCGACATGGACGCCACGCCCCTGATCCGCTTCGAGAAGGAGTCCTTCGTCCTCGGCCCCCGCCGCTGGCGTCGGGTCCGCGCGCAGCTGACCGCTCCCAACCGCGGCGGCGGGCTGCACGGCTTCATCTATGTCCGCGGAAGCGAGGCCAACCTCGACCCGGCCGCGAAGGTGAAGGTCAATATGCAGCTGGCGGTGGTGCTCACCCTCACCCTCCCGGGAGAGGCCCGGCGGTCGGCGGAGCTGGTGGAGCTCAAGACCTCCGCCAGGGGCGCCCGGGTGCGGGTGCGCAACACCGGTAACATCCACCTCCGCCCGGAGGGGAAGGTGGTGTTGTTCGACAGTGCCGGCGCCCAGGTGTGGTCGGGGCAGCTGGTGACGGGTGCGGTGCTTCCCGGGTCGGAGCGGGAGTACCGGATCGAGCCGCTGCCCCTGCTGCCCTCGGGGCAGTACTCCGCCCAGGTGGAGCTCACCTCCCCCACCCCCGCCCGCCTGGCGCGAACCCTGGCGATGGTGGAAGGCACCCTGGTGGTCTCGGCCGAGGCCAAGTCCCGGTAGCGGATGCGCCGGGCGCTCGTCATCAGCGCACTCCTCCTGACGGGTGCGGTGCCCGCCCAGGAGCTCTCGCTGAAGGTCGAGGGCCAGGCGCCTGCCTTCGAGAGCAGCCCGCTGCAGGGCGAGCAGGTGATCGCGGGGGCGGCCCGGCTGCATGTGGTGGCCACCCATACCCGGTGGTCGGTGGTGGTCCGGGCGGCCGCGCCGTTCGCCTCGCAGCTTCGCCCCGAGCTGGAGCTCCCGCTGGATCGACTCCGGATCTCGGTGCCCAGCGAGCCGCACGCCCCGGTCCTGGAGCTGGCCGACCATCCGCTGGTCACGGATCAGGCGCCCACCCTGCCAGAGGGCCGGTGGATCACCCTGGACTACGCCTTCCGCACCGAGTGGGGAGATCGCTCGCTTCCGGAGGGGGAGGCCTATTCCACCCGGCTGGTGTTCACGGTGATCTCCGAGGCGGACACGGTGGCGTACGCGGCGCCCAGCCCCTTCTCCCCCGACGCCGACGGGGTGCGGGACGCGACCGAGCTGCACCTGCCGGAGGGAGTTCCCACCCCCTCGAAGCTGCGGGTGCTCTCCTCCTCCGGTGCGACCGTGGCCACGCTGCAGGGTAGCACCCGTTGGGATGGCACCACCCAGCAGGGCGCGCCGGCCCCCGATGGCACCTATACCCTGATCGCCGAGAGCAGCACCGGCGCCTCCGTGGCCAGCGTCCCGGTCCGGCTGGAGCGCGCGGTCCCCCGGGGAACCGGCCGGGTGTTTGGCCAGGTGCGAGCGCGCAACGCCGGACCGGTGGAGGGGGTGACCCTGGAGCTGCGCGGGGAGAGTGGAGCGCTGCACTCCTCGACGCTCACCGACGCCACCGGCTCCTACCAGTTCAGCCAGGTGCCCCCCGGCCGCCTCACCCTCACTGCCCGGCGGGACCTGTACTACGCCCAGACCAGCCCGCAGTTCGACCTGACCGAGGGGGCCGCCCTCCGTCAGGACCTGGAGCTGATCCACAACCACAGTCTGGTCGTCTCCATCCGCACCCACGAGCGGACCGCCGGGCCGGGGGAGCTGGTTCCGGTGGAGGTGGTGGTCCGGGCGGTGGGCACCACCGGGGTGGACTCGGTGAGGCTGCAGCTTGCGTTCGGCGCCGGCCTGCGGCCGCTGGCGGGCACCTTTCGCCGGGACGGCAGTCCGATCCCGGTGACCGGTGAGGCGGTCTGGCTGGGAACGCTGCAACAGGGCGAGCAGACCCGGTTGCGCTTCCTGGCCGCCGTCGGCGCCGGCGCGGGGGTCCGCCAGGCCTCGGCCACGGTGGTGGGAGTCGCCGCCGGTGAGGAGGCGACTGCGGGCCCGGTCACCGCGAAGGTGCAGGTCAGCTCCGGTGAGCTGGCGGGACGGGGCGGGGTCTATGGACGGGTCTGCTACGACCTGGACCACGATGGCAGCTGCGGGCCCCTGGACTCGCCGGTCTCCAATACCGGAGTCTTCCTGGAGGAGGGCAGCTTCGCCCAGGCGGACGCGCAGGGCCGGTTCCACCTGGCGCCGCTGCGGCCCGGGCGTCACCTCCTGGTCGCGGGCCCCGGTCCGCTGGTGCTCTCCCCCCGGGGGACCGTTGCCAGCCTCCCCCGGAGCGGGGCGACGCACCGGACCTTCCTGCTCCCCGCCGGCCAGTACCTGGCGGTGGATCTCCCGCTGACGCCGCCACCCGGGTTCGTCCCCGAGTCCCGGGCGGAGGAGGCGCCCCTTGATCCGGACGAGGGCGACCTGTTGCCCTGGGTGGCTCGCGCCGCTCCGAAGGTGACCCTGGTCGACGCGGACGAAGGTGGCCTGGACGAGAACGGACTGCTGGTCGGGCTGAAGCAGCCGGTGGCGCAGAGCCCCGGAGCCCTGGAGGGCGGTGCTCCCACCGGGGGGCTGCCAAGCGCCGAGCCGACGCCGGAGCCGCAGCTGGCCCAGACACCGCTTCCGGGAGAGCCGAACGAACCGGGGACGGCGTATCTCGGCCTGGGCGAAGCGACGTTGAACCTGGGCCTGGATGAGGCCGGACAGAGCTTCCAGCTGACTCCGACCGGCCGGCTGGCCCTCACCCTCCAGCATGACTTCGGCGCGCTGGCCCGGGCCACCCTGGTGGTGGACACCGCCCGGACTGCCCGCGGCGAGCTGCTGGCAGGGCTGGACCGGCTGGGAACCGCCTCCGAGTTCGGCGACGAGGCACGGGTCTCGATGAGCACCCAGGAGAAGCTCTATCTGCGGCTGGATCTCCCCTGGCTGTCCGCGGAGCTGGGCCGCCTGGGCGGAGGGCTGCGCGAGAACGAGCTGCTCTACTTCGAGCGCAGCGTGCTCGGCGCGGAGATCGCGGCGGGGAACGACTGGGGCCAGGTGCGCGCGTTTGGTGGCTTCGCCTCCGAGTTCGAGGTGATCGACAGCCTGCGGGGCCAGGACTCCACTGGACCCTACCTGCTGTCCCACAGCCCGGTGCTGCCCGGGAGCGAGCGGGTGGAGTTGGAGCTGCGCGCCGCTGGCCGGGTGATCAACCGGGTCCGCCTGCAGGCCGGCATCGACTATTTCCTGGATGCCGAACGGGGCACGGTGGATCTGGCTCAACCCCTGTTCGCCAATGCACCCAGCGGCGAGGAGAACCACCTGGTCATCCGCTACCAGGTCCTGACCGAGGTCCCCCTGTTCACCGGAGGGGTGGGCGGACTGCGTGCCTCGCTGGGCCGCGGGTCCCGCCAGCTGGGACTGACCGCGCTGTACCAGAGCCGGCCAGGCGCCCAGGACCTGACGGCGGTGGCTGCCGATGGCCGCCTGGGCGTCGGTCCGGTGCTGCTGGAGGCCTCCGCGGGCGTAATGCCTACCGCGCCGGGCGAGCTGCTCGATCGCAGCGCGGCCCGGGCGCGACTGACAGTCACCCCCATCCGGGGGCTGGAGCTGTTTGGCTTTGGCGCCTTCAACGGCACGGACTGGGAGCCCACCGTCCGCTCCTCGTCGATCGCCGCCGCCCTTCCCTCCCAGTTCTCCCTGCTGGGCACCCTGTTGGGGCCGACTCCGCTGGCCACCTCCCTGGCGCTGGCGGAGAGCAGCTCCTTCCCCGTCCTCCTGGGAGAGCAGCCCGGAAGCAGCGACCTTGGCGGCGGGGTGCGGGTGCGCCAGGGGCCGGTGTCCGCGCTCACCCTCTTCCACCGCAGCAGCACGCCCGCCGGGAGCAGGGATCATGCGGACGCCGCGGTCTCCGCCACCCTGGGCGCTTCACGGGCGTATGCGGCCCACGGCATCGATGCCACGCCTGGCGGGCTGTTCGGTCCGACCCCTTCCGGCGGACGGCAACAGCACACCGTCGCTGGCGCCAGCACCACGCTGTGGGACCTGGGAGTGGCCGGGGACTACCGCCACAGCCTCTCCGAGGAGCCGGCGGTGGAAGGGGCGATCCTCCACGAGGCCATGCTCCGGCTTCGCTACCAGAAGTTCTCCCTGGTCCAGCCGGCGACCATGCTCGCCCACCGGTGGCGTTTTGCTCCGGAGGGGAGCGGCGTCCAGCGTGAGGTGCTGGCTGGCGTGGAGAGTCACCCTGCCCCCTCGTTCCAGGCCTTCGCGTACGGCCGCTTCGCCGACGCCCAGGGAGAGGGCTTCACCGCCGCCCGGGGTGCCTTCGCGGGCGTCTCGCTGCGCTCTGGCCGATCCCAGTTGCTGCTGCGCTACGATCTCTCCACCGTTCAAGAGGGGCTGCGCCACGGGATGAGCTGGAGTGCGCGCGGGGCGCTGCCGTGGGACCTGATCGCCAGCTCCGATGGGCAGCTGGAGCTCCCCACCGGTCGCCGGCTGCTTCGCGTCGGTCTCGCCTACCGTCCACTGGGACCGGTGCAGGCCATTGCCAGAGCTCACGAAGAGCTGGACCCTGCCACCGGTGCACTGACGCGGATGGGAGCCGCGGACCTCAGCATCCGTCTCCACCCGCGAATCCGCACCGACCTCAAGTACCTCTATCGCTGGCAGCGCGAGGAGGACGTCCGGTCCGTGGCCAGCCTGGCCGGCGCAAACCTCTCCACCCAGCTCTTCCACGGCCTCGATCTGGTCGTGGGCGGGCGCTACCTGCGCGACCTCCAGGGCGGGGGCTACGGCGGACAGCTGGAGGTCGGCTACACCCTCGCCAAGGCCTTCCGGGTTGGCCTGGGCTGGAACCTCTCCACCCGTCCGGAGGTGTTCACCCTCGCAGGCCAGTCGCAGGGCCTGTACCTGAACCTCACCGCCTCTGACGCGGGCAGCTTCAAGCACGGAGCCAGGGCCAAGGCGGCCGAGGCCGCGGCGATCGAGGAACTCCAGGACACCCCCCTCACCCCCTCCCAGGTGGCGCTCGCGGAGAAGCCCACCGCGCCGCCGCCCACTGCCCCGGTCTCCCCGGCCCGGGTCCAGGTCAGCGGCCGGCTCTACGGCGATCGCAACGGCAACGGCAGCTGGGACGCCGAGGAGCCTGTCTTCGAGGGCGTGCCCCTCGGGGTCGAGGGCACCGAAGTGGTGACCGACAAGCGCGGGCAGTACTCCGCCGAGGTGACCGCCGGAGGTTCGGTGTCTGTCTCGGTGAGGGACTTCACCAAGATGCCCTTCACCCACCTCCCGCCGCAGGGACTGGCGACCCGCGCCGCAGAGCAGACCCTGGTGACCGTGGATCTGGTTGCCCCTCGGCCGGCCACCCCCACCGGCGCCATCGAGCTGACCCTGGCGGACGGCAAGAAGGTCCGGGCGGTGCCGGTGGACCGCGCGCAGTTCCCGCTGGCGGCCTGGGTGGCCGGTCTTCCCCTCCAGGCCCGGGAGGCCGCGCTGCTGCAGCAACTGGCGACCCGTTCGATGGAGGCCGGCGACCTGCGCCTGGTGATCCTCTCCCGCGCCCAGAGCACTGGACCCTTGGCGGGCGCGGTGAAGCGCGCCTGGCGCGGTGCCCAGGCGCTGAAGCGCTATCTGCAGGCCACCCAGATGATCCCGCCCAAGCGGATGGCGGTGGGGGTGCTGGAGCCGGAGGCGTCGGTGGACGCGCCGCTGGGCCAGATCGAACTGGTCCTGGTCCGGATCCAGCCCTGAGGCGGATCTAGCTGGGCTTGAGGTCTGGGCGTTCTCCGGCCAGCGGGGAGACTGTGCCCCCGGCGGGTGTGGCTGGCGCGGTCAACGGGACCACCGGCTTGGCCTCTTCCTTGGGCAGCGGGGTCCCCTCGACTTTGTCTGCCCGGCGCGCCGACTCGCGCTCCTTGTAGCGGCGGATGGCGCCGGAGAGGATCTCCCCGATCAGCGCCCGGTAGTCCATCCCCGCGCCCTTGGCGATCAGCACCAGGTCGCTCCAGTCCGGGGTCAGCCCCGGCAGCGGGTTGCACTCGATGAAGTAGGGCCGGCCCTTGTCGTCCATCCGGAAGTCGATGCGGGCCACGTCCCGGCACCCCAGCGCCATGAAGGCCCCCCGGGCGGCCGCCTTCAGCTTCTCCATCAGATTCGGATCCAGCTTGGCGGGCACGTCGTACCGGATGCGATCGTTCCAATCCAGCTTGTGCTGGAAGCTGTACACCGGGGTCTTGTCGGAGGGATCCAGGAACACGATCTCCATCGGCGGCAGCACCCGGGGACGGCGCTCGCCCAGCAGGCCGACGGTGAACTCGCGGCCGGAGATGTACTCCTCGATCAGCGCCGGCTGCTTGTACTTCTCCACCAGCTCCCGCACCACCTCCCGGACCTCCGCCTCGTTGGCGCAGACGCTCTTGGAGACCACGCCCTTGGAGGAGCCCTCCGCCACCGGCTTCACCAGCAGCGGGAAGGTGGTGAACTCCTTGGAGAGGCGTTCCTTGCCGGTGGTCATCAGCTGGAAGGCCGGGGTGTGGATCCCCGCCTGGCGGACGATCTTCTTGGCCAGCGCCTTGTCCAGGGCGATGGACAGCGTGGCCGGATCCGACCCGGTGTAGGGGATGTCCACAAGCTCCAGGATCGCCGGCACCTGGCTCTCGCGGTTCCGGCCCTTGAAGCCTTCGGCGATGTTGAACACCAGGTCCACCGGGTTGGTGGCCAGCACGTGCGGCAGCTCCGCGTTGGCCTCCAGGTCCACCACCTCGTGGCCCCAGGAGGCGATCGCCTCGCGGATCGCCTGCAGGGTGGAGGGGGCGTCGTACTCGGCCTCATGATCCTCGGCCCCGTCGATCTTGGGCTTGATCCGCTTGACGTTGTAGGTGAACCCCACCCGCAGCGGTCCCGACTTGCGGGTGGGCTTGGCCTGCCGCCTGGCGCTGTCCCGGATCTTGTAGCGGCGGGCGGCGCTGTGGATCACCGCGTCGATCACCCCGTCGAAGTGCAGCCCCTCCAGGGCGGCGGCGGCGTAGATCCCCGCCCCCGGCTCCAGCGAGGGCAGCGCGTTGATCTCCAGGAAGAAGGGCACCCCGGCGTCGGAGAGGCGGAAGTCCAGCCGCCCCAGATCGCGGATGTCCATCACCTGGACGATCTTCTCCGCCGCCTTGCGCACGTCGTCCGCCAGGGTGGCGGAGATGCTGGCCGGGGCCCGCACCGAGACCGCCTTGTCGTGCTTGGACTTCAGCTCGTAGTCGTAGATCTGGTAGCGGCGCGCGGTGGTCTGCGCCGGATCGATCACGTACTCCACCGGGGAGAGCACCCCGTCCCAGTCGTTCTTCACCTCCGCCAGGAAAGGTACGGTCAGGTCGCGGCCGGTGATGTACTCCTCCACCAGCACCCCGGCCGGATACTTGGCCAGCGCCAGGGCCACCTTGGCGCGCAGCTCGTCCACCGTCTCCGCCACCGAGTCCTGGGTGATGCCCTTGGAGGAGCCCTCGAAGTTGGGCTTCACGATCACCGGGAAGTGCAGCTCCTCCGGCTTGAGGTCCGCGGGCTTCTCCACGAACTGCCAGTCCGGGGTGCGGATCTTGTGCTGGCGCAGCACCAGCTTGGTCAGCTGCTTGTCCAGGGTCAGCGCCAGCGAGTACGCGTCCGACCCGGTGTAGGGGATGGCCAGCTGATCAAACAGCGCCGGATAGAACGCCTCCCGGAAGCGGCCGCGGCGGCCCTCGGCGGTGTTGAAGATCAGGTCCGGGCTGTAGGCCTCCAGACGGGCCACGGTGCGGGAGGCCGGTCCGGAGACCTCGAAGCGCTCCAGCCGATGTCCCAGCCGCTCGATCGCCGAGGCCAGGGCGTTCACCGTCTCCAGGGTGTCGAACTCCGCTTCGTCTTCCGAGTCCGAGAGACGAAGGTTGTGGGTCAACGCGATGCGCACGTGATGCCTCCTTCAACTTGCCAAGTGGCGCGGGCCCGCTGGAGGGGCCGCGACCATCAAAGAACCTTCGGCGCCAGCAGGACGCTGCACCGTCGGCACATCCAGCGCGCCGATTGAGACCTTTCCATCCACCACCTGGGTCTGCCCCCACTGGTCCCCCAGCCGGATCCCCAGCGGGTCGCGCAAGGCGTTCCAGGCCTCCACCCCGCCGATCACCAGCACCCCGCCCAGCGCCCCCACCGGTCCCAGCGCGTCCGGCAGCATCCCCAGGAGCACGATCAGCCCGAAGGGGGCGTTGCGCAGGCAGCTCTCGCGGTAGCTGGCCGCGCTCCGGGTGGGCAGGTACACAACCTTGATCCCGAACAGCCGCTTCCCCGCGCTCTGGCCTTCGAACACCCCGTCCGCGAGCAGCACGTACAAGATCGCGATCACCGCGCCCACCTGCCCGGTGGTCACCCACAGGGCCCAGGCCACCGCCACGTCGAAGAACCGGGCCCCGGCGCGGAGGAACAGGGAACACTTGGGGTAGGGAGACTTCTCCGCGTCGTCCACCACGCGCAGCGACGGCCGGATCCTGCGTGGGGAGCCCAGGCTCATCCGGACACGTCGTCGTCCCCATCATCCAGCCCCGCCAACTGCCGCAGCCGGCTGTGGAGATCGATCCGGGGCGCGTCCGGGGCGGGCGCAGACGCGGGGAACAGCGCCTCCTCCGGCTCCGAGGGGACGTCCTGCGCCTCCGCGGCCACCTCCCGGGTGAAGAACACGAAGGCCATCGCCGGCCGTTTGGAGGACTCCCTCATGGCGAACTGGACCCCATCCAGGTTCCAGCCCTGGCGGGTCCAATGGTTCAAGGTGTGCTCGAGCCCGCCCTCGTCCACGGTGGAGAGCTCGACCACCTTGTACTGCAGGAAGCCAGGCTGGCGGACGATGGGCACCCTGCCTAGGCCGGGGCGCCGAGCGGACCCGCTGCGTTCGGGCGGAGGCTTGGACGTCTTCCGGCGACTGGGCCGCTTCTTCTTCATGGTGGGCGCCGCTCATTACGCCCGATCCACGGCAGGGTTCAAGGCCCGCTGGGCAACCAGGCGTCCAAGCCCTCCGGTAGCGGGCGTTTCCCTGGAGAAGAGGCGCCCCCAGATTGGAGGGCAAGCAGGAGTGGCGCCCAGGAGCCGAGTCCTGTGGAGCGCCAACAACCGGACAGGAGCAACCCGATGGCGAAGCGACCGACCCAGAAGAAGCCCACCCCCGCGGCCCGGAAGAAGGTTCGCCGGCTGACCGTGCGCCGGCCGGCCGCCGCCGCGTATCGCCGGGAGGCCCCGGCCGGGTTCGATCAGGGGATCCGGGCGGACATCGAGGCCCGGGTGGAGGCCGCCTCCCGGATCCGCGACGAGATCACCGCCAAGATCGACCGGGGGCTGATGGAAGCGCAGAGCCCGGGCGACAAGGCCCGTGGCTGGCGCTAGCCGCGCAGCAGCCGGGCCGCCTCCAGCGCGTGGTAGGTGAGGATCAGGTCCGCCCCGGCGCGCTTGATCGAGGTGAGCACCTCGATCATCACCCGCTCGTAGTCGATCCAGCCGTTCTGGGCGGCGGCCTTGAGCATCGCGTACTCGCCGGACACGTTGTAGGCGGCGACCGGGACGTTGCAGTGCGCCTTCACCCGGGTGATCACATCCAGGTAGGAGAGCGCCGGCTTGACCATCACCAGATCCGCGCCCTCCTGGAGGTCGATCTCCACCTCCTTGATCGCCTCCCGGACGTTGGCCGGATCCATCTGGTAGCCGCGGCGATCCCCGAACTGGGGCGCGCTCTGGGCCGCCTCCCGGAAGGGCCCGTAGAACCCCGAGGCGTACTTGGCGGCGTAGGAGAGGATCGGCGTCTCGGGGAAGCGGGTCTCGTCCAGCGCCTGGCGGATCGCCGCCACCCGGCCGTCCATCATGTCCGAGGGGGCGATGATGTCCGCCCCCGCCTGGGCGCAGCTGACCGCCATCTGCGCCAGCAGCGGCAACGAGGCGTCGTTCTGCACCTCGCCGTCGCGGATCACCCCGCAGTGCCCGTGATCGGTGTACTCGCAGAGGCAGACATCCGCGATCACCTGCAGGGTGGGCAGCGCGGACTTCAGCTCCCGGATCGCCCGCTGCACGATCCCGTCCTTGGCGTAGGCCCCGGTCCCCTCCCCGTCCTTGTGCTCCGGGATCCCGAACAGGATCACCGACGGGACGCCCAGCGCGTGGGCCGCCCGCGCCTCCTCCACCGCGTTCTCCACCGAGAGGTTGAAGATCCCCGGCATCGACGAGATCGGCCGCTTGATCCCGCGCCCCTCCACCACGAACAGCGGGTAGATGAAGTCCGCCGGATCCAGGGTGGTCTCGCGGACCATGCGGCGGAGGGTGTCGTTGCGGCGGAGGCGGCGGGGGCGCTGAACCGGGAACATGCCGGCCGTTATAACTCCCCGGGACCGTTGCGCGATGAACGAGCAGGGAGGAGGGCGCCCCTCCGGCTCAGACCGGCAGGTAGCCCAGCGCCTCGGGGGACAGCCCCGGCTCCAGCCGCAGTGTCCGCGCCGGCAGCTGCTCGTTGACCTGCATCACCGCGCGCACCTCCCACGCCGGGGGCGGGTTGAGCGCGAAGCCGGCCTGCAGCACCCCGGTCTGGACCTGATCCACCAGCGCCTCGAAGTCGCCGATCGCCGCCAGATGCGGGTGGTCCGCCCGCTCCGGGTCGCGGATGCCCAGCACGGTGCGCAGCACCAGCGACTCCAAAAGCACCAGGTCCAGCCCCCGCAGGGTGGGATTGCGGGGCACCGCCTTGATGGTGGACAGCTCCAGCGCCTGGCGGATCCGCAGGATGCGGGCCCGGCCCTCGGGCAGCACCAGCAAGAACGCATGGTGCCCGGTGGCCAGCGAGGCCAGCTTGGCCTTCGCGTCCACTCGGCCCTGGGGCGTGCGCAGATCGACGTCCAGCTCGTAGACCCGCGCGTACTGCGCCACCAGATGCAGGAAGGTCTTCTCGTCGAAGGTCGGCAGCGCGCGCAGCCCCCGGTGGAAGGGCGCCAGCCGCAGCCCCGGCTCGGAGAGGGGCAGCACCGCGGTCAGCGACGAGGTGCCGGAGGGAGGATGCAGCGGCCGGATCTCCAGCTCCTCCAGGGCCTCCTCCACCCGGCGACGAAAGCCGTTGGCGCCCAGGTTCCAAGCCCGCGCCACCCTCCCCTCGCCGCCGCCCTCCCAGTCGGGCGGACCGTGGCGGGTGATCTCCTCCAGCAGCCCGGTGAGCACCCGCTGATCGTCGGCGGCCAGGCTGGGCACCAGGGTTCCCTCCGCCGCGGGCAGCCCCCCCTCCTCCAGCGGCACCGCGTCCTCACCCAACCGCCCCACCAGGTACCGGACCGGGGGACCTCCGGCAGCGGTCACCTCCATCACGGCGAACGACTGGCCGGAGGTCCTGGAGCGGGAATCGGGCAAGGGGAGTAGACGCGCCATGGCCGCAAGGTGGGAGCGGTCCGACGCAGCGGCCACCGCCCCAACCCGACCGCTCCCCTGCCCGGCTACTCCCGGGGCAGGCTAGAACGCGTAGCGCAGGCCGGCGGTGAGGGTGAGGAACTCCTCCCGCGCCGAGCCGCCCTCGGCCCGGGTCCCAGCGCCGAAGAAGGAGTCCTTGAACAGCCCGTACTCCGCCCGCACCGCGTACCCCAGCCCCGCCCGGCCGAACCGGCCGGAGAGCCCGCCCCGGAGGCGAAGGGTGTCCGAGCCGACCACCGCGCCGCCATGCGCCTCCCGCTCGGCGGTCCCCGGCGCGAGGCCAAACGCGTACAGCACCCCCGCCTCCAGCGCCAACCAGCGGCCCAGCAGCGGCAACCCACCCTCCAGCCCCATCCCCGCCCCCAGCTTGCGCACGCTGTCGGTGCTGGCCGCGCCGGTGCCGGTGACGAAGCGCCGCGATCCCAGGCCCAGGCGGACGCCATGCCACGGCTCCAGCCCCAGGATCGAAACCGAGCGCCGGAAGAGCAGCTCGCCCCAGAACTCCTCGTCGTAGGAGGGGTGGTACTCCACCGCGCCGCTGCTGCCGGTCAGCCCCACCTCCAGGAAGCGCCGCGCGTAGCGGCCCTCGAAGCCCAGCCCCGCCAGCCGCGGGTCCACCGCCTGGAAGGGGAAGGTGGTGAGGGTCAGGCTGCCGCCGACGTACGGAGCGTCGGTGACGAAGCGCAGCCCGGCCGGTCCGGCGAACACCTGCCGGCCGCACTGCAGCGCGCCGGGACAGAACTCGTAGGTGCGCCACACCGCCTCGGTCCCCAGGCTCAGCTCCAGCCCGGGAAGCTCGCCCGAGAGGAGGGGCGGGGCGCCAGGCAGCTCCCGCAACGGCCCGGCAACCGGAGGGGTGGCCGAAGGCAGCGACAGGCGCTCCGGCGCGGCCAGGCTCTCCGTGGGCTGGGCGATCACGATCGCGGTCGCGGGCCGGACCTCTCCACCGCTGGACCCGGCGGCGGGCTTCACCGCCTCTGCCTCACGGGGGGCAGCCACCGCGACCCGGACCGGAGGGGCAGCTTCGGGAGCGGCGCCCGCGGGCGCGGCCGCGCGGGGGTCGGCCTCGGTGCCCCCGCTCGCCGTCCGCGCGGGAGCCTCCGGACCCGGGAACAGCGCCAACACCTGGGCGGTGCCCTCCGCGGTCCAGCGGCCCTTGCGCAGCGGGGCCTGCACCCGCCCCACCCGCTTCCCGGCCCGATAGAGCTCGGCGGTGGCCGCCTTCCCCCGGACGCGGATCCACAGCACCGAACCGGCGGCCTTCCCCGCGCGCAGCGCCTGGGCCAGGGTCCTGGGCCGCCCCTTCACCGGGACCGCCCGGATCGTCGGCAGCTGGGTCAGCGAGGACAACAGCTCACGGGAGGCGCCGATCACCGCCACCTGCTCCTCGGCGGCGGCGGAAGGGAGCGCCAGGCTCCACAGCAGGATCAGCCCAAGCGCGCGCATCAGAACCCCAGGGGCAATGCGAAGGCGGTGCCGTTGCGGGCCCCGGTGCGGTTGCTGCGGGGGGCGCCGATCAGCAACTGGGGACGCTCGGTGCCGGCCGGCACCAGCTCCAGCGCCAGCCCGAAGTCTCCCACCTCGCGGGCGTCACCCACCACGTGCAGGATCTCCTCCATCGCCGAAACCGGGCGCCCGCCGCGGAAGACGTAGACCGCGCCGGTGGCCTGCTCCGATCCCTCCACCGTGTCCCCGGGCGCGCCCACCACCAGCACCGGGTGGGCCTCCCCGGGGAAGTTCACCGCCGCGGCCAGCGCGCGCCCGAAGGTCCGCACCCGCTTCTGGGGCACGAACGGCACCGGGGTCAGGTCCACGATCCCGCCCACCACCGTGGTGCCGCTGGCCGGGCGCCGGGCCGCGATCTGCGCCACGTCGTAGAGCAGCACCACGTCCTGATCCACCCCGCCCACCGGATAGCTGGTGGCGGAGATGGCCAGGTAGTCCTTCCCGTCGTCCAGGAAGCGCCCCACCCGGGCCACCGCCAACCCCAGCCCCAGGAACTGCACCCCCGCGTCCCGATCGGCCAGCTGCACCAAGGAGGGAACGGTGCGTCCGCCGCAGCGTGCCCCCCCGGGGTCGTAGCCAAAGGCGATCACCACCGAGGAGCGGGTGCCGGTGTCCCCCATCCGGAAGGCCACCTCGTCGCAGCCGTCGGCGTTCAGGTCCCCGATCGCAGTTACCCCGCTGGTGGCCAGAGGGTAGGTGCCGGTGAACAACGGATCGCAGCTCATGGTCAGCTTGTTCAGCTGCGCATCGTCCGGGGCCCGGCCCAGGAACAGCTCGATCCCGTTGCTGCGGGTGGCGGCCACGTCGCCCCGCCCGTCACCGTTGAAGTCGAACCCGCCCGCCACCTCCCGGCCGATCCCGCTGCGGGTGCAGTTGGTGGTGCAGCCGGCGATGGTCCGCGGCGCCCACAGCCGATAGGCGGACTTGAAGGTCCCGTCCGCCTGTCCCAGGTGGACCTGCACCCCGCCGGTGGCGCCGGTGGAGGAGGTCACGCACTCCGCCCGCTCCAGCGCGTAGAAGGGCGTGATGTCCGCGGCGCGCGATCCGGTGGAGGGGATCACCAGGTTGGGCGCGCCGATCACCAGATCCAGCCGACCGTCTCCGTCGAAGTCGGTGCTGGAGACGTCCGCCCCCACCTCGCGGCCGGCGCGGATCAGGGGAGCGCTGGCCCCCTCCGCGGCCACCCCGGCGGCGCCGGTGGGCAGCGGCAGCACCCAGGCCCTCCCGGCGTTGAGATCGTTGCCGTCGTTGTTCACCCCCGGGCCGGCGAACCCGGGCGAGGAGATCAGCGCGGTGGCCACCCCGGAGGCGTTGCGCAGCCCGGCCAGCTGCAGGCCGTAGTTCTCCTCCGCGGCGCGCGCCGGGATCGGCAGACCCACCCGGGGCCAGGCGTCAAAGGCGGCAGGGGACCGGGTCAGCACCTCCAGCCGGCCGGTGAAGGCGCCCTGGGCGGTGGAGGCCCGCGCGGAAAAGGACAGCAGGCCGGAGGAGGAGGTGGCCAGGGCCGTCCCGAAGCAGGAGGTGTCCGCCCCTTCGATCGCCAGCGGCGGTACGTTCATCGCCGTCCCCGCCTCCAGGGCGGTGAGCGGAAAGGCCAGCGCGCGGCCGGCGAGCCGAATCGAGGAGGCCCCGGTCCCGGCGGTGGCGTAGGGGGCGCCCAACACCAGCTCCGGCCCGGCCACCCCGTCCACGTTGGCCACGGTGAAGCTGCGGCCAGCGGCGATCCCCGCGTTGTTCCCGTAGAACCGCGCGAAGGCCTCGGCCCGTCCCAGCTGCACCGGCTTGGCCGCCGGGGTGCCCCGCGGCTGCTGGGCGGTGAGGTCGAAGAGGAAGATCCCGCCGGCGTCCCCGGCCGCCGAGCGCCCTCCGCTGGCGGTCAGATCCGGGGCGTCCGCGCGATCCACCGCCACCGCCAGCAGCGGCGGCCGGCCCAGATCCCCGGGGATGAAGCCCAGCCGGTAGGTCCCTTCGAAGGAGTCGGCCGGATCCCGCAGCCCGACGAACAGATCCGGCGCCGCCTCCCAGGGGCGATCCTGGGTGCGGCCAAAGAAGATCTGGATCCCCGGCTGGGCCGCGGCCAACGCCTGGCCGTCCACCAGCCGGTGGGTGATCGTCCCCAGGGAGGCCAGATCCATCCGCCCGTCCCCGTTGAAGTCCGCCACCGCCAGCGACGCTGCGGACCGGGTCTGGGCGCGGGAGACCGCGGTCCCGTCCGGCTCCAGATCCCAGCCGGAGAGCCGCAGCTGCGCGTAGTCCAGGATCGCGCTCCCCGGCTGCAGCAAGAAGACGTCGATCACCCCCCGCCGGTTGCCCAGCGAGGCCAGATCCCCCAGCGGGGACCCCACCACCAGATCGTGATCGCCGTCCCCGTCCACGTCCTCCAGGGCCAGCGCGCTGCCGAACCGCCCGTTGCCGTTGCCGGTCATCGCCCGGCGCAGCAGCACCGGCCCTTGCTGATCGAAGCGGAACAGATGGACCCCGCCGGAGTCGGCCACGGTCACATCCTCATTGGGAGCGCCCACCGCCAGATCCGGGAACCCATCGTGGTTGATGTCCCCCACCGCCAGCGCGGTCCCGAAGGAAGCGCCCAGCCCCCCGGTCCGGCGCCAACCGGGGGCCTCGGCGTAGCCCTGGGCAGAGCCCAGGAAGAAGAACACCGCGCCGCCCCGGGCCTCGCCCAGGTCGCTCTCCGGGACGCCCAGCGCCACGTCTTCGAAGCCATCGCGGTTGAAGTCCGCGGTGACCACCGCCGCCACGTCGGTCAGCCTGCCGTGGGGGACGGTGGGCCGGGTCAGCTCATCCAGCACCACCACCCGGGCCTCGGCCACCTGGTCCAGGAACGGATCATAGGCCTCCACGGTGGTGACCCCGGTCGCCTCCTCCGGGAAGGAGAGGACGCTGCCCACCAGGGTGCCCCACTCGCCGGGGACCTTCTTGCGCCAGATCACCCGGTCGGTGGCGTCGGTGGCGGTCAGCAGCACCTGGCCCCCGGCGGGGGCGGCCAGGGCGTTGGGCTGGGCCCGGAAGGTGGCGCCGGCGCGGACCACGAAGCGCAGCTGCGCCTGGTCTCCCGAACCCTCGTCCACCACGTCGATCAGATCGGTGGCCGGGGTGGGACCGGCGGTGTACAGCCCGGTCGCGGAGAGGGTCCCCCCGGAGCGGTTGTCGGTGAAGCTGAAGCGGGCGGTGCCCAGCAACCCGGCGGTGACGATCTGCAAGGTCCTGGCGGGGGGAAGCACCGCCCGGGAGGGCGCCGCGTCGAAGGCGGGCAACACCTCCAGGGCGCGCTCCGAGCGGGTCAGGCACACCTGGTCCTCCACGAACAGGGTGTCGGTGGCGGCGCTGGGCCCGGCCAGGTAGCGGTCTCCGCGGATCTGTCCGCCGGAGCCGCCGGAGGCCACCCCGAACTTGTAGAACCCGCTGCCGCCGGTGGCCCCCAGCGGGGCCGGGGCGTTGACCCGCACCCGCTGCAGGCTCAGCACCAGGGACAGCGGGGCCAGGGTGCCGCACTCCGCCAGCTCCGCGGGAGAGAGCACCCGGCCCCGACAGGCGGTGGCGGCGATCAGCGCCACCCCGCACCAGGCCAGCCAGCCACCCTTCACGGCAGGGCCCCCGACTGCGCCCAGCGCTGGATCAGGATCGACTCGGTGGGATCCAACGGACCGTCGGCCGGCATCCGCCGATCACGGAGGGCCTGGGAGATCAACGCCGCCTCCTGCTTCCAGGCCTCATAGGTGGAGAGATTATGCCCCGGGCCGGTGTCGTGGCACTTGGCGCAGCGGTCCACGTGGATCGGCTGCACGTCTGCCGCCCAGGAGAGCGGCGTGTTGTCCACCGGGCGGAAGTCGAAGGGCACCTCCCGGGTGGCCTGGGAGCCGTCCTCGTAGACGGCAGTGGCCCGCAGGGTGTGCAGCCCCTCGCTCATCCCCAGCAGCGAGTACGGCAACAGCGCCCCCTCGTCGGTGGTGCCGCCCATGCTGAAGGTGGGCGGCAGGGTCAGCTGCTCCTCCCCCTCCAACTCGTAGCGGACCTGGGTGGGGACCGCGCCCGGTGGGAACAGCGCCGCGACCGAGATCTCGGTCAGCGACATCCGCTGGTTCTGGTCCAGCCCCAGCAGTCGGGGGATCCGCGCCCGCTGGACGATCCGCGGCAGGTCCCCAAAGCGGATCCAGGCGGCGCCGGCGGCGTCCGCGGCCAGCAGGTTGAAGCCGCCGGGGATCCCGTCTGCCACGCTCCACCCGCCGGAGTTGGCGTCGAAGTGCAGCAGCTGGGTGCCCACCTCCGCCCAGAGGCTGCGGCCGCCACCGGCCACCGCGTCCACCGGACCGCCCAGGTCCTGCTTCTTCCAGCCCTGGGCGGACAGCCGCAGCAGGCCCGCCTTCCCCAGGGCCCACAGCTCGCCGGGCTGCTGCTGCGAGTCCCCCAGCGACACCAGGGTGTGGATCTCCTCCTGGTCGCCGCTCCACAGCGAGGAGGGCCGGACCACCAGCTGTCCGGGCGCGGTGGCCACCAGCACGCTCAGGCCTCCCTGGTGCGCGAACCACACCCCGTCCGCCCCGTCCTCGGCGCGGCCGGCGGTGATCGCGGTCAGCCCCTGCACCGACTCCCCCTCCAGCTTCAGCTCGGAGAGCGCGCCATCCTTGACCCGGAACAGCCCCAGCCGGTGCGCCAGCCAGGCGGTGCCATCCTGGGACTCCGCCGCCCCCCTCATCCCTTCCGGGTCCAGCGGCTGGGACCACAGCGGCTCCATCACCCAGCCGGAGGCGGCCACGAACACCCCGCCGCTGGCCGCCACCAGGGTCCGGTGCGGACCCATCGGGAACAGGGCCCGCACCTCCCCCACCGGGGAGACGTTGGCGGGGTGCGGGTGGAGGGTTCCCCGCTGGCCATCGGCGCGGATCCGCAGCGGCGCCCCGTCGGTGCCCACCAGGATCGCCTCGCCCCGCTCGTCGGCGAAGCCGGGGACGGCGCGGATCCCCAGGCTGGACTCCACCACCACCGGGGCGAACGGTTCGTGGGAGGGAGCGCAGCCCATCCCCCACGCCAAGAGCGTGCCCAGACTCCAGATCGCGCGCCGCATCATCAGGCCAGCATCGCCGGGATCGGTCCGGTCCTCAGCTCCGCGGTGCTCAGGCCGGCGGAGGCCAGCACCGAGGCCAGCACGTGTTCGGGGAGGATGTTCAGCCCGTCCTGCTTGGGCTCGCCGGTCAGGAAGTCCACCCGGCCCGGCGACATCTGGATGTCTCCGGAGTAGCCGATCACCCGGTTGTGCTTCACCCCGGCGCCGATCAGCGCGCAGGAGGAGGTGAGGTGGTGATCGCGGCCGCCGGCGGAGTTGATCAGCGGGGTGCGGGCGAACTCGGAGAACACCACCACCGTGGTGTGATCCAGGAAGGTGCCGCCCCCCGGATGCGCGGAGGCGCGCAAATCGGAGACCAGATCCCCCAGGGCGTTGAAGCCGCTGCGCAGCGCGGTGGCGTGGGTCTGCTGGGTCCCGAAGTGGGTGTCCAGTCCGCCCACCAGGTTCACGCTCACGCACTGGGTCAGCCCCTGCTTGATCGCGGTGGCCGCCAGCGCCGCCCGACCGCCCGGGTTGTCGTAGGAGCCAGAGGAGGCCAGCCCGTACTGGGCCCGGACCGCGGCGTTCTCCGCCCGCTCGAAGCGGAACAGGTTGTCCAGCCGGCTCTCCAGGGTGGTGCGCACCTGGGTCTGGGACTCGCCGTACTGGGTGACCAGCCCGCGCGAGTCATACAGCTGGGACTCGCAGCTGACCGGGTTGCCGCGGAAGTCCACCAGCGCCTTCTCGATCTCCGAGTCCAGCGCGATCGGGCTGGGCGAGAGCGCCAGCAGCAGATCCGAGATCCGGTTCACCCCCAGCGCGCTGGCCGCGCCGTTGAACCGCTCGTTGTAGGACTCGATGTTGTAGGCCAGGTTGGGGATCGGGACCCGGGGCGCCATCTGCCCCACGATCTCGGTGGCCACCGAGGAGCCGCGGGGGGCGCTGCCCGCCGGGGCCTTGCCGGTGAGGAAGTACCGGTACCCCACCTCGTGGGCCAGGGTGGTCATGTTGATCCCCCGCACCACCAGCATCTGGTCGTAGTGATCCGCCAGCCGGCCGATCGCCGGACCGAAGGTGATGTTGGAGGGGGCGGCCCCGGCGCGGGTGGGCGGCACCACCACCTGCTTGGGGAAGCTGTTGTCGGTGAGCAGATCGTAGCCGGGGAGGATCCGCGTCTCCGCCAGCCGATCCGGGGTGAACACCGTCGGGTTGCGGGGATCAAACGCCAGCAACTGATCCCAGCCTCCGGCCAGATAGGCGAACACGAAGCAGCGGTCCGGGGGGGCGAAGGAGGCCGCCTGGGCGAAGGCCTTGAAGCTCATCCCTCCCAGCAGGCTGCTGCCCAGAAAACCGCAGCCGGCCTTGAGCATCGAGCGGCGGGACAAGAACAGATCGGTGGAGGTCTTCTTGTTCTTCATCGGGCGCCTCCTAGTAGGTCGAGAACCGCGGGTCGGTGAACAGGGCGATGCACACCCCGGCCAGGGCGTGGGCGCGCTTGCCCACCGCCTGGGCCCGGGTGGCCAGCTGACGGAACAGCGCCGTCCACTGCTGCAGCTCGGCGCCCTCCAGCGGCCAGCCCCAGAAGCGGGTGCTCAGGTAGACCAGGTTGGCGGAGATCTGTTCGTCGGTGAGGGTGGTGAGGTTGGTCAGCGAGTCCGGCAGCTGCCGGGCCAGGATCCGCGCCGGGGCGGTGGCCGCGGCGATGTCCGCGTTGGCCTGGGCCACGCACACGCTGCGGGCCCCGTCCTCCAGGAACTTGGCGAACACCAGGTTCGGCTCGGCGGAGTCGGAGACCACCATCGCGAAGTCCGCCTCCCCCAGCGAGTCCGCCACCGCGGCCAGCCCGGTCCAGGGGCGGCCCACCGCGGCTTCGATCGACCGGCGCAGCTGTTCCACGGTGATCCGCCGCGGGGCGCGGCCCACGTTGCCGCCCTGCAGATCCGGATCCGGGAGCACCGGCAGATCCCCTCCCGGGGTGGCCACCGGCTCCAGGGTGGCCGGCTGATCCTTGGCCGGTGAACAGCCGGCGGCCAGCGCGGCCACCAGGGTGGTGATGATCAGGGCGCGCATCAGTCGACCCTCCGGTACGCATCCGAGGTCACGATCTGCTCGATCAGCGGCTTGAGCCGCCAGTTGTGGGAGACGAACGTCGAGACCAGCTGATCCAGGTACAGCCGCTCTTCCTGCTGGGTCATCGGCCGGCCCAGAAACTCGGTCCACATCCGGCGGACGGTGCAGCGGTCCAGCTCGCCGGTGGCCATCATCCGCTCCACCAGCAGCCGGGGTCCGGCCTCGATGTTCACCTCTTCCGGTCCGGTCCGGTACAGGAAGGTCTTGAGCAGCCCCAGGCTCTCGGCGCCCTCGCCGTCGTAGGCCTGCATCACGTAGTCCCCGCACTCGCCACCGCAGTTGACGTTGCCGGCCACCGCGCAGTCGAAGCACTTCTGGCTAAAACGCGGGAACTGCTCCGGTTCCAGGTAGGTGGCGCTGCGCTCGCCAAAGCGGCCCCAGTGGGCGCCGGTGGGTTCGATGGTGGCGTGACAGGTGGAACAGCCGCAGCGGGTGGCCAGGTTGTTCTCCCGGTTGCAGGCATCCTCCGGCGCCGGGAACACCGTGCCCGGAGGCGGGGCGAAGTGGGTGCACAGCATCGCCTCGTAGAAGTTGGAGATCCGCGAGCGCCAGGTGGCGAAGCGGAACAGGTAGGAGGGGCTGGTCAGCACCCCCGCGTGCTGCGAATCGCGGGTGAACTCCTGCCAGGTCTCGGTGGACTGGTAGGGGATGTCCGGGATCGTCTCCGGGGCGGCGGGGGAGGAGACGTTGAACACCCCGGTCCCCTGCCGCTGCCGGTACAGCTGGGAGAGCGGCCCGTTCACGAACGAGCGCCGGCTGGTGATGATGTTGAAGTAGGGCTCGTCCCGACGAAGCACCGAGTCGGCGATCAGCTCCGGCTCCTGGTTCAGCGCCGCGATCCGCGCGTTGTGCACCGCCCTCCCCCGCGGCTCGCAGCGGCGGAAGTCGGCGCCACAGCCGCAGCTGCGGTCGCGCAGGAAGCGCCGGGTCTCGCAGCTCTCCAGGGTGGCGGGGTTCACCGCCCGCGCCTGGGCCTCGATCGCGCAGCTGACCACCTGGGTGCGTCCGCCGGTGGGCTCCCAGAACGGCGCCGGGGCCATCGTCCAGCCCTCGCGCTGCACGCAGCCCCGCTGGGGGGTGTAGGCGCCGCGGATCCCGTCGGTCAGCGCAGGGTCCAGGGTGCAGCGATCGACCCGGGTGCCGGTGGAGGCGGGGTTGAAGTAGGCCACCACCCGTCCGCTGCCATCCAGCTCCTCCGCGGTCAGCACCGCCCCCGCCGGCTTGGCCGGATCCGGCCGGCAGCTCCAGGGGTGCAGCGCCCCGGCGGCGTCCCGGCGCATGTCGCAGAAGTACAGCTGCTTGTCGGTGAGCACCCCCTTGGTGACCGCGGTGGCGCAGTCGGTGACGGTGGCGTCGGCCAGGTCCAGCTGGGTGCAGGTGTAGTAGGTGACCGTGTCGTAGTCGTAGCTGACCGGCAGCGGGACCCCGGAGGCGTCAAAGCAGGTCTTGGTCCCGGGTTCGGAGTGCGGATCCTCCCGCAGGTCGTTGCACTGCTCCTGGCGGATGAAGGCGTTGCAGGAGGTCTCCGCCCCGCGCAGCAGATCCGACTGGTTGTCGATCATCGCGTACGGGCTGCCCGCCTCGCCGGTGCCGGCCACGGTGGAGTCGTTGTCGTTGTAGACCGAGGCGGAGATGTTGGAGCGGAACAGCGCCCGGTGGTACCGGCGCATGCGGGCGTAGAAGTCCTCCGAGGCCAGCAGGGCGCGGATGTCCTCCACGCTCACCTCCCCCTTCTCCCGGGCGGCGGCGTACTCCTCCACCGAGGGGGGCCGGTTGAGCAGGTCCAGGTACAGCTGGCGGACCTGTCGTTCCAGGGGCACCGCGGGCGCGGAGCAGACCTCGCCTTGCGCGGAAGCGGTGGCGGAGAGGACCAGCAGCATCAATGGCAGCAGGCGTCCGGGGTTCATTCGCCGGGCATCCAAGACGCAATTGTCGAAAACGGCAATCGGTCAACACACCGAGCCTGGGATCCGGACAGCCCGGTTTGAAAGTTCCAGCCGCCCCTCAGGGACAGAGGGTGTTGAGGCGCACCTCGGTGTGACAGCGCACGCAGGCCCGGTCGTTGCGGCTGCGCGCCAGCTGGCAGGTGTTCACGAAGCCCGGGGGGTGGGGATTGATCCCCTGCTCCACCCGTCCGCTGCCGCCCAGCTTCTCCGAATGGCAGGTCAGACAGGTCTCCTCCCGGTGGCAGCTGATGCAGGAGCGCAGATCCCGGGAGGCCTGCACGCTGTGGTGCTGGGGACCGGGAGTCTCCACCCACACCGACAGCGGCGGATGGACGCGGCCGGCGCCGGTCTGCAGGGTGGGATGGGCCTGGTTGGCCACCCCGGCCCGCTCGTGACAGGCCACGCAGAAGGACTGCAGCCGGTGGCAGGAGTCGCAGCGCAGGGCGTTGTTGCGCACCTGGGAGGGGTGCAGGGAGATCCAGTCGTTGGGGTGCACCGAGAGCGGCTTTCGGACCGCGTCGTGGCAGGACTGGCACTCGCGCTCGGCGTGGCAGGTCAGGCACTGGGACGGAGAGGAGGCGGCGCGGGCCGCGTGGGTGAACTCGAACCGGGGCCCGTGATCCATCCCGAACGGGTTGCCCCGCATCGGCTTGAGCAGCCCGCTGGTGAACTGGGTGATCAGCCGCCCCCCGCTGCCGGTGAGGTGGCAGGCGGCGCACTCGGCCTTGGCCTGGACCCCGTCATGGCACTCCAGACAGGTGGCCATCTTCGGCAGCTGGGCCCGGGTGGCCAGCCCCACCCCTTCCATTTCCCCGTGGCAGGTCTGGCAGCGGACCTTCTTCTCCACGTGCAGCCGGTGATCGAAGCGCAGGTTGGCCGCGGGAAGCTCCACCCGGGCCGGCCGCTGCTGGGCGCTGGGAACGAACTCCGGATGGCAGGTCTCGCAGCTGGCCGGAGGATCGGTCTTTTCCCCCCGGGCCGCCTTCTCCAGATCGTGGCAGTCCTCGCACTCCGGGTGGGCGGGCAGCAGCCAGTCGCTGGGGCGGGTGCTCTTGCGCGCCCCGGCGTGGCAGCTGGTGCAGGACATCCCGTCCGCCAGGTGCACCTGGTGATCGAAGCGCAGCGGCAACCGCTGGCGCGGGTAGATCGCCTCCGAACGTTCCCCGGTCCCCACCCCCGCCCCCAGCGCCAACCCGGCGCCGCCCAGCAGCAGCATTCCCACCCAACCCTGGGCCCTCATCGGAACGACCTCCCCAACGCCAGCTGGTAGGAGAAGGCGGCGAACACCTTGGTGTCCGGCGGCCGGCCCGCGCTGCGGTTGTGCTCGGCCACCAGCGAGACCCGCGCCTCCTCCGAGAGCGAGTACGACCCCCACAGCTGTCCGCCCAGATAGGTGCCGGTCAGCCGCGGCTGCACCCGGTCGGTCAGGTCCGCCAGCGCCAGGCGGCCCTGCAGCGACCAGGCCCGCGAAGGCGGGGTCCAGCCGCCGGTCAGGTCCACCAGGAACGATCTCCCTTCCCGTCCGTTGCGCCAGCTGACGTCCAGGGCGGAGGAGAAGTCCTCCCACTGCAGCGATCCTCCGCCGGAGGCCCCGAAGGTCAGCGAGGTCACCTCGGAGAGGAACGCTGGATCCGCCAGCCGCAACACCGGGGCAAAGCGGGTCACCGTCCCCCGCAGGTGGAAGCGGGCCAGCGGCAGCGGCAGCAGGTCCACCCGCAAGTCCGCCTCGTCCCGGGGGCCGCTGGAGAACCAGTACCAGATGGAGTCGGTGGAGAGGATCGGCGAGTAGCGCGCCACCTGGGCGGAGGCGCTGAACACACCGGCGTCGTAGCGGGCCTCGGCGCGCAGGTTGGCCAGCGCCAGCTTGATCAGATCCGCGTCGGCGGCGGCGAAGACCGAGACCGGCACCCGCGGGGTCTGGAAGCTCAGCTCCGCCCCCGCCCGCTCGAAGGTCACCTGTTCGGCCACCCAGGCGCGGCGGTACTGCAGGCCGGCGGAGACCCCGCCCAGCCCCTCCAGCAACAGCTTCCCGCCCGCCACCGGCTCCAGATCATCCAGCAGCGGCTGGCCGTCCGGATCCCCCAGCGCCACCCGGCGGGCATCCGACTCCCGCACCCCGTCCGGCTGGTACACCGAGCTGGCGGCGAAGCTGGACCCCTTCACCCACAGCCCGCCGTACAGCTCCAGCCCCAGGTGGAAGGGAGAGAGGTAGCGCAGCCGGGCCCCGTCCAGGGCAAACGCGTCCAGCGCGTCCCACGCCACCTGCCGGCCCAGCCGGGCGTCCAGCCCCCCCACCCGGTAGCGGAGGTTCCCGGAGAGCAGCTCCGCGTCCACCGCCTTGAGCCCGTCCACCTTGGACGGTTCTCCCGGGGGGACCCCGAAGTCGGCGAACACCCGCACATCGGACTGGAAGGACAGGTCCTGGCCGGTGATCAGCTCCCAGCCGTCCAGAGCCAGGGCGGAGACCAGTCGGCGGCGAGGCAACAGCACCGGGTGGGCGTTGTCCAGGCCGCGGAAGGAGCGCACCTGGTACACCTGGGCCTCGGTCCGGGACTCGATGAACACCGCCTGCGCGAGCACCGGCGCAGGCCAGGCCACGCCCAGCAGCACCAGTCCCAGCGCCAGCCACCCCTCCTTGGCACGCATGGCGCGGGAGCATTGAAGCCCGGCGCGGCGGACGGCAAGGAAAACCGGTCAGGCCCTGGCGGTCACCACCACGGATTCGCGTAGGGGCGGTGCTTGTCCGGGGCACGGTACAGCACCCGCCGGTAGGTGCGATCCACCGGCCCCTGCTTGGGCTGGTACTCCGCCGCCTCCGCCCAGAACACGCTCACCGCGGTGATCGCCAGCGCCGAGGAGAGCAGCGAGAGCACGTAGGGGGTGGGGGTGTTGAAGTTGCCCAGCACCAGCGCGGAGAGCAACAGCACCCCGCCGCCCACCCCGGCCCCAAACAGGTTGGCCCGGATGATCTGCGCCGCGGAGGGATCGAACTTCAGGCCGGCCAGCGCCATCCCCAGCGCGCCCACCCCGGGGGCGATCAGCAGGGTGTCCACGATGGTCCGACTGTCGGGGAACGAGGAGGAGGTGCCGATGATCGCCAGGAACAGCGCGGCATAGGCGGCGCCCCAGCCGGCCGCGGACGCGATCCCCACCCCCTTGCGGAAGGTGAAGTCGCCCCCGCCCACCCCCACGGTCAGCCAGGCGCCCAGCTCGGCGCCGATCAGCGCGGTCCAGGCCAGGGTGGACGGGTCCCGGGTGAACAGGTTGAACAGCCCGGTCATCGCCATTCCACTCACCACCGAGTTGACGATCCCGAAGGTGGCCACCGGGCTGTCCAGCCAGTTGTTGAACTGCCACCAGGCGGAGACCCCGAAGCCCACCCCCGCCCCGATCAGGGTCCCGGCCAGCATCGACTCCCGGGCGCCGGTGACATCCAGGCGGAAGCCGTTGGCGATCCCCATCGTCACCAGGCCGCCCACCCCGCCCAGGATCGAATGGTGGAGGATGAACCGCAGGCTCCCCGGTCCGGCCAGGAACGCGCCCTGGCGGACCCGACCGTCCAGCAGCAGCTCCTTGTCCACCGGCTGCTCCCCGAGGTCGGTGGCCGCGGGGACTCCGTCATCCTGTCCGCCGCTGCCGGGCGGGGCCGGGCGGGGAGGGTCGGTGGGGTCGGTGGCGCTGCCGGGCGCCGCCGGCCGGGGAACTTCGGTGGCACCACTGGCGCTGCCGGGCGCGGCGGGGGTGGGCACCGGCGCGTCCTCTGGAGGCGGGAGGGGCTGCGCGACCGCCGGCGGTGCCTGCTCCGGCGGGGTCGCCGGAGGGTAGGGATCGGTCGAGCCAACCTGCCCGAAAGCAACACTGGAGCTGACTGCGCCTACCGCCAACCAAGCCACGAGCCGCACGCTGAGCCTCCCTCGGATGCCGGCGGGGACCCTACACCAGCCCGGCGGGAGACCAGCGAAAGCAATCGGCCCGGCGCTACTCCTCCGAGGCCCTCGGTCCAGCGGGATCCAGATAGGCGTTGAACTTCTGGGTCAGGTACTTCTTCGCCTTGTCCCGGAACAGGAAGCCGGGGTCGGTGGCGTCGCCGCCAATCTTCCCCTCCCCCACCTGCAGATCGGCCTGGATGGTGATCCCCATCGCCTTGCCGTGGATGCTGGCGCGGTCCCCTTCCCACTGGGACTTCACCCCGTACTTGGTCCCCCAGTACTCCAGCAGCTGGGAGACCCGCTTCTTCGCCTCGTCCTTCGCCAGTCCGTGCGGGACCTCGAACTTCATCGTGCCCATGGTGCCCTCCTTCGTCCTGCCACCTTAGGCACGCCCGGGCGTCCGCCCAAGCCCCAGGCGCTACGGAGGCAGCACCGGGTTGGCCTGCAGCGGACCGTAGGGGACCGGCTGCGGGACCCCGGTGCTCAGCCGGAGCAGATCCACGGTCCGGGCGATCAGCTCCTCCACCAGGTACGCGGAGTGGCCGCCGCTGCGGCGGGAGTGGATGAGCTGGGTGCCGGCCCGGGAGCGGTGGCAGCCGGTGCAGCCCACCACCTCGATCTGCTGGCGCAGCTGGGGGAAGGCGTCCAGGGTGGCCTGGGGCACCCCGGTCAGGTCCAGCGGCGTCCAGTTCACGCCATCCGCGCGGGCGGCCACCGCCAGGAACTGCTGGGGGATCAGCGCGGTCCGGGCATGGAGCGCCGCGGCGTTGTCGCCGACATAGGCCAAGAACGCGTCCCGCTCCGGCCCCGGAGTGTTCAGCCGCGGGGTGTCCACGGTCTGGAACAGCGGCCGGTTGACCAGGATGTTGCGCAGCGCGGGGGTGGCGGTGGGATCGGGGTTGAGCGCCAGAATCCACTCGCGGAACTCATAGTCGGTCTCGGCGCCGATCTTCTCTGAGGTCTTCACCCTCAGGAAGTTGCCGCGCTGCAGGATGTTCTCGAGCACGCTGGTGAGCGGATCCTCGGCGGTGACCGGCTGGACCCCGGCGGCGCTGAGCCTGGCCCAGACCAGCGCGGTGGAGGTGCAGTGCAGGGTCCCCAGGGGGGTGTAATCCAGGGGACGGGGCGGCTGCTGGAACAGGAACACCATCTGGAACGCGTCCTCGAAGCCGGTGGCCGGGGAGGTGAGCACCACCCGCAGCTGGCCGCAGGAGTTGGCGTCGCGCAGATCGATCCGGTTCTGCACCGAGGAGACGGTGAAGTTCAGATCGTCCAGGTTCCACAGCGCCGGATCCGCTCCCTTGGTGGACTGCAGGTGGGCCAACAGCGCCGCCGGCCCGCTGCGCGAGGGTCCCTCGGCGGACTCGAAGCTGCCCAGCCAGTGCGCCAGCAGCGGGCCGCCGTGGCCCTCGGCGGAGATCAGCGCCATCATCCGGCCCAGCCCCACCACGTCCTTGTTGGAGACCACCCGGTGGTTGGTGGGCCACTCCAGGCTCAAGGCAGAGTTCAGGCTCCGGGGAAGCTCGCCCTCGGAGCGGAGGTAGAAGCGCAACTCCGCGTCCCGTTCGGAGGTCACCCGCAGCACGTGCTCCCCGGTGACCAGGCTCTGGATGCCGACCCAGCCCGGCTCACGCTGGTCCACCCCGTCCAGGCTGGCGTGGACGTATTCCGGGGTGAGGTCCTTCTCCGGAGCCTCCACCTCCACCCGCAGCTCCAACAGGACATTGACCGCCCGATCCTCCACCGGGTTGGTGCCGGGCACCGGGACCGAGTTCACATGGAGGGGCCAGGCACAGGTCTCCCCCGCCTTGAGCTTCACCCGGAGGAAGGAGTCCACCGCCTGGATCGGCACCGACACCGACTGCCCACAGGGGATGAGGGTGTCGTCCTGATCGCAGCCGGCCAGCAGGGAGGCGGCCAGGGCCGCGGGGAGCAGACGCAACAACGGGCTCTTCATGGCGCGGGAGTATACGCAGTTGGCGTCGGCCGGCCGGACAAAGGCGCGAACTGCAAACCTTCACCCGCCGCGTGCGCCCGCCTGGCCGGTCGCCTGGATCAGTGCGCCTCTTCCAGCGCGGCCAGGGCGTAGCGGGCCGCCCGGCCCATCGCCTCCGGGGCCTCGGGCAGCTCCGGGTAGTGACCGGCCAGCGGGCGCTGGGGGAACTTGAGCTGCCCTATCGCATTGCGGTAGCTGCGGCGGGCCCCGTCCACGTCCGCCAGCCGCTCCTGCACCTGGGCCAGCAGGTAATGGGGCAGCGCCAAGGTGGGCTCCAGGAACACCGCCTTGGTCAGCTCGGAGCGGGCCTGCTGGAGGTTCCCGGCCTGCAGCTCGGCCACCGCCCCGAACAGCCGGGCCTCCACGCACAGCGGTTCGCGGTTCATCACCTGGGCGAACACCTCCCGGGCCTCGGCGTTGCGGCCGATCAGCGAATAGATGTTCCCCAGGGTGAGCATCGCGTCCAGGTCGGTGGGCTCGTCCTTGCTCAGGGTGCGGGCCCGCTCCAGCGCGACCTCGAACTCGCCGGCGGTGATCCGGGCCACCACGTCGTCCAGCCGCTCCCGGGGCGAGCGATGCGGCGTCCGCGGCGGCGGCAGCTTCACCGGCTCCACTGGCCGCGGCTTGAGGGGGGGCGAGGCCGGCCGCACCGACGGCAGCGGAGTGACCGGGGTCCGGACCGCGACCGCGGGCGGCGCCAGGGGGGCCAGACCGGTGGCGCCCAGCTGGCGGATGGTGCGGGGAGAGACCAGCGGCCCGTCGGAGAGCGGCTTGCGGTAGACGAAGGAGCCTTCGATCTCCACCATCTCGAAGCGGTCGTAGACCTGGAACAGGCTCTCCGAGTAGCCCAGCAGCAGCAGCCCCCCGGGGCGCAGCCCGTTGAGGAAGCGGTCCATCAGCCCGCGAATGGTGGGCAGATCGAAGTAGATGATCACGTTGCGGCAGAGGATCAGATCCAGGCTGCCAGGGGCCACCCGGGGGAAGATCGGCGCCGCCAGGTTCTGGCCCTCGAAGTGGACGAAGGCCTTGAGGTGGGCCTGGACCTCGTACCCGTCGTCGGTGAGGGTGAAGAAGCGCCGCAGCCGTTCGGGGGTGATGCTGGCCATCCGGCGCAGCGGGAACCTCCCCAGCTTGGCGGTCTCGATCGCCGCCGGGTTGACGTCGGTGGCCCACAGCTTCACCAGCTCCGGGGTGGCGCCCAGCTCCTCCAGGGCCATCGCCAGGCTGTAGGGTTCTTCGCCGGTGGCGCAGCCGGCGGACCAGATCCCCAAAGGCCGCTGTTCGCGGCGCACCTGACGGATCAGCTCCGGGAGGATCCGGGTCTCCAGGGCGCGGAACTGGCGCGGGTCGCGGAAGAACTCGGTGTGCCCCACCGTGACCAGCGGCAGCAGGCTGCGCAGCTCGTGCTCGCCGGCCAGCTGGCGCAGGCGGCGCACGTAGTCGTTGGCGTCGGAGATCCCCAGCGCCGGCATGCGGGCGGTCAGCGCCAGCTTCAGCCCGTGGTAGCCGTCGGAGGCGATCTTCAGCCCCGCGCGCTCCAGCAGCAGGGCGGCCAGCGAGTCCAGGGCGCTCTTCTCGATGTTCAGCACTGTTCCACCAACCGGATCAGGGCCTTGGCGATCTCGTCCAGGGGGAGGATCTCCTCCGCCGCGCCCAGCTCCACCGCCGCCGCCGGCATCCCGTACACCACCGAGCTGGCCTCATCCTGGGCCAGGGTCCGCCCACCGCGGGAGCGGATCTCCTTGAGTCCCCGGGCCCCGTCCCGGCCCATCCCGGTCAGCACCACCCCGATGCAGCGTCGGTTGAAGGCGTGGGCCGCGGAGGTGAGCAAGGCGTCGCAGGAGGGGCGGAACCCCTGCAGCGGCGGCCCGCGATCCAGCCGGGCCCGGCCATCGTCGGTCACCATCAGATGGGCCCCGGAGGGGGCGATGAACACCGTCCCGGTGGTCAGCCAGTCCCCGTCCCGCGCCTCCACCACCTTCAGCGCGGTCTCCGCCGCCAGCCACTGGGCCAGCCCGCCGGTGAACCCGGCGCTGATGTGCTGGCAGATCACGATCGGCGCCGGGAAGGCCTTGGGGATCGAGCGCAGCACCAGGGACAAGGCGCGCGGTCCCCCCAGCGAGGAGGCCACCGCCACCAGCGGGAAGGGCGGCTCGCCGGCGTGATCCTGGGCGGTCCGGGCCAGCTGCCGCTTCTTGCGCGCCCCGCGCACGTGGCGGACCACCCGCACCTGGGAGAGCAGCTCCACCTTGCGGCCCAGCTCCCGCCAGAACTGGGCGGTGGGCAGCGGGCTCAGCTCGGTGATCTCCAGCGCGCCCAGGCCCAGGGCGTGGAAGGTGTCCACCCCCACCTGGTGGGGCTGCTGCAGCGCCAGGATCGGAGTCGGGGACTCGGCCATGATCGCCTCGATGGCGCCAAAGGCATCCGGCCCGGACAGCTGCACCACCACGATGTCCGGGTGCTGATCGCGCACCGAGGCCAGCGCTCCTTCGAAGGTGGCGTGCCGGGGACAGGGCTCCACCTCTCCGGAGTCGAAGAGGCCGGCGGCGGTCCTGGCCAGCAACAGGTCCTCGTCCACGAACAGGACCCGGCAGGGCTTTTCTCGAGTGCGCACGTCCCCTAGTGGTCGAACGATCAGGTCAGACGATCAATGGCCTGGGCCAGGCTCTCCACGCCCAGCTCACCCTTTACCAGATAGGCATCCGCGCCCGCGTCCATCCCTCGCCGCTTGTCCTCGGGAGAGGCCAGCGAGGAGAGGATGATCACCGGCAGCCGGGCGGTGATTGCCGCCCCCTTGAGCCGGCGGGTCAGGGCGAACCCATCCAGCTTGGGCATCTGCACGTCGGTGAGGATCAGGTCGTAGGTCTGCGAGTTGAGCTTGGTCAGCGCCTCCTCGCCGTCCTGGGCCTCCTCCACCTGGTGGCCCAGGGCCTTGACCAGCGCGGACTCGGTGGCCCGGGCGATCGGCGAGTCGTCCACCAGCAACACCCGCAGCCGTTTGGCGGCCGCCGCCTGGGCGGAGACCGGACGCGCCAGCCGACGCACGTCGGTCATGATGTCCGGCACGTGCAGCAGCACCGCGATCCGGCCGTCCTCCAGGGCCGCGGTGCCAGCCACGAAGGAGGCGCCCTTGAGGAACTCGCCTCCGCACGGCTTCACCGCCACCTCGCGCTCGCCCACGAAGCCGTCCACCACCAGCGCGGCCCGATCCTGGCCGTGGGAGACGATCAGCGCCGGCGGCTTGTCGAAGCGGTTGCCTCCATTGAGGGCCAACAGCGGCCCCAGTCCCACCAGGGCCACCGGCTTGCCCCGGTGCTTCACCGCCAGGGTGCCAAAGACCTCCAGCCGATCCTCCGGCTTGATCCGCACCACCGCCTCCACATCCGAGGCCGGCACCCCGTAGACGTCGTCCCCGAGGCGGAACAGCAGCACCCGCATCAGGGCCAGCGACTGGGGCAGCCGCAGGGAGATCACCGTCCCCCGCCCCACCCGGCTGGAGACCGAGACCGACCCGCCCAGCGCCTCCACCTTGCGCTTGACCACGTCCATCCCCACCCCGCGACCGGACAGATCGCTGACCTCCTCCCGGGTGGAGAAGCCGGGCATGAAGATCAGCTCCATCGCCTCCCGCTCGGAGAGGGAGGCGGCCTGGGCCGGAGCCATCACCTTGCGGGCCACCGCGGAAGAGCGCAGCCGCTCGGGATCAATCCCCCGGCCGTCGTCCTCCACGTCCATGTGCAGCATGTCCCCGTCGGCCCGGACCCGGATCTGCAGCCGGCCGGCGGGCGCCTTGCCCAAGGCGGCGCGGAACCCGGGATCCTCCACCCCGTGGTCCACCGCGTTGCGCAGCAGGTGCACCAGCGCGTCGCGCACGTCGGCCAGCATCGACCGGTCCACCCCGGCGCCGGAGTTCTGGATCTGGAGATCCACCTCCTTGTTCTGGGTGCGGGCCATGTCCCGCACCGCGCGCGGGAAGGCCTCGAACACGGTGGAGAGCGGGACCAGCCGGGCCTCGGCCACGTGGTCCGCCAGCACCGAGAGGCTGCCGTGGAGGGTGTTCATCCCGTCGCCGTGGCGGCGGGTGAAGCGGAAGGCGTCATCCCGCAGCATGTCCAGGTCGGAGGCCAGCTGATCGAGGATGTCGTGATCGTCGGTGGACAGCCGCAGTCCCTCGGCCATCCGCACCACCCGGTCTCCCAGGCGGGCGAAGCGGCCCAAGAGGCCGGTCAATTCGTTGGAGCGCAGCCGGGCCTTGGCGCTCTCCACCAGCAGATCGCCGGCCACCAGGCCGATCGAGTCCAGGGTCTCCACGTTGACCCGGATGCTGCGGTCCGCGGCGCGGGTGGGGGCGACCTCCTCCTCCCGCTGCCCGGCGGCCACCACCTCGGGAGGACGGGGAGGCTGCGGGGGGTGCGAGGGCCCGGGGGTGGGAGGCGGCCGGGGGGGCGGTTCGGGGACCTTGGCGGTGGCGCCGGACACCGAGGAACGCTTCAGCGCCGCCGCCGCCGAGTGGCCGGGGGTCAAGGGCGGCACCGGGACTCCGGAGGCCTCGGAGAGCGCCTTGCAGATCGACTCCGAGATCTCGTTGCCGGTCTGGGCGCCGGGGAGATCCTCGATCAGATCCGAGACCGCGTCGCAGGCTCGCAGCAGCAGGTCGGTGGCGGCAGACGCGGTGGTCTTCCCCTCCCGGGAGGCCTTGAGCAGATCCTCGGCGGCGTGCGCGATCTGTCCCACCGCGGGCAGGCCCAGCATGCGGGCCTCGCCCTTCATGGTGTGCAGCTCGCGCGCGACCTCCTCCGCGGCCTGGGCCGCGGTGGGTTTCTCCAGATCGATGGCCCCCAGCTGAATCTTGGTCAGCCGGTCGGCAGTCACCTCCTGGAACTTCTTGAGGAGGGACTTCTTGAGTGCTTCGTGGTCCATGGAGGGTCGGGCTGGGAGCTAGTCGGCCTTGAAGCGGCGGATCAGCTCGGCCAGGCGACCGGCCAGCTGGGTGAGCTCGGCGGCGGCTCCGGTGGACTGCTTGGAGGCCTGGGTGGTCTGGCGGGTCACGTCCTCGATCTCCGCCATCGACGCCACCACCTGCTCGGTGGCGGTGCGCTGCTGCTGGGTGGCCAGGTTGATCACCCGGGCCGCGTCCGAGGTCTCCTGCACCCCGGCCAAAATCCCCTCCACCGCCTGGGCGGCCACGCTGCCCAGCTTCTCGCCGGACTCGGTGGCCACCTTGGAGGCGTCCGCGGCGGCGCCCGCCGCGGCGGTGGCCTCCCGGATCTCGGTGATCAGGTTCTTGATCTCCTTGGTGGACTCCAGGACGTTCTCCGCCAGGCGCCGCATCTCCGCAGCCACGATCGAGAAGCCCTTGCCCGCCTCACCGGCGCGCGAACCCTCCAGCGCGGCGTTGAGGGCCAGCAGGTCCGAGCGGTCGGCGATCTCGTCAATCACCTCCACCACGGTGCCGATCCGCTCCACCCGCTTGGAGAGCTTGGTGATCGAGTCCGCCACCGCCACGCCGTCGGCGCGGATCTGCTGCATGGCCTGGATGAACTCCCCGATCGCCCCGCGACCGGCCCGGGCCGCGCCCAGGGTCTCCTCGGCCACCCGGGCCACCGCGCCGGCGTTCTCCGCGATCTGGGCGGAGGCGTGCTTGAGCTCCTCCATGGTGGCGGTGGTCTCGTGGATCGCCGCCGCCTGCTCGGTGGAGGAGGTCTCGTGCTGGGTGGAGGCGGCCAGCACCTGGTTGGCGGAGGAGGACAGCCTCAGCGCCGCCTCGTTGATCTCGCGCACGAAGGTGCGCAGGGTCTCGATCACCTTGCCGAAGCCCTCCAGCAGGGGCGCCAGCTGCGCGTCCTCGGTGGCGGTGTCCCAGTGGGAGAGATCGCCGTCCCGGACCAGGGACACCAGCGAGGCCACCGACTGATCGATCTCGTGGGCGGAGTGCGCCTTGCGCCGCTCCCCCTCCTTGATCTGGGCCACCAGGGCAGTCAGCGCGCCGTTCACCGCCTTGGCCAGGGCCGCGGCCTCTCCGGAGAAGCCGGCCTCGGGGATGCGGGCGGTCAGATCGCCCTCGGCCACCTTCTGCAGCGCGACGATGATCGCCTTGAGCCCTCCCTGGACCTCGGCCTTCCCGGCCGCGGCCTTGGCAGCGGGGGACTCCTTGGCGACGGGGGTCTTCTTCTTCGGCTTCGACTCAGGAGTGGTCAGGGACATGGTGCTCTTTGGCAGCGGAGGCGGCGCGAGCCGTCTCCGGAAGATCGATCAACAGGATGGGACGGTCGGAGCCCAGCCACATCCCGACCGCGAAGGAGAGGCCCCGGGTCACCGGGGGGAGACGCCGCAGCTCATCAAAGGAGACGTTGACCACCCCGCGGACGCCATCCACCGCCAGCTCGCCCTCCCCCTCCGGGGTGACGAACACCAGCGCCCGGGCGTTCCGGTGGGGGATGCCCAGTTCGGGGCGGACGATGGCGTGGGGACCGGGCCGGTCGATCCGGCGGACCTGGGAGGCGTCCACCCCGTAGACCGCATCCGCGATCTCGAACAGCAGCAGCTCCACGTTGGGGGTGGGCTCGGGGACGGTGCTCACCGGGACACCGCCCGCTGCCGTGCGGTCTGGAGCACCTTGGAGAAGTTGAGCAGGGAGAGGATCTGCCCACCGGCGGCGGGCTGGACCACGCCCAACAGATGATCGGTGGAGAAGTCGCCACCCACCGGGGGAGGCATGATGTCGCTCAGTGGCACCCGGGTCAGCCCGGCCACCGTGTCCGCCAGCACCGCGGCCACGTAGGAACCGGAGATCCCCACGAACAGCCGGGTGCGGGACCCGATGCGGGCCTCGCCCTTCCCCAGGAAGCGCAGCAGGTCCAGGACCGGGAGGACCTCGCCCCGGTGGCCGGTGACGCCCAGCAGGAAGGAGGGCGAGCGGGGAAGCGGGGTCAGCGGCCCGGCGCGCAGGACCTCGCGCACGTTCTCGGAGGGGATCCCGATCCGCAGCCCGCCCAGCTCGAAGGAGAAGAACTCCTGCTCGGCACGGGGCTTGGCGGCCGGGGCACGTTCCGGGGCGGCGCTGAGCGCTCTTTGAAGGGGAGTTGGATTCAAGGGTGTGAAGTATCGGAACCAGCGTAGACTGGGTCAAGACAACGCGTGCCGCGAAGCGGACCTAGAATCGGCGACCCAGTCGCGTTATTTCACCAATCACCCATGAGCGCCCGAGTCCTGGTCATCGACGATAGCCCCATGCTCGTGGAGCTGACCGTCAAATCTCTCCTCTCCGCCGGACTGGAAGCCCAAGGTGCAACCGACCTGGCCAGCCTGGACGAGCGGCTTACCTCCGGTCCGTTCGACGTGATCCTCGTCGACGTCAACATGCCGGAGATGTTCGGCGACGACGTCGTGGAGTTCCTCAAGGGGCAAAAGGGGGTGAAGGCCAAGACGGTCCTCTACTCCGACCTCCCCGAGGGCGAGCTTCGGGTCAAGGCCAAGACCTCCGGGGCGGACGCCTACATCACCAAGTCCGCCGGCATCGAAGGGATGCTGGACCTGGTGGCCAACCTGCTGGGCGTCACGCTCAGGGGGCAGGCAGGCACCCCGCCCACCGGGGTTCCGGCCGCGGCGCCCAAGCCGGCCGTCCCCCGCCGCAAGCGGATCCTGATCGTGGACGACAGCGAGACCACCATCGCCCTGCTGGAGGCGGAGCTGAGCGCCAAGGGGTTCGAGGTCCACACCGCGGACACCGCCGACAAGGCGACCAAGATCATCCTCAAGAAGAACACCCGGCCGGACCTGGTCCTGCTGGATGTGCGGATGCCCAACGTGAACGGCGAGCAGTTCTGCCGCTTCATCAAGAGCAACAGCCTCTTTGCCGGGATCAAGGTCCTGCTCTGCTCCGGGGAGAACATCGAGGAGCTGCAGCGGATCTGCCGCGAGGCAGGCGCCGATGGCTTCGTTCCCAAGGACGCGATCCTCTCCAAGGTGCTCAGCCGGGAGCTGGGGCCTTCGGGCGGGTAGCTGCGGACGGTGACTCGCCCCTGGGACTGAGCGGGCGGGTTGTTACCTCGGGGCCGGATAAGCCGGGCGGGTTGCCGCCTCGGGCTCGGATTGAAGAGTTGGGATCTGGGACTTGAGCCATGGGTGAGCTGACCGGCTTCCTGCACGGGAACATCGCCCCGGGGCCGCCCCCGGAGGACGCGCTGTGGTTCCTGTTCGCCGGCAACGACCTGCTGGTGAGCGACGGACCGCAGGGACTGGCGCTGGCCCGTCCGGATCCGCTTCCCCCCTCGCCCCAGTTCCTGGGGACCCTGGACGGGGTCCCGTGCTTTGCCGCCCGGCTCTCCCTGGAAGAGGCGCCTGCAGACTCCCGCCCGGAGGGGCTGCGCCGGACCTGGGGCCAGCTCCCGGAAGCGCAGTGGTGGATCGCCGGGCGGGCGATCCAGGTGCTGGAGTGGGATCGCACCCACCGGTTCTGCGGCGCCTGCGGGAGGCCCACCGTGTCTTTGGGCCACGAGCGTGCCCGACGCTGCGAGGCCTGCGGGCTGAACTTCTACCCGCGGGTGGCACCGGCGATCATCGTCCTCATCCACCGGGGAGAGGAGGCGCTGCTGGCCAAGTCCCGCCTCTCTCCCCACGGCTTCTACAGCACCCTGGCCGGCTTCGTGGAGCCGGGCGAGTCGCTGGAGCACGCGCTGGACCGCGAGGTGCTGGAGGAGGTCGGGGTGCGGGTGAAGAACGTCCGCTACTTCGGCAGCCAGCCCTGGCCGTTCCCGCACTCGCTGATGGTCGGCTACCACGCGGAGTGGGAGTCGGGGGAGATCCGCCTGGACGAGCAGGAGCTGGCCGACGCGCAGTGGTTCCGCCACGACGCGCTGCCCACGATTCCACCCAACGCCAGCATCGCCCGGAAGCTGATCGAAGCGTGGCGGGAGCGGTTTCGGGGGCCAGGCGCCGGCTAACGGTAGTCTCGCAACGTTGGCCTCCATCTCCGTGCCTCCGTCTGCTGCTACCGGACTGATATCGAAGCGGTGAGGTTCCAGGGCGCCCTGAGGAGAACTTGTCTTTCAAGACATGTTCCCCCCCTGTTTTCGGCCAAAATCGCCGTGGAACTTGTCTCCAGGAACAAGTTGCCCCCAGACGCCCCCGGGACCAGGCGCTCCCCGCTCAGCTGAACGCGCGCGCCGGATCCCTGCTCAGCTGGCCGCGCGCGCCGGCTCCCGCTCACCCTTGGCGCGGGCGAAGTTGCCGATCACCAGCCAGGGCGCGGCGCGCTTGAGCTCGGCCAGCATCTTGCGGATGCCGATTGCCTCGCCGCCGGCGCCGGTGTCCCGGGCCAGCTCCAGGTACTGCAGCGGGTCGATGCACAGCGAGCGGGTCTGGATCTGGTCCACGTGGTACCGGGTCACCAGACCGATCAGCGCCTCCACCTCTCCCTCACGGTCAGTCACCCCGGGGAAGGTCAGCAGATTGAGGGCCAGGTATGCGCCCCGCTCGCGGGAGAGACGCACCGAGGCCTCCACGTCCTCCCAGCCGTACTTCACCGGCTTGTAGTACGCCTCGTACAGCCCCTTGCTGGCGGAGTTCAGCGAGACCCGGATCGCGTCCAGCCCGGCGTGGAACAGCGCGCCCAGCCCCTGGGTGAGGCTGGCGTTGGTGTTGATGTTTATCGACCCCTTGTCGGTGTGCTGGCGCATGAAGCGGATCGCCTCTGCGATCTGCTTCCACCGGGTCAGCGGCTCACCCTCACACCCCTGACCGAAGCTGACCATCAGCCGGCCCTCGCCATGGAGCAGGTGGTGCAGCCCGATCGCGCCCATCTCCTCACCGGAGGGGCCGTCGTCCATCCGCTCGTGTGAGGCGGGCGGGCCATCCTTGGGCTGATCCGAGATGCAGCCCACGCAGCGCGCGTTGCACATTACCGAGGCAGGGATCGCCGCCTCGTCACGCTCGTAGAAGACGTTCTGGCTGGTGAAGCAGCGGTACAGCAAGGCGCAGGTCTTCAGCTGCTTGAGCACCCGGTTGTCGGGGAAGGCGGCCAGGTGCCCGTCGACCTTCTTCTTCAGCTCCGGGGTGGAGTAGCTCTTCGGCTCCCAGTGCGAGCGCTTGTCGGTGTGCAGCGCCCAGGCCACCGGGCCACCCTCTCCCCAGGCCGCGGCGGTGTACGCCCACTGCGGGAGGATCGGCCCGTCCGCCTTCACCTCTCCCGGCAGATAGGTCCGGGTGTAGCCCGGCGGAAGCAGCGCCCCCACCGCGTGGGGCACGAAGGTCTTGCCGCCGACCTTCATCTCGCGGACCAGCTCCAGCTCGCCGGTCTCCGGATGAACGCCCACCGGCAGCCGCCCGGGCAGGTGGGCCAGACGCCCGGCCTCCGGCAGCGCGATCGGGCGGTCCTGGGGCAGCAGCACCTCCTCGCCACTGCGGACGGTGGCCAGCAGGTACGGGTGCTCGAGCACCTTTCCCTTGGGATCAGCGAAGAGGAGTTTGTAGGCGGGCATGGGCGTGGAGGGGTTTACACCGCGAACAGCCCAGCGTCAGCCTCACGTCCCCGAGCCCTTCCCTGCCCCCGAACCGCTTGACGGGAAGCAAGCCTGTCGGGCGAAGGTGCGAAGCCCAGTTCGGACCGTAGGGCCTGGAACCATCCCCCGTCCCGGTTCGTCTGCAGAAGGTGAACCGACCCCTCCTCCTCCTGACGGTTTGCCTGGCGGCGAGCGCCAGCGCCCTGCCCCCGCTGACCCTGCATTCCTCGGTGGACGGCGGCCCGGCCACTCCCGGCTGGAAGTACCTCCGCCTCGGGCAACAAGTGGCGCTGATCGCCAGGCTCGCCCCCACGGCCAAGGCCGCCTCGGTGCGCTGGTTCCGGATCGACCCCCTGGACCACTCGCTGGACAACACCCGTCCCCAATTCCACTTCCAGCCACTGACCTACCGCCGAACCGAGCTGCACGAGTGCCGGGATTCACTCACCTGCGCCGGCACCGTGGCGCTGGCCTCCCTCTCCGCTTCCCCGGTGCCCGGCACCGGTACCGCGGCCTTCACGGTGCAGGTCACCCTCCCGGACGGAACCCTGCTGCGTACCCCGGACGAGAGCTCACCGGTGCTCGGCGGCCTGGGCCCCACCGTGCACCGGCTCACCGTCCGCCGCGACGACAGCTACCTGGGACACCTGACCGAGCTGTTCGGCACCCCGTACATCTTCGGGAGCAGCGGCCAGGGAAAGAGCCACCAGACCGATCTGCTGATCGGCTCGGACTGCGCGGACCTGGCCGTCTACGGGCTGCGGCGGCTGGGGCTCAAGACCCCCTACGTCTCCACCTGGACCATCGACCGGCATGCCCGCGAAGTGGCGGTGGCCCAGACCTCGGTGGAAGGCGCCGCGCGCAACAAGGCCAACCGGCCGCTGAGCATCGGGCCCCAGGGAATCGCGCCGGGAGATCTCCTCCTCTTCCCCCGCACCCGCCACGTGGGCGTCCTCTATGAGGACCGCCCGCCCCTGGGCGTGCTGGACGATGGCGACCTGCTGCTGCACACCTGTTGGGCCCGGCCCACCGTGGAGCCGCTCTCCGCCACCGGCTGCGCCTCCTATCCGATCCGGATCCTCCGCCCTGCGCTGCCCGGCGCCTGAGAGCTCCCGGCCCAGCAGCCTCATCCCCGATCCCTTCGCCTCCGTACGACCAAGCTGGTCGCAGCAATCAGCGCCACTTTCGGTGACGCAATGCAGCGTCCATCACGAATTGATTCCCCCCCACCCGATCGGTAGGGTGCGCGCCCCTCGTACCCCCCGCCCCGGAGGCGTTTCTCGTGATCGTCGGCGTCCCCAAGGAAATCAAGACCCGTGAGTACCGCGTCGGCATGGTCCCCGCCGGCGTCGCAGCCCTGGTCAAGTCTGGCCACAAGGTCCTCGTCGAGAAGAACGCCGGCATCGGCTCCGGCATCCCGGACTCCGACTTCCAGCGCGTGGGGGCCACCCTGGTGGAGACCGCCGCGGACGTCTGGAAGAACGCGGAGATGATCGTCAAGGTGAAGGAGCCGCTGGAGCCGGAGTACGAGCTCATGCAGCCCAACCAGATCATCTACACCTACTTCCACCTGGCCGCCGTCCCCGAGCTGGCCAAGGTGTTGATCAAGAAGAAGATCGCCGCGGTCGCCTATGAGACCATCCAGCTGGACGACAACTCGCTGCCGCTGCTGCGGCCGATGTCCGAGGTCGCCGGCAAGATGTCGATCCAGGTCGCCGCGGGCTGCCTGGAGAAGGAGCGCGGCGGCAAGGGAATCCTGATGGGCGGCGTCCCCGGCACCCGGCGCGCCAAGGTCACCGTGATCGGCGGCGGCGTGGTCGGCACCTGCGCCGCCAAGGTCGCGGTGGGCATGGGCGCCGAGGTCACCATCCTGGACGTGAACATCAACCAGCTGGCCTACCTGGACGACGTGTTCCTGGGCCGGGTCTCCCTGCTCGCCTCCGAGTCGGAGAACATCGCCCGCACCGTCCGCGAGTCGGACGTGGTGATCGGCGCGGTGCTGATCCCCGGTGGCAAGGCGCCCAAGCTGGTCTCCGAGGAGCTGATCGGCCAGATGTCGCCGGGCTCGGTGGTGGTGGACGTGGCGGTGGATCAGGGTGGCTGCATCGAGACCTGCCGCCCCACCACCCACGACAACCCCACCTACCTGGTCAAGGGCGTGGTCCACTACTGCGTGGCCAACATGCCCGGCGCGGTCCCCCACACCTCCACCTACGCGCTGACCAACGTCACCCGTCCCTACGGCCGCCGGATCGCCGACCTGGGCCTGGCGGAGGCGGTGCGCCAGGACAAGGCGCTGGCCAAGGGGCTGAACACCGTCAACGGCCACGTCACCTACGAGGCGGTGGCCCGCGATCTGGGCTACCCCTACGTGACCATCCAGGACGCGATGGGCGGCAAGTAGTCCTTCGCCCCCGTCGTGCTGTGAATCAGGCGTCGCCCGGGCAACCGGCGCGGCGCCTTTTTCATGGCCGCGGATCGGCCAGACCAGGCGAACAGCCAGGCGCTTCCTCCTCCGCCGGAACCAGCGCCCTCAACGATTCCAGGGGTTTGCGCCGGCACCCGTCTTCGGCTCCGGCCGCCCCTTCACTTCTCCATGTGCCCGGAATCTCCCGGGAATATTGGTTCCCGTCACCTGTCTTCAAGGGGTTCGACAGGACGAGTCTCCCACTGGAGCCTGGCGTTGCCGACATTGTCGCGGTGCATACATTGACCATCAGGTAACAGTTTCTCACCCACTTATTCCTGACGAGCTCAACCATGCTGGATGTCCGACAAAACAACCGCACCAAGGCTGAGTTCGAAGAGCTCGCCCTGGCACATCTGGATCCGCTCTTCTCGGCGGCACTGCGCCTGACCAAGAACGAGCGGGACGCCGAGGACCTGGTCCAGGACACGTGCATGCGTGCCTACCGGTTCTTCGACAAGTTCGAGCGCGGCACCAACATCCGTGCCTGGCTGTTCAAGATCCTCACCAACACCTTCATCAACAAATACCGGCGCAAGGTGAAGGAGCGCACGGTGGTGGAGGGTTCGGAGCGCGAGGCGGTGCAGGAGCGCTTCGTCAGCCGCGACGCCACCGACTTCGCGGCCAACCCGGAGCAATACTTCTTTGACCGGCTGCTCTCGGACGACGTGCTGCGGTCGATCGACGCGCTGCCGATCGACTTCCGGCTGGTGGTGATCCTCGCGGACCTCCAGGAGTTCTCCTACAAGGAGATCGCCGAGATCCTGGAGTGCCCGGTGGGCACGGTGATGAGCCGGCTGTTCCGCGGGCGCAAGCTGCTGCAGAAGACGCTGCGGGATTATGCGGAGGGCCAGGGTGTTCTGGTGCAGACCCGCGAAGAGCGCATCGCCGTCGGCCTCACCAGCCTGGATGCGTATCGAGAGCGGAAGAAAACAGGGTAGAACCCGGTTGGACGCCCCGCACCCATGAACTGTCGCGAGCTCGAGCAGATGCTGTGCCCCTACCTGGACAATGAGTTCGGGGCGGCCGATCGGTCCGAGGTGGAAGCGCACCTGGCCACCTGCGCGGAGTGCGCGCGGCTGGTCCACGAGGAGTCCCGCTTCCGCACCGCGCTGAGGGCCAAGGCCCAGGCCGGGGCCGCCGAGGTGGTGGCCTCCGCCGCCCTGCGACAGCGGATCTCCCTGGAGCTGACCTCCACCCAGCGCAAGGATCGGCTCCGACGGGCGGTGCCCTACGCCGCCGCCGCCGCGGTGCTGGTGGTGGCCACCTCCGCCTTCCAGCTGCTGCGTCCCCCCGCCCATCGCAGCTTCCTGGAGGACGCCGCCGCCCGCTACGCCAAGAACCAGCCGGTGGAGTTCCGGCTGGGCCAGGGCACCCAGGCCTCTCCCCGCGAGGTGGAGGATTGGTTCGGGGGCAAGGTGGATCACCGGGTCCATGTCCCGCAGCTGCGGAACGTGGTGCTCAACGGCGCCCGCATCTCCAACGTCAAGGATCGCGAGGCGGCCTACATCGCCTACGAGACCACCGAGGGCGGCGGGGTGAGGCGGGTGGGGGTGTTCGTGTTCCCCGATCCGCAGCGGGATCTGGAGGCCCCGCAGCTGGCCGACGTCCAGGTGCAGCGCGCCCGCGGCTACAACGTGGCGGTCTGGCGCGACGACGAGGTGGTCTACAACCTGGTCACCGAGCTGGACGAGGACGACATCCGCCGGATGCTGCAGCAGCAGCAGGGCGACTCGTTGGCCTCCGAACCGCCTCGCGAACCGCTCCGGCTGCAACCCGCCGGCCTGCAACGCTGAGCGAACGCAAGTTTTTGCCTGCTTGCCCTGCGCCCGGCCGTCATCACCGGAGCTTTGCAGAGGGACCGCAGCGTTGACGCACCTTGGGGGCGCCGGTACCCTCCCCCCCAGCCTCCATGCCCAAGAAAATCCTGATCGTCGAGAGCGACTCCGCCGTTTCGCGGATGATGCGCTCAGAGCTCGAAAGCAAGGCCTTCACCGTCGAGGAGACCACCGACGGGAAGGGAAGCGTCGAGCTGATCCGCCGGGTCAAGCCGGAGCTGGTCTTGTTGGCGGTGGATCTGGCCGCCGGACAGAACGGCTACATCATCTGCGGCAAGCTCAAGAAGGACGATGAGCTGCGCGGGATCCCGGTGATCATCGTCGGGAACCAGGACGGCTTCGCGCAGCACAAGAAGCTCAAGACCCGCGCCGATGAGTACCTGGCCAAGCCGGTGGACGCCTCCGCGCTGATCGACCGCGTGGGGGGCCTGATCGGCCTCCCCGAGTCCGCGGGCGAGGATCTGGTGGACGAGAGCCTCACCCTCTCCGAGCTGGTGGACGACGAGTCCGCCGCCCCGGAGGAGATCGCGGTCGTCAACGACGAGACCGTGCAGGGAGACCCGGAGCTGGACGCGCTGGACGCGGCCTTTGATGGCATCTCCGAGGAGCCGGCCGCCGACGGCGGGCTGGACGACCTCAACGTCCAGGAGGACGAGGAGCCGATCTCGATCTCCGACGAGGAGGACGAGGGCCTGACCGCGGTCAGCGGGATGAGCGAGGAGGAGGACAACGCCCTGGGCGGTCTGGACGAGGACACCACCTCCACCGGCCTGGAGCCTCCCCCGCCGCCGCCCGCCCCGCTCCGCGCCGCCCCGGCGATGTCCCGGCCCGCCCCGTTGCCCCCCCGCCCCACCCCGGCCGCGGTGCCCGGCGGTTCCTCCCCTGCCGACGCCGCCGAATTGCGCACCCTGCGCGCCCGGGTCGCCGAGCTGCAGGCCTCGCTGGACGACGTCCAGTCCCGCCAGGGCGAAGCGGAGAGCCGGGTCCAGGAGCTGGAGACCGAGCTTTCGCACAAGAGCACCGAGCTGGAGGCCAGCAAGTCCAGCGGCGGACGGAACGACAAGGACTTCTTCGCGCTGCGCGAGGCGGCCAACAAGAAGGACAAGGAGATCCTCCGGCTCAAGAGCGAGCTGAACGAGAAGGACAAGGAGATCGTCGAGCTGCGCGACCGGGAGATGGCCCTGGAGCAGCAGATGTCCGAGTCCTCGGGGGAGATCTCCCGCCGCGACGCGCAGATCAAGACCCTCACCAGTCGGACCGAGCAGCTGACCACCGAGAAGCGCAAGGTGGAACAGCAGGTCCAGGCGGCCAAGGACGAGGCCCGCGGCGCCACCGCCCAGCTGGGCGCGCTGCAGACCGAGCTGGACACCGCCAATGAGCACGTGGCGGCGATCGGCGCCGAGCGGGACGAGTACCGGGCCCGCGCGGATGGGCTGGAGGCCGAGCTGCAGCGGGCGCAGGAGGAGGCCAACGAGGTGCGCCGCGAGGTGAACGAGGTGCGCGAGTCCGCCGGACGCGAGGCCGAAGAGCTGCGCGGGCAGCTGGCCACCGCCACCCAGGAGGCGGAGGGGCTGCGCGGAGAGCTGGAGACCCAGCAGGCCCAGGCGGCGGATCAGACCGACTCGCTGCGCCAGCGGATCTCCGAGCTGGAAGAGACCGCCACCCGCAACGAGGACCGGGTGGCCAAGCTCTACGCGCGGATCAAGAACGACGAGAAGATGCGGGACAAGACCCGCAAGGCGCTGGGGATCGCCATCCAGCTGATGGACGAGCAGGCGCAGTCGGTGGACAGCGGGATGGGCAGCGACGACGAAGCGGCGGCCTGAGGCTTCGGCCCGCGCTTTCCCGCCCCAAGGGCCCGGGTCCTCCGACCGGGCCCTTTCCTTTTGCGGGACGCGCCCGGAGCGGGGGGCGCGGCGGGCGGGCTCCCCTACTTCTCGTCCTTCTTGGGGGTGTTCTTCTTGTCCATCATCTTCTTGGCCATCATCTGGATCCCCGAGGGGATGTTCTTGTTGCGGGCCAGGTCCTTGACCTCCGACTCGCGCAAGGTCCCCAGAAAGCGCATCGCGATCCCGGACGGGGTCTTGGGGTTCTTCACCAGCGCCAGCTTCAGCGGGTAGGCCTTGGTCCACTCCCGGTTGGAGTAGACCACCCGCAGCACGTCATCCAGCACCGCCCGGTTGTTGGCGATGGCCATGATCTCCCCGTCGGTGATCCGGGGGCTGCGCACCACCGCCACCGAGACCAGCTTGTTGGAGTCGCGGATCAGCAGCGAGCGGGCCTCCTTGTTGCCCAGGGTGGCCAGCTTGATCTTCTCCGAGATGCTCATCTTCAGCACCCGCTGGGCGAGGGTCATCCGCTTGCCCTCCTCCATCGGCGCGGCGGCCTCGTCCTTGATCGCGTCCGAGTACTCCTGGATGATCTCCTCCGCGGTGGGCCCCTGCTCGGGCGGCTTCTCGGCCGCCTCCGGCCCGTAGACGCGGATCCGCGCCTCCCGCATCTGGGGGACATCCATCAGCGCCACCCCGGAGCGGGCGGCGAAGTCACACACCCCGTCCAGCAACGCCGGGCTGGCGTTGGGGTTGAGGCACAGCTGCCGGATGATGTCCTCGTGGCGCAGGAACCGCAGCTGGTTCTGGCCGATGATCTCCGCCGTCTTGGCGCTGGCCTTGAGCGCCAGTTGCGCAATCGCCTCGTCCGGGGTGGAGGCGTTGAGGATCAGCATCTCCGCGTACTGGTCCTTGTCGCCGAACAGCCCCAGCAACCACCCCAGCACCGGCGGCTTGATGCCCTCGTCCCGCAGCGCGGTGGCCAGGATCCGGTCCGGCAGGCCGGCCGCGGTCTTCACCGTGGTCTCCCGGGTGGCCTGATCCGGATCGAAGAGCAGGATGAACAGCACCCCGCACATGTCGGAGGGGGACAGCGGCACCAGCCCCTTGGCGGCCATCATCCGCAGCGGGGTGGGCGCCTTGATGTCCACGTGCTTGCGCATGTTCGGCGCCAGAAAGCCGGCGTCGACCGGACAGCCCTCTCCCAGCGGGGGCAACACCCCTCCGGCCGGAGGGGGGGCGGCGGTGGCCGGGGCCGGGGCCTGCGGGGTCTCGCTCATGATCCGTGGTTCCTCTCGTGAATGATCCGCAGGCCGTCGAGGGTGAGGAACTCGTCGACCTCGCTGATCTGTCGGGACTCGCTGGCCACCAGCGGAGCCAGCCCGCCGGTCGCCACCACCTTGACCGGAAAGCCCAGCTCGGTGGTCATCCGCTCGCAGATGCCGTCCACCAGGCCCACGTAGCCGTAGACCAGCCCGGACTGCATGGAGTGGATGGTGTTTCGGCCCACCACCGCCGGGGGCCGGGCGAACTCCACCCGGGGCAGCTTGGCGGCGTGCTCGAACAGGGCCTCCATCGAGATCACGATCCCCGGGCAGATCGACCCGCCCAGGTACTCGCCCCTGGGGGTGACCGCGTCGAAGGTGGTGGCGGTCCCGAAGTCGACCACGATCAACCCGCAGCGGTGCTTCTCGTAGGCCGCCACCCCGTTGACGATCCGGTCCGCGCCCACCTCGCGCGGGTTGTCGTAGAGGATGGGCATCCCGGTCTTCACCCCCGGGCCCACGAACATCGGCTTCACCTTGAAGTAGCGGTCCACCATCCGCTCCAGGTTGAACTGGAGGGTGGGGACCACGCTGGACACCGCCACCGAGCGGACCTGGCCCACCTCCAGCTTGGACCAGGCGAACAGCTCCCGGACCAGCACCCCGTACTCATCCGAGGTGCGGTGGGCGTTGGTCTCGATCCGCCAGTGATCCCGGAGCCTCTTCCCCTCGAAGACCCCCAGCACGGTGTTGGTGTTTCCCACGTCGATGGCGAGCAGCATTGCGAGCGCAACTGTAGTGCACTCCCGGCGGCGGATCGCGGTCCACGTGGGGACCTTCTCTGGGGGCTACCGCTGGCGGGTGCGCAGCTGCTCCACGTCCCCGGCGATCACCTTCTCCAGGGTCCCGTCCTCCCGGCGCACCACCAGGGCCCCGGCCTCGTCGATGTCCTCGGCGAAGGCCCGGAACTCCGAGCGCTCGGTCTTGACCAGGACCTGCTGCCCCAGGGTGGAGGAGAGCGTCTTCCAGGCCTGCCGGATCGGTTCGAAGCCCTCGTCGGCGTGGCGGTCCAGCCACTCCTCCAGCCGGCTGAACAAGGCGGCGGCGAACAGCGCCCGGGGGACCTTGGCGCCCCGCGCCTCTCCCAGGGAGGTGGCCAGGGACGCCACCTCCTCCGGCAGGTCCGCGGCGGTGGAGTTGAGGTTCACCCCCACCCCCAGGATCACGAACGAGATCCGGTCCGGATCGGAGGAGAGCTCGGTGAGGATCCCGGCCACCTTCTTGCCGGCGATCTGCACGTCGTTGGGCCACTTGATCTGCGCCTCGGGGGCGCCGGCCTCCCGCAGGGTCTCGGCCAGGGCCACCGCCGCCACCAGGGTCAGCTCCGGGGCGCGCTGGGGAGGCAGGTCCGGGCGCAGGATCAGCGAGGCGTACAGGTTCAGCCCACCAGGGGAGACCCAGTTGCGGCCGCGCCGGCCCTTGCCGGAGGTCTGGGCCTCGGCGATCACCACCTCGCCGTGGGGCGCGCCCTCCGCCGCCAGCCGGAACGCGGTGGCGTTGGTGGACTCCAGCTGCTGCTCGTAGTGGATGGTCCGGGCCAGGTCGTGGGTGGCCAGCATCGGGCCCACCTCCAGCCCGCTGAGCCGATCCGGGATCAGCACCAGCCGGTAGCCGCGGGCGGGCAAGGCGTCGATCCGGTAGCCCTTGTGGCGCAGCGCCTCCACGTGCTTCCACACCGCGGTGCGGGAGAGGCCCAGCTTGCCGGAGAGGATCTCCCCGGAGGTGAAGTCCTCGCCGCCGTCCGCGAGGAAGGAGAGGATCAGCTCCTCGCTCGTCTGTGGATCCAGCGCCTCGGACGGCATGTGCAACCTCGTGAAAGGATTAGGACTCCGAGGGTAGAGAGCATGGGGGAAAGGGTCAATCGCACCCTGTGCGACCCGCCCCGGCGTCCAAAGGCCCGGGGTGACCGTCGGCTCCGATTGGCCAACGATCCTGGGAGGTTGTCCTTCACCCGGGCAGGCAAGCGACCCGGGTGGGGCAAAGGCCTCCCCCGCGGGCCGAACGGCTCACCCCGCCAGCGATCCTTCGATCCGGATCACCGCGGTGGGGGCGCGGGTGCTCTTGAGCCCGTCGATCCACTGCACCGCCTCGCGCACCTCGCCCTCCTTGGCGTCGTGGGTGAAGACCACGATGGTGGCGTTGGGCTCGCCCTTGCTGGGCGGCTGGATCACCGAGGAGATGCTCACCCCCTTCTCGCCCAGCACCCCGGCGATCTTCCCCAGCACCCCCGGCTCGTCGCTGACCGAGAAGCGCAGGTAGTAGGCGCCCACCCGCTCCTGGATCGAGCGGACCGGGTACTCGCGCAGGTAGGGCGCGCACAGCATCGGCAGCCGCCCGGAGACCCCCGCCAATAGGTTTCGGCAGATGTCGATCACGTCCGCCACCACCGCGCTGCCGGTGGGCAACGCGCCCGCCCCCAGGCCGGAGAAGAAGCTGGGGCCCAGCGCCGCGGACTTGAGCATCACCGCGTTGAAGCCGCCCCCCACGTCCGAGAGCGGACTGGAGTCGGGCAAGAAGGCGGGGTGGACCCGCGCCTCCAGCGCCCCGTCCGGCAGCCGCTTGGCGATCGCCAGCAGCTTGAGGGTGTAACCGAACTGCCGGCCGAACTGGATGTCCGCCGGGGTCAGGGTGGTGATCCCCTCCACCGGGATCTGCTCGGTGCGGACCTTGGCCATGAACGCCAGCTGGGCCAGCAGCGACAGCTTCTGGGCCGCGTCCATCCCGCTCACGTCCAGGGTGGGGTCGGCCTCGGCGAAGCCCAGATCCTGGGCCTTCTTCAGCGCGTCCTCGTAGGAGGCGCCCCCGTTGGCCATCTCGCTGAGGATCAGGTTGGTGGTGCCGTTGACGATCCCGTGGATCTCCTCGATCCGGTCCGAGGCCAGCGCCTCCCGCAGGGTGCGGATGATCGGGATCCCGCCGCAGACCGCGGCCTCGAAGTGCAGGTCCACGCCCTTGGCCAGGGCGCGGGAGAACAGCTCCTCTCCGTGCGCCGCCAGCAGGGCCTTGTTGGCGGTGACCACGTGCTTGCCGGCCTCGATCGCCTGCAACAGGTAGCGGCGGGCGGTGTCGGTGCCGCCGATCAGCTCCACCACGATCGAGACCTCCGGATCGGCCAGGATCCGCTCGAAGTCGGTGGTCACCCCGGCGATCGCGCTGCGGGTCTCCGCGCCCGGGTGGGCCTTGTGCGGGTCCCGGACCAGCACGTGGCGGACCCGGACCCGGGCCCCCAGCCGGCGCTCGATGTCCGCGGCGTGGTTCTCCAGGATCCGGTAGCTGCCCAGCCCCACGTTGCCCAGCCCCAGCAGGGCGATGCCGATCTCCCTCACTTCGCCACCTCTGACGTCGGGGCCGGGGCCAGCGCGTAGGACTTGAGCTCCAGCTGATGCTGGCGGACCCGGTTGCCGTTGCGCTTGAGGTCCACCTCCATCCGCACCATCCCCACCCCGCGCACGAAGGTCAGGTCGTTGATCAGCTCCGACTGCGGATCCACCCGCAGGGTGGAGCTGACGGTCACGCAGTCCTGGAAGGTGCCGGCGGGGACCTCGCAGGTGGCGCCCACGCTGAGGATCCGGTAGCGCTCGGTGGCCTGGGCGGAGACGGTGTTCTTCCAGGCATGGTCGGACTGGATCGGCTCCTGGAGCAGGTAGCGCAGCTCGTCGCGCAGCCCGTAGGCGTCCACCCGCAGCTTGCCGCCGCGGTTGTCCACGAAGTAGCCGTCCTGCACGGAGACGATCTCCACCTTCGCCTCCTGCTGCTCGCCCACCGCGGTCTTCACCTGGTAGGTCCACTGGTTCCCCACCGCCAGCGGGTAGTAGTCCGCCGCCTGGCGCTGCGGGGCGCCCCCGGACGAACCGGTCGTCGCACACCCGGTCACAGTCACCACCAGCGCCACTGCCAGCCACACTCGGTTGCTCATCGTTTGTCCTCGCCGTTCTGCGCGGAGGCGGCAGGTGCCGGCCTCCGCCCTTCGGCCTTGGCCTGGAGTTCTTCCAGTGCCTCGGTGGCGGCCTTGCGGACCGCCGACTGATCGTGTCCCTGGGCCACCGTATACAGGTAGGCCTCCGCGTCTGCTCCTCCCAACGCCCCCAGCGCGTACAGCACCTCGCGCACGAAGCCTGGGTCCTTCCCCCGGGTCAGCGCGATCAACGGCTCCACCGCGCGCGGATCCCGAAGCTCCACCAGCTGTCCCATCGTCCGGCGCACCGTGCCCGGATCATCGCTCTGCAGCCGTTCCACCAGCGAGGGGGTGACCGAGGGGTTCCGGCGGTCGGCCAGCACCCGGATCGCCGCGTCCTTCACCCGTGGATCCGGCGAGGCCAGATCCTCCACCAGCGCCGGATCCCGCTTGTCGATCGCCACCCGCTGCAGATGGATCGCCACCACCGCGTTGGCCACCGCCTCCCGCAGCGCCTGCTGCATCGCGCTTTGGCGGGCGGAGGCGGACTCCCCGGCCACCATCACCTCCGCGGCGCCGGCGACCTCGTACTCCTCATCGCCCTCTGGACCCGCGCGCCACAGGAAGACCCGGGCCCCCACCTCGGCCGCGGTGCGGGTGCTCTCGTCCCGCTGGACGAACCGGGTGAAGCCCAGCTCCAGCGCCACCCGGGCCGCCTCCGGCCGGGGCTTGTCGCCCTCTGGAGGGGGTAGCGTGAACCGGCCCCTGGCGGCCAGTGCGTCTTCGAACAACCCCCGAATCTCCTCCGGTCCCAACCCCAGCACCGCGTTGTCCGCCACGGTGGTCCCGGTCAACGCCACCCCCTGCAACGGATAGGTCTCGCGCCGCCGGCATCCTGAGGAGAGCACCGCCAGCGCGATCAACAACCCGAAGACGCCCGGGCGCCTGGCCCGGGCGTACAGAGGACTACGACCCGGCAGTGGACCCCTCGGTGTCCGGAGCCGGCGCGACGGGAGTCTCCTCCACCACCGGAGCCGGCGGCGCCTCCGCCTGGGCCGGACGGGGTTCATCCGCCGGCGGGGCCCGGAGCTCGGAGGGAGCCTCACGGGAAGCCTCGATCGATGCTTCGATCGAAGCCTCGGTCGGTGAAGCCTCGGTGGGCGAAGCCTCGGCGGGCGTCAACGGGGCAGCGGCGGACTCGCCCGGCGCGGGCGCGGCGCCTACCGGCCCACCCGGAACCGGGGCGGTGCCGCCCTCGCCCGGAGCGCCGGGATTGCGACCGCGGCGACCACGGCGGCGACGACGGCGGCGCTTGCCTCCGGCCTGGCCACCCTCGGCGTCTGCAGCAGCTCCCGGAGTGGCGCCAGCGACGAACGCGCTGGCGGCATCCAGATGCTCATCGGGCTCGTCGTCAACCTCTTCGTCATCGCCCTCCTCCTCCCGCTTGGGCGCGGCGACCTGCTGGGGGGCCGGCTCGGAGCGGCGGGGCGGCTGGACTTCGGCGGCGCCGTTCTCTTCTCCGTTCTCTTCCGAGGACTCCTCGGTCGAGCTGCGGCCCGGACGCTCGGGGCTGCCCTCGCGCTGGACCTTCTCCCGGTGCCGCTCTTCGCGACGGCGGGCGGCCTCCTCGGCATCGGAGTGGGCGAGGGCGAAGAACGCCTCGTCGATCTCGAACATCTCGACGGTGGTGACCTTCACCGCGGCCTGGGCGTCCAGGAACTTGTCCGCCAGGGCGTCTCCGCACCACATCAGCACCATCCCGCCCTGGGTCTGCTGCGCCTCGGTCCGCGCATCCGAGCGGACCTCACCGGCGCTGCACAGCAGGCCGACCTGGCCGGCGTAGTTCTGCAGATCCTTGCGCAGCTCCTTGACCTCCTTGCGATCCAGCGCCGGGTTGCCGCGCAGGATCCGCACCGCGTAACGCAGCTCCACGCTGCCGTCGCGGCGGCGGGCGGTGAGCAGCGGGCCTTCCTTGGAGCGCTTGGCCACCTTCAGCTCGCGGAAGCCGTGCGCGTGCAGCATGCGCACCACCGACTTCTCCAGCGTCCCTCCGTCCAGCTCGCTCAGGCGCTTGCGCAGGGTCTTGGCCACCGCGCGGCGGTACTCCTTGATCGCCGTCTTGGCCGTGGCCAGGGCGGACTCCACCGTGCCGTCGGCGGCAAGCGCCACTGGCGCCCCCACCGGCACCGCGGCGCCCCGGGCAGGGAAGACCGGACGTCCGCCCTCCAGGGGGATGCCCAGCGCCTCGGCGAACGCAGCCACCAGCTCCACCGGCAGCGCCTCCGAGGGGGACCCGGCGCGCTCCAGGGAGATCTGTCCGGAGGCTTTGTCCAGACTGAACTGGGGGCGACGGCCAGCGTCGATCCGCTTCTGGTTGTCCTCCAGCAGCGCGGTCAGGATCCGCTCCGCGCCCAGCTCGTCGGAGGCCAGCTCCTTCTCGCGCGCGCGGTTGGCGATGTCGTCCGGCCGCAGCGGCTGGCCGACCTCGCTGAGGATCTCGAACACCACCTCGGCGATCGGCGGGAACTTCTTGCGACGGCGCCCACCCTCCTCCTCGTCCCGGCGGCCACCCTTGCGGTCCCGATCGGTGCGGCCCGACGCGCGCGCGTTGTCGTTGCGCGACTCGGGGTGACGCTCCACCGGACGCAGGGGAGGCAGATCCTCCTCGGGGTTCGGGTCGGGGATTCCGGTCTGGGACAGCGCCTCGACGTCCTCGGGTACACCCCACTCGATCAGCGCGAACGTGTCCTTCGCAGTGACGCACACCCGGCGGTCACGTGCCCGGCGGGCCATGGCGGCCAGACGGGACAACATGGTTTGCTCGGGCGTCTTGCCGACATGCGAAAGCAGGTTCTGCGTGATCGACTTTTGGGTGATCTCCAGGAAGTGAAGCGGGCGTCCTTCGCTTTCCAGAACGCGAAGCGCGGCTTCGTAGAATGTCATTGAAGAGTTTCCTTGAAATCGGCTGAAATTTCGGAACGTTACATCGCTCCAAAAAAGGTGGGAGATCGTAGGGCCCGGTGATCAGGGTTGTCAACGAAACCGAATGATCCGCTTCCGGATTGGACAGGGCTGGAGACGCGAGCGCTCGGCGCCCGTGGATGGCTTTGGCCTGGAGCTGGACGGCATCAATCTCCTGTCCGGGGCCGGGGAGGAACCACTGACCCGGGTGGTCCCGGACCTGGTGGAGGCTGTCCATTCGCTCTATGCCCGGGCGCAGCCGGTGGCGCAAGCCTCACTGCCCGAGGCCCACCTGGAGCTGGTCTTCCTGCGGGACGTGGACCTGGTGGAGCTGTCGCTGGTCAGCCTGGGGCGGCCGGCCCGGCAGATCCGCCCTCCCCTGCGGCTGGACCTGGAGGAGCTGGCGGCGGCCACCGCGCGCTGCGCCCGGACCCTGCTGGACGACCTGGACGCGGCGGCCCCCACCGCGCTGAGCGCGCCTCTGCGCAAGCGCCTGGTCCAGCGGGTGGAGGCCCTGGAGACGGGCGAGCCCGAGGAACAGGACCGGACCTCCGCGGGGGGCTGGTCCTACGAGCAGTTCACCCGCGCCCCCGGGGACTTTGGCTTCCGCCTGGTCGACCCGCGGGATCGGCTGCTGACCTTCGATCGCAAGGGGGAGGCGCCGCTGGCGTCGCTGCTGGTGGACGGCCGGTTGACGCTGAGGCTGTCCGCCACCCAGCTATGGACCGAGGAGGCGCAGCCCTTCCTGTTCGCGCTGGAGCTGTCCCGTCAGAGCGGCGAGCTGGCGCATGCGCTGGAGGTCCACGACCCGGTGTTCCGCTTCCGCCCGGGCGGCCTGGGCCCGGAGCTGACCGTGGAGCTGCGGGCGAACACGGTGGATGGCCACCCGCTGCCCGCCACCGCGCTGGCCCGGGGGATGGTGGGGCTGTCGATGGGGATCGCCGCCGCGGCTGCCTCCCGGAACAAGACCCAGGCCAAGAATCCTTACCTCCAGGAGCTGATGGCGCGCAGCCGCGAGGTGCTGGCCCACCTGCAGCCGGCGCGGGCCAGCACCCAGGGTTCGGCCAGCCCGTCGCGCCCCCGCCGGGGTTCGGAGACCCAGCCGCTGCCTCTGCCCGGCCGGGTCCGCCGGCTGCGCTTTGAACCCCGCTGGCAGAAGCAGTCGCTGGGCGGTGAGGGCGAGGCGAGGCTGCTGCTGACCCCGCACGGTCCGGTGGTGAGCGGGCCGGAGCTGGCGGCAGGCTTTGGCCCGATGGGAGAGCTGCGCTTTCGCCACCTCTCCGCGCGCGGGGTGGCGTTCGCGGCGGACGAGGCGATCCTGGTCGCGGAGCCGCACCGGGTGGCCTGCTTCGAGGGGGCCGGGCCGGAAGCCCGCTGGGTGCGCAGCCACGATGGGATGCCCCTGGGCCCGGAGCTGATCCGCCAGGAGGGGGTCTTGCTGGCGCCCTCGGAGGGACGGGCGGTGGTGGCCTTCTCCGAGCTGACCGGTCGCGAGCTGTGGCGGTCGATGCCCGCCCGCACCCAGCGGACCTTCCTGAAGGTGCAGGCGCACCGGGTGCTGGTGGCCACCGACGCGGGGCACCTCTACGGGCTGGAGCTGGCCGACGGGCAGATCAAATACCGGCTCCGTGCGCCGTTGCCCTTCCAGCAGCAGCCGATCTCCTGGGGACGCCGGCTGCTGGCGGTGCTGGGGCGGGGATCGCACCACGCGCTGTTCGTGGTGGATGCGCACTCCGGGGAGGTGGCCTGGGAGCAGGATCTGAACCTGGCCCGCCCCAGCGCGCCGTTGATCACCGGCAGCCGGGCCTACGTGGCCGGAGAGCGCGACGGCGAAGGGGTGCTGCTCTGCTACGGGGCCGCCGGTCGCCCGGTATGGGAGCGGTCACTGCATCTGGGCCCGGGCCGATACGCGCTCAAGGCGGTGGGGCGATCGATCGTGGTGGTGTCCCAGACCGGGGCCGCCACCCTGCTCTCGCCGGAGGGCACGGTGGAGTGGCACCTGGGCGCAGCGGGAGAGGCGATCTTCCGTCCCCTCCCTGCGATCGCCGCCCGCGGGGTGCTGGTGATCCCCGGGGAACGGGTCCGCGCAGTGGATCCGCGCGGAGGCCAGGTCCTGGCCGAGGTGGAGGCCAGCCCCGGGCTGTGCGACCTGAAGGCCGACGCCCGGCTCAATCTCTATTTGCTGGAGGAGTCCGGAGAGCTGAAGGCCTTCCGATTGACCACCCAGCTGGCGGTGGTGGAAGGGCGCTGAGCCCGGGAGCCACCTCCAACGAAGCCGCTACCGCCCGCCGATCTCCTCCGGCTCCCGGGTGGTCTCCTCGGCGCCGACCCACTTGTCGCCCTTGCTCAGCTTCCACTCCGGGGGGACGTCCAGCTTCCAGGTGTACGTGGCGTTGGCTTCGCCGCCGGTCTGCGAGCGCGAGTTCACGGTGAAGGTGATCTCCGCCTTCTTCACCTCGAAGGGGACCAGGCCCACGTCGTAGTGGCCGAACACCATCTGCGGGGGGAACTCGGCGATGAACAGCTCCGGCCAGTCGATCTTCATCGACGGCTCGCTGGCGTTCATCTCCGCCAGCAGCTTCCCCTTCTCGTCCCAGAACTTCCACGCCACCCCGAAGGAGGAGGAGGTGACCATCTTCTTCAGCTTCCCGTCCTCCTTCATCTCCCGCTGGGCGCCCCACAGCAACACCCGGTAGCGGATGTTCGGCTCACCGGCGACCATCTTCTCCTCGGTCACCACGTCCAGCCGCATCCCCTTGTCGGTGGCGGTGAAGGTCGGGTCGTGCTTGCCGGCGCGCAGGGTGTCGAACTGCGCCTTCACGTAGTCGTAGTGGACCTTGGGATCGCCGCCGCCCTTCTTGGCGCCCCCGCCCTTCTTCTCCACCCGGATCAGGTAGTCGTCGAAGTCCTTGTTCCCGTCGAAGCGGGCCAGGTGCTCGTCCACCGACTTGAAGTAGCCCTTGAGAAAGGGGTTCACCTCCTCGCGGTAGCCCTTCTCGTCCGGGTTGGTGCGGATCCAGCCCACCCGCTCCAGATAGGCGGACTGCAGCTTCTCGAAGCTGGCCACCTGCTCGGCGACCGCCACCTTGTCGTTCACCCGCCCGTACATGATGACCGAACCGACCACGAACGCGACCAGACCCACGATGACACCGATGTAGCGCTTCAAGCTGGCTCCTTTGGAAGGCCGCCGGGGTGATATGAAAAACGCGAACCTTGATCCAGACCACGGCCGATACGTTCGAACTGCCCGCCGCGTTGCCCCTCGAGGATGGCGGACTGTTGATGCACGCGAAGCTCGCCTACGAGACCTACGGGCGCTTTTCTGCGGACCGCGCGGTGATCCTCCTTCACGACCTGCCGCACTCGCACCAGGCTCTGGGCGAAGGCGGGACGACGATCTATCAGCCGTCCGGGTGGGCACGCGAGCTTGTCGGTGTGGGCCGCCTGCTCTCCCCCCTCGATCACTACGTGGTGTCGGTGAACCTGCTCGGAAGTCCGTTCGGCTCCACCTCGCCTGCCAGCCTGGATGAGGACACCGGGAAACCGCTGGGGCCGATCTTTCCGCAGATCACCGTGCTGGACATGGCGCGGGCGGTGTCGGGGCTGGTGCGAGGACTGAACCTGACCCAGGTCCACGCGGTGGTGGGCGTCGGGCTGGGGGGGATGGTGGCGCTGAGGCTGGCTGCCCTGTTCCGGGAGCTGGTCCGGGGAGTGGTGGCGATCGGTACCGCCAAGACCCTGCCCGAAGGGCTGCGGGAGCAGCTGTCGATGACCGGCCAGCTGCTGGGTTCGGACCCGGCGCATCAGGAGGGCAACTACCCGGCTGGCCAGGGACCGAAGCGGACGCTGCGCAACCTGCGCTACGACTTTTTGCTGCGGGCCTCGGGGGATCCGGCGATCACCCCGGAGACGGCGGCCGGCAAGCAGCTGGCGGCGGAGGCGGACGGGTTCGCCGAAGAGTTCGATCCGAACTGCTACGCGCTGCTGGCCGGAGCGCTGGGCCGGGCGGACCTGAGCGACTACCTGGAGCGGATCCGCTCGCGGGTGCTGCTGGTGGCCAACGGCGTCGACGGGGTGGCCCCCGTGAACCGCGTCCGCGACACCTACCATCTGCTCACCGCCGCGGGAGCACTGGCCCACTTCTACGAGCTGCCGCCCGAGGCCGGGCACGCCACCCAGTCCGCGGGAGCGAACCGGTTGCGAGGACCGCTGGGCGAGTTCCTGTCGATGCTGTGATTGCGAACGGTGGAGGCGCTCGCACGGGCCGCCTGCTTCGTCCGGGGTTCCGGCGGTCAGGCCGGACGAACTCGCACCGGGCGCCTACTTCGTCCGGGGTTCCGGCTGTCAGGCCGGACTCACGCGGCCAGCTTGGCCTTGATCGCGTTGACCAGCATCTCGATCGCGATGTCGTTGTTGCCGCCGTGGGGGACGATGATGTCCGCGTAGCGCTTGGAGGGTTCGACGAACCCCATGTGCATCGGCCGGACGTGGCGGAAGTACTGGGCGACCACGTGGTCGAAGTCCCGGCCGCGCTCCTTGATGTCCCGGGTGAGGCGCCGGATGATCCGCACGTCGTCCTCGGCATCCACGAAGATCTTCATGTCCATCAGATCCCGGATCGCCGCCAGGTGCAGGACCAGGATCCCCTCGATCAGGATCACCCCACCCGGCTGCACCGTGGTGGTCTGCTCGGCGCGGGTGGAGCGGACGAAGTCGTAGACCGGCTTCTGGATTGCCCGGCCCGCCTTGAGCTCCTTGAGATGCCTGACCAGCAGGTCGGTGTCGAAGGCGTCCGGGTGGTCGAAGTTCACCTCCCGCCGCTCCTCCAAGGAGAGATCCACCAGATCGCGGTAGTAGGCGTCCTGGTCCACGAAGGCCACCCGGGAGGAGGCCAGCGCCTCGTGCACCTTTCGGGTGACGGTGGTCTTGCCTGAGGCCGTACCACCCGCAATTCCCACGATGATTGGTGCCGACATGATGAACGCCGGTAACTAGCGGACAGAACCAGGCCGGGCAAGCCGCGGTTGCGGGGCACCGACACCAGCACCCTTGCTTCTCACGCCGTGCAGGTGCGCGCTGCCTGACGCGCTAGCTCCTCGTCTGCGCGAAAGCCATCCCGCGCAACCTTGCGACCAGGTCGCGACGAAACTCGTCGAGTTCCTTGGGATCAACCGCTCCAGGCAGCGCCGCCTCGGGGCCGATGCGGATGCTGTCGAGCACCCAGGCTAGCGTGGCCGGATCCACGCCCCGGTCCTTGAGGGACGCGTCGCGAATGGCGTCTTCGAGGCGAAACTGTTGGAGCCCGAGGAGTGCCTGGAGGTCGACCAGATCCTTGGCTTCGCTGCGTCCGATCAATGCCGAGAGCTTGTTGGCGGCGATCTCCCGGAGGGTATCGAGCCGGAGGATTCCCCGAACGACCTTCTGTAGATCCACCTGTGGAACACGATCGACCACCAGGTCCACGACACAAGTCTCCTGGCCTCGACGGGCCAGCCAGCGCTGGAACTCTGCGAACCTGCGCACCGGCTCCAACGTGGCCCCAGCCGCTCTGGCGGACTCATTCAGGACCCGCGAGGCATCCTCCAGGTCCACTCCCGGAGGAGAGAACAGGTCGAGGTCCTCGGTTTCCCGATGTCCGAGGTAGAAGCCGCCGAGCGCTGCGCCACCGGTCAGAAAGAAGCGCTGCTCCCGCGAGAAGAACTCACGGAGGAGGTCCTCCTGCAGGACGGTGAGCCTACTGAGCGGGGATGAGGCCATCGCTCCTCCAGCCATCCAGGAGCCATTGCCAGAAGTCCCGACGACGGCCGAGGTGGCGGGCAATCCGCTGCCAATTTGCCAGCACTTCCGGCAGGGACAGGTAGGTCCAGACTTCGCTCACGTTCGCTTCGCGCATCAGGCGCCCCTGCCATTGCGCCCGGATGTCCGGGTCAGGGTGGCAAAGACGCTCCTGAAATTCCTCCTCCGAAATATCTAGGTCCCACAGGAACCAGGGCTTGTCCGCCATGGGGATGATCATAATCGTTGCGCCGAGAGGAGGAAGGGATGTCCCACCAGAACGGCGCGCGGCCGATACCTGGCGCCGGGTCTACGACTGCCCCTCGACGCCACTTCTTCCGTTGAGTCGCAGGAGTAGCGCCCTCAACTCACCGCGAAGACACCTCTCGAGCCTCGAGAGACCTCGGCAACGAGCGGGGCGAATGCAGTAGGGATCTGTTCTAGGGTGCCCGCCCAGATGCGGATCCCCTACCGACGGTTCCTGCTGTGCGCCGCGCTGGCAATCGCCTCCACCGCCTGCCGCAGCGGAGACGGCAAGTACCAGGAGCTGACCGTCCCCGCCCTGGCCGAGCTGCACCGACAGAACGCGGTGAGGATCTACGACGTCAACACCGACGACTTCCGGGCCGCGCACGGGAAGATCCCCGGCGCCATCCTGCTGGCCTCCTCACACAGCTACGACCTCTCGCTGCTGCCGAAGGAGAAGGCGGAAACCATCGCCTTCTATTGCAGCAGTCGGCTTTGAAGGGCCTCCCACTCCGCCGCGGGTCGCGCGGCGCAAGAAGGGCACACCGCAGTGTTCGTCCTCAGCGAGGGGATGAAGGGCTGGAAGAAGGCGGGCCTGCCGGTGGAGAAGGTGGAGTAGCCGTGCGACGCGGGCGCGCCTGGACTCACTGGCACCGGAAGTGAAAATCGGTCCATCCTCCGCGGCTGCTGCTGCGTCGGATGATGGCACTGTCCTCGATCCACGCGTAGCCCAGGGTCTCATCCACCGATCCATCCGCCCCCGAGTCGATCTCCTCCTCCACCGCATCACCCGTTTCGCAGGAGTAGGTGGTTCGCCGGGCCTCCCGGATCGCCGGCCCTGACTCAACCGTGTCTCTGGCAGTCCAGGACAGGCCTTCCCCTCCCTGCGCGGCCTGTCCGGACTGGGTCACCCAATACTCGTACGACAGGTTGTTGCCCCAATCCCGATGGGTGCGGGAGCGCCCGACCGCGAGATCATGGACCTTGGTGGTCCTCCACGTCCGCATGTTCGTGTTCACCTCCTCCCATTCGGCGATCACCCGCCCGGCGTCATCGAAGCGCTGTCGCAGGTGGACCCCCTCGTCGGAGCTCCACCTCCTGGAGCTCCGGGCCAGGAGGGCACCGGACGGAGCCCACGACATCTCGACCTCCTCCCTTGGCCCTACCCATCGGGTGACACGCCCCTGCTTGTCGTAAAGCATCGGCGGCGGCGCTCCGCCCACCAGCGCCTGGTATCGGGAGGGGCGACCGTCACAGGCGAACCGGAGGAGCCAGTGGGCACTCACCCAGGTCTCACCGACGGAGGTCAGGGTCTGCTTCCACTCAACGACCCTGCCCAGGGAATCGAAGGTCCAGTCCTCGCGGACCTTGGAGTAGCGCTGGTCGTACTGCAGCACCACCGACCCGGCGGCGCCGAGAGAAACCGCAGGTGGCCGGGTCGAGCTCCGGTAGCCGATCAGACTGCCGTCCGCGGCATGGGTGCGCTGCTCGCACCAGGTGTCGAGTCGGGGTCGGGTGTCGGTGACACAGGGGGAGCCTTCCGAGAACACGGAGGGAGTCTCGAGCGCAGGCTCCCGGTAGTCGGGTGGGAGGGTGATCCACGAGTCCCAGCCCCCGGCGGGCTCCTCCAGCCCCTCCCAGTTCTCCACGGAGGGGTCGCACTGCGCGCTCAGAATGCCGCCATCGGGCGTCAGCTCCCCGGCTGGGCCCGAGCCTGCGTCTGCTCCCACCGACGTCCCGCCGTCAGAGGCCTCGGAGCCGCCGTCCGACGTGCCGACGGTCCCCCCGTCGACAAGGCCTTCCGCGCCTCCATCCCCCCTGTGTGGCGGGGGATGATTTCCGGGCCGAATGTCTGGGGACGGAGCTCCCGCTCCGCAGCCGACACCCACCACGACCGCCACGCCCAGGCTCAAGAGCAATCGCACCGAAGTCCCCCTCAAGTGGGAGGGTTTGCATCGAGTGCAGACTTCACCAGGCTCGGGGGCCCCCGCTGAGCACGGGTGGACAGAACGCCCCGTCGAGCGGCGCCTCCCTCAGTCCGCTCCGAGCCGGATCCGGAGCGCCAGCCCCCGCCGCTGAGAGGCGCGGGTCACTCCGCCCGCATCGCCTCGACCGGGTCCAGCTGGGCCGCGCGGGCCGCCGGATAGATCCCGAACAGCAACCCCACCACCGAGCTCATCCCCACCGAGAGGGCCACCGCCCACAGCGGGACCACCGCTGGAATCCCGGCCACCCACTTGGCCAGCCCGGCGATCCCGTAGCCCAGCCCGATCCCGATCAGCCCGCCGAACACCGAGAGCATGATCGCCTCGGTGGCGAACTGTCCCAGGATCCGGCGCTTGCGCGCCCCCAGCGCCTTGCGAACACCGATCTCCCGGGTCCGCTCGGTCACCGAGACCAGCATGATGTTCAAGATCCCGATCCCACCCACGATCAAGGACAGCAGGCACACCCCGAAGCCGGCGGCGCTGATCAGCATCGAGAACTCGTTGAGCTGCTTGGTGTTGGACTCGTTGGTGGAGACCTCGAAGTTGTTCTCCTCGTTGGGGGGCACCGCCCGCCGGCGGCGCATCAACGCGGTGGCCGAGTCCTGCGCGCGCTGGAAGTTCTCCCCCTCCTTCACCTTGACCGCGATGTCCTGGGCCCGGACCTGACCGAACACCCGGCCCATGGTCCGCATCGGCATCACCGCCAGGTTGTCCAGGGAGGTCATCCCCATCATGCTGCCCCGGCGTTGGAACACGCCGATCACGTTCATGTTCCGCCCCCGGATCCGGACCTGCTGACCGACCGGATCCTGCAGCGGGAACAGGGCGTCCACCACGTCCGGCCCCAGCACCACCACCGGGCGGGCGTCCAGATCATCCGCCTCGTTGAAGAAGCGTCCGGAGACCACCTCGATGGAGGTGGTCTCGTTCCACATCGAGGTGGTGCCGATCACCGAGACCACCGGGCGGGTCTCCTCCCGATCGGTGGCCACCTTCTGCCCCCAACGGTAGTCGGCGGCCCCGGCGGCGGTGACCTCCGGGATCTCCATCAGCGCCCGCACGTCCTCATAGGTGAAGTTCGGACGCTGGGCGTACTTGCGCCAGTCCACCTGGCCGAAGTTCACCGCCGGCCACTTCCCGATCTCGAAGACGTTGGCCCCGAAGAAGGAGAGGTCCTTGTTCACCTTCACCCGCAGGCCCTCGATCATCCCCATCGCCCCGATCACCGTGGCCACCCCGATCACGATCCCGATCAGGGTCAGCAGTGAGCGCAGCGGGTTGCCCAGGAAGGTCCCGAAGGAGAGGCGGAGGTTGTCCAGAAAGGCGCGCATGGGTCACTCGTAGCGAAGCGCTTCAACCGGATCGAGGTTCGCCGCCCGGGCCGCCGGCCAGATCCCGAAGAGCAGTCCGACCAGCGCCGCGAAGGTGACGCCGAAGAACATGGTGGAGGGCCGCACCGAGGCCGCCAGGGGGGTGATCAGGGAGATGATCTTGGCCAGGGAGAGGCCGGCGGTGGTGCCCACCACCCCGCCCACCGCGGAGACCGCCGCGGCCTCGATCAAGAACTGCATCACGATCGTCCGCTTGCGAGCCCCCAGCGCCCGGCGGACGCCGATCTCCCGGGTCCGCTCCCGCACCGAGACCAGCATGATGTTCATGATCCCGATCCCGCCCACCAGCAGGGTGATCAACCCGATCCCGGTGATCACCGCGTACAGGCCCTGGGTCAGCTTCTTGTACAGCTCCAGCATCTGCTCCGGCCGGTTGACCACGAAGTCGTCCGGCTTCTCCGGAGCGGTGCCCCGCACCCGGCGCAGGATCCCCACCAGCTGATCCTGGGCCGCGTCCATGTCCTTCGGATCCTCGATCCCCACCGTGATCATGAACCCGCGCCGGTTGCCGAAGTACCCGCCCAGGGTCTTGAGCGGCACGAACACCGACTTGTCGAAGTTCATGTCCAGCATCTTCCCCTTGCGGGCCATGGTGCCGACCACCCGGAAGGTGCGGTTGTCCAGCCGGACCTCCTGCCCCACCGGTTCGATCCCCGGGAACAGCGCGTCCACCAGATCCGCGCCCAGCACCACCACCGACTTCATCCCCTCGTCGTCGTTGCGGGTCAGGAACCGCCCGCCCGCCAGCTGGTAGCCGGAGACGTCGATGTACTCCTCGGTCACCCCGAACATGTTCACCATGTTGATGGTGCGACCAAACGAGGTGACGTCGGTGCGGCTCATCGCCGTGGGGGCCACCCCGACCGCGTAGGTGGACTGGCTGCGGATCGCCTCCACCTCCTTGTTGGTCAGGTCCTTGCGGTTGCGGGCCTCCGGCTGGTTCCCGCCGCCCATCTTGAACTTGGCCACGTAGAGGGAGTTGGACCCCATCGAGGCCAGCTGCCCGGCAAAGGCGTCGTCCAGCCCCTGGATGATCCCCACGATCGCCAACAGGGTGGCCACCCCCACCGCGATCCCGGCGGTGGTGAGCAAGGTGCGCAGCCGGTTGGAGGTCAGCGAGGTGAACGCGATCCGCGTCCCCTCGAAGATGTCGATCCGGATGCTCAAGAGGCCGCCGCCTTCAGCTGCAGGTCCCGGTAGTTCTCCATCGCCACTTCCGGACCGGGTCCATCCGCGACCACCTTGCCGTCGGACAGCCGCACCGCCCGCGGGCAGCGCGCGGCCAGCTTCGGCTCGTGGGTGACCAGGATGATGGTGTGCCCCGCCTTGTACAGCTGCTCGAACAGCCGGACGATCTCCTCACCGGTGGAGGAGTCCAGGTTGCCGGTGGGCTCGTCGGCCAGCAGCAGCGAGGGTTCGGTCACCAGCGCCCGGGCGATCGCCACCCGCTGTCGCTGACCGCCGGAGAGTTCGTTGGGCTTGTGGTGCATCCGGTGGGTCAGCTGGACCTTGTCCAGCGCCGCCCGGGCCCGCTCCTTGCGCTCCTTGGCGCCCATCCCCCGGTACACCAGCGGCAGCTCCACGTTCTGGAGCGCGGTCTCCCGCGGCAGCAGCTGGAAGGTCTGGAAGATGAACCCGATCTCCTGGTTCCGGATCTTGGCCAGGGAGTCGTCGTCCATGGTGGCCACCGCGTGACCGTTGAGCAGGTACTCGCCGCTGGTGGGGGTGTCCAGACAGCCCAGCAGGTTCATCAAGGTGCTCTTCCCCGAGCCGGACTGGCCGACGATCGCCAGCCACTCGCCCTTGTTGATCCCGAAGCTGACCCCCTGCAGCGCGCGCACCTCCTCGCCACCGACGGTGTAGTGCCGCGCCAGATCCTTCACCTCGATCAGCATGGTAGGCCTCAGCTCCTCTTGGCGCCGGGGCCGCCCGGACCGCCCTGCCCCTGAACGTCGTCCCCGTCCTTCAGCTCCTTGGCCAGGGTCCGGTACGGCCCCTCCACCACCTGATCGCCATCCTGCAGTCCGTCCAGGATCTCGAAGTCGGTGTCCGAGGAGATGCCGGTCTTCACCCGGCGGATCTTGGCCTTGTTGTCCGCGTCCACCACGAACACCACCTTGGCCAGGGTCTCCGCGCGCTTCTTGGCGGTGAGCACCGTGCCCCCCTCCACCTCCGGCTTGAAGTCCGGCAGGGTCTTCTCCGCCCGCACCGTCACCGCCTGGATGGGGACGATCAGGGTGTCGGTGTGGGTCTCGGCGTTGATCCGGACCTCCGAACTCATCCCCGGCAGCACGCCCGGGGGACGCACGGTCAGCGCCACGGTGACCGGGAAGTTGGTGACCTCCTGATCGGTGCCCGGGTTCTTGATGTTCGCCTTCTGGGCGATCTCCACCACCGTGCCCTCGAAGGTCTGGCCCTCCAGGGCGTCCACCTCCACCTCGGTCTGCTGGCCCTCCTTGAGGTGCACCACCTCGTGCTCGCCGACCTCGATCACCACCTCCATCGCCGCCAGGGACGCGATGGTCATCACCACGTCCTCGGAGAAGTCCGAGCCGCGGACCCGCTCACCGATCTCGCGGGTGACCTCGATCACCGTGCCTTCGATCGGCGAGACCAGGGTGGTCTGCCGCAGCGAGTTGGTGGCCTCGTCGTACTGCGCGGCCGCCTGCGCCAGCCGCTCGCGGGAGGACGCCAGCCGGGCCAGCGCCGAGTCCCGTGCCGCGCGGACCTGCTCCAGCTCCGCGCCGGAGGCCAGCCCCTTGGACACCAGGGACTCCACCCGGCCGTACTCATTGGCGGTCCGGTCCACCTCCACCTGCTGCACCTGCATCTCGGCGCGCGCGGCGGACTGCCCGGCCTGGGCCTGCTTGGAGGCGGCCTCGAAGCGGCGCTTGTCGATCCGCCCCAGCACCTGGCCCTTGGTGACCCGGTCCCCGTTGCGCACCAGCAGCTCCGTCAGATCGCCGGAGAGGTTGGAGGAGATCTTCACCGTGGTCGCCGCCTGCACCTTGCCGGTACCGGCGATGGTCCGGCTGATGGTGCCCTTGCGCACCTTGCCGATCTGGACCTCCTTGGCCGGGGCCGGACGGTTGCTGACCCCCTTGACCGTGATCCCAGTCACCGCCGCGAACAGCACCAGCGCGATCACCGCTTTCCACCACTTCATTGAGCCACTCCCGGGCCGAACGCCCCGATGGCCCGCTCGAGTCCCGCGCGGGCAAGTTCCAGATCGATGCGGCTCTCGATGACGCTGAGCTCCGCGGTAGCGTGTTTGTCCTGCGCGTCACGGATCTCCAGGGTGGAGCCGGCGCCTTCTTCAAAGCGGGTCTGGGCCAGGTGCAGGTTGTCCTGGGCCAGCTTCAGGTTGTCCTCGGCGATCGTCGTCACCTGCTGGGCCACCCGCAGGGTGTCCAGCCGGGTCTTCAGATCCGCCTCCACGTCCCGGCGCGCCTGCTCCAGCTGCACCAGTGCGCGCTGCTCGGCCACCTTGGCCTGGCCCACCTGGGCGTTGGTGACGAAGCCATTGAAGATGTCCCAGCGGATCCCCAGGGTGGCGCTGACCGAGTGCTGCCGGGTCACGTCGAAGAACGGCCCCAGCTGGGGGCTGTTGCGGTCATAGGAGACGCTCACATCCGCCGACGGCAGGTACGCGCCCCGGGCGCCGGCGACCGCCTCCCGGGCCGCCTGGGTCAAAGCCTCCATCGCCGCCAGCTGCGGACGGTTCTCCTTGGCCTGCGCCAACGCCTCCTCGAAGGCGGGCACCCCGGTCCCGGCGCTGACCGACTGGCCCTCCTGGGCCACCAGCGGCTCGGACGGCGAGCGGCCGATATAGGAGGCCAACAGCGCGCTGGCCTGGGTGATCACCACCTGCTGCCGGGCCTGGGCGGTGCGATCGTTGCCCAGGTTGATCCGGGCGGCGATGGCGTCCTCCTTGCGGCGACGGCCGGCCTGGAACAGCGCCTCCGCGCGCTCGGCCAGCTCGGTGCTGGACTTGACCCGCTGCTCGATCACCCCCTGGGTCTTCTGGGCGCGGATCAGATCGAAGAAGCGGCGGATCCCCTCCAGCTCGGCGTTGAGCCGATCCTCCGCTGCCTGGGCGGCGGCGGCGTCGAACTGTGCGCTGGCCACCGAGAGGTTGGCCCAGGTGGTGGCGTCGAACAGCAGCTGCCGCACCCCCAGGCTGAGCTGGAAGCCACCCCGGGCGGTGGAGTCGATGTCCACCGTCTGCTCCTCGAACACCCCCGGGCTGACCTGGACGTTCTCCCGGAACCGCTTCGGCCCCTGGGCGGTAAACCCGGTGGCCAGGGTCAGCCCCACCTGGGGCAGCAGCCCGGAGCGCGCCACCGTCACCTGCTCCGCCGCCCGCTGCCGGTCCAGCTCCGAGAGCTGGGCCACGGTCGCATGGCGCGAGGCGGTGCGGACATCCTCCAGCGAGATCGGCGTGGCCGCGACCAGCGCAGCCACCACAAAGGAAATCACGGTCAACCCCTCCCGCCCGGTCCCCCGGACATGCCTGGCATTCCAATCAGGAAGACGCACGCGTAGAGGCCGTACAGCAAGAGCCCCAGCGCCACGCCCTTCCACTTCTTCATCCCGCTGGCCTCGGCGAGGCCCAGCCCCAGGAGCGAAGCGCTCCACAGGTTGAACAGATCCAGCGCCGAGAGCACCCGCCCCATCGCCGGCGACTGGTCACCGAAGAGGTGGCCCAGGTGGCTGGGCAGCAAGGTCTCGCGCATCCCGGCGGTCACCGAGTGCTGGGCCAGGGTAGCCACCGAGAACAGCAGGTAATAGAGCGCGATCGGCAGCAGGGAGACCGCCGCGGCGGTGAACGCCTTGGGGAACGGGGCCGGGCGGCCCACGAACCAGCCGGTCAGCTTGACCACCACCGCCAGCAGCAGCACCAGGAACGGCATCACGAAGACGCCCTTGGCGACTCCGGCCACCAGCGCGGTGCGCTCCGCCTGGCTGATTGCCTCGGAGATCTCGGTCTCGGTGGCGCGCATCAGCTCGCCCTGCATCATCAGGTCCTGGAGGACCGAGCCACTGGCATCCCAGCGCAGGAACCAGGTCACCGCCGCCAGGCTCACCGCCACCATCAGGATCGCCAGCGGGGTGCCCCATCGCCTGGCTTCGACCGAACTGGGTACGCCGTCCACTGGATCCACGAGGACCCGGGCGGGCTGAATCACCGAAACCATTTGGAAAATCCCCTGTGTGGCCCGATGTACGGAGCGGTCCACCCCTCCATTGCGGGCTTCCCAACACCGGGCGCGCGATTTCTATCCCGGAAAAGCATGTAGCGCCCTGTAGCTGAAATTTTGCGGGGGCGATCCGGGTGCGCTAGACCGGAGGCCAGGCAGCCCTGCGCGGAGTCGAGATGGTCGACAGCACCGAATTTGCTGTGGTTTTGGCGGAAGCAGAAGACATCGCACAGAGCGTCGGCCAGAAGCTGACCACAGCGCATCTGTTGCTGGCCATGTACACGGCTGAAAACAAGGGCCAGCGGCTGCTCCGGGAGAAGGGGGTCGACGAGGACACCCTGCTGGAGGCGATCACCACCGCCCCCCTGGAAGTGGACGGCCTGGTCCGCGAGCTCTCCGAGAAGGCACGGGAGATCGCCCGGGGCTGCGGCTCGGCGGAGACCGACTGCCTGCACGTGCTGATCGCCACCACCCGGGTGCGCTGCCTGGCCCAGGAGCTGCTGTCCCGGGTGGGGATCGACCTGACCGCGATCCGCAACACCGCCCTCTCCTACTACCTGGGCGGCCGGATGCCCCGGAAGCTGATCGCCCCCCGCGAGGTGCCCACCCACACCCCGCCCCGCGCGCTCAGCGGCCGGCCGGTCGGTGCCCCGCCCAGCCCGATGCCGCGCCCGGCGCGGGCCTCCACCGTGTCCCCCCAGGCGATCAGCGCCGCGCCGGTGCTCTCCGCGCGGGATCTGATCGACGACGAGCCGGAGGAGGCGCCGCGCGCGCTGGTGACGCCGTCTTCTCCCTCGCTGCGCGCGATCACCGCGCCGGCGCCCGCGCCGATCCGGGGAGGCTCCTTCACCCTGGATCCGCAGCACTTCCCGCTGCTCACCGGGCTGGGGAAGAACATGACCGAGCGCGCCCGAGCCGGCGAGCTGGACCCGGTGGTGGGGCGCGCCAAGGAGGTCGAAGAGGTGATCGACATCCTGGGCAAGCGCCGCACCAACAACCCCTGCCTGGTGGGTGAGCCGGGGGTGGGCAAGACCGCGGTGGTGGAGGGCGTTGCCCAGCGGCTGCTGGAGCTGCGCGGACCGCTGGCGGACAAGATCCTGATCGAGCTGGACGTGGCGTCCCTGGTGGCCGGCACCCAGCTGCGCGGGTCCTTCTCCGAGAAGCTCAACGGGCTCAAGGACGAGGTGAAGCGCGCCGATGGCCGGGTGGTGGTGTTCATCGACGAGCTGCACACCCTGGTCGGCGCCGGCTCCACCGGAGACGGACCGCAGGACGCGGCCAATGAGCTCAAGAGCGCGCTCTCCCGCGGGGAGTTCCCCTGCATCGGCGCCACCACCCACGACGAGTTCCGCAAGTTCATCTCCCAGGATCCGGCGCTGGAGCGGCGGTTCACCCCGGTGGTGGTCAAGGAGCCCTCGGTCCCGGAGACGGTGCAGATCCTGGCCGGGATCATCGAGCGCTACGAGGACCACCACGGGCTCCGCTACTCCGCCGACTCGCTGCAGGCCGCCGCCTCGCTGGCCGCGCGCTACGTCAGCGACCGCTTCCTGCCGGACAAGGCGATCTCGATCGTGGATCTGGCCGGGTCGCGCTGCCGCCGCGAAGGCAAGGATGTGGTGGAGCCGGCGGACATGGCCCGCATCGTGGCCAAGCTGGCCGGGCTCCCCGAGGAGCGGCTGCTCTTGACCGACTCCTCCCGGCTGCTGAAGCTGGAGGCGGACCTGGGCTCTCGAATCGTGGGCCACGAGGACGCGGTGTCGCGGATCGCCAAGGTGGTCCGCCGCAACTACGCCGGCTTCGCCAGCCGCCGCCCGATGGGCTCGTTTCTGTTCCTGGGCCCCACCGGGGTGGGCAAGACCGAGATGGCCCGCACCCTGGCGGACGTGCTGTTCGGCAGCCCGGACGCGCTGGTGCGGCTGGACATGAGCGAGATGGCCGAGGGGCATGGGGTCTCCCGGCTGATCGGCTCTCCCGCCGGCTACGTGGGCTTCGGCGAGGGCGGGCAGCTCACCGAGCCGGTGCGCCGCCGTCCCTCCTGCGTGGTGCTGCTGGATGAGATCGAGAAGTCGCACCGCGAGGTGCAGATGCTGCTCCTTCAGGTTTTGGAAGAGGGCCGGCTGACCGACGGCAAGGGTCGGCACATCGACTTCTCCAACACCGTGCTGGTGATGACCACCAACCTCGGCTCCGAGGCCTTTGGCCGCAAGGAGAAGGTGATGGGCTTTGGCGCCAGCGACGCGGTGGCCTCCGCCGACGCCGAGCTGGACGCCGCCTCCAAGGTGGCCCGCGCCGCGCTGCCCCCGGAGCTGTGGAACCGGATCGATGAGCGGCTCCCCTTCCGTCCGCTGCGCGAGCTGGACGTGGAGCGGATCGCCACCCTGCTGCTGGCGGAGAGCTCCAAGCGGTTGGCCAACGAGAAGGGCATCGAGTACTTCGCCGGCGGGGACGTGGTGCACTACCTGATGCGGTCCGGCGGGTACGATCCGAAGCTGGGCGCCCGGCCGATGCGCCAGACCGTGCAGCGGCTGGTGGAGGGCCCGCTGGCAGAGCGGATCCTGGCCGGAGACTTCTCCCAGGGAGACAGGGTCCAGGTGGCGATGCAGGCCGGGGCGCTGTTCTTCCGCCGTCAGGGACACGCCTAGGTTCACGCCATGGTCGCCCCGCCCCGCCGACCCCGTCCCCGGAAGTCGCCCAAGGCCACCTGGCAGACGCGCTCCACCGTGCGCCGTCCGGTGCTGGTGGTGGGCTTCGGGAGGATGGGGGGCGCGCTGGCCCAGGGGCTGGATCGCACCGGCTGGCCGGTGGCGGTGTTCCCCCGCTCGGATGCGTCGGTGAAGCGCGCCGCGGAGCTGGGGTTCAAGCTGGCGGATCTGGAGCTCATGAAATCCGCGGCGCTGTGCATCCTGGCGGTGCCGGACTCGGCGATCCGGGAGACGGCGCAGGCGCTGGCCGCGGATCTGGGCCCCCACACGGTGCTGATCCACTGCGCGGGAGCGATGGGGCTGGAGGCCTTCGGGAGCGAGCCGGCGGTGCTCAGCCGCCCCCGCGCGTCCTTCCATCCGCTGGTAGCCGTCTCCAGCCCGGAGGACCCGCTGGAGGGACACTCGGTGGCGCTCAGCGCCAGCACCCCGACCCTGCTCCCCACCCTGCGCCGGATGGCCCAGGATCTGGGACTGGCCCCGCTGGAGGTCCCGGAGGACAAGCGGGCCGCCTACCACGCCGGAGCGGTGCTGGCCGCGGGAAGCCTGGTCTCACTGCTGGGCGCGGCGATCGACGCCTTCGCTGTCGCCGGGATTCCGCAGAAGGACGCCCAGGCCGCCCTGGTGCCGCTGGCCCGCTCGGCGCTCCGAGGCCTGGAGCAGCGCGGCCCGGTGCTGGGACTGACCGGACCGGTGGTCCGTGGAGATGTGGACGTGGTCCGCCGCCACCTGGAGTCGCTCCCCCTGGAGCTGCGCGAGATCTACAAGGGGCTGGCCTACCGGGCCTTCGTCCTCACCCAGGGATCGATGAACGCCAACGTGCGCGCGGCGTTCCTGGATCTGCTGGAACCGCGGCGCTGAGACGCGGCCTCATCAGCCCCTCGTGCTGCCCCCCGGACGAAGTCTCACTGCGCTGCGAGTTCGTCCGGGGTTTCGGCCAAAAGGCCAATCAAACTCGTCAGCGGAGGAGAGTTCGTCCGCCTGCCGCCACCCGGACCACCCAATAGTGTCCGGGTTCGGGCTGGCCCTCCGGTGGCAGCGCTCCGCTGTTCCACTGGCGCGCAGCCTCCACCGCGTCCTCCAACCGGTCGAAGAGGCAGGACCGACTTACCGGAAACGACTTCATCAAACCGTTGCAGGAGAGCGGAGAGTGATCGAACCCGTAGGACTTGGGGCCTGAGAGCCCCACCACGTCGTAGCCAAGGAACTCAAAGCCTGAAAGCTCCGGGGGATCCTCGGGCAGCGGGGCCCCCGCGGGAAAGACTGCGTCGAGATCGAGGCCACCCTCCCCTGGCAGGTTCGGCGTCAGGACCAACCAGTAGGCAAATAGGCGGAACTCCCGCGCCCTCTCCCGCGGGATCGTCGCCAGGGCCTCGGCCTCGGTGGAGTAGCAGCAGGCCCGATTGAAATCCCATCGGTTGATGAAGCCGGGCGGCGTCTCCACGAGACAGTCGGAGACGCTGCACACCCACTCCACCCGGCCGGCATTCTCCGGCCACCAGGCTGGGTCGGGCCGCCAGGGCGCCCTGGCTTGAAAGCCCATGAAGACAGTTGGAGTCATTGCGATTGGCGGGAGCGTAGCCGTTGATAGCGGTGCCAGCTTCAAGGCTACGGGTGCAGCCTTTTCTTGGTCTCCGCGGTCAGAAGGGGGCGCAAGGCGCGAAGAAGGGGCCCTCTACCGAGCCCCTCGAAGAAGCAGGTCGCCACGGCGTTCTCGGCATCTCCCCCCGCTGCAACAGCCCCGTTAAGCACAGCGGCCAGGGCCTTCAGTTGCCTGGGGAGGGGACTCAATCTCGACACAAAGGGAAGGAAGGAAAGGAAGACTGCGTGGGGCGACTCGCTGCCCAAGAAGCTCTCCTTTGCCCAGTCCCATTCACTCTGGAATTCGGGGAAGATCTTGGTGAGCTCGGCGACCAAATCCGTCTGCGGTGTAGGCGTCATCGGTCAATGTTGTTCAACATGGGCAGGATGAGCGGGCCAACTTAGCCCCAGAGTGGCTCCCTCTACCTCCCAAGAGAGGCGGGGTGTCAGGGTGAAATTCCAACGCCGCTGAGCCTGCCCGCTGAGCCTTCAGCCAGGCCTTCGCATTGGCGGACTCCCCTGAGCGGCCACACCTTCCGGGGAAGGAGGAGCCGGGATGCGTCCATTGGAGAGCTGGTTTGTCGAGGTGGACGGCCGACGCTTCGGTGCCTCCGCTCCCGAGTTCGGCGATGAGACCCTGGCGACCAGCGGGGGCGATCTCCTGCTGACCTTTGGCGTCGCCGCTCACGACGTCCTGGACCTGCAGCCGCTGATCGGCCGTCAGGCCCGGTTCGTCTCCAGCGACGACCGGGACGTGGCAGAGCTGCGGATCGTGAAGGTAGACCCCTCGCTGAACCTGGTGGTGTGCGAGGTGAAGGAGGTCTCTCCCCTGCTGGGTCACGGCTGGTGGGAGGAGTCGTTCACCGACGTGGTCACCTGACTCACTTCTTCGAGAGGTCCGGCACCTTCAGCCCTCGCTGCACCGCCGGACGGGAACCGATCGCATCCCTCCAGCGCAGCACGTGCTTCGCCCTCCCGAACAGATCCGGGAAGTAATGGCTGGAGGACTGCACCCAGGTGTAGGTGGCGATGTCCGCGATCGAGTACTCACCGGCCAGATACTCCGCGTCGGTCAACGCTCCCTCCAGCACCGCCACCAGCCGCTCCGCCTCCTTGGTGAAGCGGTCCACCGCGTAGGGGACCTTCTCCTTGGCGAAGCGGGTGAAGTGACCAAGCTGCCCGAACCCGGGCCCCAGCCCGCTCATCTGGAACATCAGCCACTGGAGGGCATGGTAGCGGTGCACCGGATCGGAAGGCAGCAGCTTGCCGGTCTTCTCCGCCAGGTAGATCAAGATCGCCCCGGACTCGAAGAGGGTGAACGGCTTCCCGCCCGGTCCCTCGGAGTCCACGATCACCGGGATCTTGTTGTTGGGATTCCTGGCCAGGAACTCGGGCCGGAACTGGTCATTCTGGGTGATGTCCACCACGTGGGTCTCGTAGGGCAGGCCCAGTTCCTCCAGGGCGACCGAGACCTTGTGACCGTTGGGAGTGGCAAAGGTGTAGAGCTGGATCATCTCCGGACTTAACCGCCCCGGGTCCGCGCCGCAGGGGATGGGTTAGGCTCCGCGCCCCATGGCGAACGAATCCGCGCAGGCACTGATGGAAGCAGTTTCCGAGGTGGCCCGGCTGGCCGGGGACGTCGCCCTGCGGCACTTCCGCGAAGGCGTCACCGTGGAGTGGAAGGAGGATCGCACCCCGGTCACCGAGGCCGACCGCCACGCGGAGCGAACCGCCCGCGCCTGGATCGAGGACCGCTTTCCAGAAGACGGAATCCTCGGCGAGGAGTTCGGGGAGACCCGCGCCGGAGCCCCGCGGCGCTGGCTCCTGGATCCCATCGACGGGACCAAGACCTTCATCCGGGGCGTCCCGCTGTGGGGCACCCTGGTGGCGCTGATGGAGGGAGACCGGGTGCTGGCCGGCGCGGCCTACTTCCCTCCGGTGCAGGAGCGTCTGGTGGCCGCGCCCGGCGCCGGCGCGTTCTGGAACGGCAACCGCTGCCAGGTGTCGACGGTCAGCGACCTCGCCTCGGCCACCTTCCTGGCCACCGACACCGAGTTCAAGGATCCGAAGCGCGCCCAACGCTGGCGGGAGCTGACCTCTCGCTCGCTGCTCAGCCGCACCTGGGGTGACTGCTTCGGCTATCTGCTGCTGGCCACCGGACGGGCGGAGGTGATGATCGACGACGTGCTCTCCCCGTGGGACGCAGCGGCGTTGATGCCGATCATCGAGGAGGCCGGCGGGGTGTTCACCGACTGGTCCGGCCAGCGCACCTGCTTCGGGGGCAGCGCCATCGGCACCAACCGCGCCCTCGATGCGCAGGTTCGCGGCGCGCTGGTCCGCTGAACGGTTCGGCGCCACCCAGGTAGCCGTCCCACCACCGAGCCCGGCCAGAAGGAGCCGGCGCCATCCACGCAGCCGCCTCCTCCGAGCCCGGCCAGAAGGAGCCGGCGCCCCTGTCATACCGGCGCCGACCCGGGCGACCTGCGCGTGCACCTTGCGCAAGGGCCCGCCCTGCCTCAGGCCAGGATGATCCGCGGCGCAGTCAAGGCGTCGCGCACCAGCACCAGCGCCTGCTCGGAGGCGGCCTCTCCCTCGGTGGAGCGGCGCAGGAACAGCTCGTGGTTGGCGTGCTTCGGATCGCTGACCACCCGCTTGAGGTCGCCCAGCAGCTGCAGCCCGGCCTCCAGCAGCGGGCTCTGCTCGGCGCGCTTCATCCCCGACTTCTCCTCCAGCAGCGCGGTGAACTTCGCCAGCGCCTCCTTGGACTTGACCGGATCGAATCCCGCCAGCACCGGCTGCAGCGCTGATTTGCCGACCTTGATCAACCGGGCATTGCCCGCGCCCTCGAAGTTGGCGTGGGGCAGGCCGATCTGATCCACCGGGAACACCCCCAGCAGGCCGTCATCCACCGCCTTGATCTGGAAGGGGACGATGTCCGCGAACAGCGCCAGCACATCCGCGCCCTGGCGGAACGCCTCCAGGTCCTCCTCCTCCAGCGGCGGGAACGAGGCAGGCGCGCCAATGAACGCCATCGGCAGCACCAGCTCCGCCCACAGCTCCTCGGGCGCGAAGCCGGTTCCATCCACGGTGCCGAACAGATGGGCCATCAGCTCGCCCACCCGCGGGAACCGCGCCACCTGCTCGATCACCGGCTTGCCGCGGTCCAGGCGCTCCAGCGCGCCCACCAGCTGCCCCTCCACCTGCGGGCGGACCTCCTTGGGGATGCGGGTGCTGCGGCCCAGCGCATCCCGCAGATCCCGGGCCAGCTTCTCCGGGGGAGAATCCCAGGCGGCCTTGGCCTTGGTGGTGTCGATCATCACGAACTGCAAGAAGCCGGGGTCGAACAGCCGCTGGTAGTCGTCCGGGGTCAGCCGCGGCGGCTGCTGCGCGGTGGGCGAGAACTTGGCCTGGGCCAGCGAGCGGCGGATGTCGGTGATCAGCGACTCCAGCCGCTCCAGCTGCGCGGCGTTCAGCGCGTCCAGCACCGCCCCGAACGGCGAGAGCATCACCAGCGCGGCCGGGAACCCCAGCGAGGCGCCGGTGGGCGCGTCGCGATCGAAGAACCAGAACGCCCCGTGCTCCTGGATCAGCCGCTGGCCCAGGGCCGCGGACAGCCCCACCGCCACCACCTGGTGCTCCTGGCGCTGCAGCTGGAACGGCCCTCCCAGGACCTTGACCACTGCCTTTTCGATGTCCGCCCAGGACTCGGTCAGCAGATCGACCGACCGTTTTTCAACGGTCTGGAGGGCGGAGGAGAGCTGCTCGTAGGCGGCGACGATCTGCGGAGGGGCGGGATGGGACATGTTCGGACCAATGGACGCGAGAGGGGGCGGGACATACCGTGAACCGCGCCCCGATTTCCAAGGTTTGTCCCCGGAAGGCGAAGGAGAGTCCTTGAGTCACACCCCTGGTGCCGGCTGGCTGCGTTCGGGGCTGCTGGTTGTCCTGTTCTTGACCGCCTGCGCCCCCGCCGGTCCGCGCTTCCCCTCCAACGTCATGGCCACCTTCGCCCGTGACGAGATGCACCACCTCAAGACCGGGAACGTGGAGCTGTACTACCCGGCCGAACAGCGCGAGCTGGCGCTGCGGGTGCTCAGCCGGCTGGACACCTGCGTGGAGAAGCTGCGGGCCCTGCCCCGCGTCCAGCGCCAGCGGGAGCCGGTGCTGGCCTACCTGACCTCCGCCAACTTCAACAACGCCTACGCCTACTACTCCATCGCCGGCAGCCCCCGGCAGTTGCTGCTGCCCACCCACCTCTCGCTGGAGCTGTTCGAGTGGTTCAACCTGGGGCTGGGCGAGGTGGGAGACGTCTCCTGCCACGAGGCGCTGCACTACGTGCAGATGGAACAGGTGGAGGGCGGCTGGGCGCTGGTGAATTGGATCCTGGGGGACGTGTTCTCCCCCAACGCGATGATCGAGCCCTGGTTCTCCGAAGGCTTGGCCACCTACTACGAGGCCCGCATGGATCGCCGGGTGGGCCGGCCGCACAGCCCGATTTGGACCGGGGTGCTGGAGGCGGGGCTGGCCTCCCAGGGTGGCTTCCGGGGCAGCGACCTCAACGCCCAGAACCGCCACATGTACCCGTGGGGCGCGCACTACCTGACCGGCAGCTGGTTCGTGGAGTGGCTGGTGGAGAAGTACGGGGAGCAGAAGCTGTGGGAGCTGATCGACACCCAGGCCCATTCCATCTTCTCTCCGCTGTGGGTCTCGCTGCGCTTCAAGGCGGTGTACGGCACCACCCTGGACGGGCTGATCACCGAGGCCAACCAGGACCTGCAGGCCAAGCTGCAGAAGCGCGACCGGCCCGCCGATCAAAAGATCCTGCAGCAGGACCTGGGCTACTTCGCCCGGATCACTGCCCTGGAGGACGGCGCCATCGCCGCGATCACCTCCAAGCTGGATGAGCCGGATCGCCTCACGGTGTGGGAGGCGGACGGCCGGGTGCGCTTCAGCACTTCGGTCACCCAGTTCAAGCCCGGGCGGGACTTCATCGCCGCCTCCTCGGTGGCGATCACCGGCCTCTCCTACAGCCGCACCCTGGCCAACGGCGCGGTCTCCCCCTCCCTGTACGCGGTGGTGGACGACGTGGATGCGGAGGGGAACAGCGACTCCAAGCTGGTCCGCTTTGACGCCCTCACCGGCGAGTACCGGCAGCACTGGCACGGCTTCATTGGGGTGGGCGGGGACGTCCGCGACGACGGCAAGGCCTACGTGCTGGTGGAGATCGACAACGGGATCTCCAACCTGGTCAGCCTGGATCTGGCCAACGGCAAGCGGACCCGGCTGACCCACTACGGGGTGGGCGAGTCGCTGGCCGCGCCGCGCTGGTCCCCGGACGGCAAGCGGGTGGTGTTCGTGCGCCGGGGCGCCGAGTCCTTCGACCTGACGATCCGCGAGGAGGACGGGCAGCTGCGCGCGCTGACCCAGGACGCGGTGTTCGACTTCTTCCCGTCCTGGATCGACGACCAGCGGATCACCTTCTCCCGCACCGTGGAGGAGCGGGCCCAGGTCCAGGTGATCGACGTGGACTCCGGCACCCTCACCCAGGTCTCCCAGGCTCCCTATCTGGCCGCCGATCCGGTGGCGGTGGGCGAGGACCGGATCGCGTTCCTCAACCGCCAGGGCTGGGGCTGGACGCTGGATGTGGTGCCCGCCACCGGCCAGGGCGCCCCCCTGGCCCGGACCGAGCCCCCGCCGCTCCTCGACGAGCCGTTTGGCAAGTCAGAGGCGGGCCCGAAGATCCTCTCCGACGAGCCCTACCATCCGCTGGACGGCCTCTTCTCCCCGCAGCTGCGCGGGCTGATCGTCAGCCCCTGGCTGCACAATGGCGTCGGGGACAAGCCGCAGCTGGGGCTGTTCGCCGGGCTGATGATCAAGGGCAGCGACCGGCTGGGCTTCCACAACTACTCGTTCAACATCAGCTACGAGTCCGGCCTCAGCGCCCCGGACCTGGAGCTGATCTACGGCAACTTCCAGCTGGCGCCCTGGTACCTGGAGGTGGACGCCTTCCGCGTCCTCGCCGGAGCCCGGCAGACCGTGCTGGGCACCACCATCACCGAGTTCGCCGAGGTGGTGGACACCGGGATCCAGCTCAGCGCCTCGCGCTCGTTCTGGACCCTCCCGCTGATCCTCAACCTCCACGCCTTCCGCCGGGAGGCCGAGCCGTTCCGGGGCGACCCCGGCTACGACGTGCGCTTCATCGGTCCGCAGATCGGCACCGGCTTTAGCGCCTCCGAGGGCTCCCCCTACGCGGGCCAGCGGCTGGGGTACTCGATCAGCGCCGAGGCGGCCGGCTACTCGGACGATGCGGGCAGCTCGGCCACCATGGCGGACCTGCGGCTGACCACCTCTGCCGCGCTCCCGCTGCCGCTGCTCAAGCTGCACAGCCTGCGGCTGACCGCGCGCGCCCGCTCCCTCCCCGGCGCTCCGGACGGACTGCTCCGGGTGGGCGGGATCCCGCTGGCGATCGGCCTGGTCACCCAGGGCGCGTCGGAGACCCCTTCGCCCCAGGGCTATGCGCTGCCCGGCCGGATCGGCTTTAGCGAGTACCTGCGCGGATACGAGGACTACACCTTCACCACCACCAGCGCGCTGATGCTGGGGGCGCGCTACCGGCTGCCGGTGATCATCGATCGCGGCTGGCCGTCGATCTTCTACCTGTTCCCGTCCTTCTTCGTGCGGCAGGTGGAGCTGGAGGGCTTCTGGGACTCGGCGGTCACCGCCGAGGGGCACTGGCACAAGGCGGCGGGCGGCGCGGTGTGGCTGCGAACCGCGTTCGGCTCCGCGGTGCCCTTCTCGCTGGTCTACCAGTTCGCCTACCGGTTCAACGACAACCTGGGCCCGTTCCACCAGATCGCGGTGGCCCTGGAGTAGCGATCAGTCCGCGCGCGCCGGGTACAGACCGTGGGCCTGCGCGTAGGCGAGCACCGCCCGGGGCACCAACCCTTCGGGGGGATGGCCCCGCTCGAAGGCGGCCCGGATCTCGCTGGAGGAGACCTCCGCCAGCGGCGGGCCGAAGGTCTGGTTGGCCGGGTAGCCCGCCCGGTACAGCACCAGCACCTTCGCCAGTTGCTGGATCCGGTCGAAGGCCTTCCACTTGGGCAGGTCCTTGAGGATGTCCGAGCCCAGGATCAGGGTGAACTCCACGCCCGGATGGCGAACAGTCAGGTGCTCCAGGGTGTCCACCGTCCGGCCTTCGCCGGGCACGTCCAGTTCGGCCTCGCTGACCTTCAGCCAGCCAGACGCGTCGTCGCACAGCAGCTGGCACATCCGGACCCGGTGCTGGAAGGAGACCAGCTCCTTGCCGAAAGGATGCCGGTGGGCGGGCATCAACCACACCTCGTCCATCGGTCGGGTGGCGCGGACGAAGTGCGCCGCCATCAGGTGGCCCACGTGGGGCGGATTGAAGGAACCTCCCAGCAGCGCGACCCGCATCACTTCACCGACAGCTTGGTCTTGCTGGCCACCGCCTGCAGCGGCTTGGGGGGCAGGACCACCTTGCCGTCCAGGGTGTAGGCGGTGAACTGCAGTACCCGGTTCACCAGCTCGATCATCCCGCAGGTCTGCTCGGGGGCGCCGGCCAGCTTCCCGGCGGTGACGAAGAAGCGGGGGCCGATCTGCACCACCTTGGGCACCGCCTCGTTGCCGTGGATGAACAGGGTGGCGTTCATCAGATCCTCGCGCCCCAGATCGTTCTTGTCGTGGACGATGCAGCACAACGCGTCCCCGGCCATGTCCACCTGCTTCTTCTCCACCGAGGGATCCAGGAAGGCCAGCGAGTCGCGCTCCGGCACCCGGGTGAACTTGTCCCGCAGCCGGTCCAGGTCCGCCACCTCCGCGCTGGCCTTCTGCTCCTCGTCCTCCTGGCCGAACACCGGCCCCCGGACGTTGACGTCGGTGGACCCGGCCAGCCAGCTGGAGACGTCCGCCAGAAAGTCGTTGTCGCTGTAGCTGCGGCCGCCCCGGGCCTTGTCCTTGCGCATCCGGATCCAGTCATCCAGATCGGAGTAGCGGTTGCCGGCGAAGATGAAGCGCTTCGCGCCCTTGCCCTTGAGCAGCTCGTACGCCGCGTCGAAGGCGGCAAGGTCACCCTGGCTGTCGGAGAAGACGCCGATCACGGTTCGACTCTAGCCGTAAAGCAGGTAGGGCTGCCGCTGGACCACGAAGTCCGCGGCCTGCTGGTCAAAGCCCTCTACCAACTGGGCCAACGGGGCGCCGGACTCAATCCCCAGCCGCACGGTGTCGGTCCCGCAGAGCAGATCGAAGGCCGGCACGTCCTCCACGAACTCGTAGGCGTCCGCCCGCCACTGGAACTTCTCCCCTCCCAGCCGGGCCGCCGCCCGGAAGATGGCGATCCCGGTCAACAGCGGCCGGAAGGTCTGCCGGTCGGTGACGTGCATCATCGCCCCGTTGCAGCTCTGGCCCTGGAACTTGTCGAAGGTCGGGGTGAACCCCACCGGCCGGAAGGCCACCCCGGGGAGGTCCTCCTGCTGCAGCGCGGCCACGAAGTCCCGGGCGTTGAGCCAGGGCGCGCCGAACTGTTCGAACGGGCGGCAGGTGCCGCGGCCCTCGGAGACGTTGGTCCCCTCCCCCAGACACATCCCCGGGTAGACCAGCGCGGTGTCCGGGGTGGGCATGTTCGGTGAGGGCGGGATGAAGTGCAGCCCGGTCTGATCCCAGTACTGCTCGCGGCGCCAGCCCTCGCAGGGGACCACGGTCAGCTCGCAGTTCAGCCCCTCCTGCGCGTTGAACAGCCGGGCCAGCTCCCCGGCGGTCATCCCGTGACGGTTGGGCACCGGGTACAGCCCCACGAACGAACGATAGCCGTCGCGGATCCGGTTCCCCTCCACCTGGGTCCCGCCGATCGGGTTGGGCCGATCGAGCACGAAGAACTTCAGCCCCGCCTGCCCGGCGGCCTTCATCGCCAGGGCCATGGTGTAGACGTAGGTGTAGTAGCGGCTGCCCACGTCCTGGATGTCGAACACCAGCGCGTCCAGTCCCGCCAGCCACTGCGGCCGCGGGCTGAGCGACTCGAAGGTGGAGCCGTAGAGGCTGTACACCGGCACCCCGGTCACCGGATCCCGGGCCACGTCGTCCACCGGGACCATGTACTGGGCCTCGCCGCGGATCCCATGCTCCGGCCCGAACAGCGCCGCCAGGGTCACCCCCGGGGCGGCGGAGAGCAGATCCGCCAGGTGGCGGAAGCGGCCATCCACGCTGGTCGGGTTGACGATCGCCCCGACCTTCATTCCCCGCAGCGGCGCGAAGTCCGCCGCGCTCCACACATCCAACCCCGTCTTCACCATTGGCCGTCCACGCTACTTCAAGCTGTCCAGCGCCCGCTGTGCGGCGCGCCTGGAGTTGCATCCAATGAACGGCCGGTCGTCCTCCCCCGGCCCTCCGTTCTCCGCCAGGTCTTCCAACGCCCCCTGGGCCGACTCCAGCCGCAGGTCCCCGGCCACGTCCGCCGCGGTCTCCCGGACCCGACAGTCGGGGTGCTCCAGGAAGCCCACCACCTTCCGCTCCGCCCGCTTGCTGCCCAGCTTCACCGCCTGGCCGTAGGTGCGCACCGCCCGCGACGGCGCCTCCAGCGCCTCGTCCAACCGGCCCTGGGCGAAGGTGGCCGCCGCCTTGTCCGGCTCGGCGGCGATCAGCGCGTTGATCTCGCGCAGCCGCAGCTCCCGCTCCGCCCGGGGCGCGTCCTCCAGGGCGGCGAACGCCTTGTCCAGCGGCGAGCGTTCCAGCAAGAGCACCAGCGGCACCAGCGCCAGGGCGATGGCGCCCACCAGCAGCCCCCTCCGGTGCCGGGACCGGCCCAGCTCGCGGGTCTTGCCCACCAGCGCGCCGGCCCGCTGCCCCAGGGCGGAGGCGGCCTCGTTGAGGTTGATGAACTTCTCGGTGCGCAGGGTGTCCTGGACCCGCGCCAGCCCCAGGTTGCCGAACGGCGGCTGCTCGCCTTGCACCGGCTCCGGGGCGGGGATTCCTGCGGGGGACACCCGGTACGGGGCCCGGGGCACCTTGAAGATCCGGATCTTCCCCGGGATGCCCTTGAGCTCGAAGGCGCCCACCTCCTGGGCGGGGACCTCCGCCTTGTTCATCGCCAGGTACACCGCCTCGGTGAAGTAGACCTCGCCCGCCTCGGCCAGGTGCTCCACCCGCGCGGCGATGTTCACCGGTTCGCCGAACACGTCGTTGGAGTCCAGCCGCACCTCGCCCACGTTCACTGCCACCCTCAGGTCCAACCGCTCGAAGGGGGTGGCCAGCCGGTTGTGGTCCCACAGCCGATCCTGGATCGCCGCGCAGCACAGCACCGCCTGGGTGGGCGACTCGAAGGTGACCAGGAAGCCGTCGCCGGTGGACTTGATCACCTTGCCCGAGAACGCGCCGAACAGCGGACGGAGCAGCTCCGAATGGACCTGCAGCAGCCGCTGGTTCTGCTCCAGGGTCTGTTGACTGGTCCGCTCGGTGAACCCCTGGATGTCGGTGAAGACGATGGCAAGGTTGGCGGTTTTCAAGGCAGCCGACATCCTACGGTCCCTTCCGCAGGTGACGAAGCCCGCCGAATGGATAGGGTGCGCCGAAGATGGCAACCGAACCGTTGAAAGAGGCGTTCGCGGCCCTGGCCGCGGGCAACACCCAGCAGGCGGTGCAGCTGTTCTCCCAGGCGCTGGCCCACACGCCGGAGAACCCCGAGGCGCTGCTGGGGTTGGCCCGGACCCACCTGGCCCGCCGGGCCCTGGAGGAGGCGCGCGCCCCCCTGGAGAAGCTGGTCTCCCTGGATCCGAAGCAGACGGAGGCCAGGAGCCACCTGGCGATGCTGGACGCGCTGACCGGTGACGAGGAGGCGCTGCAGCAGCTGCGGACCCTCTCCGCGCGACCGAACGCCGGCTTCTATGAGCACTTCAACCTGGGGCTGGTGCTGGCCACCCTGGGCGAACTGCAGGACGCAGAACTGGCATTGGACCGGGCGATCACCGCCGAGCCGGCCAGCCTCCACGCGCTGATGGAGTCCGGACAGCTGGCGATGCGCCGCAAGGACCTGCCCCTGGCGGTGCGGCGCTTCCAGGCCGCCACGGTGCTGGCCGGGAAACGCTCCCTCCCCTACGCCCTGCTCTCCCGCGCCCACCACGCCAAGGGCGAACGGGGCAAGGCGCTGGCCGCGTTGGCGGAGGCGATCCGCCGCTCTCCCACCGAACGCCCCCTCTTCGAGGAGCTGTTCAAGCTGTGCATGGAGGCCGGCGCCACCAAGCAGGCCGCGGGCGCGGCGGCGGAGCTGCTGCGGCTGGATCCGAAGAACGCCGGCTATCTGGTGATGCAGGGAGAGGCGCTGCGGGTGGCCGGCCGCTGGGAGGAAGCGCGCAAGGCGTTCCTCTCCGCGCACGAGCTGGATCCGGACGGCTTTGCCCCCACCCTGGGATTGGGGCAGGTGGCGCGGGCCACCCGGGATCAGGAGCAGGCCAAGATCTGGCTGGAGCGTTCCCACGCCACCGGAACCTCGGATCCCCGCCCCGCCCTGGAGCTGGGCGCGCTGCTGCTGGAGATGGGCCGGGAGAGCCACGCGGAGCGGGTGCTGATGAGCGCCTACGCCCACCGCCCCGAGGATCCGCGCACCAATCTGCTGCTGGCCCGGACGCTGAAGACCACCGACCGTTCCCGCGCCATCGCCCACGCGCGCAAGGCGGCCAAGGCCACCGAGCCGGACCTCAAGGATCAGGCGGAGAGCCTGCTTCGGGAGCTGTAGGCTCCAAGCAAGGAGGACCACATGGGTGCCTGGGGACATCTAGCCTTGGACAACGACAGCGCCGCCGACTGGGTCTACGACCTGGAGGGCCGGGAAGATCTCAGCCTGGTGGAGGCCGCACTCGCCTCCCTGGAGGAGGTCGGTGGCGAGTACCTGGAGCAGGACCTGGCCTGCGCCGCGCTGGCCGCCTGCGAGGTGCTGGCCCGCTTGCGCGGCAAGCCGGGACACCACAACGCCTACACCCAGAAGGTCGACGCCTGGGTCGCCCAGCACCGTCTGCTCCCCTCCCCCGCGCTGCTCCAGCGCGCAGCCCGGGCGATCGAGAGGATCCTGGGCCAGGAGTCGGAGCTCAAGGAACTGTGGGAGGAGAGCGACGACGCCTCCGCCTGGCGCGCCGGAGTCGAGGACCTGAAGCTCCGGGCGACGGCCTAGGCATCAGTCGAAGTTCAGTGCCCGCTCGAAGTCGGTGGGATTGCTGGCCGCGGAGCGGGCGGTGTCCAGGGAGATCACCTGGGCGCGGTACAGCTCCGCCAGGTGCTGATCGAAGGACTGCATCCCGTCCGAGCGGGACCGTTCGATCACGTCCTTCAGCCCGGCGGTGCGGGAGGCGTCAGCGATGTACTCCTGCACGCTCTTGTTCTGCCTCATCACCTCCACCGCCAGCACCCGTCCCTGCCCGGAGGCCTTGGGCAGCAGTCGCTGGGAGATCACCGCCTTGAGGTTGTCCGCCAGGCGCATCCGGATGATCGGCTGCTCCTCCGCGGAAAACACCGACACCAGCCTGTTGATGGTCTTGGCGGCGTCGGTGGTGTGGACGGTGGACAGCACCAGGTGACCGGTCTCCGCCGCCTTGAGCGCGATGTCGATGGTCTCGGTGTCGCGCATCTCGCCCACCAGGATCACGTCCGGGTCCTGCCGCAGCGCCGCCCGCAGGGCGATGTTGAAGTTCTCGGTGTCGATCCCGATCTCCCGCTGGGACACCGAGGCGCGCTGGTTGTTGTGGATGAACTCGATCGGGTCCTCGATGGTGAGGATGTGCAGCGCCTCCCGCCTGTTGAGGAAGTCGATCATCGCCGCCAGGGTGGACGACTTGCCCGACCCGGTGGCGCCGGTGACCAGGATCAGCCCCCGGTCCTGCTGGGCGATCGTCTGCAGCACCTCCGGCAACCCCAGGCTCTCCAGTGTCGGAACCTGCTGGGCGATGATCCGCAGCACGCAGGAGAAGGAGCCTCGCTGCCGGTAGATGTTCACCCGGAAGCGGGAGGAGCCAGGCACCGAATACGAGGTGTCGTACTCCTGGATCATCTCGATCTGGTTTCGCACCAGCGCATCGCGGATGAAGTGCAGGGCGATGGACTTGGTCTCGGCCGGGGTGAGCTTCTCCCCCTTCAGCGGCCGCAGCGTCCCATTCACCCGATAGGTGGGCGTGTCCCCGGGGCGGAAGTGGATGTCCGAAGCGCCATTCTGAACGCCCACCGTCAGCAGCCGGTTCAACGCTTCAATTTCCATTGGCGGCGCAAACTAGCACCTGCACCTCGGCGCCCGCAGTGACTGCAGGAGGAGGCCGGCTGCACGCCTGGTCACAGCCGGGTGAGGTCTCCGCGCACACCGGCGGTGGCGAAGAACAGGTTGGCCCAGTTCTCGATGTTCCGGTTGGGCACCTCCGCCCCTCCCCCCAGCCAGCGCAGTCGCAGGAACGCGTCCAGCCCCGGACGCACCGGGGTGCCCACCGAAAGCGAGACGTCGTACAGGGCGCCGGTGACGTCGGCGATCCCCAGACTGGAGGTGCCGTCCGCCTCCAGGGTGGTCCACAGCACCGGGTTGGGAATCCAGGTCAGCCGGGTCTTGAGCGCCACCACCAGCCCGATGTCGCGCTCCACCGCGAAACGGGAGTTCCCGGAGTCGACGCTGCGCAGCTCCACCGAGGCGTTGCGGACCTGCAGCGAGCCACCCACATCCCAGCGCAGGCGGTCCTGGAGGATCAGCCGGTACAGGTAGCTGCCCCGGTACCCATCGAACAGGTAGCGGTGGTCCACCACCTCCCCGGCGTTGAACCCCGTCCCCCGGAAGTCGAGGTCCCGCTCCAGGGTGACCCGGGTGGTCAAATCCAGCGGCGCGTAGAGGAAGAGCACCCGGTGGCGCTCGGCCAGCACCGCCTCCACCGACACCCGCATCCCGATGAACAGGTTGCGTCGTTGGCCCACCTCCTCCGCCGAATACAGCGTCCCGCTGGGTCCGTAGCGGTTGTCGTTCTGGACCACGAAGGCCGGGCCCATCTCCAGGTCCACGGTCAGCTCGTCCAGGCCAGGGACAAACCGGGTGGCTTCGGGAGAGGCAGTCAGGAGGACGGCAAGCACGGCAGGCAACAACATGAGGGATCTCCAATCGGTGTGGACTTCCCTACGGGCGACCCGGGAACCTGTTTCCACCCTCCGGAAGGTAGGGCCCGGCGAGGGCCGCCACTCCCCCCCCGGGGTCGCAGCGGGGCGTCGGCTGACCGACCCATCCCCACGGCCGCCGCACGAAGCGCCCCCGGCGGGGGAAGCGCACCTTGGACCGGAGGCAAACCATGCGCGTGCTGCTTGGAGTCGATGGCTCCTTCCACTCGATGTACGCCGCCGAAGAGCTGTCGGTGCGGCGGTGGCCGGAGGACGTGATGTTCCGGGTGGTGTGCGCGGTCTCCGCCCCGGTGGCCTCCCCGGACCTGCTGGGGATGACCGAGCTGGCCTCCCAGGGAAGCAAGGTCGCGGCGAAGGAACACGCCGAACGGCTGGTGGCGCGGGTGGCGGACGTGCTGCGCGGACGCGGCTACACGGTGCAGCCCTACGTCCGCAACGGAGATCCCCGGCCGGTGCTGGTCAACGAAGCGGAGAAGTGGAACGCGGATCTGCTGGTGGTCGGCTCCCACGGGGAGACCCGCCTCAAGCGGTTGCTGCTGGGGAGCGTGGCCGCCTATGTGGCCAGCCACGCCCCCTGTTCGGTGGAGATCATCCGGGAGAAGCCGCGCAGCCGCGGCGCCAAGGGATCCCGCTGGCGCTGACTACCGGAAGGCTCCAGCGCCCGGTCCCGCCTCCCGGACCGGCGCTCCCGCCCAACGGACTCCCCGGCTCAGCGCTTGGAACGTTTCAGCGGCCGCAGCTTCGTCTTGGCGGGGGGAGCCTGGAGCGCGGCGGCCTTCTCCTTGAGCCCGGCGCGCTCATACAGCTCGATCAACTTCCGCCGGCCCAGGGTGCTGCCCGGATCCAGCGCCAGCAGCGCCTCCAGCTCCTGGATCGCCGTGTCCCGCCGGCCCTGGTTCTCCAACACCACCGCCAGTTGCACCCTCGCCACCGCCCAGTCCGGACGTTCCCGCGCCAACCGGCGGTAGTGGTGTTCGGCGTGGAGCGGATCGCCCAGCCGCTCGTAGAGCGACGCGACCCGGAACCGGGCGTCGGGATGATCCGGCTTGACCACCAGCACCCGCTCCAGGCTCTTGGCGGCCTCCCACGGCTTGCCCTGCTCCTCCATCAGCGCCGCCCACAGCCAGTGCGGCCGCGGATCCTGGGGGGCCAGCACCCGCGCCGAGTCCAGGTGCAGCTGCGCCGACTGCAGTTGCTCTCCGGTCTTGAGCCGCAGCCGGGCCAGCTCCAGACGCAGCTCCACCTGCCGGGGGGCCTTGAGAACCGCCGCCTCCAGCAGCTGGATCGCCTGCGCGTCCTGGCCGGCCGCCTCCAGGGAGAGGGCCTCCTCCAGGGGACCGGCAAGCAGCAGGGCACTGACGAGAACCGTCCACATCGGCCCCCCGTGATTAACAGAGGCCGCGCGATTGCCCCAACCTCTGCTTGACCCCACCTGCCTGCTCGCAGTTTGACCCTGCAAGTGAACCTCGCCCCCCGAACCCTGGAAGACCTCGCCTGGCAGGAGATCCTCTCCGCCCTCTCCTCACGTTGTCGCACCGAGGCAGGCAAGCAGCGCGCGGAGGCCCGGCCCTTCCTGGCCGCCCGCGCGGAGGTGGAGTCGGCGCTGACCGTGGTGGAGGAGGCGCGCAAGCTGGCCCAGGAGCAGTTCTCCTTCCCCTTCGGCGCGATGGCGGACGTGCGGCTGTTCGTCCCCCGCGCGGAGAAGGGCGGGATGCTGGAGCCCCGCGAGCTGATGGCGATCTCCCAGGTGCTGTTCGCCTTCTCCCGCTCCCGGGACGCCCTGCTGGAGCGCGAGCACGCTGTCCCCGCGCTGGCCGCGGTCAGCCGCCGGCTGCCGGACCGCGAGGACATCGCCCAGCGGATTGAACGCTGCTTCGAGTCCGACGGGACGATCTCGGATCGCGCCAGCCCGGCGCTGAAGGAGGCGCGCGATCGCACCCGGGGGCTGCACCGCAGCATCATGCAGCGGCTGGACAAGCTGCTCCACGATGAGAACTTCCTGCCCAACCTGCGCGAGCGCTACTACTCGGTCCGCAACGGCCGCTACGTGGTGCCGGTGCTCTCCTCCCACCAGGCGGCGGTGCCGGGGATCGTCCACAACGCCAGTCAGACCGGCCAGACCCTGTTCGTGGAACCGCAGGCGATGGTCAGCCTGGGCAACGAGCTGGCGATCGCCGAGTCGCTGGTGCTGGAGGAGGAGCGGCGGCTGCTCCAGGAGCTGAGCGATCTGGTGGGCAAGAACGCCCTGGCGATCGAGGCCGGGATCGACGCCGCCGCGGAGCTGGACGAGGCGGAGGCCGCGGCCCGTCTGTGCGGAGACCTGGACGCCCACACCCCCCAGGTGCTGCCGGCCAACGGTGACGTGGACCTGACCCTGGTCCGGCATCCGCTGCTGGCGCTGCGTGGCCCGGAGGTGGTGGCCAACGACGTCCGGCTGACCGGCGAGTCGCGCTGCCTGGTGGTCTCCGGCCCCAACGCCGGCGGCAAGACTGTCACCCTCACCACGGTGGGCCTGTGCGCGCTGATGCTGCGGGCCGGCCTGCAGATCCCGGCCGCGCCCGGCTCGCGGATGCCGCTGTACCACACCATCCACTCCGCGGTCGGTGACGCCCAGGATCTCTCCCGCGGGCTCTCCACCTTCAGCGCCCACATCCTCGAGCTGCGGTCGATCGTGCTGGAGGCGGAGCCCGGCGGACTGGTGCTGATCGACGAGATCGCCGCCGACACCGATCCCCGGGAGGGCGCGGCGATCGCGGTGGCGGTACTGGAGGATCTGCTCACCCGAGGCGCGGTGGTGCTGGTCACCACCCACCTGGAGGAGATCAAGGCCCTGGCCCACCTTGATCCGCGCTTCGTCAACGCCCGGGTGGGCTTCGACTCGCGGAAGATGACCCCCACCTACCGGCTGCAGATCGGCGCCTCCGGGGCCTCGTCGGCGATCGATCTGGCGGCGCGGATGGGGCTGCCGGAACGGATCGTCCTCCGCTCCCGCGAGCTGGCGCAGAACTCCGGCGGCGCGCTGGCCAAGGCGCTGTCCGCCACCGAGGAGGACCGCCGGCAGCTGGCGCTGGAGCTGGACCGCGCCAAGGAGACCACCGCCGCCGCGGAGGTGGCTCGCGCCGCCGCCGAGGAGGAGCGGGTGTTGATGGAGTCCCGTCTCCGCGAGCAGGAGGTGGCCCACCGCGAGGCCTTGCACGTGGAGATGAAGAAGGCCCAGGAGCAGATGCGGGAGCTGCTCCAGGGCCTGCGCGAACAGGGTTCGGTGGACGCCACCCTCAAGGCGCAACGGGAGCTGGGGGAGAAGGTGGCCGCGGAGGAGCGCGAGCTGGCTGCCAGCCGCGCCGCCGCGCTGCGGGCCAAGCCGGAGAGCGCGCCCGCCGATCTGCGGGTGGGCGGTTGGGTCCACCACGTGGGCCTGGGCCGGGACGTGGAGTTGCTGGAGCTGGACGACGACGAGGCCCTGGTGGCCGCCGGCCCGCTGAAGATGCGGGTCCAGGTCCGCGAGCTGGCCCCGGCGCACAAGGGCAAGCCGGGGCAGAAGTTCCCCGCCTCCGGCACCGAGAAGAAGACCCAGGCCCTCTCCCGGGCCAAGGAGGCCGCCCCGGCGGAGGTCACCGCCGCCAACTTCCGCTGCGATATCCGAGGGATGCGCGGTGACGCGGCGATGCGCGAGGTGGAGCAGTTCCTGGATCGCATCTACCGCAGCGGAGAGGAGGCGGCGATCATCCTCCACGGACACGGCACCGGCGCGCTCAAGCAGGTGATCCGTCAGTACCTGGCGGACTCGCCCTACGTGCGCAGCTACCGGCCCGGGCAGGGCCACGAGGGCGGCGACGGGGTGACGGTGGTGGCGCTGAAGGTCTGAGGAGCGCCTGACCGGTCCGGGGCGCCACCCTGGAGATCAGCGGCCCCGGAGATGCGGGTGAAAGCAAACCGGAGGGAGCCCTGGGCGCAACCATGGCCCTGAAGCTCCTCCCCGGTTGCTAGCCCCGGCGGCCCTTCGGACTTCCGCCGCGGGGCAGCCGGTCGCCGGAGCGGCCTGCGCCGTCCTTGCTCTTGCCACCCTTGGGGCTGCTGCCGGTGCGCTTGCCACCGCCGCCGCCCTTCTTCGGACCGCCGCCGCCACGTCCGCCCTCGGAGGACGAGGAACGCTCCTTCTTCGGAGCTCCGAACCGCGAGGAGCCGCGCGAAGACTCACCTTCGCCGCGCGGAGGACCCCGGCCAGAGCTGCGCCCCGGAGTGGACTGGGAGAGCAGACCCTTCTTGGCGGCCAGGGCCCGCAGCCGGTCGAAGCCGGGATGCGGTGAGGTGGGGGAGATCACCGGCTCTTCCACCTCCGCCGGAGCGGAGGGCACCGGAGCGCGACGACGCGGCTCCGCCTCTGGCTGCCGCGGACGCTCCTGCCGCCGGCCCGGAGCACCGCCACCGGCGGGGCCGCGGGACTTGGCCAGGAAGCGCTTGGGATCGAACGGGCCCGCCACCGCGCTGGGCAGCGGCTGCTCGCCGGCGAAGTTGATTGCCACGAAGTCCAGCTGGCGGCGGGAGAGGTTCACCGACTCCAGCCGCACCCGCAGCTTCTGGCCGACCTTCACCCGCCGACCGTTCGGGTAGACCAGCGCGTGTTGGATCGCGTCCAGCTTGAAGCCGGGCCCCAGGGTCTCGGCCTTGACCAGGCCTTCGACCATCTCCACGTCCAGCTCCACGAAGAACCCGAAGTCGGTGACCGACCCCACGGTGGCATCGAACTCCTCGCCCACCCGGTCCTTCATCAGCAGCGCCGAGTAGAAGGCGCTGACCTCGCGCTCCACCTGCATCGCCGCGCGCTCGCGGTCCGAGCTCTGGGCGGCCATCGCCTCCAGCCGCTCGGTCTCCACCTCTGCCTGGGACTCGTCCAGGGAGCGGTTCCCCCGCGACCAGCGCTTCTTCAGCTGCCGGTGGACCAGGAGATCCGGATAGCGGCGGATGGGCGAGGTGAAGTGCAGGTAATGCTCGGCGGCCAGCCCGTAGTGGCCGATGTTCTCCGCCGAGTACACCGCCTGCATCATCGAGCGCAGCAGCAGCTGGTTCAGGGCCCGCTTCTCGGGGTGTTCCTCCAGCTGCTCCAGGAAGTCCGCCAGCGCCTTGGAGGTCAGGTCCCCCTCCGGCAGGTGGAACCCGAAGGTCGCGGCCAGGGCGGAGAAGGCCTGCAGCTTCTCCTCGTCCGGCTCCGCGTGGTACCGGTAGACCGAAGGCTCGCCGATCCGCTTGAAGTGCCGCGCCACGGCCTCGTTGGCCGCCAGCATGCACTCCTCCACCAGGCGGTGGGCGTCCTTGCGCTCGCGCTTCTCCACCCGCTCCGGGAGGTCATTCTCTCCCAGCACCACCCGGGTCTCGGGGATGTCGAAGTCGATCGCGCCGCGGCTGACCCGCACCGAGTTGAGGGTCCGGGCCACGGTCATCAGCCGCTGGAAGTGGGGCCGGAACGCGTTGCGGTGCGGGACATCCTCCCCGTCCAGCACCGACTGCACCTCGTTGTAGGTGCAGCGGGCCACGCTGCGCATCACCGCCGGATAGAAGTCCTCGCGGCGCACGGCCCCGGAGCGATCAATCTCCAGGTCCGCCACCATGCACAGCCGATCCTCGTCCGGACGCAGCGAGCAGATCCCCGCCGAGAGCCGCTCCGGCAACATCGGCATCACCCGGCCGGGCATGTACACGCTGGTGGCGCGGCGCAGGGCCTCGCGATCCAGATCGGTGCCCTCACGCACGTAGTGGGTGACGTCGGCGATGGCCACCACCAGCCGCCAGCCGTTGGACACCTCTTCGGCGTAGACCGCGTCGTCGAAGTCGCGCGCGTCCTCCCCGTCGATGGTCACCAGCGCCATCTTGCGCAGGTCGTGGCGATCCTCTTCGGTCGCCTCCTCCTCGCTCACCTTGAGCGGGATCCGGTCCGCCTCCGCCATCACCTCCGGCGGGAACTCGTCGGAGAAGCCCTGGGAGAAGACGATCCCCAGCACCTCGGCGGACGGATCGCCCGGGCGGCCCACCGAACCGGAGACCTCGCCGAACAACCCCTCCCCCGCCTCCACCATCCCTTCGCCCACGCCCAGGGTCACCTTCACCAGGTCCCCGTCCCGCGCCAGCTGCGTGGGGGGCACCCGGATCGGGGCGATCATGTTGGCGTCGTTGGGGACCACGTAGCTGCGACGACCACGCTCGAAGTAGGTGCCCACCACCTGCGAGCGGCGGCGCTGCACCACGTCCACCATCCGCCCGGAGGTGCGGCCGCGATCGCGGACCACGTCCACCAGCACCCGGTCCTTGTCCAACGCCTTCTGGACCTCCTGGGGCGGCAAGAAGATGTTCTCGCCCTCACCGCTCAGCGGGTGGACGAAGCCGAACCCGTCGCGGTGGACGTGGAGGATCCCCTCCACCTGCGCGATCGCCTTCTCCTTCGGAGGCTCGAAACCGCCGGGGATGCGGGGACCACGACCCCGGCCCTCTTCGCGACCCGCGCCACGACCCCGCTCCGCGCCCCGGGCCGGTGCCTGCCCGCGGGTAGAACGGTCCAGGGCCCGGGCGGCATAGCCACCGGGAGCGCGCTCGGGGGGCGCGACCACCGCCGCCCGACCCGCGCCGCGGACCGGACGTTCGGCGGGTTCCCCGCGCTTCTTGGGGGGCACCGCGGCCCGACCACTCTTGGCGCCCCGCGCTGCCGGCGCCGCGGCCGGCCGACGCGCCGGAGCCTCGCTGGCCTCCACCGCCGGAGCGTGGGCCTTGCGCTGATCCTCGGGAAGGACGAACCGCTTGCCGTCCTTGTCGATCTGCCCTGCCTTGAGCAGCTCCCGCAGCACGCGCTTCACCTCGGTCTGGTGACCGGGGTTCATGCCGGAGAGTCTGAGCAATTCCTTGATCCCGACGGGGCGTTGCGCCTCCGCCAGGACCGCCAACAGTTGATCCGGGGCGACCGCCACGCGTCAGGCCTTGACGTGCACCACCAGCTTCAAGGTCTTCATGACCTGGGCCGGCGAGTACACCTTGGCAAGGAAGAATTCGATCTCGAACGACCCCGGGTTGCGCGGGGTGAAGAAGAACTCGCGGGTGGGCGGGTTGCCACCGGAGTTCATCTCGAAGTTCGCCTCGCGCAGCGAGAGCCGCTTGGCGGTGGTGGGCTCGATGGCCCAGGTGTAGCCGGCGCGCTCGGAGAGGCGGACGGAGAGGCCGTGGTTGAGCTTGACCTCCACCTCGGTGCCCTCGGCGGGCTGCTCCACCTCCACCACGTCCATGTTGTCGCGGGAGACGGCGCGGAACTCCACCGGCCGGGCCTCCACCGACTCGGTCTCGATGATCCCGCCCCAGCCGGAGGACTTGTCCACCACCCCGGTGACGTTGACCAGCGAGCCCACCAGCTTGCGCAGCCCCTTGGCGCCCTTGCCCTGCAGCAGGAAGGACACCTGATGCCGGGTGCCGCCGTTGGCCGCGACCAGGAAGAACTCGTCGCCGGACATCTCCAGGCTGCCGCGCACGGTGGCAAAGCCATGCATGCCCGCGCCCATCCCGGCGTTCTGCACCTGCTCCACCTCGCCGGGGGAGAGGTACCGCAGCTTCTGCTCCAGCGGCTCGGCCACCACCTCGGCCTCCGGCTTCTTCGCCGAGTACTTCCGCACATCGACGATGCCGCCGTAGTTGGTGGTCTTGCGGATCATCCCGCTGACCGAGACCTTGTGATCCTGGTAGGCGGGCAGCACCTCCTGATCCGGTCCCTGCAGTAGGAAGCTCAGCTCGCGCTTGTCGCGGCCGATCACCTGGAGGTACGGGAACCCGTCCTTCACCAGCAGCCGGCCCTTGAGGCTGCCTTCGCCCAGCACGCCGCGCCCGGCGCCGGCGGTCAGCAGCTGCTCGGTCTCGCGCTTGGTCAGCGGCTCACCCTGGTTGGGGAGCTTGGTGGCGCGGGGCAGCGGCTTGTCCGGCTTGACGTCGAACGGGGAGAGGGTCATCGGCGGGGGCGGCTTGACCTTGGGGACGTCCGAGCCCTTCACCTTCGGGGCCTTGGGCGCCTTGGGGGCCTTCTCCACCTTCTCCGCCTTCTCGACGATCTTCTCGGCGACGGCAGCGACTGCCTTCACCGGTGCAACCTTGGGGGACGCCTTGGCAGGGGCCTCTTTCACAGCGGCCTCTTTCGCAGGGGGCTTCACCGGGGGAACCTTCGCTGACTTCGTCTTCGCGGCCGCCTTGGGTTCAGGCGTCGCGATCTTCTGGGCGGCCTTCACCAGCTTCGCAGCCGCCGAAGCCACGCCCTTGGAGGCGCTCTTGAGGAGCCCCGCCTTGGGCTTCGTGGCAACCGCCGGCTTCTTCACGGGCGTTGCCTTCTTGGCCCCCACCTTCGCCTTGGCCATCGGGTCTCTCCCTTCGGAGTCCGCGCTGCGGATCCGGAAAATCCCATGGAATGTCCATGGTTTGGCTTGGGCCAACGTGAGGCCAGCAAAGCCTGAAAAGTCAACCGGCTTGTAACGGCGAACCGGGCGTCCTGTCAATGAAACTCTTCAGTTGTTTTGAGGGGTTGGAGCGTACGCTGCCGGCCCATGAACGAATTGAAGCGGATGCATGAGCCCGGGGAGGCCCTGGCGCGGATCCTGGGGCACGTGCGTTCAGGGCCTCCGGAGACCGTCCGGATCGAGGACGCGCTGGGCCGGGCGCTGGGGGCGCCGGTGCATGCCCGGCGGACCCTGCCCCCCTGGAACAATTCGGCGATGGATGGCTACGCGGTGCGCGCCGCCGACCTGGGCGGGCCGGGGGTGACGCTGCGCCAGGTGGCGGAGGTGGCCGCCGGCGGCAGCCACTCCACCCCGCTAGGCCCTGGGGAGTGCGCGAGGATCTTCACCGGCGCGCCGCTGCCCCCCGGCGCGGACACGGTGGTGATGCAGGAGAAGGTCCGGGCGGAGGGAGGGCGGATCGAGCTGCAGGAGGTGCCCGCTCCCGGCGCCAACGTCCGCGCCGCCGGAGAGGACGCCCGCGCCGGGGAGCTGCTGCTGCCGGCGGGGACCTCGCTGGGGATCCCGGAGGTGGGGCTGCTGTGGGCCCAGGGGCTGACGATGGTGACCGTGGCCCGCGCGCCCCGGGTGGCGCTGTTCTCCACCGGGGACGAGCTGTGCGCGGTGGGTCAGGCGGAGGGAGATCGGATCGTGGACACCAACACCCCCGGGCTGGCGCTGGCGGTGCGGCGGGCGGGGGGAGTCCCCACCGTGCTGCCGATCGCCCGCGACACGCTGGAAGAGGTGGTGGCGCGCTTTCGCGAGACCGACGGGTTCGACGTGGTGATCACCTCCGCCGGCGTCTCGGTGGGAGACCGCGACTTCGTGCGTCCGGCGCTGGAGGCGATCGGGGTGGAGATGGACTTCTGGCGGGTGGCGATCAAGCCGGGAAAACCGCTGGCGGTGGGCACCCGCGGGTCGACCCTCTATGTGGGACTGCCGGGGAACCCCGCCTCCTCCCTGGTCACCTTCGAGTTGTTCGTCCGCCCTGCCCTGCGCCGCTGGTGCGGTCACACCTCGGTGGAACCCGCGCGGTTGGGCGGGGTGATGGTGGGCGGCTACCGGAAGGCCGCGGGGCTGACCCACTATGTCCGGGCCACCGTGGAGTTCCGGGAGGGCGCGCTGTACGCCTCCCCACTCTCCACCCAGACCTCGGGGACACTGCGGTCCACGGCCACCGCGACCCACCTTATCGAGGTGCCCCCACAGGTAACCGAGGTGTCCCCTGGTCAGCCGGTCACCCTCCTTCCCGTCTCCTGGGCAGCCTGACAGCCAGGGCTCCCTGTCACCGAACGTCGTCTCGAACATCCAAGGGGTCGCGTTGAGGAGCGGGCAAGGTTATGGGAACGCCCGCTTGCTTGACGCGTGGTAGTCCCACGTTTGAAATTGGCGTTTTCACGGTTCCTACAATGTCCGACACTCCTCCGGTCCTCCCCACCAAGAAGCCGACCCACGTGGTCGAGCGCTACTCCGAGGCGGACCTCCCCACCGCGCGCGGAACCTTCAAGACGGTCGTGTTCCGGGAGAAGCGGAACAACCGCGAGCACGTGGCCCTGGTGATGGGCGAGGTGGCGGGCAAGGAGGGGGTGCCGGTGCGCGTCCACTCCGAGTGCCTGACCTCCGAGGTCTTCGGCAGCCTGAAGTGTGACTGCCGTCAGCAGCTGGATCGGGCCCTGGACTTCGTGGCCCAGAACGGCACCGGGGTGGTGCTGTACCTGCGGCAGGAAGGCCGGGGGATCGGGCTGGGAAACAAGATCAAGGCGTACGCGCTGCAGGCCAAGGGCGCGGACACCCTGGAGGCCAACCGCCTACTGGGTTTCCCGGATGACCTGCGCACCTACGACATCGCCGCGGACATGCTCCGACAGCTGGGCGTCCGCTCGGTGGATCTGATCACCAACAACCCACTGAAGATCGCGGGGCTGGTGGAAGAGGGAATTCCGGTCCGTCGTAGAATCCCTTCGCGCACGCAACACAATCCGCATAACGTCGGTTATCTCAGGACCAAGCGTGAGCGATCGGGGCACCTCATTGAGCTCTTCGTTGAGGACGACACGGAAGCGAGCGTCGGCTAGCAAGGCGCCGCGCACCGTTCGTCCACCCCCGCGTCCGGCCCCGCGCAAGCGGTTGGCTCCCCGACGCGGCGGAACTTCGGTGAAGTCGGACTTCTTCGTGCGCTTCTGGGGCGTGCGCGGGTCCATCCCCTCCCCCGGCGCCCACACCTCCCGGTTCGGTGGCAACACCGCCTGCGTGGAGGTCCGCTGCGGCGACGAGGTGCTGATCTTCGATCTCGGCTCCGGCGCGCGATCGCTGGGCGAGACCCTCAAGGCCCCGGCCCGGGCCACGATCTTCATCTCGCACTACCACTACGATCACCTGCAGGGTCTGCCGTTCTTCACCCCGATGTTCCTGCCCCAGAACCAGTTCACGCTCTACGGCCCCAAGCGCAAGGAGCTGGGGGTCAAGGCGATCCTGGCCGGGCAGATGCAGCAGCCCTACTTCCCGGTGACCGCGGAGATGGTGTTCCGCGCCCAGGTGGACTACCGCGACTTCCAGGTGGGAGACGTGGCCAAGGTCGGCGAGGCCCGGGTCACCGCGCTGGAGCTGAACCACCCCGGCGGGAACCTGGGGTACCGGGTCGACTACCGCGGGCGCTCGGTGGTGTACGCCACCGACATCGAACACGGGTCGGCGGTGGACGAGCAGCTGGGCGAGTTTGCCCGCGACACCGATCTGCTGATCTACGACGCCCAGTACACCGAGGACGAGTACCTGGGACGTTCGGGTCCGCCCAAGGCCGGCTGGGGCCACTCCACCTGGCAGGCCTCGGTGGCCGCCGCCAACCGCTCCCAGGCCAAGCGTCTGGTGCTCTTCCACCACGAGCCCACCCGCTCGGATGTGGAGCTGGAGAAGCTGCTGCGCACTGTCCGCAAGCAGCGCCCGGAGGCCACCGCGGCCCGGGAGTCGGAAGTGCTGTTCGTGCCGTAGCGGCGAGGGTCCGCCGCCGTGGCGCCAGCGCAGGCCGCTAGAACCGCAGCTTCTTGGCGGTGGTCTTGTTCGGCAGGATCTCGATCTCCACCGAGGTGTTGATCCCCTTCTGCTCGTTGACGAAGCGGAGCAGGTGGGTGCCGGCGGGGAGCGAGAGCTCCAGCAGCGGGGTCTCGCCCAGCTTCTTCTTCCCCTCGTAGACCAGCGTCCAGGGAACGGTGTCTACGGTCAGCTTGCCTCGCGGGGTTGCCTTCCGCGACGGCGCGGGCCTGGCGGTCGCGACCTCGGTCCCGGCCGGCTCCGACGGTGGCGCAGCGACCACCGCGGCAACGGGCGGAAGCGAGAGCACCAGGGTCAGCCGATCTCCACCCCGTTCCAGCTGCGCGGTGCGCTCCACCGGCTCGTGCCCTTCCAGGGTGGCCACCACCTTGTGGGCGCCGGGAGGCAGGGCCTCGATCCGCACCGGGGCCACGCCGCGGGCCACCCCGTTGATGGTGATCCTGGCGCCGGTCGGCTCGGAGGCGATCGAGAGCACCGTGGGAGTCAGCGCCACCGGCATTGGCACCGGGGTCGTTTGCGAGACCACCGGCTCCGGCTCGGAGGTGAACAGCTTCATCGCGCCGGCTCCGGCCAGCACCAGGGCCATGCTCACCGCGGCGATGGCCACCGCCTTCCGGGGCGAGGTGCGCGGGGGCACGGGCGCCGCGAGCTCCGCGGTGTTGACCGCCCTGCCCTCCTGGGTGGTGGCATCCACCGCCGGGGTGTTCAGCGCCGAGGCCTGCGCGGGCGCCGCGCCATCGGTCTTCGGAATCAGCGCGTCCATGCTGGACCCGCCGTCCTTGAGGATCTGGGCCAGGGTGGGCACCCGGATCTTCAGCCCCACCCGCTCGGAGCCGAACAGCTCGCGCACGTAGTGGGCGACCCCGTTGCCGGTGGCCAGGTTGCTGGCCATCGCCTTCTCCAGGTCGTCGGCCATCTCCCGCGCGGTCTGGTAGCGAAGCGTGTTGTCCACCGCCAGCGCCTTGAGCACCACCGCCTCCAGCGCCGCCGGGATGCTGGGCCGCACCTGCCGCGGGGCCTTGAAGTCACCCTGGGTCAGCGCGTCGATGATCGCCAGGGTGGACTCCCGGGCGAACGGCCGGATCCGGGTCAGCGCCTCGTACAGGTTGATCCCGAGCGCGAAGATGTCGGCCCGCCGGTCCGCTGGCTTGCCGCGCGCCTGCTCGGGCGCCATGTACATGTACTTGCCCTTCACCACCCCGGTGTTGGTCTTGGTGGCCCGCGACTCGGCCTTGGCGATCCCGAAGTCCAACAGCTTCACGTGCCCCTCGAAGGTCACGAAGATGTTGGAGGGGCTGATGTCCCGATGGACCACGTTCATCGGGTTGCCGTGCGAGTCGGTGAACTCGTGCGCGTAGTGAAGTCCCAGCGCGGCATCGAGCACGATCCGGGCGATGATCGAGAAGGGGACGAACTCCCGCTTTCGCGCCGCGCCGCGGAGGATGGTCGAGAAGTCCTCCCCCGCCAGGTACTCCATGCAGATGTAGTAGTGGCCGTCCGCCTGACCCAGCTCGTAGATCTGGCAGATGTTGTGGTGATGGAGCCGCGCCGCCAGGCGGGCCTCGTCCAGGAACATGCTGACGAAGTCGGCGTTCTCGCTCAGGTCGGCCAGCATCCGCTTGACCACCACGTCCCGCTCGAAGCCTTCCGGGCCAATCTGCTTGGCCAGGAAGATCTCCGCCATCCCACCCTCGGCCAGCTTGCGGACCAGGTGGTACTTCCCGAAGGGCTGAACGCCCCAGGTCGGAGGAGGAACCGCGGGTGATTTCGAGGGTTCGACCTGGGCCACTGGGCACGGATCCTACACCCGCCGCAATAGGCCGTCGAAGTCCCACACCCTTGATGTCAAGTGTTGGTGTCTGCGAACGTAGACACAGATGCGCATTCCGGTGCCGATGTGGGCGTTCTTCGCGTGGATTCCGTGGGCGGCGTTGGCCCAGCCGTCGGACCTCCCCGGCTCGGGGGCCAGCCAGCTGGCCCGGGCGGAGGAGTTGCTGGAGGTCCCCGACTACGCCGGGGCGCTGGCGGTCCTGGAGCGCGGGCTGGCCACCGAAGGAAATGATCGCTCGACCCTGATCGCCCTCCACGAGCTGCGCGGGGTGGTGGCCGCCTCGCTGCGGGATCAAGACACCGCGCTGGAGAGCTTTCGCCGGGTGCTGGTGCTGGACCCGGACTTCAGACCTGCTCGCGATTACTCGCCGCGGGTCAACGGGCCCTTCCTGGAGGCGCGGGCCTGGCTGGCCGAGCACGCCGCGCTGCGGTTCGCCCCGCTGCCGCCGCAGCCCGAGCGGGGGGTGATCCGGAGCCTGGGCGCGACGGTGATCTCCGATCCCCTGAAGCTGGGCAGGTCGGTCCGCTTCCATCTGCGCGCCCCCGACGGTGGCTGGAGCATCCAGGAGGCGCCGCTGGCCAAGGAGACCGCCCAGCTCCGACTCGCGGGGCCGATCAGCGGGTGGTGGGCGGAGCTGATCGGAGACCACTCCGCGCTGCTCAGCCGGATCGGTTCGCCCGAGAAGCCGATCGTGGAAGGTGGGCTGGCCCCCGGAGGGCTGGCCGGCCTGCGCCCGCACCAGGGGTGGGCGGTGGGTTTGGCCGGTGGGGCGCTGGTGGCGGGGGGCGTGGGCGGTCTGCTGGGGCTGCAGGCAGAAGGAGCTCGGCAGCAGATCGCTTCGGCGGCGCGGGATCCGGTCACCGGGGTGATCACCGGGATGTCCCAGCCGCGCGCGTTCGAGCTGGAGCGTCAGGCCCAGACCCAGGCGGTGATCGCCAACGTGCTGTTCGCCTCCGGCGCAGCGCTGGCGGTGGGCGCGGGGACGATGTGGTTCCTGGGCGGCCAGCTCCAGTGGGCCCCCAATGGCGTCCGCGGGAGCTTTCCATGAAGTGGCTGCAGTGGATGCTGTGCATCGGCCTGGTCTCGCTGGCGGGGTGCAACTGCGGCGGCGCCGGCGTGGACACCCTCCCCTTCGCCTGCATCGAGGACTCCGGGTGCGAGCAGCCGGACTGGCTGTGCCGACGCGGCGCCTGCGTGCGCGCGGACGCCGGCTGTGCGGCGGCGCTGGAGATCTGCGACGACGGGCTGGAGAACGACTGCGACGGCTTGATCGACTGCGCCGACGAGGAGTGCGCCGCGCTGGGCTGCGGAAGCGCCGGTCGCACCTGCGTGGGAACCGTGTGCAGCTGTCCCCCGGGGGGAGGCGAGGTCGGGCTCCAGGAGAGCAACTGCCAGGACGGAGTGGACGACGATTGCGACGGCCAGAGCGACTGCGCCGACCCCGACTGCGCGGGCAGGGTCTGCGACTCCAGCGGGCTGATCTGCGTGGGGTCCTCCTGCCAGTGCCCGCCGGAGGGACAAGACGGAGGACTCCTGGCGGAGAGCGTCTGCAACGACGGGGTGGACAACGACTGTGATGGACAGGTCGATTGCCAGGACGCCTCCTGCGAGGCGCTGGCCTGCGGCACCTCCGGGACCTGCGCCGGTGGGTCCTGTCAGTGCACCGGCGGTGGAAGCCCGGAGACTCCCGAGGCCACCTGCGATGACGGCGCGGACAACGACTGCGATGGCCAGGTCGACTGTACGGATCTCGGTGATTGCAGCGGCCGGACCTGCGGCCCGAACGGAGTGATCTGCGGCGTCGGCGGAGCGTGCGTGTGCTCCGGGAACGGATCCACCGCCGAGCCTGGCGGCGAGACCCGTTGCACCGACGGCAGCGACAACGACTGCGATGGGCTGATCGACTGCGCGGATCCGGACTGCAGCGGCACGCCGGAGCCGGGTGGAGAGGTCACCTGCGACGATGGGCGCGACAACGACTGCGATGGGCAGATCGACTGTCAGGAGTTGGCCTGCGCCGGTCAGACCTGCGGCGGACAGGGGCAGCGCTGTGGCCCCGGAGGCTGTGAGTGCACCGGCAATGGCGGCACGCCCGAGGCCAGCGGGGAACACACCTGCGACGACGGCGCGGACAACGACTGCGACGGACTGGTGGACTGCGCGGACCCGGACTGCCTGCTCCATCTGTGCGGTGCAGCTTCGGTGTGCTGTTTCACCAGCGCCGGAGGGTGCACGGACCTGGGCACCACCGAGGCCCACTGTGGTGGGTGCGGCACCGCCTGCGACACCCGCGGAGTTGACGAGGTCTGTCAGCCCTCCTCCCCCTCAGGTGAAGACTCCGGTCGGTGTACCTGCGACGTGACCGGGGACTGCCGGCTGGGCCAGACCTGCGGTGCCGGGCAGACCTGCCAGTGCGCCACCGAGGCCAACTGTCAGCCGGGCCAGGTGTGCGAGTCCGGGACCTGCCTCTACCCGCCGCATGCGCCCTGACGGCCAGACTCAACCGATGGAGTCGGAGCCACGGTGACGAGCAGGGATGCTCCGAGAGGACGCCCGGCTCCATGGCACGAAGCGCGGTATCTGCACTCGTCTGCTCCGCTTGCCCCTCCTCGAATGGACGCAGGTGCCTCCAGCGGAGGATCTGCCGGAACGTCCGTCGCGTTGGCGGTTGGGTATGGCTCGCGGACAACCCCGGGCGCCTACCTAAAAAGCGAGAGGCCCGGCCGATGGAGACTCTCCACCGCCCGGGCCCCTCAGGGACCTCTGACTGACTGGACCGCTACGCCGTCTTGCGGCGGCGCAGGAACACGGTCAGCAGCAGTCCACCCCAGAGCATGCTGCTGCCCGCTCCGGACGATGCGCAGCCGCCACAGCCCTGCGCCTCGGTGATCTCCACCTGGACGTCCGACGTCGCGGACATCCCCTTGGAGTCGGTGACCACCAGCTGGAACGTCAGCTGCTGGGCCGATTCGGGCGCGGTGAAGGTCACCGTGGCCGCGTTGGTCGCGGACAGGGTGACCGTCTCGCCGGCGGTCTGGGACCAGGCGAAGCTCACCGTGTCACCATCGACGTCCGCCGAGGCGGAGGCGTCCAGGGTGACCTCTCCCTTGGCGATCCCGCCCGCGAGGTGGCGGGGCGCGGCGGTCGGTGCGCGGTTCACGTCCTGCACGGTCAGCTCCACCATGGCCGGGATGCTCTCCGCGCCGTCCGGATCGGTGACAGTCAGCAGGAAGCTCATCTTGGTCTCGGTGAGCACCTCCGGAGTGGTGAAGCCCAGCGAGTCGGTGTCCGCACCGGTCAGCGCCACCACCGGGCCTCCGGTCTGGGTCCACCGGTAGGCGAGCGAGTCCTGGTCCGGATCGCTGCTCAGCGCCGCGGAGAGCACCACCGCGGTCCGCTCTGCCTCCACGAACGTATTGGGCCCCATCGCCACCGGGCGACGGTTCACCTTCACCACGGTGATGTCCACGGTGTCCGCCGCGCTGCTCACCCCATTGGCGGTGGCCACCAGGGAGAAGGTCAGCACGGTGGGCCCGCTGACGCTGGGAGCGGTGAAGCTGGGCGCGTTGGTGTCCGCGCCGGTGAGGGTCACCGTCGGACCGGCGGTTTGGGTCCAGGCCAGGGTCACCGGATCGCCGTCCGGATCGCTGCCATAACCCCACAGCGCTACTGCCGTCCGGGCCTCCACGGTCTGGTCGGCACCCGCGTTCACCGACGGGCCCAGATCCACGTGGGTCACCACCACCGAGACGGAGGCGGCGGGACTGGAGGCCAGCCCGTCATCCACCACCAGGGCGAAGGTGAAGGTGGTGTCCCCACTGACCTCGGGAAGCGGGAAGGTGGCGGTGCTGCTGTCCGCCCCGCTCAGGTCCACTTCCGGGCCCGCGGTCTGGGTCCAGGCGAAGGTCAGCGGCGTCCCGTCCGGATCGCTGGAGCCAGAGCCGTCCAGGGTCACCGTGGGCACCGAGCGCTCCACGATCGGAGAGGCAGGTGAAGCCGTCGCCACCGCGATGGGGAGGCGGTTCTGGTTCAGCACCCCCACATCCACGTTGCGCGGGATCGAGGTATCGACACCGTCGTTGACAGTCAGTTGGAAGCTGAAGACGGTGCTGCCGGAGATCCCATCCGCGGTGAAGGTCGGCGCCGCGGTGGTCGGGTTGTTCAAGGTGACGGTGGGACCGCCCACCTGGACCCAGGCGTAGGTGATGGCCTGACCGTCCGGATCGAAGCTGGCCGAACCGTCCAGGGTCACCAGGCTGCGCTCGTTGACAGTCTGCGGGCGGCCTGCGTCGGCCACCGGCAACTGATTGCAGGTGGAGCCGTCGCTGGTCTCCGCGGCCAAAGTGGCGAAGGGAGCAGTGGCCACGTTGTTGAAGGTCACCGTGTCGATGTCCCAGCCATACGCGCCCACCCCGGAGTCGGTGCCCAGTCGGAACCGGACCTGGATCCGCTCACCCGCGAACCGGGTGCCGAGGTTGGTGGCCGCGGGGGTGACGAAGTTCGGGAAGCCGGTGTTGGCTCCCATGAAGGCGGGTCGACCCGAGAGAGGACTATCTCCCTCGGCGAGGGTGGCGAAGGAGGGGGGTGTGGTGGCGAGGACGAGGTAGCCGGGGTTGGACCAGCCCATCAGCGCCGGATCCATCCAGTTCACGCCATCTCGGCTGATCTCCACCACGCCACCGTCATAGAAGGGCGCCGCTCCGTTGGTGCTCTCGAACGAGTACCGGTGGCGGAAGCTGAAGGTGAAGTTCCCGGTGGGGTTCACCTGCAGCCAGGGCGAGGTCAGGACCACGTCGCTGACCGAGGACTGATTGTCGGCGTGGAAATAGCGCTGGCCAGACAGGCCAGCCGACTTCCACAGCGGGTTGCCGGAGACGGTGGTGGAGCTCCAGACGAAGAGCGAACCTTCGCCGGTCTCCACCGCAGAGGTGTTGACCTGCTCGTCGTAATGGACCCGACCGTCGTAGCTGGTGGTCTGGGCCGCCACCGGGAGGCTGGGTTCACTGAAGTTGACCGTCAGCCCGGCAGCAGGCGTGACGCCGGTCACCGCGGTCAACTGGACCGGGAGGCTGGCGGTGGCGGACGCGCCGCGCGCCAGAGGGGGAAAGCTGAGGGTGTTTCCGCTGGGGAAGGCCAGGGTGGCGGTGGCGCCGTTGGCGGACACGGTGCCGGTGAACGACGTCAGCGCTCCGGCCCCGGTGTTGGTGACCGTCACGCTCAGTCGACCGGTCTCGCCGACGTCCAGCACCCCGTCCCGATCACAGCCAGTGAGGCTGTCGTCGAGGCGGATCTTCACCACCTCCAGGTTGTTGCCGGAGACGAAGCTCTCCACCACCGGGTAGTGGTCAGAAGAGGCGCGGTCCGGAACCTTGGCCCCAAAGCCGGCGCCGCGTTTGGCGAAGGCATTGACGAAGCGCTGGTAGTCGGCCGGATCGGAGGCTGCGGCGGCGGCCAGCAGCGCGTCGCGCGCCTCCAGGAAGGTGGGGCTGGGCGGCGTGAGCTTGAAGCCGCTCACCAGGTAGCTCTTCCAGCGATCCTGGGCCTCCTGGAACGGATAGGCGTTGAGCAGCGAGGCGTAGCACTCCCACAACATGGTGGCCCAGACCTCACCGGAGTTGTGGACCTGGGAGTTGGAGGTCGGGCTGCCGAACGCCACCGGATGGGTGGTGGGCAGCGGGGTCCCGTTGGCGATGTTCTTGAGGGTCAGCGAGTTCTTGGTCAGGTCGGTGCTGTAGGGAACGCGCCGGATGCCGTAGTAGTGGCCATTGTTGGCCCCGCCGCTGCTGGTATAGGCGGCGACTGCGTACACGCCCTGCCAGGTGTTGTTCCCCGCACGGGTCACGTCCTCCGGGCGGACGATCATCAACATCGCCACCGTGTCCGCCCAGCCCTCGCCCATCGCCCGGCCCTGGTTGTTCACCAGGCCGGCGGAGTTGGCGACCAACCGGTTGGACAGGTAGTGACCCCACTCGTGCGCGGCGATCGCGTTGTCGATGGTGCCATCGCGATCCAGATCCGTGCCCCGCCGCATCCGCGCGGTGATGGTGGTGGCGTTGTTCTTCACCTCGGTACGCCAGGCGTTGGCCGTCTCCAGGGAGATCGACAGCGCCGGGATGGTCACTGCCGGATCTGCCCCGCCCATGCCGGGGGGCACCTGGTTGGGGGCGTTGTTGCCGATCAGCACCGCCACCGCGCCGGCGTTCTGGGCGACCAGGGCCTTCACGGAGAAGCCGCAGGTTCCACGGTCCACCAGCGCGATCTTTCCGGTGAAGGTTCCCGCTGGGAGGGCAGCGCAGGCCTCGGTGGGGCCGTTGGGATTGGGGATCGCCACCGCCGCGTCCACGTCGAAATCCTGATCGCCGAAGGTGGTGGAGGTGCCGGCCTCGTAGCTGCCGGCGACAGCGGCCGGGGCACTGACCGTCAACTCCGGCACTCCGCTGAACACGTACATCTGCATGCGGGGCCGGGCCCCGTCCGCGGGGGTGGACATGTTGGCGTTGTTGCGGCCGCCGTAGTCCTGCGCTTCGGCGCGGATGCTGTCGTTCTCCAGTCCACCTCGACCGAAGTTCTGGGACTGGGCGTTGCCGGCGGCCTCATCGAACCCGCTGTCGTAGAACCAGTCGTGCAGGAAGTTGTTCAGATAGAAGAGGCTGGTGACCGCGGCCTGCCGCTGGGTGGCGTTCGCCGCCGGGGGAAGCATCGGATCGTAGGTGTAGTCGAACGCCCCCGGAGCGGTGACGGTGGCGCGCACGTCGCTGACGGCCTGGAAACCATCCGGCCCGGCCAGATCGGCGTAGGCATCCACGTTGTTGCCGGTGGTCTGGGTGGCGTTGGGGGGAAGCCAGGCGTCATTGCGGCTGAAGGGGTAGCTCTGGAGGGTGATCAGGTTCGGCGCGATGAACGGCGCCTGATACCTGTCCGTCAGCCCGGTGGGATGCGGGGTGGCGTCGACGCCGTGGGGTCCGTCATAGGGGATGAAGGTGGTGGGGTCCGCCCACACCCGGTAGGTGTAGGAGTCGTCCTCGGTCAGGTTGCGGCGGAAGAGGATCCGGCCATCGGTGGCAGAGATCACGTAGCTGTACATCGCCGAGTCGGAGCTGTCGGCCAGGCCGGCGTCCACCTCCACGTAGTAGGCAGCCTCCAGCCGGTCCGGGAGGGTAAAGAACACCTCCTTGGCCCGGGCCGGGGTCGCCAACCGCCAGGTCAGCACGGTGGTGCCCAGGTCGGCGTGGGAGTACGCGCCCTTCTGGGTGGGCGCGGTCAGCAGCTGACCGTCGATCTGTACCCCGGTCAGATCGCTGAACGCGTTGGCGACCGCGTCATTGGAGGAGAGCCGAAAGGCGGCCGCGCCCTGGACCCGGGCCTGATCCGCCAGCTCCGCCGGGGCCAGATAGCCGGAGATCGCCACCAGACGCTTCTCCCGATCCATCGCCACGTTCAGCTGGTTGCGGAAGACCTCGCGGCCTTCGACCAGCTGGCCGAGGCGGACGATGATCGCGCCCTCGCCCCGGTCGTGCACCGAGATCAGCTTGGCCTCCGCGATCTCCTTGGCGCTGAGGCGGAAGCCATCTGCCCTTCCCTTCAGGTGGGCGCGGGCGGCCTGCTCCGGCGTGGCCGAGCGGGAGAGTCCGGGAGGAGCCTGGCGCTCGCCCCACACGAAGGTGGGGACGCCCAGCCGTTGCTCGACGTGCTCCACCCGCCCCTGGCCGCCAACAGACGGCAGCGGACGCGAATCTTTCTGCTGAAGGAATGCATCCAGATCCGGCTTGTTGGCTGCCAGGGCGGTGCTGGCGGCGAAAACGGCGAGCGCCAACAGGCGCGCGGCGGGTCTCACATTGCTCATCGGGCGGTTCTCCTGGCGGTGGTGGTGTCCCACCGCAGGGCGCGGACTCTAGGAGGCTCGTCCAACCGCTGAACAGGGGGGGAACCCCCACTTGGCGCCGATTGGCCGGATGCTCTCCGTGCCATCAGGAAAAGGGCCGGCCCGGGTTGCGTTTCAGCCCGGAATCGCTCCAGCCCGAGTCATGGAGATCGTGGAAGATTCACTGACCTGGAAAGAGTTTGAACTCCGGCCGCGGGGCCAGATTCGCCCCCTGGAGGAGTTCTGGCTCCATCCGATAGGAGGAGGGCCGGTGCGTTCCCTGCGAGCCCAGGGACAGCGCGGCACCCACTGCTTACCGACGGGCGACTCCGGCCAGTCGGGCGGCCTTCTTCAACCCGGCGAACGGCAGCAGCGTCTGCGCCTCCTGCGGCGAGACCCAGCGGTGCTCCTGGTGTTCGGACGAACGCTGCAGGGTGGCGCCCTGCGGCCAGCGCGCCACGAAGGCGGACTCCTCCACCAGCCGGGGTGGCAGCTCGTCTCCCAGCGCGAAGGCATGGACGTAGTCCAGCGGCCGGACCTCTACGGCCACTCCGGTCTCCTCCTGTACCTCGCGCCCGGCTGCCTGGAGCGCTGACTCCCCTGCTTCGATCCGCCCGGTCACCGTCTGCCAGAAGCCACCACGCGCCTCGGTGCGGCGCAGCGCCAGCACCTGGCCCTGGGCATCCACCACCGTGACCGAGACGGTCCGCAGTCGAGCTGGCTGGAAGGTGACCTCGGCCTCGAACACCTCGCCGTAGGCCTGCGCCAGGGCGTCCTCCACCGCCTCCACTGACGGGACCTGTTCTCCCAGCTCCATCGCCATCGAGGTCACCCCCGCCTCCTGGATCCCGCAGGGGACGATCAGCTGAAAGTGCCGCAGGTCGGGGCGGACGTTGAGCGCGAACCCGTGGGTGGTCAGCCAGCGGGAGATGTGCACGCCGATGGCGCCGATCTTCCGCGCGTCCGGATCCCCCTTCTGCCCCAGCCACACCCCCGGCCACTCGGAGATCCTCCCGGCGGTGATCCCGAAGCGGGACAGCGCGCGGATCAGCCCCTCCTCCACGCTGCGCACGTACTTGCGGACGTCCTGGCGATCCGGCGCCAGGTTCAAGATCGGGTAGCCCACGATCTGCCCCGGCCCATGGTAGGTAACGTCCCCTCCGCGATCGGTGTGGTGGACCTCCACCCCCAGCTGCTCCAGCAGTGCCGGGGGGGCGAGGATGTTGCCGTCCTTGGCCGCCCTCCCCAGGGTCAGCACCGGCGGGTGCTCCAGCAGCAGCAGGGTGTCGGGGACCCGTCCCTGCTTGCGGGCCTCCAGGAACAGCTTCTGCAGCTTGAGGCCGTCCTCGTACTCGACCCGGCCCAACCGGTAGACGTCCAGCGCTCTCATCCCTCGTCCGTCTTCTTGCGCCGCCGGGCGGGCTTCTTCTCCGGCTTGTCCGGGGCGGCGCGGTTGATCTTCCTGGCGGACCACTCGCCGGCGGGCAACCGGCCCAGCAGCGCGCGCAGCTCATGTCCCAATCGCCCCGACGCCATCGCCAGCTCCGCCACGGTGGTCAGCAGCTCTTCGGTAGCGTCCAGCTCGGAGGCGCGCAACGCCGCCAACCGCCGGGCCACCTCCACCACCTCCTCCCGCGAGGGAGGCTGGAAGGAGACCGCGATCTGCACCCGCTCCAGCAGCTCGGGGGGAATCCGGCCTCCGGTGGCCTGGGCCAGCACCGCGGTCGGGTACAGCGGCAGCTCCTGCCCGTCCCGGGCCAGCATCACCTCCGCGGCGGGCAGCACCCCGCGCATCGCCAGCAACACCGGGGCGGCGCGCCCTCCCCGGATCACCCGGGCCAGCTGCCTCCAGTCTTCCGGGGTGGCGTCCTCCAGGTGGTCCACCAGCGCGGGCAGGTCCGCCGGCGCCACGTCCAGCTGCGAGGGCGACTCCACATAGACGCCCAGGCCCCGACGTTCCAGGTCGCGCAGGTGGGCGGTCTTGCCGGCGCCCTCCGGGCCCAACAACAGCACCGAGTCCACCCCCAGCCGCAGCGCCAGTTCGATCTCCCGGATCGCCTGCTCCTGGCCCACCGGATCCACGGTGGGCCCCGGGGCGCGCCGGGCAGGCATCGCGCTGGAGTCGGAGGGGTTGCCAGTGGAGCTCAGCACCGCGCCCGCGGAGGCCAGGCTGGCCGCCCCCTGCTGTGGCAGGACGGTGGCCGCGACGGTCACGGCTGCGGGAGCAGCCCGGGTGGCCGCGCCCTGCCCCACGAGTAGGCGAGGATCGGATCGGGTGGCCGCGCCCGGAAGACCGGCGAGGGCAGTCGCCTCCTCTCGCGCGGAGACCTGAGCCGGCGAACCCGCCTCCTGCTCCGGCGGTCGCGCCGCGTCAGCCCCGGGCAGCTGCGCTTCGGACGCCTCTCCCAGCAGCCGCGCCGACTCCCGCACGCAAGCCAGACAGACGTAGGCGCCGGCGGGCCCCGCGACCAGCTCGCCCACCTCGGACTTGGGCTTGCAGCAGAAGGAGCACCAGGCGTTGAGCGCCGGATCGGCCCGGGTAGGGCCGCGATCGATCAGCTGCTTCTGGGAGGCGTCCGCCAGATCCACCAGCTCGTCGGCGGGGTTCAGCGCCAGGTCCTCCAGCGGCTGGAGGGCGGCCTTCTCCTCCGCCTCCTCTTCCGCGTCGGTGACCGCGCGCAGGAACGGGCGGTCCGGCATCCATTCCATCCTCCGGACCTGATCGGAGATGTCGGTGCGGGTGACGTCCAGCCGGCTGGCGTGCCGCATCATCTGCAGCGCCCGTTCGTTCTGTCCGCGCTGCCGGTAGACGGTGGCCGCCTTCATCAGCAGCTCCACCGCCTGGGATCTGTCGCCTCTGACCTCGGCCTGCTGCGCCGCGCGAAGGTACTCACGAGCCTCGTCCGCCATGGCGGCGGAGCTTACACCGCCCGGGGAAAGCAGCCCCCCAGGCGGCGGTGGCTCACTGCAGCTCCAGGAACAGCAACTCCGGGTGCTCCAGGTAGCGGATCAGCTCGTAGGTGAACTCCGCGCCCACGTGGCCGTCGATCACCCGGTGGTCGAAGGAGAGGGAGATGTTCATCATCTCCCGGATCACGATCTGGTCGTCAATCACCACCGGCCGCTTGCGCATCTTGTGGATGCCCAGGATGCCCACCTCGGGGTGGTTGATGATCGGGGTGGCGAACAGCCCTCCGGTCTGCCCCAGGGAGGTGATGGTGAAGGTGCCGCCGGACAGCTCCTCCATCTTCAGCTTCCGGTCGCGGGCCGCGGCGCCCAGGCGGGCGATCTCGTTGGCCAGCTCGCGGATCGAGAGGTGCTCCACCCCCTTGACCACCGGCACCGTCAGCCCCTCGTCGGTGGCCGCGGCGATGCCCAGGTTGTAGGTCCCGCGCACCACCAGCTCCTGCGCGGTCTCGTCCATGTTGGAGTTGAGGTGCGGGAACTTCCGCAGCGACGCCACCACCGCCTTGCAGAAGAAGGGCAGGAAGGAGAGCTTCTGGGTGTCACCGGAGGCGGCCAGCTGCTCGTTGAGCCGCTTGCGCAGCGAGACCAGCTCGGTGGCGTCCATCTCCTCCACGAAGGTGAAGTGGGGCGCGGTGAACTTCGACTTCACCATCTTCTCGGCGATCTTCCGCCGGATCCCCCGCAGCGGGATCCGCTCGTCACCCTTGAGCTGGGCGATCGCCGGGCCACTGGGCGCGGGGCGGGCCGCGGCGGGAGCGGCCTTGGCCGAGGCAGCGCCGCCCTCCATCGCCGCCACCACGTCCGACTTGAGCACCCGGCCCTGGGGACCGGTGCCGGCGATGGTGGAGAGATCCAGGTTGTGCTCCCGGGCCATCCGCCGGGTCACCGGGGTGGCCAGCACCTTGGAATCAGAAGAGGTGGAAGCGGTCGCGGCGGCCTTGGGGGCGGCGGGAGCGGCGGCGTGCGACGCGGCAGGAGCGGCAGCGGCCGAGGCCCCCCCCTCCAGCTCCAGGGTCACCAGCGGGTGGTGGACCTTGGCGATGTCCCCCTCCTTGCCGTGGGTCTTCACCACCCGGCCCTTCTTGGGGCTGGGGACGGTCACCGTCGCCTTGTCGGTCATCACCTCGACCAGCGCCTGGTCCTCGGAGATGGCATCGCCCTCCTTGACCAGCCACTTGACGATCTCGCCCTCCACCACGCCCTCGCCGATGTCCGGCAACGTCAACTCGAAGGTGGCCATGCTTGTGAACCCCTCTCCCTGGATCGTTTTGCTGCGGGCCGCCTGCTATCAGGGGACCTGCCCCCTCGTCTCCGAAATCCCGCCTGGGGATCTTTCGGAAGCACAGCGGCGGACGGATGCGGTCTCTAGGCGGGGGTGGGCGCCGGAGCCGACAACCGCTCCCGCTCCATCAGCCCCTTCATGAAGAACTCGGCGGCCCGGTAGCTGGACCGCACCAGCGGTCCGGAGGCCACGTAGAGGAAGCCCATCGCCTCCGCCATCTGCTTGTACTCCTCGAACTTGGCCGGGGGCACGAAGCGCTCCACCCGCAGGTGGTACTGGGACGGCTGCAGGTACTGGCCGAAGGTGAGCACATCCACCCCCTGGTCGCGCAGCTCGCGGCAGGTCTGCTCCAGCTCCGCGTCGGTCTCGCCCAGCCCGACCATGATCGAGGTCTTGGTGTACAGCTTCTCCGGGCGCTGCTTGAGGTAGCGCAACACCCCCAGCGACTGGCGGTAGGTGGCGCGGCGATCGCGCACGGTGGGGGTCAGCCGCTCCACCGTCTCGATGTTGTGGGCGATCACGTGCGGGCGGGCCTCGGCCACGGTGGTCAGGTCCTTCTCCACGCCCTTGAAGTCCGGGATCAGCACCTCCACGATCGTCTTCGGGCTCTCCCGGCGCAGCGCGCGGATCGCCGAGGCGAAGTGGGAGGCCCCGCCGTCCGGCCGGTCATCGCGGTTCACCGAGGTGACCACGATGTACTCCAGCTCCAGCTCCTTCACCGCCAGGGCCAGGTTCTCGCCCTCCATCGGATCCAGCGGGGGCGGCGCGCCCACCTTGACGTGACAGAAGCGGCAGGCGCGGGTGCACACCTCGCCCATCAGCATCACCGTGGCGGTGCCGCCGCCCCAGCACTCGGCGATGTTCGGACAACGCGCCTCTTCACACACCGTGGCCAGCTTGGTGCGGCGGATGATCGACTTGACCCGCTCGTAGCCCTCCCCGTGCGGAAGGCGGACCTTGAGCCAGTCCGGCTTTTTGGAGGTATCGGCGATCTGGGGGAGCGGGAAGCGATCCGGCGTGGCCATCTTCCTGGGCTCTGTAATGGTGGGCGATCCCCGGGTCAAGACCGCCGGCCGCAGAGGGAGAACGAGGACGTGCTCCCGCTGGGCGGGCAGGCACCCGGACCGCGCACCCTCCTCCGGGCGCCAGGCCCCAGATTGAGTGACGCCATGGCACGGCTGCTCGTGGGAACCAGTGGCTTCCATTACGCCCACTGGAAGAGGATCTTCTACCCGGTGGAGGTGCCGGCGGCGCGCTGGCTGCAGTTCTACGCGGACGTCTTCCCCACCACCGAGCTGAACACCACCTTCTACCGCCTCCCTCGCCCAGAGGCGGTGGATCGCTGGCGGGAGCAGTCCCCGCCCGGGTTCTCGTTCGCGGTGAAGGGCAGCCGGTTCATCACCCACCTGAAGCGGCTGCTGGATCCGGCCGACCCGCTGGATCGCTACTTCGAGATCGTCCTCCGGCTGGGCCCCAAGCTGGGCCCGGTGCTGTGGCAGCTGCCGCCTCAGCTCAAGGAGGTGGACCTGCCGAGGCTGGAGAACTTCCTGCAGCACCTCCCCCCGGGGGTGCGCCATGTCTTCGAGTTCCGCGCCGAGGCCTGGCACACGCTGCCGGTGGCGGACCTGCTGGACGGGTACGGCGCCGCCTTCTGCGAGCACGATCTGCTCCGCCGCCCGGTCCCCCGGATCACCGGCGGCTTCCGGTACCTGCGCTTCCACGGCGCCACCGGCAAGTACCAGGGCCGCTACGGAAAGCCGGGACTGCGCCGGGTGGCGCGAGAACTGTCCCGCTGGCGGGCAGGCGGCCAGGACGCCTACGTGTACTTCAACAACGATCTGCAGGGGCACGCCCTGTTCGACGCGCTGGACCTGGGAGAGCTGCTGGGCGCACAGCTGCCCCTGGATCTGGCGGCGCAGCCGGCCTGATCTGCAAAGGATGCTGCCGTCGGGGTCGCCCGCAGGTAGCCTGCCGCGCGAATGGAACACGCAGAAACCGATCTGCCGCTGAAGCACACCCGGCCCCTCGTCTTCTTTGCCCTCAACCTGCAGTTCGGCGCGGCGATCGGCTTCATGCAGATCGCGGTCCCCTACTGGCTGGCGGCGGACGGGCTCTCGCTGGCGCAGATTGGCGCCATCTCCGCCACCGCCTTCATGCCCCACGCGCTGAAGATCCTGTGGGTGCCGTGGATCGACATCCTCCCCAACCGCAAGCGCTGGTACCTGTTCTGCGCGCTGGGCACCGCGGTGCTGGTGGGGGCCACTTCCCTGATCCCCAACCCGGCCAAGCACCTCACCCTGCTGGTGGTGCTGCTGACCGCGATGCAGGCGCTGACCGCCACCGCGTCCGCCGCCTCCAACGCGCTGATGGCCACCACCACCCGGGACACCGACAAGGGCCGGGCCAGCGGCTACTACATGGCCGGCAACGTGGGCGGCACCGCCATCCTCGGCGCGCTGGCCCTGTGGCTCTCCTCGCGGGTCTCCCCCACCGCGCTGGGGCTGATCATGAGCGGGATCGTGGTCGCCGCCGCCCTGACCGTGCTCTGGGTCCACGAGCGCGTCTCCACCCAGGCGGTGGTCCGCTCGCTGGGCGCGGGGATGGTCCGGCTCAAGGAGATCTTCAGCGACCTGTGGGCCACCGCCAAAAGCCGGGTCGGCTTCACCGGGATCCTGATCTGCGCCTTGCCGGTGGGCTGCGGCGCGCTGACCAACCTCTTCTCGGCGATGGCCCCCGACTACCAGGCGTCCTCCGACGTGGTGGTGTTCGTCAACGGACCGGGGATGGGGATCACCGGCGGGCTGGGTTCGCTGGTGGGTGGGTTCCTGGCGGACCGGATGAACCGGCGGCTGAGCTACGCGCTGGCGGGCGGCCTGACCGGACTCTCCGCGCTGGTGATGGCGCTGGGGCCGATGAACACCACCACCTACGCCTGGGGCACCCTCCTCTACAGCTTCGCCAACGGGATCGCCTTTGCGGCCTTCGCGGCGATGGTGCTGGAGATGGTCTCCTCCGGCGCCGCGGTGGCCACCAAGTACGCGCTGTTCGTGGCCGTCTCCAACCAGGCGATCAGCTACACCACCGCGCTGGACGGCTGGGGCTCCACCCTGGGGCCCGGCGGCGCCCGGGGCACCCTGCTGTTCGACTTCGGGATCACCCTGGTGGGGATCGTGATCCTGGCCGGGATCGTCCTGGTGGTGCGGCGGATGAAGCCGGTGGCGCAGGCGCCGGCCGTGGCCTGACCCTCCGGGGCGCCTTTTTCCCCCAGTGAATTTTCGGCGCCCCCGCCCCGTCGGTGGCGCCGCCGTTTTTCGCCCTGGAGGGGCCCCCCATGAAGTGGACGCAGCTGACCGGTACCGCCGTGCTGGCATTTTCCCTCGGCAACACGGCGTTCGCCCAGAAGCAGCATGGCGAAGCGGTGGCTTCGGCGAAGGAGGGAAAGACCGCCGTCGACGAAGAGAAGCGCCGGTCCACCACCCCCGCCTCGGACACCTTCTCCTCGGACGAGGACGACGACGCGCCCTCCCTGGACGCCCTCAACGGCCCCGCCGTGGAGAGCCACGGGCAGCTCCCCCGCTTCGATCTCGGCGGCAGCTTCGGCTACAACAACCCGGCCGGAATGCTGGGTTTCGAGACCGAATACCGGGTCTCCGAATACCTGGGCCTGGGTCTCCACGGCGGACTCGGCGGCTGGGGGATGCGGCTCTCCCCGGTTGTGCACGCCTATCCCTTCGGCGCCTCCCACCTGGGGCTGTACGCGGAGGCGGCCTTCTCCATGAACATGGGCGGGCCGGCCAGCGTGCAGATCAACGACCTCGAGACCCAGCTGGAGCTGGACTGGGCGCCGGCGGTGAACGTCAGCGTCGGCTACCGCCGGCAGTGGTACAGCCACTTCTGGACGTCCCTCAAGCTCGGCTACCAGTGGAAGCTGGGCGGGAACGACGACTACCGGGTCACCGAGGGAGGCGCTCCGCTGACCCCGCCACAGCAGACGATGCTGAACCTGGTCCGGCCGGGCGCGGGCCTGCTGGGTGGCTTCGTGCTCGGGGCCTCGGCGGGGATCGCCTTCCTGTAACCCGGGCCTCTTCGCGGTCCTCGGCCGGTTCCCGCCGTGGGAGCCGGCCGACTTCTCATTTCCGCGGTTCGTCTCCGGGGTCCATCGCCTCGGTCATCCGGGCCATCAGCCGCATCACCTCCGCGTACTCGCGGGCCGAGAGGTGCTCGCGCACCCGCTGATCCACCGAACCGCAGGCCTCCACGAAGATCCGCAGCTCCTTCTGCCCGGCCGGGGTGACCTCCAGCCTCAAGGTGCGGCGATCCGCGCCTTCGCTCCGAAGGACCAGGCCCTCGTCCTCCAGCTTGGCGACCGCGCGGCTGGCGGCGGGCGCGTCGATCAGCAGACGGTCGGCCAGCTGCGACTGGGTGTCCACCTCCCGATGGGCGATGGCCTTGAGCGCCAGCAATTGCACGATCGTCCGGTCGGTCCGGCCCTTGAGCCTGGCGCTGATCTGACGCCGGAAGGCGCGACGCAAATTGCCTATCTGCTCGGGAAGAGTCACCGGGGCTCCTTGTTCTTTACAATAATTGGTCCCGTCATTAGTTGCTAATGACAACTCTCGGAGCGTTGTCAGTGACCCTCGCAGTGCCCCTGCTCACCCTGCTTCTGTCCGTCGCACCCGATGCGGGGACTGCCCCCGGCGCGCCTGAACCCTTCCGCGCCGAGGTCAGCGATCCGTTGCTGACCCCGGTCCCGCCGCCCGCGGTGGCGATCACCACCTGGGAACAGGCGCGGGACCTGCTTCGCCGGAACTCCACCGACGAGCGCAGCGCCGCCGCCGGGGTGGAGCGTTCGGCCGGCCGCTGGCGCCAGGCGCTGGGCACCCTGCTGCCCAATCTGGGCGCGTCCGGAACGGTGGGACATGACTTCCTCAACCCCGACGCGCCAGGGTTGACCGGGTCTCCGGGCCCCTCGGGCGGCGCGGATGCCACCCGGCCGGCGATCAACCTCAACGCCGGGATCAGCCAGTCGCTCATCGACCTCTCCGCCTGGCGGGGAATGGACGCCGCCGGCGCGGCCCGCCGCAGCGCCGAGGCCTCGCTCTCCGAGACCCGCCGTCGCCTGACCCTGGGGCTGGCGCGGGGACTGGTCAGCGTGCTGGCCGCCGAACGGGTGGCGGAGCTGAACCGGCTGGGGCTGACCCAGGCGCTGGAGCGGGTGGCGCTGACCCAGCGCACCCAGGAGCTGGGCGCGGCCACCCGGCTGGATCTGGTCCGGATCCAGCAGGACGCGGAGCTGGCCCGGGGCACGCTGGTGGCGGGGGACGAACAGCTGCTGCGGACCCGGGACGCGCTGGCCCTGGCGCTGGGGGTCCAGGGCGGCGCCGGCCCCACCCGCGACTTCCAGCTCTCCGGGCTGCTGGAGGAGCTGCGGCAGGTCTGCCGGGCCATCCCCTGGGAGGCGCGGCCGGATCTGGTGGCGGCGCGGGAGAACACCGCCAGCGCCGAGGCTGGCCGGCGCCAGGCCACCGCCAGCTACCTTCCTTCCCTGAGGGCCAACAGCAACCTCTACGGGTTCTCCACCGATCCGGGGGTGGGACGGCTGGGCGCCTGGAGCATCGCCGCGGTGCTCACCATCCCGCTGTGGGACGGCGGTTCCCGCGAGGGCGTGGTGCAGGAGCGGGCCGGCGCGCTGACCCAGGCGGAGGCCGCCGAGGAAGATCTGCGGCGGCAGGTGGAGATCGAGGTGGTCCAGGCGGCCCGGCGGCTGAAGACCGCGGAGGCCCTGCTGACCTCCGCCACCCAGGCGCGGACCCTGGCCGCGGAGACCGACGCCTTGACCCGGCGCGCCTTCCAGGTGGGCCGGGGCAGCAGCCTGGAGCTGGTGCAGACCGCCCAGGCGCTGCGGCAGGCGGATGTGCTGCTGGCCACCCGCGAATTCGAACTGGTCCAGGCGCGCCTGGACGCATACCTGACGGAGGCCGAGTGCAACGGTTGATGGTGACAGTGGCGGCGTTGGCGGTGGTGGCCTGCGACGGGAAGGCTCCGGCCAGGGCCGCGCCTCCTCCCCGCGAGGTGGAGGTGCTGCAGATGCAGCCCACCCCGGTGCGGGAGACGGCCGAGTACCTGGGCACCCTGCTCTCGCGGCAGAGCGTGACGGTGATGCCGCAGGTGGCCGGCTACGTGTTCAAGATCCACGTCCGCCCCGGGCAAGAGGTGAAGGCAGGTGATCCGCTGCTGGACGTGGACGGCCGCCAGGAGACCGCGGCCCTGGACAGCGCCCGGGCCCAGTCCAACTCCGCGGCCGCGAATCTGGAGCTGGCCCGGCAGACCCTGACCCGCACCCAGGCCCTGTTCCAGGAGGGACTGGTCAGCGCCCAGGAGCTGGACAGCACCCGCGCCCAGGCCCAGGCGGCGGAGGCCGCGGCCCGCTCCGCCTCCGCCTCGGTGACCCAGGCCCGGGTGCAGCTGCAGTACTTCACCGTCCAGGCGCCGATCGCCGGCAAGGTGGGGGATGTGCTGGTGCGGCTGGGAGACTTCGCCGCCTCCAACACCCCGCTGACCACCATTGCCCTGGGAGAGGTGCTGGAGGTCAGCGTGGGGGTCCCGCCGGACCGCGCGCGGCAGATCACCCCCGAGACCCCGGTGGAGGTGCTGGACTCCACCGGCAAGGTGCGGGTGAGCAGCAAGGTGTTCTTCGTTGCCCCCCAGGCGGATCCGCGCACCCAGCTGGTGGACGTCAAGGCCGTGTTCAAGAACGAGGTGGGGTTGCGGCCCAGCGAGCTGGTCCGCACCCGGGTGGTGTACCGCACCGGCGAGGCGCTGCAGATCCCGGCGCTGGCGGTGATCCGTCAAAGCGGCCAGCCGTTCGTGTACGCGGTCTCGGAGAAGGACGGCGCCACCGTGGTCCAGCGCCAGCCGATCACCCTGGGCGCGCTGGGCGCCACCTCCTACGTGGTGGAGGCGGGCCTGGAGCCGGGGACCCGGGTGGCGGTGTCCTCCCTGCAGTTCCTTCGGGATGGGGCGGCGATCCTCCCCAAGCCGGCGCCCACCGCGCAGCTCCCCGCGCCTCCCGGCGCCCCGATCACCCGCTAGAGCTTCGGAGCCCCAGTGTTCGTCGACTTCTTCATCCGCCGCCCGATCTTCTCCGCGGTGCTGGCGATCATGATCTTCCTGGCCGGGTTGCTGGCGATCCCCAGCCTGCCGATCGCCCAGTATCCGGATCTGGCCCCGCCCACGGTGACAGTCAGCGCCAACTACGTGGGCGCCAGCTCGGACGTGGTGGAGAACGCGGTCACCATCCCGCTGGAGCAGGAGCTCAACGGGGTGGAGGGGATGCGGTACATGTCCTCCAGCAGCGGCAACGACGGCTCCTCCAGCATCACCCTCACCTTCGCCGCGGACCGGGACCTGGACATCGCCGCGGTGGACGTCCAGAACCGCGTCAGCCGGGCGGCGGCGCGGCTGCCGGCGCAGGTGAACCAGTCCGGGATCACAGTCAACAAGGCCTCCAACCAGCTGCTGCTGAGCATGAGCCTGCTCAGTCCGGACGGGCGCTACGACGCCAAGTTCCTCTCCAACTACGCGGACGTGAACCTCCGCGACGCGCTGAAGCGGATCAAGGGCGTGGGCGACGTGCGGATCTTCGGCGAGCGCAAGTTCGCGATGCGGGTGTGGCTGGATCCCACCGAGCTGGCCCGCCGCAAGCTGACCGCCCAGGACGTGACCCGCGCGCTGCAGGAGCAGAACCTCCAGGTGGCGGCCGGTCAGGTGGGCCAGCCGCCCTCCTCCGAGGACCAGCTGTACCAGGTGTCGGTCCGCGCCCAGGGCCGGCTGACCGAACCCTCGGAGTTCGCCCAGATCGTGATCCAGCGCTCACCCGACGGGAAGGTGGTGCGGCTGGGCGAGGTGGCCCGCGCCGAGCTGGGAGCGGAGAACTACGGCACCCTGCTGCGGGTGGACACCCTCTCCGGGGTGGGGCTGGGAATCTTCCAGCTGCCCACCGCCAACGCCCTGGACGTGCGCGACGCGGTGTTCGCGGAGATGGAGCGGTTGTCCCAGCAGTTCCCTCCCGGGATGGAGTGGCGGGAGGGCACCGACACCACCCAGGCGGTGCGGGCCTCGATCCAGGAGGTGGTCAAGACCCTGGCGGAGGCGATCGGCCTGGTGATCCTGGTGATCTTCCTGTTCCTCCACGGCTGGCGCAGCGTGCTGATCACCGCGCTGACCCTCCCGGTCTCGCTGATCGGCACCTTCGCGATGGTGAAGCTGCTGGGGTTCTCGATCAACACCCTCACCCTGTTCGGGCTGACCCTGGCCACCGGCCTGGTGGTGGACGACGCGATCGTGGTGCTGGAGAACATCGAGCGGGTGATGCACGAGAAGAAGCTGGCGGCGCTGGAGGCCGCCAAGCAGAGCATGCGCGAGGTCACCTCGGCGGTGATCGCGATCACCGTGGTGCTGGTGGCGGTGTTCATCCCGGTGGCCTTCTTCCCCGGGACCACCGGCGCCATCTACCAGCAGTTCGCGCTGACCATCGCCGCCTCGATGATCATCTCCGCCTTCTGCGCGCTGACCCTGGCCCCGGCGCTTTCCGCCCTGCTCTTGCGGCCCCACCAGGGGGAGAAGTGGATCGTGTTCCGGAAGATCGACGCCGGACTGGACTGGACCCGCGATCGCTACCGGCGGCTGTTGGCCCGGCTGCTGCGCCACCCTGCGCTGGTGCTGGTGGCGTTCCTGCTCTGCCTGGGCGGGACCTACGCGCTGTTCCGCTTCGTCCCCACCGGGTTCATCCCCGATGAGGACCAGGGCTACATGATGGTGGCGATCCAGGGACCGGAGGGGATGTCCCTGGTGCAGACCGAGAAGGTGATGAAGCGGGTGGAGGCCATTCTCCAGCAGCAGCCGGAGGTGCGGGGGATGTTCGCCATCGGCGGGGTCTCCCCGCTGGGCAACGGCCCCAACGCGGCGCAGATGTTCGTGCGGCTCAAGCACTGGGACGAGCGCAAGGAGAAGAGCCAGTCGGTGGAGGCGCTGGTGGAGCGGCTGCGCAAGCCCTTCTCCCAGATCGGCGAGGCCCGGGTGCTGCCGCTGCAGCCGCCGCCGATCCGCGGGGTGGGCAGCGTGGGCGGCTTCCAGTTCGTGGTCGAGGACCGCGCCGGGAACCGCTCGCTGGAGGAGCTGTCCCAGGCGCTGGAGGGCCTGGCCGCCCGCGCCGCCGAGGAGCCGAAGCTGCGCGGGGTGTTCTCCTCCTTCACCGCCTCCACCCCGATCCTGGACGTGGAGGTGGATCGTCAGAAGGCCAAGGCCCTGGGGATCCCGCTGGACCAGATCTTCGGGACCCTGCAGCTGTACATGGGCAGCCAGTACGTGAACGACTTCAACTTCGCCAGCCGCACCTACCGGGTGTACCTGCAGGCCGAAGAGCAGTTCCGCAACGCGCCCTCCGACATCGGGGCCTTCTATGTGCGCAGCGAGGCGGGGGACATGATCCCGCTGGAGTCGCTGGTGACCGTCACTCCCACCACCAGCGCCCAGAACGTCCGGCACTACAACCTGTTCCGTTCGGCGGAGGTGAACGGCCAGGCCGCCCCCGGGGTGTCCACCGGCGAGGCGCTGACCGCGATGGAGCAGGTGGCCAGCGAGTCGCTGCCGGAGGGGATGGTGGGCGAGTGGACCGGGGCCAGCCTGGAACAGCAGGAGAGCGGAGGCCAGGCGATGATGATCTTCGTGCTGGGGATCGTGTTCGTGTTCCTGATCCTGGCCGCGCAGTACGAGAGCTTCCTGCTCCCGTTCGTGATCATCCTCTCGGTGCCGCTGGCGATCCTGGGCGCGCTGGGACTGCAGTCGCTGCGCGGGCTGCCCAACGACGTGTTCTGTCAGCTGGGGCTGGTGATGCTGGTGGGCCTGGCCAGCAAGAACGCGATCTTGATCGTGGAGTTCGCCGAGCAGCTGCGGGAGTCCGGAAAGTCCGCGGTGGACGCGGTGATCGAGGCGGCGGCCACCCGGCTGCGGCCGATCCTGATGACCTCCATCGCCTTTCTGCTGGGGGTGGTCCCGCTGATGCTGGCCTCCGGCGCCGGCGCGGCCTCCCGCAACTCGCTGGGCACCGCGGTGTTCGGCGGGATGCTGGTCTCCACCGTGGTGAACCTGGTGTTCATCCCCGGGCTGTACGTGCTGATCCAGAAGCTGCGTCCGGTGAAGGTCCGGACCCAGGTGACGGAGCCGGCGCCGGCGTAGGCCGGCCGCCCACCCCGGCCGACATCTTCCGTCCGGTCGCCCTTTGCTAGTCTGGTGGAAGAAGACAGCGGGGGCGGACAAATGCTGGCCATCATCGGGATCGGCTCATGAGCGGACACCTCTCGGCGCAGCAGCTGGAGGCGTTGGCGGCGGACACCCTGGCGCCCCGGGAGGCCTCGGGGGCCCGGGAGCACCTGGCCCACTGCTCCACCTGCAGCGCCGCCCTGTTCGGGAAGCTGGGGCAGTCGGGCGGAGGTGAGGCCACCGGGGTGGTCAGTGGTCCCGCTCCCCTGCCGGTGGACGCGGACGATCCGGCCACCCGGTTGCCGCGCGGCAGCAGCGTGGGCCGCTATGTCCTGCTCGATCCGCTGGGGGCAGGAGGGATGGGGGTGGTGTACGCCGCCTTCGATCCGGAGCTGGACCGGCGGGTGGCGATCAAGCTGCTGCAGAGCCGGCGCGCCGGCAGCGCCGCCGAGAGCTGGCTGCTGCGGGAGGCCCAGGCGATGGCCCGCCTCTCCCACCCCAACGTGATCGCGGTCCACGACGTGGGGGTGTGGAACGGGCGGGTGTTCGTGGCCATGGAGCTGGTGGACGGCCAGACGCTGCGGCAGGCGATGGAGGCCGGGCTGGGAGGCTGGCGGGAGACGGTGGAGCAGATGATCGCCGCCGGACGCGGGCTGGCCGCCGCGCACGCCGCGGGGATCGTCCACCGGGACTTCAAGCCGGAGAACATCCTGCTGGGAAAGGACGGCCGGGTCCGGGTGCTGGACTTCGGACTGGCGCGCGCCGCCGGACAGGACGGGGCCTTGCAGCCGCCGGAGCTGGCGACCCCGGAGTCGACCACCGCCACCGGGGGGAGTTCGATCTCCACCCCCAGCCTGATCACCGATCATGGGACCCGCCCGCTGGTCTCCTCGGTGCTCACCCAGGCCGGGATGGTGATGGGCACCCTGCCCTACATGGCGCCGGAGCAGCTGCGCGGCCAGGGGCCGGACGCCCGCTGCGATCAGTTTGCCTTCGCGGTCACCCTCCACGAGGCGCTGTATGGCCGTCGTCCCTTCCTCTCCGAGAAGGGCGGGCACCCCGATCGCTGGACCCTGCGCGAACCTCCCCCGGGCACCCAGGTCCCGCCCTGGATCCGGCGGGTGATCACCCGCGCCCTCTCCCTGGAGCCCGGCGCCCGCTACGGATCGCTGGACGAACTGCTGGCCGCGCTCTCCCTCGATCCGGGGCTGGCGCGGAGGCGGCGGTACCAGGTGGCAGGCGCCGCGGCGCTGGTGGTGACTGCGCTGGCCGGCACCTGGATGTTCGCCCGGCAGGATCGCGCCCAGTGCGGCGGGGCCTCCGATCAGGTGGCGGCGGTGTGGAACGGGAGCCGGGCGGAGAAGATTGCCCAGGCCTTCGCCGCCACCCAGCGTCCCTTCGCCGCCTCCGCCGCCGCGTCCGTCCGGCGGTCATTGGAGGCCTATGCCTCCGACTGGTCCGTCCGCCGCACCGAGGCCTGCGAGGCGACCCGCAGCCGCGGCGAGCAGACCGAGGCGGTGATGGCGCTGAAGATGGCCTGCCTGGATCGGCGACTGGAGGAGCTGGCCTCCCTGGCCGCGCTGTTCGAGAAGGCCGACGGGCCGATGGTGCTGCGGGCCTCCCAGGCCGCCGCCGCCCTCTCCCCTCTGGCCGGATGCGCCGATGTCTCATCTCTGCTGGGACGGATTCAACCGGCCGACGCCACCGTGGCCGCGTCCGCGCAGCGGCTCTCCAGGTCCCTGGCCCTCCCCGCCGCCCACCTGCGCGCCGGCTCCTTCGCCGCGGGGATCGCGCAACTGACGCCGCTGGTGGAGGAGGCACGGAAGCTGGGCTACCCGCCGCTGCTGGCCGAAGCGCTGGTACTCAACGGCGAGCTGTTGCTGGAGTCCGGGGAGCTGAAGACCGCCGAGCGGCTGCTGCTGGAGGCGGCGGCGTTGGCCCAGCAGGGTCGCGCGGACGAACTGGGGGTGGCGGCCTGGGATCGGCTGGCCCAGACGGTGGGGGTGCTGGGCGGGCGGTTCGAGGCCGGCCGGGATGCGATCCGCTTCGCGGTGGCCACCCTGGAGCGGCTGGGCGGACGGGACGATCTGCAGGCGGGGGTGCGGGCCACCCGGGCCCGGCTGGCGGCGGCGGATGGCAAGTACGCCGAGGCGTTGGTGGATGGGAAGGAGGCGGTGCGGCTGCAACAGGCGCTCAATGGCGAGGAGCACCCGGCCACCGGTTCGGCGATCAACGCGGTGGCCCTGGCGCACTACCGCAGCGGAGAGCTGGCGGAGGCGGAGGTGCAGTTCCGGCGGGCGCTGGCGATCCGGGAGAAGACCATCGGCCCCCAGCACCCCGACACCTCCGCCTCGCTGCATGGGCTGGCCTCGGTGCTGCTCTCCGGCGGCAAGTTCACCGAGGCCCGGGAGTTCTATCTGCGCGCGGTGGCGATCCGGGAGGCGTCTTTGGGCGACAAGCACCCGGAGCTGGCCGCGACCTTGAACAACCTGGCGGCACTGCACGCGATGCAGGGCCAGTTCGCCCAGGCCCAGCCGTACGCGGAGCGGGCGCTGGTGATCCTGGAGGCGGTGCACGGGAAGGAGAACCCGTACGTGGCCTTTGCGATCAACAACCTGGGGAACCTGCACACCGATCAGGGGCGGACGAAGGAGGCGCTGGAGCTGCACCTGCGCGCGCTGGCGATCCGGGAGAAGACGATGAGCCCGGACCACTCGGACGTGGCGATGTCGCTCAACAACGTCGCCGACTGTCTGCGCAACCTGGGACGGCCGAAGGAGGCGCTGGAGCGCAACCTCCGCGCAGTGGCGATCCGGGAGAAGGTGCTGGCCCCCGGGCACAAGGATCTGGGCACCAGCCTGGTGGGGTTGGGGATGTCCTACCTGCGGCTGGGCCGCTATCCGGAGGCCACGGTGGCGCTGGAGCGGGGGTTGAAGATCCGCCTGGAGGCCAAGGTCACCCCGATGGAGGTGGCCGACGCGCGCTTCCAGCTGGCCCAGGCGCTGTGGGGCACACGCCGGGAGAAGGCCCGGGTCCAGACGCTGGCGGAGGAGGCCCGCGTCACCTTCGAGGAGAAGAAGGATGCCCGGCGGACCCGCGAGCTGACCGAGTGGCTGGCCAGGCAGCGGTGGTGAGCGGGCGCGTCAGGCGAACAGGTCCGAGACCTTGATCGGCGGGCCTCCGACCACCGCCGGGCTGAGAGACTCCTGCGGACCGGCCTCCGCGGAGAAGCGGTAGCTCCCGGTCCCTGGCTCGGGGTCCCGATGGACCAGCACGCATCGGCGGTGGGTATCCACCACCCAGTACTCCGGCACTCCCGCCGCCGCGTAGAGGCGCAACTTGGTCCGGGTATCCAACCGCAGCGAGGTGGTCGCCACCTCCACCACCAGGCCCGCTTGTCTGGGATGGGAGTCCTTGCGGTAGGCCTCCTCGAGCGGGACCACCGCCAGATCGGGCTCCGGCTCGGAGTACTCGTCCACCGAGAAGGGCTGCTGCACCCGGACCACCCAGCGCGCGGGATCCACTCCCCGGGCCAGGCGCATCAGCAGGGTCTGCAGGGGGCCGCTGTGGTACGGGCTGGCGGGCTCCGCGGCCAGCAGGACGCCTCCGATCAGCTCCGCTCCCGGTTTTCGATCAAAGGCCCCGCCCTCCACCAGGCGACGGACGTCCTCACTTCGCAGCCGGTAGGCCGGCGCGGCCCCCGGCTTCACGTCCTGCTCCACCAGGTCGGAGGGATGTCCCATTCCCTGGGAAGCTAATCGCTCTGTCCGACAGCGGCAGCGAGCCAGAGAGTCAGGCCCCGAGGCTCCTGGGCCCTGCTCCCCCCACCCCTTGGAGTTTCGAAGCTCCGGTGACTAGATCTCACCAGAGGATCATTGATGGCCCACAATTCGCCGACCGATGAGGAACTGCTGGCTCTGCCGGGCGACGAACGTGCCCGTCTTGCGCAGGTGCTGCTTCGCAGCCTCGAAGGGGAACCGACCGACCCTGGCGCCGAGGCTGCCTGGTGGGAGGAAGTGCAGCAGAGGATTCGTGATTCGGATTCGGGCCAAACCACTCCCTTGGATGCGAGCGAGTCACTGGAAGCCATCCGTTACCGCCTCCGCAATCGGTGAGCCGGCTAACGATTGATGCGAAGGCTGAGGCCGACATCGAGGACGCGGCGCGCTGGTACGAGGCCGCGCGAGCCGGACTCGGTTTCGATTTCTTGAACGCGGTGGAGTCGGCCTACCGACAGATCACTCAGGGGTCCGAACGCTACCCAGTCTGGCGGACACTCAGCGATCGCCGAGCAATCTGAAAGTATGTGATCCGGGAGTTTCCGTACGTCGTGCTGTTCCTGGTGCGCGACTCTGGTCCCCACGTGGTGGCGGTTGCCCACGCACGCAGACGCCCCGGGTTCTGGCGCTCCAGGTTGTGAGCGGCCCCGGGTCGTTTCGACTCCGGGGCCCTGCGGCAGGGTCCAGGCAACTTTTCGCCGCTCGGGTTCTCTCCGATGGCTCCGGGTTGCCTGGCGAAAAGTAGGCGGTCCCTAGATGTGGATCGGGTGGCCGAGGGTGACTTCCGCGGCCTCGTGCAGGACTTCGGAGAGCGTGGGGTGGGCGTGGATGGTCCGGCCCAGCTCCTCGGTGGTGATCTCCAGCCGCAGCGCCACGCAGGCCTCACCCAGCAACTCGGTGGCCTTGGGGCCCACCAGGTGGATGCCCAGGATCTCGTCGTACTTCTTGTCGGAGACGATCTTCACCATCCCGTCGTTCTCCTTGGAGATGGAGGCCTTGGTGATGGCGCTGAACGGGAAGATGCCGGTCTTCACGTCGTAGCCGCGCTCCTTGGCCTTCTTCTCGGTCAGGCCCACCGAGGCGACCTCCGGGTAGCAGTAGGTGGCGGACGGGGTGAGGTCGTAGTTGATCGGCTTCACCTCCTTGCCGGCCATGTGCTCCACCGCCAGGATCCCTTCCGCCGACGCCATGTGGGCCAACATCGGGGTGGGGGTGACGTCGCCGATGGCGTAGACGTTCGGCTCGGTGGTGCGCTGGAAGCCGTCGGTCTTGATGAAGCCGCGGTCGGTCTTGATCCCGGTCTTGTCCAGACCGATGTCCTCGGTCACCGGGGCCCGGCCCACCGCGGAGAGCAGCAGCTCCGCCTCCAGGGTCTTCTTGGTCCCACCGATGTCCATGGTGACCTTCACCCCGGTGGCGGTGGTCTCCACCGTCTCCACCTTGGCGCCCAGCTCGAAGTCGATCTTCCGCTTCCGGTAGGCGCGCTCGATCTGCTTGGAGCACTCCTCGTCTTCAATCGGCAGCAGGTGCGGCATGTACTCCACCACGGTGGTCTGGCTGCCGCAGTGGTTGAACACCGAGGCGAACTCCATCCCCACCGCGCCGGCGCCGAGGACGATGATGCTCTTCGGGATCCGGTCCAGCTCCAGGATGGAGTCGGAGTTGAGCACCTTCTGGTGATCCACCTTCACGTTCGGCAGCGACTTTGGCACCGAGCCGGTGGCGATCAGGATGAACTTGGTGTCCAGCGCCTGCTTCTTGCCGTCCTCCCCCTGGACCTCCACCTTCCCCTTCCCGGCGATCCGCCCGTGACCCTTGATCACGGTGACCTTGTTCTTCTTCATCAGGAAGTCGATCCCGTTGGCGCCCTTGGTCACCACGTCCGACTTGTGCTTCTGGGCCTGGGCCCAGTTCAAGGTCGCGCCCTTGACGTCCACCCCGAAGTCACCGGCGTGCTGCACGTGGGCGAACAGCTCCGCGGTGTAGAGCAGCGACTTGGTGGGGATGCAGCCCCGGTGCAGACAGGTGCCGCCCAGGCGCTTGTCCTTCTCGATGATCGCCGTCTTCAGGCCCAGTTGCCCGGCCCGGATCGCCGCCACGTAACCGCCAGGTCCAGAGCCGATGATCACCACGTCGTACGCGTCAGCCACGGTCGCTCCCCGCTGTGAAAAGTCGATGGGCAGATAGCGTCCGCTCCGGGTGCAATCAAGGACATTGCGGACCTCCGTCCGCTGGGTGCTTATGCTGTCGACATGTTCGAGGAACGGCCCCGCCCCCGCCGGAAGCTCCCGAGCCGGACGCTGATCCTGATGATCGTGGCCCTGGTGGCCTTTGCCCGAATGTGGTGGGTGCTGGTGGAGACCCCTGCCCGGGAGGCGAGCCAGGCCGCGGAGCAGGCAGGTCCGACGATCATCGAAGTGGTGCCCCTGCCCCCCGACGCCGGGTGAGCCGGACCTGGATCAAGCGCGCCCGGGTGTTCTTGCCTGGCAGTGGGCCCAGATGACATGAGGCCCCCCATGCCCACGGACGTGGTGATCATTGGCGGCGGAGTGATGGGTTGCAGCATCGCGCTGCGGCTGGCCCAGCAGGGTGCCCAGGTGACTGTGCTGGAGCGGTCCATTCCCGGCGCCGAGGCCTCCAGCGCGGCCGCCGGGATGCTGGCCACCCAGATGGAGGCCCACCAGCCGGGGCCGTTTCTGGAGTTGTGCCTGGCCAGCCGGGCCCTCTACCCCGCCTTCGCCGAGGAGCTGCGCGAGCTGTCTGGGGTGGACATCGGCTACCGGCGGTCCGGGCTGTTCCACGCGCTGTTCGATCCCGCGGCGGTGGAGAAGGCGGGCAAGACGGTCGCCTGGCAGCAGAGCATCGGGCTCAACGCCCAGTTGCTGACCGGGGATCAGGCCCGCGCGCTGGAACCGGCGCTCTCCCCCGCCGTGCTGGCGGCTTCGTACTTTCCGGATGACCACCAGGTCGACAGCCGGCTGCTGGTCCGGGCGCTGTCCATGGCCGCGGCCCGCGCGGGGGTGAAGTTCCGCAGCGGGCACGTGCGATCGGTGGTGATGAAGGACGGGCGGGCGGTGGGCGTGGATCTGGAGGGAGAACGGATCGAGGCGGGCGCCACCGTGGTCGCCGCCGGCTCCTGGTCCGGGCTGGTCCAGGGCAGCCAGCTGCCTCCCCAGGCGGTGCGCCCGGCCAAGGGACAGATGCTGCAACTGCAGCTGCGGCTGCCCCCGTTCGAGCGGATCCTGTTCTCCGATCAGGGCTACCTGGTCCCGCGCGCGGATGGCCGGGTGATCGCCGGAAGCACCATGGAGATGGTGGGCTTCGAGAAGCAGGTCACCGCCGGGGGCCTGTCCCGGATCCTGGCGATGGCGCTGCGGCTGTGCCCCGCCCTGGAGCAGGCGGAGGTGGGCGAGTTCTGGGCCGGGCTGCGTCCGTACACCGAGGATCACCTCCCGATCCTGGGCCGCGGACCGGCGGAGGGGCTGTTCCTGGCCACCGGTCACTTCCGCAACGGCATCCTCCTCACCCCGATCACCGCTCGCCTGGTGGCCGACCTGGTGCTTGGTCGCACCCCTTCGCTCCCACTGGAACCCTTTGGTTACGCGCGGTTTCAGCACGCCTGAGCGGTTGGACGCTCCCCCTCCAGGAAATCTCCAGATTCACTGGATGGGGGTTCTTGTGCGAGAAGGCCCTGCTCTTCTACTCTGCAGGACAATCTGCGCCCCCTGGCGGAGCCGGTAAACATTGCCCCTCGTCGAGACCAACACCTTCGATTCTCTCCCCACCGCGCCTCCACGCATCCTGATCGTGGACGACGACGAGTCGGTTCGAGACGTCATCTCCGTCCTCCTCAAGGAGGAGGGCTACAACTGCGTGGTGGCCAGCAGTGCGGAGATGGCGCTGGACCTGGCGCTGGCTGAAGAAACCCCGCTGGTGATCAGCGACATGAAGATGCCCGGCCGGGATGGGCTGTGGCTGCTGGAGAACTTCCGGCAGAAGCATCCGGACACCTCGGTGATCATGCTCACCGGGTATGGGGACACCGAGGCTGCGGTGGACTGCCTGCGCCGCGGCGCGGTGGACTACCTGCTCAAGCCACCCAAGCTCACCGACCTGATCCGCGCCATCGAGCGCGCGCTGGCCAAGCGGCGGATCGAAGTTGCCCGCAAGCGCTACCAGAAGAAGCTGGAGCGGAAGGTCCGGGATCGCACCACCGAGCTGCGCCAGGCGCTGCGGGACATCGCCAGCACCTACCAGCAGACCCTGCTGGCCCTGGTGGCGGCCCTGGACGCCCGGGAGCACGAGACCTCTGACCACTCGCTGCGCGTGGTCCGCTACACCTCGGCCATCGCCGACCGGATGACGATCACCGGCAGCGAGTTGGAGGAGATCGGCCGCGGCGCGCTGTTGCACGACATCGGCAAGATCGGCGTGCCGGACGCGGTGCTGCTCAAGCCGGGCAAGCTGACCCCGGACGAGTGGACCGAGATGCGGCGCCACCCCCAGATCGGGTTCGACATGATCCGGGCCATCCCCTTCCTGGACACCCCGGCGTCGATCGTCCTCTCCCACCAGGAGCGGTTCGACGGCGGCGGTTACCCCCGCAAGCTGGGCAAGCACGAGATCCACGTCGGGGCCCGGATCTTCGCCGTCGCCGACACCCTGGACGCGATGACCTCCGACCGCCCGTACCGCAAGGGCACCACCTTCGCCAACGCGGTGGCCGAGATCCAGCGCTGCGGCGGGACCCAGTTTGATCCGGAAGTGGTCCGCGCCTTCTCCGACATCGGCGAGCAGGGCCTGCTGAAGATCAAGCAGGAGATGGTGGCGGAGAAGCTGCTCAGCCAGCAGCAGATCGAGGCCCGGGCCCGCGAGGCCGAGGCCGCCCAGCACGCCGCCGGGGAACGCCTGGACGCCGCGGTGGACCACGCCAACGGTGCAGGGGAAGCCGCCCACCTCCACAATGTGATCCGCCCCAAGGAGCTGGAGGCTCGCGGCGAGCCGATCCACCTCAAGGCGCTGGCGGAAGAGAAGTAGCGGTCGGCCGCGGCGTCTTCGCCGCGGCCCCCAATCCCGCCGGCCCGCTCTGGGCCGAGGGAGCTCCACCCACGGTCTCTCGGAACTCCGCGGCCCTTCTCCTGGGCCGGGCGATCTCCGCCCTCGGTCAGCCGCGGCGCATTCTGCCGCGGCCCCAGGATCTCCGCGGCCCTAGCTGGGCCGGACGATCTCCGCCCTCGGTCGGCCGCGGCGCAGCGGCCGCGGCCCCCGGGATCTCCGAGGCCCTAGCTGGGCCGGTAGATCTCCGCCCCACCCTGACGGAACTCCTCCGCCTTCTGCTGCATCCCCTTCTCCGCCTCGGCGGGGATCCCGGCGGCGGCGGCGGCGTCATCGCGGATGTCCTGGCTGATGTTCATCGAGCAGAACTGGGGTCCGCACATCGAGCAGAAGTGCGCGACTTTAGCGCCGTCCGCGGGCAGGGTGGCGTCGTGGAACTCGCGGGCGCGCTCCGGATCCAGGCCCAGGTTGAACTGGTCTTCCCAGCGGAACTCGAAGCGGGCCTTGGACAGCGCGTTGTCCCGCTGCTGCGCGCCGGGGTGGCCCTTGGCCAGGTCGGCGGCGTGGGCGGCGATCTTGTAGGTGATCACCCCTTCGCGGACGTCGTTCTTGTCCGGCAGCCCCAGGTGCTCCTTGGGGGTGACGTAGCAGAGCATCGCGCAGCCGAACCAACCGATCATCGCCGCGCCGATCCCGCTGGTGATGTGGTCGTAGCCGGGCGCGATGTCGGTGGTCAGCGGCCCCAGGGTGTAGAACGGCGCCTCGCCGCACACCGCCAGCTGCTTGGTCATGTTCTCCTGGATCAGGTGCATCGGGACGTGGCCCGGGCCCTCGATCATCGTCTGCACGTCGTGCTTCCAGGCGATCTTCGTCAGCTCGCCCAGGGTCTCCAGCTCACCGAACTGGGCGGCGTCGTTGGCATCGGCGATCGAACCCGGACGCAGGCCGTCGCCGAGGCTGAAGCTGATGTCGTACGCCTTCATGATCTCGCAGATCTCCTCGAAGTGCGTGTAGAGGAAGTTCTCCTTGTGGTGGGCCAGGCACCACTTGGCGAGGATCGAACCCCCGCGAGAGACGATCCCGGTGACCCGCTTGGCGGTCAGCGGCACGTAGCGCAGCAGCACCCCGGCGTGGATGGTGAAGTAGTCCACCCCCTGCTCCGCCTGTTCGATCAGGGTGTCCCGGTAGATCTCCCAGGTCAGCTCCTCCGCCTTGCCGCCCACCTTCTCCAGCGCCTGGTAGATGGGCACGGTGCCGATCGGGACCGGCGCGTTGCGCAGGATCCACTCCCGGGTCTCGTGGATGTGCTTGCCGGTGGAGAGATCCATCACCGTGTCCGCGCCCCAGCGGGTGGACCACACCAGCTTCTCCACCTCCTCCTCGATCGAGGAGCTGACCGCGGAGTTGCCGATGTTGGCGTTGATCTTCACCAGGAAGTTGCGGCCGATGATCATCGGCTCCAGCTCCGGGTGGTTCACGTTGGCGGGGATGATCGCCCGCCCGCGAGCCACCTCCTCGCGCACGAACTCCGGGGTGATCTGCTGGGGGATCGCCGCGCCGAAGGAGTGGCCCGGGTGCTGATGGGCCAGCGACTCCACCTGGCGCTGGGTCTCCCGGATGGCGATGAACTCCATCTCCGGGGTGATGATCCCCTTCCGGGCGTAGTGCATCTGGGTGACGTTGGCCCCCGGCTTGGCCATCAGCGGCTGGCGGCGGCGGTGGGCAAAGCGCAGCCCGTCCAGCCGTGCATCCGCCTCCCGCAGCCGGCCGTACTCGCTGCTGATCCCACGCAGCTCCTGCACGTCCCCGCGGGCGCGGATCCACTCCTCGCGGATCGGCGCCAGCCCCTGCTGCAGATCGATGGTGGCGTCCGGATCGGTGTACGGACCGCTGGGGTCGTAGACCGCGATCCCCGGGTTGGGCAGCAGCTGGGCCCCGGCGCCCTTCCCGGAGCGGGTGGGGGTCTGGGAGATCTCCCGCATCGGCACCCGCACCGAGGGGTGCAGGGTGCCTGGCACGTACACCTTGCGCGACCCGGGCAGCGGGCCCCGGGAGATCCCGGCCAGCGTCTTGGAGTCCACGTGCAGCCGATTCGATCCGCTCATCTCGTCCTCTTTCACGCCCACCCGGACGGAAATGACGAGACGCGAACTGCCGGCTCGCCGCTTCCCTCCGCCGGAATGACCCGGTTCAGGTTCAAAGGGTCTGGCCGGACATCGACCGTCTCAGCCCCTGGAAAAGGGGCTCCCCTAGCGACAGCCGCCTCATAGGCCGCCCCGGACACCGTTCGCAAGGACGCACCCACACCGCCCGCCGCTTGTCTTTCACTGAACCTCCGTTCAGATTAGCCGGATGCAGAGGGAGGACCTCCTGGTGCTGGTCACCGCGCTGGGCCGGGAGTTTTCCAAGCGGGGGATGCGGGACCACCGGGCGCGGCTGCGCGTCTATTACTTCGCGCTCAAGCACGGGCTGACCTCCGGCCAGCACGCGCTGGACGTGCACTGGTCGGAGCGGTTCGTGATCGACTGGATGAAGACCCTCCGGGTGCCGCCGTTCGAGCAGGCGCTGCAGATCCGGCCCCGCGGGGCGCCGTGCGGGCAGTGCAAGCAGTCCGGCCAGCAGCCGTGGATCTACACCGACGGCGTCTTCCCCGGCGGGGTGCGGATGCGCTGTCAGACCTGCGGGGATCTGTGGCTGGAGGCGGAGGGCTGAACCGAACGCGGCCTCAGCTCTCCTCGACCAGGGTGCCCCAGGCAGCAAGCTCCCCACTCGGCTCGGGAGAGAGGTTGACGGTGACAGTCAGCCCCGGGCGTTGGAGCCGGAAGGTCCGTCCGGTGGCCTTCACCTCCGGCCAGCCGGCGCTGATCGACGGCAGGTGCTTTCTGCGAATGGCCAGCAGGCTGCGGTAGATCTCGCGCAGCGCCCCGTGACGCCCGTCGCGGCGATGGGTGAGCTTGCTGGCCTGGAAGGTCTCCTCCGCCTGCGGATCGGGGACCTCGCCGGCGGCGATGAACTCCGCCTTGCGACCCTCGGAGACCGCGCGGGCCAGCTCCGGATCCCCGTGGCTGGTGAAGTACAAGAACGGCTGCGTCTCCCCGTACTCCTCGCCCATGAACAGCATCGGCAGCCCGGAGCCCAGGGTGGTCAGCGCCGCCACCGCCGGGAGGGCCTCCCACGGCAACAGCTGGGTGATCCGCTCGCCCCCGGGGCGGTTGCCCACCTGGTCATGGTTCTGCGCGCAGACGGTGAAGCGCGCCGGCGCCAGCCCGGCGGTGGGCGTCCCGTGGGGCTTCTTCCGGAAGATGGACCGCTCCCCCTGGAGCACGAAGCCCGAGGACAGCGCGCGGGTCACCTGCTCCGGTCCACCGTAGTCCGCGTAGAAGGACGCGCGCTCCCCGGTGAGCAGCGCGTGCACGGCGTGGTGGAGATCATCGGCCCACACCGTGGAGACTCCCCACCCTCCGGGCGGCGGCTCCACCAGCTTGCGATCGTTCAGATCGCTCTCGGCGATCAGGTGGACCTCCCGGCCCGCCCGCTGCCCCTCCCCCTGCACCGCGGCGGTCAGCTCCGCCACCAGGTGGGTGGGGCTGTCATCCACGATGGCGTGCACCGCGTCCAGCCGCAGGGCGTCGACGTGGAAGTCGCGCACCCACTGCACCGCCGCCTCCACCATCAACGCCCGCACCGGCCCCGCGTCCGGGCCATCGAAGTTCAGCCCATCTCCCCAGGGGGTCTTGTGCCGGGAGGTGAAGTACGGACCGAAGTCCCGCAGGTAGTTCCCCTCCGGTCCCAGGTGGTTGTAGACCACGTCCAGGCACACCGAGAGCCCCAGGCGGTGGGCGCCGTCCACGAACCGCTGCAGCGCGGCCGGGCCTCCGTAGGAGTGCTGCACCCCGAACGGAGCCACCCCGTCGTAGCCCCAGTTGCGCTCCCCGGGGAACGGCTGCACCGGCAGCAGCTCCACGCAGGTGATCCCCAGCTCCACCAGGTCCGGCAGCCGCGCCAGGGCGGCGTCGAGGGTGCCCTCCTCGGTGAAGGTCCCCAAGTGCAGCTCGTAGATCACCAGCTGCGCCAGGGTGTGTCCCCTCCAGCCGGCGTCCTTCCAGGAGTGCTGGCCGGGATCGAACAGGGAGGACTCGCCGTGCACCGTCCCCTGCTGCCAGCGGGTGGCCGGATCCGGACGGACCCGCCCGTCCTCGAACACGTAGCTGTAGGCGTCACCGTGGCGCGCGCTCTCCACGAACCGCTCGAAGAGACCGTCCTCGCGCCGGGTCAGCGGCAGCAGCTGGCCCTTCCAGCGCAGGTGCAGGATCTGGGCGGTGGGGGCAAAGACACGGAAGCGGACGCCCCCGTCGATGAACTCGGTTCCATGGAGGCCGCGCTGGGACATGGCGGCAACGTAGGGAGAGGTGCGGCGGCGGGCATCAACTATTGCTGCCGTCCCAAGCAGCGGTCGGACAGCCAACAGGCAGCGCCGCTATCCCCCGGTGGCGCCGGCCAGTCCGGGGGTGAGGCTGAAGGTCACCATCACCTCCACCTCGCTGCTCAGCGCCAGCTCGGTGAAGGTCCAGGCGCGGACCCGGTCCCGCACACAGCTGGCCACCGGGGCGGGGACCTGTCCGGCGTGGGAGAGGCCCACCGACTTCACGGTTCCCTTGCGGGTCATCAACAGCTTGGCGTGAAGCCGCTCCGGCGCTCCGGAGGCGTTGCAGACCTCCAGGTCCTTCGAGCGCCTGGCGATCGCCTCTCGCAGCGCCGCCGCGTCCACCTCCGGGCTCTTCTGCTCCACCCGGGCCACCGGCTGGACCGGCTTTCGGGGCGCAAGCCTGGGCTTCGAATCCTTCCCCTGGCCCTCGGGGAGGGTGGCCTCCGCCACCGGCAGCTCTTCCACCGGCGGGGGGGAGGCGGCCGGCCACAGCCACCACAGCAACAGCGCCAACCCGGCGCCGATCAGCACCCGGCGCCCGGCCCGGGACGGACGGGGCCGCCGGGAAGCCAGCCGTCGACGCCCAGCGCCCCGGCGCGGGAGCCGACCGGCAGGGACGGCAGGGCCCCTGCGCATCACTCCCACTTCGGCTGGGCGCGCAACCGGGACACCCAGCTCCGGGCCGTGGAGGAGATGTTGCTGGCCCACTTCCCGGCGTACTGGGGACAGAAGTCCAGCTGCTTGGCGGAGTCCGACTGGGCGCTGTTCAACCCACTGGCGAACGGCCCGATGAAGGCCACCGGCGAGGCCTCCAGGCTGTCGATCGCCGACGGGTCCATGCTGGTCTGGGAGCAGGCGGTCTTGATCTCGGCGGTGGTGACCCCCTCCGGGGTGGCGACGGTGACGAACTGGACCTGCGGCCGGGGCAGGCTGCGACCCGTCGGGGTGGCCAGCCAGCTGGCGGTCTCCGGGGTGAAGTGGGCAATGGCCGGGGCGCCGCCCACCTCGCAGGCGGATTCCCCCGGCTGGTAGGGGCGCGCCCCGCTCTCGAGGACGATCACCATGAAGGCGCTAAACGGCGTCGTGAACACCGGCCACCCGCTGGGATCGGTCCGGGTCGGCAGGTCCGCGGCCAGCGAGGCCAGATGGGCGGTGGTGCAGGGCAGGTCGGGATTTCCGTCGGTGGAGGCGGCGGCCTGGGTCAGGACCCCCGCCAGCGAGGTGCCCAGGTTCGGGCTCCACAGCAGTTGTCCCGAGTACAGCGAGGCCACGGCCACCGAGTGCACCGAGAGCTTGGCGTCGGACAGCTCCTCCAGCGCCTGCTGCACCATCACCTCGTACCGCGCGGCGAGGTTGGCGGTGCCGCGATCGATCCGGACCAGGAACAGGACCCCGGTGCCTGGATCGCCGCCCACCCCGGAGCCGGGGAAGTCACGAACCTCGGGGCCTCCGCCGCCGGGCGGCTGGATCTCGATGCACAGGCCCTTGGGATCGTAACCCTGGCAGAGGGGAATCGTCACCCCGCCGTCGGGGTAGATGACCCCACCGCCGCCGTCCGGAAACTCCTGGCTGCCGCCGTCGTCAGGGTGCCCGCTGTCCGGACCTTCCCCTCCCCCGTCCCAGCCGGCGTCCGGGTTCAGCTCGTAGGGGACACAAGCAAACGAAAGCACCGCGCCCAGGGACAGGATCCCGATTCGCCTCATACGACACCCCCTTCACGCGCGGCGGACGGGCCAGTGCCCTTCCACCGCGTCAACTCATCGAGCCCCAGACCCCGGCGGCCAAGCTCGCGTTGCACTTCATCTAGCACCTGTCGGCGGGCGGCGATGTAATCCTCCCGGCCGGCGGCGGGCGCAGCGCCCAGTTCTTCACGAAGTTCGTTCTGGATGCGGGCCGGACAGGCTTTGAGCAGACGTTCCCGCAGCTCGTCCTCGGTCCCGCTGAGGTAGGTGACGATCCGCGCCGAGGGCAGCTGCAGCAGCGCCGCGGAGAGGATCTCCGCCGGCGCGGTGGCCAGGGAGGACTCGGTCAGCAACACCCGCTGGCCGCCGCTCTCGCTGGCCAGCCGCTCCGCCACCCGGTCCTGCTGCTCCCGCGGCAACGCGCCCACGATCTCCCGCAGCAGCCGCTCCGACTGGGCGGCGCCTCCGGCAGTCTCCGAGATCCGGTGGCGCAGCTCCTCGGCCACGGTGATCGCATAGCGGGTGGAGACCTCCGGCTTGCGGCCCCAGGCCAGGGCCAGCTCGGCCTGCTGACCGGGGGGAAGTTCGCGGATCGCGGCCGCCCGTTGATCCGCCCGCGCGTACCGCAGGACCACCTCCGCGGCGGCCACCGGCATCGCCCGGCAGGCGGCGGCGAAGCGCTCGGGAGGGACGCCCTCCAGGAAGGCGAAGGCCTGCTCGGCGGGATCTCCGCGCTGATGCAGCGAGGCGGCCAGCACCCTGCCCTCCAGCTCGAACAGGGCCTGGGTGCGGGCCTTGCCATCCAGGGCCTGGGAGGTGGCCAGCGCCTCCCCCAGCCCGTCCAGGCCGATCGCGTCGGCCCGCACGTCGTCCAGCAGCGACTGGCCGAACTCCCGGGTCCACACCGCGACCTTCGCGGCTTCCCCGTGGGAGAGCGCCTGGCGCACCACCAGGTTGCGCAGCGGCCGGTCCTCGATCAGCGCCCGCTCCAGCCGGCGCAGCCGCTCCTCGGGGAAGGATCCGGCCTCGGAGGACTGGGCTGCGCCCGTCTCCGCCAGCGGTCCCTCCTCCCAGTAGCCGCCCTCCTGCGCGGTGGGGTGGGCGCGGCGGACCGCCAGATACAGCAGCGTTCCCACCATCACCGTGCCCAGGATCAAGAGCACGATCACCGCCAGCAGCGGCGCGGCGGGGATCAGCGCCTCGGTGATCCGCGCCCCCAGCGGCTGGGGGACCACCGGCGCCGCCTCCTCCCCGGCAGGCTCGGCCGGTGCCGGGAGTGCAGGAGCGGGAGGCTGCCGCTCCGGCGCCTCCAGGTGGGGCGCGTTGCGCGGCGGGAAGGTCACCGCCTGGACCACCACCGAGGGCTCCACCCCGTGGGCGGCCAGCTTCTGCGAGGTCAGCCCCTTGAGCTTGGTCCGGAAGGCGGAGGGCAGCGCCTGGTCGAACACCACCTGCACCGCCAGGGTCTTGAGCACCGGCACCGAGGCCGCGCCGGAGAGCGCCTCGAACCCGGGCACCCCGGTGGAGATCGGCTCATCGTCCACGCCGGCCTGGACGGAGAGCAGCACGCACTGCTCGGGGCAGAGGGTGCCGAACAGGTCACCCACCTCCCGGCGGGCGCGCTCCTCGGTCTCGGCGCGCAGCCGGGCGCTGGGGGTCTGGGCCAGCGCGCTGGCGCCCACTGCCCACAGGAGAACTGCAAGGAAGGTCGTGGTGCGCATGCGTTATTCCACCCGGATGACGACGCGGCGGTTGGCCGCGCGCTGTTCGTCGATGGTGCCGCTCCTGGCGATCGGCTTGGTGTCCGCCAGGCCCTTGATCGCCATCTGCCGCTTGGGAAGCCCGCTGGCCTCCAGGAAGCCCAGCACGTTGATCGCCCGCTGCGAGGAGAGCTCCCAGTTGGACTGGAAGCGCCCGGCGCGCACCGGGACATCGTCGGTGTGGCCTTCGATGGTGACCGGCCGGTTGGGCAAGGTGCCCATCATCCCGGCCAGCTTGGCGATCACCTCCCGCCCCTCCGGGCGCAGGTCCGCCGATCCGGAGTCGAACAGCACCGCGTCCTTGAACTCGATCGCCAGCCCGTCCAGGTCCTCGCGGGTGACGACCTTCTCGGTGAGGTTCTCCTTCTGGATCAGCTGGTCCACCTTCTCCTTGAGGTCCACCAGCGGCGCGTCGTTCTTGCCGGAGATCGCGTCCGCCAGCCGTTCGAAGCGGGACAGCTTCACCGGGGAGGCGGCAATCAGCAGCACGAAGAAGCCCAACAGCAGGGTGAGCAGATCCGCGTAGCTGATCAGCCACAGCTCGTCGCCCCCCTCGTCCGCCAGCAGCGGCTCCAGATCGGGATCGGCCATCGCCTACCCCTCCCCGCCGACGGCCAGGTTGGGCGGCGCGGAGGCGGCGCCCGGCGCGCCCCCGGTGTCGAACAGCCGGCGCACGTCCGCCAGCGGCTTGCCCTCGGCGGCCAGCACCAGCCCGCGGGTGACCAGCTTCGCCTCCTCGGTGACCACCGCCGCGTGGGTGCGGATGTGGCGGGCCAGCGGCTGGTACACCGCGTTGGCCAAAAGCAGGCCATAGAGGGTGCACAACAGCGCCAGCGCCATCGAAGGGCCCAGCTGCTCGAAGCGGGAGAGATCCTTGAGCAAGCTGATCAACCCCAGCACGGTGCCGATCAGCCCGGTGGCCGGCGCCACCCGGGAGAGGGTCTGGAACACGTCCTCCGACCGCTTCATCCCGCTGATCCGCACGAAGATGGCGGTGCTGGCGGTCCGCTCGATCTCCTCGGCGGTGTACTGGCGCACCACCAGCGGCGCCAGCTGCTTGAGCAGCGCGTTGTCCGACGCATCCGAGATCTCCAGCGCCGCGCCCTGCCGGCGCCCCCGGACCTCGGTGGCGAAGCGGGTCAGCGCGTCGTACAGCCCGGCGCGCGAGGCCACCGGGTCGAAGCGCAGCGACACCCACAGCTCGCGGAAGGCGGCCACCAGCTCGCGCGGACGGTAGGTGGCCACCACCACGCACACCGGACCGGAGGCCAGCAGGATCAGGGACGGGATGTGGACCACCCCGGTAAAGGCGGAGTGCTCTCCGGAGAGCACGTACCGGATGACCAGACCCAGGCCCAACAGGCCGATGATGACGTGCATCGCTACTCCCCTTCGGAGATCTCCCGCAGGGCTTCGGCCACGCCGATGTCCTCCGGGTTGATGGTCAACGCGCGCTCATAGGCCTCGCGCGCTTGTGGAATCTTGCGGAGGCGGACCAGCAACGAACCCTTCATTGCCAGGATCCGGCCGTCCTCCGGGAACTGCTGCTCCAGCCGCACCAGCTCCACCAGCGCCAGCTCGAAGCGCTTGGCCCGGTACAGCTCGTTCACCCTGGCCAGGCTGCCCAGGTAGCTCTTCTGCGAGAAGCCGGTCCGGGGATCGACCCGCTTGCCATCGGCGGTGATCTCGGCGCCTCCGTCGGCCGCCCCGCCCTCGTGGAGCTGTCGGTCGGCCTCGGTGGCCATCTCCGGGATCCCACCGGCGCCGTTGCCGGCCAGCGGCACCCGGACCTGGTAGCCACCGGAGGACTCGGGGAGATCCACCTCCCACAGCCGGCCGCTCTCCGCCAACCGCACCGTGTAGGTGCCCGGGTGGGTGGGCGCGGCCGGCTCCAGGACCCGGGGAGATTCCACCGTGCCCTTGCCAACCTTGGCGGGGGGCGGCTTCTTGGCCCGCATCTCGTCGGGGATCACCAGGGTGCGCCGGGCCGGCTCACAGGCCCAGAACATCCCGGCCAGCAGCACCGCGCCGAACACGATTCGCGCGTTCACCATGAGTAGCTCACCCCGGCCGTGGGGATGACCCCGCCGCCCACGTTGTACCCACCTTCGGTGAGCGGAAATTCAGGGAAGAAGGCCAGCTGCAGGTTCACCGAGAAGCGGTGGACCATCATGCACTCCCCCGCCAGCGCGAACTGCGGCGCCCCCCGGGTGTTCTGCAGCCCGGCCTGGGTGTCGAGGGTGATGAAGTACCCGAAGCTGCCCAGCACGTGGCAGTTGGGCAGATAGAGGCTGTCCATGGTCACCCGGCGGCCGATGATCGCCTGGGGGACCAGCCCCACCAGCCGGGTGGGGTTGAGCAGGTAGCTGCCGGAGATCCCGAAGCGCCACTCGCGCTCCACCCCGAAGGCCTCCAGCAACCGGTAGCTGATCACGCTGGCGGCGAAGTCCCCGCGCGGGTGGTTGGAGGCGCGGATGTTGGTCACCCCCAGCACCGCGCTGTGCTTGAAGTGGGGCCGGTTGGCCAGCCGATCCTCCAGGTCCTTGAGCCGCGCCTCCCGGGACTGGGCGCGATCCGCGGTGCGGTACAGCAGCCCATCCTCCGGACGGAAGCGGTACTGCTCGGCGAAGACGATCGCCGCGTCGTCCGCCCGCACCAGCTGGATGTCCAGGGCCATCCCGTTGGGGTTCTCGTGCAAGGAGAGATCCGCGGTCAGCACCACCCGGGAGTTGTACTGACGGGCGTAGGCCACCAGGTCGGACTTGGCCACGATCCCGCGGGAGACCACCCACTCCGCGTTCTCCACCCGGGCCACGGTGGAGTCGCACTCGTAGCAGCGCTGCACCGCCACGTTGGCCACCCGGTGCAGCGCGGCCACCAGCCGGGACTGGAGGATGCGGGAGAACTCCGGGTTCAGGTTGGAGGAGACCCCGACGTGATCCAGCAGGATCGGCGAGACCTGCGCGGCGCCCAGCATCGCGATGTCCGCCGCCAGCTCGTCCAGCATCTCGTCCAGCGCGTCGCTGGCGTTGATGTTCTGGGTGGGGCCGAACACCATCTGTTCGGTGTAGCGCTGGCCAGGGTGCTTCTCGCGCCGGGGTCGCAGCCCCATCCGCACCGGCATCTCGTGGGGCTCGGGCGCACCCTCCGCGGTGGGCCGCGAGGGCCCCGCCGGCGGGGGGGAAGGCGTCTGGGCCACCCCGGTGACGGCCGAGGCGACGGCCACGCAAACAAGGAACCTCCTAAGTTGCATCACTCACCTCCACCGCCGCGGCGGTGGCTGGAACCCAGGGATGAAAGGAGCCGTCCGGTGCCGGCACCGCCAGCAGCGAGTAGGGCTCCGGATAGTCGACCGGCGAGGCGGTGGGGGCCATGCGGGGCGGCTGGAAGGTGACCTGGATGTCGCCCACCGCCACCACCGCCACCGCCGTGCTGCCCTTGGCCGCGCTGCGGGCCCGCTTCTCCCCCGCCGCCAGCAGCGCCTCCGCGGCGGGCTGGTTCTTGCGCAGCGCCTCCTTGCGGAACGTTCGCAGAGCCTCCAGCAACCGGGTCCGCAGCTCGGGCAACGGCTGCTGCTCCATCCGGTTCACCAGCGCTGCTCCGGCGACCAGGGCGGCCTTCTCCCGGTCCCCCCGGAGCCGGGCGCTCTCCCGCCCCTGCTTGCCGTACAGCGCCGCCAGGCGGGTGGCGAAGCCCTCCAGATCTCCGCGGGCCCAGGCGATCTCCGCCAGCAGGATGTCTCCCCCTTGCCGGGCGCGCCCCGGACCAAAGGTGGTGGCCCGGGTGGCCAGCGCGTGCGCCACCTCCAGCTGGCGGCGGGCCAGGGCGCGGGACCCCGCCTCTACCCAGCGCTCGCCGTCCTTCTCCGCCGGCCCGGCCAGGGCGATCAACTGTTCGGTGAAGGTGTCCAGCTTGCGCAAGGACGCCAGCTCCAGGGCCAGCTCGCGCAGACACTGCATCGACGATTCAGTCTCCGGGGCGCCGGTCTTCAAGGTCCGCGGGAGGATCGCCACCGCCGGGTCCAGCCGGCCCGCCCCCACCAGCGCGGTGAGGTGGCGGCAAAGCAGGTCCTGGGCGATCCCGCCCGGGGTCCGGGAAGGAGCCAGCGCCGCCTCCAGCGCGGGAGTGGTCACCTCCACCGCGGCCAGATAGCGCCCCTGGCCGATCAGCACCCCGGAGGCCCTGGCCCGCACGTGCAGGTCGACGGGCTGGAGCTCCGGAAGCGCCACCAGCTCCAGGTAGCCCTCGGGAGGATCGATCCCCAGCTCCAGGCGCATCAGCCGGGCGTTGGCGGAAGGGATCGGCTCCAGCCGGGCGGGATCCAGGAGGGCGGCGGAGGCCTGCGCCGCCTCGAGCTTCCCGGCCCGCAGCTGCAGCACGGTCAGCTGGTAGGAGGTGGTGGCCGCGATCCCCTCCAGCCCGGGCGAGGCCAGGGCAGCCTCGATCGCCGGGGGCAGCAAGGTCAGCTCGTCTCCGGCTGCGGCTGGGGCCGCCACACAGCCGGGGGTGAGCTGGAAGTTCAGCGCCTCATCCGGCCAGCGTTCCTCCTCCACCGGCCACACCAGCGCGCCGGCCTTCACCTGTGGCACCCGCCGGAAGAACGCCGGGGTGTAGAGGTCGCGCCAGAGGGTGGTGGAGCTCCGGGCCCCCTCGCCCATCCGGCCGCCGCGCGCCGCCTCCAGCCGCACCAGCAGGCGGGCGGCGCGATCCGGGGCCTGGGTGGGGACCGGCGGCAGCGGTTCGCACTGGGCCAGCCGGACCAGGTCGGTCACCAGTCCCGCGTGATCGCCCACCCGGTGGGACTGGTCGGCCAGCGCGCGCACCGTCCCGAACAGGTCGCGCTCCCAGAACCGGTCCACCGGGCCGGAGAGGGTCAGGACCGCAGTGAGGACGGCCGCGCCGATCATGGCCGGATCCCGAGAGTGATGGAGGGGATCACCCCCACCGTGACCAGGCCACTTTGCCGCGCCTCGAAGCTGACCGAGACCGGGAGATCGAACTGCAGATAGAGGGTGGGGCTGACCTTCACCAGGAACCCCGGGCCCAGATCCAACGCCGGGGCCACGCCCCGGTCGGTGAACAGAAAGCCCATGTGGGCGAAGGCGTGCAGGTCGAAGTGGAGCAGGAAGGCGTTGAAGGCCATCACCTTCCCGTAGGCCATCGCGTTGCGATAGCCGGCGGACAGCCGCGCCACCGGACGGTGGGAGTCGGGAATCAGGCCGGTGGCGTTGAAGACCTCCGCCGCCCCCGGGGCCAGGAAGGACACGAACACATCCAGCTTGGCCTCCAGCCCATGCCCCTCGTTGAGGAAGTAGGAGCCGGTGCCGGAGATCGCAGGCGAGAGGTAGTAGTCGCCGCGGAACAGATAGGAGAAGCCGCCGGTGGCGAAGAAGCGCCCCTCCTTGACCAGGATCCGATTCTCCACCCGGACCGGAGTCCCGGAGATCCCGGGCAGGGATTCGGAAGGAGCGACCGGACCGCCCACGCCGGGGCGGGCGGACGGGGCCGGAGGACCGCCCACGCTGGGGCCCGAACGCCCTCCCGCGGAGGCGACCGTCTGACCCGAACCGGAGCCCGCCGCAGAGACCGTGCCGCCCGAGGCCGCGCTCACGACGCCCGAGGCCGATGCGCTGGCGGCCGGGACCGCGCCACGGCTCGCAGAGGTCGGGGCCAGCGTCGATCCGGTGGTCTCGACGCCTGCGGCCGGGGCCCCCGCGTTCGCGACGCCCGAGGCCGCAGCGGACGGCGCCGATCCAATGCTCGCGATGCCAGCGGCCGAAGCGGACTGCGTCGCACCCGTGCTCGCGGATCCAGCGGCCGGAGCGGACGGCGTCGATCCCGTGCGCGCTGGGTCAGCGGCCGGAGCGGACGGCGCCGAACCTGTGGCCGAGGACCCTGCGGAAGCGGTCCCGGCGTTCGAGGAGCTTGCGGGCGTGGCCCCGGCGTTGGCGCCCGTCCCCTGCGTGCTCGCGCCAACGGAGGACGCGGAGTTCGCGCTGCCGGAGGAGGTCGCGGACGGGGTCGGCGCCGAGGCGGGCGCTGCTCCCGGGGCCGACGCCGGCGGAAAGGTGGCCCAGCCGTAGGCCTCGCCCGACGGGTCGGCGACCCACAGCGAAAGCACGAGAAGGGAGACGGCGCTCATTCGGTGGGCTCCAGCGAGAGACAGACCGTGAGGTTGCTCCAGCGGGTGATGGTTCCGTAGATCGGATCGTCCACGTACCGCAGACAATTGGCGGTGCAGACCTCCAGCTCCAACGGGATGCTGACCGACTGAACCTGGCTGGCCCATTCCAGCCAGACCTCGGGCTCTGCCGAGCGGACAGTGGGGGGCTGCAGCGGATCCACCGGTGCGGTGGCAAACGCGCCAAAGCCACCGGGGATCAGGTTGACCCCGGGGTTGCACCACAGCATCCGCTGGGCCCGCCCCAGCAGCTCCGGGCCGAGCGCCGGCAGCTCCACCGCCGGTCGCCGCGAGCGAAACGGAAGCATGCTGTGGCCATTGCTCTCGATCGCGGTGCGCAGTCGGGGATCGGCGCTGAAGGTCCAGGCCACGCTGGCATCGAACTCCTCTTCCAGGACTGCGGCGGAGCCGACCCCGAACACAACCGCCGGCCGGGTGGGGGTGCCCAGCGAACGCAGCGCCTGGAGATCCGCGCGCAGATCCGCGCCCAGGGGCAGGGCCACGTTGTTCACGTACATGAACACCGGGCGGACCCGGGCGTCGCCAAATTGTTCTCGCGCCAGCAGCACCCCCTCTTGCAGGGCGACCAGATCGATGCGGCGCTGGACGGGCTGCGCGCAGCCGGGGGCAATCTCCTGGGCCGGCAGCTCCAGGCCGGTGCGCCCGGGAGGGAGAAAGGAGCGGGCCGCGGCCATCACCATCTCGGTGGCGCTCCGGCATTCCAGCGGATCCGGGATGTGGAGATCCAGGAGTACCGCGTACACCACGGGCTCATCGACCACCGGGTGGTCGATCAGCCGCGAGACCCGCTCCAACACCGGAGGGTTGGGTTCGATGAAGGCGACGTCACACGCCAGGACCCCCAGGGTCAGGGCGAGAACGAGGTGGCGTCCTGCTTGCACGGCCGGGACCCTAGACGAGTTTCGAGGGTCAGTGCCAATCCGGGAGAACGGTCTAGCGCCGGACCGCAATTTTTACTTGGCTTGCCAGGTAATCCGGGACCCACCCCCCGGAACCGACCAAGAAAAAAGGGGCGGCCACCGAAGCGGCCAACCCCTTGCAATTCGCTGGGAATTCCTGAGCCGACATCCGGATTTGAACCGGAGACCTACTGATTACGAATCAGTTGGCTTATGGCAATGCACCCCGCGTACCAGCCCGTATTCTCTAGCTTTTTCCAGCACTTGGCCGAAACCCTAGG
>JAKFFE010000028.1:0-27674 GCA_036675345.1 Myxococcaceae bacterium
GGCGCCGAGATAGGCGCAGGTCGCCAAACTCAGCTCCCGCGAACTCCTGCGAAGGGGGATGAACCATCCCTGTTTCCGATCACAGCCCCGTTCGGCGCGCAAGAGATGTGCGGGATCACGAGATTTGGTTACGCATCTGCGAGCACCGTCGCGGCGTCCACCGCCACCGGCCCCTCAGCGGAGGCCCTCGTTGTGAGGAGTGCGGAGGCCGCTCTTCGGCGGGGCCGGCAACCAGTCCACGCTGCGGAATCCCTCTCCTGCGCAACGGTGAATGAAGTTCGGGCACCGGGGATCATCGGCGGCTGGGTTCAACACAACGGAGTGCCCCTGCGGTCACTCCGCTGCGAAAAGATCGCAGGGAAACCGCAGCGCAGTGCCCCGTGGGGCACTCCGTTGTGTTGAGCCCGGTCAGACCGTCAGGTGCGGGCCGTTGCCCAGCCCATCAACCAGGGCCATAGCGCGGTCTCGGCGCTGTTGAATCCCAGTGGCGACCGTTGCCCAGCCCATCAACCAGGGCCACAGCGCTGTCTCCGCGCTGTTGAATCCCCAGTGGCGACCGTTGCCCAGCCCATCAACCAGGGCCACCAGTGGCGACCGTGCCCAGCCCATCATCCAGGTCCACAGTGCCGTCATCGCGCTGTTGAATCCCCAGTGGCGCCGTTGTCCAGCCCATCATCCAGGTCCACAGCGCTGTCTCCGCGCGGCTGGAGACTGTTGAATCCCCAGTGGCCGGACAGTAGGAGCGGGGAATGGACATCCTCGTGCGCGAGGCCACGCTGGGGGATCTGGCCGCGCTGACAGAGTTGACGCGCGTCACCTTCGCCGAGACCTTCACCCACTACCCCGAGGAAGAGCTGGCGGCGTACCTGGCCCAGCACTACTCGGCGGACCGCATCCGGCACGCGCTCTCGGTGCCCACCCGGAGGACCTGGCTGGCGGAGGGGGGAGGGGGGTTGCTGGGCTACGCGGTCGCCGGAGACGCGGACCTGCCCCACCCGGAGATCACCGAGCGAGCGGGACAGCTTCATCGCCTCTACCTTCGCCCTCCGGCCAAGGGGCTGGGGATCGGACGACGGCTGATGGACACCGCCCTGGACTGGCTGGCAAGCCAGGGCCGTGGCCCGGTGTATCTGGGCGTCTGGGAGAAGAACCTGAGGGCCCAGGACTTCTATCGCAGCTACGGCTTCCGGCGGGTCGGTGACTATCAATACCCGGTGGGGAGCACCGTGGACCTGGAGTTCATCCTCCGTCGCGACTGAGCCCAGAGCCGGGTGGCCACCACCCGGGGCCAAGGACCCTCGAGGAGCCAGGGAGGGCGGTCCCCCGATCCGGATCTCCGGGTCGTTCAGAGGCGACAGCCCGACAGGCGGCCGAGCGAGCAAGCACTCTTCGCCAGTTGTCTTGTCGTCTGCAGATCAACCGCGACTGCGCTGCGTCCCAACGGTGGTTATCCGTGGACCGAAGGAGGAGGCGCGTCGTGAGGATCAGGCCAAGGTGGTGGGGGTTGCTGGCGGTGGTCGCACTGGGACCCGGCTGCATCACGGTGGTCGAGCGTCCCGACGGTCTCTACGAGCGGACCTACTCGCGTGAGGATCACCGCGAGATCCTCTCTCCGTACGGGGAGTGGATCTATCTGCCCGGCTACGGCCAGGTGTGGCGGCCCTACCGCTCCGAGGTGGGTGGAGACTTCATGCCCTACTCGTCCGGTGGCCGCTGGGTGTACACCGAGGTGGGCTGGGTGTTCGAGTCCGACTGGGAGTGGGGCTACGTGCCCTTCCACTACGGCAACTGGTTCTTCTCGCGGGGACACGGCTGGGTGTGGGTGCCCGGCTCGCGGTGGGCGCCGGCCTGGGTCTCCTGGCGGTATGGCGGCGGCTACGTGGGGTGGGCGCCTCTGCCTCCCTATGGGTACCCTTACGCCCACGGGTATGGGTATGGGTATGGCTACGACCGGTGGTGCTTCGTAGACAGCCGGTATCTGGATCACCGGGACGTCTACCGCTACCGGATCGATCCGGCCAAAGCCCGGGCGATCTTCCACGAGGCAACTCCGGTGGGCAACGTCCGGGGGCAGCCGGTGGGGCCCAATCCCAAGAGCCTGACCGCGGATGTGCAGCGGTGGAAGGACCGCGACTTCGCCGGCTTCGATCAGGGAGCCAAGCGCGGCGCCAAGGACAGCAGGGATCGCTGGTCGCCGCCTCCCGGGAAGGACTCTGTCCGCGGCCCGCCTCCCGACGACAAGGGACCCTCGACGCCGGACCGCTGGGTGCCATCAGACAAGGGACCTTCGGACCCGGACCGCTGGGTGCCGTCGGACAAGGGACCCTCGGACCCGGACGGATGGGTGCCGTCGGACAAGGGACCTTCGGACCCGGGCGGCTGGGTGCCGTCGGACAAGGGACCCTCGGAGGCGCCGCCGCCGTCGGGCAAGGAGCGGTCGAACCTGGACCCGTGGGCTCCCTCTGACAAGGGACCGGCCTCCGACAGCGAGTGGGTGCCACCCCGCCAGGGGCGGACCCCCGACGAGGACTGGATCCCGCCCAGCAAGGGCGCGGCGCGAGACAACGACGCGCCTGCTCCGCGCTATCAACCGCCGCCCTCCAAGGAGAGCCGGCCCGCCGCGCCCGTTCGCAGCGCTCCGGCGGGGGAGAAGGACAGCAGCTCGCCCAAGGGTCCCTCGGGGAAGGGCCGCCGCTGAGGGGCGGGCCGGCACCGTCGGACAGCGCTCTCTTAAGATCTCGGGGGGAAGGGCCGCCGCTGAGGGGCGGGCCGGCACCACCGGCCCCCCCGCGGTGCACCTCAATGGTAGCCCGGCACCGCCAGGGGCCCCCAGGGCGGTGCCGCCGCCAAGTGATGCCGGTCGGCCCCTCCGCTCAGTGGAAATCTACCTGATGCTTCGTGGTCGGCTCGGTGCGCTCGTGGGTGACCAGTCGGCGCAGCGCGGTCAGCAGGACCTTGAGTCCGCCTGCGGCCGGGTTCATGTACTCCACGTGCTCCGGCTGGAACTTCACCAGCACCAGGTCTTCGCTGTCCGGCCCATCGGGGAACCAGATCTTCCAGTCCGGCCGCCACATCGAGTGGATCAGCTGCCGGTCCCGGATCACCTCCGCGTGCCCGGAGAGTGAGACGTAGCTGGCGGAGCGCTCGCTGGAGTGCATCGCCACCGCGCAGTGCGAATCGGTCTGCAGGTCGCGGATCTTCTCGCTGTCCAGCGAGGTGCAGAACCACAGCCCCTCCCCGGGCGCCTGATGCTGCAGCGCCATCGGCCGGGCGCGGTAGTGACCGTCCGGTCCGCGCGTCACCAGCATCGCGGTCTTGAACTCCTCGATCAGCTTCTTCAGCTCGTCCTGCTCGGCGCGGGTGTCTGCCATCGCGTGATCTCCCTTCCGGAGAAGGTAGGGAGTGCGAACGAGAGGCGCGGCCAGCACGCTCGCCTGGCGGGAGAGCGGGCACGGTCGCGGACTGGCAACGAAGCAACGGGTCGCGCAGCACCCCGTGGCCAGGTCGGAGGACCCGTGCCGGCGGGTGCCGCTGCCCGCTACCTGGCGTACAGGTCGATCACCTTCTCGATGGCGCGCGAGCACACCTGACAGAACGGGACCTGGTTCCGGGAGAACATGATGCAGTCCACCTGGGGCCGGTAGTACCCCTGGGACTCGTACATCGCCCCTTCGAAGGCGCCGACCTGGCCCCGGAACTTCTCCTGGGCGAAGAGCGCGGTCTCCTTCTTCTGCTGCTGGACGAACAGGGCGTCCATCTCCTTCTCCGGCCGGTTCTCGCTGCGGATCTTCTTCCGCTGGACCAGGTACTCGGCGCTGGCCGCCTCGAAGGCCGCCTTCCCCCACGGGGTGGGGACCGGGGTGCCCTCCGCCACCAGGTCCTTCCACTTGAGCTGCTTGGGGTCCAGCAGCGCGGTCACGTTCTCCTCCCAGGGCTCGAGGCGGTCGGTGGCGGGCGCGTAGGCGGTCTCGGAGGTGAAGTACTCGTCGGCCAGGCCGGCGAAGTGGTGACCGAACTCGTGGATGAACAGGTAGGGCGACCACAGGCTGTCCGCGGCCACGGTGCTGTAGAGATTGAAGATCCCGCCGCCGCCATAGGTGTGGGTGTTGGTGAGGATCACGATGAACTCGTAGGGGGCGAAGGCGGCCACGTCGCGCAGGGCGCGGTTCTCGAAGGTGAGGATGTAGCGCTCGGAGCCAAACGCGTCGTAGGTGGCGCCGATCCGCGACCGGCGGTGGACGCCGGTGGAGGGCCGGGACACCCCGGGCTGATCCGAGGCCGGGGAGATCCCGTAGACGTTGAAGTCGCTCTTCCGCTCCTTGAAGGGCGAGTACGCGAACAGCTCCCGGGTCAGCCGGCGCGCGTCCTTCTCGAACTTGGCGCGCTGCTGGGCGGTGTACCCATCCCCCAGGATCAGCAGATCCACCTTCTTGGCCGGGGTCCCCCCCTGGTGGAGCTTGAGCACCTTGCCCGGGGACGGCGGAGACGACGGATCCACGAACATGTCCGAGGGGTCGATCTCCGCCTTCCACACCTCCTGGAAGCCGCCCCGCTCGCCCCGCTTCTGCATGGAGAGGATCACCTTCGCGGTGGGCGCCGGGAACCGGGCCGACTCGTGGAAGGTGCGCCGCAGCGTCTTGGCCTCGGCGGTGGTCTCCCACTCCCCGTAGATGGAGGCGAAGCCGCGGGAGTACACGACCTTCCCGCTCTGGGCGTCCTTCACCTCGAAGCGGTACTTGCCGTAGCCGCTGTCGTCCACGGCGCGGTCCGGGTTGCCCGGCCAGGGCAGCGGCTCCAGCACCACCCGGTCCAGGCTGAAGGTCTCCTCGGTGGCGGTACCGGCGTGGAAGTAGTCCACCCGCATCGTCTTCGGAGCAGGAGCAGGAGCGGCGGGAGCGGCGGCCAGCGAGGTGGCCAGCAACGCAAACAAGAGGGGCGGGATCATCCGCCCATCCTAGGTGCGCCTTTCGGCGAGTTGTACTGGCCGGGCGAGCCGTGCTTCGGCCATTCTCACGCCAATGCAGGTCTTTTGCCCCAACTGCGGACAGGCGAACGAGACCCGGAGCGACGGCGGCCGGGTGATGTGCACCGCCTGCACCACCGTCTTCGACGCGCCTTCCCCTCCGGCCTCTCGGATCCCGCCGCCGCCTCCTCCTCCTCCGGCTCCTTCACGCGAGCAGGACCGGCCCCTCCCTCCGCCGCCGCCGATGGGAGCCGCACCCCTGGAGCCCTGGGCGCAACCGGCGCCGGCCGGTTCCGCGCGGACCTACAGCACCCTCTCGGTGGCGTCGCTGGTGTGCGGGGTCCTGTGCTGCTTCCCGTTCGTCACCTCCGCGCTGGCGGTGGTGCTGGGCTACCTGGGATTGCAGGAGGTGGGGCGCAACCCGGCCCTGAAGGGACGGGAGCTGGCGGTGGCGGGGATGATCCTCGGAGGGCTGGGAATGCTCTCCTGGGTCTTCAACCTGCTGACCGCGTTCGTCTCCGACTGAGTGACCGGGGACCGCGGTCAGGCCAGGGGCAGCGCCACGGTGAAGGTGGCCCCCGCGCCCGGCTGACTCTGGACCCGGATCGAACCACCGTGGGCCTCGACCAGCTGGTGGGTGATCCACAGCCCCAGGCCCAGCCCGCCGAAGTGGTCGGCGGAGACCGCCCGCTCGAAGCGCTGGAAGATGCGGGCCTGGGCCGCAGGGTCGATTCCAATTCCGTGATCGGTGACTGACAGCAGGACCGAATCGGCCAGGCCGCGGGTCACCGAGAGGGCCACCGGTTGGCCTGCGCCGTACTTGAGCGCGTTGGCAAGCAGGTTGGTGACCACCTGCTCCAGCCGGAGCCGATCCCAGGAGCCGGAGATCGGCTCGGGGGCGAAGAGGGTGACCTGGCAGCGCGCGCGAGCGCCACCGTCGGCGAAGCGGGCCACCACCTCGTTCACCAGCGAGCCCAGCTCGAAGCGCTCGCGGTGCAGCGGGATCTTCTCCCCGGAGAGCCGCGAGACATCCAGCAATTGCTCGGCCAGTCCGGTGAGCCGGGTGGCCTGGCGGCGGGTGCGGGAGACCTGCTGGCTCAGCTCCGGATCATTTCGCGAGGCGGCGGTCCGCTCCAGCCGCTGGATCAGCAGGCCCAGCGCTGTCAGGGGGGTGCGCAGCTCGTGACCGGCGATGGCCACGAAGTCGTCTCGCAGCCGCAGCGCCTCGGTCAGCCGCGCCTCCACCCCCTTGCGCCGTTCGATCTCATGCTCCAGGGCCTGGGCCCGCTGCTGCAGTTGGGAGATCTCCCGCCGGCGGTGCTCCTCGGTCTGCAGTCGGGAGAACTCCTCGGTGGGTACCACGTGGGTGTGGGCGGTGCAGACCTCCAGAAAGCCGTCCCCGTCCGCGCCCGCGGGGAAGTTCCGCATCGCGTAGGCGCACAGCAGCCGGAACTCCCACTCCTTGGCCAGGCCGTTCCACAGGTGCTCCAGGGCGATCGCCGCGGTGGAGTTCCCCTCCGCCCACAGCAGGTCCACCATCTCGCCGTAGGCGGAGATCGGCCCCCTCTCGCTCGCCTGCTCCAGGAGCGGGCGGACGGCAGTCTGGAAGCGAACCGGGTCCGGTTGCCCGTCCACCATGAAGGTGGAGAGCAGCTGCCGGGCGTCGACCTGCAGCAGCAGGCCCGCCGTCTCCGCGGAGGGTCGGCAGCGGGAGAGCGCAGCCCCGAAGGACTCCAGGTGCTCCGCGGTGGCGATCCACACCAGGCTGTTCCCCTGCAGGAGCGCGTCGCCCGAGTAGCGGCCCACCACGTCGGCGAGGAAGGCGTCGTCCTCGTAGAACTGCACGACGTGTGTGCCCGCCTGCGCCTCAGCGTCCAGCCATGCGTGCGCGAAATCCATGGCCAATGGTACAGGCAGCGGCCTGGATAACTTCCCCCCCTGATCCGCGGTACGGGTCGGCCGGCGACAGACGCTGGGCGGGGCGTGGACCGGTCAACGTTTCTGCAAGGGGTGCAGGCAGTCTTCCAGGGGCTTGTCTGCCCGTAGGCGCAGGAAGAGGGGCTGCCGCAGCGCGCCTGCCTCGGTGATCTCCTTGACCCGCACCTCGCAGCTCAACTCCGGAGCGCACCACACCTCGGTGGACCCGGTGGGCCTCCTGGCGCCCTTGGGGAAGGCACAGGCGGGCAGGTCCGTGCGGCGCGACTGCAGCGCCGCCTGGACGGTGGCCCGCAGTGTCTCGGGCATCGCCGCGCCCACCTTGCCGGCATAGGTCAGCGCGCCGTCCAGGAACCCTGCCAGGTGCAGCGACGCCATGCCGCCCGAGTCGCCGAGGCTGTAGCCGACCACGACCAGATCCACGCGTCGATCCACGCAGACCTTCAGCCACTCCGCCGATCGTCCGGCGCGGTAGGGCGATTGGCCGTCCTTGGCCATCATCCCCTCCAGTTGCAGCGACTGGACGTGGCGGAACAGCGACTCCCCCTCCGTCTCCAGGTGATCGGTGAAGCGCAAGGGGCCGGTGGTGCCTGCCAGCAGTTGCTGGAGCAGCGCCTTGCGATCCCGCAGCGGCAACCCGCGCAGATCGGCCCCGTCCAGGCCGAGCAGATCGAAGGCGAAGAGGGTGGTGGGGGCGCCTTGCTGCAGCAGCTGGAACTGCGGTCGCCCGTCGGCGCCCAGCGCCACCAGCTCGCAATCCAGCAGCGCGCGCGCGTCCAGCGCTCGCAAGGCCCTGACCAGATGCGGGTGATCGGCGGTGGCGTCGGTCTTGCGGCGCGTGAGCAGGCGGACCTGCTGGTGGTCGACCTCGGCCAGCATCCGGTGGCCGTCGTACTTGAGCTCGAAGAGCCAGCCGGCGCGGGAGAAGGTCTGGGGCGCCGTCTCCGCCAACATCAGCGACACCTCGCGCGCAGCTGGCTGTGGAGGGAGGGGTGGGAGTCGCCCGCGCAACGGACCTGTAGCACCCCGGTTCTCATTCCGGGCCGGCGGTTGGGCCCGCCCGCGTGGTCGCCGAGTCGCGGTCATCCAGACCCGATGTTACCTTGGCTTCATGCCCGCGCGGTCCATGAGCTCGGCCGTAGTCACCTTCGGCCTCGTGAACATCCCGGTGAAGCTGTACTCCACCGGTGAGTCCTCTTCTTCCATCAGCTTCAACCTGATCCACGAGAAGTGCGGTGGGCGGGTGAAGCAGCAGTACATCTGCCCCAAGGAGGACGGGATCACGGTCTCCCGGGACGAGATGGTGAAGGGCTACGAGTTCGCCAAGGACCAGTACGTCCTCTTCAGCGAGGCGGAGCTCAAGGCGATTGAAGACGCGGCCTCCAAGGCGATCGAGATCGTGGAGTTCGTGCCCGAGGAGAAGGTGGACCCGCTGTACTACGACCGGGCCTACTACCTGGGACCGGACAAGGGCGCGGACCGGGCCTATCGCCTGCTGGGCGAGGCGATGCGGCAGACCGGGCTGTGCGCGATCGCCCGGTTCACCCAGCGCGGCCGGGAGTCGATCGTGCTGATGCGGCCGATGGACAAGGGCCTGGTCCTCACCCAGCTCAAGTACGCGGATGAGGTCAAGAAGCTGGACGAGGTCCCGATCGGCGAGGCGGAGGTGAAGGAGGCCGAGCTGAACCTGGCCAAGCAGTTCGTCAACCAGCTGGCCACCCAGGAGTTCTCCCCGGAGAAGTACGAGGACGCCTTCCGCAAGCGGCTGCAGGAGATCATCGACCGCAAGGTGCAGGGCGAACAGGTGACCATGGCCCCCGCCGAGGAGCCCCGCGCCCAGGTGATCGACCTGATGGAGGCCCTCAAGGCCAGCCTGGCCCAGCAGCCGGCCGCCCCGGCCAAGGCCGCGGCCAGCACTCCCGCCACCTCCGCGGAGGACAAGGAGGAGGCTGCCTCCCGGAAGCCGCCGAAGCGGGCCGCTGCTGCCGGCAAGGAAGCAGCGCCGCGGGCGAAGAAGAAGAACGGGTAGCGCTGAGAAAACCGCGGACGGTGCGCTGAACCGACGCACTCCTCGCGTTGCTCTGGAGCACGCCGTCTGGAGAGGGCGGACTGGCGTTGACCCGGCGCTCTCCCCACGGGTCTGGTCCACGCAGGCGGGCAGGCCCTGCCCCGGAGGCGTGGACCCGGCGCCTTCCTCACGGCGCTGAACGCTATCGCGAGGCCTGCGCCGCGACCGGGACCGGCGCTCCCTCCAGGAAGGCTCCGACCCGTCCGCACAGCCACTGCCGGAAGGCATCGGTGGTGGGCGGGCTGTGGCGGCAGTCGGTGATCAATTCGCTGGTCACCAGGTTGGGGAAGAGCACCTTGGCCCGCTGGAGCACCGCTGGCCCCGGGAAGCTGACGTCGTCGTCCGCGGCCATCACCAGGGTGGGCGCGGTGAAGGCGGCGAACTCCTCGGGTTTGGCCAGCGGCGGGATCCGCATGTCCATCCGGTAGTTGAGGAAGGCATCACCCAGGTACGGCATCCAGTCGTCGTCCAGGGTGGTGAGCAGGTTGCGGACGAACCGCTTCAGCGTTCGCGGCGAGGGGAACGCGCTGTAGACCATCATCGGAAGGCCCACCCGGAACAGCCCCTCCAGCGGCTTGCCATTGACCATCCCGGCCGGGACCAACAGGGCCAGCTTCCCGATCCGCTCCGGGGCGTGCGCGGCCAATCTCAGCGCCACGAACCCGCCCCAGCTGACGCCCAGCACGTGGGTCCGGGGCAGGGCCAGCGCGTCCAGCACCTCCACCAGCCACTGCCCATAGGCGTTGCCCTCCACCGGGATCCGCGCGTCGGCGCTCATCACCGACTGTCCGACGATGTCCACCGCGTAGACCCGGAAGCGGGAGAGCAGCGGCCCCAGCTCCACCAGCAGGTGGGCGGAAGAGGCCAGCGCGCCGTGAAGCACGATCAGCGGCGGCGCCTCCGCCGGCCCGGCGACCAGCACCTGGGTCTCTCCAAAGGCGGTGGGAATCTTCCGCACCGTGGTGGGGGTGGGAATCCGGGCCCGGAACGTCTGGTGCCAGGCCTCCAGCTTCGCGCGCCCTTCGGGGGTCTTCACCATCGGCTTGCTCATCGTGTCCTCCATTCAGAGCGCGGCAGGATTCCGCGCAGGTGCTGCGCCACCATCCGGTCCACCATCCGCACCGGCTGCGGGTTCGCGCCCTGCACCCAGCCCAGGAGCGCGAAGTAATAGAAGGAGAACCAGGCGGCGCCGAACACCAGGGCGTCGTCGGGCTGGAGCCGGACCTTGCTGCGCGCGGCCGCGGCCACGAAAAGCTCCGCCACCCGCCCATGGACCCGCGCGACCTGCGCGGTGAAGCGCTCGGCCCAGGGGCCCTGGGCGAACAGCGCCTCCTTGAGCAGGGTCCGGGAGAGGGCAGGGCGCCGCAGGTAGTAGGCGAACACCGCCTCGGTCAGCGAATGCAGCTGGTTCCCCAACCGGCCAGGCGGGATCCCCAGCAGCGCGCCGCTGATCGTCTCCTCCAGATCCGCGAACAGCGAGGCGTGGAGCAGCTCCCGCTTGTCGGTGAAGTGGACGATCACCGACGCCGCGGAGACCCCCGCCTCGGCCCCGATCGCACGCAGGTTGGTCCCGTCGAAGCCGTGGGCCTCGAAGTGGCGACGCGCCACGGTCAGCAGTCGCTGGCGGGTGGCTTCCTTCTGGTCGGCGCGGGAGGTGGGCATCGGGGCTCGTTAAACGTGTTCAGTGAACGTGTTTAGCGAAGTCGTGGTGCGCACGCAACCGGACCGTGGTTTCGGTCAGTCGCGGTGGCTCACCCGCTGCTCGGGCCCCTTCCAAGCGAGCACGGGAAGGGGCGAGGACTCAGGGCGGGTTCGCACGCGAGGGACCTGCGCCAGTTCGGGAGAAGTTGACCGGAGCGTTCCGGAAATCCTGGCCGGTCGAAGATCAGGAGGAATAGAGCGCCGGCACGGGCGGGAGCAATGCCGACGCCACCGGGCCCGCTGCGGAAACCTGATCATCTGATCAAGTTTCCGCGCTGGAGGCGCGGTCCTGGGGCGGAAACTTGATCAAATGATCAGGTTTCCGCGGACCAGGCCTTTGCGGTCGCTGACTCCGGCGCGGATCACCCCGGGAGCGGCCCACCGGGCGACCGAGGGGGGGTGGGTTCCGGAGCGCCCAGGCGCAGCCAGCTACTGCGGGCGCGCGGCCCGGGCGCTGATCAAGTGCCGGATCGCCTGCGCCTTGCGGCCGGTCTTCTCGTACAGGCAGGCGAGGTTGTAGTGCGCGTCTGCGCAGTGGGGATCAATGGCCACCGCCTGGGCGTAGGCGTGGATCGCATCCTCCCAGCGGGCCTGGTCCTCCAGCGCGGTGCCCAGGTTGAAGGCGGCGGTGGCGTCCTTGGGGGACAGCGCCAGGGCGGTGCGGTAGTGCCCCTCCGCCTCCTTGGACTGGCCGCGGACCTGCAGCAGTCGCCCGAGGTTCACATGGGCATCGGCGTGGTCGGGCGCGCGGTGCAGCACCACCCGGTAGCGATCCATGGCGCGTTCGGGCTGGCTCTCCTCCAGGGCGCAAGCCTCCTGGAAGATGGAGGCCACGTCGGTGGCCGCCTTCTGGGGCAACAGCCTCAGCACCGGCACCTGGGAGACGGGGGCCACCTCCGCGCTGCGGGGGCCGATGTGTCCGGAGAAGTCCATCACTCCCTGACCCGACTCGGCATTCCAGCGGGCGTCGCCGTCCCGGATCACCACCGACTGTCCGTCCGCCGCCAGGGAAACGCCGCTGAGCGGCCGACCCTCCGGGAGGTCCTGCTGCAGCTTCTTGAGGGCCTTGCGAATGGCCGCCACCGGGACCTTGTCCTCCGCCAGCGCCTGCGCGCTTCGCAGCAGCACCAGATCCTGGAAGGAGAAGCGGACTGCGCCATCCTCGGCGCTCTGGGGGCGGATAAAGCCGGCGCGGACCAACGACTGGACCAACTCCTGGGGGAAGCCCAGCCGGGCGGCCTCCTGAGCCAACGGCGCCTCCAGGCCACGGCTTCGCCGGGTCCGGGTCTTCGTCCCGTCGCTGTTGCCGTCCACCGCCATGGGTCCCTCCGACCTGAAGGCACACCTATACCAACCTGGGCTGACATGCGGGCCGGTAAAAACACCTGGAATCCAGAGGACTTGCCGCGAGGCGGGGCCTCGCCCGGTGCTACAGGTCTGACTGGGGCATTCCATTGCTGGTTACTGGCGGCATCGGACGAAGTAGCGCCGCCTACGCCCGGCGGCGCCGCAGGGCCAGGGCCAGCAGCCCGAACAGCGGCAGCGCTCCGCCGGCGCCGCTGCTGCAGCCGCAGCCCTTGGGGGTGATCGTCACCTCCACCGAATCGGTGGCGGTGTGGTGTCCGTCGCCCACCGTCAGTTGGAAGGCGAGGACGGTCTGCTCCTCCACCTCCGGAGTGGTCAGGTAGGTCACCGCCCCGGTGGCGCCGATCAGGGTCACGGTGGGCCCGGCGGTCTGGGTCCAGGCGAAGGTGAGCGGGGTGGCCTCCGGATCACTGCTGGCGGTCCCGTCCAGCGAGGTCGCCTCGCCCTCCGGGGTCGTCCGGTCCGGGCCGGCGTTGGCCACCGGAGGTCCATCACACACCGAGGCCACGCACAGCTCGCCCGCGGTGCACGCCACCCCGCACGCGCCGCAATGGGCGTTGTCGCTGGCCAGGTTGGCGCAGGTCCCGGCGCAGTCCGCCAGCCCTCCGACGCAGGTGACCGGGGTGCCCTGGCAGGTGCCGTCCACGCACTGGGTCCCGGCCGCGCAGGCGGTCCCACAGGCGCCGCAGTCGCGCTCGTCCAGCGAGAGGTTGGCGCAGACCCCGCCGCAGTCCACCCGATCCACCGCGCAGCCGGGCACGCAGCGGTGGGTGTCCTCGGCCACCACCGAGAACGGGGTGTGGGTCAGGCCGGTCAGGCCCAGCTGATCCAGGTCCCATCCGGAGGTCCCCTCCGCCGCGTCGGTGCCCACCCGGAAGCGCAGCCGGAAGGTCTGCCCGGCCAGCGCGGTGCCGATGCTGACCGTGGTCTGGCCCATCGACGGGTAGCCGCTGCTCTGGCCCACGTAGGCCTGCCGGTTGGCCAGCGGATTGCCGGAGGTGTCGGTGAGGGTCCCGCCGTAGCCCAGCGCGCCCAGGGTGCTCAGGTCGGTCCAGCTGGCGCCGCCGTTGGTGGTGAACTCCACCACCGCGCCATCCCAGTTGGTGCCCGAGCTCCGCTCGAACAGGTAGCGGTGCGAGAAGGAGATCACCACCGGGTCCCCGGCGCTGGCCACCAGGTCCGGAGACTCCAGCCAGGTGTCCGACGCCTGGCCCAACGCGGTGGCGTGCCAGACGTGGCCCTGTCCGCTCTGCCGCACCCGCGCCCAGACCTTGGGCGCCGCCGCTCCTCCGGGAGTCCAGGCGGAGCTGGGGCTCTCCACGCTGTCCACCGCCGAGGCCGCGGGCAGGTCGTTGAAGTTGGCGACCAGGGTGGCCACCTGGCCCACGGTGGCCGCGCAGGCCTCCTGGTTCACCGTCCCCAGGGTGAAGGCCAGCTCGGGCATGCCGGTCACCGAGCCATCCAGCGTCACCTGGAAGGTCATCTCCACCGAGGACAGCGCCGCCAGCTCCGGCACCACCAGGCTGCTGCCGGCAGGGAAGCTGACCCCGCTGCTGGTGCTGCCCACGTTCAGCTGGGTGCCGATGGCCGGGGCATGGCCGGAGTTGATCACGGTGATCCGCAGCAGCCCGGTCTCCGCCCCATCCAGGATCCCGTCGCCGTCACAGGCGCGGACGCTGTCGTCCAGGGTCACGCTCCCCAGCTCCAGCCGGGGCGAGAGCGAGCTGTGCTCCACCACGCCGGTGAGGGTGGTGGAGGCGCGCGCCGGGGACACCGCGCAGCTGCCCGCCCCGCGGCGGGCGAAGGCCTGGGCCGCGAGCAGGGCATCTGGATGGCTGCGGGAGGCGATCGCGGTCAGCACCGCGTCCCGCTGTTCGGTGAAGGTCGGGTCGGACGGAGTGAGGGAGAGCGCCAGCACCACATCGTCGGTCAGCTGGCGGCGGACCTCCTCGAACGTCCGGGCCCCGCGCTGCTGCTGCAAGGACGCGTAGACCTCCCACATCATCTGGGCCCAGACCTCGCCCGCGTTGTGGACCTCGGAGTTGGCGGCTCCGGCCAGCTGCCCGGGCACCTCGGAGGGCAGCGCCGCGCCATCCCCGATGTGCCGGAAGCTGAGCGGGTTGCGGGCGGGATTGAGACTGTACGGATAGCGGCGGATTCCGAAGTAGGAGGCCAGGGGGGTGGCGCCGGCCGAATAGCCCGCCATCCCGTACACCCCCTGGAGATCGTCGCCCTCCTCCAGTGCCATGTGGATCGCCACGTAGTCGCCCCAGCCCTCGCTCAAGGCGCCGCACTGCTGGTTGCCGCAGCCGCTGCTCAGCCGGTGGTGGAGGTAGTGCCCCCACTCGTGGGCCACCACGGTGGAGTCCAGCGCGCCATCCCGGAGGACGGCGGCGGTGCGGACCAGCTTTCCGTCCACCGCGCCGGAGGCCAGGGCCGAGCGGAGGGACACTCCCGCGGCCCGGGTGATCGACAGTGCCGGGATGGTCACCGGGGCGCCGGTGGAGTCACCCATCCCCGGAGGGGCGGGGGAGCTGGCGTCGTCGGCGATGATCGCCCCCACCGCGCCGGCGCTCTGGAGGTTCAGGGCCTTGACCTTGAAGGTGCAGCCGCCGCGATCCACCAGCCCGATCTTCCCGGTGAGGTTGGTGGTCACCGACTGACAGCCGTCGGTGGTGGAGGTGCCGCCGTTGACCGCGGCGACGATCGGCGCGGAGAGGTTGAAGGTCTGGGGCCCGAAGGCCGCCGACCCGGTCAGCAGCTGCGAGCCGGGCGGGGTCAGCTCCAGGTAGCGGGTCTCCCGCCCGGTCCACAGATAGATCTGCATCCGCGGCGAGACCCCGTCGGAGGGAGTGGACATGTTGGCGTTGTCCCGCGCGGTGGCGGCGGTGTCCTGCACCTCTACCTTCATCGGATCGCCGGCCACCCCGCCGCGGCCCAGGTTGTCGGTCTGGGCGTTCCCCGCCGCCTCGTCGAAGCCGGAGTCGTAGTACCAGTCGTGCAGCCAGTTGGTGACGTAGAAGGCGTGGATCACCGAGGCCATCCGCTGGTCCGGGCTGGACAGCGGATCAAGCTGGGGGTCGTAGCTGCGATCAAACGTCCGGGCCCCGGTGGTGGTGGCGCGCAGGTCGGAGCCGGCGGTGAAGCCGTCCGGGGTCACCGCGTCGGTGTAGGCGTCCACGTTGTTGCCGACGCTGGCGGTGGCCGCCGCCGGCAGCCAGGGATCGCCGAACCGGTTGAAGCCCTCCACGGTGACCAGCGAGGGGGCGGAGAACGGCGGGGTGGCCCCGTCCGGGATCCCGGTGGGATGGGGGGTGAAGTCCTCCTGGGGACCGTCCAGCGGGCGGAAGTCCGGCGCCGCCCACACCCGGTAGGTGAAGGCCTCGCTGACAGTGAGGGACTGCTGCTCCAGCACCCGCCCGTCGTCCGCGGCGATCAGATAGCGGAAGGCCTCCGAGTCCGCGCTGTCCGGCAGCGAGGCGTAGAACTCCACCCGGTAGGCGGGGACCAGCCGGTCCTCCAACGGGAAGTAGACCCGTCTGGCCCAGGCGCCTTCGGAGAGCTGCAGCGCCGGATGCGCCCGCAGGTCGAAGCGCTCGCCGGACCGGTGCGTCAGGTCGGTGGCCCGCAGGGCAAGGCCGGAGTTCTCCTCCAGGGCGCGAGCCACCGCCTCGTCCGCCCGGAGGCTGAACGGAAGCGGACGCGGCGCGGTCCGCAGCCGTCCGTTGATCGCCGCCAGTCCGCCCTGGCCACGCAGCAGCACCTTCACCGACGAGCGGTACAGCTCCACGCCGTCGACGCGCTGACGGAACTCCAGCAGCCGGCGGTCATCACTGAAGGAGCGGGAGCGCACCAACTCCGCGGTCTGGACGCTGGAGGGATCGGCCCGTTGGGAGGGGGCAAAGCGACGCAGGTGGAAGCGCGCCGCCTGCTCGGGCGAGCTGCCCGCCGGGGCCCGCCGGTCGCTGTGGTCGGTCAGCAGCTGGGGGACCCCGTCGGCGTCGAAGGCGCGGACCGATCCTCCCGCCCTCAAGGCCACCGCCCGCAGGGCAGGATCGGCGGGCTCCGGCACCCGCGCCGGCGCCTCCGGCTGGGTGGGCTGACAGGCCAGCAGCACGGCCGCGGCGACGAGGGCAGGACGGAGGGTGAGCACTGCCGGCCAGGGTACCAGCGCACAAGGGGAGGGGGACAGTGTCGCCCCGCCTGCTTGCCCTGGGGACGACAGGCCGGCTGTGCGGCGCGGCAGGGAGGAGCCGCTTAGAGTGGGCCGATGGCAGGCCTGTTCCGATATGTGGCGCTGGGGGACTCCACCGGGGTGGGGGTGGGAGCCGACAGCGGCGGTGGCTACCCGGAGCGGCTCTACCACCGGCTCAAGCAGCACGGACACCCCGCGGGGATCCTCAACCTGGCGGTCAGCGGCGCCACCACCCGGGATCTACTCCAGGGTCAGGTGCAGCAGGTCGCCTCCAAGCAACCGGCGCTGGTGACCCTGGGGATCGGCACCAATGATCTGTGGCGGCTGATCCCGGTGGGCACCTTCAAGTCGAACCTGAAATTGATCGCCGACGCGCTGGAGAAGACCGGGGCGCAGATCGTGGTCAGCAACCTGATCGATCTGGCCCACGCCCCGGTGGCGGCGATGATCGAGACCCTGCTGGGGATCCCCCGCACCGCCTTCCAGACCCGGCTGGATGAGTTCAACGACCTGCTCAACCAGCTGGGGAGACGGCCCCGGTTCACCGTGGCGGACCTGTACGGCTTTAGCCGCGTGCAGCTGCCCCGCCACCCGGAGTACTTCAGCCCCGACGGGTTCCATCCCTCCGCCGCCGGCTACGAACAGTGGGCCGAGCAGCTGTGGCCCCCGGTGGAAAGAGTCGCCAGGGACTGGGCCACCGCGCAGCCTCCTGCCTGATCCGAACCACCGGCGCCCGCCCCGCGCGCCGGTGGAGGTCCAGCCCGGGGCTACCGGAAGGACGGCGGGCGCTGGGCGGGGACGCAGCGCAGGGTGGTGGGATCGCAGACCGAGGCGAACTCCAGATTCAGCCCGTGTCCCTCCTCGCCGCAGATCGCATCCGAGGGATTGCCCTCCTCGTCGTCGCAGAACACCGCCGGCCACTGCGCCCAGACCTCGTACTCGGCGGTGCAGCCCCCTTCGGTGTAGTTCACCCGCCCGGCCAGCTGCGAACCGGGAGCGTTGGGTCGGGAGAGGATCTTCACCTCCGTCCACTGGTAGGCGACGTCCACCCCCTCCTCCGGGATTGCCTTTCTGGCCACCGTCAGCTCGGTGGCGGCGCAGAAGTCGTCGGCGTCCGGCTCGGAGGCGAAGGTGCCCTGGGAGTACGGCGGAGCCTCCGGATCTCCGTCGTCCAGCGCCGCCAGGGTCAGCGGCTTGATCACCAGCTGGTCCGGGCCGCTGGCGGGGACGAACTTCTGGATCCCCAGCAGCTCCCCGCCCTTGAGGGTGCAGTCGCCGACGGCGGCCTGGCCCTCCACCAGATTGAAGCGGGCGGCCCAGGTGATGCGTTGCACCGGGCAGCCGATGGAGGGCTGGGCGACCTCGCAGCCGGCCAGCAGGGAGAGGGAAACAACCGCGAAGGTGGATGTGAATCTCATGGGAGTGGTTCCTCTCTCTAGAAGGTGATCCGGGCGCCGAGGCGGATCGATCTCGGCGACTGGTAGGCGGTGGCTCGACCGAAGTTCGGATTGATGGCCGAGGACGGGAGCGGACTCCCCGACGGATCGGTCAGGTTCCCGAGGTCGGCGGGGGTTCCCTGATCAATCGGGCGGGCCTCGGAGAAGGTGTAGTTCTCGTCCACCGCCGTGACCGCCTGGAAGTTGAACAGGTTGAACACGTCCGCGGAGACCGTGATCACCTGGTCCTTGCCCAGCCGGTAGTTGAGCCCCAGCTGCGCGTCCACCCGGTGCACCCAGGGCAGCCGCTCGCCGGCGCCGCGGGGCAGCAGGTAGGCCTCGCCGGCGCCGTAGATCTCGTGGGCGCCCAGGTAGTTGGTGGGCGTCCCGGAGACCCCCCGGTAGGAGCCGCCCAGGTTCACCGTGAACTTCGGGGCCACCTGGAACTCCTTGGCCGCGAACAGCTTGATCTGATGGGCCCGGTCCGCCGGCAGCGGGCCGGTCCGGTTCGCCAGCAGGCTGGGCAAATCGAAGTCGGAGTTGATGTTCGGATCCAGCTGCCCGGTGTCGGCGCGGAACAGCCCCTCGTAGTTCCCGCGCAGGGTGGACCAGGTGTAGCTGGCCTGGGCCAGCCAGGAGTTCCCGAAGTCGCGGTTGAGGTACACGGTCACCGCGTCGTAGTCGCGCACCGGGCGCTCGAAGTCGGTGGCGAAGCCCTCGCCCGGGTTGCCGATGAAGTAGGTGGCCCCGTCATCGCGGCTCATGTCCTCGATCACCGAGTTCATCTGCCGGTGGGTGTAGGTCACCCCGGCGCGCGCGGCGGGCAGGAACCACAGCTCGGTCTCCCCGCCCACCACCAGCTCGTCGGAGGACTGCGCCTTGAGCGCCGGGTCCACGATAGTGGGCGTGCCCCCGGTCACCCCCCACAGCCGGTTGGCGTCGGTGGCTCCGCGCCACTCCAGCCGGGCCTCGTCACTCATGCACACCGTGGCCGCCTGCACCGGATCGCGCGGGTCGCACAGCCCGGCGTCCTTGAGCGAGACCAGCTGCCGTTCGCCGGGGAACTGCCGGTCCACGATGTCCAGCGGCACGCTTTCGAAGTAGCGGGCGAAGTTGGCGAACACCTTGGCCGCGCCCCGCTGGGTGGGGTCGTAGATCACCCCCAGCCGCGGGGAGAGCTGGTGGGCCAGGATCAGCGCCCGCGCCCCACCGCCCTCCAGGATCTGGGTGTCGTAGCGCAGGCCGGCGTTGACCAGGAACAGGTCCGCCACGCTCCAGCTGTCCTGGAGGAAGGCGCCCAGGTTCTGCCCCACCGAGTGGGCGGTCTGGGACTGCTGGACCACCGCCTGGTCCGGGCCGTCCAGGTAGCCGAACTGGCGGAAGTCCTGGAAGTAGGTCCCGTCGTCGGACTCGGCGTAGATCACCCGGCCGGTATAGGCCTTGGTGTGCTGGAAGCGGGCCTGCTCCAGATCCACGCCCGCCTTGAACACGTGGTGCCCGCCCAGGCTGAACAGCCCGGTGACCACCCCCCGGCCCTGCAGCCGGTCCATGGTGATGTCGGAGAGGAAGCCGGGGCCGCCGGAGAAGTAGTTGAGCACCGGGCACAGCTCACCGGACACGCCGCACACCGACGGATCGGGCAGCTGTTCGAACTCCACGATCGAGTGCTGTCCGCCCTCGGTGCGGGTCCACAGCACCTGGGGCAGGGCGCCCAGGCCGGTGGTCTCTCCGGCGGAGGTGCCGTCGGAAGCGCGGATGTCCCGGGCCTGGTGGTGGTAGCCGACGCTGGCGTCCACCAGCAGCCGCTTCTCCAGGAAGGACCCGGCCCACTTGGCCGCCACGTCCAGGGAGCTCACCCAGCGCGAGCTGGCCAGCGAGCTGTACTGCCCCACCGCGTTGACCACCTCCGGGGTGCCGGTGCGATCGCTGATCGCATACCGCCCCTCGCCGCCGGAGAGGTTGGGGGTGCCGTTGACGGTCACCGAGAGGTTGTGGTCGGCGTTGAGGTTGTAGGTCAGCTTGCCGATGTACTGCAGCATCCGCTGGTCGGCGAAGAAGCGCTGGGCGGTGCCGGGGATCGGGGCGGTGACCTGGTTGCCCTCCTCGTCCAGCAGCGGGGTGCCGGCGCCGTCCACCTGGATCGCGTTGAGCTGCCGGTCGATCGCGTAGCGGGTGAAGGACGGCGCCACCCCGGCGAAGAACCACAGCCGGTCCTTGACGATCGGACCGCCCAGCTCGAAGCCGAAGTCGCCCACGTTCCACAGCGAGGCGTTGCCGGAGACGGTCCCCGCCTCCTGGCGGATCTCGGTCCCGGCGGCCACCAGCGGACCGGGGGTGAGGTTGCCGAACACCGAGCCGTGGAACTCGTTGGAGCCGGACTTGGTGACCGCGGTGATCACCCCGCCGGTGGCCCGGCCGTACTCGGGCAGATAGCCGCCGGTGATCACCTTCACCTCGTCGATGAAGTCCACCGTCAGCGAGGTCCCGTTGATCCCGAACCCCGGGTCATTGACCGTGGTCCCGTCCAGCACGAAGCCGTTCTCCGGCGAGGTGGTCCCGCTGATCGAGGTTCCGTAGAGATCGGTCTGCGCGCCGGGGGCGATCTCCGCCAGCGAGTCGAAGGTCCGCGCCGCCGCTCCCTTCCCCGTGGGCAGGGAGACCGGGATCCGCCGGGTGAAGTCCGAGTCCAGGGTCACCCCGGTGGAGGCGGAGGCCACGTCGATGGTGGCGGTCACTCCCTCCACCAGGATCTCCTCCCGCAGCACCGAGGGGGCCAGCTTCACGTTCGCCCTCACCGTGGAGTCCAGCCGCAGCACCACCTCCGGTTGCTTCATCGGCTGGTAGTCGGAGTGGGAGAAGCGCAGCACGTAGGTCCCCGGTGGAAGCTGGGGGATCCGGAAGCTGCCGGCGGAGTCGGTGAGGACGTTCTGCTCGCCTTGCAGCGAGGGCGAGGTGGCGGTGACCACCACGTCCGGCACCGGCTGGTTGGACTCTGCGTCGACGATGGTGCCTGTCAGCACCGACGTCCCCTGGGCGATCGCCGCTGGCGCCAGCAGCGCTGCGATCAATCCCAGGAATGCGCGGGGGGTTCTTCGGTTCATCGATCACTTCCTTTCGGGTGATCGACCCGATTGCAGCGGCCATGCCGCAGCGCGGTGACGGAGAATCAGTCACTTGGCGCGGTGCGGGAGGGCGGTGCAACCGTGGGCGGCTGTTGCACCCCGGGTTGCAGGGGCGTTGCAGCCGGCGTTGCAGGGAGCGGGGCGGTCAGCCCCGGAACTTCTCCGGATCCAGCTCGTAGCGCTTGAGCCAGCGTTGGATCTGCATCCGGGCCAGATCCAGCTCGCGGGCGATGGCGCTGACGTTGCCCTGGTGCCGGCGCAGCAGCTCCAGCAGCTGCTCCTTGCGCTCCTGTTCCGGGGGCGTCAGCTCGCGGCTGGCGCCGGTGGCCGCAGGAGCGAGGGGCTCGGGAGGCAGCGGACGGGCGGCGCGGATCTGTTCGGGCAGGTGCGGCAGATCGATCTTCCCCGCCCCGGCCAGCACCGAGGCCACCGAGAGTGACTTCTCCAGCTCGCGGACATTGAGCGGCCAGCGGTAGGAGAGCAGGGCGCGGGCGGCCTCGCGGGTGAAGGCCACCTGGGGGTTGGCGGCCGCCACCTTCCGCAGCAGCCCGCCGATCAGCAGGCCCAGGTCCTCGCGGCGTTCGCGCAGCGGAGGCAGCCGCACCGTCAGCCCGGAGAGGCGGGCCAGCAGATCGCTGCGGAACAGTCCCTGTTCGACCAGCGCGTCCAGATCCCGGTGGGTGGCCGCCACCACCCGCACGTCCACCTTCACCGCCTGGGCGCTGCCCACCGGCAGCACCTCCCCCTCCTGAAGCACCCGCAGGAAGGCGGCCTGCAGGGGCAGCGGGAGATCGCCAATCTCATCCAGGAACAGGGTGCCGCCCGCGGCGCTGCGCACCAGCCCGGGCCGGTCCTCGTGGGCTCCGGTGAAGGCGCCCTTGCGGTGGCCGAACAGCTCGCTCTCCACCAGCGCCTGGGGCAGGGCCCCGCAGTTGATCGCCACCAGCGGGCCGGTGCGACCGGAGAGGGCATGGACCGCGTGGGCGGTGATCTCCTTGCCGGTCCCGGTCTCGCCCAGCAGCATCACCGGCACCCGGGAGGGGGCCACATGGGCCAGCGCCGCCAGGCCGGACTCCATCTGGGGGACGAAGGTCTCCAGCCCGTCCGCCAGCGGGGGACGCTCGGCGGAGGCGGTGCGCAGCGGGATCGGCGCCGCCGAGGGGCGCTCCACGTAGATCAAGAAGGAGTGCCCGACCTCGATCAGGTCTCCATGGGAGAGCACCGCCCGGCGCTGCTGCACCCCGTTGACCAGCACCCCGTTCTTGGAGCCGTCGTCCTCCAGCACCCACCGACCCAGCTCGCGCACCAGCCGCGCGTGGCGGGAGGAGAGGCGGGGATCGGGGATCCGCACCTCCAGGATCGTCCGGTGGGCCTCCTCCCGGCGGGTGTCGCCCCGCTCGGCGGCGCGCCCCAGGCGGACCTCGTGCAGGGTCTGCAGCGAGAAGCGGAGACTGGGCGCCAGCGGTTGTTCGCTCTCCAGCGCCAGCACCAGGAACGGGGTGGGTCCTCCGGTGGTGGAGACCCGGGACGGGGTGTTGGTCTCGGTGTCCGACCGCGTGGTCGGCGACTCGGCCCCGCTCACAGCCCGCGGGACCGGACCCGGGTGCCGTGATCGTCCAGCCAGTCCTCCACGTCCGAGAGCAGGTCCCGCGCGTCGACCTGGTGGTGCTCGCGCAGGGTTCCCTGGGCGGAGCGGGCCAGCTCCAGCGCCCGGGTGGTGTTGGTGGAGTACAGCCGCCGGGCCAGATCGAACTGCAGCTTGGCGGTCTGCACCGGATCAGTGGCCGAGGAGAGCGCCGCCTCCAGCCGATCGATCTCCGCCTGCTCCACCGAGGGACCGGAAGGGGAGAAGCCCAGCGGGTGATGGGTCTGCTCGAAGGTATGGCCGGCCAGCACCTCGCCGAACTGTCCCAGCAGGTACTCGGCGCGGGACTGACCTTCCAGGCCGGGGAGACCCGCCGAGGCCAGCAGCGGCAGCTCGGCGGAGGGTTCGGGCTCCAGCAGCCCCAGCTGGGTCAGGGCCTGCTCCAGGCGGCTCAACAGGCCCAACCAGGTCTGGCGATCGGCGCTCTCGTCCTCCTGCTCCGTGTCCGCCCGGGGGAGGTGCACGGTGAAGCGCGGCGGTGGCCGGGGCGCGGTCCGCGACGGCGCCACCGGGGGAGCGATCCACAGCGGGGCCACGGGGGCAGGGAGGGAGGCAGAGGTGGCCAGCGCCGGGAAGGAGGGCGCCACGCTGGGCGCAGGAAGCCAGGCCGGCTCCACCGCCACCGGAAGGGGGGAGGGCGCGCACTGCGCCGGGGCCAGGGGAACTGCCTGCACCAGGACGGTGGGAACCGGCGCCGGCTGCAGTGACGGCGCGGGGGAGGTTTCGATGAACACCACCCCGCAGGCGGCCAGGGTGGTCACCGCCGCGCCCACCACCCCCCGCGCGCGGCTGCGACGCGGCGGGTGCAGTGCGCCCAGCAGGGCCTCCATCGACGGATGCCGCGCCGCACGCTCGGCTGACAGCGCGCGGAGGAGCGCGGCGCGGAGCCAGCCGGGGACCTTGCTGCGCGGAGGCGGGGGAGCAATGCGCCCCAGGGACTTGAAGGCCCGCAGCTCCTCCGGGTTGGAGGCCGGGTAGGGCGAGCAGTGGTACAGCGCCTCGTACAGCGCCAGGGCGAAGCTGAACTGATCGCTGGCGGCGCTGGCCGGTTCGCCGCGGTGCTGTTCGGGCGCCATGTAGGCGGGGGTTCCGGAGGTGTGGCCGGCGTCCAGGGGGGAGTGGGCCTCCGCGTCGCGGGCCAGCCCGAAGTCGGTGACCCGGACCCGGCCTTCGGCGCCCACCAGCACGTTGTCCGGCTTGAAGTCCCGGTGCACCAGCCCGGCGGCGTGGGCGGCGGCCAGTCCGCGGCCGGCCTGGGAGAAGGCGTCCAGGATCTCCGCTTGCGAGCGAGGGGCCGAGCGCAGCCACCGGCGCAGGGTGCCGCCCTCCACCAGCTCCATCGCCACGTAGATGTGCTCTTCCCAGGTGCCCACGTCATGCACGGTCACCACGTGGGGATGGCTGACCCGGGCCGCGGCGCGGGCCTCCCGCAACAGCCGCTCCTGGCGATCGGCGCTGCGCTCTCCGCCGGCGTGACGGACCAGCTTGAGACAGATCCGGCGGTCCAGCCCGAAGTCGTAGGCGGCGTAGACCACGCCCATCCCGCCGCTTCCCAACAGGTCCAGGACCACATACCGGCCCAGGGTCGCGCCGCGGACCAGCGGCGAACCGGAACCCGGACGCGTCCCTTCGGTCAGCGTCAACGTCGGTGGGTGGTGGCTCATGGTGCTCGTAAGCGACGGTAATTCGGAGGATCTCCCGATGTCAAAGCACCGGGAACGACGGCCCCGGGCAGAAGCCCGAGCTTCCGGGTGTGACCGGAATTGATCCGGGGCCGTGCCCGGGACGGTCAACGGCGGAACATGAACCGCAGCGCCGAACGGGCGCGCCGGGCCCAGTGCCGCTCATTGTGGGTGCCCCGGGGATCGGCGCGCCACTTGAGCTGACCGGGCGCGTAGTCCTTCCTGGCCAGCTCGCGCACCACCCGCTCCGAGAGGCCCAGCATCCCCTCCCGCTTCCCGCAGTCCACGTACACCCGGGAGATGGGGGGACGCGGGGTGTGGGCCAGGAAGTCGAACAGCCGGTGGCCGCCGACCCAGAAGGCGGAGGACATGCAGAGCGCTCCGCCGAAGGTCTGTGGGTGCCGGTAGTGGGCATACAGCGCGCCCAGCCCGCCCATCGACGAGCCGCCGATCACCGCGCCCACCGGGCCGCGGAGCAGGGGAAGCGCCTGCTGCATCTGGGGGACGATCGTCTCCACCACCCAGTCGATGAAGTCGTTGGCCAGCCCGCGGTGATCCTGGATCGGCCAGGGGGACAGCTCCTCGATCCGGTGCTGGTTTCCGTGCTCGATCCCGATCACCACCGGCACGTGGTTGGTGCGAACGGACATCCGGTCCACCGCCTGATCCAGGTGCCAGCCCCCGGCGAAAGTCCCTTCGTCCCCAAACAGATTTTGGCCATCGAACATGTAGAGGGCCGGGCGGCGGGAGAGCTCGGAGGCGTCCGCCGGCCGGTAGACGGTCACCCGCCGCGGCGGGAGCCCGTGCGGCGGCTGGAACGGACCGAAGTGGAGGAACCGTCCCTTGGGAGCTGTCGTGCGTGGAGGCATGGATGTTTGCGGGAACTTGCCAGCCGTTGTCCGTTGAGGATCACGGGGGTTCACGTACATAGTCCGCCCGCTTCACTCCAACGGAGGGTTACCTTGAAGATTCGTCGTTCACTGATGGCAGTCGCGCTGGCCTGCGCCGTCTCCACCACCGCGTTCGCGCAGGAGAGCAGCTCCGCGCCGGTCGACAGTGGGATGCGCTCGCCGGGCGGGCTGTTTGATGCCACCCCGCAGACCCGGAAGAGCCAGCTGTCGATCTGGGCCAACCTTGGCTGGTGGTACGGCTTTGGAATTGGCGGCCGCTACACCCTGCCGCTGGTCGCCGACGGCTTCATCCCCGAGCTCAATGACTCGGTGGAGCTGGAGTTCGGCGGCGATTTCTATTTTGGCTCCTGGTACTACGGCTACTCCACCATCGACATCCCGGTCGAGGGCCGGTGGACCTTCCACATCCTCCCCAAGCTGGCGCTGTACGCCAAGGTGGCGGTGGGCGTGGACATCGGCCTGGCGCCGGGTGGGGTGATCATCGGGCCGCTGTTCAACATCGGGCCCGGCATCGTCTACAACTTCAGCGACTCGCTGGTGCTGCGCGCCGAGGCCGGTAACCGCGGGCTGCGCGCGGGCGTTGGCTTCGACTTCTAGTCGACCCGCCTGAGAGGAAGTTCCAGACAGCGGCGCCCCGGTCCATCCGCGGCGCCGCTTGTTTTTTCCGCGCGGGGAGTCCGGGTCAGCGGTGCTGGCCGACCAGCTGGATGAAGCCGTGGGCCCAGATCAGATCGACCTCCTGGGTGTCCACCAGTGGGGTCTCGGTGGTGGTCTCCAGGGTGGCCACATACCGGGTCCCCCGGCGCAGGAAGTAGTCGGTGATGCTGCCGTCGTTGAACTCGATCAGCCCGTCGGACCCCACGTTGCGCAGCTCGTCCACCGGGAGGTTGCCGCCGATCTGGGCGTAGCGCCGGGAGGCTTGCAGCAAGGCCAGGTAGGGCGCCTTCTCTCCGAAGGTGTACGCGTACACCCAGGGCCCGGGGGTGTAGTTGTCCTGATGCAGATCCAGGATCCCCACCGGGGTGGGCAGCGCCTCGAGCTGAGCGCGCAGGGCCCGGGTCTCCTTGGGGCCGCCTTCGAACAGTGTCCAGCGCAGGAAGGGCTCGCCGGTGGTCAGCTCGCCCTTCCACTGGCCGGGGGTGACCTCGTAGCGCAGGTAGTCGTTGTTCGGCTTCTCGCCCGAGGCGTTGTAGCGGCTGCCCACCTCGAAGCCGGAGGGGTTGATGCAGGGGAAGACCGTCAGCGCCACCCCGGCGGCGCGGGCCGCGGCGGCCAGCTCCCGGAAGCGGGTGGCCAGGGTGAGGGGGCCGGAGCGCTCCTCTCCGTGGAACCCGCTGGTGATCACCAGCAGCCGGTCACCGGGAACGTCCAGGCGGAACAGCGGGTAGTTCCGGCCGTTCTCCAGCACCGAGCCGTACTCGCTGACCTGGGCCACGTCCCGCAGGGACCGGACCTGCTCGGCGTACTGAAAATAGTCGAGTCGGTCGTAGGGGACGGGCATCAATCAGAAGGCGTAGCCGAACGCGATCGAAAGCGCAGGACCGCTCTTGAAGGCCAGGTCCACTAGCTGACGCTGCTGCGCGGTGGGAGTGCCGCGGGTCACCCGGACGTTCTCCGCCAACAGGAAGGACCAGCCGAGGTTGGCCAGGAAGACCACCCCGTCGTCACCGGTGAAGTCCACCCCCGCGGAGAGCTGCGCGTAGGGAGACCCCAGCAGTTGATAGCGGAAGGCCGCGCCTCCGCCCAACCACAGGGCCTCGGTGTCCGGAGCGCCCAGGCCATAGGCCAGTCCGCCGGCCACAAACGGTGTCCATTCCCCGCTGAAGAGATTCGCCCGCGCCCGGACCCCGAACTTCCACTTCACCGGGGAGAAGCCGACCCCGCCCTCCACGGTGAGGAAACGGTGCAGGTGGTAGCCACCCAGCAGGCCCACCCCGGTGAGGCTGTTCCAGCCGAACTCGCCCAGAAGCAACAGCCGGTTCTTCTCCCGGCGGGGGAGATCGGCGGGAGACGTCGGAGCCACGGTCGCGGTCGGAGCCGGAGCAGCAGACGGGGCCGAGGTCGTGGTCGGAGCAGCAGACGGGGCCGCGGTCGCGGTCGGAGCCGCGGTCGCGGTCGGAGCCGCGGTCGCGGTCGGAGCCGCGGTCGCGGCCGGAGCAGCAGACGGGGCCGCGCTTGCGGTCGGAGCAGCAGACGGAGCCGCGTTCGCGGTCGGAGCCGCGGTCGCGGCCGGAACAGCAGACGGAGCCGCGGTCGCGGTCGGAGCCGCGTTCGCGGTCGGAGCTGCGGTCGCGGCCGGGGCCGCGGTCGCGGCCGGAGCAGCAGACAGAGCCGCGGTCGGAGCCGCGGTCGCGGTCGGCGCCGCGGTCGCGGCCGGAGCAGCAGACAGAGCCGCGGTCGGAGCCGCGGTCGCGGTCGGCGCCGCGGTCGCGGCCGGAGCGGCAGACGGGGCCGCGGTTGAGGTCGGAGCAGCAGTCGGGGCCGAGGTCCTGGTCGGGGCCGAGGTCCTGGTCGGAGCAGCAGACGGGGCCGAGGTCCTGGTCGGAGCAGCAGACGGGGCCGAGGTCCTGGTCGGAGCAGCAGACGGGGCCGAGGTCCTGGTCGGAGCAGCAGACGGGGCCGAGGTTGCGGTCGGAGCAGCAGACGGGGCC
>JAKFFE010000041.1:0-99081 GCA_036675345.1 Myxococcaceae bacterium
GGCGCCCGCGCCGGCGGTGGGGATCCCGGTGGGAGAGCGCAGCCCCACCACCAGGCCCACCCCGGCCAGCAACAACGCGCCCAGCGCCAGCCCCACCCAGTTGCGGCGGGGCGCCGGCGCGGGCAGCGCCACGGTCGCCGCGGGAGTGGTCTCGGTGGTTCCGCCCGGACGGGGTGAGACCTGGGCGGTGGGGGTGTCGGCGCGATCCCTCCGGGGGCGGGGCGCGGGCCGTTCCAGGCTGCGGCGTGCGGTGAGGGAGGGAGAGACGATCACGCTGTCGCCACCGTCCTTGCGGACCGCGTCGGTGGGGGCGGACTTCTCCGGGCCCACGTAGGTCACATCCTGGGGAAGCAGCCGCGAGATCCGCCGCAGCTCGCGCCGCACCTGGTCCGCCGAGCTGGGGCGATCCTCGGGCCGCTTGAGCAGCATCTGGTCCACCAGCTCCGAGAGCTCGTCGAGCACATCCGGCATCAGCTCGGTCACCTTGGGCGGGGCGTACTCCAGGTGCTGGACCAGGAACTCCATCGGCGAGCCGGCGTGGAAGGGCAGCTGGCCGGTCAGCATCTGGAAGGCCATCACCCCCAGCGCGTAGAGGTCGGTCTTGGGACCGATCGCCTCTCCCCGGGCCTGTTCGGGCGCCATGTACTCCGGGGTTCCCACCACCAGCCCGGAGTGGGTCTGGGGGGTGGTGGCGTGGGGAGTGGTCTGCTTGGCCAGCCCGAAGTCCAGCAGCTTCACGTACTGGGAGCTGCCCTGCTTCACCAAAAAGATGTTGTTCGGCTTGAGGTCCCGGTGGACCACCCCGGCCTCGTGGGCCGCGGAGAGGGCGGAGGCGATCTCCTCCAGCAGGCTGACCGCCTCGGCCGGGACCAGCACCCCGCGCTCGAAGATGTATTCGTCCAGCGCCTTGCCCTGCAGGAACTCCATCACCAGGTACTGCCGACCGTCGGGCAGCTGGCCGAAGTTGAAGATGTCGATAATCCCGCGGTGGCGGACCGCGTTCACCGCCCGGGCCTCGGCCAGCAGCCGCTCCACGTGGGAGGGGCTGTCGGAGATCTCCGGGCGCAGGATCTTGATCGCCACCGGCTTGCCGATCACCGGCTGCAGCCCCCGGTACACCAACCCCATCCCCCCCACCCCGATCAGCTCCTCCACGAAGTACTCGCCCAGGTTCTGGCCAATCAGCGGGTCGCGGGGCCGGGCCGAGGGGCGCTGGAGGGTGGGCTCCGACCCCTCGCCGATCGCCGGTCCCACCGGGCGGCTGAGGGTGGTGGCCGCAAAGCCTCCCGGCAGCAGCTCCTCCACCAGCGGGGTGCCGTCCACCGGGCAGGTCGCGATCCCCAGGGGCACCGCCAGACCGCACCGGGGACACTCTGTGGAGGGAGAGGTACTCACGGGAACCACCTCAACATATCAGAGGGGTTCCAAACGCCGACCGACAAGCTCGCCTGCTCTGTTGCTCACGAGGCGTTCTCACGCCCTCGCCGTCCTGCCTCCTGTCCGACGTTTCCCCACCGGTCCAGCCAACGGAAGGTGGTGCCCCCCGCCGAAGCTGGGTATGTAGGTTGGACTTATGCCCCCCTGGGCAATGTGGTTGGCCTGCATCGCGGTGCTGTTTGCACGCGCCCTGATGGCCGCAGCGGAATCGGCGCTGTACGGGACGTCCGATGTGCGAGCCAAGGACCTGGCCGCAGACTTTCCCCGTGCGGGCGGGCGGGTGTACCGCCACAAGATTGATCGGGAGGCCACCGCCGGGGCGATCCGGATCGGGATGGTGCTCTCCGGGTTCGCCGCCGCCGGAATCGGCGCGCTGGTCCCGCCGGCGCTGATGGACCTCAGCCGGTTCACCGATGGCCCGGCGCTGACCGCGCTCACCGCCGTGGGTGGCGCGCTGTTCGTGGGGTTGATCGCCGCGCTGATGGACGTCTCCGCCCGCTCGCTGGCCTCCACCAACCCCGAGCGGTGGGTGCTGCGGCTGTCCTGGGTGGTCAGCCTGCTGGTGTTCACCCTCTACCCACTGATGCGGTTGCTGGTGGGGACGCTCAACCTCCTGATCCGCCCCTTCGGCGGCCGGGCCCGCTTCGAGTCCCCTCCCCCGCCGCTGGAGGAGTTGCAGAACCTGCTGGCCGCCCGGGCCGCCAGCACCGAGGGGGTGGACAAGGGCGCGCCCCAGCTGATCCGGTCCATCTTCGAGCTCTCCGACAAGCACGCCCGCGACGTGATGGTCCCCCGCACCGAGGTGGTGGCGATGGACATCAGCACCCCGCCGCTGGAGGTGTTGCGGATGCTGGCGGAGGAGAGCCACTCCCGCATCCCGGTGTACCGGGACGACATCGATCACATCGTGGGCATCCTCCACGCCCGGGACCTGATCCCGCTGCTGCAGCACCCGGAGCTGATCGTGCTCCCGGACGTGGTCCGCCCCGCGGCGTTCACCCCCTGGATGAAGCCGGTGGGGGACCTGCTGCGGGACATGCAGAAGAAGCGGATCCACATGTCGATGGTGGTCGACGAGTACGGCGGCTTCATGGGGGTGGTGACCCTGGAAGACATCCTCCGCGAAATCGTGGGCGACATCGCCGACGAGTTCGAGGTGGAGGAGAAGATGGTGGAGAAGCAGCCGGACGGGTCCTTCCTGGTGGACGCCTCGGTGGAGGTGGCCGAGTTCACCGAGGTGTTCGGGGTGAACCTGCCGGAGGGGGAGTACGAGACCCTGGGCGGCTTCCTCAGCTCGCTGGCCGGAAGCATCCCGGAGGTGGGCGAGCGGTTCGCCTTCAACGGCTTCCAGTTCGTGGTCCACAGCAAGGAAGGCGCCCGGCTGGAGCGGGTGCGGGTCACCCGCGCCGGCGGGAAGTCCCGCGAACTTCCGGCAGTCGCCGCCGGGAACCACCGCAGCTAAGGGCGCCGGCGGCCCCGCTTCGCGAGGTCTCCAGTCCCCCAGCCACAGCTCGTCGCCGGCCGCTTCAGTGAACCGGCGGCTCCTGCAGGGTCACCGCGCCCTGGTGATCGAACACCCAGGTCCGCTCGTCGTCCCCCAGCCGGGCGGTGATGCTGCCGGAGAGCACCGCCCCCGCCACCCCGGGAGCCGGGGCCTCCAGGAACGCCACCGGCATCTGGACCCTCACCGCTGCCGCCCCCGAGTCCTGCACCGTGGGCGGGGTGGTGACCACCCCTTCGGCGAACGGCCGTCCCCGCAGCCGCAGCGCCCACCCCACCCGGCGGACCTGGAAGTCCAGCGCGCGGGGGTTGGGCACCGCCAGCGCGAACCCGACGGTGGCGCGGGTGGGTTGCTCCAGCCGCACCTCCAACGCGCTGACCTGGGCGGTGGGGATGCCGGCGGAGAACAGCTGACCCAGGGTGGTGCCGCATCCCAGCCACAGCGCGGCGGGGACCAGCCACCCCAACGCAAGCCACCGCATCCCTACCCTCCCAGCAGCGGGGTGAGCGCGTCCACCGTCAGCGGCCAGCCGTTGCGCCGGGCCAGGACCTCCAGCGCGCGCAGGAACTCGCTGGCGGTCTGGAAGCGGTTGGCCCGATCCGCGAACAGCGCCTTGCGGACGATCTGCGCGGCGTAGTCCGGGATCCCGGGCGCCACGGTGGTCAGCAGCGGGGCGCGGGCGTCCCGGACCTTGAGCATCAGGTCCCCCTCGTTGTCCGCGGTGAACAGCCGCCGGTTGGCGAACAGCTCCCACAGGATCACCCCCACCGAGTACAGGTCGCTGCGGGCGTCCACCGGCAGCCCCATCACCTGCTCCGGGCTCATGTAGGCCAGGGTCCCCCGCAGCGCGCCGGCCTCGCCGCGCATCAGCCCCTCCACCTCCGCCACCCCGAAGTCGGTCAGCTTCACCTCGCCCTGCACCGACATCAGGATGTTGGTGGGGTTGACGTCGCGGTGGACGATGGTCGCCCCCGCCTCCCCCACCTTGGCCCGGTGCACGTAGTCCAGCGCGCGCAGCACGCAGGTGACCACGTACACCGCGCTCTCCGGCGGCATCGGGGTGCCGCTCTTCTGCAGCAGCTCCTGCATGTAGGCCAGGGTCCGGCCGGGGATCAGCTCCTGGACCATCAGGTAGTCCACCCCCGCCTTGAAGCAGCGGAAGGTGCGGACGATGTTCGCGTGACGGAGCCGGACGGTCAGCTTGGCCTCGTCCACGAACTGCTTCACGAAGGCGCCGTCGTTCCGGTAGGCGGGCAACAGCCGCTTGAGCACCACGTCGTCCGGCTCGCCGGGGGAACGCTGGGTCCCCTCCTGCGGACGCGCCTGGTACACCTCGGCCATCCCGCCCACGGCGATCCGGCCCACGACCTGGTATCCGCCCAGCTCGGTCTCCTGCGACACGCGGCCGAACCTATCCCGCTTTCCCGCGACGACCCATCTCAGGCCCTCCGCGAGTGGGGTTGACGACGTTCAATCAGCGACTGGAACAGGGCCTGGTACTTCCTGGCCGAGGCCTCCCAGGAGAAGTCCTGGGCCATCCCCCGCTGACGCACCCCCTCCAGCCGGGCCGGGTCCCAGAACAGGTCCACCGCCCGGTGCAGCGCGTGGTTCAGCGCCCCGGGGTGGAACTCCCCGAACTTGATCCCGGTGGACCCCGGCTGGGAGAGGTCCACCACGGTGTCGTCCAACCCGCCGGTGGCCCGCACCACCGGCACCGTCCCGTAGCGCAGCGAGTACATCTGGTTCAGGCCGCAGGGTTCGTAGCGGGACGGCATCACGAAGAAGTCCGAGCCCGCCTCCACCAGGTGCGAGCCGGCCAGGTCGAACCCGACCTTGATCCCCACCTGGTGGGGGAAGTGGTGGGCCAGCGAATGCATCTGGTGCTCCAGCTGCGGATCGCCACTTCCCAGGATCACGAACTGGGCGCCGCGGTGGAGCAGCTGCGGCACCACGTGCAAAAGCAGATCGATCCCCTTCTGACCGGCCAACCGGCTGACCACCCCGAACAGCGGTCGGGAGAGGGCGCCGTCGTCGCTGGGGAGGCCAAAGCGCCGCAACAGCTCGCGCTTGGACTCGCGCTTGGGCCCCAGGTCGGCGGCGGAGTACGGCGCGGGCAGGAAGTGATCCGAGGCCGGATCCCACTCCGCGTAGTCCACCCCGTTGAGGATCCCGTGCAGATCATTTCGCCGGGTGCGCAAGAGGCCGTCCAGGTTGCAGCCCAGCTCGGTGCCCTGGATCTCCTGGGCGTAGCGGCGGGAGACGGTGGTCAGCGCGTCCGACCACCACAGCCCCGCCTTGAGGAAGTTGACCGCGTCGTGGAACTCCAGCCCCTGGCTGCGGAACAGGTCCCAGGGCAGCCCCAGGTCGTCCATCACCTCTTTGCGGAACATCCCCTGGTAGGCCAGGTTGTGGATGGTGAACACCGAGGAGGCGCGGGAGAGCGAGGTGTGTCCGAACCCCCGCCGCAACGCCACCGCGGCCAGGCCGGTCTGCCAGTCGTTGAGGTGGACGATGTCCACCTCGAAGCCCAGCACCTGGGAGGCGGTCAGCGCGCCGATCGAGAGCAGGCCGAAGCGGCGGTGGTTGTCCGGGTAGTCCCCGCCCTCGCCGTAGATCCCGCTCCGGTTGCCGAAGTAGTGGGGGTGGTCCAGGAACAGGACCTCGTGGCGCTCGTTGTACTCCACCGAGCGCAGCCCCACCGTCTCCTCCCCGAAGGGGAAGCGCAGCCGGAGCTTCTCCTCCAGCGGCTGCAATTCCTGCGTCTTGACCGACCCGTACAGCGGGGTCACCACCTTCACGTGGTGCCCCAGCGCCGCCATCGCCGCCGGCAGGGCGCCGGCCACGTCCCCCAGGCCCCCGGTCTTGGAGAACGGGACCACCTCGGAGGAGATGAACAGGATGTTCATGAGCGCTGATGAATAGCAGGCCTTTTGCTGGGGGGACCGGACTTTCCTTTGCCCCGGCAGCGGGTTAGGTCCGCCCACATGGAGCCTTCCTCCGAGCCGCTGCTGATGTTCCAGGACCTGTTCCGGCAGGCGGTGCAGGTGCTGCCGCGGGACCCCAACGCGATGGTGCTCTCCACCGTGGACCGGGCCGGGAACCCCTCCTCGCGGGTGGTGCTGCTCAAGGACTTCGACGAGCGGGGCTTCGTCTTCTACACCAACTTCACTTCCCGGAAGGGCCGCGAGCTCTCCGAGACCGGCCGCGCCGCCCTGCTGTTCTGGTGGCAGGCGCTGGAGAAGCAGGTGCGGATCGAAGGCCCGGTGGAGCGCGTGTCCGACGAGGAGGCCGACGCCTACTTCGCCACCCGTCCCCGCGGTAGCCAGATCGGGGCCTGGGCCAGCGAGCAGAGCGCGGAGCTCTCCTCCCGCGAGGCGCTGGAGCAGCGGGCCCTGGACCTGGAGGCCCGGTACGCCGGGACCACCGTACCCCGTCCTCCCCACTGGGGCGGCTTCCGGCTGGCTCCCCAGGCGATGGAGTTCTGGACCAACCGGGCCAGCCGGCTGCACGACCGGGTGCTGTACCGAAAGACCGCGACCGGCTGGACCAGGACCCTGCTCAATCCCTGAGGGCGGTCTTCGCCGGTTGCTTCCAGGAGCGGCACCACGGCCCCTCCCCCTGCTGCTTGGGGTGGGCGCCGAAGATCGCCTCCCACTGGGCGCGGTCGTGTGCGGGGAGGATGGTGAGCGCGGGATCCGCCTGCTGCAGCTGGACCAGCCGGGCCACGTTCATCGAGTTGGCCTCCGAGTCCTCGTCGGTGAGTGAGCTCATCAGCGCGGACTTGGGCACCCGGCGGTCGATGGACTCCGCCAGGCTGATCACATCCCCCACGTGGAGCAGCTTCACCCCGTCCGGAAGGGAGACGAAGGTCCCCAGACTGCCCGGGGTGTGCCCGGAGAGCGGAACCAGCACCACGCTGCCGTCCTGGAAGAGATCCAGGCTCTGCTCGAAGTTCCCCCACGGGCGCTGCTCCCAGTCCACCTCCACCATCTGACCCGCCAGGGCGTCGGCGTGCGCGGGCACCAGGCCCACGCCGCGATCCTGGGCCACGAAGCCGGGCTCGCCCTTGCCGACCAGGACCGGGATCCCTGGCAGCCGGGGCACCCCGCCGGCGTGGTCGGGGTGGGCGTGGGAGAGGACGATCGCGCGCAACCGGGAGGGATCCGCGCCCGCCCGGGTCAGCAGCTCCCGCAGCTCGCCGCGCAGCTCGAAGCTGCCCGACAGCTGGCTGTACAGGAACTGGTTCCAGGCCGGCAGGACCTTGGCCTCGGTGACGATGTCCGGTGAGCCGCCGGTGTCCACCAACACATCTCCCTCCGGATGCCGGATCAACAGCGCCGAGGCGGTGACCTCCCACACCCCGGTCCGCGACCAGCCGGCGGAGCCAAAGCCGCCGGGCGCATCCTTTCCCCCCACCTCCAGCCAGCACACCTCCAGCTGGGGAGGAGGGCTGGCCCGCAGGGGGACGAAGGCCCGCGAGGCCGGGGTGGGCAGCCCCGCGCAACCGGTGAGGAGGAGGAAGGTGGCCAGGGAGATCACTCTCATCTGCAGACTCCGAAAGACTTCGGGTGTGCGAAGAGTGGTACGCCCTGGACGGGATATCGCGCACATCAATGCGTGCATCTGCGATATTCAGCGCGTGAATCTCCGACAACTGGACCTCAATCTGCTGGTGGTCCTGGATGCGCTGCTGAGGGAGCGCAGCGTCTCCCGGGCCGCGGTGGCGGTGGGCCTGACCCAGCCGGCGACCAGCAACGCGCTGAACCGGCTGCGGGTGGCGTTGGGGGATCCGCTGTTCACCCGGACCCGGGAGGGGATGACCCCCACCCCGCGCGCGCTGGCGCTGCAGGGTCCGCTGGGCGACGCGCTGAACCGGGTGCGGACGGCGCTGGAGCGCCCCGCGCCCTTCGAGCCCACCACCAGCGAGCGGTCCTTCGTGATCGCCGCCAGCGACCACGCGCAGCTGCTGTTGTTCCCGGCGCTGGCGAAGACGCTGGAGCGCTGTCCGGGGCTGCGGTTCCGGGTGGTGCCGCTACCGCGCGACTTCCCCGCGCAGCCACTGGAGGCGGGAGAGCTGGATCTGGTGGTGGGGATCTTCAACCTGGCGCCGGGGGATCGCGTCCCCACCGGGCTGAAGCGGCAGCTGGTGGTGGAGGAGGCCTATGTGGTGCTGGCCCGCCGCGACCATCCGCTGTTCCGGGGCCGGCTGGACCTGAAGCGGGCGGCCGGCTACCCCCGGCTGCACGTCGCGCCCCGGGGAGGAGCGGAGGGCGCCCGGGAGCGGGCGGTGAAGGACCCGCTGCAGCAGAACATCCGGGTCTTCACTCCCCACTATCTGATCGCGCCCTGGACCCTGGCCGCCACCGACCTGGTGGCGGCGATTCCGGAGCGGCTGGCCCGCCGGTTCGCCGAGGCCTTCCCGTTGAGGATCGCCCCGCTGCCGGTGACGGCCCCGCCGGTCCGGGTCCACCAGGTGTGGCATCCGCGGGCGCAGGAGGATCCCGGTCACCGCTGGTTGCGCGACGAGGTCCTGCGCTGCGCCCGTGCTTCGTCCTGAGCCGGCCGCCGAGGCCTACTTCCACTGGCCGGTGTGGGAGAGCGACTTCTGCCAGTTCTCCGGCCGCAGCCATTTGACGCCGTCGTTCACCGACTTGAAGAAGGAGAACATCGGCAGGCCGGTCTCCTCCGACAGCCGGCGGATCTGCATCTCGGTCATGGCGCTGTTCACCACGTTCGCCGCCCGCTTCATTCCACTGGCGGCCGCGTGACGCATGGTCTCCTGGATCTGGAGGTTCACCGGCGCCTTCTGGATCGGGAACTCGGAGATGTCCGCCACCACGTCGAACTCGGTGCCCGCGAAGGGGACCAGCTGGTTGGTGAAGTGGGTGACGTAGGCCTTCCCGTCCTCCTCCAGCCACGGTCCCCACACCTTGAGGAAGCAGAGCTTGAGGCGCCGATCGAGTTCCACGCGAAAACCCTTGGGGGTTGATTCCATGGGCGGGAACCATAGAGCGCGAACTCCTCCGGCGCGCATATTTTGCGCCAGCACCGCGCAACAAGCGGGCGGGCGCCGATTTTGCGCGGCGCGTCTACTCTCCGTGAGCTCCGTTCCTCTCCCGGTCCACCGCGGTGACCCGCAGCAGGTTCTTCTCCGGCTCGATCTCGAACAGCACCGCGCAGGTGCCGACCTGGAGCGTGTTCGCGGGCTGCCCCGCCTTGGGGAGGGTCCCGAAGCGGCCGGTGTCCACCCATCCCTGACGGGAGGCCAGCTCGTACAGCGCGCCTTGCAGTCGCTGGAACTCGCTCCACTCCAGGGCGCGCGCCTGGCGGGTGGCGTCGGCGCTGAACTCCACCGTGTACCGGCCACCCACGAAGCGCAGGTCAGGGTTCTGGGACATGCGCGGCAAGGTTCGGCGTCCCCTGTCGGGCGGCAACCCGGGTGACCCACCGCGGGGCGGGCCAGTGTCCACCGGTCAGCATTTTCCCGGAACGCGGGTCCCGCTCATGAGACGACACCCGGAGTCGCCGCCCGCGAGGCCGTTTCCCGAGAACCTCAGCGCAGCAATCGCTCGAAGGTCCCTGCACGGGAGGCCACCCAGGCGGCCAGCACCCCTCCCACCCCGAAGCACCCGGCCAGCACCAGCGTTGCCAGGGTCGCCGAGCCGAGGAGCAGACTGCCTCCCACGGAGATCGCCAGCGAGCCCAGGATGATCGGCAGCACGAACACCCCGTTGAGGTTGTTCGCGCTCCGCTGATCCCTGGCCAGCACCGCCACCAGCAGGGCCAGCGCGCTGGAGAAGGAGGTGCTGCAGAACAGCAGCAGGAACAGCGCCGCCACCAGGCCCGGACCGGCCAGCCCCAGCGAGAGCAGGACCGCCCCGTCCACCGCCAGCATCACTCCGCAGAGGGCGCAGTTGAGAACCACCAGCACCAGCAGCTTGGCGGCCAGCACCTGGCCCATCCGGACCGGCAGCGCCACCAGCAGCTCCAGGGTCCGGGACTCGCGCTCGGCGAGCACGGTGTGGATGGCGGTCACCGCCGGGCCCAGCAGCCCACCCAGCGAGACCATCAACGGCAGCAGCGCCAGCAACATCGCGTAGGGATCGAGGAGCGCCTTCTCCAGGGCCGGAGGGAGGTTGAGCCCGGGGGGGAGCCGCCCGGCCTGCCCGGAGCGCGCGGCGAACAGCTGCATCGCCGGGACCACCATCATCACCAGCATCGGCAGGAACAGGGCGGTGGCCACCGCGGTCTTGTTGCGCAGCAGCTGCCTCCACTCCTTGGACAGCAGCACTCCCAGCTCAGGGCCCATGGTTGTTCCCCACCACCGCATCCACGAACAGCTCCTCCAGGGTGGGCCGGACGATCCGGCATTCGATCACCTCCACCCCCGCGCCCAGCAGCCGGCGCAGCAGCGGCGGAACCTCCTGTTCCGGCGCGTCCACCGGGATCCGGGCCTGATCCCCCGCCCGGGTGAAGGCGATCCCCGCGGTCTGCAGCGCGGCCAGCAGGGGATCCACTGAGAGGGCGCGCAGCAGCACCGCCGGCCGGCTCTGGTTGCGCAACACCTCGATCCGCTCGTGCACCAGCATCCGGCCCGAGCGGAGGATGATCACCGACTCCCCCAGCGCCTCCGCCTCCTCCAGGTTGTGGGTGCACAGCAGCACCGTCCGGTTGCGCATCGCCTCCCGGAGGTAGCCGTGCACCTCTCGGGTGACCAGGGGATCCATCCCGGCGGTGGGCTCGTCCAGCAGCAGCAGCTCCGGATCCGAGAGCAGCGCCGCAGCCAACGACAGCCGACGCTGGGTCCCGCCGGAGAGCTGCGCCATCCTCCGGTGGAGGAACTCGCCCAGCCCAAAGGCCTCCACCACCCGGGCCACCTCCCCTCGCCGGTAGATCCTGCGCACCCAGTCCAGGTACTCGCCGGCGGTCAGCTCCCGGTACATCCCCGGTCCCTGGGGAACGATTCCCACCCGGCGCTTGGCGTCCAGGAACCGGGGACCGGAGACATCCTCTCCGAACAGCCGCACCACTCCCTCGGTGGGACCCAGCGCTCCGGCCAACAGCCGGATCAAGGTGGTCTTGCCGGCGCCGTTCGGCCCCAGCAGACAGGTGCGATCGCCGGGCTGGAGGGCAAAGGAGACCTCCGAGAGCGCGCGGACCTTGCGGTCATAGACCTTGGTGACCCGCTCCACCTGGATCGGCGCGACCGGGGCCGTACTCACCACGGCATCTGGGAGCCGTCCCAGCCCAGGAAGCGGCCGTTGTCGATGGGCTGCAGTCCGTCGATCACCTTCAGCATCCCCGCCACCGAGGTCTCCACCTTGGTGGGCGCGCCCTCCCCTCCCATGTCCGTCTGCACCCAGCCGGGCTGCAGCGCGATGCTGATGAAGCCTTCGCCGCCCAGCTCCCGGGCCAGGTTCACCGCCAGCATGTCCAGCGCCGCCTTGGACATCCGGTAGTCCAGATAGCCGCCGGATCGGTTGTCACCGATCGATCCCAGCCCGGAGGTGATCTGGATCAGCTTCCGTCCGGCGCCGGCGCGCAGATTGGGCAGCAGGGCCTGGAGCACCCGGACCGCTCCCACCGCGTTGACGTTCAGGGTCTCCAGGAAGTCGTCGAACTTGAAGCCGCCCAGCGAGTCCTCGGTGCCCATCACCCCCGCGTTGTTGATCAGCACGTCGATCGGGGTCCCGGCCAGGTGATGGCCCAGCGCCACCACGCTGCCGTTGCTGGCCACGTCGCAGGCGTGCAGCCGCAGCCGCTCCGGGTGGGCGGCCAGCAGGGTCTGCAACTCTCGAGCGGAGCGGGGAGCGCGAGCGGTGGCCTCCACCTGGTCTCCGCGCTCCAACAGCTGGCGCACGAACTCCAGGCCGATGCCCCGGTTCCCGCCGGTGATCAGGTAGCGCATGCGCCGGAACATACGACCGGACGCGCCCGGTCAGTACAGCCGTCGCAAGCCCCAGTAGGCGTTCTTGGCCAGCTTGAACATCGGGGAGTCTCCCCCCACCCGCTTGCGGAGGAAGTTGGAGGTGGCCGCCTGCGCCGGCCGCAGACAGTGGGCATCGAAGGTATGACGCAGGTGACCCAGCGGGTCGCGCTTGCGGTAGGCCTCGAAGTACGCGGTCAGCTCGTTGTCGGTCTTGGCGCGCCCGTTGTCTCCGTACTTGGCCACCCAGGGGGAGAAGTCCGGGTACAGATGATCCGGCCCCCACTCCCCGTGGAGGGTGGTCTTCATGAAGTTGCCGATCAGCAGGTCATCGAAGATCTCCCACTGCACCGCGCTCATCAGCGAGGCGCGGGGGACCTCGAAGGTCAGCCCCCTTCGGAAGGAGCGGCGGTTGTACTCGATGCACAGGTCCTGACCGCCCACCCGGAAGCGCACGAAGTCCAGGGTCCGGTACAGGTGGCGGAAGGAGCGGAAGTAGCGCTCCAGCCGGGTCTTCTCCTCCGGCTCCAGCTCCTCGCTCCAGTCGTCCCCGAAGTCCTGGGGACGGAACAGGGTGGAGGGCTGCTCGCGGGGATCGATCCGCTCCAGCGAGTCCCGCAGGCAGTCGTAGCGGACGAACGCTGGCAGCAGCTCCACCGACTCGGAGGCAAAGCCCTTGGCGTAGTCCTCCAGCGGGGTGGTGTAGCGCGAGGCCCAGGCGCTGTCGGTGCGCTGGTAGCGGTGCATCGAGCTGGAGGGGATGAAGTAGCGGACCCCCAGGCTCTCTGCCCGCCGGGCAATGCTCTGCCCGGGAGGCGTCCGGGTCGCGGCCCGCGGGGGGATCTGCGTCCCGTCCTCGCTGAAGTAGTTGATCATGTCCGCGTCGCCGTAACCGGACAGCGCCAGCAGGAAGGACACCGGGTAGCGGGCGATCTCCTTCTTGATCACCCGCTCCTGTCCCCGGTCGCTGGAGTCGTTGAGGTTCACCACCAGCTTGCCGTTGACGTCCACCAGCAGCACCGCGTCCTGGTTGTAGTCCGCCAGGCACATCACCCGGACCCGCGGCGAGAGCTGCACCCAGCGGCGATCCGGCAGCACCTGCACCTGGAAGCCTTGCGCGGTGAGGTCCTGGTGGATCCGCCCCCCCACGTGGTCCGGGAGCAGGATCTGCTTGTCCTTGAGCTTGGCCATCGAATCGCCGGAGAGATGGTCCGGGTGCCCATGGGAGATCCAGATGTAGTGCGCGGCGAGGATCGCCTGCCGCTGGGCCTCCGGGATCTCGTGGGACAGGCCCCAACTGCCAAAGTAGGCCGGGCCCTCGATCCAGGGATCGGTGACCAGGATCGGCTCTACGTCGTGAACGATGATCGTCGCGTTGCCGATCGTCTCGAAACCCACTTCCATGCGTGCCTCCCAGGGCGGCCTGGGACCTCCACAGGCACCTCGCATGCCAGCCGGGAACTGTTCCTCGCCGGTCGCGGCCTTGATCCACGGGAGGAGAAGTGGGCACTGCCTTTCCCTCTCGGGGTGAAACAGGGGCGCGGCGGGAGACCGCTGGGTTCATCTCGATCGGCGAGGCGCCAAAGTGGCCCTACGAATCGGAGACGATGGTGCTGCTGCGCTGATCAGGGCCAGGGGGGCGCTTCTTGAAGTTCGCGGCGCGGCTGGAAGGTCCCCTCCAGCGCGGAGACCACCGCCTGGTGGACGCGTCGGTCGATCAGCATCAGCGGGTGGGCCACCACCGGGAACCGCTGCTCGATGGCGCCCTTGAGGCGCGAGCTCTTCGCCGGGAAGATCATCAGGTCCCAGGGGGTCCAGAAGCTGTAGACCTCCACCCCGCCCCACTCTCCCTCGTCGGTGGCCAGGTCCTGGATCAGCGGGCTGTGGGGCCGCATCTGGGTGGCGCCGGTGTTCCAGCGGAAGTAGCCGCTGAAGGTCCCGTGATGCGGGCCGGAGAGGGAGACGAAGGTCTTCACCTTCACCGTCGGCTGCAGCCGCCGCAGCCAGTAGCGGGTCACCAGCGAGCCCATGCTGAAGGCCACCACGTCGATCTCCGCCGCCCCGGTCCGGGCCTGCAGCGCGCGAGCGCCGTCGTCCACCTGCCGGGCCAGCGCTTCCACCCCCAGGCTGCCGTCGTTGGGCGTCAGCTCCTGCAGCTCCAGCTCGCGCCAGCCGGCGTCCACCAGCGAGTTGTGCAGGGAGACCAGCCCGCGGGGACTGTCGTCGATCCCGTGCACCAGCAGCACCGGCCGGCGGAGGGGAGCGCCGGGGACGGAGGCGGGAATCGGACGGAGGGTCATGCAGGCGGGGCTGAGCAGGAGGAGGGCAACCGGGAGCCAGGTTCGCAAGGCGGGCGCAGTGTAGCCGCAACCGGGGCAACCCAGCCCCGCGGGGTGGACACCTGCGCCCCCCGACCCACTCAGCCCACCGCACCTACCCGCGGTCGCGCCGCCTGGCTGGCGGCATAGGTGGCCCGGCGGAGGGCGTGGATCCACCCCCGCGGCTCGATCCCCCGCCCGGTGCGGAAGGGGGAGAACCTCAAGGCCGCCTGATCCACCACCACCCGCTCCCGCAGCTGGAGCCGCGCCACCGGCCGCCACCGTCTTCCCAACCCCAGGGGGCGGAACTCCAGCTGGAACGCCGCGTGGCCGCTGCGTACTGCCGCGTCCAGCTTCTCTCCCCGGTCGCCCTCCGTCTCCGCCGCCCCGGTGGTCCGCAGCCGCCACTTCACCCTGCCCAGCCCGGGGGCGAAGAACGGCGAGACTGCGTAGTAGTCGTTGTCCAGGAAGTCGTGGCGGTGGGTGGTCAGCGTGGCGAGCAGCGTGGTCCAGGGGCTGCGGATGGTGGCGAACAGCAGGTCCTGATCTCCCTCCTCCGCGGACACGCTGACCGACTGGGAGTGGCGGAAGCGGATCGCGCAGCCCAGCACGTCGGTCCACTCCTTCCCGCCCCTCCACCAGGCGCTGGACAGCCGCACCAGCGCCGGGCCCTCCAGCCGTCGGGCGATCCCCGCTGCCTTGCCCCGGGCGGTCACCGCGGAGACCTGGGATAGGTACACCGCCCCCTCCGGATGGAAGGTGCGCGCGCGACGCAGCAGGCTCACCGCGCCGGTCAGTGGCGCCAGCAGCGCGCCCACTCCCCTGCCCAACGGCTCCGTCGCGTGCATGCTTCCTCCAGGTGGCAAGGTGGAGGCGTCAGTGGCCTGGGCGCAACGCACGCCCGCCCGGTCGCTCGCCAGGGCTCAATCAGCGGTTGACCCCTCCTCCCTCGCGGCCCAACCTTCCGACCAGGAGGGTTCTCCCTGTGTCGACGGTCGTGGTCGGTGGCGGTATCTCCGGGCTGGTCATCGCCCATGAGCTGGTCAAGCGGGGCGAGGAGGTCCAGCTGCTGGAGGCCTCGCCGCGTCTGGGCGGCACCATCCGCACCTTCCACCAGGAGGGGTTCTTCACCGAGGCCGGCCCCAACGGCTTTCTGGACAACGAGCCTGCCACCCTGGACCTGGTGGAGGAGCTGGGCCTGACTCCGCGGCTGCGTCGGGCGGAGCCCACGGTGAAGCGCCGCTTCGTCTTCTCTCGCGGCGCCCTCCACGAGCTGCCCTCCAACCCGGCCGCCTTCTTCTCCTCGCAGATCCTCCCCCTGGGCTCCAAGCTGCGGCTGCTGGCCGAGCCGTTTACCCGCCGGCCCTCCACCGATGCCGACGAGAGCCTGGCCTCCTTTGCCCGCCGGCACCTGGGCGCGGGCGCGGCGGACACCCTGGTGGATGCGATGCAGTCGGGGATCTTCGCCGGAGACCCCGAGCAGCTCTCGGTGGCCGCGGTCTTCCCCCGCTTCGTGGAGCTGGAGAAGAAGCACCGCAGCCTGGTGCTGGGGATGGTCCGCGCGCGCAAGGCGGCCAAGGACGCCTCACAGCACCGCGCCAAGACCAGCGGCGGCGCGCTGTGTACGTTTGATCAGGGCCTGGAGGTCCTGCCCCGCGCGCTGGGGGAACGGCTGGGTGAACGGGCGCGCACCGGAGTGACCGTGCAGCACCTGCGGCTGGAGGGAGAGCACTGGGACCTGCAGACCAGCGCCGGCCCGGTGCAGGCGCGGCGGCTGGTGCTGGCCCTGCCTTCCTACGCCGCGGCGTCGCTGATCCGCCCTCTGGATCCGACCCTGGCCGATGAGCTGGACCAGATCCTCTACTCCCCGGTCTCGGTGGTGCACCTGGGCTTCCGCAGCGACGAGCTGCCGCGCAGCATGGGCGGCTTCGGCTTCCTGGTCCCGGAGCGGGAGCGCCGGCGGGTGATGGGCGCGATCTTCGTCTCCAGCATCTTCCCCTGGCGGGTGGAGAAGGACGGCACCCTGCTCACGGTGATGGTGGGCGGCGCCCGTCATCCGGAGCTGGCCGGCCTCTCCGAGGCGGAGCTGGTGCAGCTGGTCCGCGAGGAGCTGACGGCGGTGATAGGGCTGCGGGAGGAACCGCACTTCACCCAGGTGGTGCGCTGGCCGCGCGCGATCCCCCAGTACAACGTCGGCCATCTGGCGCGGATCGCCCGCCTCCAGGAGCGCCTGCTCACCCAGCCGCGGTTGTTCCTGACCGGAAACGCGTACCGGGGCATCGGGGTCAACGACTGCGTGCGCACCGGGCTGACCATGGCCGAGCGGGTGCTGGCCAGCGGCTGAGCCACGGAGTGCGGTCGCAAAGACCGGGGGTCAAAACATTCACGGTCCGCGCGAGCCGGTTGCGATGCGCCCGTCAAGGCGCCGCGCGTCCGGTCCGTTGTCCACTCCCGAGAAACCCGTGCCGGCCCCTTGCGCCGGACAAGGGCACTGACCAATCCTCGGGACCGAGCATCGTTCCCAACATCCTTGGTGGGGACGCGCAGTGAGGCGAGGCCGGATGATGCTTTCGATTCACGAGAACCAGTCCTTGGCAGAAGCAGGCAGCGAGTTGCTCGAGTTCATCCTCCGGCCGCACAACTGGATCTCGTTGGATCGGCTCAGCGTCACCCCGCAGCCCAGGCCGGGGCAGAACGCCGAGTACCAGCGCGCGGTGGGTTCGTTGCGGATCTGCGCCTCGGTGGACGTGACCCCCCAACTGGGGGTGTTCCTGCGGGTGGCCTTCAAGGCCCCGGGGCTCTCCCCGCTGCGGGCCTCCGATCACCTGGAGGCGTTCTTGAAGGACACCCTGCCGCTGCGGCCGAACAGCGAGTGGCAGGTGGAGATCGACGGGAAGAAGTGGGTGCACTTCATCCGCCGATTGGTAGGTTCCCCGCTCGAAGCTTGAGCACGCCCCTCTCCCACCCCCTCTACATCGCGGCGAAGGCAGCGATCGCGGCACTGGTCGCGCTCAGCCTGGTGGAGGCGGGCGGGATCGAGGACCGGCTCTCCGCCTGCTTCGTGGCGGTGGTGTGCACCAGCCCCACCGTCTACTCCGGCTTCCGCCGCGGGCTGGGCCAGCTGCTGGGCAGCACCATCGGCGGCAGCATCACCCTGCTGTTGGCCTTCTGGGCGCCGCGCTCGGTCACCCTGGTGGCGGCGCTGTTCATCACCATCTGGGTCTCGTTTTTGCTGCGGGTGGGCAGCGACTACGTGGTGGCGGCGTTCACCGTCCTCTACGTGCTGTTGATCCCCGGCGACGCCACCCACACCCTGGAGCACCGGCTGGCCTCGGTGGCGATCGGGGTGCTCTCCGCCACGGTGGTCAACCTGGTGGTGTCCTTCGCCCGGCGCCGGAGGGTGTTCGCCCGCCGGCTGGACATCGCCCGGCTGCTGGTGGCCTCCGAGCTGGAGCGCGCCGCCACCGTGCTGGAGCAGGGACCGCGGCCGGGGGAGGAGCAGGCGCGCGGGCAGCTGTTCGAGGCCCCCTTCCGGCTGCTACGGGTCCTCTCCGACGAGCTGAACGACGCTGCCCGCGAGCTGGGCGCCAGCGCGCGCTGGCGGGCCCAGGTTCAGGGCGCCTGCCGGGCCACCCAGCAGCTGCTGGCGGTGTCCCACTACGGCAAGGACCTGCTGCTGTCCTTCGAGGACTCTCCCCGGGCCCGGCCGCTGAGCGCCGCCGCCGCCAGCGAGCTGGCCGAAGCGCTGCGCCAGCAGCGTCCGGCCCGGCTGGGAGAGATCCAGGACGAGGTGGGCGCGCGCTCACTGCGGGCGGCCGCGGATGCCTGGACCCGCGCCCTGGACGGCCTGCGGGACTTCGCTTAGCGGGTCCCGGGGGGGATCAGCCGGAAGTAGCGCAGCGGCTGGGCCACGTTCTTGACCGGGGTCTCCATGATCTCCCCGTAGTGCAGCCCGCTCATCGCCGGATCCTCGCTGGCCTCCAGCGCCCGGCGCAGCGGCTCCATCACCAGCGTCTCCCGGAAGCCACCCAGGGACTGCAGCCGCGCGGTCTGGTTCATCCCGGTGGAGAAGCCGGTGTACTGCTGGTTGGGACCGAACACCCCGCAGAAGGTGTTGGCGAGGTGGATCCCGATCGCCACCCCCAGCCCGGGCAGGTTCACCTGCTCCTTGATCCGCACCACCTCCGGATCGGAGCTCATCTTCTCGGTGAAGGCCTGGATCTCCATCGCCGCCCGCATCGCCGCCGCCGCCCGCTCCGATCCGGAGGTCCGGAAGAAGGGCGGACCGAAGAGGCCGATCACGCAGTCCCCCACCATCTTGTCGAACACCCCCCGGTGCCTCCAGAGGATGTCCACCACCCCGTCGCTCCAGCGGTCCACGAAGCGGCCGATGCGGGAGGGGGACTCCAGCACCTGCTCGCAGATGCGGGTAAAGCCGTTGATGTCCGCGAACAGGATCCCCACCTGCTCGTCCCGCGGGGTCAGGTAGCGGGAGGCGTAGCTGGGGTCCTGCAGCAGCTCGTCGATGATCTCCGCGGAGAAGAACTGGGAGAGGTGGATCCGCTCGCGGTTGTAGTCGATCAACCGCTGGGAGAGCGTGGAGGCCAGCACCCGCAGCAGGTCCAGGGTGAAGGCGGAGAAGCCGTCGTCCCCGGACCAGACGATGATCTTCCCCAGCGGCTCGTTGGAGGTGCCGGAGGAGATCAGCACCGCCTCGGTGCAGCGCTGCTCACCCACCACCGTGCGCAGCTCCGCGTTCTGGGCGGCGATCAGCTCCGGTCCCTTGCGGCGGATCAGCTCCTCCAGGGCCGGGAACGGCTGCTCGCCGGATTCGTACTCCAAGTGTCCGTTGCGGTAGGTGCGGTAGTGCAGGTTGCCGGTCTGGACCGCGTCCTTGAACACCAACATGAAGCCCGGGACCCGGACCCGCTGGGCCAGGGCCAGCACCGCCTGATCCATCCCCTTCTCGAACACCCGGTTGGAGAGGTACTGGTTGAACTGGAGGATCAGCTGGTGCTTCTCCGCTGCGGTGTGGATGACCGCCAGCGCGTTGTCCAGCTGCTCGGCCACCGTCTCCAGCACCCGCCCCAGCCGGGCTCCGTCCGGCAGGCCGACGCGATCCCCGGCGAAGAGCAGGCCGATCGACCCCACCTCGATCCCCACCACGTCCAGCGCCTGGCTGACCAGGGTGTCCGCCCCCTCCCGGCGGAGTCCGAAGTTCCCCCCCGCCAGCAGGTGCCCGGGATAGGTGGAGCCAAAGTCCCCCTCGGAGAAGGTCCGCTCGATCAGCTCCTCGTCGCGGGTGGTGATCACGATCCCCTTGGCCCCGGTGAGGGTCAGCAGCTGGGGGAAGATCCGGCGGAAGGACTGCGCGAGGCTCTCGCGGGTCTTGAGGCTCTCCTCCATCAGGTCATCCAGCGCCCGGGAGAGGCGGTGGAGCTGGGCGAGTTCCTCGGAGGAGGGCGGGCCGGACTCTGCGTTCGACGGCATCCTGGAGGTTCTACTACGCGTCCGGGTCCAGGGGGACTTCCCTGCAGCGGGTCCCGCTCAGGGGCCGAAGGTCAGCGGGCCGGGCGCCTCGTAGCCGGGCACCGGGAGGATCTCCTGGTGGCCCGGCTTGAACATCTGGGCGCCCTGAATCCGGCCCTGCTTGACCTCGATCACCCAGTAGCCCTGGCGGCCGCGCTGGGTGGAGGAGCCGGCCCCGAAGATGTGCGGACGGGTCGAGGACGCCGGGTGGTGGTAGCGGTGGTGGATGTGCCCGTGGAGCAGGGCGAAGCGCGGCCCGGGCAGCAGCCGCAACAGCTGCTCCACGTCCACCAGCCGATGGTGCGGCATGTCCGCGGCGCCGCTCTCGGTGAGCGGGGCGTGGTGCACCGCCACCAGGAACGCGTGGTTCGCCAGCCGGGGATCGGCGATCAGCGCCTTCAGGCCCTCCAGCTGGGCCTGGCCCACCTTGCCCCAGCTGGCGCCGGGGACGATCGGGACCCGGGCCGAGAGCAACCCCACCACCGCCACCTGGTCCTGGGGGAAGTGCCGGACCAGCGGGTAGGCCCCCTCCCGCTGGTACTCGGGGAAGTCGCTTTGGAGCAGGTGGCCGAAGTACCTCTCGAACAACCGGTCCTCCACCGCATCCGGGGTGTAGGTGTCGTGGTTGCCGGGGATCACCGTGGCCCGGCGGGGGTCGTCCACCGCTGCGCCCAGGGCCTCCCGGCAGCCGCGGAACTCCTCCTCCCGGGCGTAGGCGGTGAGGTCTCCGGAGAGGATCAGGTGGTCCGCGGCGTGGTGCCGCAGGTCGGCCGCGATCTGCCGGAGGACGTCCGCGGCGTCCTGGTAGTCCTGCTCCCGGCCCCCGAACTTGAGCTTGTAGAGGGCAATCCACCGCCGCCATCCCAGCGAGAGCACCCGGCGGGAGAAGTAGTCGGCGGAGGTGACATGGACATCCGAGCAGTGGAGAAAGCGCATGCGCGAGGCGGAGACTACCGCCGCGGAGGGCTCACGCCGTGAGTTCTTGCGCGCCGCCGGTCAGGGACGGGCGGCCGCGCAGGGCAGACTCCAGCGCGTCCAGCAGCTCCGAGACGTCGAACGGTTTACACACGAAGGCGTCCGCCCCCAGCCAGGTGGCCACCTCGTTGAGCTTGGGCTGCCCGCTGACCACCAGCACCGCCGGCCGGGGATGCAGCGCCCCCAGGGCCCGGCGCACCTCGGTGGAGGCCACCCCGACCACGTCCATCAGCACCGCGTCCGGGGAGTCCGCCAGTCCGGCAATCAACTCATTGGAGCAGGTGCTGACCCGGACCGAGTAGCCCTCCAGCTCCAGCAGCTCCTGGAGGATCTCGCGCTGCGCGGAGTCGTCTTCGGCCAACAGGACCCGCGCCTTCATCACCATCCCCATCCGAATCACCGTCCAGTGCCGCAAAGAGGCGAACGCAAGGTGGATCCCCCCTCCCGCTTTGGCAACCGTTCCTCCGGGGAGGGTGGCAAGGTTCGTCGGATGACGGACCTACCCATCCCGGGCCCGGTGCGCGGACGCTTCGCGCCCAGTCCGACCGGGCGGCTGCACCTGGGGAACGCCCGCAGCGCGCTGCTGGGCTGGCTGCAGGCCCGGGCCGCCGGCGGGGAGTTCCTGCTCCGGATCGAGGATCTGGATCAGGCCCGCTGCCGCCCCGAATACCTGGAGTCACTGTACCGGGACCTGGAGTACCTGGGGCTGGGCTGGGACGGGACTCCGTTGATCCAGAGCCAGCGGGGGGAGATCTACGAGGAGGCGCTGGAGCGGCTGCGGGCCTCGGGGCGGGTCTATCCGTGCTTCTGCACCCGGGGGGAGATTGCCCGCGCCGCCTCGGCGCCGCATGGGTTGTCCGAGGAGGGGCCGCGGTATCCGGGGACCTGCCGGGGGCTGTCCGCGGAGGAGCTGGAGAAGCGACGCTCGGAGCGAAGGCCGGCGCTGAGGTTCCGCCCGCCCCCGGGAGTGGTGTCGTTCGTGGACGCGGTGCACGGTCCCCAGGGCCAGGACGTGGACGCGGTGGTGGGTGACTTCGTGGTGAGGAAGAACGACGGGGTGGCCAGCTATCAACTGGCGGTGGTGGTGGACGACGCGGTCTCCCAGATCACCCACGTGCTGCGGGGGGACGACCTGCTGTCCTCCACCGCCCGGCAGATCCAGCTGTACCAGGCACTGGGGTGGCGCCCTCCGGTGTTTGCCCACGTGCCGCTGATCAACGGCCCGGACGGAAAGCGGATGGCCAAGCGGGAGGGCGCCTCCGCGGTGGCCGAGCTGCGGGAGGCAAGGGTGCCGGCGGAGCGGGTGATCGGGCTGCTGGCCTCCTGGAGCGGGCTGGGCGACGGGAGCCCGATCAGCGCCGCGGAGCTGGCCGGGGAGTTCTCCTTGGACCGGATCCCCCGGGAGCCGGTGGTGGTCTCGGAGGAGGAGATCCGGGGGCGGCTGGGGATTTGAGGGGAGCCCCCCGGAGCAGCCGGCGCAAGCGGAGTCCGGGCATCGGTAGTACACCCGGGACATGCGTTCGCCGAAGTTCGTGCTGGCCCTGGGAGCCGCCCTGGTCGTCGCCATGCTGGCGGCGCTCTGGTTGACGTCCGCGCCGATGCCGGAGGCGTCTTCGGCGGGCGGGGAGACTCAGTCACTTCCGCCGCCCTCGGATCGGGTCCGGGCGCAGGTGGACCCGCCGGCCAGTTCGTCCCCACCCGCGCTCTCCCGACTGGATGCGGGCAGCAGCCCGGCAGCGCCTCCCGCCGGCACGCCGATTGTCCCCGGGGTCAACTCTCCCCTTCCGCCCGAGCAGTGGCCGGAGCGGATCCGCCCCACCGAGCGGACGGTGGTGACGCCCCCTCCAGCCGAGGATCTCCCCCAGGTCTCCAAGGAAGAGATCCGGGAGGCAATCAAGGCGGTCACCCCTCTGGTCGCTCGCTGCTTCAACGACGCCGCAGTGAGGAACCCCGGGGATCAGAAGGTGCGGCTCAAGTTCACCATCCAGGGACAGGGCCTCTCCGGTCACTTCAAGGACGGTGAAGTGGTGGAGTCGACCATCGCCGATCCCTGGGTCCAGGCCTGCTTCCTGGAAGCGCTGGTCGACGCCGACTTCCCCGCCCCCTCCGGTGGGGGAACGGTGACCGTCACCTACCCGTTCAGCTTCGTGGACGCGAAGGACGCGGGCCCCGGGTAGCGCCCCCGCCCGCCAACCCAATCCCTTCCCGGACCCACTTGCTGTAAGGTGCCGCCCTCCCGAATGTCCCTGAACGTCGCAGCGCTGGGGCCGAACGACGCGCAGCCGTTGCGTACACTGCTGGCCCGCGATCCCTCCTCGAACATGTATCTGCTGGGGTTGCTGGAGGAGTTCGGGATCACCCCCGGGGCCAGCCGGGCGCCGTTCACCTTCTGGGGCAAGAAGCTGGGCGCCGAGCTGACCGCGGCGGTGTTCGTGGGCGGCACCGGAGGCCTGGTGGTGCCCTCCACCAGCGACGAGCGGGAGATCGCCGCCATCGCCGATGTGATCGCCCCCCAGGTCCAGCTCCGGGCGACCTTCGGCGAGAAGACCGCGGTGGATGCCCTGGTGCGCCAGCTGTGTGGCGGCGCCGCGCGCTTCTCCCGGCAGCAGCGACAGTTCGCAGTCTCCGCCGACGACCTCGGCCCCTTCACCAACCCCACCCTGCGGCTGGCCTGCGAGTCGGACCTCCAGCAGCTGATCCCCCTGGCGGCGGGGGCGGTGAAGGAGACCCTGGAGCAGGACCCGCTGATCCTGGATCCCCAGGGCTTCAAGGCCCGGGTGCTGCAACGGATCCGCGCCCGGCGCACCTACGTCCTGGAGGAGAACAAGCGGCTGGTCTTCAAGATCGACATCGGCAGCCGCTCCCAGTACGGCGCCGAGCTGGAGGGCCTGTACACCGCCCCCGATCAGCGCCGCCGCGGCCACGCCACCCTCTCCCTGGGACAGATCTCCCGGCACCTGCTCTCCTCCTTGCCCCGACTGACCCTCCGGGTGGACGACCGCGATCCCTCGCTGGCGGGGGTGGCCCGGAAGGTCGGCTATGTGGGCGGCAAGGCAGTCCGGCTGGTGGTGAACGGATGACCGCTCCCAAGCCGACCTCCGATCGCCGGCCGGTCAGCGGTGAGGCGGTGGTGAAGCTGCGCTCCCGCACCCCGGCGGCCTGGCTGCCGCTGGCCCTGCAGCAGTTCGACCTGGTGCTGATCGACCACGCCCACTGCGAGAAGAAGGCGGCGGCCAACGCGCTCTCGCTGCTGCAGTCCTATCCGGACGTCCCCGGCCTGCCGGAGAAGATGGCCCGGCTGGCCCGCGAGGAGAGCGCGCACCTGGCCCGGGTGCTGGCCTGGATGACCGAGCGGGGGCTGACCCTGACCCGCGATGGAGGCGACCCCTACGCCCAGAAGCTGCAGGCCCTGATTCGCAAGCCGGCCCTGGAGCGGAGACTGGATCGCCTGCTGATCGCGGCGATCATCGAGGCCCGCAGCTGCGAGCGTCTCTCCCTGCTGGCCGAGGGCCTCCCGGACCTGAAGCTGAAGCGCTTCTACGCGGAGCTGGCCCAGTCCGAGGACGGCCACCAGGAGCTCTTCTTCCGGCTGGCCTGCCAGGCGCACGGCGAAGAGGAGGCCACCGTCCGTCTCGCGGAGTTGCTGGATCAAGAGGCGGCAATCGTGGATGCGATGGAAGTCCGCCCCGCCATCCACTGAGCCGCCTCACACCGCGTCCTCCAGGCCCATTGCCGCCACGCGCGGTCCGACTGGGATGCCGTGGATCGGACGCTTCCCCTGTCGGGGCCCGGACTGTTCGCCAGCGATCTCTGCGTCGGAGGGTGCGGCTGTCGGTGTCATCCCCAGGTTCTGCGCCGTGCTGAGGGCGTGGTGGGACAGCTTCCGGAATCAAGGCCTGTTGGTCCCCTCCCAGCGGAGGAACCGGCAGGGCCCGGCGAAGATTGCCGTGCAGGGCGTGTTCCACCGCTATGGCAATGAGGTGGAGGCGCTCAAGGAGCTGAACCTGGACGTGCACAGCGGCGAGTTTGTCTGCCTGCTGGGGCCTTCCGGTTGCGGCAAGTCCACCCTGCTCTATGCCCTGGCGGGGACCTCCCCGCCTACCCGGGGGACGATCCGGATCGACGGGCAGCCGATCCTCGGCCCCGGCCCGGACCGGCTGCTGATGTTCCAGGAGCCGGCGCTGTTCCCCTGGCTGACCGTCCAGCAGAACCTGACCTTCGCCCTCGGCGGCCGGGCCCTGAACCGCCAGGACCGGGACCGGGTGGCCCGCGAGTACATCCAGCTGGTGAAGCTGGACGGCTTCGAAGACGCCCTGCCCCACCAGCTCTCCGGAGGGATGCGGATGCGGGTCAGCCTGGCCCGCGCCCTCTCCCTGGATCCGGCGGTGCTGCTGATGGACGAACCCTTCGGCGCACTCGACGAGCAGACCCGGGAGGAGATGCACCTGCTGCTGCAGGAGATCTCCTTGCGCACCCGCAAGACGGTGGTGTTCGTCACCCACAACATCCGCGAGGCGCTGACCCTGGGGGATCGGGTGGTGGTGATGGCCGGGCGTCCGGGACGGGTGCTGCAGGACCTAGAGGTCCGGCTGCCGCGGCCCCGGGATCCGGACGACGAACGGCTGGCGAGGCTCTCGCGGCAGATCCGCGAGGCGTTGCGGGAAGCGGATCGGGCGACGGTCGCCAGGACGGACCCAGGGGTGGAGAAGATCGATGTCCGACCGAACGAAGACCACGCTGCAAAGAGCCCTGCTGCTCGCCTTGATGCTGGCGGGCTGGGCCCTGGCCGCTAGCTCCGGGCTGTGGCCTCCCCAGCTGCTCCCCCCGCCCTGGGCGGTGGCGGAAAGCCTGTGGACGATGGGGGCGGACGGCCGGCTGGGGTCCGCGATCTGGGCCTCCTTGAAGCGGCTGCTCTCCGGCTACTGCCTCTCGGTGGCGATCGGGGTGCCGATCGGCCTGGGGATCGCGCGCTTCCGGGTGCTCTCCCGGCTGATCAAGCCGGTGGTGGTCTCGCTGCAGGCCCTGCCCTCCATCTGCTGGCTGCCGCTGGCGGTGCTGTGGTTCGGCCTCAGCGAGAGCGCGATCATCTTCATGGTGGTGATGGGCTCGGTGCTCTCGGTGGCCATCTCCACCGAGGACGGGGTCCAGTCCATCCAGCCGCAGCTGCTGCAGGTGGCGGGGACCCTGGGGATCCGCGGGCTGCGCTTCGTGGCCGGGGTGCTGATCCCCGGAGCGATGCCCGGGATCGTCACCGGGCTCAAGCTGGGCTGGAGCTTCGCCTGGCGGGCGCTGATGGCCGGCGAGCTGCTCTACGCCTCCGGAGGGCTGGGGCAGCTGCTGGCCGCGGGACGGCAGGCCCTGGACCCGGCCCAGGTGATCGCGGTGATGGGGGCGATCATCACCGTGGGGGTGCTGATGGACCGGGCCCTGTTCCGCACCCTGGAGCACGGCGTCCGACGCCGCTGGGGTCTGCAGCTGAGCACCTGATCAAACGGCGGCTGCAATCCGGACCGGCTTGGGTAGGCTCCGCCGGGAATGCAAGCCCCCGCGGACTCCAATCCAGTCGTCGCCCTGATCACCCTCACCGCGATGGAGATCGTGCTGGGGGTGGACAACATCGTGTTCATCGCCATCCTGGTCGGCCGGCTGCCGGCCAGCTCGCGGGAGAAGGTCCGCAAGCTGGGGATCGGCCTGGCGCTGGTGATCCGGATCGGCCTGCTGTTCGCGCTCTCCTGGCTGATGGGGCTGACCAAGCCGCTGTTCGAGCTGATGGACCACACCTTCTCCGGGAGGGATCTGATCCTGCTGGGGGGCGGGCTGTTCCTGGTGGGCAAGGCCTCCCATGAGATGCACGCCAAGCTGGAGGGCCCGGAGTCGGTGCCCGGCCACGGCGGCAAGGCGGCGGCCAACGCGGCGGTGGGATCGATCCTGGCCCAGATCCTGGTCCTGGACATCGTCTTCTCCCTGGACTCGGTGATCACCGCGGTGGGGATGGCCAGCCAGCTGTGGGTGATGGTGACCGCGATGGTGATCAGCGTGCTGGTGATGCTGGTGTTCGCCAAGGCGATCGGCGACTTCGTGGACCGTCACCCCACGGTGAAGATCCTGGCCCTCTCCTTCCTGTTGCTGATCGGGGTGATGCTGGTGGCGGAGGGCTTCGGCCAGCACATCAACAAGGGCTACATCTACGCGGCGATGGCCTTCGCCCTGCTGGTGGAGCTGCTCAACATGCGGGTGCGCAAGGTCTCCACCCCGGTGCACCTGCACCCGGGCACCGAGCAGCGGGTGGCCGAGCAGCTCTCCGAGAAGAAGGGCTAGAGGAACTCCCCCACCAGCGGGGTCAGCGCCATCGCCAGCCGTTCGATCAGCCCCCGCTTGCGCCACCAGGCCCAGCGGATCTCCAGCGAGTGGGTGAAGTCCGCCTCCAGGCTGGTGGAGAGCTGGGCGGTGAGCGCCGGGTCGTCCACCACCATCGAGGTCTCCTCCAGCCACTTGGCGGAGAGGGGATCGAGGTTGGTGGAGCCGACCACGGTGTAGCGGTCGTCCACCACCATCGTCTTGGCGTGCATCATCGACGGCTGGTACTCGTAGATCCGCACCCCGCCCACCAGCAGCCGCTCGTAGGTGGAGCGCTGCGCGGCCCGCACCGGGGGCACATCGTGGACCGGCCCCGGGCAGAGGATCCGCACGTCCACCCCCGCCTTGGCCTTTTCGATCAGCATGTCCCCCATCGCGGTGGAGGGGATGAAATAGGCGTTGGCGATCCACAGCCGCTTCTGGGCGGAGGCGATCATCAGCAGGGTCATCCGCTCCGCGTCGGACATGTTGAGGTTGGCGTCGCTGCTGACCAGCCCGGCCCGGATCTCCCCCTTCGGCTCCAGGGGCGGGAAGTCGGAGGCCGGGAGCAGCGCCCCGCCCGCCTCCTGCCAGTTGTCGGCAAAGGACATCTGCAGCTGCCGCACCACCGGACCCCGGACCAGCAGATTGGAGTCCCGCCACTCCTCCTTCTTCAGCCCCTCCCCCTCCCAGGACTTCCACACCCCGAAGCCGCCGGTGATCCCCACCTTGCCGTCGATCACCATCGCCCGGCGATGGGTGCGCAGCAGGATCCGCTTGCCCAGGTTGGCGCGGATCGGCCGGTACTCCCGGATCTCGCAGCCGGCGTTGCCCAGGGTGTGGGCCACCTGGTTGAAGTCCAGGCTCCAGAAGGGGTCGATCAGGATCCGGCAGCGCACCCCCTGGCGCAGCCGGTCCAGCACCGCGGTCACCAGCCGGTCGGAGGGCGCGCTGTTCCGCCAGATGAAGGGGGCCAGGTTCAGGCTGTGCTCGGCCTTGAGGATCTCCTCCACCAGGACGTCGAACACCTTGCCGTTCTCCACCAGCTCCACCTGGTTCCCGGCCTCCATCGGGCCACCGGTGCTCTGCTCCAGCACCAGGGAGAAGCCGGCCGGGTCGGTGGGGATCGGATCGCGGATCCGCAGGTCATGGCGGTGGTTGGGAAAGGCGCAGCCCAGGGCGCCCGCCAGCAACAGCACCCATCCCCGCCTCCCCCTCGCCCTCATCCCTGGCCAGGGTAGGCATCGTCCTGGCGGACGGCAGGGGCACTGTGCGCCCGCTGACTACCGGGCCATCAGCTGGGTGACCGCCGGCGCGGCCGCCTGGAACGGCCACAGCAGGGGCACCCCCACCGCCAGCAGCACCAGCAGGGCCAGGGTCAGCGGGGTCCCCAGCCGGAAGAAGTCGGTGAACCGGTAGTGGCCCGGGCCGTAGACCAGCACGCAGGAGGGTTCCAGGGGGGTGATGAAGGAACAGGAGGCGGCCAGGCAGATGCCGATCGCGAAGCTGCGCGGTTCGATCCCCAGCTGCTGCGCTACCGCGATTCCAATCGGCAGCACCACCAGCCCGGCGGCCTGGTTGCTCATCGGGGCGGAGAGCACGATGGTCAGCAGCATCAGCGCCACCAGCACCCCGCGGGGCCCGGCGTACTCCGAGAGCGGGGTGATCAGCGTCCCCAGGTAGCGCCCGGCGCCGCTCTTCTCCATCGCCACGCCCAGGGCCAGCATCGAGCCGATCAGCAACACCACCTTCCAGTCCACCCGGAACGCGATCCGCGAGTCCACGCACCCGGTGGCGATCATCAGCAGCATCCCGGTGATCCCCACCAGCGACAGCGGCACCAGCTCCAGCGACCCCACCACCAGCACCGTGGTGAAGATCACGCTGGCCATCACCGCCTTGGCGTACCGGGGTGGGGCGTAGTCCACGTCGCCGATCACGGTCACCATGCTGGCCTCGGACAGCTCGGAGATCCGGTCCCGGGGACCGCGCAGCAACAGCACGTCTCCCACCGCCAGGGAGACGGTGGACAGCGAGTTCTCGCCCCAGATCCGCCCCAGCAGCTGCAGCTTGGTCACCCGCTGGATCGCCGGCCGGCGGTGCAGCGCCAGCACCACCAGCCCGAAGCGCTCGGCGAACAGGGTCTCCCGGAGCGACCGGCCCACCAGGTTGGAACCCTGGGAGACCTGGGCCTCGAACAGCATCAGGTCCTTGGCGGCGGCGTCCTCGGTGTGGCGCAGGTCTGGCCGCAGCTCGATCCCCCGCAGGTCCTTGACCCGCATGATGTCGTCCCGGCTGCCCTCCACCAGCAGCACCTCGTCACCCTCCATCACGTAGCCGGGCTTGGCGGGCAGCGACTTGCCGTCCCGCAGCAGTCCCAGCACCCGGATCCCCAGGCCCTTGGTGATCTCCGCCAGCTCCCGGCCGGTGTAGCGCGAGTCGGAGGGGAGCACCGCCTCGGTGATGTACTCGCGATACATGTAGTCCGCGCCGGCGTTGGCCCCCTCCCGCACCGGAAGCAACCGCGGGCCCAGCAGCAGGATCACCAGGAAGCCGACGATCGCCACCGGGATCCCCATCGGGGTCAGCTCGGCAATCCCGATCGGCCCCAGCCCCATCTGGGTCATCGCCTCGCTCATCACCAGGTTGGTGGAGGTGCCGTAGAGGAAGATGGTGCCCCCCAGCATCGAGGCGTAGGCCAGTGGCATCAGCACCTTGCTCTTGGGGACCTTCGCCCGGTTGGCCGCCCCCACCGCCACCGGGAGGAAGGCGGCGGTGGTCACCGTGTTGGAGACCAGCGAGGAGAAGGCCGCCACCAGCAGCATCATCGCCGCCACGAACGCCTGATGGCCGTAGCGGCCGAAGAACGCCAACCACTGGCCGATCAGCTGCACCACCCCGGTGCTGGCCAGGCCCTGGGTCATCGCCAGCAGGGCGAAGATGAAGATCACCGTGTCGTTGGAGAACCCGGCGAACGCCTCCTTGGCCTCCAGCACCCCGGTCAGCGCCAGCACGCAGACGATGGTCAACGCGCTGACCTCCAGCGGGATCCGCTCGAAGGAGAAGAGCACGATGGCCAGCACGACCACTGCCAGCACTATGGCGATCGACATCGTCATGGGGAGGGGAATGCGCATGCTGCGCCAGTCCGCTCCCGATGCCGCACTGCGGCGTGAGCCGTGTATCGCCTTTCGCACTCCCGCTCGCTGATGGGCGGGATTAGTCGTGTGACAGGCGACGTTTCGAGGCCCTTGTAGATCGCGCCTCGGAGGTGCAATCCGAAGGATTCCGTAGAAGTGTGTTTGAGAGCCCTGGACCCTTCTCCGGGAGAGACTCCGCTGATGAGGATTTCGATGCCTGCCAAACAGAATGCGATGACGGCCAATCCGCACCTCACCCAGTGGGTGGAGGAGATGGCCCGGTTGTGCCGCCCGGACCAGATCGTGTGGTGTGACGGGTCGGAGGAGGAGAAGCAGCGCCTCACCGAGCAGGCGGTGAAGGAGGGGATCCTGCAGCCCCTCAACCCCGAGAAGATGCCGGGCTGCTACCTGCACCGCTCCAACCCCAACGACGTGGCGCGGGTCGAACACCTCACGGTGATCTGCACCCCGGAGAAGGAGGAGGCCGGCCCCACCAACAACTGGCTGGCCCCCCAGGACGCCTACGCCAAGATGACCCCCTGGTTCGAGGGGAGCATGAAGGGGCGCACGATGTACGTGATCCCCTACTGCATGGGCCCGCTGAACTCGCCGCTCTCCAAGATCGGGATCGAGCTCACCGACAGCATCTACGTGGTGCTGAACATGCGGATCATGACCCGCATGGGCAAAGCGGTGCTGGAGATGCTGGGCGGGTCCAACGACTTCAACCGCGGCCTGCACTGCACCGGGGACATCAACCCCGAGCGCCGGATGATCGCCCACTTCCCCCAGGACAACGCGATCTGGTCCTTCGGGTCGGGCTACGGCGGCAACGTGCTGCTGGGCAAGAAGTGCCTGGCGCTGCGGATCGGCAGCTACCTGGGCCGGGAGCAGGGCTGGCTGGCCGAGCACATGCTGATCCTGGGCGTGGAGAGCCCGGAGGGTCAGATGACCTACGTGGCGGCGGCGTTCCCCTCGGCCTGCGGCAAGACCAACTTCGCGATGATGATCCCCCCCAAGCGGTTCAACGGGTGGAAGATCTGGACCGTGGGCGACGACATCGCCTGGATGCGGGTGGGTGAGGACGGGCGGCTGTACGCGATCAACCCCGAGGCCGGTTACTTCGGCGTCGCCCCCGGCACCAACTTCAGCTCCAACCCCAACGCGATGAAGACCATCGCCAAGGACACCCTGTTCACCAACGTGGCGGTGACCAAGGACAACACCGTGTGGTGGGAGGGGATGGACGGCGAGACCCCGGACGAGCTCACCGACTGGCAGGGGCGGCCCTGGAAGAAGGGTTCGGCGGAGAAGGCGGCGCACCCCAACGCGCGCTTCACCGCGCCGATGCGGAACAACCCCGCGCTCTCCCCCCACGTGGACAACCCGGCCGGAGTGCCGATCTCGGCGATCATCTTCGGCGGCCGGCGCAGCACCACCGTCCCGCTGGTGATGCAGGCCTTCAACTGGGGCCACGGGACCTTCCTGGGCGCCACCATGGGCTCGGAGACCACCGCGGCGGCCACCGGCAAGGTGGGCGTGGTGCGCCGGGACCCGATGGCGATGCTGCCCTTCTGTGGCTACAACATGGGCGACTACTTCAGCCACTGGCTGAAGATGCAGCACCGGATCCACTTCCCGCCCAAGATCTTCATGGTGAACTGGTTCCGGAAGGACAAGGACGGCAAGTTCCTCTGGCCGGGCTACGGGGAGAACATGCGGGTCCTCAAGTGGGTGGTGGACCGGGCCCACGGACGGGTGGGCGGCCAGGAGACGATCCTGGGCTGGGTGCCCAAGGCCGGGGACATGGACATGTCCGGGCTGGAGATGCCCCCCGAGCGCGTGGATGAGGCCACCGCCATCCACTACGACGAGTGGAAGGAAGAGCTGACCTCGCTGGGGGACTTCTTCGCCACCTTCGGCAAGCACCTGCCGGAGAACCTGGACCTGCAGCGCAAGCTGCTGCTGAACCGGATCGCGATGGCGCCGTAGTCCTTCCCGCTTCGTCGCAGACACCCGGCGCCGGTGGGTCCCAGGACCTGCCGGCGCTTCTGTTTTCGCCCCCCTGGGGAATGGGGCTAGGGTGGACGGAATGCGACCCGCTGCGTTGGCCCTGGGACTGCTGATGTGCCCGCTTGTCGCGCTGTCCGCCTCCAAGGCGGAGCAGAGGCAGGCGGCGGCGTTGGTGAAGAAGGCCGGCGGCCTCTACGAGGCGGGCCAGTACCTGGACGCGGCGCAGACCCTGGAGAAGGCCCAGGCGCTCGATCCCCACCCTCGCATCCTCTACAACATCGCCCGGGCCTACGATCAGGCCGGGGAGCTGAAGCAGGCGCTGGAGCACTATCAGCGCTACATCGGCAGCACCGGCGGCACCGACCCCACCCTGCTCAAGCGGTCCTCGCTGGCGGTGGACCGGCTGCGGGGCCTGGTGGCCCAGCAGGAGGAGACCCGGCTCAAGGCCCAGGCCGAGCAGCAGCGGCTGGAGGAGGAGGCCAAAGCCTCCCAGGCACGCGCCGAGGCGGAGACCTTGGCCAAGCAGGCAGCGGAGCAGTCCGCGGAGCGGGGCCGTCGGGAGCGGCTGCTGGCGGCGCAGCAGGGCCATGACCGCAGCCAGCTGGCCGCCTGGGTGACCGCCGGGGTGGGAGTGGCCGCGCTGGGCACCGGGGGCTTCTTCGGCTTCCAGGCCTACCAGACCGGCCTGGCCGAGAGCGGCCCGTTCCGCCAGGCGGAGGTGGTGGAGGGGCCGACCGGCAAGCAGCACTACGCCGACCAGGCCAAGAACCAGGCGCTGATCGCGGACATCGCCTACGGGGTGGGCCTGGTGGCCGCCGTCTCCTCGGTGCTGTTGTGGCCCAAGAGCCCCCGACCGCAGGTGGCCCACTTCATGGTCGGCCCCACCGGCGCGATGGTGGAGGTGAAGTTCTGATGCGCACCCGAATTGGAATGCTGGTGGCGGTGGGGATCAGCGCGCTGTTGCTGTCCCGCTGCTCGTTGATCGTCGGTGACCTCCAGGAGTGCGAGCTGCCGTCGGATTGCCCCCAGGACCGGACCTGCTCGCAGGGGTTCTGCATCCGCGTTCCGGTGGGCTGCCGCGGGAACCCGGATGCGGGGGTGCTGGCGGTGTACGGAGACACCCAGGGGGCCAACCCGATCCGGCTCGGCGCGGTGCTCTCCCTGACCGATACGGGCGGAAATCCCTCGGACATCGATCTGCAGGAGCTCAACGCCCTGGTGCTGGCGCTGGAGCAGATCAACACCCGCGGGGTGGGCAACGGCCGGAGCTTCGCGCTGCATGTCTGCGACTACGCCTCCAACGCGGAGACCCACGTCCCGGAGATCACCCGCTACCTGACCGACCGGGTGGGAGTGCCGGCGGTGATCGTGGCCAACTCCAGCGGGGTGCTGGAGGCGGCGAAGGAGACCCAGACCCGGGACGTGCTGCTGATCTCCCCCAACGCCACCAGCAACGAGATCACCGCGCTGAACAACCCGGACGGCGGGGTGCGGCTGGTGTGGCGCACCGCGCCCTCCGACGCCATCCAGGGCGAGGTGATCACCGATCTGCTCCTGGGGCAGAGCAGCTTCGACGCCGGGGTGGCCGGCGCCGGCAAGGTGGGGATCGCCTACGTCAACGACGCCTACGGGCAGGGGCTCAAGGACAACATCCTCGGGGGCCTGCTGGGCCAGCGGGAGGTCCAGGCGGCGCAGTTCGAGCGCGAGGGCGACGTGGCCGGGGCGGTGAGCCAGCTGAACACCTTCGACCCGGACCTCACGGTGCTGATCGGCTTCCCCGGGGATGCGCAGCGGCTGATCACCCTGGCCGCCAGCTCCACCAACCTCTCCCGGGCCGCACCCCACCAGTGGTTCTTCACCGACGCGGTGAAGGACCCGGCGCTGGATGAAGGGATCACCCCTCCCACCGAGATCGAGGGCAACTACGGCACCGCGCCCGCCAAGGGCGCCGGGCCGGCCTACTTCTCATTCCGCAGCGACTTCCTCTCCCGCTTTGGGGTGGACGCGAACACCTACGCCTTCGTCGAGCACGACTACGACCTGATGTACGTGCTGGCCCTGGCGACCGCCCACGCGGTGGGCCCCAATGGCCAGGGACCGCTCACCGGGACCACCCTCTCCGCCGGACTGGCCCGCCTCTCCGATCCGGGCAGCACCTCCTTCCAGGTAGGTGTCTCCACCTTCACCAACGCGCGCACCGCGCTGGAGGGAGGGGCGATGATCAACCTGGAGGGCGCCAGCGGCAGTCTGCAGTTCGATCCCGCCCGGGGCGAGGCGCCCTCACCGATCGAGCTGTGGCAGTTCCGAGGAGGGGTGATCGAACGGGCCGCGGTGCTCGAACCGCAGTAGCCGGGCAGTCACCCGGCCGCGGCGTGCGACCATCTGCGGCCTGATGCTTCGACCGCGGCCTGCTCCTTCGACCGCGGCCTGCTCCTTCGACCGCAGCCTGCACTACCGACCGCGGCCTGCCCTCGACTTCAGCGCGTCTCGAGCCGGGTCTCCCCGGCGGAGATCGCGCGTTCGATCACCTCGCCCAGGCCTTCCACCTGGGAGGCGTCGTTGAAGCGCAGGTGGTGGGCGATCCGCCGGCCCCGCCGCTCGCGGCGGAGGACCTGCGCCAGCGGGTGCCACTTCTTGCTGCCGTCGGCCAGCTCGATGGTCATCTCCAGCTCCGACTCCTCGATCCGCGAGTCCAGCAGCAGGAGCGCGCCACCGCCGGAGAGGTCCCCGGCCACGCGCTTCCAGGAGCCGTCGCGGAGGATGTGGACCGAGGTGGGGATCCGCCGGCTGCGGCGCTTGGAGGGCACGCCCTCCGGAGGGGGCCGCTCCACGTCGGAGACGTAGCCCAGCCGCACGCCCATCGAGGACGGGATGCTGGTCTCCTTCTTTCCCTTCAGATTGCGGCGATTCTTGAGCCCGCCTGAGCCCCGAAAGACGTTATCCATGTCACTCCTCCTGCGTCGGATCGAGAGCAGGCGTCAGCTGGGACGGTGAAGTCAATGGGAGGTCGCATCCGGACCCACCCGTCCGCCGACCAGGCAGGCTCCCGGGTTCAGCGTCGGTCCAGCGCCCGCGCCAACCGGGCCACCCCTTCGGTGAAGACCGCCGGCGGGGGAAGCAGCGAGAGCACCAGGTGGGACGGCCCCAGGTCGAAGAAGTGGCCCGGCTGCACCACCACCCCCTCCTCCAGCAGCGACAGCGCCACCTCCAGGTCCTCCCAGTGGCGCGGCAGCCGAAGCACCGCCGCCCACCCGCCTGCGGAGGGGAGCACGTCCCAGCAGGCCCCGGGGAGGCGCGCCTGCTCCAGCCGGGCCCGGTTCTCTGCCAGCCGGACCCGCAGCCGCTGCTGGATGGGTTCCAACCGCTCCAGCAACGGGGCGACGGCGTGCTGGGAAGGACCGGAGACCGACAGATAGGTGTCGGCGATCACCTCCAGCCGCTGCCGGGCCTGGGCGGCCAGCGCCGGCGGGCCTCCCCACCACAGCCAGCCGACCTTCAGCTGCGGCAACGCGGCGACCTTGGAGAGGCCGGACAGCGCGAAGGTCAACGCCGGCCAGGCGCCCCCGGCCAGGGATGTCACCCGGTCCGGGTCCTCCCCCACCGCATAATCGGAGAACACCTCGTCGGAGATGACCGCCACCTGGTGTCGCGCGCACAGCGCCATCAACCAGTCCAGCTCGCCGGGGCGGACGAAGTGGCCGGTGGGGTGGCCCGGGTTGACCAGCAGCACCGCGCGGACCCGCAGCGCTGCGTCCTCCAGGGCGACCTGCACTCGCTGGCGGGGAAGGGACCAGCCGTCCGCCCAGTCCAGGGGGAGGGACACCGCCCGGACCTCCTCCAGCCCGGCCAGATACTCCAGCAGCGGGTACCCAGGAGTGAAGCAGAGCACCGCCTCCCCCGGATCGCAGAGCAGCTTGAACAAGAAGGCGTAGCTCTCGCTGGTGCTGGCGGTCAGCAGCAGGGCCTCTGGGTCCACCCTCCGTCCCCGGCGCAGGGCGTGGGCGGCCACCGCCTCCCGCGCCGCGGTCAGCCCCAGCGGATGGGGCCGGTGGGGGGCGCGCGCGGCGGCGGCCAGGACCTCGGAGAGCTGCTCCGGTTCCCAGCCCAGGCCGCAGCGGGTGGGGTCGGTCACCGAGAGATCCAGCAGCGGGGCGCCGCTTAGCGCCTCCAGCCGCCGGGAGTAGGCGTTGGACTGCAGGTCCCACGCGGTGCGACGGGAGAAGGGCACGCGCGTGGGTCCCGCGGGTTCTTCGAAGACTACGAGGACGCCAGCTGCTTGCGGCGCTCGGCCTGGTAGTGGCGCGAGCACAGGCCCTTGGCCCGGGCGGCGCTGGTGCAGCCCTCCGCGGCGCAGCGGCTCTCGCCGGAGGAGGCCGCGGTCTGGAGGTTCTTCGGCGGCCGGCCACGCCCGCGGACCTGCGCGGGGGCCGCGATCAGGTTCCCGGTCCCACCCAGCCCGGCGTTGATTCCCCGCGCCACCCCGCGGCCCAGCGCCTCACCCAGCGCCTCCGCGAACCCGAACATCCCTGCACCGAAGACATCGCTCATGTGTCACCTGATATGCGCTGCAAACATCGCGCAAGTTACGTGTATCGGGACAGATGGCGAAAGCCCGGGCGTTCGTCAAGGCGCGCGGGGTCGCGGTCGCACCGGAGTGCGTAAAAGTCGCGCGCGACTGGACTGCCCGCGGTCCTAGAGACCGGTTTGCAGCATCGACTCCACCACCCGGCGGATCAGCTCGCGGCGGATCTCCTTGCGGCAGTGTTCGACCGCCGGCTGGGGAGGCCGGGGGAGGTGGGCCGGGCGCGCGCGTGCGGCGGTCCGGACCACCATCTCCACCTTGGACTGCTCGATCTGGAAGGGGCGTCCATCCTGTCGAAGGAAGTACGCGATCCCGCGCGCGTCGAGGAGCTTGTGGAAGTAACGCCGCGCATCGCTGATCAGCGTGAGATCAATGATTTCCGCCATGCGCGCGAGGTTGTCGCGCGGATCATCCGAGGCGTCCAATTCGCGGCCGGTTCTTCAGGAAAGTTGCGACGGGGGCCCGCGCGTGGATCAGTGACCGGCCCGTACCCAGGCGTTCACTCCCCCTCCAGCAGGGGGCGCAGCACCTCTTGGAACAGCCGCTGGCGGTGGGCGGGATCCGGCTCGAAGGGCACCGGCCCCAGCACCCGCACCCGGTGGCGGCGGGCGATCCAGTGGGCGTTGTCCTCGCGGGACGGATCCGCGGTGGGCGCGCCCTGGGACAGCACCACCGCGCGCACCGGAACCCCGCGGTGCTCCAGCGCCTCCAGCGACAGCGCGGTGTGGTTCAGCGTCCCCAGCCCGGCCCGCGCCACCAGCACCACCGGCAACCGGAGGCGGACGATCAGATCGATCACCTCCCGGCGGGCGTCGATCGGCACGTACAGCCCGCCCGCCCCCTCCGCCACCAGCGACCGCCCGGCGAAGGTCCGGAAGGCGTCCAGGGTCCGGGTGAAGGAGGGTTCGCGTCCCAGCCGGGCGGCGGCCACCCCCGGGGCCAACGGCTCGGCGAAGCGGTGGACGCAGATCCGGGCCAGTGGGTCGCGGGAGCGGGCCGCCGCCCGCATCGCCAGTGCGTCCGCCGGGGCGGAGAGCTCCTCACAGCCGCTCTCGTAGGGCTTGAAGGGCGCGGGGCGGGCCCCGGCCTCCGCCAGCAGGGAGAGCAGGGCCACGCTGACCTGGGTCTTCCCCACTCCGGTGTCGGTCCCGGTGACGAAGACCCGGAAGGGAGCCCCGCCGCGCCGTTGGCTGTGCCTGGTTGTCACCGTCCTACTCCACCACTTCGCCGCCGGCGTTGCCCCCCGAAAACCCTGCTACCTTTGCGCCAATGAAACGTCTGGCGTCGATCGTCGGTGCGCTTCTCCTGGGTGCCTGCGGCCAGACTCCTGGCGCGGCGAACCTGTTGGAGAAGTGCACCTTCGGCCAGAGCCAGGACGCGATCGAGCCCGGGGACCCGTTCGTCTACGCCTTCTTCGGGGATGGAGAGTGGAGCGTCCGCACCGGCATCGCTGCGGCACAGGACCCGCTGGTCGATCCGGCGCCGAACCTCGGCGTCGAACCGCGCGTCCGGGCGGAGATCGACGGCAACCGGTGGCTGCGGTGGGCAGGCGGTTCCCTGGGGAGCGTGGACGAGATTCCCCACGGCGAGGTGTTCCTGTCCTTCGGAACCCTGGACGGAGCGGACAACGCCTATCCGGCGTGCGTGATCTGGAGTCAGTGACGCCCCTCCGCCGCGGATCGCTCCCCGAAAGTGTGCCCCGGTCCGCGCTAGACTGAGCCGGGGCTGACCGAGGGAGGCTGCATGTCGAACGATCCAGGCAAGGACGCGGTGAGGGCCATTCGCGAGCGGGCGATGCAGCGCGCCGCCCGGGGAGAGCCTGCCTCGGTGGTCAGCACCCCGGGGATGCGGATGGTCAGCCGTCCCTCCCCGATGGAGGACCTGCGCGGGAGGGTGCTGGACGCGGCCACCGCGCTCTTGCTGCGCACCGGCTTCTCCAAGGTCGGGCTGGAGGACGTGGCCCTGGAGGCGGGCGTGGCCCGGTCCAAGCTGCTGGAGATCTGCTTCTCCCGCGAGGAGCTCTTCTTCCAGGTGCTGACCCGGGAGGTGGAGCGGGTGGTGGCCGATCTCCAGGGGCTGCTGCAGCCGGACGTCCCGGTGATGGAGCTGATGCGGGCCGTCTCCGAACGCTCTCAGGCGTTCATGGCCGACCATCCACTGTTGCTGCAGCTGATGCTGGGGGAGGCCGCGGACGCGATGCCGGACTGGGCGGACCGGCTCAACGAGCTGCGGCAACGGTTGCTGAGGTTCTCCCAGCAGGTGGTCCAGGTGGGGATCGATCAGGAGATCCTGCGGCAGGACGTCCCGGCCGAGCTGGTGGCCGGGCTGCTCTTCGAGGTCCACGTGGCCGGCTTCCTGCTCCACGGCCGCGAAGGACCGGAGGCCAAGGTCAGGGCGACCCAGCGCCGGGCCGCCATCCTGGACGTGCTCTACAACGGCCTCCGGCGGCGCTGAGGGGCTACGCCGCCCGGCTGACCGAGATGCTGTCGAACAGCAGGCGGAACTTGGCGGCGGGGATCAGGAACACCCCGTCGTCCTTCCCGTCGTTGCCGAACTCGGTGTTGCCCCAGGGGTTGCGCATCTGGACGTAGGACTTGCCGTCCTTCTCCAGGGTGCCCAGCACGGTATAGGCGTGGTTGCCCACGATCCCGCTGCCGGCGGTGGCCTTGTCGTCCTTGGTGCTGGCACACACCACCTGGCCGCTGTTGAGGTGGCCCTGCACCACCTTGGTGATGTTGGGCGGGTTGGTGGCGTCCATCCAGATCGACTCCGCCGGCTTGCCGGTCAGCTGGGCCAGCGCGTCGTGCGGCCAGCCACCGTTGCCGATCTCCTCGTAGCCGCCCTTCCACTTGGCGTAGGCCTTCTCCAGCAGCGGGGCCCAGAGCTCCTGGTCGGTGCCGCCGGTGGCATAGACCGCGCTGCCGTATTCCTGGGGGATGTCCCCGTCGATCTTCACCTTCACCGGGGTGAACTTCTCCACCCACTCCCCGTTGAGATCCTTGGGGTCCACCGGCCCGTACTCGCTCTCGTAGAAGGTGGCGGTGAAGCTGCCGTCGCCGTTGTCCTTGAGCGCGTTCTGGATCACCTCCGGGTGGGACTTGGCCAACCCGCTGATCGCCGCCAGGAAGTAGCAGTCTCCGGCCTGGCCCTGCTTCACGTCGCCGGCGCTGATCCCATCCACCACCAGCTTGCCGCCGGCCACCACCTCGTACTTGGCGTTGCCGCGGTGGTCCTTCATCACCGCCGGGTCCTTGAGCGGATCGGGGGTGGGGGCGGGGACCTTGGTGCCCACCACCACCAGCTTCTGGCCAATCTTGATCAGGTTGGCGTTGGTCAGCTCGTTGCCCTTGGCGATCGCCTGGGCGGTGGTGCCGAACCGGGTGGCGATGGCGGAGAGGTTGTCCCCGGCCTTCACCGTGTAGAACACCCCGCCCGGCAGCCGCAGCTGCGAGCCGGCGGTCAGCGCCGCGCCGGCGGTCAGCTTGTTGGCGGCGGCCAGGTCCGCCTCCTTGATCCCGAACTGCGCGGACAGCCCCTTGAGGGTGTCCCCCTTCTCCACCGTCAGCAGCACTGTGTCGCGCAGCTTCACCGGCTGGCCGACCGAGATCTGGTTGGGGTTGGCGATCTTGTTGTCCGCCACCACCGTCTTCAGGTCGTTGCCAAACCGGGTGGAGATCGCCCCCAGGGTGTCCCCGGACTTGACCTTGTAGACGTCGGTGGGGACCGCGAACACCGGGGCCGGGGTCTCGGCCAGCGGCGCGACGGCGGGCCTGGCCAGCTCCAGCGACTCCTGGTTCCGGGCCACGTTCACCGCCGCGGCGGGGGCGGCCTTCTCCGGGGCGGAGGGCGAGACGGTCTGCTCGGAGGAGCGGGGCGCCAGGGGGGCGGAGCGCTTGTCACCAATGCTGATCGACATGTTCGGAATACCTTCGGCAAGAAAGGGAAAGGAAGGTCAAGGTAGTAGGGAGTAGGCGCCCAGATCCAGACCCCCACCCCTTTTCCGGGGCTGGCCCTCCAGGTCCACCGCATCCGCAGCCAGTCCGCTGGGGTCTCCCCGACCTCCGGCGGCGCTGTCGGCCCGGGGGCGATAGGGGGTGGGCCCCTCGCCAAGGAAGCCCGGGTCGCCCGACAGCTGGTGAAGCACGGTGGCCGGCAACCGGAAGTCGGTGGAGAGCACGTGGGACCCCTCCACGGTGCCGGGATGTTCGGGCGAGTTGAACAGCAGTTCGCCGCCGCCGGAGAGGATGCAGTTGCGCAGGGTGAGCCGGGGGTGCCGGGTGAGGGTCCCGGACAGGTGCAGCTGGGTCCCCGCCGCGCCCTCCCCCACCACCACGTTGTCCGCCACCGTGCTGCGCTCCAGGGTCAGGGTGGCCGCCTCCCGCAGCCGCAGCGCCCCGCCCCAGAAGCCGCCGTTGCGGGCGAACAGGCTGTCGGTGATGGTGGCCTGGACCGCGCCGTCCAGGAACACCGCCCCGCCCTGCCGGCCGCGGTTCTCCTCGAAGCGGCAGCGGGTGACTGTCAGCCGCTGGCCCTGGCTGTAGAGCCCGCCCCCACCAAATCCGGTGGCCCGGTTGGCGGTGACCACGCACTGGTCCAGCTCCACCACCCCCTTCTGGATGGAGATCCCTCCCCCCGCCTGCGCGGAGCCGTTGCGCACGGTCAGCCCGATCAGCCGTACCGCGGGCCCGGGAGAGGCGGCGATCGCCACCACCGGTCCTTCACCGCCGCCGTCCAGGATCGCCCCCGTCGCGCCCCGCAGCACCAGGGGCCGGGTGATCACCACCGTCTCCCGGTGCACCCCGGCCGGGATCAGGAGCTCGGCTCCGGGAGCTGCGGCATCGATCTGCGCTTGAAGCGACATGGGGAACATCTTCGGCGGCAGCGCCGGGAGGAGGCAACGCGTCAGGTGATCCGCGAGGTGACCTCGTCGATCGCCTGATGCAGCGCGGTCCCCAGCCGCTCCGCCTCCGCCACCGTCAGCGACAGCGGCGGCATCAGCACGATCACGTTCCCCAGCGGGCGGAGGATGATCCCCTTCTTCCGGATCGCCAGGCACACCTGGTGCCCGATCCGATCCCCGTAGGGGTACTCGGCCCGGGTGGCCCGATCCGCCACCAGCTCCACCCCGATCATCAGTCCCCGGCGGCGGATCTCTCCCACGTGGGGAAGCTGGGCGATCGCATCCAGCCGCCGGTAGAGCACGTCCACCACCGGCTTCATCCGCTCCAGGGTGCGCTCCTGCTCGAACAGGTCCAGGGAGGCCAGCGCCGCGGCGCAGGCCAGCGGGTTGCCGGTATAGGTGTGCCCGTGGAAGAAGGTCCGCTTGTCCGCAGGCCGGCCCAGGAACGCCGAGAACACCTCTTCGGTGGTCAGCGTCGCCGCCAGGGGCAGGTACCCGCCGGTGAGCCCCTTGGCCAGGCAGAGGAAGTCCGGCCGCACCGCCTCCTGCTCCACCGCGAACATCGTCCCGGTGCGCCCAAACCCGGTGGCCACCTCGTCGCAGATCAGCAGGATCTCGTGCTCCCGGCACAGCCGGGCCAGCCGGGAGAGGAACCCCGGCGGCTGCATCAGCATCCCCGCCGCCCCCTGCACCAGCGGTTCGATCACCAGCGCCGCCAGCTGGTGGCCCTTCGCCTGGAACAGCTTCTCCGCCGCGGCCAGGGCGGCCTCCGCGCAGTCCCCCTCGCCCTGGTAGCGATACGCGTACGGGGTGGGGATCCGCTCCACGTCGAACAGCAGTCCGGAGAAGATGGAGTGGAAGAGCCCAATCCCTCCCACCGAGACCGAGCCCACCGTGTCCCCGTGGTAGGCCTCCTCCAGGGCCACGAAGCGCCGCTTCTCCGGCCGGCCCTTCTGCTGCCAGTACTGGTAGGCCATCTTCACCGCGATCTCCACCGAGGTGGAGCCGGAGTCGGAATAGAAGACCTTGGTCAGCCCGGGCGGGGCGATCCCGGCCAGCCGGGCCGCCAGCTCGATCGCCGGCACCGAGGAGAGCCCCAGCAGGGTGCTGTGGGCCACCTTGTCCAGCTGGGCGCGGATCGCCTCGTCGATCTCCTGCTTGCGGTGCCCGTGCACGGTGACCCACAGCGAGGAGACCCCGTCCAGGTAGCGGCGGCCGTCCACGTCGATCAGCTCGTTGCCCTCCGCCCGTTCGATGATCAGCGGCTGGTCCTCCGGCCACACCTGCATCTGGGTGAACGGGTGCCACAGGTGCTTCACATCCAGGGCCAGCAGCTGCTGGTAGCGGTCAGGCGGCGACATGGCGGCGATCCAATGGCAGTCCGGAGAGCGCCTCCAGGAGCTGATCGAGGTGGGCTCCGGTGTGGGAGGCGGAGAGGGCGATCCGCAGCCGGCTGCTGCCGGCGGGGACGGTGGGCGGGCGGATCGGCTTGACCAGCAGGCCCTGCTCACGAAGCAGCCGGGCCGCCTCCACCGCGCGGTCGGCCTCTCCCAGCACCACCGGGAAGATGGGTGAGGACTCCTGGGCGTCCACCCCCAGCGCGCGCAGCCCCTGGGCCAGGTAGCGGATGTTGCGCCACAGGGTCTCGCGCAGCGCCGGCTCCTCCTCCACGATCCGCACCGCCTCCGAGGCGGCGGCGCAGATCGCCGGCGGCAAGGAGGTGGAGAACACCAGCGACCGGGCCCGGTGGAACAGCAGCTCCGCCAGCGGACCGCGGGTGGCCACGAAGGCCCCGAAGCAGCCCAGCGCCTTGCTCAGGGTGCCCATCCGCAGGTCCACCTCCGACTCCAGGCCCAGCGCCTCGCACAGCCCGGCGCCGCGGGGGCCCAGCACCCCGGTGGCGTGGGCCTCGTCCACCAGCAGCGCGGCGCCGTGGCGGCGGCAGACCTCCACCAGCGCCTCCAGCGGGGCCCGGTCTCCGTCCATGGAGAACACCGCGTCGGTGGCCACCAGCCGGCGGCGGCCGGGATGGGAGGCCAGCAGCCGATCCAGGGCCGCCGGATCCGCGTGCGGATACACCACCACCCGGGCCCGGGACAGCCGGCAGCCGTCGATGATCGAGGCGTGGTTGAGCGCATCGGAGAACACCACGTCCTCGGGCCCCAGCAGCGCGGAGAGGATCCCCAGGTTGGCCGCGTAGCCACTGTTGAAGAGCAGCACCGCCTCGGCCCGCTTGAAGCGCGCCAGCCGGGTCTCCAGCGCGCGGTGGGCGTCCGAGTCCCCCACCACCAGCCGGGAGGCGCCGGAGCCCACCCCGCACCGGGTCAGGCCCTCCATCGCCGCCTGGACCAGCCGCGGATCCGCGGCCAGCCCCAGGTAGTCGTTGGCGCTGAAGTTCACCAGCCGTTGGCCGCGGATCACCACCTCTGCACCCTGGGGGGTGGAGAGCGGCTCCAGGAACCGGCGCAGCCCGGCGTGGGTCAGCGCCTCCAGCTCCTGCTGGGCCCAGGCGTCGGACACCCGGGGGCTGGGACCCGGCGACTTCACCGGAGCTGCTGCTCGATCGGAGCCGCCGGGTGCACCCCGCACTCCCCGCCTCCGCAGCCGCCGGCCTGGGAGGTCGCCTCACCGTGGGCGTGGGGCTCCAGCGGCCGCAGGCCCGCCTTGCGCAGCAGCTCCATGTCCTCGCGGTACTCGGGGTTGCCGGTGGTGAGCAGCTTCTCCCCGAAGAAGATCGAGTTGGCGCCGGCCATGATGCACAGCAGCTGCGCCTCCTGGGTCATCTGCAGCCGGCCGGCGGAGAGCCGGACCATGGACATCGGCATCAGGATCCGCGCGGTGGCGATCACCCGCACCATCTCCAGCGAGTCCACCGGCTTGTTCTCCGCCAGCGGGGTCCCCGCCACCGGGACCAGCGCGTTCACCGGCACCGACTCCGGCTGGACCTCCTGGTTGGCCAGGGTGACCAGCATCGCGCAGCGATCGTCCAGCGACTCCCCCAGGCCGATGATCCCCCCGCAGCACACCGAGATCCCCGCCTTGCGCACGTTGTCCAGGGTGCGCAGCCGGTCGTCGTAGGTGCGGGTGTGGATGATCTCCCCGTAGTGCGAGTCCGAGGTGTCCAGGTTGTGGTTGTAGGCGGTCAGCCCCGCCTCCTTCAGCCGCACCGCCTGCTTCTCGCTCAGCATCCCCAGGGTGCAGCAGGCCTCCATCCCCAGCCCGCGCACCCCCTTCACCATCTCCACCACCGAGTCGAACTGCGGCCCGTCCTTCACCTCCCGCCACGCCGCCCCCATGCAGAAGCGGGTGGCGCCGGCGGCCCGGGCCTGCTGGGCGCTGGCCAGCACGTCGTGGACCGCCATCAACTTCTCCGCCTTCACCCCGGTCTGGTAGCGGGCCGCCTGCGGGCAGTAGGCGCAGTCCTCCGGGCAGCCGCCGGTCTTGATCGACAGCAGCGAGCACAGCTGCACCGCGTTCTCCGGGAAGCAGGCCCGGTGGACGGTCTGGGCCCGGTACACCAGCTCCAGCAGCGGCAGGTCGTGCAGGGCGCGGACCTCGGCCACCGTCCAGTCGTGGCGGACCGTGACCTGGGAGGGGACCGGACGGGCCCAGTGCGCATGACCGCTCAGCGAATCGACGTGGTTCATGCGCCGGATAAACCCCGCCGGATAAACCCTGTCAACCAATCCGGAAACAGGGTTGACGACCCCGAAAAGCGAAGCCGACGGGGAACGTCAGGGCAAGGGTGTAGGAGAAGAGGATGGCCAAGACCCGCACCCATTTTTCCTGTCAGAAGTGCGGCTACCAGTCGGCCAAGTGGCTGGGCAAGTGCAGCGACTGCGGCGGCTGGAACACCCTGGTGGAGGAGGCGGAGGTCAAGGACAGCGACAAGCGTCCGGCCTGGGGCGCTTCGGGCGGGAACGGCAAGCCGGTGCTGCTCAGGGACGTCAGCTCGGACGTGGAGGTGCGGCGCAAGACCGGGATCCACGAGCTGGACCGGGTGCTGGGCGGCGGAGTGGTGGCCGGGTCACTGGTGCTGCTGGGCGGAGACCCGGGGATCGGCAAGTCCACCCTGCTGCTGGCGGCGCTGGACCGCCTCAGCCGCGACGCCAACGCCCTCTACGTCTCCGGTGAGGAGTCGCTGCAGCAGACCAAGATGCGCGCCGAGCGGCTGGGGGTGAAGGGCGAACGGCTGCATCTGCTGGCGGAGACCGACGCAGACAAGGTCCTGCTGGCGGCGCAGGCGCTCAAGCCCAGCGCGCTGGTGATCGACTCCATCCAGACCATGTTCCTGCCGGAGCTGGGCAGCGCCCCGGGCACCATCTCCCAGGTGCGGGAGGTGGCCGGACGGCTGATGGCCTACGCCAAGGGCAGCGGGGTGCCCACCTTCCTGGTCGGGCACGTGACCAAGGACGGCTCCATCGCCGGGCCGCGGGTGCTGGAGCACATGGTGGACACCGTCCTCTACTTCGAGGGCGAACGGGGCCACTCCTTCCGGCTGCTGCGCGCGCACAAGAACCGCTTCGGCTCCACCAACGAGATCGGCGTGTTCGAGATGAAGGGCAGCGGGCTGGCGGAGGTGGCGGACCCCTCGGCGCTGTTCCTGGCGGAACGCCCGGCGGGCAAGTCCGGCTCGGTGGTCACCTCCACCCTCAACGGCACCCGCCCGCTGCTGGTGGAGGTGCAGGCGCTGGTGGCCCCCACCGGCTACGGGACCGCGCGGCGCACCGCGATCGGCGTGGATGGGAACCGGGTGGCCCTGTTGGCCGCGGTGCTGGAGAAGAAGGAGGACGTGCAGCTGGTGGGCTGCGACATCTTCGTCAACGTCGCCGGGGGGATCGAGCTGGGCGAGCCGGCCTGCGACCTGGCGGTGTGCGCGGCCCTGGTCTCCTCCCTGCAGAACAAGCCCCTGGATCCCTTCACCCTGGTGCTGGGGGAGGTGGGGTTGGCGGGTGAGGTGCGGGCGGTCTCCCAGCTGGAGACCCGGCTGGCGGAGGCGGCCAAGATGGGGTTCAAGCGGGCCATCCTCCCCGCCAGCAGCGTCCGCCGGCTGGAGGAGCGCCGGCTGGAGCCGATCCCGGTGGAGACCCTGGGCCAGGCGCTGGCCGCGCTGTTCTAGCCGCGGGCCCGGGACACCCGGACCTCGAAGGTGGAGCCGTGACCCGGCTGGGACCTGACCCGCAAGGTCCCCTGGTGGGCGTCCACCAGCCGCTTGACCACGAACAACCCCAGCCCCACCCCGGGGATGGACTCCTTGGACAGCCCCAGCCGCTGGAAGGGTTCGAACAGCCGGGCCTGGTCCTCGGGGGAGAGGCCGATCCCCTCGTCGCGCACCGAGAACACCGCGGTCCCGTTCTCCTCGCGCAGGCTGACCGTGACCGGAGAGCCGCCGGGCGAATACTTCAAGGCGTTGCTGATCAGGTTGTTGAGCACCTGCTCCATCCGCAACGGATCGCAGTGGATGATCACCGGCCCCGGGGGAAGCTGGGTCCGCAGCCGCTCCTGATCGCTGGAACCGCTCAACAGGCCGGTGACCTCCAGGATCAGCTCCCGGGCGTCATAGGGGCGCAGGTTGACCTCCAGCTTCCCCGCCTCCACCCGGGTGGCGTCCAGCACGTCGGACACCATCCGCTCCAGCCGGGTGACCTGGCGGTCGGCCACCGTCAGCACTGAGCGCAGCTTCTCCTCCGGTGGCAGCGGCCCCTCCCGGGGGAGCGCCCGCCCCAGCGCCAGCCGCAAGGCGCCCAGCGGGGTGCGCAGATCGTGGGCCACCCCGCCCAGGAAGGTCAGCTGCGCCTCCCGCTGGCGGACCACGGTGGCCGCCAGCTCGTTGAAGCGGACCGCCATCTCCACGATCTCCCCCGGCCCCTGCTGCGGCGCCCGGCTCTCCCGGTCCCCCTGATGGAAGCTCTCGATCGCCCGGGCCAGCGCGAAGATCGGCCGGAGGATGTTCTGCCGCAGCCACAGCAGCAGCGCCGCCAACCCCACCAGGAACACCACCGCCGAGGCCACCCCCACCAGGTTGGCCAGCCTGTCGGATCGATCCAGCTGCCGCCGCGCGTTCTGGGTATCGCCGACGTTGATCTCCACCACCCGCTCCAGCGCCCGGAACGCCTCCTCCATCCTTCCCGGAGGTTCGCCCTCCTCGAGGTAGGCATCCACCGCGCGGCGCGCCTCCTCCACCGCCGTCTTCTCCTGCGAGGTGAGGGCGAAGCCGCCGGCGGACTCCACCTTGCGCCGCAGGGACAGCCGCAGGTCCTCGCGCAGGATCGGATCCTTGGCGCGCTCCAGCAGCAGCAGATCGATCTCCGCCTCCTCGGCCAGCACCACGCTCTCCACGCTGGCCGCCAGGGTCCGCGAGATCTGATGCTGGTAGGAGGTCAGCCGGACCAGGGCAAACGCCACCAGCAGCATCAGCGCGCTGGCCGCCGCCGCGCTGATCAACAAGGTCCGCCGGAGGGTGAGGGAGCTTCTGGGCATGTCGGGAGTGGGGACCGGAGTGTGGTTCGCCGGGGGGCCGGCCGCCACCGGGACGCGGCGGGCGCGCCGCCCAGCCAACGTTCGGGTCAGCTCCGTGCTTTCGGCTACATTGCGCCCCGGATGAGCGAATCGCCCCCCGACAACCGGCGCAAGCACCCACGGAGGGAGCTGGCCCTGCTGGTCCAGTACCGCTTCAACTCCCTGGAGGACTTCCTGGCGGAGTACGCCACCAACCTCTCCCCGGGGGGGATGTTCATCCAGACCGACCGGCCCTCCCCGGTGGGGTCCACCCTCCACCTGCAGTTCTCGCTCAAGGATGGGTCGCGGCTGATCGACGGGCTGGTGCGGGTGGCCCGGGTGGTGAGGGTGGGGACCCGCGAACACCCCGCCGGGATGGGAGTGGAGTTCCTGGACCTGGCTCCGGAGCTGAGGGAGCTGCTGGGGCGGATGTCCGGGCCGGCCCGGTAGCCAGTGTTGGCCTCGCTCCGCGTCCGGCTGCTGGTGGCCTTCCTGGCGCCCACCCTGCTGTTGCTGGCCCTGGTGGGGGCCGCCGGCTACGGGCTGACCCGGCGGATCCTGGAGGACGAGCTGGGCCGGGGGCTGTCCCGGATCGCCGCCGGCACCGCGGCCCAGCTGAACGCGGAACGGCTGCTGACCCTGCAGCCACAGGACGACCTGGAGGGCTCGCGCACCTGGCGGAACTTCGCCCGGGACCTGGAGGCGATCCGGGTGGCCACCGGCGCGCGGCGGATCTTCGCGGTGGATCTGGAGGGCCGGGTGCGGGTGGACGCGGGGGGGGCGCTGCCGGTGGGAGCGGAGATGCCGGAGCTGGCCCGGGATCGGCTGGAGCTGGCCTCGGTGCGGGCCGGCGGGCGCGCCTGGTCCCAGGTGCTGTTCGAGGGCGCCGACGGGCTGCTCTACAAGACCGGCTACGCCCCGGTGCGGAGCGGGGAGGCGGTGGTGGCGATGGTGGGGGTGGAGGGCACCAGCAGCTTCTTCGGGCCGCTGCGCCGGCTGTTCCGCGGCTACGCGGCGATGGTGGCGGGGGCGGCGCTGCTGCTGGCGGCGATTGCCCTGCTCACCGCGCGGGGGGTCTCCCGCCCGTTGGAGCGGCTGATGGGCGCGGCGCTGCGGATCCGCGGCGGGGATCTGCAGACCCCGGTCCCGGCGGAGGCCACCTTGGAGATCGGGGTGCTGGCCAAGGAGCTGGAGTCGATGCGCCAGGCGCTGGAGGGCCGCGACCGCCAGCTGAAGATGATGCTGGCCGGGGTGGCGCACGAGGTCCGCAACCCGATCGGGGGGATCTCGCTGTTCGCCGGGCTGCTGGCCGAAGAGCTGGGGGACGGCCCCGGGGAGGCACGCTCCCATCTGGAGAAGATCCGGCGGGAGATCCACTACCTGCAGCGGATCGTGGAGGACTTCCTGGCCTTCGCCCGGGAGCGGCGGCTGTCGCTGGCCCCGCTGGAAGGCACCGGGTGGGTCCGCGCCGCCAGCGAGCTGATGGCCACCGACGCCGCCGCGCGGGCGGTGACCCTGCAGTTGCAGATCCAGCCGGGCCGGGTGGAGGCGGATGAGAGCCTGGTGATCTCGGCGCTGACCAACCTGATCAAGAACGCCATCCAGGCTTCGCCCGAGGCGTCCACGGTCCGGATCCTGGCCCGCCCCGAGGGGGGGCGCTACACGGTGACCGTCTCCGATGCCGGCGCCGGGATCCCCACCGAGCTGCAGGAGCGGATCTTCGAGCCCTTCTTCACCACCCGGGAGAAGGGCACCGGGCTGGGACTGCCACTGGCCCGGAAGATCGCCCAGGCCCATGGTGGCGAGCTCTCCGTCCGCTCCCGTCCGGGAGAGACGGTGTTCTCCCTCCAGCTCCCGCTGACCTAAAGCGCCGCCGCGGCCCGCCGGCCCTCGGTGGCCCCGGGGCGATCCATGCGGACCTCCCCCACCGGGAGGGTCAACGCGAAGGTGGTGCCCTGGGTGGAGGAGGAGGCGACCTCCACCTTGCCCTGGTGGGCGCGGGCCACCTCCCGGACGATGAACAGGCCCAGCCCCGCCCCATCCGCGTGCTTGCTGGTCCCGCGGCGGAAGGGTTCGAAGATGTGGGGAAGCAGCTCCTGGGAGATCGGCGGCCCCTGGTTCTTCACCTCCACCGTGACCTCGTTCTCCCCGCGACGGCAGGTGATCCTCACCGGCGCCTGGGCCCCCCCGTACTTCATGGCGTTGATGATCAGGTTCCCCAGCGCCTGGAGCAGCCGGTTCTCGTCCCAGAAGCCCTCGCAGTTCCCCTCGCAGGAGATCTCCATCTCCTGCCCGGGGAAGTTCTCCGCGTTCTGGTCGGCGGCCCGCAAGCAGACCTCGTACAGATCCACCCGGGTGGGGGCCATCGGCAAAGGCACCCCGGCCCGCACCCGGACCACGTCCAGGATGCTGCCCACCAGCTCGTTCATCTGGGAGATGGAGGAGGAGATCCGGGACGCGGCGCGGCGCACGGTGCGGGGCAGCTCCGCCACGTTCAGGCAGGCGGCGTTCATGGTCAGCGCCGCCAGCGGAGAGCGGAGATCGTGGGCCACGATCCCGATCAGCAGCCGCTCGATCGCCTGGGCCCGCCAGGTGTCGGTGACGTCCCGGGCGATCCCGAACACCCCGAACGCCTCGCCAGCGTCGTCGTGGAGCACCCCCTTGGTGGACAGCCACACCCGATCACTGCGGTGATCCTCGTAGTGGATCAACCCCCCGCTCTGCAGCGCGCGGCGATCGCTGTCGGTGGCGGCGATCGCGTCCTCTCCGGCCAGCAGCTCGAAGTCGGTCCGGCCCAGGATCTCCTCCGCCGGGCGCCCGATCATCGCCGCCCCCGCGCGGTTGATGGTCAGGTACCGCCCCTGGAGATCCTTGGTGAAGATCGCGTCGTCGGTCTCCGAGACCAGCATCTCGACCACGCGTGCCTGTGCAGTGCTGCGATTGCGAAGCTGAATGTCCACGTACGCCCCCGTTTTTCGCGCTTGCCCGAACAGGGCGAGGCGCAACAGGGAGTGAACGCCCTTGGGTGAAAACCCTCAATAGGTCGAGGGGCTAGGTGGGTCCTTCTCCGCCCGTTGCATTCGCCCACTCTCCCCCTGCGGCGACCGCCCGGGCTTTGCGGAAAAGGCGGAGAAGGGCCGGTTCGGCAGAGAGGGAAAACGCTTCCTCCCAGCCCAACCAGCGCGCCCCGTGCGACTCTTGCGGATCGTGGGACAAGGCCTGGGGATCCTCGGCGATCAGCAGGAAGCGGATGTCCAGGTGGTGGTGATCCGGTTCCGACTTCCGGGCCGGGATCAGGTGGGCATCCACATCCAGGGGTCGGGGCGCCCGGGGATGCAGCCGCACCTTCAGCCCGGTCTCCTCCCGTGCCTCCCGCAACGCGGTGGCCTCCAGCGACCCGCCGTCCTCCGGCTCGCAGTGTCCCCCCGGTTGCAGCCAGCGGTTCAGCTTGCCGTGGTGGATCAGGCACACCCGCTCGCCTGGGGGATCCACGATCACCGCGCTGCCAGTGAAGTGGGCCTGGGGCTGACCGCGCGAGAAGGGCTGCTCCAGCGTGCGCACCGCCTCCCGCATCCGCTCCAGATCCCGGGTCTCCTGCGGATCGACGGAGGAGTGTTGCTGCAGCAGTGCCTGGAGGGAGTCGCGGCCGGGGTTCACGGGGTCCATCGTGCCAGCCCCCGCCCGGGGTGCAATGGCCCGCCGCGTGCAGGGCGGCCGCTGTGCTAACAGGAGCGGCAATGTCGAAGATTCTGGTGGTGGATGACCACGACACCCTCCGGGAGGGGATGACTGTCACCCTGACCAAGTCCGGTCACCAGGTGGCCGCGGTGCGGTCCGCCGCCGACGCCCTCAGCGCCTACCAGAAGGCGCCCTTCGATGTGGTGGTCACCGATCTGAAGATGGAGGGGATGGACGGGATCGCCCTGCTGGGCCGGCTGCGGGCCCACGATCCGGATGCGGTGGTGATGGTGGTCACCGGGCACGGGACGGTGGAGACCGCGGTGCGGGCGATGCAGGAGGGCGCCTACGACTTCATCCAGAAGCCGTTCACCCCCGAGGTGCTGCGGGCCAAGGTCCAAAAGGGCCTGGAGCTGGCCGCCACCCGACGGCAGGTGGAGCGGCTGACCGCGCACAACCAGGCGCTGAACCAGGACGCGGCCGCGGCGGCGGGCACCCTGGTGGGCAACAGCGCGCCGCTGCAGAAGCTGATCTCCCAGGTCCGGCGCACCGCCACCTCCGAGGCCACGGTGCAGATCTCCGGAGAGAGCGGCACCGGCAAGGAGTTGGTGGCGCGGATGCTCCATGAGCTCTCTGCGCGCAAGGACGGCCCGTTCGTGGTGGTGCACTGCGCGGCGCTGGCGGAGACCCTGCTGGAGAGCGAGCTGTTCGGTCACGAGCGGGGCAGCTTCACTGGGGCGGTGAAGCGCAAGCTGGGCCGCTTCGAGCTGGCCGACGGGGGGACCCTGTTCCTGGATGAGATCGGCGAGATCTCCCCCACCCTCCAGACCAAGCTGCTGCGGGTCCTGCAGGAGAAGGAGATCCAGCGGGTGGGCGGGGAGGAGACGGTGAAGGTGGACGTGCGGGTGATCTCCGCCACCAACCGGGAGCTGAAGACCGAGGTGGAGCAGGGGCGCTTCCGCGAGGACCTCTACTACCGGCTGCACATCGTCCCGCTGCGGCTGCCCCCGCTACGGGAACGCCCGGAGGACATCCCGCTGCTGGCCCGGCACTTCATCGCCAAGTCCGCGGGGAGGATGAACCCCCGGGTGCAGGGGATCAGCGAGGAGGCCCTGCACACCCTGGCTGCCTATCCCTGGCCGGGAAACGTGAGGGAGCTGGAGAACGCCATCGAGCAGTCGATGGTGTTCGCCGACCAGCCCCAGCTGCAGGTCTCGGATCTCCCCAGCTTCCTGCAGCCTACCGCCCCCCGGGGCGCTCCCGCCGGCCCGGCCCTGCCTGCCCTGCAGGGGGATCGCCCGCTGCCGGTGGTGCTGGAAGATCTGGAGCGACAGCTGATCGCCCAGGCCTACCAGCGGGCCCACCAGGTGAAGACCGAGACCGCCCGGCTGCTGGGGATCAAGACCTCGGCGCTGTACTACAAGCTGGAGAAGTACGGCTTCCTCCCGAAGGACGAGGCGCCGGAGGCGGAGTAGGCGGTCCCACAGTTTTTCGTGGGGGCGGTGGGGCATTTCTGAGGGATCGGCCCCCGGCTCGCCAGCCAGCCCCCCGCAGTTGTTGGTTTTTCCGCGCCCGACCCCAGCGGCGGGCTGGCACCGGGGTTGCTAGATGCCCTGAGAGATGTTCCGCCCCGCTCCCCTCTGCCTGCTGTTGCTGCTGGCCGCGCCGCCGCTGTTCGCCGCCGCGCCCGCCGACCCCTCGGTGGAGGTCCAACGGTTGCGGGCGGAGTCCGACGCCCTGCGGGAGCGGCAGTTGGCGCTGCGCTCCGAGCTCAACGCGGTGGGCGACCGGATCGAGGCCCTCAAGTCCCAGGGCCGACGGCTGCTGCGCCGCGAGGAGCTGGACAGCGCGCTGCGCCGGTCCCAGGAGCTCTCCACCGAGCTGACCGCCATTGCCACCCGGATCTCCCAGACCGAGGAAGCCGGGCACCAGGCGCAGCGGCAGGTGGTGGACGGGCTGAGCGCGCAGTTGGCGGCGCTGCGGCTCCAGTTGGAGGCGACCTCGGATCGCGAACAGCGGCGGCAGCTGATCTCCCGGATGCGCCAGCTGCGCTCGGACCGGGAACGCTACAGCGCCGCGCTGCCGCAGGGCGGCGGGGTCCCAACCCTCTCCTCGGCCTCCCCGGACGACCCGGAGGATCTGCTGGAGCAGGCCGATGCCCTGCGCGACAGCCGGGACAAGGTGAACAAGCGCCTGGCCTCGGTGCAGCAGCGGCTGGAGCAGCTGCGCGGCGAGCTGGAGCTGGAGCGCCGGATGAACGAGTTCGTGGGTGAAGACTCGCTGTTCGACGAGAGCGACCGCCGGCTGGGCCGCGGGCTGTCCGCCTCGGTGTTCGCGCCGCAGCAGGATCCCACTCCCGGCAACCAGCCGGCTGAGGCACTGAGCGGCGGCAGCCGCCCTTCACCCGCCCCCCAGCAGTTGAGGGATCCCACCAGCGAGCTGGGAGCAGTCCCGGCGGACGATCTGCGCGGGCTGGAGGCCGAACAGAAGCGCCTGGGCCAGCTGGCCGGAGAGCTGGAGAACCGGGCCCGGGAGGCCGAGGAGAAGGCCTCGCAGCTGCGCTGAACCAGGGGCGTTTCCGTCCCCTTCCCTCTCTACAGATCGACCAGCCGGACCCCGACCCGGAACTGGGCCTCTGCCTCCAGGGTGGTGTCCTGGGGCGGCACCCGGCCCTTGCCGCGGACCACGATGCTCATCGAGGGCGCGGCGATGAACGGCTGCAGCTCCACCTCGGTCAGCTCCAGCTCCAGCACCGGATTGGGCAGGGGGGGCGATTGGATCCGCAGCTTCTGGGCGATCAACGCCTCCTGGTCCCCTACCTTGGCGAAGAAGGAGATCTCATCCAGGAAGCTGAAGTCCTGGGTGTTGGGGGAGAGGATCTTCAAGGTCAGCGACGACACCTTGACGCTGGACACCTGGTCGGTGGAGACGCCCTGGTTCTGGAAGTCCTGGTTGGCGTTGAAGTCCAGGTTGCTGAAACTGCCGATGGCGGGGAAGGTCCCCAGCAGGGTGGAGACGGGGGACGGGTCGCCCTCCACCGTCGTCACCCCCTTCACCTCGGTGTAGAAGGTCCCGGGCTCACAGCCAGCCAGGGTGATCGCCAGCGGCACAAAGATGATCCAGCGCGACAGCATGGTCAGACTCTACGGACCACAGGCCCCCCGGATCCAGCTTCGCTGGCACTGGTTGCTTGCCTGGGCGCTGGCAATTCCGGGGTTGTCCTACTCGGCGGAGCTGGAGGGTTCGGCCCGGTTCCAGCTCTCCACCGGGCTGGATTCCAACGCGCCCCGCGGCTTTGGAGGCCTGGCCCCGGACGGGGTGATCTCGCTGCAGGCGGCCGGCAACGGGGCGATCCGCGGCGAGGCCTGGCAGCTGGACGGCAGCTACGAGGCCGGGGCCCGGAAGTTCCTGGCCTATCCCTCGGAGGACTCCCTGGTCCAGCAGGCCTCGGTCCAGGGACGGTGGCGGTGGGCGCGGCCGCTGCTGGCGGGGCTGGACGCCGGGGCGAAGGATCGCCGCGGGGCGGGGCGCAGCTACTCCGACCTGTCCGGCCGCGCCTTCCTCAGCTTCTCTCCGGAGACGCGGGTGGAGGTCCGGGCCTCGGGCGGACCGCGGCGGTACTGGTTCCACCCCGAGGCCCTCTATTCGTTCCTGGCCTGGGAGGGATCGCTCAGCGCCCGCTACCGGTTGGACCGCCACCACGCCTTCACCGTGCTGGGAGACTTCGGGCAGCGCGGCTACGACGGCCAGGCCCGGCCCCGCCCGGGGGGAGCCAGCCCCGGCCGGCGGCAGGACCTGGTGCTGGGCGCGGGAGTGGCCTGGAGCTACCGCGGGCCGTTCACCGCCTCGGTCGGCTACAGCTTCTTGGACCAGGGCTCCAACAGCTACGGGGAGCGGCTGACCCGCCACCGGCTGACCGCCACCGGCGGAGTCCGTCTCCCCGGGGAGCTGATGCTGCTGGCGCAGGGGTCGGTGCAGCTGACCTCCTATCCGGACGGGATCTACCTCTCCCCCGAACAGCAGCTGGCGGAGGACGACGAGAACCACAACAGCCTCTCGCTCAAGCTGCTGCGCCCGCTCACCGACCGGCTGGAGCTGGAGGTGAAGGGCGCCGGCTACCAGAACGTGCTGCCCCAGAATGGACAGCACTACCTGCGGATCACCCTCGGGCTGGGGCTGAGCCTCCGCCTCTAGAGCCGGGTGAGGATCTCCGCGCCGTCGCGGGTGACGTAGATCGTGTGCTCGAACTGCGCCGAGCGCTTCCCATCCACGGTGACCACGGTCCAGTCGTCGGCCCACTGGCGGACCTGGTGGCTGCCCAGGGTGAGCATCGGTTCGATGGTGAAGAACATCCCCTCCTCGATCACCGTGGGGTCCTTGGGCTCGTAGTAGTGGACCACCGCCGGCTCGCAGTGGAACAGCTCGCCGATCCCGTGCCCGCAGAAGTCGCGGATCACCCCCATCTTGTTCTTCTCCGCGTGCTCCTGGATCGCCTTGCCGATCAGGTTCAGCCGGCGGCCGGGCTTCACCGCCTCGATCCCCAGCATCAGGCACTCCTCGGTGACCCGCATCAGCCGCCGGGACTCCTCGTCCACCTGGCCCACCCCGAAGGTCGCGGAGCAGTCCCCGTGCATCCCGTCCAGGTAGATGGTGACGTCCAGGTTGATGATGTCCCCGTCCTCCAGCGCCCGGGAGTCGGGGATCCCGTGCAGCACCACGTCGTTGACCGAGGTGCACAGCGACTTGGGGAAGTTGCGGTAATTGAGGGTGCTGGGGAAGCCGCCCCGCTCCAGGTAGGCGGCGTGACACACCCCGTCCAGCGCGTCGGTGGTCACTCCCGGGGCCAGCTGGGCGGCGGTGACCTGCAGCACCTCCGCCGCCGCGCGGCAGGCCTTGCGCATCCGCTCCACCCGGTCCGGCGCCGGCGCCTGGCCCGCTCCCGGGATCCCGCTTTGCGCGTAGTCCGGGCGGGGGATGTGGGCGGGGACCTCGCGGCGGGGGCCGACCGTGCCGGCAGCGACCCGCTTGGGCACCTGGGTGGTGAGCTTGGAGTCGGCTCCCTGGTGGCACTTCTTGTACTTGGCGCCGCTGCCGCACCAGCAGCGATCATTGGGGCCAAGCTTCGTTCGGGGGGTCGCTTCGGTGTTCATCGGGAGGGTGGTCTTTTAACGGATGGAGGCCGGCGGAGCATCCCGGCTAGAGATCTTCGAGTCGGGAGTCGATGTCCTCGGCCAGGCTGGCGTGGCTCTGTCCCAGCGCGGTCTCCCGGGCCCGGGTGAGCAGCTCCCTGGCCTTCTCCCGCTGGCCGGCGCCGGCGTAGGCATCCCCCAGCGCCACCAGGGCGGCCGCGTACTGGCCGTCCAGCCGGACCGCCTCCTCCAGCGGGACCACCGCCTCGGCGTAACGCCGGGCGTCCAGGTAGAGCTTCCCCAGGGAGAAGTGCCCCATCGGTGAGTCGGGAAACTCCGCCACCAGCTGCTTGAACTGCGCCTCGCGGTCGGTGCTCATGGAGGCGTGATAGAGGAGGACCATGCGCGTTGCCAACCAAAGCCTCGAGGAGCTGGTGGGAGGGGCCCGGCAGGCCGCCCGCCGGCTGGCCCGGCTGGAGACCCGGACCAAGGACGCCGCCCTGGAGGCGATGGCCCAGGCGCTGGTCGCCCACACCGCCCCCATCCTGGAGGCCAACGCCGCGGACATGGAGCGGTCCCGGGCCGACGGCAAGAACGCCGCCTTCCTGGACCGGCTGCTGCTGGACCCGGCGCGGATCGCCGCCATGGCCAAGGCGGTGCGGGAGGTGGCCGGGCTGCCGGATCCGATCGGCGAGGTCACCGAGGGCTGGAAGCGCCCCAACGGGCTGAAGGTGGAGAAGGTCCGCCTACCGCTGGGGGTGGTGCTGATGATCTACGAGTCGCGCCCCAACGTGACCTCGGATGCGGCGGCCCTGTGTCTGAAGAGCGGCAACGCGGTGATCCTGCGCGGGGGCAGCGAGTCCCACCGCACCTGCGCGGCGATCCTGGTCGCCCTGCAGGAGGGGATGCGCGCGGCCGGGGTCCCGGAGGCGGCGGTGCAGCTGGTGCCCACCACCGATCGGGAGGCGCTGCTGGCGCTGCTGCAGATGGAGGGGAAGATCGACCTCTGCATCCCCCGCGGCGGCGAGGGGCTGATCCGGTTCGTGGCCCAGAACGCCCGCATCCCGGTGGTGAAGCACTACCAGGGGGTCTGCCACCTGTACGTGCACCAGCAGGCCCAACTGGAGATGGCGGAGCGGATCCTGGTCAACGCCAAGACCCAGCGACCGGGGGTGTGCAACGCCACCGAGTGCCTGCTGGTGGACCGGGAGGTGGCAGAGCGCTTCCTCCCCAGCGCCGGCAAGGCGTTGCGGGCCAAGGGCGTAGAGCTGCGGGCCTGCCCCACCTCGCTGGCGATCTTCCGCCGCGCCGGGGTGGACGCGGTGCCCGCCCAGCCGGGGGACTACGGCAAGGAGTTCCTGGACCTGATCCTGGCGGTGCGGGTGGTCCGGGACCAGGACCAGGCCCTGGAGCACATTGACCAGTACGGCTCGGAGCACACCGAGGCAATCGTCACTGCCGACAAGGAGGCAGCCGAGCGCTTCTGCCGGCAGGTGGCGGCCTCGGCGGTGGTGGTCAACGCCTCCTCCCGCTTCAACGACGGGGGGGAGCTGGGCCTGGGCGCGGAGATCGGGATCTCCACCTCCCGGCTGCACGCGTTCGGGCCGATGGGGCTGCGGGAGTTGACCGCCCAGAAGTATGTGATCCACGGCGATGGCCAGGTGCGGTAGGTTCCGCGCCGAATGAGCCCGAAGAAGAAGCCCGTGTCGAAGAAGAAGCCCGCCGCCTCCCCCAAGAAGCGCCCGGCTTCCAAGGCCGCCCCGAAGAAGAAGGCCACCAAGAGCGGTGGCAAGAAGACGACCTCCGCCAAGAAGTCCGGCGTCAAGAAGGCCGGCGTCAAGAAGGCCGGCGGCAAGAAGAAGAAGGACGTCGCGCCGAAGATGACCAAGGGGAAGGGCAAGAGCCTTTCCACCGGCACCGCCCAGGTGGCGGAGAACCCGGAGGCCAAGGCGCTGGCGGGGAAGATCGCCCAGCTGGTGCTGGACAAGAAGGCCAGCGACGTCCTGATCCTGGATGTCCGCGGCAAGACCTCCTACGCGGACTACATGGTGATCGCCTCCGGCGAGTCGGACCGTCAGGTCTCGGCGATGGCGGAGGGCGTGCTCTCCGGCCTCAAGCAGGACGGGGTGACCGCGGTGGGCTCGGAAGGCCAGGAGACCGGCAACTGGGTGCTGCTGGACTTCGGCGACGTGGTCGCCCACCTGTTCTTCAGCGAGGTCCGCGGCTTCTACGATCTGGAAGGCCTGTGGTCCGACGCCCCGCGCGAGCGGGTGGCGTAGCGCAGTCGTGAAGGTCCGCGTCGTCTCGGTGGGGAAGGATCGGTCGGGCCTGTTCGAGCCCGCCGTCCAGGAGTACGCCGGGCGGCTGAAGCACTACTGCAAGTTCGAGCTGATCGAGCTGGCGGAGGCCCGGGGGAAGTCCCCCACCCCGGAGCGGGCCAAGGCGGCCGAGGGGGAAGCGATCCTCGGCAAGCTGGGCCCGCAGGATTGGCTGATCGCGCTGGATCAACGGGGGAAGGCACTGGCCTCCGAAGAGCTGGCGCAGTTCGTCTCCCGGGGACAGCAGCAGGGCAAGGACCTGGTGCTGTGCATCGGCGGGGACGAGGGCCTCTCCGACGCGGTGGTGAAGCGGGCGCAGCTGGTGCTGTCCCTCTCCCGGATGACCCTCCCCCACCGCCTGGCCCGGGTGGTGCTGGCCGAACAGCTCTACCGCGCGTTCACCATCCTCAAGGGCGAGCCGTACCACAAGTAGCGGACGGCCCTCTTCGACGCCTCTGGCCCGGGAGGACTGCAGTCTTCCGCTCCGGTGGCACAGCTTCGTGTGGAGCCAGTGCGTGTCTCCTTGCCCCACCCCACGGAGCCGCTAAACCGCGCCCTGGAGCTGAACCGAAGGCGAGGGGGCGAGATGAAGAACGCGAGACTGCTGGGTGCGCTGGGGTGGATCCTGCTGGCCGGCTGCACCGGGCAATCCGGAGGGGCCGACGGCCGCTCCGCCTACCAGGTGGCGGTCGAAGACGGCTACTCCGGGACAGTCAGCCAGTGGCTGGCCTCGCTGGTGGGTCCCCGCGGTCCGGACGGCGTCGCCGGCGCCGACGGCCGGTCCGCCTACCAGGTGGCGGTGGCCCAGGGCTTCTCCGGAACGGAGCAGGAGTGGCTCACCTCCCTGCAGGGTCCGCCCGGCCCCAGCAGCACCGGAGGCGACGGCGACTCGGGTTACCTGTGGTTCGACTCCTTCGCCGGGGCCACCGACAGCGAGAAGATCGCCTCCCTCAACACCTGGAGCCGCGCCCAGTCCGGGTCCACCCGCACCGTGCTCTTTGACGCGCGGGTCTACTCCTTCTCCACCCCCATCGATCTCAACTCCGGGCTCTCGCTGCAGGGCGCCAAGCGCAGCAGCGCCCGGGAGTACGGACGGGCCACGGTGCTCAAGTGGCAGGGGGCCGCCGGGACCGCGATGTTCCGCTTCCCCGGCTCGCAGGTGGGCCAGGGGTATCCCGCGGACGGCTCGCCGCGGGACATCACCTTCTCCTTCCTCCAGTTCCAGGGGAGCAGCACCCACCACTGGATGCCGAAGTACGATCCGGGCACCTACGCCACCAACGGCGCCGGCCACGTGCTCTGGTACCACGAGTTCCACGGCTGCTCCTGGCTGGGCTTTGCCACCGTGTGGTGGGGCTGGGGCAACGGCACCTCCATCTCCGGGGTCAGCCACCTGCAGGCCTACAGCGACACCCCGTTCTTCCTCGGCGGCTCGGAGAACTCGATCTTCGGACAGGACGTCCAGTCCTTCGCGGACACCGCGCTGTTGACGGACAAGCCGTTCCTGCGCTCGGTGATGCAGAAGTCCACCGTGGGGCACATCATGATCACCTCCCGCCAGGGGGGAACGCAGCTGACGGTGGAGGGCGGAGGCAACCTCCTGGTGGATGGCACCCAGCTGGACGCGCAGAGCAGCGATCCGGTCTACGGCGCCGGGCTGCGGATCTCCGGGGGGGAGGGGCTGACCTTCACCAACATGTCTTTCAAGGGGATGGCCACCGCGCCCACCAACTCCGACGCCTGGATCCAGATCACCGGAGGGCGGCAGATCAGCTTCATCGGCAACAACTTCGAGCGGGCCGGGAACAACATGCCGGCCACCAGCTATCCGTTGGTCTACGTGGGCAGCTCGGTGCCGGACCACGCGGTGAAGTGGGGCTTCAACAACTACGCCCGGTGGGCGGGCGCCAACGCGGTCCTCAAGCAGGCCGCACCCAACAAGCTGGTGGTCCAGGCCGACCCGCTGCTGACCGTGCAGTAGGCACCCCCTCGTCGCCCTGGGCGGCAGCCAACGGGACGGCAACTCCTGCGTGCCGCGCCGGGCTTCGCGTGCCATCTTTGGGCCCGCATGAAGCCCAAGCACAAAGTGCTGTTGACCGTCCTGGATGGCTGGGGAATCCGCCACGAGCGGGACAACAACGCGATCCTGCTGGCGGGGACCCCGCAGCTGGAGCGCATCTCCCACAACTCCCCGTTCACCGAGCTGCAGACCTCCGGGCTGGCGGTGGGCCTGCCCGAGGGGCAGATGGGGAACTCGGAGGTCGGCCACACCAACATGGGCGCCGGCCGGATCGTCTACCAGGACCTGGTGCGCATCAACCGCGCCGCCGAGTCCGGAGAGCTGTCCTCGGTGGAGCCGATCCGCGCCGCCTTCGAGAAGGCCAAGTCCGAGGGCCGGGCCTTGCACCTGCTGGGGCTGGTCTCCCCCGGTGGGGTCCACTCCTCGATGGAGCACCTGTTCGCGCTGCTGGACGCGGCCAAGGCGCGGGGGCTGTCCCGGGTCTATGTGCACGCGTTCCTGGATGGCCGGGACACCCCGCCCCAGAGCGCCCATGAACACCTGGACCAGCTGGAACGCCACCTGGCGAAGACCGGGGTGGGAAAGATCGCCACCGTCAGCGGCCGCTACTTTGCGATGGATCGCGACAAGCGCTGGGACCGGGTGGAGAAGGCCTACGACGCGCTGGTGATGGGCCAGGGCCCCAAGGCCAAGGACGCCGCCTCGGTGATCCGCGCCTCCTATGGGGAGAAGGTCACCGACGAGTTCGTGATCCCCACCGTGATCGTGGACGGCCAGGGCGAACCGGTGGGCCCGATCCGCGATGGAGATGTGGTGTTCTTCTTCAACTTCCGCGCCGACCGGGCCCGGGAGCTGACCCGGGCGCTGGCCTTCGAGGACTTCAAGGAGTTCGACCGCCACGGGCTGAAGCTGGGTCGCTACCTGTGCATGACCCAGTACGACGAGACCTTCCCGCTGCCGGTGGCGTTTCCGCCCGACCAGCCCAGCGACACCTTCCCGGAGATCCTCTCCCGCCACTCGCTGCGTCAGCTGCGGATCGCCGAGACCGAGAAGTACGCCCACGTGACCTTCTTCTTCAACGGCGGGCGGGAGGTGGTCTTCCCCGGCGAGGATCGCTTCATGGTCCCCTCTCCGCGGGAGGTGGCCACCTACGATCTGAAGCCGGAGATGAGCGCGGACGCGGTCACCTCCGAGCTGATCAAGCGGATCGACTCCGGCACCTACGACTTCGCCCTGGTCAACTTCGCCAACCCGGACATGGTCGGCCACAGCGGGAAGCTGGACGCGTCGATCAAGGCGGTGCGGGCGGTGGACGACTGCCTGGGCAAGGTGGGTGACGCCTGCGCGCGCAACGGCTGGGTGATGGCGATCACCGCCGACCACGGCAACGTGGAGCAGATGGTGGACTTCGAGACCGGCGAGCCGCACACCGCCCACACCCTCAACCCGGTGCCCTTCCACCTGATCCACCCCGAGTTCCGGGGGATGCGGCTCAAGCCGGGGATCCTGGCGGACATCGCGCCCACCCTGCTGCAAGTGATGGGGCTGCCCAAGCCCGCGGAGATGAACCGGCTGGGACTGTTCTGAGCGGGCTGCTCGAGCTGTTCTTTCCGCCCTACTGCATCGCCTGCGGGCAGGTGCTGGAGGCGCAGGGTTACTTCTGCGCCGGCTGCGACCCGGAGGTCTCGGCCCTCCCCTCCCCCGGCTGCCAGCGCTGCGCCGAGCCGGGGACCTTCGCCCTGGACCTCTGTCCGCGGTGTGACCTGCGGCCGCCGCCGTTTACCCGGGTGCTGTCCCCGTTCAGCCACCTGGGGGCGATCTCCCGGGCCATCCACCTGTTCAAGTACGAGGATCGCCCGGAGCTGGCCGCTCCCCTGGGGAGGCTGCTGGTGCAGTTCGTGGGCGAGTCGCTGGGCGACGCCGCGGTGTGCGCGATCCCGCTGCACACCCGGCGCTTTCGCGAGCGCAAGTACGACCAGGCCCACCTGCTGGCGGTGGAGGTGGCCCGCGCCGCCGGGCTGGAGTACCTGCCGCACGCGCTGGAGCGGACCCGGGCCACCGCACGCCAGGTGGGGCTGGAGGAGGCGGCGCGGGAGGCCAACGTGAAGGACGCCTTCCGGGCCCGGGACGTCACCGGCCGTTCGCTGCTGCTGGTGGACGACGTGTTCACCACCGGGGCCACCGCCCGCGCCGCCGCCTCCGCGCTGCTGGCCGCCGGCGCCTCGGAGATCCGGGTGCTGACCGTGGCCCGGGCCCACAGCCTGGAGTGATCCCGGAGGACATTTCCGGGGTGGGGTCGAACTGTGGAAGGACGGGAGGAGTGCCCCGGTTATAGGTTCCCACCGATGCTTGCGCGCCGATCCCTCCCCGCCGCCCTGGTCCTTCTCCTCTCCTTCCAGGCCCTCGCCGTCCCACCGGCAGAAGACCCGACCCAGCTGCTCGCGCGCGAGCATGGACAGCAGGCGATCGACCAGGCGGGTTCTCCCCGCGCGGTGGCCTCGCTGGCCCGGCTGCACGCGCTGCGCGACGAGCTGGAGGACCTCTCGGTGCTGGGGCAGACGTACACCACCGTGCTGGCCCGGCGCCGGTCGGATCCGTTCGTGCGCACCGCGGCCCGGCTGTACCTGATGGACCTGGAGCGGGCCCGGGGCCGGATGAACCGCGCCGCCGAGCTGGGCGCCGAGCTGGGGTTCCTCACCGACTTCTATGTGCTGGGCTCCTTCGACAACGAGGGGAAGGCCGGCTGCGCCACCGACTTCGGGCCGGAGGCCAACGCGGATCTGTCCGCCAGGTTCCAGGTCCAGGGCCGGGAGACCGGGTGGCGCAAGCTGCCGGTGAAGTCGGAGGGCGGCTACGTGGATTTGGGCACCGCGCTGCGCCCCAACCACGAGGCGGTGGCCTACGCGCTGACCTATCTGGAGGCCTCCTCGGACACCCGGGTCAACCTGGGAGTGGGCACCTCCGGTGGGTTCAAGCTGTTCGTCAACGGCCAGCTGGCCGCCTCCTCCGACGACTACAACCTGCCCCGTCCGGATCAGCACCGGGTCTCGGTGCGGCTGGGCAAGGGCGCCAACCGGATCCTGCTCAAGGTCTGCCAGGAGCGCGGCCCGCTGGGGTTCTACCTGCGCCAGGACGCCGGCCCCTCCGGCACCGCGGTGCTGCCCGCCACCACCCCGGCGACGGTGAGGCTCTCGCCCCAGCCCCAGCAGCTGCCCACCCTGACCCGGGCGGTGGCCGCGCTGGTGAAGGCCAACCCCAACGACGCCGGGCTGCGCAGCGACTACGCCACGGTGCTGGAGTCCTTCCGGGCCTTCGATCAGCGGGAGCACACCGACGTGGCCGAGGCCGCCCGCGCCGCCGCGCTGGCCCCGGGAGATGCGCGGGTCCAGCGGGTGGCGGCGGAGCTGAACGTGGAGGACCACAACCTGCGCCGCCAGTATCTGGAGGCAGCGCTGGCGCTGGAGCCGGCCTCGGTGCACGCCCGGCTGGAGCTGGCGGAGCTGGAGCTGGAGCGCAACCACCCGGAGCGCGCGCTGGGGGTGCTGCAGCAGCTGGTCTCGGAGAAGCCCACCCTGGCCCGGGCGCGGGTGCTGCTGGCCCGGACCTATGAAGAGCTGGGGGAGCTGGCCAAAAGCTCGCTGATCCTGGAGCAGGCGCTGCGGGATCTCCCCCGCGCGCCCAGCGTGCTCAACCCGGCGGTGCGCGCCTCCCGTCGGCTGGACCGTCCCGGCGAGGCGATTGATCGCCTGCGGGTGGCGGTGGCCCTGCGCTTCGACGACGTGGGCAACCGGGCGATGCTGGCCTCGATGCTGGCGGACGTGGGCCGGGTGGACGACGCGGTCCGCGAGCTGGAGCGGGCGCTGACCCTGGCCCCGTTCGACAACGGGCTGCGGGTGAACCTTGCGCAGCTGCTGGCCGCCAACGGGAAGATCGACCGGGCGGAGGAGATCTTCGCCCAGGCCCGGGCGCTGTCCCCCGACGAGCCGGATCTCTACGAGCATCAGGGCCGCGCCCTGCTGCACGCGAACCGCAAGGAGGAGGCGCTGGCCTCCTTCGAGCAGTCGCTGGTGCTGCGCCCCCAGAACCCCACCCTCAAGGAGGCGGTGCGCTGGCTGAAGGGCGAGGGCACCGGGCTGGGCACCCAGTACCTGGTGGAGGTCACCCCCGCGCTCTCCAAGCAGGCCGACGCGTTTGCCGGCGAGGACGCGGTGTACCTGGTGGACAACAGCTACATCCGGGTCCAGCCCACCGGGCTCTCCTCACGGCTGCACCAGGTGGCGGTGAAGGTCTACAGCCAGCGTGGGGTGGACGCCTGGCGCAGCTACCCCATCACCTACTCTCCCAACCGGCAGGAGGTGCGGATCCTCAAGGCCCGGATCACCAAGCCGGACGGGTCGGTGGTGGAGAGCTACGGCGACGCGGACCGGAACATCAACGAGCCGTGGAGCGGGATGTATTACGACGCGCGGGCCCGGGTGCTGTCCTTCCCCTCGCTGGCCGCCGGCGACGTGCTGGAGCTGCAGTACCGCCTGGAGGACACCGCGCAGGAGAACCTGCTCTCCGACTACTGGGGAGACGTGGACTACGTGCAGAGCACCTCCCCGAAGCTGAAGTACCGCTTCCAGGTGGACATGCCCAAGAACCGGCCCCTGTACTGGAACAAGACCAAGCTGGGCGCCGGGATCCACCACGAGGAGGAGCCCACCGCGGAGGGCCGGGTGGTCTACCACTGGGGCGCGGAGAACGTCTCCAAGGTGGTCCCGGAGCCGATGATGCCCGGCTGGGCGGAGGTGGTGACCACCCTGCACGTGTCCACCTACCAGACCTGGGAGCAGGTGGGCCGCTACTACTGGGGCCTGGTCCGCGACCAGCTGACCCCCAACGACGAGCTGCGCAACACCGTGGAGCAGGTGCTGGCCAAGGTGGACCGCAAGGATCAGTTCGCGGTGGTGCAGGCGATCTACGGCTTCGTGGTCACCAACACCCGCTACGTGGCGCTGGAGTTCGGGATCCACGGGTTCAAGCCCTACCGGGTGGACCGGGTGCTGGCCCGCCGCTTCGGTGACTGCAAGGACAAGGCGTCGCTGATCCACGCGATGCTCAAGGTGGCCGGGGTGGACAGCCGGTTGGTGCTGCTGCGGATGCGCCACCTGGGATCGATCGGCGAAGAGCCCGCCTCGCTGGCGGCGTTCAACCACGCCATCGTGTGGATCCCCCAGTTCGACCTGTACCTGGACGGGACCGCCGAGTTCCACGGGGCCAAGGAGCTGCCCACCGCGGACCGGGTGGCGAACGTGTTGATCGTCGAGCCGGAGAAGAAGAGCACCTTCCTCACCACCCCGGAGGCCCTGGCCTCGGACAACGTCACCACCCTGAACCTGGAGGTGGCGCTGCGAGCCGACGGCAGCGCCCAGCTCAAGGGCACCAACCTGGTGCAGGGGGAGGACGCGCCGGACTACCGCCGCGCCTACCAGGCCCAGCACACCCGCAAGGCGAACCTGGAGCAGTCCTGGTCGCGCAGCTTCCCCGGGCTGACCGTGCAGGAGATCTCGCTCAGCGACCTGACCCAGCTGGAGTCCAACGTGGAGCTGGGCTTCACGATGGTGGCGCCGAGGTACGCGGAGTCCTCCCCCACCACCCTGCGCTTCCACCCGTTTGGGTCAGGGCGCGGCTACACCCAGTCCCTGGCCCCGCTGGCCGAGCGCAGCTTCGACCTGGTGACCTCCTCCCCCTGGACCCACCGCTTCCGCTACAGCTACGCGCTGCCCGCGGGCTTCACTCCCTCCGGAGCCTTCCAGCACAAGGATGAGTCCCCGTTCGGGCACCTGAAGATGGACTGCAAGGAGGACGGGCCCAAGCTGCTCTGCGAGGGCGAGCTGGCGATGTCCGCCACCCGGATCAAGGCCGCGGACTACCCGAAGTTCCGCGCCTTCCTCGGCCGGGTGGATCAGGCGTTCAGCCGGAAGATCCAGCTGAGCGGGGCGCCGACCACCGCCGGGAGGTAGAGCCTCGGCGTCCCGGGCAGGGTGGGCTACTGTCCGTTCACCCTGTGTCGTCCGTCCGAATCGCAGCCGCTGTCCTCCTGTGCCTGGTGGGGGCCTGGCTCATGGCCGGGAACCTCTGGCTGGTCGCGCGGTGGCTGCTGCGCCGGAAGCAGGCGTCGTTGATCCCGCTGCTCGGCGGTCTGAGCGGAGCAGCGGGGCTGGCGCTGTCCCAGAGCACGCCGACCGGGCTCTGGTTGCTCCCCCTGGCGATCGATCCTGGCTGCCTGCCGCTGGCCATCTCCTCGGGTGTCGCCTGGGTACGCAGATAGGCAGCCATCAGGGGTTGCCTGGGGGCGCTCGCCCTTCGGGTGCGGGAGGAAGGGGTGGGCGGTGAAGCACCTTCCTCTCCATTCCTGAGGCCCTGGCTGAGCGGGGCGCCGACGGCCGCAGGGCGGTCGCCGCAGGCTTCTCGGTTCCGGCGCACCCGCGCACCCGCGCACCCGCGCACCCGCGCACCCGCGCACCCGCGCACCCGCGCACCCGCGCACCCGCGCACCCGCGCACCCGCGCACCCGCGCACCCGCGCACGGCTGCCGCTGGATGAGATGAAACCGGCCGAGGTGTTCCACCGGGCCGTTGCGTTGACAGATTGAGCCCACCGCCGGAGGCCGGGGGTAGCCTGGTCTTCGGTGGACACAGTTCTCCAGCACGGTTGGAGCGCGGCTCGCCCAGGCCGGTGAGCCCAACCCATCTGGTGCGAGAGGCCTCAGGGAGCGGTCAGGTTCCGCTTCGCCGCCCGGACCAGCTCCCTCAGCCACCATCACCGGCTTGGCCATCCCAGCACGACTGCCCTCTTCAACCTGCGCACAGGCTCCGGAGCCCGGACGCCTGTGTAGGGCGACAACAAAACTGACACCCTCTCGACCACCTCACCAAGCTGCGCTTGCGGCACCTCGCTGAGCGGCTCGCGAGGGGGTCAGAAATTGCTGTCGCCTGACAGCCTGGGCCACCCACGATCGTTAGTGCCCATCGCTGCAGATTGCCGCCGGGGACAGTCTGCTGCGACGAAGAAGCCCGGACCCTCGCAGCAGATTGTCTCCCCGTGCAGTTTGCTGCGATGGCTGCCAACCACTGCCGGTTCTCGTCGCCTGTCCCGGCCTCCATCAAGGTCCACACCGGGCTCTACTCCTCGCAGGTGGACCCGCCGCTTTGGATGACCAGAAAGGAGGGTTGGTCTTTCGGTCGCCCCCCGTGGGCACAGCCACGGCTCTCTGGGAATTCTGTTGTGGGTTCCGGAAAGACGGCCCGTCCATTCCGGAAGATGTGGCCGGTTCGGTCGGCACTTTCCGGAGTTCACGTCTCGAGGCTCTGGAAGCTGCGTCGGTACAGTTCCTTGGGGGAACTTTGTCTCTGGAGACAAGTTCCACGGCCATTTGGGCCGAAAACCGGGGGGGAGATTGTCACTGCGGACAATGTGCCCTCAGGCGCACCTCCGGGAGGGAGCCTCCCTGAGGCCGGACTCCCCCTCCGGGGACGCTGCGAGCACCCCAGTCCTCCTCTTCTTCTGAGAACTCTAGCCCGGGCCCTGGCTCGGGGCTCTGGCTCTGGCTCTGGCTCTGGCTCTGGCTCTGGCTCTGGCTCTGGCTCTGGGCCAGCCAAACAAAAAGGGCCCACCCGGAGGTGAGCCCTTGGCACTTTCAGCGGTCCGCTCCAACTACTGGGCGTCGCGCGCTTCGTCGACGTACTGGCCCTTGGGGAACCACTGCACGTAGCGGCGGTACTCGGCGCGGGCGGAGCTGGACTTGCCCACCGCGTCGAAGCAGCGGGCGCGCATGATCATCGCCTTGCTCTTGCGGGCTGCCGAGGTGCCGGAGGTGATGATCGTCCCCATGTCATCCAGGTACTGGCTGCAGTTGCCGCCGTTGTCCACGGCGCGCTCGGCGCGGTTGAGGATGTCGATCTCCTGCTTGGGATCCATGGTGGTGGCCGCGGCCACCTGGGTCTCGCCGGCAGTGGTCGTGGTGCTGGCCTTGTCCGCAGCGGCCTTGGCGTCGGCCGCGGCCTTCGCATCCGCCGCAGCCTGGGCGTCCGCTGCCGCCTTCGCATCCGCAGCGGTCTTGGCGGCGGCCGCGGACTTCGCATCCGCGGCGGTCTTGGCGTCGGCGAGGGTCTTGGCGTCGGCCGCAGCCTTCGCCTCCGCTGCGGTCTTGGCGTCAGCAGCAGTCTTGGCATCGGCAGCAGTCTTCGCCTCCGCGGCAGTCTTGGCGTCCGCGGCAGTCTTGGCGTCCGCGGCAGTCTGGGCGTCCGCGGCAGTCTGGGCGTCCGCGGCAGTCTGGGCGTCGGCGGCGGTCTTGGCGTCCGCAGCAGCCTTGGCGTCCGCAGCAGTCTTCGCGTCCGCAGCAGTCTTCGCGTCGGCAGCAGCCTTGGCGTCCGCAGCAGCCTTCGCATCCGCTCCGGTCTTGCCCTCTTCGGCAGCCTTCGCATCCGCTGCAGTCTTGGCGTCAGCGGCGGACTTCGCCTCCGCAGCAGTCTTGGCGTCGGCAGCGCTCTTCGCGTCCGCCGCGGACTTCGCGTCGTTGGCGCTCCTGCCCTCGTCGGCAGCCTTCGCCTCCGCGGCACCCATCCCGTCCGCGGCGCCCTTCACCCCAGCCATCCCCTTCGCATCGGACCCGGCCGCGGCCTCTCCCGTCGCCTGCTCCACCGCGGCCTCGTCCAGTCCGGGGATCGAGATCGGCACCTTCTTGGCGATCACGATTCCAGCTCCGGCTCCCAGCACTGCCATCACCAGCGCGGTCACCAGCACCCCTCCGAACCCGGACTTCTTCGGCTCCTCTGCTCCAATGCTGATCGGCGGCGGGGCGACCGGTGCGGGGGCGGCGACGGGCCGGGCGGTGAACGGATGGTTCGGCTGTTGCCTGGCCAGCTCGGTCAGTGCGGACTCCACCTCCGCGGCATCTCCGGTGGCGTAGGCGGCCTGGGCCACCAGTGCCCATGGATCTCCGAACAGCCGGGGAGCCCCTTCGGCGCGCTGCGCGGCGGCCTTCGCCTGCGCCAGCCACTCCGGGCTTCGGTGCTCGGCGGCGATCGACGCGGCCGCGGCCACCGCCAGCGAGGCCAGCGCCGGATCGGCGCTGTTGGACGCGAACTGGTAGGTCTCCGCCGCATTGCCCTGCAGCATCGCGCGCAGCGCGGCGGCCTCCGGAGCCTCCGGCGCGGGTGACCCTTGCTTCTCCACCTCCCGCACCGCGGCGTCCAGCCGGGTCACCAGGATCCGCCGCAGCCGGCCGGTCAGTGGGTCCGCGGACGCCCCGTCCAGCTGCAGCTGCTGGCGAATCCGCTGCGCCCCTGCCTGAGCCTGATCGACCGAAGCGCCGGGGCTGATCCCCAGCAAGGCGAAGGGACTGGAGGGATCGATCTCCAGCCTCTCCAGCAGCGCCGGATCCACGGTCACCGCCGCGGCGGAGGCCTGGGGCATCAGCGGCTGGGTGATCGGCCGAGCCGGCGCCGGGTTCGCCACCTGGGAGATCCGCGGCGGCGGATCGGGAGGAAGGGACCAGGAGGCAGGCCCCATCGGATCCGCGGGCGGCGGCATCCCTCCCGGGGAAGGCAGCGCCACCGCGTCCGGGTCCATGAAGCTGGGCGAGGACTGCATCGAGCCGCTGGGAGCAGGCAACGGGATCCCCAACGAGGGCATCGACGGAGGCGCGGGCGGCGGGCCGTTGCCGGGAAGCGGAATCGCCCCCAGGTCCAGGTTGGCCAGGTTGGCGGGCACCTCCATCACCCGGGTGACCGCGGTGTCGTCCGGGGTCTTGGCCTGCTCGGCGTATTGCACCGGCCCCACCCCGGCGGGGATGGGGGGCGTCTCGCTAAAGGCCCCCGGCTGTCCGGCGAGGATGGTGGTGAGGAACAGCTGGCTCTTGTCGTCCAGCCCCAGGAATTTGAGCCCGATCCCGGAGGGACCGGCCCCGGTCTGCCCGGTGATGAAGTGGACGATCGCGCTGCCGTGCAGCAGCCGCTCACCGCTGGCCAGCTTGATGTCCAGGTTCACCAGCGTGCCCGGGGGCAACACCTTCTTGGCGCGCAGGTAGATGCCACCCCGGGTCACGTTGTCGCGGTAGCGAGCCACGAACTCATCGGCGGTAGCGAACGGGAGCTTCACTCCCAGCCCAACGGGGGCGGAGGTCGGATCGGCCAAGGTCTTCCTCAATGGCAAACGAGACCGCTCGACAACTCGCCGCGCGGCATGGGGGATCATTCTCGACCGCTTGGCCCCGGGGATCAAAGAAGGAGGCGAGGCTCGCTCGCTCCCCGGAGAAGCGGAAAACGCAGGGCCGACCGCTCCGGCCAGCAGGGGGTCCTTTCTGACGCAGTAGGCAAACTGAGGAGTTGTCCGGACTTAGAACGACCTGTAGCGAAACAGTGCAGATCTCGGCCGGCTGCCTTGCTTTCGTACAAGCAATTCCCTAAAAGCCCGCCCGCCTCTTTCCCTCAGGGGGTTTCACTTGCCGAAGCACTTGCCGAAGAAGCTGCTTGCCGCTGCGCTGGCTTTCTCGATGTACGCCTGCACTGGGCAAAACGACGTTGTGATCTCCGTCGACGACGACTCACGCATCCAGGATGCGGTGAAGCTCGGAGACGATGTTCAATCCGCGCTCGCCGAACTCCAGGACGCAGAGGTCCTGGCAATCGGCGCGGCGGGGGTTCCCACCTTCATCCGCGGTGAGCTGGGCCGCGCGACGACCTCCCTGGACGGTTTCGGGAAGGCGGACACGCACAACGCGATCCGCCCGCACCTGGACCGGATCGCGGCGGCCTTCCGGGTCAACGCCAATGACCTGGTGGTCCGCTCGCTGTTCACCGATGAGCTGGGCAGCACCCACGTTCGCTACCAGCAGACCAAGGACGGTCTGAAGGTCGTCGGGGCCGAGCTGATCGTCCACGTGGACAACCAGGGCGTGATCTACGCCGCCAACGGCGAGGCCCGCGATGGCGTCGGCCTCTCCTCCGAGGCCAAGGTCGCTGGCGTCACCGCCCAGTCGGTGGCCCGGGCGGCGCTGGCGGACCTGGTCCAGCTCACCGTGGGCGAGCCCGCCCTGGTGTACTACCGCCACTCCCAGGACGGCTCGCTGCAGCTGGCCTACCAGGTGGAGGTCTCCGGCCAGAAGCAGAGCGGCGCCGAGGCCCGCGAGCTGGTCTACGTCAACGCCCGCAACGGCGCGGTGATCGAGAAGCTGCCCCAGATCCACGAGGCGCTGAACCGCGCGCTGTACAGCGCCAACAACGGCTCCAGCCTGCCCGGCACCCTCAAGCGCAGCGAGGGCGGAGCGGCCACCGGTGACACCCACGTGGACGAGAACTACGCCCACCTCGGGACCACCTACAACTGCTACTCCAGCCTGTTCACCCGCGACTCCTACAACAACGCCGGCGCGCAGCTGCGGAGCACGGTGCACTACAGCTCCAACTACGTGAACGCGTACTGGAACGGGACCCAGATGGTGTACGGCGACGGCAACGGCGTGGACGCCGGTCCGCTGGGCAAGGACCTGGACGTCACCGTCCACGAGCTGACCCACGCGGTCACCGACTCCGAGTCTGATCTGGTCTACGCCAATGAGTCCGGCGCCCTCAACGAGGGGATGTCCGACATCTTCGCCGCGGTCTGCGAGAGCTGGTCGCGCCTGAGCATGGGCGTGGACGCGGACGTGTGGAAGATCGGCGAGGACATCTGGACCCCCGCCACCGCGGGCGACGCCCTGCGGTACATGGCCAACCCCACCCAGGACGGCTCCTCCAAGGACTACTACCCCGAGCGCTACACCGGCACCCAGGACAACGGGGGCGTGCACTGGAACTCGGGCATCTTCAACCTGTGGTTCAAGCTGCTGGTCACCGGCGGCACCCACCCCCGCGCCAAGACCACCGTCAACGTGGCCGGGATCGGGATGACCCAGGCGGCGCAGATCACCTACCGCGCCCAGACCACGTACATGACCTCCTCCACCAACTTCGCCGCGGCCCGGACCCACACCGTCCAGGCGGCGACCGATCTGTACGGCGCCGCCGCGGCGGCCAGCGTGGGCCAGGCGTGGGATGCGGTGGGCGTGGGGACCGGCGGCGGAGGCGGCGGCGGAACCGTGACCGCCCTCACCGACGGGGTGGCCAAGACCGGCCTCTCCGCCTCCTCCGGGACCCAGACCCACTACAAGATCACCGTCCCCGCCGGTCAGTCCCAGCTGAAGATCGACCTCAGTGGCGGCACCGGTGACGCGGACATGTACGTGAAGCAGGGGTCGCAGCCGACCACCACCTCGTACACCTGCCGTCCGTACAAGTCCGGCAACGTGGAGAACTGCACCTTCACCAACCCGGTGGCCGGTGACTGGTTCATCATGCTCAACGCCTACTCCAGCTACAGCAACGCCAGCCTGATCGCCGACTACTCCGCCACCACCCCGCCGGCCGGAGATCCGTACCTCACCAACGGCACCGCGGTGACCGGGATCAGCGGCGCGGCCAGCTCGCAGCAGTACTGGCGGTTGGCGGTTCCCGCCGGGAAGACCAGCGTCACCTTCACCCTCTCCGGGGGCACCGGCGACGCGGACCTGTATGTCCGGTCCGGCGCGCGGCCCACCACCAGCACCTACAACTGCCGCCCGTACAAGAGCGGCAACGAGGAGGTGTGCACCCTCACCAACCCCACCGCCGGCGACTGGTACGTGATGGTGCGGGGCTACACCAGCTTCAGCGGGGTGTCGCTCAAGGGTCAGTACTAGCCCCGAGGGCGAAGACAGTGACATGGACGCCCGGGATCTTAAGGTCCCGGGCGTTTCTTTTTGTGCGCTAAGCGGGGAGCAGGCGGACAGGCGGGCGCTGCGCCTTGCTCCCTGCCGCTCACCGGAGCGGGTCAGGCGCCCCAGATTCAGCAGCGGGGAGGGGTGATGAGGAACAGCAGCCCATCGACGATCCTGATCATCGAGGATGATCCCACCTTTCGGGAGACCCTGGTGGAGGTGCTCCGCGAGGACGGCCACCGGTTGTTGTCCGCCGGCGCGGCGAGGGAGGCGATGGGCCTGCTGGAGCAGGAGCTGCCCGAGCTGATCGTGCTGGATCTGATGATGCCCGGAATCAACGGCCAGCAGCTGAGCCGGCTGCTCAAGGGGAACCCCCGCACCGCCAAGGTCCCGGTGCTGGCGCTCTCCGGCGCGGGCCCCGAAGCGGTCCTGGAGGCGGAGGTGGACTGGTACCTGGCCAAGCCGGTGGAGGTGCAGATCCTCCTCTCCACCGTCCGGCACCTGATCCAGCGGGAGCTACCGGCCGCGGTCTAGAAGCGCCCGCCCACGGCCAGCCCGGTCTGTCCCTCCGGGCCCACCAGCGGGAACAGGCTCATCTGGGCCACGAAGTCCTCCGGAGCGGCGTCGATGGAAGAGGTCAGCAGCACCGCGCCGGCCAACCCTCCCAGCGCGCCCGCGGCCACCAGCGGTCCCAGCAGCTGGCCCTGGGAGACGGGGAGTCCGGCGAAGACGAAGGCCGCCGCACCCACCAGGCCGCCCAGCACTCCCCCCACGTCGATCAGGAACATCCGGCCCCGGCTGTAGTTGAGCTGGCTGGCCAGATAGCCGAAGCCGATCAACCCGGCGTTGGCCGCCGCCAGCTCGATTCCCCAGAACGCGGACTGGAGATCGTTGAGGAACGGGGTGGCGAAGAAGCCCACCAGCAGGGCGGTCCACATTCCCCCGGAGCTGGCCATCGCCACCTGTCCGCCGGTGGGGTGCAGCAGCCCCCCCAGCGCGACGCCGGCGGCGGTCCCCAGCAGGGTGGTGCCCGCCAGCACCCCGGCATAGGCGGTGCCCGACTGGGCGGGAAGACTGGCCAGCAGCAAGGCGCCCTCCACGAAGCCCCAGCCAGAGCCGGTGTTGATGGCGTTGGCCATCCCGCCGGAGATCCCCGATCCGGTGAGCAGGAAGGAGCCCACTCCGCCCGCGGCCGCGCCCACCAGGAGCGAACCGGTCCACGCCTGGGGGGACCCGCAGTTCATCAGCAGGCAGAACAGCACCGCCTGGGTCCCACCATGCACGGTCTGGCCCACCACCAGCTCTCCGCGGGCCAGCACCGACTCCTCTTCCCCGCGGGCAATCCACGAGAAGGTCCCCACCGGCGCGTCGCCCAGCTTGGGCTGGCGGACGGTGCGCTTCCGGGGCCGGACCGGCTCGGCCTCCTCCTCCTCCGCCTCTTCGGCCGGGGCAACGGCGGGCTGCTCCTCGTCCGGAGGGGGCGGAGGGGTGGTCAGCTCCTGGGCGGCGGCATTCAACGGCAGGGCCAGCAACAAGGCGGTCAGCGCGAGGGAGGAGAGGTTCATAGGGTTGCGATTTTCCGCCCGGCCCAGCACGGAGTCCCTCCACCCTACGCCGGAACCGGCCCCTTCGTGAATTTGGGTCAGTGACCGGCGGCGGCCAGCGCCTCCTCCGGGCTCTGCTCCGGCAGCATCTTCCCGTCATGGATCCGCAGCACCCGGTGGGCGTGCCTCACCACCCGCGGATCGTGGGTGGAGAACAGGAAGGTCACTCCCCGCTCCCGGTTCAGCCGCAGCATCAGCTCCAGGATCTGGTCGCTGGTCTTGGAGTCCAGGTTGGCGGTGGGTTCGTCGGCCAGCACCAGCTTGGGTTCGGTGATCAACGCCCGGGCGATCGCCACCCGCTGGCGCTGCCCGCCGGACAGCTCGTCCGGCTTCTGGCGCAGCTGCGGCCCCAGCCCCACCGCCTCTGCCAGCGCCACCACCCGCTCCCGGAGCTTGGCGGGCGGCTCACGGTCCGGGCGGACCACGCAGGGGAACTCGATGTTCTCCGCCACGTCCAGCACCGGGATCAGGTTGAAGCTCTGGAAGATGAAGCCGATCTTCCGGTTGCGCACCCCGGCCAGCGAGTCGAAGTCCCGCCCTCCCACCTCCTCTCCATCCAGCCGGTAGGAGCCGGCGGTGGCCCGGTCCAGACAGCCGATGATGTTCAGCAAGGTGGTCTTCCCGGAGCCGGAGGGACCGGTGACCGAGGTGAAGTCCCCCTCGCGCAGGGTCAGGTCCACCCCCCGGAGCGCGGTGACCGTGGTCTTGCCCAGCGGGTAGTCCTTGGTGATCCCGGAGAGGACGATCAGCGGTGGACGTTCGGGGTTCATCGGCAGGCCTCGCTAGTAGAAAGCGCGCAGCTCCAGCATCGCGCGGTACTTCATCGGCAGCAGTGAGTACTCGTGGATCCGCTCTTGGGTGGGCGGGCGGGTGGCGCCCAGCGCGTCCGGCCCCGCGTAGGGAAGAAAGGCGGAGGCGGTCACGTTCAGCCACTCGGTGGCGGACCAGGCCAGCGAGGGGGCGAACACCCCGGAGAGGTCCTGCAGGCTGGTGATCAGCACCAGGCCCAGGGTGAAGTCGTCGCGGATCTTCGGCTGCTGGAAGGTGAGGAACAGGTAGTGCTGCCCCGAGGGCTGGAAGGAGAAGCGGGTGGAGCCGCCGCCCCCCTCCCCCGCCAATGGCAGCTCCTCCATCCCCGCCGGCTCCAGCCCCCGCGCCCGCGCCTGGTCCACCAGCGCCAGGGCGCTGATCTGATCCTGGAACTGGGTGGGGGTGTAGCCGTCGCCCTGGTACAGGTACTCCACCGAGAACAGCGTCTCCTCCTCGCTCTGGTAGCGCGCGCCCACCAGCGCCCGGGCGTACAGCGCCGGATCCTCCAGCCGGTCCCGCGCGAACAGGGCGGTCCCGTTCTGCGCGCAGGCCAGCGCGGCCGGCACGTCCCGCACACAGCCGGACTGGGGATAGGCGCGGGCGGAGCCGGTCTGCAGCAGCGCCTCGAAGTGGACCTCCACCGCGTCGAACACCCGGGAGAAGGACGCACCCCAGCGCAGCTTGTCCTCGAAGGCGTCGCCGAAGCGGTCCGAGTAGAAGGCCATCAGGTTCAGGTCCGAATCCAGCACCAGGGCGTAGGCCCGGGCCGCCACCAGGAAGTGGGCCGCGTCCTGGGCGTCGTAGAGCAGCCGCCGGGGCAGCCCGTGGAACTCCTCGGTCACCCCGGGGGCGAAGAGCAGGGTGAAGGCCAGGGTCTCCAGCGGCACCTCCACCCGGGCCATCCAGGCGCCCGCCCGCTGCAGCGAAGGGTCGGTGGGATCCTTGGGCGGGTTGAGCAGATCGGTGGGGTTGAAGGCCAGCCCGCTGCCCCACACCACCCGCTTCTTCCCCGCCAAGAGGTTCAGCTCCGGGCGCACCTCGTGGTTCACGTACAGCTCGTTGAGGGACACCGAGGGCCGGGTGAACGGCGAGTCGTGATCCCCCACCACCACCTCCTCCCCGTCCGCGTTCCGGGAGCGGTAGGTGCCTCCCGCGTGGAGGAACAAGGAGAGGTCGCCGGAGACGAAGGACCGCTCGGTGTAGGACTGGCGCACCTGCGCGTTGAGCTCCACCGTCTGCAGGAACTGGGGCAGGTCCCGGGTGGGGAGCAGCCCCTCGAACCGCGCCCGGGTCCACTGGGTGCGGCTGTTGAGAAAGCCGTTCACCTCCGCGGCGGAAGCGCCCGCGGCCCACAGGCCCAGGACCACCGCCACCAGCCACCGGGAGGAGGAGCCGCGCGCGATCATGATCAGCGCCCCAGGTCCGCCTGGGTGAAGCGCTGCGCCGGCGCGTGGACCTCCAGCTTCAAGGTCCGGGTCCGCAGCTCCGAGCGGCGGAACTTGAGCAGCTGGTTCTGCATCACCACCAGCGCCGGCCGGGTGAAGCCGGGGACGAACTCGGTGTGCTCCTTGAACTCGGCGCTGCGCAGCATCTGCCCGCTGGTGCCGAAGTACTCCCCCCGCAGCGGCTGCTGGTCGCTCTTGCGCACCCAGAGCTTGATCGCGTCGTAGGCGGTCTCCGGGTGCTTGGCCTTCAGCTCCAATAGATATGCGTCCGGCTGCGCGGAGGGGACCACCCGGGCGGTGTAATCGGCGGTGTAGTTCACCCGCAGCACGTCCGCGTTGTTGAAGTCCCCGCCCTGGAAGCTGTCCCGGTTGGCCAGCCGGGTGGCCCGCTTGAGGTTGGGCAGGTACACCCACAGGTTGTCCCCCACCCGCAGCATCTCCTGGCCCTTCACCGCCGACGGCTCCTGGAACCAGATCCGGACCTTGTCCCCCTCTCCCTTCAGCATCCGCATCACGTAGGTGCGCTGGCTGCCGTCGTCGCGGGTGGAGGTCATCTGGGTCTGGGCCTCGAAGGTCGCCGGGCCCATGATCTGGTCGTACTTCCTGAGCAGCGCCTCCGCGCTGGGCTCCGCGGCCACCGCCGCTCCCGCGCTCAACCACACCGCCACTGCGATCGCTGTCCTCATCGTTCGCTCCTTTCAGGTCGCCCGCAGGGCGGCCACCGGGTCCAGCCGGGATGCTCGATACGCCGGGTAGGCGGAGGCCAGCACCGCCCCCAGCACCGCCAGCCCCAGGATCAACAGGGCGTAGGGCGGATCCACCACCGGGCGCAGCAGGCCGGGCACCGCGCTGCCCACCATCTGGAAGGGGATCCCCCGCTGGGCGATGGCGGTGGCCAGCGCGCCGCCCAGGGCCACCCCCAGCGCTCCGCCGGCCAGGCCCAGCAGCGCCGCCTCCAGCAGGAACAGGGTCATCACCTGCCGCCTCCGGGTCCCCACCGAGAGCATGGTGCCGATCTCCCGCACCCGCTCGAAGACGCTCATCAGCATGGTGTTGGCGATCCCGGTGAGGACGATCACCAGCAGCACCCCAGCCACCAGCCCCAGGATCACCCGCTGGCGGGCGATCACGTCCCGGAAGAAGGGCTTCACCTCGTACCAGGGGTGCACCTCGTAGTCCGGGCCCAGCAGCTGCCGGGCCGCGGCCATCGCGGGGTCCAGCGAGCCCAGGCTTTCCAGCCCCACCACGTACTCGGTCACCCTGCCCTCCAGGCCGATCAGCGTCTGGGCCACCGGCAGCGGCAGGGTCAGCAGACGCTTGCTCTCGAAGCCGCCCGGGCTGCGGATCAACCCCTGGACCTCCAGGTCCAGCGAGTTGGCGCGGCCCCGGGGGCTGGTGGCGGAGAGGTTCAGAAGGGTGCCCACCCCGGTGCCGGGCCCGAAGCTTCGGGCCAGCTCCTCGGTGATCAGCAGGCCCCGGGGGCTGTCCGCGGTCAGCGGCTGGCCGCTCACCATCACCGCTCCCGCGCGCGGGGTGGCCTTCGCCTCGCTGGCCGGGTCCACCCCTCGTCCGATGAACAGGGTCTGGGTGGCGCCGTTGCCCACCCTCCCGGAGAAGACGATCCGGGGAGTGACCCCACTGACCCCGGGCAGCGCCTCCAGCCGCCGCACCAGCGCCGGGTCGTGGGGCATGTCCAGGTGGTTGGGGAAGGCCTCCAGGTCCGCCAGGTAGCCGCGGTGGTGGACCTGGAACGCGCCGGTCTCCCCGCGAACCACGTCCTCCTCCAGCAGGTGCTGGAAGCCCACCGACATCGCCCGCAGCATCACCAGGGCAGCGGTGCCCAGCACCAGCGCCGCCAGGGTGATCAGGGTCCGGCGCCGGTTGCGGGCCACGTTGCGCGCCGCCAGTCGAAGGAGTGGACTCATGGGGCCCTCAGCGCGTCCACCGGGTTCAGGCGGCTGGCCCGCCAGGCCGGCCACAGCGCCGCCAGCGACGCTCCCAGGATGGCGATTCCCGCCGCCGCCACCAGGTTTCCCCAGGTCAGGTACGGCCTGAGCACCTCCTCCACCACCGCTCCCGGCGCGGCCATCATCACCCCCCGACGGTTCAGCCCCAGGCAGACCGCCCAGCCCAGGGTCGCGCCTCCCAGCCCGCCGATCACTCCCAGCGCCGCGCCCTCCATCACCATCAGGGTCAGGATCTGCCAGCGGCGCACCCCCACCGCCATCATGGTGCCGATCTCCCGGACCCGCTCCAGCACGTTCATCAAGAGCGCGTTGAGGATCCCCAGCAGCACCACCACCAGGAAGATCGCCCCCACCAGGGTCATGAAGAAGTCCTGCAGGTCCACCAGCTGCTCCACGAACGGGAGCAGGTCGTTCCAGGCGTGGACCTCGAAGGTTGGCCCCAGGGTCTGCTCCAGCCGGGCCTTCACCTCTGCCACCCTGGAGAGGTCGTCCACCGCCAGCGCGTAGGCGGTGACCCGTCCCTCCATCCGCAGCAGCCGCTGGGCGGTGGCCAGCGGCATCAGCGCCACCCGCCGGTCTCCGGGCAGCCCCGAGCCCAGGGTCCCGGCCACCACCACGTTCTCGCCGTTGAGCACCCCGTCCCGATCCGCGGAGAGCAGCGCCGGCCAGCGGCTGACCTCCGGGCGGGTCCCCGGATCGGCCATCAGCGGCAGGGCCAGCCCCTGGAAGAGGTCGTCGTTGAGCAGCAGCTCCGGGCCGTCCGCCGCGCCGGGAGGATGTCCCCGGACCAGGAAGTGGAACCGCTTGGGCAGCGCCGCCACCTCCAGCTCCGGATCGATGGCGGTGGTCACCAGATAGGTGGTCTTCCCCTGCTCCTCCAAGGTGGGCTCGCGGCCCTCGGCCTCCGGGTCGGGGGTGGAGAGCATTGCCCCGAAGGTGATCCGGGGAGCCAGGGCCCGGACCCCCGGCACCGCCGCGATCCGCTGCCGCAGCGACGGGCTGTCCTCGAAGTCCAGGGTCAGCGGCAGCCCCTCCAGATTCTCCTGGTAGCCGCGGCGGTGGATCTGCAGCGCGCCGGACTGACCGTCGATCAGGTTGGAGAGGATCATCTCCCGCATCCCGTTGACGAAGCCGCGGAACACCACCATCGACCCCACCCCGATCACGATCGCCAGCGCCGCCAGCAGCGTCCGCCGCCGGTTCCGGGAGAGGTTCCTCACGGCGATCCGCAGCAGCCTCAGCATCGCCGCCCTCTGAACTGAACGAACGTTCGTTTCATTGAAGCACCCGAAGAAGCCGCGCCGGTCACCGCCGGACCGCCTGACAGAAGAAGGCCACGTGCTTGTCGGCCAGGGCCTTGGCCCGCTTGAGGTCCGGCTTGTCGGTGGTCAGGAAGAAGCGCAGCCGGATCATCAGGATCGGCCCCATCCATTCATGGACCAGGATCTCCGGATCCACCGGGCGGATCAGCTCTCGCCGGAGCAGCTCGCCGAACAGCTCCAGGAACATCCCCAGCACCTGGCCCACCACCTGCTCCGGTTGCACCACCCGCGGGCTCTGGCCCCGGAAGCCCTCGGTGATCAGCAGCCGCGCGAACTGCTGCTGTTCGGGGGTGGCCCACCACTCCAGCACCCGGTGCACCAGCGCCCGAAGGTACTGCTGCGGCCCATCGCGCAGCAGCACGTCGATGTCCAGCTGGTGGGCGATCTGCTCCGCGGTGGCCGGACCCAGGTCGTTGATCATCGCGGTGAACAGCTCCTGCTTGTTCTGGAAGTGGTGGTACAGCGCGCTCTCCCGCACTCCCACCTTCCGCGCGATCTGACGCATCGAGGTGCCGTGGAACCCCTGATCGGCGAACAGCCCCAGGGCGGCGGAGAGGATCTCCCGCCGGGTGTCTCTCGCCTCGCTCTTGAGCGGCCGTCCCATCTGCCCAACTACTTAACGAACGTTCAATAAGGATTCAAGAGCGGGCGGATGATCCAAAGGTCCCCTGGCGGGCAAGAGTCATGGATAGTGCGTAGATCCCGTGGAACGGGGCTAAGGTTGGAGTCCAACGTTTGATCCGGAACGGCAACCCATCAACATGACCCCCGACCCCGCCACTCCCCCGCTCACCGACGCCACGCGCGCCGCCCTGGTCGAATACTTCCAGTTCACCCAGCGCCACCGCGCGGAGCTGGACGCGGCGATGCAGCAGGTGCTGCTCACCCTCCCGGAGCTCAACGAGGTGCTGCGGCGGATGACCCCCGCGCAGCTGGCCGAACAGCAGGCGCGCTCCGAGACGCTGCAGCGGCAGGCGCTGGTGGAGGGCGACTGGCGCCCCTACCTGGACGACGTCCGGGCGCAGGGCGCCTTCTATGCCCAGGGGGGACTGGCCCTGGGCTCCTGGATGCAGCTGATGCTGCAGATCCGGGCGGTGATGCGTCGGAAGTTCTTCGATCAGATTCCGGATCGCGACGCGCTCTCCCGCCTCCTGGACGCGATGAACCTGGTGCTGGATACCACCATGGCGGTGCTGGGCGAGGCCTACCTGGGCGCCAAGGAGAAGATCATCGGCCACCAGCAGGAGGCGATCCGCGAGCTCTCCACCCCGGTGCTCCAGGTCCGGGACCGGCTGCTGATCATCCCGGTGGTGGGGATGGTGGACACCCGCCGGGCCCGGCACCTCACCGAGTCGATGCTCAAGGCGATCCGGGATCGCCGGGCGCGGGCGGTGGTGATGGACATCACCGGGGTGCCGATCGTGGACTCCAAGGTGGCCAACCACCTGGCCCAGGCCTGCGAGGCCGGGCGGCTGATGGGGGCCCGGGTGATCCTCACCGGGGTCTCGGCGGAGATCGCCCAGGCCCTGGTCACCCTGGGCGCGGAGCTGCGCGGGGTGGAGACGCTGGGGGACCTGCAAAGCGGGATCGAGTCCGCCGAGCACCAGTTGGGCTACCGCGTGGAACAAGGGCTGCCGGTGCCGCCCTCCCTGCTCCCCGGAAACCCATGACCCCCCGGGTGCTCAAGCAGGGGCAGTTCCTGATCGCCAGCCTCCCCGACGCGCTGACCGACAGCGGCTGGCGGGGCCTGCGCGATCTGTTGATGGAGCAGGTCGGCAAGCACCGTTCGCTGGGGGCGGTGATCGACGTCAGCGGGATGGAGGTGATGGACTCCTACGCCACCCGGCTGCTGGAGGGGATCGCCCGGATGCTGTCCTTGCGGGGCGCGGCCTGCGTGGTGGTGGGGATCTCCCCCGGGGTGGCCTTCGCGATGACCCGGCTGGGGCTGCGGCTGTCCACCGCCGACACCGCGCTGGACCTGGATGACGGGCTGGAGCTGCTCTCCCGCCGGGTCCGGGAGAAGCGGCCCCATGTCCGCTGACCGGGTGGTGGTCCGCCACGAGGCGGACATCATCTCCGCCCGGCAGAGCGCCCGGGGGTTGGCCGCCACCCTGGGCTTCTCCGAATCGGATCTGATCCTGATCGCCACCGCGATCTCGGAGGTGGCGCGCAACATGGTGGAGTACGCGCACGGCGGGGAGATCGCCTTGCGGGCGCTGCAGGAGGGGTCCCGGCGGGGCCTGGAGATCGTGGCCCGCGACGAGGGGCCGGGGATCGCCGATCTCCAGCTGGCGATGCAGGACGGCTACTCCACCGGGCACAGCCTGGGGCTGGGGCTGCCGGGCGCCCGGCGGTTGATGGACGAGTTCCAGATCGACAGCCGGCTGGGCGCGGGTACCACGGTGGTGATGCGCAAGTGGGTGCTGGGATGACCGCCGCCTGGTTCGAGTGGGCGGTGGCCTCGCGTCCGGCGCCGGGGGAACTGGTCTGTGGAGACCGCCACCTGGTCCGCGAAGAAGACGGCCTGCTGGTGGCCGCGGTGGTGGATGGGCTGGGCCATGGGCCCCCCGCGGCGGAGGCGGCGGAGGCCGCGGTGCAGACCCTGGGCGCCCCCGGGGAGACCGGGGTGCGGGCGCTGCTGGAGGAGCTGCATCGCCAGCTGGGGCGGACCCGGGGCGCGGCGATCTCCCTGGCCCGGCTGGAGCGGAGCGGGGCGCTGAGCTGGGCCGGGGTGGGCAACGTGGAGGCGGTGGCGGTGTCGCCCGACGGCCAGGCCCGGCGGCTGAGCACCGGCAATGGGATCGTGGGCCAGCGGATGGGCACCCTCTACCCGCAGCAGCTCACCCTGGAGCCGGAGACCACCCTGCTGTGGGTCACCGACGGGGTGGACGCGGACTTCCTGGAGGACTTCCGGCCACTGCTGCCCACCGCGTCCATCCCGGGGAAGATCCTGGAGCGTCACGCCCTGGGGTCGGACGACGCGTTGGTGCTGGCGCTGCGCTACCGGCCGGGAGGGACCGCCCGGTGAGGTCCACCCACGGAACCAACCTGCTGGCGCCCTACGTCCAGGCCCTGCGCGCCTACCTGCGCGAGGGGACCCCGGAACAGCGCGCCGCCGCCTTCGAATTGGGCCGGTCCGCCCTGGCCTCGGGCCTGGGCCTGCTGGAGCTGGTGCAGGTGCACCGCCAGTTCGTGGCCGAGCACCCGGAGCGCAGCCTGGAGTTCCTGGCGGAGGTGATGGGCCCGTTCGAGATGGCCCTCCGCGGCTACCGGGACGCCAACTCCGCGCTGCGCGCCCTCTCTTCCACCTTGCGCGAACAGGTGGACCAGCGGACCGCCCAGCTGCGAGAGGCCGAGCAGCGCTACCGGTCCCTGGTGGAAGGGCTGCCGGCGGTGACCTACGTCTCCGACGGGGAGGGCACCTTGGAGTACGTCAGCCCCCAGCTGACCGCGCTGCTGGGGTTCTCCCCCGAGGAGTGGCTGACCTTCGGCGCCGGGTGGATGGACCGGATCCACCCCGACGAGCGCGACCTGGTGGAGGACTCGCTGCACAAAGTCGAGCCGGGGTCCCGCTCCTCGCTGGAGTACCGGCTCAAGGCCCGGGACGGGCAGTTCCACTGGGTGCGCGACGAGCGGCTGGTGCTGACCCCACAGCGGCGCCAGGGGCTGTGGATGGACATCACCCAGCTGCGGCGGCTGGAGGATCAGCTGCGCCACTCCCAGAAGATGGACGCGATGGGCCAGCTGGCCTCCGGGGTGGCCCACGACTTCAACAACATCCTCACCGCCATCCTCAGCTTCGGGGGGTTCGTGAAGGAGGACCTGGCCCCGGATCACCCCAGCCGCCCGGACATCGAGGAGGTGCTCCGCGCCGGAGAGCGGGGGGCCGGGCTCACCCGGCAGCTGCTGGCGCTCAGCCGCCGCAGCGGGTTCTCCCCCACCCTGCTGGATCTCAACGACCTGGTGGGGGAGATGGAGAGGCTGCTGCAGCGGCTGCTGGGCGAACAGGTGACGCTGGGCTGCGTCGCCGCTTCACAACCCTGGCTGGTGCTGGCGGATCGCGGGCAGCTGGAGCAGGTGTTGCTGAACCTGGTGGTCAACGCCCGGGACGCGATGCCGGAGGGCGGGAGGATCCAGGTGGAGGTGACCAACGTCACCCGCACCGACGCCACCGGGATCCTGGGCGCGACCGCGGGGGACTACGCCCAGCTGGCGGTCACCGACACCGGCACCGGGATGGACGCGGCCACCCTGGAGCGGATCTTCGAACCGTTCTTCACCACCAAGGGCAAGGGCAAGGGCACCGGGCTGGGGCTGCCGGTGGTGACCGGGATCCTCAAGCGGGCCAACGGCGACCTGGAGGTGGAGAGCACCCCGAACCGCGGCACCACGTTCCGGGTCTTTCTCCCGCGGGCCCAGCCTTTCCCGCCGCAGGGGGCCGAGGGGCGGGTGCTGCGCCCCGGCACCCGGACCGGCACCGAGACCCTCCTGCTGGTGGAGGACGAACCGGAGGTCCGGATGGCCGCCAAGCGGATCCTCACCGCCCGGGGCTACCGGGTGCTGGAGGCGTGCAGCGCCGAGGAGGCGCTGGCGCTGGCCGCCGCCGAGCCGGGGAACGTCCAGCTGCTGCTCACCGACGTGGTGATGCCGGGGCTGCCGGGGCCGCGGCTGGCCGAGCGGTTGCGGATCGATCGCCCGGAGCTGAAGGTGGTGTTCATGTCCGGGCACACCGGCGAGTCCCCCTTCCCCGGGGCGGTGCTCCCCCCCGGGGCGACGTTGGTACAAAAGCCGTTTACCGCCGAGAGTCTGGCCCACAGCGTCCGCGAGGCGCTGGACGGGCGCGGGAACAAGGTTTGAAGGAGTCAGCGATGGAGCAGCAGGCGAAGATCCTGGTGGTGGACGACGACCGCGCGGTGCTGCGGGCGGTGAGCGAGACCCTGAAGCGGGCGGGGCACCTGGTGGTCTCGGTGAGCGATCCGCTGGAGGGGGTGACCGCGGCCGAGGACCCGGCGGTGGAGGTGGCGGTGGTGGACATCCGGATGCCCAACCTCTCCGGGCTGGACCTGCTCAAGTCCTTCAAGCGCAGCCGCGAGGATCTGGAGGTGGTGGTGATGACCGGCCACGCCACGGTGGAGACCGCGATGGAGGCGGTGCGCAACGGGGCGTTTGACTACCTGACCAAGCCGTTTGAACACATCGATCAGCTGACACTGACCGTGGCCCGCGCCCTGGAGCGGCGCCGGCTGCGCCGCCGGGTGGTGGAGGTGGAGAACGTGCTGGCCCCCACCGGTTCGGTGGACGGGATGGTGGGCAACTCTCCGGTGATGCGCGCGGTGTTCAAGATGGTGGAGGCGGTGGCCCCCACCGACACCACGGTGCTGATCCGCGGGGAGAGCGGCAGCGGCAAGGAGCTGGTGGCCCGGGCGCTGCACCTGCGCAGTCCCCGGAAGAACAAGCCCTTCGTGGCGGTGAACTGCTCGGCGCTCTCCGAGACCCTGCTGGACTCGGAGCTGTTCGGGCACGTGAAGGGCGCCTTCACCGGCGCGCTGGCCCAGAAGCGGGGGCTGTTCGAGGCCGCCCACGGGGGCACCCTGTTCCTGGACGAGATCGGCGATGTGCCGCTGGCCACCCAGGTCCGGCTGCTGCGCGCCCTGCAGGAAGGGGAGATCAAGCGGGTGGGGGCCAACGAGTCGATCCCGGTGGATGTCCGGGTGATCGCCGCCACCCACGTCAACCTGGAGGACGCACGCAAGCAGGGGCGGTTCCGGGACGACCTCTACTTCCGCCTGAGCGTGATCCCGCTGACCCTTCCCTCGCTGCGCGAGCGTCCGGAGGATGTGCCGCTGCTGGCCCGGCACTTCCTCACCCGCTTCTCCACCCGGATGGGGAAGAAGCTGTCCGGCTTCTCTCCCGACGCGCTGGCCTCGCTGTCCCGCTACAGCTGGCCGGGCAACGTGCGGGAGCTGGAGAACGTGGTGGAGCGGGCGGTGGTGCTCAGCCCCGGGCCGGTGGTGGAGATGGAGAACCTGCCCGCGGAGATCCAGTCCGCCAAGAGGCCGGCCTCGGTGGACGTGACCTTCCTGCGCCTGACCGAGATGGGCTTCGCCCAGGCCAAGGCGCTGTCGGTGGCCGCCTTCGAGCGCCGCTACCTGAGCACCCTGCTGGAGCGGACCGGCGGCAACATCAGCCAGGCGGCCCTGGCGGCGGGGATGGACCGCTCCAACTTCAAGCGGCTGCTGCGCGAGCACGAGCTGGTGACTGCCAACGATCCCTAAGGACCCGCTCAGTGGCGGTAGGGCGCCGGCTCGTGGTGCCGGGACGGCCCCTGGGCCCCGAACTCCTCGTCGCTGGCCCGCCGCTCCAGCTGGTTGAGCACGTCCCGGACCCCGCGCACCCGCCGCACCCGCCGCAGCAGCGCCGGCTCCTCGGAGGCGAGGATCTTCCCGTTGAGGACCACGCAGCCATCCTCCGCGGAGACCTCGATCGAGTGGGGATGGGAGACCGGACGGCCCAGCTGGGCCCGGACCCGCTCCACCAGGATCTCGTCGTCCACCCGCTCGTGGCTCAGCCTCCCCCGGGTCTCATGCAGGATGCCCCGGGCGCGCCAGCCCAGCTGGTGGGATTTCTTCCGCGCCCGCTCGCTGGCGTGGTGCACCTGCGAGGTGGTCCGGTCGCGGATCATCGCCCGGCGCGCCGCCCCCCGGCGGGGATCGATCAACGCCGAGGCCACCACCCCTGCCCCCAGCCCCAACAGGAACCACCGCGTCATCGTCGCGTCCATCGCTTCGCTCCTTGGAAAGGTCACCCTGGAAGGGTGTTCACGCGCAGCACGCCACCGTCGGGCAGAGGGGGAGTGCGCCCGCCCGTCCGGCGGCTGCTTCAAGGGGGGCGGGCGCCTTCTGTGCCTGCCGCCTGCTTCAGGACGATGCAATCCGGCCGGCCACCGCCCAGCGGACATCTCCGTGCAGGGGCCCTGCAATCGGACCGGACCTTTGGCGTAGAAGCAGCGACATGACGCTGCCGTATGCCTGGATCCCCCTGCTGGCAGCCGCCCTGGGCGCTGTCCCTGTCCTTGGGCAGTCGCCCGCCGGTCTTCAGGCCGTCCGCGTCCCCTCCCCGGTCTCGGTGGATGGGCGGCTGGACGAGCCCGCCTGGAGCGCCGCGCCCGGGTTCGACCGCTTCGTGGAGACCTTCCCCCAGGACGGGGTCCCGGTCCCGGCGGAGTACCGGACCGAGGCCAAGGTCCTCTACGACGACGAGTTCCTCTACGTGGGGGTCAAGTGCTGGGATCCTTCGCCCAGGCAGATCGTGGCCCAGCTCTCCCGGCGGGACACCCTGCCCACCTCGGATCTGGTGCAGGTGGCGCTGGATCCCTCGCGGGCCGGGAACACCGGCTTCACCTTCATCCTCAACGCCGCCGGGGTGCAGCGGGACACCCTGCTGTTTGGCGACGTGAACTCCACCGACACCTGGGACGCGATCTGGGACGGCAACGCCCGGGTGGACGCCGACGGCTGGACGGCGGAGTTCGCCATCCCGCTGCGGGTGCTGCGCTTTCGCAAGCAGAGCCCGGAGTGGGGCATCCATGTCCGCCGGGTGATCCCCCACACCCGGCAGACGCTGGACTCCAGCCACCTGCCCCGCAACGCCAACCGCTCCCAGTCCGGAGCGCTGGTGGTCTCGCGCTTCGGGCCGCTGACCGGGCTGGTGGGGATCGAGCCGCGGCGCACCCTGGAGCTGTCCCCGTACATGGCGGTCCGGCTGACCTCCCGACCCCAGTACTCCGATCCGGGCCGGCCGGATCCGGCGCTGCTGGATCCCTCCGCCGACGTGGGGCTGGACCTGGCGATGTCGCTGAGCAGCAGCCTGAACCTCAACGTGGCGGTGAACCCGGACTTCGGCCAGGTGGAGGCGGACCAGCTGATCCAGAACGTCAGCACCAACGAGCAGTTCTTTCCCGAGAAGCGACCGTTCTTCACCCAGGGGCTGGACCTGTTCCAGCCGGTGGGGTCGGACTTCGGCGCCCAGCAGCAGCTGTTCTATTCACGGCGGATCGGTCTGCAGACGCCGATCCTGGGCGCGGCCAAGATGACCGGCTCGGTGCGCGAGGGCACCGAGGTGGGGCTGCTCAACGTGCTGGTGATGGGCGCGGGCAACCCGTCCTCCCCTCCGAACGAGGACTCGCCCGATCGCCGCTGGCGGTTCCACCTCCGCCAGCCGTTCCACTTCGGTCCCAATGACGCGCTCCCCGACACCCAGCCGGTGGCCCGGAACTACTTCGCCGGGGTGATCCGCCAGCAGGTGGCGCCGGGCGCCCGGGTGGGCCTGACCCTGACCAGCGCGGTGCCCCTGGAGCTGCGCTGCACCCCCGGCCAGTTCGCCACCTGGGAGGAATACCTGGCGGGGGACTGCGCGCCTTCCGGGGCCAACGCCGCGGCGCTGGACTGGGATGTGCGCACCCCGGACGGCACCTGGGGCACCTTCGGACAGCTCACCGGTTCCCAGGCGCTGGGCGGCACCGAGGAGGGCCGCCGGCTGCCGGATGGCACCCTGCTCCAGCGCGGAGACCTGGGCTACGGCTTCTTCTTCCGCGCCGGCAAGCTGGGGGGGGAACCCTTCCGCTTCGACATCAACGGGACCTTCCTGCCGCCCCACCTGGAGCTCAACGCGATGGGGTTCCAGCCGCTGTCCAACTACCAGTGGTACGGGATGAACCTGGGCTTCGTCCGCCCCAGTGGCTTTGGGCCGTTCCGCAGCGCCTCCCTCACCTACACCCTGGACGCCTTCAACTGGTCCGGGGACGGGCGCTGGATCCGCCGGGGCAAGAACCACTGGGTGAACGGGTCACTGCAGCTGCCCAGCTTCGACACCCTGTTCATCAATCTCGGGCTGGAGGATCCGGAGTTCGACCTGCGGGAGATCCCGTTCAGCGGGTTGGCCGTCCAGCGCGCCCGGGACGTGTACGCGGTGCTGGGGATCAGCACCGATCCCAACCGGCCGCTGTTCGGCTCCTTCAACGTGCTGGGGATCCACCTCTTCGGAGAGGGGCCGGTGCCGGGGTTCAACGGCTGGCAGATGGCCGGCAACCTGACCTGGCACCCGGCGCCGTTCCTGGAGACGTTCCTGGAGGTGGAGCTGGCCCGCCGCGCCTCGGGGCCCCGGTTCGTGGAGCGGCAGGGGGAGGACACCCCGGCGGACACCGCCTTCTTCGGGACCCAGTTCCCCTCCTTCCTCTCCGCCACCTTGCGCCAGCAGGTGGTGCTGGCCCCCCGGCTGACCCTCCAGGGGTACGCGCAGCTCTTCTCCGGGGTGGTCACCTACGGCGAGTTCTTCACCGTCCCGCTGGCCGGACGGGACCAGGTGACGATCGCCCAGCTGGCGCCGGCCAGCTACGCCGGCAATCCGGGCGGACACTTCTCCGCGCTGAACCTGAACCTGGTGCTGCGCTGGGAGTACCGGCTGGGCTCCACCCTGTACGCGGTCTACACCCGCTCCCAAAGCGAGCTGCCCTCCGAGTCCCGCTCGGTGTTGCCCTCGCAGCTGCTGGAGGGACCGGTCACCCAGACGGTGCTGGTGAAGTGGTCCTACTGGTGGGACGTCTGACCGGCGGCCCGGATCGCGACCAGCTGCGGGTGTCTGGACAGCAGCTGCAGCGCCTGGACGGTCAGTGACTTGCCCGGCTCCAGCTTGAACCAGGTGGAGGCGCCGGAGGGATGGGGCAGGCAGATCACCTCGGTGGAGTGGCCGTGGTAGGTGACCTCCAGGCTCTTGCCGATCAGCTCCGCCAGCGGGGCCTTGCGTCCCAGCACCTGCTCGATGGCCATCGTCCCCACCGGGATGATCAGCCGGGGCCGGAGGATGGAGACCTCCTTGACCAGGAAGGGCTTGCAGGCCTCGATCTCCACCGCGTCCGGCTTGCGGTCCCCTCCGCCCTTGGCCTTGCCGGGAAAGCAGCGCCCCACCGCGGCGATGTACACCCGCTCCCGGAACAGGGTCTCGGGGATGCCCACCTGCTCCTCGAACCACCGGAACAGCGTCTTGCCCGCCGTCCAGGCGAAGGGCCGGCCGAACTTCCCCTCGTGCGGACCCGGGGCCTGACCGATCAGCATCACCGGAGAGACCACCGGCGGACCGTGGACCACCGGGCCAATCATGTTCGGGCAGGCCCGACAGGCGTCGAGCTGACGATGGACTTCCAGGAGTCGGTGCTGGGCGCTGGCCACGGAGGCTGTCTAACACCGGACGGGCCGGGCCACCTCGTCTTGGGCGGGGACCGGACAGGCGGGCAGGGAGATGTCGGAGGAGGTCGCTCTGCGGGCGCTGCTCCGGTACGTTCCCGCCGTGCTCGACCTCATCTGGCAAGTCATTGATTTCACCCTCCGCATCGACCGGCACCTCCCGGAGATCATCGCCGCCTATGGCGCGGTGACGTACCTGATCCTGTTCCTGATCGTGTTCTGCGAGACCGGGCTGGTGGTCACGCCGTTCCTGCCCGGGGACTCGCTGCTGTTCGCCACCGGGGCCTTCTGCGTGGCCCACACCGACATTCCGGGCGGGCACCTGCAGGTGGCGATCATCATCCCGCTGTTGATCGTGGCCGCGGTGGTGGGCGACGCGGTCAACTACTCCATCGGGAGAAGGCTGGCGCCCAGGTTCGGGGAGGGCAAGACGGTCCGCTTCATCAAGGCCGAACACCTGGAGCGCACCCAGCGCTTCTACGAGAAGCACGGGGGCCGGACGATCGTCCTGGCCCGCTTCATCCCGATCATCCGCACCTTCGCGCCCTTCGTGGCCGGGATCGGCAAGATGCAGTACCGCCGGTTCGCGATCTACAACGTGGGCGGCGCGGTGGTGTGGGTGACCTCCTTCGTGCTGCTGGGGTACTTCTTCGGCAGCCTGCCGGTGATCAAGAAGAACTTCAGCTACGTGATCCTGGCGATCCTGGTGCTGTCGGTGCTGCCGGTGGTGATCGAGTTCATCAAGGCGCGCCGGGAGTCCAAGGTCCAGCCGGCGGGCGGCGCCAGCTAGGCAGGCAGGCGGACCTCCGGGCGCTGTTGTTCCCCCGCGAACGGTCCGCTACCCTCCGCTCTCCTCCTCGCAAAGCGCCAGATGATCGAGACGACCGCAGTCAGCCGCCCCCGGCCTCCCGACATGATCCCCGGCTACCGGCTGGAGAAGCTGGTCGGCCAGGGAGGGATGGGGGAGGTCCACCGCGCCACCCAGCTGTCGCTGGGCCGCACCGTGGCGGTGAAGCTGCTGGCCTCCGAGCTGGCCAAGGACTCCAACTTCGTCGTCCGCTTCGAGAAGGAGGCGGCGGCGCTGGCCACCCTCTCCCATCCCAACGTCGTCTCGATCGTCGACAAGGGGAAGGCGGGCGTCACCTACTACCTGGTGATGGAGTTCGTGGACGGGGCCTCGCTGCGCGAGCTGATGCGCTCGCCGCACCTGGAGCCGGCGCTGGCGCTGCGGATCATGGTCGATATCTGCCGGGCCATCGACTACGCGCACGGCCGGGGAGTGATCCACCGGGACCTCAAGCCGGAGAACATCCTCTTCGACGAGCAGGCCGGCCGGATCCCCAAGGTCTCCGACTTCGGGCTGGCCGGGTTCGTGGACATCAACTCCCCCACCCGGTTCAACGTCACCGAGACCCACGTGGCGATGGGCACCCTGTCCTACATGGCGCCCGAACAGCGGGTGGACGCCAAGACCGCCGATCACCGCGCGGACATCTATTCGCTGGGGGTGATCCTCTACGAGCTGCTGGTGGGGGAGGTCCCGATGGGGAACTTCGATCCCCCCTCCCAGCGCCGCAACGGGATCGATCGCCGGCTGGACGCGGTGGTGGCCAGGTGCCTCAAGCCGATCCCCGAGGACCGCTACCCCACCGTCCGCGCCCTGCTGGACGATCTGGAACCGCTGGCCCCCCAGTCCTTCTCCCAGGTCCCCCGCCACGTCAGCGCGCTGGACCGGGCCAAGCTGAAGCTGCGGCGGGCGCTGACCTCCGCGGCCCGGGTGGCCGCCGCGGTGCTGGTGGTGGCCGCGGCGATCGTCCTCACCGTGGCCGGGATCCGGGCCAACGGCCGGGAACGCCGGGTGCAGAACGACGAGGCCCTGACCGCGATCCTGGAGAAGAGCGGCGCTCTGGCCGCGGCGGGGCGGCTGACCACCACCGCCGAGGGCCGGCTGGCCGCGCTGGGCGAGGGTCCGGACGCGGTGCCGCTGGTGCTGCTGGGCCGCCGCGCCGCCCTGGACGGACAGAAGCTGCGCTTCGCGCTGGATGATCCCGACCAGCCGATCGGCCGGGCGGAGATCGACCTCTCCGAGCTGGACGGCTATCAGACCCAGGTGGTGGCGGAGGTCACCGCCCAGCCTCCCTCCCAGGGCTTCTTTGCCCGCACCGGGAGGGTGATCACCGGCAACCTGCCCCACCCGCGCGCGGCCCTGGTGCTGGAGGGCCTGCCCGGGCGCTACGTGGCCCTGGTCAGCTCCGGGACCGGTGAACCGCTGCGGCTGGAGTGGGCGCTGATGGAGCGGCGCGGAGTGATGCTGGGGCCGGACAGCCCGGCGGACGGGGTCGCGGTGCTGGACGTGAAGATCGACGCCCAGGGAGAGCTGCTGGCCTTCACCGGCACCGGCAAGGATCGCCGGCAGGTCGGAGAGCCGATCGCCCTCGGCGCCAGCTGGCGGCGTCACTTCGGCAAGATGCCCCGGCCGGCGCTGGTTTGCCTGGAGGGCGCCTGCGACTTTGACCGGATCAACTTCGATGTCCGCCGCGAGCCTCCGCGGGTGGAGCCGCCTCCGGCACCGGTGGTGAAGACAGTCTCCGCCGTCCGTCCGGCGGTGAAGCGGACCGCCCCCAAGCCGGCCGTCCGCAAGACCACCAGCACCCGCAAGCGCCGTTGAGGACTGCTCAATAGGTCGCGCAACGAATCGTGGCCGCTGCGGACGGGTTGCAGTAGCAACACCTCCGCGATGCGCACCTCTCGAACCCTGGTCCTGATTGTCGCCGTGGGCGTCCTTGTCGGCTGCCCCCGTCCGGGCGACGCCACCTTTCCGGATCCGCTCGAGTCGCCGGTGGAGGTCTCCGGCGCCGGAGCGCGGCTGCAGGCCCTGGCCGCCTACCAGGCGCTGCTGATGGGGGATCGGGTGGAGGAGGCCTCGCAGCGCTTCGACGCGGCGCTGGGCCAGGATCCCGGAGAACCCTACGCGCTGATGGGGCGGCTGCTGCTGGAGCAGCGCGCGGGCCGCCTGGACCGCACCCTGGCCGCCGCCCTGCAACTGGTGGAGAAGGCCCCCAAGCATCCACTGGCCTCGGTGGCCGCCCGGGTGGTGCTGGACATGACCGGCGCGGCGGGGCCGCTGGACGACCAGATCCTCCAGGTGGCCCAGAAGACGCTGGCCGCCGGCCTCCCCGGGGACGCCGCCCACCTGCTGCGCAGCGCCGTCTCCAACATCCAGGCCCAGCGGGGAGACCTGGACGGGCTGGCCCGCACCCTGGCGGACATGGGGACCCCGGACGCCTTCACCCTGGTGGGGCCGCTGTCCGCGCACGCGGTGTTGGAGTTCCAGCAGCCGGCGCCGCAGGAGGCCACCGGGGTGTTCGCCGAAGGAGCGAACGGTCCGCTGGGCCCGCTGGCCTTGCGGGCGCTGCGCTTTCGCGACGGTCGGATGAGCCTGGAGGGCGAGAGCCCGTACGGCGATGTCTACGCGCTGGGGGTGGACGTGGAGGTCCCCAAGGAGGGGGTGTTCACCTTGCGGACAGTCAGCGCCGCGGCCCACCGCGTCCACCTGAACGGGACCCTGGTGATTGAACGGCACGAGCTGCTGCGGCCGATGTCCACCGTGGCCTCCGCCGGGGTGAAGCTGGGCGCCGGCAAGCACCGCCTGGTGGTGAAGCTGGCGCGCGAGCACACCCAGGCGTCGCTGACCCTCTCCTTGATGAGGGCGGACGGCCGGCCGGCGGGGCTGAAGTTCACCGCCGCCCAGGGCACCCCGCCGCAGTGGAAGGGCGTGCCCGGCACCGAGACCTCGGGCACCTATCCTTCGGCGGACAGCCTGGCGCGGACGCTGGAGCCGGAGGTGGGCGGGACTCTGGCGCGCTTTCTGGCGGCCCGGGACGGGATGGGGCGGGATCGGGACGGCGCCAAGCGGCTGCTGGCCCGGCTTGGACCCAAGGCCACCGGCGCGGCGGTCTCCCAGCTGAGGGCGGAGGTGGTGGAGGACGATCGCAGCATCCCCTCCAAGGTCGCCCGGGGCCGGGCCACCCGCTTCCTGGAGGAGGTGCTGGCCAGGGATCCGAAGCATGTGCGGGCGCTGCTGATGCGCGCGGACATGGCGCTGGAGGAGCAGCGGCCGCTGGATGCGGCGGCGTACGTGAAGCTGGCCCGGGCCGCCGCGACCCCGGTGGGCTTCCCGGTGGCGTTGATGGAGGCGCGGGTGCAGCTGGCGCTGAACGTGGACGCCCAGGCGGACGCCTCGGCGCAGGCGGCGCTGGAGCTGCAGCCGGGGCAGTGTGACGCCCTGTCGCTGCGCTACGACCTGGCCCGGCGCCGGGACGCGGCCCAGGAGGCGGACGCGCTGATCGCCGCCCTGGGGCAGTGTCCGGGGAACCTGGCCCGCTCCGCCGAGCACCTGCGGGTGCGGGGAGACGCGGACGGAGCGGTGAAGCTGCTGCGGCAGCTGGTGGAGCGGGACCCCAGCCAGCTGCGCAACAGCTATTCGCTGGCCAGCGCCCTGGCCTCGCAGAAGCAGTATCCGGAGGCGGTGGCTCTGCTCTCGGGGCTCAGCCGGCTGTGGCCGCACAACCCTTCGCTGCTGGCGCGCACCGCCGAGCTGGAGGAGCTGGCGGGAAACCGGGCCCAGGCGCTGAAGCTGCGGGAGCAGGCCCTGGCGCTGGATGGATCGGATCTCACCCTGCGGCGGATGGTGGAGCGGGCCCGGACCGGCAAGGAGCTGCTGGCGGACCAGGCCATTGACGGGAGGGAGGCCCTGGCGGCCTACGAGGGCAATCGGGCCCAGGAGGAGTCGGCGATCTCGATGGTGCTGGACGCCTCGGTGGTGCGGGTGTTCCCCGACGGTTCGATGGTGGAGCGCACCCACGTGATCCAGAAGGCGCTGGAGCAGTCAGGGATCCAGGAGATCGCCGAGGTGCGGGTCCCGGAGGGTGCGCAGGTGCTGGCGCTGCGGACGATCAAGGCGGACGGCCGGGTGCTGGAGCCGGAGAACATCGAGAACAAGGACACCATCAGCCTCCCCGGAGTGCAGGTGGGCGACTCGGTGCAGTTCGAGTATCTGCAGGCACGTCCCCAGCGCGGACCGGGGCAGCCGGGCTTCGCCGCCGGCTCCTTCTATTTCCGGGTCTCCAACGTCCCCAACCACTGGTCCACCTACCGGGTGCTGGCCCCCCGGGGCACCGGGATGAAGGTGGACGCGCACAACATGAAGGCCCCGGCGGTCTCGGTGGTGGGCGAGGAGGAGGTGTTCTTCCACGAGGAGCGCCGCGTCCCCCCCTACATCCCCGAGCCGGACGCGCCGCCCTCCGGCAACGAGTACCTGCCCTTCGTCCAGCTGGGCGCGGGCACCCTGGGGAACACCTCGCTGGTGGCGGCCTACGCGGACAACCAGCTGGACAACGCGCGGGTGACCTTCGAGGTGGAGGACTTCGCCCTGAAGGCGGCGGGCGGAAAGAAGGGGCTGGAGGCGGTGCGGGCGATCCACGCCGCGGTGATGGAGAAGCTGGTGGGCCGGGACGCGGGGCTGGGCGTGTCCGCCGCCGCCTCGCTGGCGCAGGATCGCGGCAGCCGGCTGTGGACCCTGAAGGCCTCGCTGGAGGCGGTGGGGATCCCCACCCGGCTGGTGGCGGTGCGCACCTTCTCGGTGGATCCGGCGGAGTACCTGTTCCCCAACGACAGCCTCCTCCCCTACGTCTGCTTGCGGGTGGACGTCCCCGGAGGAGAGCCGGTGTGGCTGGATCCGCTGGTCCGGTTCGGGCCGTTCGGCGAGCTGCCCGAGTCCGCCCGGAACCGGCCCGGCCTGCTCCTCCCCGAACCCGGCCGTCCGGGCGGCGCGGTCCAGACCCCGAAGGGCAAGCCGGAGGAGGGCAAGACAGTCACCGTGGACGCGACCCTCACCGCCGAAGGCGCGCTGCAGGGCCAGGCGGAGGAGGTGTACACCGGGTTCGACGCCGCGCAGATCGCCGAGGCCCTGGAGGCGATGTCTCCCCAGCAGCGGGATCAGGCGCTGCAGGGCGCGCTGTCGCGCTACTTCGGCGGCGCGCAGCTCTCCAAGCTGGAGCTGGTGCTCAAGCGCGAGGTCGGCGCTCCGCTGGTGGTGCGCTACCAGTTCCGGGCCCCGAACTTCGCCCGGGTGGACGGACAGCGACTGCTGATGGGCCCGCTGACCTTCCCCTCCCAGCTGGGCCGCCGCTACGTGCAGGTCGGCTCGCGGAAGACGCCCCTGTTCGTGAACGACTCCGAGGTGGGACGGACCCGGGTGAAGCTGACCTTGCCGGAGGGAATGAAGGTCCGGGACGCGCTGCCCAAGCCGTACCAGAGCAGCGTGCCGTTCGGGGACTACCGCCGCGCCGAGCGCCAGGAGGGGAACCTGTTCCTGGTGGAGGAGGACTTCCGGCTGCAGATGGCGCGGATTCCTCCCGACCAGTACCCGGCCTTCGCCGCCTTCGCCGGGGATCTGGATCTGGCCCAGTCCCGGGACCTCACCGTCAGCCGATAAAGCGCGCTCAGAGGTTTGACCACCCTCCTCCACGGGGCCAGCATCCGGCCCTCGACAACCCGTTTTCGGAGGCAGGAGCAGATGCGGATCTCAAGGCTGTGGTGGATGGGAGTGCTGGCGCTGGCCGCCTGCGGTCCCGCGGAACAAGGCGCGGAGTGGACCACCGATGCCACCGAGCATCGGGCCGAGCTGGGCCAGCAGTTCCGCTACCTGTGTCCGGCCGGTGGCAGCGCCGCCCCGCTCTGGGGGACCGACACCTATACCGATGACTCGTCGGTCTGCACCGCGGCGGTGCACGCCGGGTTGATCACCCTCGCCTCCGGAGGACAGGTGACCCTCCAGATGGTGGAAGGATTGCAGAGCTACGTGGGCTCGACCCGCAACGGCGTCACCAGCAGCGAGTACGCCGACTGGCAGAACGCCTTCCAGTTCGTGGAGTGAAGTCGGCACCGCGGCCGGCGATCAGCTCGCGGCGGGGTGCGCCTGTTCCAGATCCCGGCGACAACCCAGCACGCCGCGGACGGACTTGCCGAGCTCCGGGCTGATCAGATCCAGCATCTGTTGGTCGTTGGGTTCAACGGTGGCCAGGGAGCTCTGCTCCCGGCCGCGCGCATCAAGTCCGACCCGCACCGGCACCACCCGGTAGTCGCGCATCAGCCGTGCGGGAAACCCGCCGGAGCAGCCGCTCCGGAATGCTGCGTGAACCGATGAAGATGTAAGGGACGTGCAGCTGCTGCGCGACCGTTGGGAGCACCTCCGTCGCCTCTCCCAGTCTGCATCGCCACCTGGCCTGGTAGTCCAACGCCGCCCTCAACTGCGCCGCGTTGAGCTTCCCCGCCGCCACCAAACGCTCACCCAGCCGAGCCAACCCCACCCCCGTACCCCGACTCCGCTCGACCGGTGCTCGCTGGCGCCGCCCCATTCATCGCCCCACCGACCCCGCCCGTACTGCGCCCTGCGGTGCTTCCGTGCGGACTGCCCCACCCCACCAACCCGCCCGTGCTGCCTTGCTGCCCTGTACTGCCCGACTGACCCGCCCGTGCTGCTTTCCTGCCCCGTACTGCCCGACTGACCCGCCCGCGCTGCTTTCCTGCCCCGTACTGCCCGACCCCGCCCGACCC
>JAKFFE010000003.1:0-6469 GCA_036675345.1 Myxococcaceae bacterium
CGCCGAGATAGGCGCAGGTCGCCAAACTCAGCTCCCGCGAACTCCTGCGAAGGGGGATGAACCATCCCTGTTTCCGATCACAGCCCCGTTCGGCGCGCAAGAGATGTGCGGGATCACGAGAATTGATTACGCAAACGCAATGGATTGATGACAGATCCCAGCCAGGCCCCGCTCCCAACATGTGCCCTGAGCGATGTGTTCATCGTGCAGGACGAACGTCGCTCGATGCTCCCCTTCATCGTGGAGTACCTTCGTCTCCGTTGCTCCTCCTTCGGCTTGCATGCTCGCTGCTTCTCTTCGGAAGCCTTTTCGGGTGCGCGCACTCGATCAGCCCCTCGCCTGCGTTTGGAACGCGTGAGCCGAAGTACGACGAGGCTCAGGTCAACGCCCACGACCAGCGGGTGATGGCGTGCGAGGCGATGTCGGGGAATCACACCGCACTTCCAGCGGCGGCGTTCGCCGACAAGGAACTGCAGTGTCGGTACTCGATGCAACTCGAAGCGATGGGCGAGCGAGCGCTCAACGGAGGCCCTTCTTACGAGGCCTACCGGTTCCTCTGGCTCCGCGCCTTCAAGCGCCCAGTGATGGTTCGCATCGAGAGTCGCGAAGGAGTCTTGGTTCTCGAAGCGAAGGAGGCCGACGGGATGGCCGCGTTTGCGCCAGGGAAGGTCTCGGAACACGTCCGACGGTTGCTGTCGAAACGCGAGTGGGACGGACTGCGAGCCGTGATCGCCGCGTCGGGTTTCTGGGCGATGTCATCGGCTGAGCGCGACGTAATCCAGGGCGACGTAGAGGCTGTCGCCGATGGCGCCGTTTGGCTCGTCGAGGGCGCACGGTTCCAAGAGCATCGGGTTGTTGCTCTCGGAACCGTTCACATCCTCCCCGCAAACTCCCGCCGCGAGAACGAGCAACTCCGCGACGCGGCGTTGAGGATGCTTCAGGTTGCTGGTGTCGACCTCACGCAGCCAGGTGAGATCTACTGATTGCCTACCGCCGGATCAGCAACAGCGCCCCGGAGGCGATCGCCAGCACCCCGGTGATCACGTGCAGGTACTCGAAGCGCAGCCCGGCGAGCTGAATCAATCCCTGCAGGATCAGCCACACAGCAAGCAGCAACATCCCCAAACCCTTGTCGATCTTCATGGCGCGCAACCTAGCAGTGCCGGAAGCCCGCGGGCGGAATCGCTTCCTGGGGAATCGCCTCGGATCGCGACCGCGTCTACAGTGGCTCCCCTATGCGCCATCTGGTTCTGGTGCTCGTCGCCATCTCGGGGGGCCGAGCGCTTGCGCAGGATTCCCTGCCCATGCCTCCTCCTCCCTCGGGTCATCCGCAGCGGCCCGCGAGCAAGCCGCCACCCTCCTCGGTGATCCCGGCGGACGCCACCGGTCGCCCTCGGGTGTTCGTCGCCAACCTGGACGCGCAGAACGTCCAGGACACCGACGCCGCGGCGATGACCCAGGCGATCGCCACCACCCTGGAAGGGCGCGGGCTGTTCAGCGTGCTCACCACCAAGGACGTGCAGCAGGTGATGGAACAGGAGCGCAGCCGCCAGCTCACCGGCGCTTGCGTTACCGACCCTGCGAGCTGCAGCAGCAACCTCGCGGCGCTGACCGGCGCGCGCTACGTGCTCTCCGGCACCCTGGCCAAGATTGGCACCATCTTCGAGATCAACGTCCAGATGGTGGACACGGTGAAGGGCGAACGCCTGGGCCGCGCCACCCGGCTGGCCAGCGACCTGGTCACCCTCCGGCTGTTGCTGCCCTACGTGGTGGCCGAGGCCACCGGGACCCCGCTCCCGCCTCCGCAGCCGCGCTGGCTGCAGTACGGCCTGATGGCCGCGGGTGGCGCGGCGGTGATCGGCGGCGGCACCCTGGGGATGCTGGCGCTGGGTCGGGCCTCCACCCTCAACGATGAGCTGTGCCCCTCCACCCCGTTCGACGTGGGGGACAACGACAGCAACGTCCCCGACTCCTGCGCGGGGGTGAACCTGCGCCCGCGCGCCTTCTACGAAGAGCAGAACGCCTCCATCGGCACCCAGAAGACCTGGGCCCTGGCGATGATGGTGGCCGGGGTGGGCCTGGCCGCCGCCGGGATCTATTTGATGCCTCCTCCCGAGGGCGGACCGCGGGTGGCGTTCATCCCCGGCCCCGGCGGGCTGGCGATCGTCGGAGAGTGGCCATGAAGCTCCAGCGCTTGTTCTTTGCCGGGTTCCTCGCGGTCACCGTGGCCGCCTGCCCGGGCGGACTGCGGCTGGACCTGGGCAACGCCTTCCCCTGCGACTTCTCGGAGCCCGAACACCTCCGCGACCAGCCCTGCGTCTCGGTCCACCCCGGGGAGTGGGTCTGCGGCACCGACAACCTCTGCCGCCCCAACGCCGACGAGGGCCTGCAGAGCGAGACCCCGGACCCCACGGTGGAGACCCCGGTGCTGGCGCTGCCCACCCTCCTCCAGGGGCCCAACGTGCTGGTGGCGGCGGACCCCGGCGTGCGCGGCCAGTTCCTGGTCTGGGAGCTGGGGGACGCCGGCCCCACCCTGGTCAGCAGCAACGGGACCCGGCTGGATCGCGTCTCCTTTCCCGGGTTCTCCGGCGTCCCGGACGAGCTGGCGATGGTGGGGGGCTTGAGCGGAAACGCCCTCCTGGTGCTGCGCGCCGACGGCGGGGTGGCCAGCGGCGAGCGTGGCCTGACCCTGGCCCAGGATGGCGGAAGCTTCACCGTCAGCCTGCGGCCGGTGCGGGATGGCCGCCTGGGGTTGACCCCGCTGACCGGAGTGGAGGCGCTGCGCGTGGATCGCCGGCCGTCGCCGCTCTCCCCGGGCCTCTCGCCGATCTCAATCGTGGTCAACGACGGCACCGCCGGAGAGTCGGTGCGGCTGACCCTGCCGCCGCTGGATCCCCCGCTCTCCTATCGCCCGCTGGACGCGGGGATCGCGCCGCCAATCCCGGAGGAAGCCCAGGAGAACGCCATCGCCGACCTCCGGGTGGTGCCGCGCAACCTGCTGGAGAGCGAGCCCTCGCCGCTGGCCAACGAACTGTTCGTCCCGGTGGCGCTGACCCGCACCGGCTTCTACTACCGGGACTTCCGCACCCTGGACGGCGGCACCGAAGACCACTGGATCGCGCTCAACGAAGAGCCGGTGCTCTTCCCCAACCGCTCGGTGCGGATGCGCCACTCCCGCTCCGGCGCGGTGTGGGCGGCGATGGTGCAGGTCGCCGGCGCCCAGGTGCTGAGCACCTGGCTGGTGGATCGCGGCAACCCGCCTCGGATGGTCCGGGCCTGGGACGAGTGCGTGCCCTGCGCCAGCGAGGCGCTGGCCTTCACCCCCGCCGCCTCCGGTCCCACCAGCGTGGAGGTGCTGTGCGAACGCAGCGGTCAGCTGCCCCGCCAGCTGGTGCGGATCACCGGAGTGAGCGCGAACATCGACCAGCGCACCGGCGAGTTCCTCTGCGCCGCCGAACCGCTCCCCGCGCCGATCGAGCTGGCGGAGATCCTGCTCCAGCCAGAGCTGGGATTGCGTGCGATGGACGACACCATCGGAGATCGGCTGACCCTGGGCGGCCGACACGGCCAGGTGTGGTCCGGGGCTTCGCTCAGCGAACTGCACCCGCTGTCGCTGGATCGCGTGCCGCTGGGGCTGGGGACCTTCGAGGGCGCGCCGATGGCGGTCACCGACTCCTACGTGGCGGTGCCGCTGTCCCAGAACGGGATGCTGGCGGTGCCGATGAGCGAGCTGCTGGGAGGACGGGCCACCGCCGATCGCCTGCCCGCCGCCAGCGTGGGCGGAGTGGAGGGTTGGGCGATCCTGGAGACCGCGGAGCTGATCCGGGTCCAGCGGTCCGCCGACGCCTCGGTCTCCGAGCTGGACGTGGACTTCGGTCCGCAGCTGGAAGGCGCGGCCGGCGGCCCGGCCTCCGGACCCTTCGCCGGGGAGGCGCAAGTGGGCCCCTCCGGAGAGCTGCGGATCATCGCCACCGCCGGCGACGGCCTCTATCAGCACCTGGTGGGCACCCTGTCCGGCATCCCCGGAGAGGTGGTCCCGGAGCTGCCCCAGCTGACCCCCGAGCCCGGGTTTCCGATCCGCTCGCTGACCCTGGATCGCGCCACCCCCACCCGGCCGGACGCAGGGGTGAAGGTGCGTGGCTACGTGGTCACCTCGCGCAACGTGTTCGACTTCCAGCTGGGAGGCGCCCCCGAGCGCTGGTCCCAGCGGCAGGTCCCGCTCCCCGCTGGCGAGCCGGTGGAGGTGTGGATGGACGCGCCCCGCAGCCCGCTGGGTCGGGTCGGCTACCGGGACGGCACCGTCTACACCCTGCCCGGCGGCTACCTGATGGCGCAGCGGCTGCCCTCGGCGGACGACGGCGGCGTCCCCCGGGTGTTGGACTTCACCAACCTCAACGGCTACCCGGTGGCGTTGACCGAGCGCGGCGTCTTCCTCTCCAGGCGGGACCCGGAGCCGTTCCCCGACGGGGGCAGCTCCCGCATCCTGATCTGGGATCGCCTGCCGCTGCCCGCCGAGCTGGCGCAGCGCCCGGACCGCTTCCAGCGCGGCCGGATCGAGTCCATCTCCCAGGACGCCGGAGTGGACCCGGTGAGCGGCAGGGCCCGCACCCGGCAGGTGCTGTTCCTGTTCTCCGCCCACGGCTACGTGTACCGGCTGGCCTCGTCCACCGACGGCTGAGGCCCGGGGCCGCTTCCAGCGCTTCGTCTTTGAGCCGGTCACAGGTACGGTCTCGCCGCCTTGTTGCTGCTGCGTCTGCATCTGGAGGACTTCCGGAACCTCTCCTCGGTCGAGCTGATCCCGTCTCCGCGGGCCTCGATCACCGTGGGGCAGAATGGCCAGGGGAAGACCAACCTCCTGGAGGCGGTGTACTTCCTGGCCACCCTCAAGCCGCTGCGGGCCAACAAGCTCTCGGAGCTGGTCCGCTTCGGAGCCCCCCGGGCGCGGATCACCGGCCGCTTCCTGATTGGCGGCGCCGAGCGGGAGATCTCGGTGGAGGTCTCCGAGGGCCAGCGCCAGGCGTTCGTGGACGGGAAGAAGGCGCCCAGCCTGGAGGAGTACTTCGGCGGGGTCTCGGTGGTGGCCTTCACCCCGGATGACCTGGAGGTGATCAAGGGCGGTCCGGACCTGCGGAGGACCTTCCTGGACCGGGCGGTGTTCAACCGCTTCCCCGGCTTCCTCAAGGAGAGCCGCGACTACGCCCGGGCGCTCAAGAGCCGCAACCGGCTGCTGAAGGTCGGCGCCGAACCCTCCTACCTCTCCGCCTTCGACGAGACCCTGTGCAAGGCCGCGGCCCGGGTCTGGGTGCGCCGCCGGGCCCTGCTGGCGGAGGTCGGCCCCCGGGCGGTGGCCGCCTTCGGCTCCATCGGGCGGACCGAGTTCCCCGCCCGCTTTGGCTACAGCCCCGCGCACCTCTCCCTGGACTTTGACCAGGCCACCGAGGCCAGCCTGCAAGCGGCGATGTCCGAGACCCTCAGCGCCCGCATGGCGCGGGACGTGGAGCGGGGCTTCACCTCGGTGGGACCGCACGCCGACGACCTGCAGATCCAGCTCGGGGATCGCGCCGCGCGGGCCTTTGCCTCCCAGGGCCAGCAGCGGGCGCTGGTGCTGGCGTGGAAGATCGCCGAGATCGAGAACCTGAAGGAGGCGCACGGCTTCCTCCCGCTGCTGTTGCTGGACGACGTCTCCAGCGAACTGGATCCCGAACGGAACGCCTATCTGATGAGCTACCTGCTCCAGAGCGGCGCCCAGGTGTTCCTGACCACCACCGACGCCAGCCTGGTGGACAAGGCCGCGGGGGCGGACTCCCGCTGGTTCCAGATGAAGGCGGGGGTCCTGGCGCCGATGGAGAACCGATGAGCTTCTTCCCCTACAACCCGAAGACCGCGCGCCTGGGCTTCCTGCTGGGAGCGGTGTCCTGCGCCGGTTTGACCGCCTGGGCGGTGTGGGGCGGGACCCGCGGCCACGAGCCCTACGGCCTGGCCCGGGGCGGGGTCTCCGCCGGGCTGATGTTCGCCTTCGTCTACGCCCTGGTCCGCCTCCGTCCACGCGCCGGCTGGGGAGTGGAGGTGGACCGGCTCTGGGTGAAGGTCTCCCGGCCGATGTCCTCCCAGCCGATCGAGATTCCCCGCGCCGAGGTGGAGATGATCCGCCGGGACGGCAAACGGCAGGACACCGTGGTCCTCTACCTCTCCACCGGCCAGCGGGTGGTGATCTCCCAGCACCTCTTCCCCAGCCCGGCCGCCTTCGACGACGCAGCCCGCGCGCTGAGGGACTTCAAGCCCGAGGACCGGAACATCGACGCACTGCATTGATAAAGGGGACAGGCTACTTTTTCGGGTGCGTCAAAAATGTAGCCTTGTATCTCGACAAGGCAGTCAGTGAGCGGTTTGGCGCGGCGGGGTATTCTGGGTTTGCGCCTGAAAGTTTGGTTGGGGAGCGCGCGGTAGACCGACGTAGCCGAGGCCATTC
>JAKFFE010000031.1:0-305252 GCA_036675345.1 Myxococcaceae bacterium
GTTAAGCCCTCCAGAGCCGATGGTACTCCGCGGGAAACCGCGTGGGAGAGTAGGTCGCTGCCGGATTTTTTTTGAAGGCCCCAGGAACCGCAAGGTTCTTGGGGCCTTCGCCTTTTGCGGGTCGGGAACGGGCGCCTGTTCTGCTGGGGCGACTTCACCTCGCGGGCACCCTGCGCCCCCCTCTCTGATCGACTGCCACCCCTGCCGGCGGCACTGTCGGGCAAGGCCTGCTCGCTACCGCGAGCCCGCCTTGCCCTCGCTGCAGTGCCCGTCCGGGTCCGGAAGGAACGCTGTTCGAGCCGGGGACCGGACCGGGAGCCGATCCTGATCCAGGAGGGCTCTCCTCCAGGCCGGACCAGCAGCCATCAGGACACCCCCAGCCCTGGCTCCTCCGTCTGGTGAATCAGCTGTTCCCTGAACCACTGCCCGGCCAGCCGCGAGACTTGATCCAGGGCGCCGGGCTCCTCGAAGAGGTGGGTGGCGCCCGGGACCACCACCAACTGCTTGGGAGCCTGCAGGTGGCGGTAGGCCCGTTGGTTCAGCTCCAGGACTGCCTGATCCTCGCCTCCGACGATCAGCAGGGTGGGCGCGTGGACCTCCGGCAGTGAATCCCAGGCCAGTTCCGGGCGGCCTCCCCTGCAGACCACTGCGCGGACTTCGCCTGGCCGGCGGGCGGCGGCGACCAGGGCGGCGGCGGCTCCGGTGCTGGAACCGAAGTACCCCACCGGCAGATCCCGGGTGACGGGGGCGGAGGAGGCCCAGTCGGTCACCGCCACCAGTCTCCCTGCCAGCAACTGGATGTCGAAGCGGAGCTCGGCGGTCTCCTGGTCGTAGAGCTCCTCGTCGCGGGTCAGCAGGTCGAACAGCAGGGTGGCCAGGCCAAAGTGATGAAGCATCGCGGCCACCTGGCTGTTGCGCGGGCTGAGGCGGCTGCTTCCGCTCCCATGGGCGAACAGCACCAGGCCCCGGGGCGAGGAGGGCCCAGTGAGGATCCCTTCCAGCTGGGCCTCCTCGATCGGGATCGAGAGTTCCCGGGGGGTGAACGCAGCGGCTGCTTCCTCAGTCTCGGCGGTTGGCTGTCGGAGGCGGGAGCCTTCCAGCAGCCGGATCACCTCCCGATCCGGGACCTGCTCGAAGTCGTCGTACCAGGCGCCGATCGCATACAGCTCCGGGGTGGAGTGCAGGCAGACCACCTCGTCTACCAGGGGGGAGAGTTCGTCCAGCGACTGGGTGGCGGCCACCGGGACCGCCAGCACGATCCGGCGGGGACCGGCGACGCGAAGGGACTGGATCGCCGCCCGGATGGTTCCTCCGGTGGCGATCCCGTCGTCCACCAGGATCACAGTCCGCCCCTGCAGGCTCGGCCCGGACCGCCCGCCGCGAAACAGCCGGACCCGATGGGCGACCTCCTCCGACTTCTCCTGGACCACCGCCCGGAAGTCGGACGCGCTCAGCCCCAGATCGCGCAGCGTCTCCGGGTTGAGGTAGACGATTCCCCCCTCCGCCACCGCGCCGATCCCGAACTCCGCGTGGCCCGGAGCCCCCACCTTCCGCACCACCCAGACGTCCAAAGGGGCGCTCAGGGCGGTCGCCACCTGATTGGCCACCGGGATGCCTCCCCGGGGTAGCCCCAACACCACCACGTCCTCATGACGGTAGCCCCCCAACAACTGGGCCAGCTGCCTGCCCGCCTCTTCCCGATCCAGAAAGCGCATGTCCCGTCCTTCCGCGCTGGAGCCCATTTCCCCGGGGGCCCCCTGGTTTCAGGATGCCCATCGCCGCTTGGGCCGGGGCGAAGGGGCGACCCGGTGCTCGGATCCCAGGCCGAGGAACCACAGGAGTGACGACGGAGGGAGTGCCTGCTCAGTCCCGGGTGGGTTGGCGCCGCCCCCGCCTCCCCCCACCTTGGAGGGGAAAAGGAGCTGCGAGATGGCCAACGACCCGTGGGGACACTGTCAACACTGCAAGCACTTCGCCAGTCTGGCCCGGATACCGCTTCCCAACGAGGAGGCGCGCTGCAAGCACCCGGTCCTGGCCCGATATGAGCTCAAGGTCTTCGGCGCCAGCGGCTGCCGGGGCTTCGAGCTGCGCGCCGGGCTGGAGAGGACCGTCGAGGACCCGATGGCACACGTCTCCGCCTGAGTCGCTGCGCCCTGGTTGGTGAGCGACCGACCGCCGCGAGGAAGCACCTCCGTGTGTCCTGGGCACTGGTAGGTTCTCCCCAATGAAGAGAGCCGCTCTGGTCATCCTCCTGGCGTTGTTGGTGTTCCTCTCCGCTGCCGGCCTCTGGCTGGAGCGAGGGGTGAACACCCCTTTGGCCAGCGAGCCGCGCCCGGAGGTGGAGTACACGGTGGCCCGCGGCGCGACCGCCAACGGGCAGGGCCCGCAGCTGGTGGAGGCGGGGTTGATCCGGGATGCGCGCCTCTGGCGGTACCACCTGTGGCGCCGGGGCGGGCTGCGGCTCAAGGCCGGGCGCTTCAAGCTGCACGCCGGGCTGACCCTCCCCCAGATCGCCACCGTCCTGGAGGGACCGCCCCTGCCGGAGGATGAGCCCTTCGTGATGATCGAAGGCTGGCGACTGCGGGACACCGACGCCGCCCTGGCCGCCAAGGGGTGGATCCGTCCGGGGGAGTACCTCCAGGCGGCCAGCAACCCGGCGGCCTTCACCGCTTCGTTCCCGCTGCCGTCGGGCACCCTGGAGGGCTACCTCTATCCGGAGACCTACCGGGTGGTGGCCAAGCCGCTGCAGCTCTCGGCGCTGATCCAGAAGCAGCTGGATACCTTTGGGGAGCGCTTCTACGCGCCCCACCGCGCGGAGATTGAAGCGGGGAACCGCACCCTCCATCAGCTGGTGACGATGGCGGCGATGCTGGAGCGTGAGGAGCCGGTCCCGGCCCAACGCCCGCTGGTGGCGGGCATCTTGTGGAAGCGGATCGACAAGGGCTTCCCGCTGGGGGTGGACGCCACCAGCCGCTACGAGCTGGCGGAGTGGAATGACCGGGGCGCGTTCCTCAAGAAGCTGAGGGATCCCCAGGACGTGTGGAACACCCGGACCCGCAAGGGACTGCCGCCCGGACCGATCGGCGCGCCCACCGTGGACTCGCTGCTGGCGGCGCTGCGGCCCACCCCCAGCGAGTTCTGGTACTACCTCCACGACTCGAAGAAGCAGCTCCATCCCTCCCGGAACGCCCAGGAGCACGAGAAGCTGCGCGCGCTGCACAACGTGTACTGACCCGGATGGAGGCCACCGCCGATCCCACCTTGCTGGAGGAGGTGCTGGTCGTTCCCCGGCGGGCCTACTTCCAGTTCCCCGGGCTGCAGGTCCTGCAACGCCCGGGGTGGAGTCAGCTGCTCGCCCCGTCCCTGAGGCAGGGCGGGTTCAATGAGGTCTCGCTGGCGGTGCTGGACCCGGCCGTGGCGGACGAGGTGATCGACGCCACGGTGGATCAATACCGTCGGCAGGGCGTCCGGTTCCGCTGGGCGGTGGGGCCGGACAGCCGTCCCCCCGATCTGGCCGAACGGCTGGAGCGGCGGGGCCTGGTCCGCACCTGGGTTCAGGGAATGGCGCTGCGGCTGGAGGGCTGGAGGCCGGCCTCGTTGCCCCCCGGCCTCCGGGTGGAAGAGGCGGTGGACCCGGAAGGGGTGGAGCGCTTCGTCCGGCTGATGGCCCGGGGCTGGGAGGTGGATCCCGGCCCGCTGCTGGAGGTCCATCGGCACCTGCCCACCCGGGGGCCGGGTCGCCCGCGGGTGTTTATTGCCCTCCGGGACGGAGTGCCGGCGGGGGGCGCCAGCTATCAACCGTTTCCCGGCTCGGCGTATCTGTTGGGCGGGGTGGTCCTCCCCGAGCACCGACGCTCGGGGGTGTACCGCGCGCTGGTGTCCGCCCGGCTGTCCGATGCCTGGGGACGGGGGCTGCGGCTGGCGACCTCCCAGGCCCTGGAGGGGACCTCGGCGCCGTTGCTGGCGCGGTGGGGCTTCTTCCCGGTCTGTCGCTTCCCGGTGTTCCGGGGGTAGGCGGGCCGCGGGGTCAGAGCCCGACGGCCACCTGCTGGACCGCTGCCTCTTCCAGGTGGAACTCCGCCACCAGCGGGTAGTGATCCGAGGCCTGGCTCTGGATCACGAAGCTGCGCAGGGGGCGCAGCTCGCTGGAGGCCATCACGTAGTCCAGGCGCAGGGTGGGCAGGAACAGGGGCAGCGGATAGGTGCCGCTGGGCCCCTCGCCGGCGGTGTCGAAGGCGTCGCGCAGCGCCCCGGAGAGCACCCGCACCGCGTCCGAGTCGGCGCCGTCGTTGAGGTCCCCCATCACCAGCTTGGCGTGGGGGTCGGCCTCGATCAGCGCCAGGATCGCCTGGCTCTGCTGCTTGCGCAGCGCGGTGTTCCCCAGCGCGTTGGCCAGGTGGGTGACGTAGACGCTGACCGGCTGGCCGCGCACGGTGATCCGGGCCCGGCCCACCGTGCGGGGCTCCTCCTCGGCGAGGCGGGGCAGCTGCACCTGGGTCTGCTCCTCCAGCGGATAGCGGGAGATCAGCGCCACCCCGTAGTCCCCCTGGAAGTAGCGGGTGGCCCGGAAGTGACAGCAGTGGCCCATCCCGGTCCGCTCCGCCAGCTCGGCGGCCTGATCCAGACCGTTGGCGCGGGTGGAGAAGCGATCCACCTCCTGCAGCGCCACCACGTCCGGTTCGACCTGGCGGATCAGCTGGGCGATCCCGTCCAGGCCGCGGCGGGCGCTTTGGATGTTGAAGGTCATCGCCCGCAGCCCCGCGGTGAGGTTGGGGAGACGGCCGGTGGAGAGGTTCCGGGGGCTGCACGCCGAGGCGGTGAGTGCGGCGGCGGGAACCATTTTCAGGAGGAGGCGGCGCGGAAGACGCGTCATAGGGTCGCGCATCGTCCCCAATCCGGGGCCCCGGACTCAACCGGGTGCCCGGATGGCCAGCCCGTCAGGCCGGAGGGCAGCCAGGCCCGATCAGGGCAGCAGCCCCTGGGCGCGGAGGTTGGCCTCGATGCGGGCGTGGACCTCGCCGGGGTGCAGCTCCAGCGGGGCGCCGGTGATCTGCTCGAAGGCGGCCAGGTACTTCATCGCCAGCTCCACCCGGACCTCGGTGGGGATCTCGGGGAGCGCGCCCTCTCCGGAGAAGCCGCGCTCGTTGATCAACCACTGGCGGATGTTCTCCTTGTCCAGCATCTGCTGGTCCACCCCGCGATCGAAGCGCTCCTGGTACTCGGCGGCCACCCAGAAGCGCGAGGAGTCCGGGGTGTGCATCTCGTCGATCACCAGCAGCTCGCCGTTGGCCCGGCCGAACTCGTACTTGGTGTCCACCAGGATCAGCCCCCGGGAGGCGGCCCACTTCTGCCCTTCGGAGAACAGGGCCAGCGCGGCCTCGCGGATCTCCTGCCAGCCCTTGGGGTCCGCCAGGCCGCGGGCCAGGATCTCCTCCTCGGAGATCGGCTGGTCGTGCTGGCCCAGGTCCGCCTTGGTGGAGGGGGTGATCAGCGGGGTCTCGAACTTCTGGTCCTTCCTCAGCCCCGGGGGCAGCCGCAGCCCGTAGCCGGTCTGCGCCGACTTCTGGTAGTCGCGCCACAGGCTGCCGGTCAGGTAGCCGCGGATCACCATCTCCACCTTCACCGGCTCGCAGAGCCGCGCGACGGTGACGTTGGGATCGGGGACGTCCAGCAGGTGGTTCTTCACCACGTGGCGGGTGCGCTCGAACCAGAAGGCGGCCAGACGGTTGAGCACCTCCCCCTTGAAGGGGATGGTGGTCAGCACGTGGTCGAAGGCGGACAGCCGGTCGGTGGTGACGATCACCAGCCGGTCGCCGCGGCGGTAGGTGTCGCGCACCTTGCCGCGGTACTTCTGACCCAGCTGCTGGAGATGGGTCTCCCGAAGGGTCTGCGAGAGCTGCTGATGGAGTGGGCTGAGCATCCGGGCGCGGGACTCTACTGAGTCGCGACGCCGGGGGAAGCAGGACCGACCGCGGCTGCCAGGTAGAGGAAGGACGGATTCAAGCGCAGGATTCCGTCCACATAAGCTGCGGCATAGGGGGCACCGCTGGCCCGCTCCACCGCGATCTCCGTCTCCCCTGGTTCAATCGACCACAAGGAGAGCAGGGTCCGGGCCACCAGTTCGGCGGTCTCGCGCTCGGAGAGGCCCTGCAGCCCGTCCCGGCGATCCACCGGCCACTGCCCCTCGAAGGCCAGGATCAGGGTGCCGGCATCCGGGGCCTGGAGCAGATCCATCCGGGGATCGAACCCCGGGGCCGCCACCAGCGCGCCCCCCACCGAGATCGGGAACAGCACCAGTGGGTTGGCCGCGTTGCCCTCCTCCAGCTGGGAGGCACGGGCCACCTCGCGGAACAGCTCCTGACGCACGGTGGAGGTCTCGAACTCCAAAAGCTCCGGCATCCCGGTCAGCACCTGCCGCACCGGGGTGGCGCGCGAGGGGGTCGCTCCCACGCCGCACGCGGTGAGGGCCAGGCTGGCGGTGAGGACCGCGGCGGTGATCAGGCGGCGCATGGGAGACCCCAATATATCGGCACCGGCACGCGCCCGAAAGCTATTGTCCCCGCCTTCGCATGTCACTTCGCACAGCATTGAACGTGGTGCTCCACCAGACCCGTTCTCCCGACAACCTGGGTGCGGTCACCCGGCTGATGGCAAATTTCGGTTTTCAACGGCTGACCCTCTCCGACAAGGGGCCGTTCGCGCTCCAGGAAGCGGAGAAGATGGCGATCAAGGGCGAGGCGCTGGCCCTGCTCTCCAGTCTGCGGATGGAGGATTCGCTCCCACCCGCGGTGGCGGACTGTGTGTACGCGGTGGGGACCAGCATGAGGACCCTGGATGGCCGCCCCCCGCTGACGCCGGAACAGGCGGTGGAGCGGCTGGTGGAGCACTCCGCGCGCGGACCGGTGGCGCTGGTGTTCGGCGGGGAGAAGCGGGGCCTCAACGACGCGGAGCTGGCCTACTGCCAGGACGTGTGCGGGATCCCCACCCTGCCGGCGCAGCCCTCGATGAACCTGGCCCAGTCGGCGGCGGTGCTCTTGTACCTGTGCTCGCGGGCGGAGCGGATCGTCCCCACCCCGGTGGAGCCGGAGGCCGCGCACCTGCGGACGGTGCAGACGCTGGAGGCGAAGATGAAGGAGGTGCTGCGGGCCAGTGGCTTCCTCAACGCCCAGCAGCCGGAGCTGATCCTGCGCGAGCTGGTCTACTCACTGTCCCGGGCCCGGCTGAGCAAGCGCGAGGCGGAGCTGTGGGTGTCCGCCTTCAAGCAGCTGGGCCGCGGCAAGTTCGACTGAACAGAAAAAGGGGACAGGCTGCATTTCCGACGCAGCGGGTCGGAAATGCAGCCTGTCCCCTTTTTCGCGCGCGTGCTCCTCCCATCTCCTCCTGCCAGAAGCAGGAAGAGCGGGGCGAGCAGCGCTGGCGGAAACGGAGCGGCGCCTCGCCTCGACCCCGAAGATGGGAGCACGAGGCGCCAGGACAGCTACCGGATCAGCGGAAGGCTAGGCCGCAGCGGCGGCGTCGGGCTTCTTGAACTTCTCGTTGTAGTGGGTCTCGCACAGGCCGCCCTTGAGGACCTTCTTGCGGCACTCCGGCTTGCTGCAGGTGCGGTAGCGGGAGTGGGGCAGTTCGCCCTGGCGCCACTTCTTGTAGTGGAAGAAGCAGTAGCCCTTGGCGCGGTACGCCCGCTTGCAACCGGTGACGGTGCAGGCCTTCTTGCCGGCTGCCTTCGCGGTGCGCGGCGACGACTTCTTGATGGTCTTCTTCTTGGCTTCAGCCACGGCGACTTCCCTTCGATGTACGGTGAAAAAGGGCGCCTACATAGCGGAAGCCAGTCTGGGGCTCAAGGCTTCGTGGGGATCCGACCGGAGACTGCCCGATCCGGGCGCTCGTCCGCCTGGGGGCCGCGGGCCAGGATCTCCTCCTCCGGGGCCTCCTCCACCGAGGGCATGTCCTCCAGCTTGACCTTCACCGAGAGGGGGCGGCCGCGGCGGCGGACCTGGAGGGCCACCACCTCCCCGGCGTCGGAGGTGGCCACCTTCCAGCGCAGGGTGTGCGACTTGCGCACCGAGGAGCGATCCACCCCGGTGATCACGTCCCCCACCCGCAGCCCGGCGCGGGAGGCGGGGCTGTCCTCCATCACCTCGGAGACGAACACCCCCGCGTAGCTGCGCATCCCCACCGTGCCGGCGATGTCCGGGGTCAGATCCTGCACCGAGACCCCCATCCAGCCGCGGCGGACCCGGCCCAGGGTCCACAGGTCGGGAAGCACCTGCTTGGCCATGTCGATGGGGATGGCAAAGGCGATCCCCTGACCGGAGACGTTCACCGCGTTGGCGATGGCGATCACGTCCCCGTTGAGATCCAGCACCGGCCCACCGGAGTTGCCGGGGTTGATCGAAGCGTCGGTCTGCAGATAGTCGAAGTAGCCGCTGCGCCCGGAGGGGACCACGTCGGTGCGGCCCTTGTAGCTGACCACCCCCACCGTCACCGAGTGGGCCAGCCCGAAGGGGTTGCCGATCACCACCACCCAGTCGGCGATCTGGACCTCCTTGGCGCTGCCCAGCTTGAGGATCGGCAGCTTGCGGCCGGCGTCGATCTTCAACAGCGCGCAGTCGGTCTGGGCATCGAGGCCAACCACCTCCGCGGTGTACTCCTCGGGGACCCCGCTGGGGGTGAGCAGGGAGATGGTGATCTCGTCCGCGCCTTCGATCACATGCGAGCTGGTGAGGATGTAGCCGTCGGGGTGGATCAGGAAGCCGGAGCCCAGGCCCTTCTGGGGTTCGGCGTCACCGGTGGCCGCGGCCGCCTCCACCGAGGGTTCGGTGCGGGTGGTGATCGCCACCACCGCTCCCCGGGAGCGCTGGGCCACCTTGGAGATCTCCGACTCCTGGGTGCGGACCTTGCGCTGCTTGGCGTCGACCCACATCCGCTTCTCGACCTGCGTGCGACCTGCCTCGCCGGCCGTGCTCACCAACAACAGCGCCACACCCGCCACCCACCGAACCGACATGCCCCGCCTCCGACCCGCCCCAAGACGCCAAGGGACAAGCTAGGGAGTGGGGCCGGGGGGCGGAAGCGGGGCCCGCCGGGCTGGACCCACCCGGGCGCCGCAGCTTCTTGCGGTGGACAGACCGGGGTGGGGATGACCGACGGACTACTTCGACCCCGATCGTCCGGCGATCAGCTTGTTCACTGCCTCGCGATCCTCCGGCTCGAAGTGCTCGGTGGGCGGGGCCTTGCGCCCCACCGTGGTCCGGGCCGAGTCCACCGCGCCGCGGACCTTGCTTTGGACCTGGCTGTCGGAGGGACCATGCCGCTTCCACACCCGCTGGATCTGCTGCAGCGGGGTCCCGCCCTCGTACTGGGCGGTGGAGACGTAGATCCCCAGCGCCACCGAACACGTCGTCCAGATCAGGAACTTCAAAAAGCCCATGCCGCACCTCCGACACTGTCCTACACCCGCGCACAAGGTAGGGCAAAAATCCGGCAACCGGTAAGGGCTGCTGCTATCTAGCTGCCGATGCAGGTGGATGAGGCGATCCGGGTGGCGGAGCAGCGGGCGATGGCGCTGACCCTCGCGCCGGATCAGATCGAGGCAGCCTTCGAACATCTGCGGGCGGACGCGGCGCGCTTCTTTGGGCGGGTGCCCGAGCCTCCGGTGTATCGCCGCCCCAATGATCCGATCCGGGTTCAGGCGGAGCGGCTGATCCCCGAGGCGCAGGAGCTGCTGGCCCGCAGCATGGCCTTCCACCGGACCGGGAAGGTGGATCACGTGGCCGCCCCGCTGGAGCTGGCGACCCGGTGGTACCTGGAGTGCGTGGTGCACACCGCCGCCGGGCGGATCGCCGCCGCCGAGGAGGCGTGGGCGGTGGCCACCCAGGTGGAGCGACAGGCCCTCTCCTCGCGCCGGCTGTTCACCCGCACCGGGGACCAGGCCCCCAGCGTGTTCGACCGGCGGACCGGAGCCTCGCGGTTCGATCCCCGATCGGACGCCAGCGTGCAGGTGAAGCTGGCCTGCCCCAACGCTGGCTGCCACCACCTGGACGACTTCGCCTTCTCCCCCCGGCACGCCACCCACCGGTTCAGCTGTCCGAAGTGCCAGCAGCCGTTCATCGCCTACTTCGGGGAGGTGCGCGCGGTGGAGGTGGAGACCCCGCAGGGAAACACCCGGCACTACCTGCTCAAGCTGGAGGAGCTGGGGGGAGGCCTGTCCCGGATCGAATTCGAGGACGCGTCGGGCGCGGATCTCTCCATCTCCCGTCAGGATCTGCTGGCCTTCCTGTACGGGGAGGATCGGGAGCTGCGCGGGGTGCTGAACCTCTCCAGCAGCCGGCTGCTGTGGATCCAGCAGGGCGGGCCGTGCTTCCTGGCCACCGTGGCCTATGGAGAGGGCGCGCCGCAGCTGCGGGCCTTCCGTGCCTTCCGGGACGGGGTGCTGCGAAGGAGCGCGCTGGGGTCGTGGGCGGTGCGGCGCTACTACGCCCACGGTCCGCGGCTGGCGGGCTGGGTGCGGGCGGTGCCCGGAGGCCGGCAGGGGTGCCGGTGGGTGCTGGATCGGATACACCGGGCCCTCGAGGTGAAGGCGTGGAGATGACCAACGGGGACCCCGCTCCCCGCAAGAGCAGTGGGCTGCTGTGGCGGATCTGGATCGTGGTGCTGGTGGCCGCGGGCGTGGGCGCGATCATCCTCCAGGGTTACCAGGAGTTCGGCCGGCTCAAGCCGGTGTCCGACGGCGCGCTGGCCCCCGACTTCCAGGTGGAGAAGTACGGCGGCGGGGAGATCCGCCTCTCGGACCTGAAGGGGAAGATCGTGCTGATCGACTTCTGGGCCACCTGGTGCCCGCCCTGTGTGGACGAGATGCCGTACCTGATGCGGATCACCGGCGAGTTCGCCGAGCGCGGGGTGGTGCTGCTGGCCGCCGATCAGATCCAGGCCGACTCCAAGGCGGCGGTGGGGGTGTTCCTGACCCGCCGGGGGATCGTCCCGCCCCCCAACGCGCACGTGGTCTTCGCCCCGGACGCGGTGCTCAACCGGTACCAGATCCGGGCCCTGCCCACCCTGTACTTCATCGACCGGGAGGGGAAGATCGTGGACGTGGTCCAGGGGCAGATCTCCGAGCGCAGCCTCCGCTCGCGGCTGGAGGAGCTGGTGGAGGCCTCGCCGCCGACCTAGCCAGGTCCGCTCAGTTGCTGATTCCGGTGTCGGCGCGATCGCGGTGGGCCCACAGCTCGCCCAGCGGGGCCAGCCGGTGGAACAGCGCGGCGGAACCCTCCTGCACCGCCAGGGTCCGCTCGGCGGCGGTGATCGGCAGCAGCCACAGCAGGTGGACCGGTTCGCCTTCGAAGGGCGGATAGACGATCCGGGGCGCGCCCTCCGGGTTCTCGGCGCAGATCACCGCCGGGAAGCGGACCCCGGAGTGGCCCACCGGGAGCAGGTCGCAGCCCAGGGTGTGGCCGGGGCCCAGCCAGCTGGCGCGGATCCACGGCAGCTGGCACTGCGCGCTCAGGTACTGGGACAGCGCGGTGAGGGACTCCTCGGAGTGTTCGCCCTGCAGCGCCAGCGCCAGCTCGATCCGGCGGGGCTGCCGGGGGGGCGCCAGCGGCCGGGCCACCCCGGGCTGGGGGAGGAGGGAGACCCCGCCGGTGAGCAGCACCGTGTTGCCCTGGTAGCGGCGCAGGGCCAGAAAGCGCGGCGGCCACTCGCCCCCGTCGATGGCGAAGTAGCGGCCCTCCGAGCCCAGGGTGCCGTCGATGGCGGCCAGCAGCTGCTGCTGCAGCCGGGGCCAGGCGTCGTCCGCCTCCCACAGCTTCCAGAAGGCCTCCTCCTTCTCCACCCGGGAGGCCACCACCAGCCCCTGGGGGCTGTTCAGCGGCCAGGCCAGCTTGGTCTGCTGGAGTGCGTCGCGGGCGAAGCCGGGGAAGGCGTCGTGCTCGCCGGTGCCCGGGGGGAGGATCGCCAGCAGGCCGTCCTTGCCGGCCAGGGCGGCGCCGGTGCCCTCGGCGAACCAGATCAGCTTCAGCGGCTCCAGGTCGGTCAGCCGGAGCCCTTCGGGGCGGGCGGTGGAGGCGGCGGGCATCATCGGCGCCTCGCCGCGCTTCATCCGCTCCACGTCCACCCCGTCCGGCGCGGGGGCCAGGTTGGCGACCCACAGGGCGCGGGTGCCAAAGCCGGAGTTGGGCGCCCCGTGCAGGTACAGGTAGACGGTGGTGCCGTCGGTCTCCACCACGCCGATCACTGGCGCGCAGGGCGAGGTCTCCTCCAGCAGGGTGATGGGTTCGGGCATCGGTGGAACCCTTCTACAGCGGGGGACCTGGAAGGGTAACCAGCGGATCACGCGGGTGCTCCGGGAAGGTTGATTCCTCCCCTCAACGCGGGCGCAGCCGCAGGCCGAGCCGGACCGTCCGGGGAGCGCCCACGGTGTCCACGCCCGCCCGGCCCACCAGATAACGACGGTCCAGCAGGTTCTCCACCGCGGCGAACAGCTCCAGCCCGCGGCCCAGCCTCCGCTGCAGTCCCAGGTCCACCACCGTGAAGCCGGCCAGCGCGCGCTGATTGAGATCGTCCTCGAATTGCGCGCCCAGGTGGCGCAGCTGGAGGGTGGCGGAGAACCAGCGGGGATGTTCGAAGGCCACCGAGCCGGTGAAGCGGTGCTCCGGATCCTGGGGCAGCCGCTTGCCGAGCAGGTCCGGGCGCCCGGGGGAGTCGGTCACGGTGGCGTCCACCCAGGTGTGGGCCAGGGTGAAGGTCAGCGACCGCCAGGGCCGATAGTCGGCCCAGGCCTCCAGGCCCCGGATGGTGGCGGCGCCCAGGTTCTGCCGCTGCCGCTCCGAACCATCCGCCAGCGGCGAGGGCAGGGTGACGTTGGTGACCGGATCCGAGAGCGCGTTCCAAAAGCCGGTCAGCCGCAGGGTGAGCTTCCCCAGGGGCACCACCTCCACCCCGGCCTCTCCGCCCCACAGCCGCTCCGGCGCCAGGGCCGGGTTGGCGGCGGTGAGCACGGTGCCGACCTGGAAGGGACGGTACAGCTCGTTGAGGGTGGGGGCGCGGAACGCCGAGCCCACCGAGGCGCGCAGGGCCAGCGGCTGCACCGGGCGGTAGAGGATCCCCAGCCGCGGGCTGAGCTGTCCCTGGGAGCGGGTGGAGAAGGCTTCCTCGGTGGAGGGCTGCAGGTGGCGCCGCTGGACACGCCGGCCATCGAAGTTGCTCCAGCCATCCGCGCGCAGCGAGGCGATCAGGGAGAGGGTGCGGTGGAGCGAGAGCTCATCCTGGAGGTGCAGGCCGGCCAGCAGCTGCGAGCCGCCGGAGTCGCGGCCGATCAGCGCCGAGGGTTCCAGGGAAGGGGGGAACACCGTCTCCAAGGAGATCCCCTGGACCCAGCGCAGCTCGGCGCCGGCGGAGAGCCGGTGTCCGGCCAGCGGGGGCGCGGCGTACTGCACCGTGGTGCCCAGCTCCCGCGCCGGGACCGCCTGCCGCGCCGCCAGCGTCTCCTGCGAACGGCCGTCGGTGATCCGGGCCCGCTCCTGATCGAAGCGCGACCAGCGGCCATAGACCGCCGAGACCAGCTGGCCCCGTTGAGCCAAGGACGCGTCCGCGGTGAGCGAGAAGTCGAACACCCCGACCTGTGCGGTGGTGAAGCGGGTGCCGCCGTTCTGCGCCTGTTCGAAGAACCCGGCCCGGGCCCGAAGCGACAGCCAGGGCCGGGGCGTCAGCTCCAGGTGGCCGGCCACCACCGCGTGGGCGCTGGGCGCCGCCAGATCCACCGGCCCGGCCTGGGCCAGGGAGACCACCGGGAAGCCGTCGCTGCGCAGGGCCTCCGCATCCAGGGAGAGCGCGCCCTGGTCCCAGCGGTGGGTGGCGCGGACCGCGGCCCCGGTGGTCCAGTGCGAACCGGCCAGCAGCTCCGCCTCCACTCCGGTGGCGGTGGGGCGGCGCGAGACCAGCTGGATCACCCCGCCCAGCGCGGCGCTGCCGTACAAGGACGAGCCGGGACCGGGCGCGACCTCCACCCGCTCCAGCTCCAGCTGGGGGATGGCGCGCCAGTACATCCAGCCCCCGAAGGCGTCGCTCACCGGGAGGCCATCCAGCAGCACCAGCGCCCGGGAGACGCCCGAGGGTCCCACCCCGCGCAGGTTCACGCCTTGCGAGGAGGGATCGGCCACCAGGGAGGAGCTGCGCCGGAAGGTGGCCAGGCTGGGCACCGCGCGCGCCACCGCGTCCAGGGTGAGGCCGGGGTGCCGCTCCAGCTCGGCGCGGGGGAGCACGATCACCGTGGAGGGCACGTCCCGCAGCGGGCGGGGAAGCCGGGTGGCGGTGATCACCGTGGTGGCGGAGGGGAGCTCCTCCTCCGGGGAAGGTTCAGCTCCTTCCGGATCCCGCGGCTGCTCGGGGACTGCGGCATCGCCGGAAGCCCTGACCGTCCCCGCGGAGCCGGGTGGCTGCGCGCCAGACCCGGGGCCAGAGAAGGAGCCGGAGCCTCCGTCCGGCTGGGCCAGGGCCGGGCCGGTCCCGAAGACGATTCCCAGCAGGATGAGCGCGGCGCTTCTCATGGGCGGAGGGCCGAGCGTGGAGAACCGCTCCCCGGCTGGCGAGCGGTGCGGGTCCGGGGAGTTGGCTGTGCGACGACTACGGGGTGCCAGCGTCCGGGGACGGGGGAGCCCCGGCGTCGGGGGCAGGCTCGGGGGTGCCCGGGGCGGGGGTGGAGATCTCGTCGATCTGCTCCACCGACGGTCCGGACTCGGTGCCCTCCAGCAGGTTGAACTCCACCCGCCGGTTCTTGGCGCGGCCGATGGGGGTGGCGTTGGTGCCCACCGGACGATCGAAGCCGAAGCCGCGCGAGCGCAGCCGGTTGCGATCGATGCCCTTGTTCACCAGGTAGTTCACCACCGACTTGGCGCGGCGACCGGAGAGGTCCACGTTGTAGGCGCGCGAGCCGCGGTTGTCGGTGTGGCCCTCGACCTGCACCGGGCCCACGTCCGGGTTGTCCTTGAGGACCTTGAACACCTCGTCCAGCATCCCGTAGGAGCGCGGCTGGATCTTGTCGGAGGCGGTCTCGAAGAGGATGTTGCCGCGGACGCGGATCCGGTCCGACTCCAGCACCACCTGGGGATCCTCGTACGGGCAGCCCTCCTTCTCCGCCGGTCCGGGCAGATCCGGGCACTTGTCCACGTTGTCCGGGATCTCATCGCCGTCGCGATCCGGGCAGCCATCCAGCTCGGCCGGGCCGGGTTCGGTGGGGCACTGGTCGTTGAGGTCCGGGACCCCGTCGCCGTCGTTGTCCGGATCCGGGCAGCCGTCCTCGTCCTGGAAGCCGTCCAGATCCTCGGGCTCGGTGGGGCAGAGATCGCCGTCGTCGTAGACGGTGTCGTTGTCCAGGTCCACCTCGGTGGCCTTGTTCACCCCGTAGGTGACCCCGAAGAAGAGGCGGAAGGTCTCCCGACCGTAGCCGCTCTCGATCCCCATCCCCTTGCCAATCCCCAGCTCCACCCCGAAGCGCTTCCAGACCTTGGCCCGGGCGCCGACCTGCAGCGCGAAGGGCGTCTTCAGCGAGTCGGCCTGGGCGAAGGTGAACGGGGCCTCGAAGGGGGTGGACAGGTGCAGCTCGCCCAGCACGTCGATCTCCCTGGCCCAGGGGAAGGACCAGGGCAGCCGGAACACCGCGCCGGCGCCGAAGGTGACCTCATTGCCCACGTAGAGGTTGAGGAACTGGCCGTGCTGGCGCAGCCGGACGCCGGCGTTGCCCATCAGCCGCAGGTTTCCCAGCGATCGCTCCACCGCCAGCCGGGGCGCGAACACCAGGCCCAGGTCTCCGGTGAAGCTGAGCTCGTCGCCGGTGGGGACGCGCAGCTCGGCGATCGCGGTCAGCGAGACCGGGAACTGGTCCTCGGTCAGCAGGCCCACCCGGATCACCCCGCGGATGTCTCCGGGGGCAAAGGCGGCCACGCCGTCCTGGGGAAAGCCCTGCGCCGAGAGCAGCCCGAAGTTGTCCGACTGGAAGAGGGTGAGCGGCAGGTCCAGGCCCAGCTCCACCCGCTGGTGGAGCTGATAGGCCAACAGCAGGTGGGCGTCGAAGCGGGCGGGGATCAGATCCCCCAGCTTCTCGTCGCCCAGCCGCAGGGCCATGATCCCCACGTTGAGATCGAAGAGCAGCGCCGCCTGGAGACTGCCGGCCGGCAGCAGCCGCGCCCCGTCCAGGGAGAGGCCGCTGTTCATGCCGGTCACATGCTTGATCGGGACCGAGTCGAAGCCGCGCTCGAACGGCGCGTGATCGGCGAAGCCGGTTCGCGCGAACAGCGCGAGGGTGACAGCGAGCAGAGGTCGAATGGCAAAACGCAACGTGGGTCCCCACCTGTGCAGGGTCCCGCGCCGGCCCTGCGCACCCGCTGCTTATAGTGCCCGCTCCGGAGGTCCGGAAGAAATCGCCAGCCCTGGGGTAAAACACCCATCGGCCACTTTCAGCCGCCGCGCCCCAGACGGACGGTCTCGTCCAGCCGCGAGGCAAAGGTCTCCGAGGTGTAGAAGGTCAGCGACACATCACCCAGCTGGAGGGTGTGGCGGGGCAAGAGCGGCTGCGCCAGCGGGCCCAGCGGTTGGGTTCCCAGCCGGGCGCTGGCGCCGGGCATCAGCCGGACGCTCCAGGCGTCGGGCAGCGCGATCGGCTCCAGCAGCAGATGTTCGCGGGAGACGGTGGCGTCGTTGAGGACCACGTCACACTCCGGCGAGCGGCCCACCTTGAGGGCCCGGGGCCCGGCCAGCTCGAAGCACAGGGCGTCCCCCTGACCGGGGCGGGCATTGAGGCCGACCTTGCCGCCCATCAGGGTGGGGGAGCCGGCGCCGGAGGAGGGCTGCCACACCCCCGGCTCCCACATCAGCCAGCTGTAGGGGAACTTGATTCCCCACTCTGCGCCCAGCTGGATCTTGCGGACCGCCAGCAGCGACAGCATGTACGCGCGAGCGGCTGGCCTGGGTACCCTGGGAGTCACAGGGCGGTATCCTAGTCGGAACTGCCCCCATCCGGTGCGGAGGGCGAGGGGCCAGGGAGGGTGGGCCCGGCCCGGTAGCCGGTGCCCTCGGTGTACTCCAGGCGGCGCACGAACTGCCTCCCCGAGAACCGGCCGCGATAGACGAACTGCTTGGGGTGGCTGCCCAGAAAGCCGGGGGCGTAGGTGTTCTGGGCCTCCAGGAACTGGCGGCGCCCCTCGGGCAGCCGGGTCTTGGCCACCGCGGGATCCACCGTGGTGGCGTCCATGATCTGCTCCAGCTTGCCGTCACGTTCGCGCCAGGCGCGCTCCCGGATGGTGAGGAACCCCTGCGGGTCCAGGGAGCGTTCGTTGTGCCAGACGATCACCGTGCCCGGCTCCAGCGCGTCGACGAAGGTGGCCTCGAAGCGGCCCTGGCCCTTGGGATCTCCGCTGGCGGTGGGGGCGGTGAAGAAGGCCGCATCGGGCGCGAAGGCCCGTCGCTTGCCGCCGCAGAACACGGCCAGCAGGTTCTGGGCCGGGAGGGGCTCGGAGTGCAGCACCGTGGTGTAGGCGCTGCACCAGGCGCCGCCCTCGCGCAGCGGCAGATCGGAGGAGACCTTGTGTACCCGGCCCACGGTCCAGTTGGCCTCCCTCATCGCAGCCGGGAGCAGGTCGGGGGCCGGGAAGGCGGCGCCCGGCGGGAGCGTGGCCAGGGTCTGCTCCAGCGGATCGTTCCGGGAGCAGCCGGGCAGCGCCAGCAGCGCGGTGAGGAGGATCAGGCTCCTCATTGCTGCATGAACTGCTGGGCATCGAGGATCTGGATCGAGGCCGGATCCAGCGGCAGCGGGCGGGCGGAGATGATCGCGTCCTCCGCCAGCAGCTCGGCCGGCTTCTCGCTGGTGTAGGTCAGCGGGGTGGGCGGCTGCCGGGTGAGCAGCTCCTTGAGCTTCTCCGCGTCCTGCACCACGTACGCGTAGTTCAGCTTGTCGACCGCGTAGTGACGGGAGAGCGCGGCGTGGACCTGGGCCGGGGTCAGGGTCTTGAGCGCGGCGCGGTAGGCCTCCAGGAAGTCCGGGGTGCCGTAGAGCTTGGAGTCGATGGCGTAGCCCAGCCGGCGCTGGTCGGTCTGGCTCCACAGACGGGTAAAGCCGTCCAGGAACTGGCGGGTGACCTCGAAGCGCTCGGCGGGGATCCCGTCCTGGATCAACGCCTGGAAGAAGTGGACCGCCCCGCGGGTGGCGAACACCGCCGCCTCCGGCTCCACCGGGCGCAGCCAGAGCGAGAAGTGCTGCTGCGAACGCGCCACGTTGGTGGCGGGCAGGCTGGAGTACCCCTCCTGGTGGTGCATCTCCGCGTAGGCGTAGTCGCCGTAGTTGAGCCCGCGCAGCTCGCGCAGCTGGTTGAACAGCACCCCGTTGGACTGGCGGTGCTCGCCCAGGTAGCTCATGGCGAAGAACAGCGGGAAGAAGTCCGGATCCCCGCGGCGGACCGGGTAGCTGGAGCCCATCGAGATCGCGGTGGAGATCGTCTGCTTCTTGATCAGCAGCACCTGGCCATGGACGCCCGGGGCCGCAGGGAGCTGGACGATCGGCGCGCCGGTCCTGGGAAGCGCGGACAGCTTCTGCAGCACCTTCTGCTCCAGCGCCTCATCCACCGCGCCGGCCAGGCCGACGATCAGCCGGTCCTGGGTGAACACCCGCTGCCACTGGGCGCGGACATCCTCCAGGGTGATCGCCTCCAGCCCGGCCACCGTGCCCACCGGGTAGTGGCGGTAGGGGTGGTTGGCGTAGAGCACCGCGTCCAGGGCGGCCTTGCCCAGGCGTTCGTCGTCCTCGTTGCGCAGCCCGTTCTTCACCGCGTTGAGGTGATCCTGGCGGAGCCGTTCGAACTCCTTGGCGTCCAGCCGCGGGTGGAGGAGCACGTCGGTGAAGAGCTCCAGGAACGCGTCCAGGTTGTCCCGGTGGACGCGGCCGGCGAACACGGTCAGCTCCTTGTCGGTGCTCACCGAGAGCTCTCCGGCGATCGGATACAGCGCCTGGAGCAGCTGGGCGGAGGTCAGCTTCAAGGTGCCGCCCTCCTCCAGCACCGAGCCGGTCAGCGAGGTCAGGCCCTCCTTGCCGGCGGGGTCATCCACCGAGCCGGAGCGGAAAACCAGGCGCAGGGAGACGATCGGCTTGTTGGGGACCGGCAGCCGGACCACCTCCAGCGGGGAGAGGGTGGGGAGCGGGCGGGAAGGCACCGGCTGGGTGGGAGCGGGAGCCCGGGGATCGCGCGCCGGGGCGGCAGGAGCCTCGACCACCGGCGGCGCGGGGTCGGCCGGACGGGGAGCTTCGGGAGTGGTCGCGCAGCCGGCGGTCAGGGCCAGCGCGGTGAGGGTGCAGACCAGCGTGGAAGGGCGAATCACTTGTCACCTCCCTGCGCGGCAGGGGCCTTGGGCGTCAGCGACACCAGGGTGCGGTTACGGGCCTGCATGTGCTTCTTCACGAACTCCACCAGGTCGGCCGGCTTCACCTTGGCCATGTTCTGGAAGTGCTGCTCCATCGCCTGTGGAGAGCCGCCCACCCCGGTGTACCAGGACAGTTGCACCGCCACGTCGGCGGGGGTCTCCAGGCCCATCAGGAACGCGTAGCGCGCGTTGCTCTGGATCTCCTTGACCCGCTGCGCGTCCACCCGGCCCTTGGCCAGATCGTTGACCGCCTTGTTGAAGGCGTCCTGCACCGCGCCGCGGGCGGCCTCGGTCTTCATCACCGCCAGGATCGAGAACAGGTTCGGGTCGCGACGAAAGCCGCTCCACACCCCGACCTGCTCGGCCAGCCCCTTCTCCAGCACCAGCTCCTTGTAGACAGGGGAGGTCTGGCCCACCAGGTACTCACCCAGGATGTCGCGGACCGCCGAGTCCAGGTTGGTGGTGGAGAACCCGGGCACATGCCACGCGTGCAGGTGGCGGGGCAGGGTGGGAGAGGGCCAGTCCAGGTGGGCCTCCTTCCACATCGTCTGCTTGGGCTCGACCGGGATCTTCACGTTGGCCGACTTGGAGGTCCAGGTCCCGTAGTGCTGGCGGATGGCGGCCATCACCTTCGCGTCGTCGAAGTCGCCGACCACGAAAATCGTGGCGTTGTCCGGCGTGTACCAGCGGCGGAAGAACTGCTTGGAGTACTCGTAGTACCCGGGCATCGCCTTGATGTCGTCGTAGAAGCCCAGCGTGGTGTGCTTGTAGGTGTGGGCGGTGAACGCGGTGTCCGCCAGCAGCTCGTCCAGCTTGCGCGACGGGTTGGCGGCGTTCTTGTGGTACTCGCCCAGGACCGCCTGGGCCTCGGTGCGGAAGGCCGGCTCGGCGTACTCCAGGTTCTGGAAGCGGTCCGCCTCGATCTCGATCAGCTCCAGCAGCCGGTCGTTGGGACCAAAGGTGTTGTAGACGGTGATGTCCGGGGTGGTGAACGCGTTGTCCGCGAACCCGCCCTGGGAGATGAACTTCTCCCGCGCCGAGCCCGGCACCTTCTTGGTGCCGCGGAACATCATGTGCTCGAAGAAGTGGGCGAAGCCGGAGTGCCCGGGCTCCACCTCGTTGCGCGAACCGACCCGCATCGACGTGTAGTAGGCGACCAGGCCCGGGGAGTTGAAGGGCACCCGGCAGACCTGGAGGCTGTTCTCCAGCCGGTCACAGGTCATCGGGTAGGGGAAGAACGCGTTCTTCTGGGCGAGCGCGGAGCCGCCGGAGAGCAGCGCCAGCAGGAGGAGGAGTCTTCGCATTCAGGGGTCCTCGAAGAGAGTCGAAAGTCGGAGGCCCAACTAGGCCGGGCCCGGGTTGAGAGGGAAGCGAAAACCATCCGCCGCCAAGGAGGGCAGCCAACCAGGCAGGGGAGCGGACATTCCCGAAGTGCGCGCGACCTGTCTGCGGGCATTGACCGGAGACCGAAGGGGGTTACTGTAGGGATGCAGTTGAAAGTGAAGTGTCGCTAAGGGGGCGACCAGGTTTCGACGGGGGCATAGAAACCCGAGACGCGTGCCGAGGGCGTTCAGCACCTCGTAAATCCGCTGGCAACAACACAAAAGCCAACGACAACGTTGAGCTCGCGCTCGCTGCCTAAACTCAGTTGAACGCGCGGTCTTCCTGCTCTCGACCCGTGGGGTGGGGTAAGGCCGTCATAATGCGGGGTGGTCTATCCGGTTGTCTGGAACTGGTGCGACGAGAGCTGACCCAGAACAGGTGCGCAGGTATCCCGCCCTCGGGAGCCCTGAACACCTAAAACAAATCGGGGGCTACGCACGTAGGGTCGAAGGGTGGAAGGCTTTCGGACGCGGGTTCGATTCCCGCCGCCTCCAAGTTGAAAAGAAGCCCCGTGAGCCAGAGATGGGTCACGGGGCTTTTTGCTGTCCGACCCCCTCATTGGCTCTCCTTACGCGGGTCCGAACTGGACCGACGGTGAACCAAAAACGAACCACTCACGCCCTGGGGTGGTCAAGTGTAGGGCTGCGAGCTGGGCGTCGGAGGTAAGCGTGGCTGGGCTCAGCTCGCGGCGCTGTGTGGATGAAGCGTCGCCGACACTCACGCGGGACGACGGTCCCCCCGAACTGTCCTGAAAGAACGTTGCCGAATCAAAGCCACGTCACCACCCTCGGTGACGGGCGGGGGTCGAATGGTCGTCGGGAGAGTTGGTGCGGTTTTGCTGGTCGGGGCGTTTGCTGCCTGTTCGCCGGCCACGCTTCCTGGTGCGCAACAACCACCGGTCATTGGACCCTCGAATCCATCAGGCCCGCCCGATGGCGGTCATCCCGACGAACCGGACGAAGGAGTCGACGCCGGCAGCGCTGAGATGGACAGGAGCCCTACGGAGCGCATCGTCGCCACGTGCGCCGGAGAACCCGACGGCACGCCGTGCGTGGATAGCTGTGGTGCAAGGGCGACGTGTGCCGCAGGGACTTGTGTCGTCCCGGGTGCGACTGCGACGCTAGCGTGGTCGGCGGAGGTCCCATCGACTCCGAGATTGATTCCGTTGGCGGACGGAGATCTGGCTGCGGTCAGCGGAATGCAGATCGATCGGTTCCGCCCGGATGGAAGCCGCACGTTCAGCACCCGCCTCGAGCCTGGGACGACCGTCGCGCTCTCCGGCCTCCTTGCGTTGCACTTCCCCAACGCACCGGAGTCCGGGCCATCCTACATCGAAGGCTATTCCGTGGAGGACGGGGCGCGTCGCTTTCGCACCCAGGTCAGCGACGCCCAAATGTACCCGACGTTTTCGTCGAACGACTCCCTCGCGATGGACGGGGTGATTGTCGTCCCCCTGTCCCGCATGGTCGTCGCGCTCGATGTCGCCACCGGAGCGATCCGCTGGCGGCGCCTCGGCATCCAGCCTCGCGTGATCTCGGTCAACGGAGCCATTGGCGTCTATTCGAACAACGAAGCCGGCACCGCCTTCGAGATCGTCGACGCGCGGTCAGGGCAGAGCCGGGCGCAGTGGAATACCTCCATCCGGGTCACGGCGGTGGCCGCAGGCGATGTCGGCGTGTTTGCGAGCGGCACCCGAGACGGCAAGTACGACCAACAGCTCGTAGTGGCTGGCTGGTCTTTCGAAGGGCTCGCGTTGTGGTCGCCGATCCTTCAGCCCCCTAACCACGAAGAGTCGCAGCCGGTGGTCGAGGTCAACGGGCGTCTCTATTTGCGTGGAGGGACCGTGATCGACGCGTCGACGGGGAAGGAGGCGTCGCATCTTGAGTGGGGGGTGTCGGCACCGCTCGCCGGACATCACGCGCTCGTGCGGCACTTGGTATCCGGCGATCAGCAGGTCCTGGGGATGGTGGACCTGAGCACCGGAAAGCCAGCGTGGTCGCTCGTTGGTGGCTTCGCGCCGCCGATCGACCAACTGTCTTCGGGCGATCTGCTCTTCGCAGCATGGAACGGGAAACGCTCCGTCGTCTGTCGGCGCGACCGCCAGGGGACGCGGGTTGCTTCGGTGCCGCTCGACAAGTTCGTGTACCGCGTAGCGCTCTCTCCGCGCGCGGACTCGATCTACGCGGCGCACTGGGAGACGCTCGAGACGACGTCGCGCGACTTCGTACATCGGTACGAGGTCAGACTGGTCGACGCGCCGGCTGCGGTTCCGACTGTTGGAGCCGGGGATTCGCCGGCGCCGGCGCCAGTGGCTGCGCGAGAGCCGGCGAAGACGGCGTGGAAAGGCCAACCTGCGTCACTGCGACCGGTCGCTTGTGACCCGGGACTATCTCCGAAGCCGGAACCCGTCGGCGCCATCGCCAGCCTCGTTGAGCATCGGGACTCAACGGGGAACGTAGTGGAGCGCGTCACCTCGGACGACCACGGCCGGCCGCTCGCAACCTCGATCCTTCGCCGCGACGGAAGCGAAGAGACGACGTATGCGTACTCCGGTGAAGTGGAGATCTTGCGCGACCGCTGGACACGCAGCGCTACGACGCAGACCCATGAGAAGCGGACGAAGATCCTCAACGATGACGGGACCGTCGCCATCGAGCGCCTCGAGACAAACGACCGGGTCGTGACCGAGAAGCGGTTCACGTACGAGGCCGGTCGTCCATCGACGATAGGCGTCTACAATGGCGACGGAACGTTCCGAGGGAGCGGGCGGCTTACGTATACCGTCGATGGCCTGCTGCGGAAGGAGTTCTACGAGTACGACTACTACGGCGACTACATCCAAACCGTCGATGTGCAAGACCTTCGCTATTACGACGACGGCAGCGTCATGTACGCGGCGAGATGGTTCGAAACATCGCAAGCCTTCACACCCGACGGGCGCATCCTCTCGGAGAATGGTCGCGGCGCTACGAGACACGTCTACGATACAGATGGTCGGCCAGTGCGAACGGTGGAGGGCGACGGCGGCTCGCCCGAAACAAATCGGACCGTTCGCCGCACATTCGAGGCCGATGGGCGCGTCGCACTGGAGCACCGGATCATCAGTTTGTACCGGTTTCCGTTGGAGCCGCAGTACTGGCGCGAGACCGCGCGCTACGTCTATGCCTGTGAAGGCGGCCGTCTCCTTCGGGAGGAACTGGACGTGAACGAGGACGGCGTCGTCGATGGCGTGCGGTCCCTCGACTACGATGTTCAGGGCCGGCTCGTTCGTGAGCGGTTCACCGGCGCGGCGTCCGCGACGTCATCAGGCGGCCTCGAGGTGAAGGAAATCCGCCGCAGCTACGCCCTCGGCAGGCGACAGTTCGAGGAGCTGCTCCAGGCGGATGGCCTCGTAGAGGGTCTTCCGGTTCACCCGGAGGAGAGCGGCAGGGGAGGCCGAGAACGGACCACCCGTCCCGCTCTTCACCACCGCGAGGGAGATTTCCAAGATGACGCCGCCGCGCTGTGAGGACGAGCGCCGACGCAAGGCCCTCTTGAAGCCTGGGGCATGTTCGTGTTGTGGCCACAGGGCTGTGGTGGCCGCAAGGGGTTGATTCCGGTCACGCAGGTCTCGGAGCATCCAACCTGCGAGACTGCTTGCTCTCAGCGTCGCCGGATGGAGTCAGGTTTTCGGCCACCGGGTCACGGCTTCATTCGGCTGCAGTGCCAGTGGACGCAGCCGGCATCCACCTCCCAGTCAGCCGGGATCCGGTCCGCGAGTTGCGCAGCCAGGGCGGCCGGAAGCTGCGACGAGCGAATTACCTGCCCATCCTCCGTCAGGGACCAGAGTCCCTCGTCGAAGAGTGCATGGTGGTTGGGACACAGGACGAGGGCGTTCTGTTGGTGGTCGGGCCCCCGGTCCGACACGGCCCGGATGTGGGCCACCTCCAACATGTTCGCATCCTGGTAGTCGAACTTCTTGAGGCACACCGCGCAGCGGTGGCCGGCGAGGCTTCGCACGCCGCGCGCGAAGAACTGGTTCCTCGCCAGCCGGCGGGCCACGGTCACCGACCGCATGGCAAGCTTCAGCCTCCCGGGTGTGAGCTTCGCGAGGGTTGGCGTCTCCGGTGACGTCTCGAAGAGGGCACTCCAGCCCTCTTTGAGGACCTGGATCCAAGCTTGAGCCCCGTCTTCGGCTGGCCCTCCAGCCGCCGCAGGTGCGTGAACGTGAACTCGGTTCCCTTCGCCGACATCGATGTCCGCCAAGAGCGCGGCGTACTGGAGCTGCGACGTGGCGCGCGCGTCTGCGAAGACCACCGCGAGCCGCTGGCCCTTCTCGCGCGCGGCCTCTAAGGCGAGCTTGGCAGCGACCCAGCGCCGCCCCTCGGGGAGCGGCCGACGAAGTATCGCGGCCGCATCTGGCGTTCGGCCGCCTATTGCGGCGATGGGGACTCCCGCATGTGCCCCCAGTGTGCCCCCTCCAGCGCGGATTCTGGCGGTTCCAGACGGTACGGAATGGAGGGCGGCGGGATCGCGAAGCGAATGATTTCGCAGGGATGAACGGGTAAAGGCGCGTCCTGCTGTACGTTTTTGTCTCACGTTTGCCCCCTTCGATTCCCGCCGCCTCCAAGTTGAAAGGAAGCCCCGTGAGCCAGAGATGGGTCACGGGGCTTCTTGCTGTCGGCGGGTTGGAGGGCACTCCAGGCCAGACGTGGTCACCTCACTCGCAGATGACCTTCGGCCGATAGACCTGGTTGTGATGGCTGCCATGGCTGCCACCGACATTGATGCCGCCTCCGGAGGCCCAGATCAGATCGTTGACGAAAGCCGAGCCATAAACGCCGTGAACGGGGATCGGCATGTCGACGAGGCTCAACCATTCGCCGGTCCGAGGATCGTAGTAGTCGTGGTCGGGGAACATCCCGGCCGGCCCCTCTCCGCCCCAGACGTGGAAGCAGCCGCGAGCCATGACGCCATTCATGCCGCTGCGGGCGAGCAGCATCGGCGCTGCCGTCGTCCAGTTCCCCGTCGCCGGGTCGAAGATTTCGTGCGCCGTCGTCATGGACGTCCCCAACCCGAGGCCCTTGCGACCCCCGACGTAATGGACGCGGCCGTCGATCGCCGCACCCGTGAAGTGGTTGCGCGAGGTCGGCATGTTCGGCAGCACTTCCCAACTGTTCGTCGCCGGATCGTAGCTGGCGAAGTCCTTTTCGTGCGGCGGGCGCCCACCCGCGACGTAGATCTTGCCATCGAGCACGACGGCGACGCCGGAGCTGCGGGAGGTGGGCATCGGCGCCCGGGTCACCCACTCGCCGACCGCGGGATCCAGCTCGTAGACCGTGTTGACGTAGCTGTTGGTGCCTGGCGGGTCGTCCGCCTGGGTCTGCCCGCCGAGCAGATAGATCTTCCCGTCGACGCTGGCGGCCATCCCGTGATTATTGGGCAGCGGCAGCTCCGGTCCGAGAGACCAGGTGTCGGTCGCGATGTCGTACACCTGGACCGTCCGAGCCGTGACTCGACTCTCCGGGTAGCCGCCCAGCATGTAGATCGTTCCGTTCAGTTCGGCGAACGCCAACTCCGATAGAGGTACGAGCAGGTCCGCCCGGATCCCCCATTCGCCCGCGGGCGCCAGCGCGACGTCGTAGGTGTTGGTCCCTTCGCTCAGGCTCACGGTCTGTGACCGCGGCGCAAACCCCGACGCGGTCGTGGTCACGGCGGCGCCACCGATCTCCACACCCTGCAGTTCGAAACGTCCATCTGCGCCGGTCGTCGCGGTCGCACCTCGGATTGTCACCGCTGCGCCTTCGATGACAGCACCGGCGGTATCGCGGACGACCCCGGACACGGTCGCGGTCGGATCGGTGGGCTCAGCCCCACCACATGCGGCCACGCAAATCGCTGTTACCGAGGCGATTGCGAGCGCATGAATCGATTTCGAGCATTGCATGAAGTTCCTCGCTGATGGTTGGACCATCTTCTCCAGTTCGCACATCGTGTCGAACTGCTGCAGCGCGTCACGGCCGATCCGCTCGACGAGCGAGTAGTGCCTGGCAAGCAGAGACGGCTGACCGAGTCTGTGACCCAAGTCGCTCCAATAAATCGCCTTGGGCTCTGGCGCGACTGCGTGCGGCGCCCTTCATTGGAACGAGAACAGCCTCGCGCGAGTCTACAGGGGGAAAGCGGCCCCGTAACTCCGAGAGGAGTGGCGGAGCTTCTCATCGCGACCACGACGCAGGTTTGATTCGTAGTTGCGCCGTTCCGACATCGGTTCACCGAGCGGAAGCCGAGCTCGGTGCTGATGGACGCCCTTTTCGGGCACCAGGCGCTTCGGTCGCCTTCTGTGGTGCGGTTCCTGATCCGGCTCCCGCACAACTCGGGGGCCGCGTTCGCGATCATCTCTACGGCAAGAGAAGGGGGTGGATGGGGCTGGCGAGCCCCACCCAACCCAGTTCAGGCAGCCGGCGGATCATGAACGCCGGCCACCGAGGAGATGATCATGGTCGTTACGGAGGCACAAGCCCGGCGGATGGCCCGAGGGGTCGATGTGGAGTGGGACGAGGGCGTCGAGGACCCGCGAGCGGCGTGGAGCCAGCGGCACGCGCACCAGTCGATGCTGTCGCTCCTGGTGGGGGCGTTTGCTGCGGGGAGGGTACAGTTGCGACGGGTGGAGGATTTCAGCGCCGAGCTCGGGGCCCGCGCGCGGAGACGGCTCGGGCTCAAGGGACGCGTCTCGGACACTGCGCTTTGGAATCTGCTGGCGCGCCAGTCGGCCGCCGGTTTCAGGGAGACGGTGGTCCGGTGGTTTCGCCGGGCCGTCGAGGCAAAGGAGTTCACGCGCACCTTCCCGCTGGGGGTGCTGAGCTTCGACGGAAAATCTCTCTGGACCAGCAGCAGCGCGCAGGTCGAGGGAGCGAAGCAATCGGTGGACGAGAAGACTGGGGTCGTGAGCTCGTCGTTGATGGCGCTGTCGGCGGTGCTCACTTCGTACACGTCGCAGCCGTGCGTAGACCTGGAGATGCTCGGTGCGAAGAGCGCAGAGACGGTGGCGTTCCGGCCGCTGCTGGACCGTGTCTGTGCTGCCTTCGGTGCCCACTTCTCGGTGGTGACCGCGGATGCGGCGATGACGAACATCGAGAACGCGCTCGCCGTCCGCCGCAACGGAAAGGACTACCTCTTCGCCCTCAAGGGCAACCAGCCGCTCCTCCACCAGCAGGCGATGGACGCCTTTGAGGGCTTGGCCGGCAAGGCCCGCGCCCACACCGCGGAGTTGCGCGAGGGAGCCACCCTGTTCCGCGAACTCCACATCATTTCGCCCGTTCGAGGTGAGCCTCGCGCCTCCACTGGGGAATCGAGAACGGCCACCACTGGACCTGCGACGTGGCGCTGAAGGAGGACGACATCCAGCCTTGCGCCAAGAGCCGTGAAGCCATCGAGGTGGTCGCCTGGCTCCGAGTGCTCGCCTACAACGTGATCGCCACGTGGCGAGCCGGCAGGCCCAAGAAGGATCGCCGGCCAATATCCTGGGAGCGTGCGATGGAGTTGCTTCGTGACGCTCTCGTCTTCGCCGAGCCGGAGCGCCTCGCCACGCTCTGCTAACGGCTCGCCAACCCCGCCCGCCTTTCTTCTCGCCAACAGAACCGAACCTCGTCCGCATGGGACAGGTGTGTCCGGGCGACGGGCAATGCTTGCGTCAGGCCGATCGCGGAGCCGCGAGCGATCGATCGCGGATCAAACCTGCCCAAAAGGCCCCGGTCACAATCGGTCGGTTTCGCCGGTTGCTCATCCCTCTCCGAACCATCAAGTACTTCTCAACTCTTCTTCTCGCGTCTCTGTCGAACGCCCTTAACCCACTCCTCTAGGTCGAGGATGTCCGTTTTCAACTCTTCCGGCTGCGGCGCTGGCGTGTTCATCGCGGCCGGTTGGTCGTGCCCAATCAGTTCTGCCGACGCCTTCCCCATCCCCTTCTCAATCCGATCGTAGTCGCCGGGCTGAATGTCCACGACCTTGAGCTTCTTTGTTTCGACGGAGAGCCGAAGTCGCTGAATCGCATCCCCGAAGAGGACTTCCTCGATTGCGCGCTCCCATGTTTCTCGCAGCTGGCCGTACAGCTGACGGGCCATAGCGTTGTAGGTGGTGCGGTCGTTGCTCTTGAAAATCTTCTCTGCCTTCACGAGGTCGTTCTTCAGGGAGCCGATCCGCTTGGAGACGTTCATGCCGACCCATGGGAGTCCTTCGCTACAGTGGCCCACGGCAGATCCATGCGTCTGAACGTGAAAGACCTTCAGCGGCGCTGCCCACTCCTCGGCGGCCCTCAGAAGCCCGAGCAAGAACACCGCGTCATGGGTGAAGACGATTACCTGTCGTAGGACAGCTTCGCGGGCGAGGCGTCGGGCGACGGCTTCTCGGCGCAGGTGGTCGAATGACGAGACCGGGTCGTCGAAGATGATCGACGACTTCGACTGTGCGAGGCGGGATTCGGCGAGGAAGGTGGCCAGCGCGCACACGCGCTGCTCGCCTTCGCTCAGCACCTTCATCGGGTTTGCGGCCAGCTTCGCTCCTCGGAGAGAGAGTTGGTGGTAGAGCACACCGCTCTTCCCGCCTGCCGGAGCAAGTTCTACTGGGGTCCGGTTCAGACCAAGCCCTTTTCGCTCCTCCTCGAAGAGGGCTTTCAGCGATTCGGTGACCGCGCGCTTCGTGAGTTCGCTGTTCTTCGACGTGATCGCGTTCGTGGCCGCGTCGCCGAGGCACTTTTCGAGCGACGCCGTCATGCGAACGCTTCTTGCGTAGGCAAGGACCTCGCTCTTGCGTTCGGCGAGGGAGGCCCGAGCTTTCAGCTCAGCGAGTTCTTGTTGGAATGCCTTTCGCTTCGTCGGATCGTGCGCGGAAAGGGCCTCCTGCGCACGACGTTCTGCGTTTGCTGACGCTCTCTGTAGGTGCTCCACGAGTGGACCGGCGACATCGTCTGCGGGAAGAGGCTTGCCGCTTGAAAGGGCCGCGTTGACTGCGGCCCTGAGAGCCTCCGCCTGTTCAAGCGCTGTCTGTGCCCGTGCGCCGAGGTCCGTTTCGAACTCGTCAAGCTCCTGAATCAACACCGAGTCTTCTGGCAGGGCGACGCGAAGATCTCTGAGCCGCGTCTTAGCTGCGTCGAACGTCGCCCGAGCGGCTCGAGCCTCGGCTGCAGCAGTGTCGCGAACGAACGCTTCGAACCTCGCGAGTCGCTCCTGCGCCGCTGTGTCCAGTGCCTGCTGGCAGAGTACGCATCGGGTGTCGGCCACGATGACCGGAAACGGCTGCTGGGGATGCGCGATCGTCGAGTATCTGCGCGCTGCCTCCCAAAGTTCCCGCCATGGTTCGCCGCCGGTTCCGGGTAGGGCGCCATCGAATGAGAGGGACGATGCGAGCGCCGCTGCTTGTTCCTTGGCTTCGCTGGTCTTGCGTACAGTTTCTAGCCTTGAGATCGCGTCCGGCGACAGTAAGGTTCGGATGTTCTCGACCCGCTGTCGCAAGGCGTCGATACGTGCTCGGCGCGCGCGAAGTTCCTTCGCCACCCTTACGGGATCTTCTGCATCGAGCCGCGCGACGTCCTTGGCGAGAGACTCGGTTCTAGCCCTATCCGCTTCAGAATAGGCAGAGGCGACGTCGATGGCTTCATCCTTGGTGGAAGCCGTGATTCCAGTGACAAACGCTCCCGTTGACGTTGCCGGTTCGAAGCCGGTGAGCGGGCGGCTCGCCACCTTCGCAGCACCGATCCGCCCTTGGATTCTCGCGCGAACGGCTTCGCACGCGCTTGCGAGCGACGTAAGTAGGTCTAGCCCTGCGGGCCGCACCGACGCGTCTTGCTTGTCTCCGACGTACGCGGTGGCTGCCAGTTGGTCGAATACGGCGACGTGCGAGAGCGGCGCCGGTGCTGGGACAGCCCCGTCATCCTTCCAGTCCAGTGCCTCCTTCTTCTCGCCGACTGCGAACGCGACTGTCGCCAATGGCGGTTCGGCGGACCCAACGAACACATTGGCGCGGAGTTCCTCATGTGCGCCTCGCGCTCTACAGAGTCGCTTGAGGATCCGCGCGTAGCTGCTCTTTCCGGAACCGTTGTCGCCGTAGACGATGGTCAGGCCTAGCTCACCGAACTCGATGAACTGGTCTGGCAGAAGCGCTCCCACGTTCTTGACATTGCAGAGACGGTTCAGGGTGACCGTCGCGGACGCGGAGCCTTGCTGGGGCAGGTGCTCGGCGGCGAGCGGAACAGGGCTTGGTGCTTCTGCGTCCAGACCCCGCGCGGCCAAGCACATGCGTGACAGATCGTCGTAGTCCGCGTCGCTCAACTGGCCCTTCGTCGCGAGCCTTCTCAGTGCATCCCGCTGCCATGCTGGACGATCCTTCGACCACGCCAGAATCTCCTCGTAGATCGTGGGTGGCATCGGCGGGTGGCTCCTCGAAGCAGGGTTGCCACATCGTGCCATCGGCACCTTCGCGCTGCTATCAGTTTCTCGGTTTCCGCGGTAAGCCATACTTGGCGGCGTCGCCGATCGTGATCAGAGGTCGAACAAGAGGCGACGCCCTGCCGGTCTCGGGGGGGAACTGGCTCACTCGCTCCCCCCGTTGGTCCGCAAGCTTCGATCGAGGGCGTGGCCTTTGCTTCACAGGCGAATGTGGGGGCTTGTCCCGCGCGCCCGGCAGTCTCGACACGCGGCTCGTCTAAGCCACGTTGGGCTGCGCTCCTGTCTGGTGCGGTGCTGGTGACGCCCGCCAGGACATGCTCCAACTCGGCGATGGCCCGCTGGATGATCTGCCGGACGGCATTTACGGAGGCCGCAGGCGGCTCGTGCCGCGCGATCCAGTCGCGGAGGGTCCGGTCGGAGATGCCGTTCGCTGCGGCGTAGTCAGCCTGCGGCATGCCGCTGGCGGCCCAACCGGCAGCGATGCGCTGCCTGTCAGCGGTGCTGAATGTCTTCTTCGCCATGATCTTCTCCTGAACTTCGGCAAGCCGCTCCCGTTCACGCCGGAACTGGCCAGCCGCCGTGTTCGGCTCACCGAGGTGAGAGCTCGGTAGCAATCGGTCGTAAGAAGAAGATTGCTTCTCCTTGCCGGCCGGAATGCCGCAAGATCGAGACATGGCGACCCGTATCCCCTGCAACGAATGCGGTGGAGACCGCAACCATGAGATCCGCGCGAGTTTTAACGCCCGTGGCGGGGAAGGCGTGATGGACGACGAGGGGGAACCCCTGCCGTTCAACTCGTACTACGTCCTTCAGTGTCTCGGCTGTAACGCTGTCACCATGCAGCACGCGAAGTGGGACGGCGGGAAGTACTACCGAACGGAAGACGACGAGATCGTCTACAGCGACGAGGCCATCTCGTATTTTCCGCCCCGCACTGTCCGCGCCCGGCCGAGCTGGCTGAAAGAGCTCCCGAAGGAATTCACGCACATTCTTCGCGAGGTCTACGCAGCCCTCGATGCGGGCGCTCCAACGCTGGCCGCTATCGGCGTTCGCACGGTCCTCGACGTGCTCGCGAACACGGTTGTGGGGGACCTCGGCGCCTTCCCGTCAAAGCTGGACGCGTTGGAAACCAAAGGCTGGCTTAGCAAATTGGATCGCGCGCGCCTCGGGGTTGTGGTTGATGCAGGCAATGCTGCAGCGCACCGGGCGTTTCAAGCCAGCCCTCAATCGCTAGATCACATGATGGAGGTGTTGGAGCACCTGCTCAAGTCGAGGTACGTGCTCGACGTGGAAGCTAAAAGGCTCAAACGCGCGACGCCAAAGCGCCGCAAGCAACCGAAGAAGGTAACGGGACCAAAGCCAGCATTGTGAAGTTGTTAGAGAGGGTGTGAGAGCTTGGTCTCAAGGAAGCAATCCAGAAGTATTGAGAACTCGAATCCAAAGTTGAGTCTGTCGGGTCGCTACCAACCGGAGCATCCGTACACTTCGATCTTCATGAGCAAAGGAGTTCGATGATGGGGTTGTTCGGTGGTGGTGCTGAATTCATTGCGGACGGAGCGATCTACGGGAAGCTCCGAGAGCTGATCGCCGAGGCGAGCGAAGTCCTCATTATTGTGTCGCCCTACGTGGAACCAACCGACGACTTCGTCCGCGAGATCGAAAGGGCGGTGACGCGCACCGGCGATGTTCGTCTCGTCTTCCGACGAGATCGGCTTGCGACGTACCGGCAAGAAGAGTGGTTTGACCGGTTCGCATCAGCGGGCGTGGAACTCGGGACGGTCGAGCGGCTGCACTCGAAGCTCTACGTTAATGAGAGAAGGGCACTCGTCACTTCGATGAACTTCAACCGAAGTTCTGGTGAGAACAGCTTCGAGACAGGCGTCGTCTTCGACAGCGGGCACAAGGTTGTGGACGGGATCGAGCACTATCTCGCCGATCTCGAACCTCACATCGAGGGAGTCGGGCGGTCGAGCCACGCTCCGCGTTCGGCCGCTCGCTCGGGCCGCCGGACCGGCGTACGCGCGAACCCCGCGAACGGCCATTGCCTCCGGTGTGGTGAATCGATCCCGCTGAACCCCAAGCGGCCATACTGCGGACCTGACTACGAAAAGTGGGCCGAGTTCCAGAACGTCGACTTCCCGGACAGGTACTGCCATGGCTGTGGGAGGAGCCACTCTTCGACGATGGCCAAACCCCTTTGCGCCGCCTGTTTTAGGCGTGCGGTATAGATTCGCTTCGACCTTGCAGCGCCTCCGCCCCAGACGTGGAAGGCCACCCCGTGACGAGAGCAGCCCCGCGCGAGTCCACAGTGGGAAAGAGACCCCACAACTCCGAGAGGAGTTGGTGACGTTGCACGCTCGCAATCGCGACGGCGACGCCCTGGACTCACCCTACGACTTCCTCCGGCGTCCCGGTCTCGGGCCCCGCCGCTGTCGCATGGTACCGGTCGGCCAGAAGCCGATACGCGTGCGACCTCCTCGCCACCAGCGTGACCACCAGGCCGATGATCCCCGCCAACGTAAACGCGAGTGCAATCCCACGCGCAGGCCCGGTTCCGAACCACGGTCCAATCCACTCCGCCCCCCGTCCCGTCGTCATGAACGGCATCAGGAAGAACTGCGTGATCGGGCCGATCAGGAACGCAGACAGCGGTGACGCGCCCATCTCCAGACTCTGCGCGAAGCCGAAGACGCGGCCCTGGCGCTCGTAGGGGACGACCTTCTGCATGATGGTGTGCTCGGTCGCCTCGATGGTCGGCATCACCAGCACCCACACCACCAGGCCCGCTGCATACAGGGCGATCGAGGGCTGCAGCGTAAACAGGATGCAGCTGACCCAGATCACGATGTTCGCGGAGAAGAACCGGCGGAGCGGCTCCTTGCCCAGGCCGGCCTTCGCCACGAAGAGGCCTCCGACGATGAACCCCATGCTGATGAAGCCCCACAGGGTGCCCCAGACCTGCACCGAGACCATCGACAGGCCATAGGCGTCGGCGAGCGCCATGAACACGCCGCCGAGAAAGTTGTTGAAGCAGGTGAAGAAGATCAGCGCGAAGAGCCCGGGGATGGTCTTCATCAGCGCCACCGTGCCGCGAACGTCGATGCGGTTGTGCGTCTCGCCTGTCTCGGCCTTCGGCGGCTCCGGGATGGCGACCATCGCCAGATGCAGGATGGCCAGGCTGGCGCAAACGATGCCCACCAGCAGCACCCAGAACATGGTGCTGTAGGCGAGGACGGCGCCGCTCGCCACCCCGGCGCCCGAGGACGAGATCCCCATCACGATGCCGGACAGACCGTTCGCGTTCGCCCTGCGGTCCTCTGGGACGAGCACGGTGGTCAGCGTGGCCAGCGCGATGGCCCGGATGTTCCCCGCGGTGACTCCGAGCATCGCCGGGACGACCACCATCCACAGCCGGACGCTGGTGAGGCTCTTGAAGCTCTCCTCTGGAGTCGTCGCGTACGCGGCCAGCGCGATCGCGAAGAAGGCCACCGTGGCGGTGCTCGAGAGGAGCATCACGTTCTTCTTGCGGTGGTGATCGACCAGCGACCCGAACCAGAAGCCGCCCAGCGAGCTCACCACCATGAAGCCGCCACCGATGATCGCGGTGCCCAGCACGCTCTGCGTCTCGAGGTACAGCCAGAACGTCACCGCGAACCAGACGAAGAAGTTGGCGACGGTGGCGAACAGGGTGTTGCCGAAGACTTTGTAGAAGGTGCGCATGGTCTGTGGGCGGGCCTTCTAGTGCAAACCGCCCGGTGCCGCGCGAGCCCTTTGGGGAGACCTCATGGGCCTCACCTCCCGTCCGACCTTCCGATCAGACGCCCGCGCTCACCGGCGAATTGAGGTGCGTCTCCATCCACTTCGCGCCGAACTGCACCAGGTGGGCCGCGTCCAGGAGTTCGGCCTCGGCCTCTCCTACGCGCCCACGGAGCGCTGGCTGGGTCGCCAGAAACTCTCGGAGAATCTGCGCGAAGTAGTCATCGCCGTCCCAGGAGGCGATGCCCTCGGCGTCGTTCAGACAGTCGATCCAGACGTGCCTGGGGCCCTCCGAACCTTCGATCACGTAGTCCCAGCGGGTGCGGCTCTTGACGGGCAGGTCCGCGACGTACTCCGCGTAGTGGAGGGCGGTCACTGTCTCGAACTGCGCCCCCAGCCGAAGGATCCGACCTCCCCACTCGCATAGCCGCTGCAGCGGCGAACCTGGGCCGTAGTAGTCGTTCCAGGGCTGATCTCTCAGCAGCGCCTCGGCCTTCCGACCCCACGCACCAAATCGACCACTGGGGTTGGTGGACACCCGGGTGCCCGGTCGACGACGGAACGCTTCCGCGACGTAGCCGACCTCCGGGAGAACAGGTGCGTGGAGGAAGTCGAAGGAGGGCGTGCCCGCGAGGAGCGCGGCGCGTTCCTCCACCGGCTTTTGGTTGACCCAGTCCATCGGGTAGTCGGTCCCCAACACCATCAGCACCGTCCCCTCTTCGCCCACTGCCTCCTCGACGGCGTCCAGGAGCAGTTCGGCCCCATTCGAGACGCCCTGGCTGCGCGCCAGACCGAGTTTGCGCAGCGAGGCGTGGAGCATCACCAGATCGCCGGAGCGAACCCCGAGGTCGCGAAGGTCTTGGGTGAGGTTCCTCATTCCGCCCGTCCGCCTTGGGCCAGGGCCTTGGCCTGGACACGCACCGGGTGGGTGGGAGGCAGCTCCACCTGGGCCTCGGTGAGCACCTGGGCGGCCAGCGCCTTTGCCTGGTCCCTCTGGCCCAGGTCCCACCTGGCCTCGGCGACCACCAGCCGGCTCTCCAGGGTGACCAGGTGGCTCTTGCCTCGGGTGGAGATCAGCGTGGCCACCGCGGCCTCGGCCAGCGGTAGCGCCTTGGCGGGCTGCTTTCGCAGCAGCAGGATCTGCGCGCTGCCTCGCTGGGCGTTGGAGACCGGATCGAAGGTTCCGCTCATCTTCGCTCCCGCGGCCAGCACCTCTGCGAAGCGCTTCCAGGCCAGGTCCAGCTGGCCCTCGTGCAACCACAGCCTGCCTTGCTGGGCGAGGATCCCCAGGGACTCCGGTCCTCCGGGCAGGGTGGCTTCACTCAACTTCAGGGCGGCGTCCAGGTGCGTCCGCGCTTGGTCGAACCGCCGCTCGTCCAGCGCCAGCCGGCCCAGCCCCTCGTGGGCCTTGGCTGCGTTGGGGCCCCGGTCGCCGCTGATCGCCAGCGCTTCCTTGTAGAACGCCCGGGACTGCTCCACCTCGCCTCGGTACCCGCCCACCAGCGCGGAGCCGACCAGGGCGTAGGCCAGGAAGGGATGCTTGGGCCCCAGCACCCGGCGGGCGGTCTCCACCACTGCCGCGTACTTCCCTTGCGCCTCGGCGAACTTGCCCAGGTTCTGCAGCGCCGAGGCGTGGTTGTAGCTGGTGCCCAGGGTGGTCATGTGCTCGGGACCCAGCCGCTCCTTCGCCTCCACCATCGCCTGGCGGTAGTACTCGGCGGCCTGGACGAAGTCGCCCTCGTTGCGGAGGCTGTTCCCCCGGGAGTTGTTCACCAGCACGGCGGTGTTCGGGTCGTGGGCGCGCTTGTTGGCCGCCTCGGCGAAGCCGGCCCACTGCAGCGCCTCCTTGTTCTGGTGCAGGCGCAGCACATTGGCTGCCACCCGGACCGCGGCGAAGCCGATCACCTCATCGTGTCCGTCGGCCAGGGCCCGGGTGAAGGCGGAGATGTACCGGCGCTTGGCGCCGTCATGGTCCCCCTCCTGGTACTGGACCACTCCCAGCGCGGCTTCCGCCTCGGCGACCACTGGCGAATAGCCGGTCTTCTCCGCCGCGGTCAGCGCCGCGCGCGCCACCCCTCCCGACTCTTCGATTCGCCCCGCCACCGCGAGCAGATTCGCCCGGGTGAGCTCGCTGCGGATCCGCTCCACCTCGGTGGCCACCGCTGGATCCTCCGGCGGGGGAAGCCGGGCGGTCAGCGTCGCGAGATCCGAGCAGGTGTCCAGCCGGGGCAGGTCGTCCAGCAGCTGCTTGGCCTTGCCCACCGTCGCCGGATCGGCGCGGGCGAACAGCTCGGTGGCCGCGGAGACCGCCTTGAGCCGTTGTTCTAAGCACGCCATCCGCAAGGTGAGCAGGTGGTCGGACTGCTCGCCCCGGACCCGGGTGGCCTCGCAGCTCTCCTGGTGCACCGCCACCCACTTGGCGGTGTAGCTGTCCAGCACCTGCGCCGCGCGCGAGAAGCTGTCCTGGGCGAAGGGCAGTCCGGTGTCATCGAAGGCGGCCTGGACCTCCTCCCGGCGTGCCGGATCCCAGATGCCCGCCAGCCGCTCCGTGGCTCCGCTGCACAGCTGGGCCCGCGTCCGGGTGACCTGCACCGCGGCCACCAGCGCCAGCCCCACGGCGGCCGCCACGCCCACGCCCAGCACCAGCCGGGTGCGCCGCTGCGAGGGGTCCTGCCCCAGCGCCTGGGTGAGCTCGCGCATCGAGCCGAACCGGGCTTCGGGAGCGGCGGCCAGCGCACGCACCAGGAGCCGATGGATCCACGGCGGTACCTGGCTCCCGGCGGGCGGTGGACGGACCTCGCCGCGCCGGGCGTGCTCCAGCCACTCGCTGGCCCGGGTGCCGGCAAAGGCGTGTTGGCCGTAGAGGGCCTCGTACAGGGCCAGGCCGAAGCTGAACTGGTCGGTGCGGAAGTCCGCCGGGAGCTTGTCGAACTGCTCGGGCGCCATGTAGCGCGGGGTGCCCACCAGCTGGCCCTCGCGGGTGATGGAGTCCCCCCTCAGGGCATTGCCCAGCGTGACTGCGCCCACGGTGTTGAAGCCGCCGGGGGGCGTCTGCGGCGTCCCCGAGCTCGGGCTCTGGCTCGCCTCGGGTGCCGCGGGTTGGGTCTGGGGAGGAGGCGTGGCGTGGCCGCCGCCGCTCTCTCCGGCCAGCCTGGCGATGCCAAAGTCGGTGACGCGTGCCCGGCCGTCCTGCCCGACCAGGACGTTGTCCGGCTTGAAGTCCCGGTGGATCAGCTTGGCGTCGTGGGCGGCGGCCAGTCCCTCGCCGGCGGCGCGGAACACCTCCACCACCTGCTTCCAGGGGCGGCGCGGGGTGGACTTGAGCCACTCGCGCACGTTGACGCCCTCCACCAGCTCCATCACCACGCAGACGCGCTTCTGGAGCACCACCACGTCGTGCACCGTCACCACGTTGGGGTGGGAGAGGCGGGCCATCGCCTGCGCCTCGCGCAGCAGCCTCACCGGGGCTCCGGAGGGGGTTCCTTCCTCCGCGTCCTGGTGCAGGGCCTTGAGGGCCACCGCCCGATCCAGCTCCTTGTCGTAGGCGCGGAAGACCACGCCCATTCCGCCCTGGCCCAGGGTGGCCAGGATCACGTACCGGCCCAGGTCCAGCCCCGGCTGCCAGTTCAGCTCGGGCGGAGTGCCGGCGCTCCAGTTGGGCGGACGGTCCAGCAGCCCGGTGACATTCTCGTCGGTGTCGCTGCGGTCGCCCCGCAGCAGCTGGGCGTAACACCGGGCGCAGCCGTCAACGTGTCGCTGGGTGCGGGCGGCCTCTTCGGCAGCCAGCTCTCCGCGAGAGAGTGCCCCGAGATGGGCTTCGGTGAGGCAGGGGTCCAAGCGCCGACAGTGTGAGTGACGCGCTGCGGTGGCGCAAGGCGTTGGATGAGGCACCGCCCCCGCCTGACCCTTGCGATGGGTCAACTCAGGGCATCGCCGCTTGGACCGACCGGGCCTCCGCCAGCAGCGAACGGATCCTCGCCTCCAGCTGCTGGCCAGGGCCCCGGTTGGCGATGAACTCCAAGGCGCGGGGGACCGCGGGGCTGGTGTGCAGGTGCTGGGCGAGGAAGTTGACCAGGTCCGCGTCGGCTTCCCGGGCGGTGGCGCCGGAGAGCACCACCGTGGCCAGGGCCTCCAGATCGCTGGGCGTCAAACGGTGCTCATCCAGCGAGGTCAGCGCCTCGATCTGGACCGCCGGTTGGGGATCCCGGAGCAGTCCAACCAGTGCGTCGGTGGTCTCCCGGGTCTGGGGCGAGCGCAGCGCGGCGGCGGCCGCCCGGCGAGTGGTGGGCTCGGTGGCCGCGGTCTGTGCCAGCACCCGGGGGAGGTTCTCCGCCTGTCCGGCGTTGCCCAGGGCTCGCAGCGCGGCGTCCCGCTGGATGCTGTCCTGGGCCTCCTCTAACGCGGAGACCAGGACCTGATTCAGCTCCCGGCGCTGCTGGGGATCCCCACCGCGACCCAGCGCGGCTCCCAGGGTGTAGAGGCTGGCCAGCTCGGTGTCCCGATCCCGGGCGGTCACCGCGGCGGCGTGGGTCCGGGCGATGAACTCCAGCGTCTGGGCATCCGGTTCGGCGACCAGCGACAGCCGCTGCAGGAGCATCACCTGTTCGGAGGTGGGCACCGACTGCTGGGCATGACGGATGGCCTGGCGAAGCGCGTCCTGGCCCAGTGGATGGCCGGCTGTGGCCAGCAGGTCGAGGATCAGCGCCCGGCCCTTGGGGCCCACCGCGGGATCCCGGAAGGCGGGGAGCAGCTGGGCGCACAGCTCGGGGTGGAGCTGGAGCAGCCCGGTGACCCTCCACAGCCAGCGGTTGTGATCCGGCATCCGGCCCGCGGCGCCGAAGGTCAGCAGGTCCGTCAGCACGGTCCTCAGGTTGGTTCCCTCCGCGCGCTGCTCCAGCAACTGGCGATCGGTCTGGGTGGTGACCGCCAGCTCCCCGGGCTTGAGGGTATGGGTGGGCGCCGGACGCCGCTCCAGCTCCGTGGGGTCGAAGTCCTCCACCCGCACCAGGTCCAGCCGCAATTGAGACTGGCTGCGCAGCAGCGGCCTGGCCCCGGGAGTAGGGGCGTCCACGGTCAGCGCGTGGGTCTCCTCCAGCGACGCGAGGTGTCCCGCCCCCGAGAGGGTGATCGCTCCGGAGGAGACGAGGTGCACCTGTCGGGAGAGATCCACCTGCGGCTCCAGCGACCGCAGCGACTTGAACCCGGTCCGTGCGCGGACCAGCTGCAGGGCGTCTTTCGTCGGTGGCGCCGCCACCCGATAGCGCAGCTGGGCCTCTCCCTGCAGGACCGGGGTCAGCTGCTCCCAGGTCTCCTCGGGCGTCGGAGTCCAGGGCGCCGCGGGCAGGATCACCTGGGTCTCGGTGAGCAGCCCGTTGATCAGGTGCTTGAACACCGGGGGCGCCTCGTTCTGGAAGGAGACCGAGACCACCCGTCCGGTCGGCTCCAGGATCATCACCGCGCGTGGCCCGGTCAGGTCGGCCTCGGCGGTGGGACCATCGGGGAACACCTCCGAGCCCATCACCTGCAGCTGATGGCGGGACAGCTCGGCCAGCTGGACGTCCACCCGGGACTGGGCACTGGACTGGACTCCCAGCCCGGAGAGGACCAGCTTGCCGGCGAGGTCCAGGGTTCCTTCCACCCCCTGGGCGCCACCGGCCAGGGCCACCGAATCGGCGCTGCGCCACTCCAGCGCGTAGATCAGCCGCTGGCCGCGGGGGATCCGGAACCCGAACTCCGGCGGCGCTGACGGGGACCGGGTCGCCCACAGCGCTCCCAGCCCTCCGACCACCGCCAGCGCCACGGCCAGGGGCAGGCGCCAGCGCCGGGCCGGACCCGCCTGTGTCTGCACCGCTTTGGACATCGTTCCGGTCTCTAGAAGACGCCGGTGAAGGCGGCCTTGAGCTCGGTGAGGGAGACCGGCTCCAGCTGTTGCTGGAAGACGTTCTCCCGCAGCTCCAGGCCCGACCAGTTGACCAGATCCTGCTCGGTGTCGCCGAAGATCGACTCCAGGAACACCGCGATCCGGCCGCTGAGGGCGCGCATCACGATGTCCATCCGGGTGTCTCCCTCGAGGACGAAGCTGCCGTCGGTGGTCAGCTTGACGCTGACGTTCACCGACATCGGCAGCTCCAGCGCCAGCAGGGTCAGCTCGCCCTTGATTCCGGCGCGCACCACCACCAGCTCCACCGCCGCGGCGGCAAAGCCGCTCAGCCCCATCCGGGGCCCGGCGCCACCCTCCACCACCAGGGCGATCCCGTCCTTGCTGGTGTCTTCATCTGGCTTTCGCTCCAGCGCCCCGTACACATTGGCGGTGAAGCCGACATCGCCGGAGACGCCGGCCGACAGCTTCACCGGCACCGCGACGATCACGATGATCGCGTAGGTCTCGGCCAGCTTCTGCTTCACCCCTCCGGTGATCACGATGTTCCAGGTGGGATCCGGGCTGGTCCCGCTCAGGGGCGTGAACAGGTCCTTGCCCAGCACCCGGACGTGGACGTCGCGCTCGAACTGCGTCGTCCCGTAGGGCTTCACCTCCGCCACCGCGTCGATCACGTTGGTGCTCCCGCCCAGCACCGAGACGTCGGCGTTGAACCGGCTCCAGACGTGGATGTTGGCATCGGAGAGCTTGGCGTCGGTGCCAAAGCCCATCAGCTCCCAGCCCACGCTGTAGCCGTAGCGGGCGCCGAACACGCCGCTGCCGATGCTCTGCTCGTCGCTGTCGGAGGCGCCCAGCTTCGGCTTCCCGCTGGCGGGATCGATCGGGAACTTGGCCTTGACCGTCGCGATGTAGCTGGCGATCCCCTCGATCAGGGAGGTCAGCGCCACCGAGCTGGCGTTGTAGTCACCGGGCGGGATGCCGGCCTTGGGGATGCCGGCCGACTCCAGGGTGGCCAGGCGGCCGGTGGAGCCGAAGTTGTTGGCGGTCACCGCCACGCAGCGGGCGAAGTCCGCCTCGCGCCGGGGATCCACGATCTCGGTCACCAATCGCAGGAACCCGCGGGGAGACCAGTCGCAGGCGGTGCGGGTGGCGCTCAGGCAACCCAGGGCGTCGGCCTCGGTGAGGGCGGCGTCGATCAGGGTGTCCAGCGCGTACAGCTGTTCGCCCACCTGGGCATCCAGCTCCGCCAGGCCGGGGATGGGCCGACCGCAGGGAAAGCCATGGAGGGGGAACCCGGCCCCGTCGGTGCAGGTGACCTGCCGCAGGAGGACGTTCATGGCCTCTCCGTGCTCGCGATAGGTCGCGCGCCGCTTGGCCAGCAGCTGCTCGAACGCGTACTTCTTGGCGTCCAGCTCCTCCATCAGGTCGATGTTGAAGTTCGCCTGGTACCACTGGCCCTCGGTGCGCAGCTTGTTCCAGTCCCAGGTCCAGTAGTTGTAGCCCGCGCTCAGCTTGGCCAGCCGCGGGCCGCTTCCGGGACCGAACCAGTCGAACTTCCGGGGGGTGCCGTTGGGGTAGGCGAAGGTGTCTGACTGATTCCAGTTCCAGGCAAAGAACGAGTTCTTCGGCGAGGAGGAGGGGAAGGTGATGGTCAGGGTGGTGTTGCCCACCTCATCGCGGATCGGGCGGTTGGAGATGCCCGGGCTGCCCGACGAATAGGCGGCGTCGAAGACGGCGGCGTAGTCCCCTCCCAGCTCGGCGGCCCGGGTCTCGAAGCGACTGAAGGTGGTGTATCGCTGCCACACGTACTCCTCGCAGGAGTTGACGACCCGGCCGTCCTTCTCCCAGGGGTGCCGGAAGTCCACGTGGGCGACCTTGGCCGCCGACATCTGGGCGGCGCCGGGGGCGTTGGCGAGGATCCGCACGTAGTCGTTGATCGCCGGACGGGGCACCGCGGTGCGCAGCGAGATCACCTTTGCCACGTCGTTGCTGACCGGCCAGGTGACCTGGGTCCCCAGGGGGAGGATCGGGATCGAGGGCCCCCGGGGATCAAGGTCCGTCTCCATGCACCACCAGTCGGTGCAGGGGACGCCGCCGGTGTACTCCAGCGGGCCCACCTGCCCCAGCAGCTCCTCCGGCACCACCGCGGTGCGGGAGAACGAGCTGACCGCGCTGCTCAGCGCCTCCGAGGAGGTCTGGGGGAGATAGGCGGTGGGGCTCAGCTCGAACAGCCGGACCTTCTGGACCACGCCCGCGTACTTGCCGGTGCTTCCCCGGGCATAGACCGAGGCGTAGGGAGTGGGGGGAAGCGCGGCCACCGTCTGCTCGGTGGACACTCCTTGCTGGGTGGCCACCGGATCGGTGGCGCTGCTCAGGTCCTTGGGGACCAGCGCCACCCGGCTCTTGGTCAGGGTGGCCCGCTCCGCCTGGTAGGCGGCGTCAATCAGCGCCTCACAGCGGCTGCGCTTCTCGGTCCAGCAGGTCCCGGTCTGGTAGCTGTAGCTCTGGCACTCCACCAGGGTCGGCTCCGGACAGGCGGCCTCCGCCCGAAAAGGGATCACTGCCAGCACCGCACCGCAGAGAAGGAGAAGTCGGGTCATTCGTGTGGTTCCCCAGGGCAGCGCCGGCCGGCCCTGACGTGTGGGAGGGTGCCTACCACCGGTCGCATCGGACAGGGGGCCAAAAGTCGCACCCAGAGTGCGGGGTTGCGCACGGGAGTTCTCCGACTGTCCGGGCACCGACGGGAGGAGCGGACCGCCGCCCCCCTCCGTCGCTACTTCACGGTCCGTGTCAGCAGCGCATCCCCGAAGGCCAGCAGCGCGAAGCTGGCGGTGGAGGCCAGGGTCCGGACCCGGTGCAGCGCCTCCCACCTGTTGCGCACCTCCATCCAGCCGGAAGGCGGTTGGGCCGGGTCCCACTGCAGCAGCTGCGCGTTGAGGGGGAAGTGTCCGAACCGGGTGGTGAGGATCGCCACCAGCCCCACCACCGCCGCGGCGAACACCCAGGCGGAGGCGCCTCGCAGCCCCGCTCTCCACAGCAGGACCCCGTCCGCCAGCGCTGCCACCAGCCCCACGCCCCCCAGCACCGGCAGGGGAACTGTCAGGGCCCGGATCATCAGCTGCTTGCTCTCCACGTAGAGCGACGGGTTCGCCCCCTGGGCGCGGTCCAGGAACAGGATGCAGAGGGCGCCGCCGGCGGAGAGCCCCAGACCCAGCAGGGCCACCGCGCGCAGCAGGGTGCCGAACATGTCGTGCCTACTTTCGTCCGAAAGGACTTAGGATGAATGCGGGAGCTAAAGGCATGGCCCGTTCGCGCGTCAAGCGCCCCTACGATGCTTCGCACCGGCGGCTGGCCGCGGAGCTGACCCGCGTCCGGATTCTGGAGGCGGCCCGGACCCTGTTCCTGCAGCGGGGCTACTCCGCCACCACCATGACCGGGATCGCCCGGGAGGCGGCGGTGTCGCTGGACACCGTCTACGCCTCGCTGGGGCCCAAGGAGGTGGTGTTCCGGCTGCTGATCGAGACCGCGATCTCCGGGACCGATCAGGCGGTGCCGGCCGAGGAGCGGGACTACGTGCGGGCGATCCGGGAGGAGCCCACCGCGGCCGGGAAGATCGCGCTGTATGCCGCGGCGCTGACCCGGATCCAGGCGCGGCTGGCGCCGCTGATGCAGTTGCTGAAGGTGGCCTCCGCGGGCGAGCCGCAGCTGCGGGGACTATGGGAGGGGATCTCCCAACGGCGGGCGGCAAACATGCGGCTGTTCGTGGCGGACCTGGCGGGAACCGGGGCCCTGGACCCGTCCCTGGATCAGGAGGAGGCGGCGGACGTGATCTGGGCCACCGGGGCGCCGGAGATGTACCTGCTCCTGGTGCAGGAGCGGGGCTGGACCGACGCGCGCTACCGGGCCTGGCTCAGCCGTTCCTGGGGTCGCTGGGTGCTGCCCCCGCCGGCAGCGCGCGCGGCTCCTTGAAGCGGATCAGCGTCTTGGTCTGCTGGTCGTCCTCGATGTCCAGGTACTCCACCTGACCGGTCGAGGATTGGATCGCGTACAGGTGGGCCGGGCGCAGGATCCGGTGATCCAAGCCGCCGTCCACCCCCAGGTCGATCTCGATGGTCCCCGACGCCGATCCCCGCGCCACCGCGCTGATCCCGCGCAGCTGCGCGCTCCGGGTCAGGTACTGGTCTCCGATCGAGGTCCCCGCCAGCTCCACCTCTACCGGGCTGTCCCGCTGCGCGGCCTCCACCTGGGACAGGTACTCCGTCCACTGCTCCCTGGGTATCTCCCTCGTCTCCGCCATGACCGCCTCCGCTCCGTTCCAGGAAATTGCGGCGCGATGGTCCGCTGCGGAAGGGTCGGCCGGCCCACCGGCACGGCAGGCCTGCGCCTGGACGGATGTCTGAGGCTCAGCGGGCCGCCAGCAGCTCCTTGGCCTTCTTCGCCAGGTTCGTCCGGGCGAACTGCTCCAGCTTCGGCTCCGCCAGCTGGGCAAGTTCCTGGGCGCGCTTCGGGTCGCGGTTCAGCTGGGTCAGCGCCCGGGCCACTCCCAGCTGACTGACTGCCCGGTCGACCCGCATCAGCTTCTGCTCCTCGGCGATCTTCAAGGCCCGCTCGAACATCGGCAGCGCCTCGGCCGCGCGGTCCCCGGCCAGCAGCGAGTTGCCGAGGCTGTTGAGGATCACCAGGGTCACGAACCCGTGCTGGCCGATCTTCGCGTCCAGGATCTTCAGCCCGCGCTGGCTCAGCGAGATCGCCTCCGGGACCTCTCCTCGCGCGACCAGGGTCTCGGCAAGGGAGGCGTAGGCCACCGCGGTGCGGGGGTGCTCGGCGCCCAGGACGCGGACGTGCTCATCGGTGCCCCGACGGGCCAGCGCGTAGGCCTTCTCCACCTCTCCCAGCAACAGCCACGCTTCGGCCAGACAGAGCACCTGCCCCAGGGTGTTCGGGTCGCTGGGGCCCAGGGTCTTCTCCATCGCGGCCAGGTTGCGCTCGCCGACCTCGATCGCCTTCTGGGGCTGCCCGGCGCCGACCAGGGCAATGGTCCAGTTCATCTGCACCGAGAGCGGGCTGGGGTGCTCGGGGCCGTAGAGCCGGGCCTGGACCTCGGCGGCCTGGGCGTGCAGCTTGAGCGCGGTCTGGTAGTCGCCGGTCTGATCCAGCACCAGGGCGCGGGCGGTGAGGATCGCGCCCCGCAGCGCGTCCGCGCCCGGCTGGCCCTCCATTTCGGCCGAGGCCTGATCCAGCAGGCGCCGGGCCTCCTCCATCTCTCCGCGGCGCCAGTACATCCCGGCGACCTGCTGCAGCATCCCGGCGTGCAGGAACTTGCCGTGCTCCGCCCGGGCGGACAGCGCCAGGCCGACCCGGGCCCAGTCCTCGGACTGGGGGAAGTTCCCGCGCTCCCAGAGGTCCCGGACCAGCTGGGTGCTGGCCTGCACCGCCCGGGCGTCGTCCCGCGCCAGGATCGCCTGGGTGAAGGCCTCCCTCAGGAGGTTCCCGGCTCCATCCAGGTTGCGCTTGTTCTTGGACAGCCCCTCGAAATAGAGGGCCTCGGAGGCGATCGGCGCGTAGTTCGTGGCCAGCGCGCGCTTCACCAGCGGCGTCACCTTCTGCTCCGCCTCCACGTACTTCCCGGCGTCCATCAGCGCCTTGACCTCCGCCAGCGGGCCGCGCAGCTCGTCGATCCGGGCCACCACCTCGGGGTCGGTGGGAGGCGGAACCGGCGCCTTGAGGGCCGCGATGTCCGCGCAACCGTTGAGGGGGGTCAGGGAGAGGGCGGCCTTCACCGACTGCTGCACCAGCTCGCCGTCGGCGCGCCCCAGCAGATCGATCAGCGCGCTCCACTCCTCCAGCCGGCGGTCCAGACAGATCATCCGCAGCGAGAGGACCTCCTCGGGCTGCTCGGCGCGCAGCCGGGTGGCCTCGCAGGCCTCGGTCCGGGCGGAGGCCCAGTCGGTGGCGTAGCCCTCCAGCAGCTTCTCGGTCCGGGTGTAGCTGTCCTCGGCGTAGCTCTTGCCGGTGGCGTTGAAGGTGGCGCGGATCGTGTCCCGCCGCGCAGGGTCGAACAGCCGCGCCGGCTTGGCCTCGAAGCCGCGGCAGACCTGCCGGCTCTCGGAGAGCCGCCACTGGTAGGCGCCCACGATCGCCGCCACCGAGAGCACCGCCACCGCGCCCAGCGCCCGGTTGCGGCGCCGGGCTACCGGATCCACCGCCAGCGCGTCGATCAGCGCGGACATGGTGGGGAAGCGCTGCGAGGGATCGACCGACAGCGCCTGCAGCGCGATCCGCCGCAGGGCAGGGGAGACCGCCACGTCCTTGCGGGCCGGTTGGAGCACCCAGCGGGTCGCCGGGTCCCGCCGGGCGGGGTGGCCGGCGAAGGGCCGGGCTCCATACAGCGCTTCGTAGAGGGTGACGCCGAAGGAGAACTGGTCGCTCAGCTCGTTGGCCTTGGCGCCCTCCAGCTGTTCGGGCGCCAGGTACGCGGGCGTCCCCTCCACCTTCTGCTCCCGCTGATCCCCGGTGTCCTCCGCGGCGGGATCGATGGCCTGGGCGATGCCGAAGTCCATCACCCGGACCCGGCCATCCTTGCCCACCAGCACGTTGTCCGGCTTGAAGTCGCGGTGGACCAGCCCCACCTGGTGCGCGGCGGCCAGCCCGCGCGCCGCCTCCAGCATCGCCACCCGGACCTCGGCCTGGCTGCGGGGCTTCTCCGCCAGCCAGTCGCGCAGGGTCTGTCCGTCCACGAACTCCATGGCCACGAACACCCGGTCCTCCAGCATCCCCACGTCGAACACCGAGACCACGTGGGGGTGGGCCAGCTTGGCCATCGCCTGGGCCTCGCTGACCAGCCGCGCCTGGGCGGCGGTGGTGTGCAGGGTCTCGCTGGCCGAGACCTGCAGCAGCTTGATCGCCACCTTCCGGTTCAGCTCCGGATCATGCGCCGCGTACACCACGCCCATCCCGCCGCTGCCCAGCTCGCTGAGCACCACGTAGCGGCCGATCCGGCTGCCGATCGCCAGGCGTTCGACAGCGGTGGGGTCCGGCGGGGGGCCGTCCACGTTGGAGGTGGCCTGGGTTCCCCCCTCGAACGTCAGCCGCATCAGCGCCTGCGCGCAGGTGGGGCAGTCATCGACATGGGCCCGCACGGTGGCATCGACGCGTTCACCATGGTGGAGGGCGCTGAGGAGTTCGGGGCCGGGGCACGCCATGGGCGGATTGTAGGCGGCTTTTTCCGTGGAAGGCCGAATGTGATTTGGGCCCGGCTGCCTGCTGTCCGAATGGGTGCGGCCCTTGACTGTGCGCCAGCCTTCAGGAGCCGGAACTCTTCCCCCACGAAACCGAAAACTCCGTTATCTCCGCTCGGATGCAGAGCCTCCTCGATGGAATCCATGCCTTCCAGGCGGAGTACTTCGCCTCGCACCGCGACCTGTTCACCCAGCTGGCCCAGAGCGGTCAGCGCCCCGAGACGCTGTTCATCACCTGCTCGGACTCCCGGGTGGTCCCCAACCTGATCACCAGCGCGGCCCCCGGTGAGCTGTTCATCGTCCGCAACATCGGGAACATCGTCCCGGCGCTGGACCTGGCGGGCGGCACCTCCGCGGCCATCGAGTACGCGGTGGAGGTCTTGAAGGTCCAGAACGTGATCGTCTGCGGTCACACCCACTGCGGCGCGATGCAGGCGGTGCTCTCCCCCGAGAGCGTGGAAGGTCTACCGCGGGTCAAGCGCTGGTTGCAGCAGGGGGACAGGCTGCGGGCCATCGTCGGCGAACGCTACGCCCACCTCAGCCCGGAGAAGCGGGTGACCGCGGCGGTGGAGGAGAACGTGCTGGTGCAGCTGGAGAACCTCAAGGCCTTCCCCTTCGTGGCCAGGCGGCTGGAGGAGGGCACCCTGCGGATGAACGGCTGGGTGTTCAAGATCGAGACGGGAGAGGTGTTCGACTACGACCCCAAGGTGGGTCAGTTCGTCCCGCTGGCGGGGCCGGCGCCTACCTGATCACCCAGACGATGAATCCGATCCCCGTTCGACCCGAAGCGGCGGATTCAAGGTGCGGGTCGACGGGGAGTCAGTGCGCGTCGCTTCCCGGCCGGGTCCGCACGAACAGGTCGCGGGTCTGGTCGCGGATGTGGTCGGCGGCGGCGCGGTTTCCTCCTCGCAGCTCGATGGTGTTGGCCGCGGTCTGCTCGATGGAGATCCCCGGCAGGTAGAGGGGACAGGTGGCGGCCTGGACGCCCCGGGAGGTGGCGAAGGCCAGGTGACAGCGCATCCGGTGGGTGAGCCCGGAGGTGTCCGCGCCCTCCCGCATCCGCAGCCGGACCCCGGTGGGGAGCTCTTCGATCCGTCCCACCCAGCGGGAGAGCAGCGGACAGCCGGTGCGGGCCTCGATGCTGATCCCCTGGCATTCCTTGTCTTCGAACTTCGCCAGGGCCTCGGCGGCGCGGGTGTGCTCGCGGGCGAATTGCTCGTGGCGCTCGGCGGCCCACAGGTGCTCCACCGTGGGGTTGTGCTCCTCCAGCCGCGGGCGCGGATCCTTTCCCGCGACCTCCGGGGAGGGATAGACCCAGTCCACCTGCCTGGAGTTGGGGTCGTACTGCAGCCGCTCCTGCTGGGCCTGTTGCTGGTGGGAGGCCGCCTCCGCCCGGTGGGCCTCGGTGGTCATCTCCTCCGGGCGCACGTGCCCACAGGCCAGCACCAGCGCCGCCGCCACCATCCAGGGGGTTCTCATGGCTACACCTCTCGTCACTGCGCTGGCCCCGGGCATCGTTCCCGGGTCGCAGCCGTTGGGAATCAGGCGGGGAGGCCGTGCTCCGAAGACAGCGGGACCGGCTGACCTGCGCGTACCCGGCCCCGGACCTGGAGCAGGCGGAAGACGTGGGCCGCCGCCAGGAAGCTGGTGGGGATGGTCAGGAACAGTCCCAGTCCCATCGGGATGGCGCCCAGGATGTTCACCCCCAGCAGCACCAGCGCGAAGAGCAGCAGGTCTCCTTTCACCCCGTCGGTCAGCCGGGCGCTCTCGCGGAAGGCCGCCATCGGGTCCAGCTTGCGGTCGGCGACCAGCATCGTGGTCAGGCCGTACCTGGCGCCCCAGTAGAGGCCGGGGACGATCAGCAGGACCATCCCGAAGGCGACCAGCACTCCGTAGAGGAAGGAGGCGATCAGGAACGACACGAAGTCGCCCAGCAGCGAGCCGGGGTGCCGGAGGTCCACCGGCTGTCCGTCATGGAGGCGAAGCGCCGTGCGGATCCAGATCAGGGTGATCCCCACCTGCAGGACCTGCACCGCCAGCGCCAACAATGCGCGGGGCGCCGCGTTGGGGCCCTCGGAGGTGAGCGAGGAGTTCAGCGCCCCCAGGACCGCGCCCACCAGACCGATCAGCAGCAGGGGCTTGAGGTTGGACAGGGTGGTGTCCCAGCCGTAACGGATGGCGCCCCGGGTGGAGAAGGTCTCGTTTCTGGAACTGGGCATGGCGGCTACCTCCGACTCGAAGGTATGCATCGGCCGCGCCCCACCATGGACCTCCCCAAACACCTTCGCCTGCTTCGCCCCTTCGCCTTGCTGGCGCTGGCGACCGGGCTGGCCGGCAGCACGCTGGGGTTCATCCTGCTGGTCCAGGCGCAGTGGGCCAACGTGGGGGTGGGCTGGCCCTGGCGGCAGGTCCACGGGCAGCTCCAGGTGTTCGGGTTCCTGATTCCCTTCGTCACCGGCTTTGGGATCTATCTGGTCCCCCGGGTGGCGGGAGGACAGCCGATCCGTCAGCGGTGGCTGGCCCGGCTGGCGCTGGGAGCCCAGGGGGCCGGGGTGCTGTTCGTGGCCCTGACAGTCAGCCTGTCCGAGGCGGGAGGTTGGGCGCACAGGCTGGCGGCGATCGCGGTGCTGGTGGGGACCCTGAGCGCGGCCCTGGCCATGCGGGGACCCATCGTTGCGCACGCCCGGGCGGTGGGAGGACGTTCGAAGGTCGGCTACCTGTGGCTGCTGGAGGGCGCGGTGGCATTCCTGGCGTTGGCGGGCCTGGCCGATGCCTGGGCCCTGGGGAGCGCCGGCGCCTACGGGTTGCTGCAGGATCGCTGGGCCCAGGCCGCCTACCGGCTGGGGATCGAAGGGTTCGCGGTGGGGATGGCGCTGGCGATCGCGGCGCGGATGTTCACCGGCTTTCTGGGGCTGGCGCCGGGCAGCACCTACCCCGCGGAGAGGTCCGCCTACCGCCGGGCCCCGGGGGAGGTGTGGGCCTTCTGGATCGCCACCCTGGGGTGGGCGGTCTCGGTGATCGGCGCGGCGCTGGCGCTGGCGTTCTCCTGGACCGTCCTGGGCGCGGGGGCGGAGTTGCTGTTCTCGCTGTCGGTGTTCCACTTCGCGGTCCGGCTGGGGTTGGGGCGGTCCGTGGGGTCGCTGGCCATCGACCGCACGGTGGACCCGGTGTTCCCGTGGGGGGCCCGCGCCGCCTTCGCGCTGCTGACCGTGTCGGCGGTGATCGGCGCGGCCAGCGCGGTGGCGGAGCTGTGGGGCGCCCCGTTGCATCCGCTGTGGAACGACGCCCGCCGCCACGCGCTGACCCTCGGTTTTCTGCTCACCCTGATCGCCACCATGGCCGGGCGGCTGGCGCCGGGGTTCGCCGGGCGCAAGCCCTGGGGCCCCCGGCTGCGGGTGATCGCCATCGCGTGCTTCTCCAGCGGAGGGCTGCTGCGCACCCTGGAGGGGGTGGCCGCCCAGTGGGACCTGCCGCGGCTGTTCCTGGTCTCGGCCGCCTCCGGGGGACTGGCGCTGGTGGGGTTCTGCTCGCTGGTCGCGTTCCTGGGAGTGACCCTGGTGACCGCGCGCACCGCCCACTGAGGAGCCCTGTCAGGTTCCGGCTCCCGGCATCGTCGGCGGAGCGGCTTTTCGGCTGTCCCCGGGATCCGAAGCGATTGCTTCGGATCCCCCCTCTGCTTAGTACCCATCCCGCCAGCCTTGAAGGCTGGGCCCCTTTCATCCTGTTCGAGGTCCTATGCCGTTGTTTCCACGCACGCCCAGGGGAAGAGCCGCAGGGCTGCTGTTGGGCGCGTCCTTGCTGATCTCCTGCAACGGGGGAGACCCGGCGGCGCAGCAGCAGGCCCCGGGGCCGATGCCGGTCACGGTGGTCACCTTGCGCGCCGCGCCGGTGACCCTGACCCGCGAGCTGCCCGGTCGCACCCGGGCCTTCCTGGTCGCCGAGGTCCGGCCGCAGGTCAACGGGATCATCAAGCGCCGGCTGTTCGAGGAGGGCGGTCCGGTGAAGGCGGGGCAGGGGCTTTACCAGCTGGAGGACGCCACCTACCGCGCCGACCACTCCAGCGCCCAGGCCGCCTTGCAGCACGCCAAGGCCACCTTGGCCTCGGCCTCCCAGGAGGCCAAGCGCACCGCGGAGCTGATGCAGAAGGGCGCCGCCAGCCAGCAGGAGAATGAGCGGGCGATCACCGCCTTCCGCCAGGCGGAGGCCCAGGTGAACGTGGCGGAGGCGGCGCTGCAGCGGGCCACGGTGATGCTGGGCTACGCGCGGATCTCCTCCCCGATCAGCGGTCAGATCGGGATGTCCTCGGTCACCCAGGGGGCGCTGGTCACCGCCAATCAGCCCACCGCGCTGGCGCTGGTCCAGCAGCTGGACCCGCTGTACGTGGATCTCACCCAGTCCAGCGGCGAGCTGCTGCAGCTGCGCCGGGAACTGGCCGCAGGCTCCCTGGAGCGCAACGAGGGCACCCCGGTCACCCTGCTGCTGGAGGACGGCACCGTCTACCCGCACCAGGGGCAGCTGACCTTCGCGGACGTCACCGTGGATCCCGGCACCGGCAGCGTGGCCCTGAGGGTGGTGGTCCCCAACCCGGAGCGGATGCTGCTGCCCGGGATGTACGTGCGGGCCCGGCTGGACCGGGGGATCCGCCAGGACGGGCTGCTGGTGCCGCAGCAGGGGATCACCCGCGATCCCAAGGGCAACGCCACCGCGATGGTGGTGGGCAAGGACGGCAAGGTGGAGCCGCGGGAGGTGAAGACCCAGGGAACGGTGGGCGACCAGTGGCTGGTGGACAGCGGGCTGGTGGCCGGAGACCGGGTGATCGTGGAGGGGCTGCAGAAGATTGGCCCCGGTGCGCCGGTGCAGGCCACTGAAGCTGGCGCGACCGATGGGGGCTCGCCGGCCCCGCCCCCGCAGTAGCCGGAGCCACCATGTCCAGGTTCTTCATCGACCGCCCGATCTTCGCCTGGGTGCTGGCGATCATCTTGATGATCGCCGGAGTGCTCTCGCTGCTCCAGCTGCCCATCTCCCAGTACCCGGTGATTGCCCCTCCCACGGTGACCGTCAGCGGGGTCTACCCCGGCGCGTCGGCCAAGGTGGTGGAGGACTCGGTGACCCAGATCATCGAGCAGAGCATGAAGGGGCTGGACGGGCTGCTGTACATGTCCGCCACCAGTGAGTCCAACGGCGCCTCCTCGGTCACCCTCACCTTCGAGAACGGCACCAACCCGGACATCGCCCAGGTGCAGGTGCAGAACAAGGTGCAGCTGGCGATCCCGTCTTTGCCGCAGGTGGTCCAGCAGCAGGGGCTGCAGGTGACCAAGGCGGACACCGGCTTCCTGATGGTGATCGGCCTCTACTCCGAAGACGGGAGCATGAACGGCAACGACCTGAGCGACTACATCGCCACCAACCTGGTGGATCCGATCGCCCGGGTGGCGGGGGTGGGCAACACCCAGGTGTTCGGCAGCAAGTACGCGATGCGGATCTGGCTGGACCCCAACAAGCTGGACACCTACCGGCTCAGCCCCACCGAGGTGATCGCCGCCTTGCGGGCGCAGAACCAGCAGGTGGCGGTGGGGCAGCTGGGTGGAACCCCGGCGGTGGCCGGCCAGCAGCTCAACGCCAGCATCACCGCTCAGGGGCGGCTGGAGACCCCGGAGCAGTTCCGGAAGATCCTGATCCGCAGCAACCCGGATGGCTCGGCGTTGACCCTGGGGGAGCTGGCCCGGGTGGAGCTGGGCGCGGAGAGCTACGGGTTCATCAGCCACTACAACGGCAAGCAGTCCTCCGGGATCGCGGTCTCCGCGGCCACCGGCGCCAACGCGCTGGAGACCGCCCAGGCGGTGGTGGCCCGGCTGGACGAGCTGCGGTCCACCTTCCCCCCGGGGGTGAAGGCGGCGGTGACCTTCGACACCACCCCGTTCGTGCGGGTGGCGATTGAGGGGGTGGTGATCACCCTGCTGGAGGCGGTGGGGCTGGTGTTCCTGGTGATGTTCCTGTTCCTGCAGAACTTCCGGGCCACCCTGATTCCCACCATCGCGGTGCCGGTGGTGCTGCTGGGCACCTTCGCCGCGCTGGCCGCCTTCGGCTACTCGATCAACATGCTGACCATGTTCGCGATGGTGCTGGCGATCGGCCTGCTGGTGGACGACGCGATCGTGGTGGTGGAGAACGTGGAGCGGGTGATGAGCGAGGAGGGGCTCTCCCCCAAGGAGGCCACCCGCAAGTCGATGGACCAGATCACCGGGGCCCTGGTGGGGATCGGCCTGGTGCTCTCGGCGGTGTTCGTGCCGATGGCGTTCCTGGGCGGGGCCACCGGGGTGATCTACCGGCAGTTCTCGGTGACGATCGTGGTGGCGATGGCGCTGTCGGTGGCGGTGGCGATCATCCTCACCCCCGCGCTGTGCGCCACCCTGCTCAAACCGATCCCCCAGGGACACCACCTCAAGGAGAAGGGCTTCTTCGGCTGGTTCAACCGCAGCTTCGATGCGGGCAGCGGGAAGTACCAGGGGGCGGTGCGGGGGATCATCACCCGCCGCAAGCGCTTCTTGGGGGTGTTCGCGCTGATGGTGGGGCTGATGGGGTTTCTGTTCCTGCGCCTGCCCAGCTCGTTCCTTCCCTCCGAGGATCAGGGGTTCTTGTTCTCGATGATCCAGACTCCGGTGGGCGCGACCCAGGAGCGGACGATGAAGGTGGTGGAGCAGGTGGAACGCCACTTCCTGGCCGAGAAGGCGGTGGAGTCGCTGTTCACCGTCCAGGGCTTCAGCTTCGGAGGCAGCGGCCAGAACAACGCGATCGCCTTCATCAACCTCAAGGACTGGTCCGAGCGGAAGTCGCCGGAGCTGGCGGTGACCGCGGTGGCCGGACGGGCGATGGGGGCGCTGAGCCAGATCAAGGACGCGCTGGCCTTTGCCTTCCCCCCTCCGGCGCTGCCGGAGCTGGGGACCTCGGCGGGGTTCGTGTTCTTCCTCAAGGACAACCAGGGGGTGGGGCACCAGCGGTTGATCGCCGCCCGGAACCAGTTCCTGGGGGCGGCCAGCCAGAGCCAGGTGTTGCGCAACGTGCGGCCCAACGGCCAGGACGACACCCCGCAGCTGGAGATCCAGCTGGACGCGGCCAAGGCCGGAGCACTGGGGCTGTCCCTGGGGGAGATCAACTCCACCCTCTCGGTGGCCTGGGGCGGGCAGTACGTGGACGACTTCATCGACCGGGGGCGGGTCAAGCGGGTGTTCGTCCAGGCGGACGCGCCGTACCGGATGGTGCCGGAGGACTTCAACCGCTGGTCGGTGCGCAACGTCCAGGGGCAGATGGTGCCCTTCTCCACCTTCGCCTCCTCCCACTGGACCTTCGGGTCACCGCGGCTGGAGCGGTACAACGGCGTCCCGGCGATGGAGATCAACGGGGAGGCGGCGCCGGGGGTGAGCTCCGGGGACGCGATGGCGGAGGTGGAGCGGCTGGTGGGCGAGCTGCCGGAGGGGGTGGGGCTGGAGTGGACGGGCCAGTCCTTCCAGGAGCGTCAGGCGGGCGCGCAGACCCCGCTGCTGTACTCCCTCTCCTTGCTGATCGTGTTCCTGTGCCTGGCGGCGCTGTACGAGAGCTGGACCATCCCCACCGCGGTGCTGCTGGTGGCCCCGCTGGGGATCCTGGGCACGGTGGCGGCGACTTTCCTGCGCGGGATGGAGCGGGACGTCTACTTCCAGGTGGCGATGCTGACCACGGTGGGGCTCTCCAGCAAGAACGCGATCCTGATCGTGGAGTTCGCGAAGGAGAATCTGGAGAAGGGGATGGAGCTGTTCGAGGCCACCTTGACCGCGGTGCGGGTGCGGCTGAGGCCGATCGTGATGACCTCCCTGGCCTTCGGGCTGGGGGTGCTGCCGCTGGCCTTCGCCTCCGGCGCCGGCTCCGGGGCGCAGCGGGCGATCGGCACCGGGGTGCTGGGCGGGATGGTGGTGGGCACCCTGCTGGGGATCTTCTTCGTCCCCCTGTTCTTCGTGGTGGTGCAGCGGCTGTTCGGCCCCCGCCGCGCTGACGCACCGTGACCCCAAAGGGGACGGGCTGAGCCTGTCCCCTTCTTTCTTCAGCGCTTGGGCGTGCCCAACCCGGCCGAGCCCAGCAGCTGCTCCAGGTTGGTGAGATCCGCGGGGAGCAGGACCTGGGTCTCCGGCTTGGCCAGGTGCTGCAGCTGGTTGAGGTACTGGTCCACCAGCTGGACCCGCAGGGCCTCTTCGCCTCCGTTCAGCGCGGCGGCGTCGGCGATCTTCTCCAGCGAGGCGGCGGTGGCCTCGGCGATGGCGCGGATCTCCTGGGCGTGGCCCTCGGCCTCGTTGACCCGCCGCTGCATCTCGCCCTCGGAGCGGTTGATCAGCTCCATCTTCTGACCCTCGGAGCGGTTGATCCGGCTCTGCTTCTCGCCCTCCGAGCGGGCCACCACCGCGCGGCGCTCGCGCTCGGCGGTCACCTGCTGTTCCATCGCGTTGCGGACCGTCTCCGGGGTGGAGATCCCCTTGATCTCATAGCGGTGGACGGTGATCCCCCAGGACTGGCCGGCCTCGGTGAGCACCTCCACCACCTTGGCGGAGATCACGTCCCGCTCCTGGAAGGTCTTGTCCAGGTCCAGGGTGCCAATCACCGAGCGGGTGGTGGTCTGGGCCAGCTGGATGGCGGCGAAGCGGTAGTCGGTGACCCCGTAGGAGGCCTTCACCGGGTCCATCACCGAGACGTACATCACCCCGTCCACCTCCACCTTGACGTTGTCCAGGGTGAAGCACTCCTGGGGCGGGACATCCAAGGTCTGCTCGCGCAGGTCCTGGACGTAGGAGACCTTGTCCAGGAAAGGGAACAGGGCGTGGAAGCCGGGGCCCAGGGTGGCGCGGTAGCGGCCCAGGCGTTCCACCACGTACGCCTTCTTGGTGGGGACCATCCGCAGGGACTGGAAGAACTTGAAGCCCAGCACCAGCAGCAGCAGGGCCCACACCGCGGAGTTGAAGAGGTCGGAGATGTCCATGGTTCGTTTCCTCTACGGCTTGCGCAGCGCGGGGGGACGGGGATCGGCCACGGTGGTGCCGATCCGGTTCAGGCCTTCGAAGAAGCCCTTGATCCCGGCCACCTCGGAGGGGACCACCGAGACCCGGGAGGTCCGGAGCACCGAACCCAGCTGGGCGATGAACTGCTCAACGATGCGGGTCTTCACCGCGGCCTGGCCTCCGGGCCGCTGGATGGCGGCGGCCACCCGCTCCACTCCCCAGGCGGTGGCCTCGGCCACCAGGGTGATCTCCCGGGCCCGGCCGGTGGACTCGTTGATCCGTCGCTGGCGTTCGCCCTCCGAGAGGTTGATCGCCTCGGCGCGCTCGCCCTCGGAGAGGTTGATCCGGGCCTCCTTCTCCGCGGTGGCCAGGGTGATCTTGGCCCGCTTGTTCCGCTCGGCCTCCATCTCCTTCTCCAGGGTGTCCACCACGTGGCGGGAGGGAGAGATGTTCCGGATCTCGTAGCGCATCACCTTGATGCCCCAGGGGTCGGAGGCCTTGTCGATCTCCCGGACGATGTTCTCGTTGACCACGTCGCGCTCGGAGAAGGTCTGGTCCAGCACCAGCTTGCCGATCTCGGCGCGCATGGTGGTCTGGGCCAGGTTCACGCTGGCCCGGCGGTAGTTCTCGATCCCGTAGCTGGCCTTCTCCGGGTCCATCACCTTCAGGTAGACGATCCCGTCCACCTCCACCTGGATGTTGTCCCGGGTGACACAGCTCTGGGGCGGGATGTCCAGCACCTGCTCGCGGATCTCCTGGCGGTAGGCGATCCGATCCGCGAACGGGATCAGGAAGTGGAGCCCGGGGCGGAGCACGCCGGCGAACTTGCCCAGGCGCTCCTTCACGCAGGCCTCGCGCATCGGGACCACCTTGAACATCTTCCAGAAGGTGAACAGGGTCAGCAGGGCTGCGACCGTGACTGCGGTGAACATGGCTATCCGCTCTCTTCGGCTAGGGGTTCAACTGCGGAGGGATCAGCGGTTCGACGATCCACACCAGATTCTCGCGGTCCACGATCCGGACCTCGTCACCGACCTGCGCCTCCCCCTGGACGGTGCGCGCCGGCCAGGAGGTCCCGTGGAAGAAGATCCGCCCGGTCCGGCTGACGCCCACCGGCTCGGTGACCCGGACCATTGACCCGAAGGCGTCGGCGTCCTCGTCGGTGGAGTCCACCCGGTGTTCGCCGGTGAAGAGCCCCAGCCTCCGGGCCCCCCACACCGCGGCCGTCAGCAGCAGCGCCGCGGCTCCTCCCAGGATGATCAGCGCTTCGGTCCCCACAGCAGGGATAAAGCACCCTGGGCGCAGGGGGACAACCCTGGCCGGCCAATCATCTCAGGGCCCGGCCGCCCCGCACCTGGGCGCCCAGCCAGCTGCCGGAGACCAGGGAGGTGGTGATCGCCAGGAGCACCAGCCCCACGTACAGCGAGGGGTTGATGATCCCCGCGTCGTGCGCCACCGAGGCCAGCACGATCCCCGGTCCTCCCCGCGCGTTGAGGGCGATGGCGAAGTTGAACGCCGCCCGCGGCGTCTCCTGGGCCAGCAGGGCGCCGGCGGCCACGCTCAGACATTTGGCCAGCGAGGCGCAGAGGGTGAAGAGGAGAAAGAACCGGAGGTCCAGGTGCCGGACCAGGTCCAGCTTCAGCCCCACCAGGGCGAAGTAGAGGGGGACGAAGAAGGCGAAGGAGAAGCGGGTGATCGCCTCCCGGGCGTGGGAGGGATCCTGGCTGGTCCGCCCGGCCAGGATCCCGGCCACGAACGCGCCGAACATCGGGGCCACCCCCAGGAACAGGGCCACCCCGGTCAGCGCCAGCATCAACGCCAGCTGCAGGGCGATGGCGTTGCCCTTGCGCAGCACCCGGTCCCGCAGCGGGATCGCCAGCTTGTAGATCCTGGGCCCCAGGGTCAGCGCCGCTCCCAGAAAGCCCAGGCTGGCCACCACGTGGTAGGCGTGCGACCAGCCCCCGGTGGGGTGCAGCCCCAGCAGCGCAGGGAGCCCGAACAGCTGCCCCTGGGCGCCACCGGCCAGCCCCAGCGCGATCGCCAGCACCACGTACAGCAGCACGTCCTCCAGCACCGCCGCGCTCAAGGCGATGCGGGCAAACGGGGTCTGCAGCAGGCCGAGGTCGATCAGGATCCGGGAGAGCACCGGGATGCTGGTGACCGCCATGGCGATCGCCAGCACCAGCAGCAAGGCAGGCGCGCTCTGGGCGGGGCCCATCCAGCCGGCCGGATCTCCCAGGCGGAAGAAGAGCACCCCGGCGGCAAAGGGCAGCACGGTCCCGGTGGCAGCGATCAGCAGGGTGGTCTTGCGCTCGTCCGGCTCCAGCCGGGTGCGGACCTCCACCCCGGAGCAGAACATCAGCAGCCACAGTCCCAGCTGGTAGATGGCGGCCAGCACCGCCGGGGTGACCCCGCCGGAGGAGAAGATCGCCGCCTGCCAGCCGGGAAGAAAGTGGCCCAGCACGGTGGGGCCCAGCAGCAGTCCGCCCAGGATCTCGCCGATCACCGGGGGCTGGCGGAGGCGGGCGAAGAGGGCGCCTCCCAGATGCGCGCAGACCAGCAGCAGCACCAGGGCGGTCAGCAGCTGCGCGGTGTCCGCGGCGGAGAGGTTCACCGTCCTGATCCCTACTTCTTCTTCAGGTGGCTCCGGGCGTGGCGACCCGGCTCCTGGCCCGGCGGCCGGGTGGAGATCCCGTGTCCCGGCTGCGGGGGACCCGGATCGCGCTGCTTGGCCTCGGCGCTGGACTGGTAGGCCACGAAGACCTTGGAGTCGCGGGGGATGGGCGCGCGGGGGATCGGGCCGCGGATCACCTTCTCGATCGCCGCCAGCAGCTCGGCGTCGTCCGGGGCGGCGAAGGTGGAGGCGCGGCCGGAGGCCTGGGCGCGGGCGGTGCGCCCCACCCGGTGCACGTAGTCCTCCGGATCGTGGGGGAGGTCGTAGTTCACCACGTGGCCGATCTCCGCCACGTCGATCCCGCGGGCGGCCACGTCGGTGGCCACCAGCACCCGGTAGCGGCCCTCCCGGAAGCCCTCCAGGGCGTGGCGGCGCTGACCCTGCGAGCGATCCGCGTGCAGCCGCTCCACCTTGTGGCCCTGCTTGGCCAGGGTCATGGCCAGCTTGTCCACCTTGCGCTTGGTGCGGGTGAACACCAGGGTGCTGGCGGTGTCCTCGGCCAGCAGCGCCAGCAGCAGGCCGGTCTTCTCTCCCTGCGAGACCTCGTACAGCCGCTGGTCGGCGCGTTCGGCGGTGGTCCCGCTGGGGGTGACCTCGATCCGCACCGGGTCCTTGAGGTGCTTCTTGGCGAAGCGGGCCACCTCTTCGGCCATGGTGGCGGAGAAGAGCAGGGTCTGCCGCTGGGCGGGGAGGTGCTTGAGGATCCGGATCAGCTGCGGCTGGAAGCCCATGTCCAGCATCCGGTCCGCCTCATCCAGGACCAGCACCTCCAGCTGGTCCAGCACGATCGAACCCTGATCCAGGTGGTCCACCAGCCGGCCGGGGGTGGCGATCACGAACTGGGCGCCCGCCTCCAGGGCCTCGATCTGCGGACCCATCTGGATCCCGCCGATCAGGGTGGCGATCCGCAGGTCGCGGGTGGCGCCGAACATCCCCACCTGCTTGGCGATCTGCACCGCCAGCTCGCGGGTGGGGGAGAGGACCAGGGCGCGCACCCCGCCCTCCAGCCCCAGCCGCTGCAGGATCGGCAGCACGAAGGCGGCGGTCTTGCCGGTGCCGGTGGCGGCGCAGCCGATCACGTCCTTGCCCGCCAGGGTGGGTGGGATCGCCCCCACCTGGATCGGGGTGGGGTGCTGGTAGCCGGCGCGTTCCACTGCCTGGAGGGACTGCGCGGAGAGGCCCAGCGAGGAGAAGGGCGGAGTTTCGGTTTCGGTAGCCACTGGCGGCGGAGTGTACGGCCGATGTCGGTCCGAGGCTCAGGCGAGTTTGACGGGCCTTGGACAGGGGGCGTTCGAGGTGCCCGACGGTCGACCGGCTTTCCTGCTATGTCGGTTCAGTCCGAACTGGGTGCCGGCTCGGTTCGTCAACAGGAGCAGCGGAGATGAAGACCCGAGAGTGGGCGGCAGTGGTGGCGGCGGTGCTGATCAGCGGCTGTGGCGGGGCCTCGGTGGAGACCTCCACCTTGAAGTCCGACTACCCGGCCGGCGGCTGCGTGGGAGTGGTGGTCACCAACCGCAGCAGCGTGAACCGCCTGTACGTGGATCACTGCTTCGCTCCCCTGGAGCGGCTGGAGGGAGAGACCTGGACCCGCCTCGATCGGGCGGAGAGCGAGGATGCCTGTCTGCTGTTCATGATGAGCCTGTCGCCGGGAGGCGCCGCCGGCTTCTTCGAGCGCCTGCCCCCGGGCCTGGCGCCCGGAACCTACCGGCTGGTGCCGCAGCTCTCCTGGAGCGTGGGCAACCGGGAGACGGTGGAGTTCCCGACCGAGAGCTTCACGGTCCAGGGCCAGGTCGCGGATCAGGCCTGCAGCGTGGAGACGTTTGGGCTCAAGGACGCCGAGCTGTTCTGAGCCGGCGCCTCCCGGACCCGGGCGGCACCAGGACTCCGGGCGGTTCTGACTTCTGCTTTGATGCCCGGCCGTGAGCGATCCCCGGCCTTCCGGAGTTGAGCGGTGGTTGGCGCTGGGGCTGCTGGCCGGGCTGCTGGGGCTGACCGGGTGGCGGTACTCACCCCCGGCGCCGCTGCCCCTGGACGCGCCGGCGCCGGAGTTCTCGGCGGCGCGGGCCCAGGAACAGCTGGCCGCGCTGATGGGCGACGGGACCCCGCATCCCACCGGAAGCGCGGAGGCGGAGCGGGTCCGGCAGGTCATCCTCCAGCGGCTGAGTCAGCTGGGGTACGCGCCCCGGCTGCAGGCCCGCTGGGTGTGCAGCTCGATCTACTCCTGCGCCGAGGTGCAGAACATCCTGGCGGTGCGCGAGGGCACCCAGCCCGGCGCGCCGGCGGTGATGATCTCCTCCCACTACGACTCGGTGGCCGCCGGTCCGGGGGCCAGCGACGACGGGGTGGGGGTGGCCGCCACCCTGGAGATCGCCCGGGCGCTGGCGGGGCAGCCTCCGCTGAGCCATCCGGTCTGGTTCTTCCTCAACGACGGCGAGGAGGGCGGGCTCAAGGGGGCGGAGGCGCTGGTGGCCGATCCCCGGACGCTGGCCTCGGTGGGCGCGGTGGTGAACATGGAGGCGCGGGGGTCGGGGGGGCCCAGCCTGATGTTCGAGACCAGCGACCGCAACGCTCCGATGATCGCGCTCTACGCCCGGCAGGTCACCCGCCCGGTGACCAACTCGCTCTACTACACGATCTACAAGCTGCTCCCGAACGACACCGATCTCACCGTCTACAAGCGCGTCGGTCTGCGGGGCTTGAACTTCGCCTACGTGGGCAACGAGGTGCACTACCACACGCCGCTGGACGACTTCGGTCACGCGGACCCGGGCAGCATCCAGCACCAGGGGCAGAACGCGCTGCAGATGGTGCGGGGGCTGGCCGCAGCGCCCCTGCCCGAGGGCACGGAGGACGCGGTGTTCTTCGACCTGTTCTCACTGGGCACCTTGCACTTCTCGCCGCTGATCATCCGGGGGCTGGCGGTGCTGGCGCTGCTGCTGGTGGGCGGTGCGCTGTGGCGGGCTCGACGCCGGGACCGGCTGGCCTGGCCGGATCTGGGCTGGGGCCTGCTGGCCTTCTGGGGCGCGGTGCTGGGGACCGCGGCGCTGGCGGCGTTGACCCACGCGGTGCTGCACACCCTGGGCGGGTTCGAGTACTTCTTCCTGGCCCATCCAATCTTCGCGCGGGTGGCCTTCGCGGCGGTGGCGGTGTCGGTGGGAATCGGGCTGGCCGGGGCGCTGCACTGGCGAAGTGGCCGGTGGGGGCTGTGGGGAGGGACCCAGCTGAGCTTCGCCGGGGTGGGGGTGCTGCTGGCGTTCCTGTCCCCCGGCCTCAGCTATCCGTTCGTCCTCCCGGCGCTGGTGGCCGGGCTGGTCGGCCTGGCGGGCTTCGGTGGGGTCTGGCTGTGGGTGCCGGGGTTCCTGGTCGCGGCCACCCTGTGGCTGCCGGTGGGGTGGCTGCTCTACGACGGGATCGGGATCTTCGGGCTGGGCGCGTCGGCGGTGGTGCTGCAGTGGGTGCTGGCGCCGCTGATGCCGGTTTGGACTCCGCGGGGAACCAGCCGGCGCGGGTCCGCGGTGGCGGCCGGGGTGTGGCTGCTGGCCTGCGTGGGGGCGATCGCCGCGCCGGACTTCACGCCCCAGCACCCGCAGAAGCTCAACCTGGAGTACCAACTGCACCTGGATGCGGAGCAGTCCTCCTCTGCGCAATGGGCGGCCACTCCGATGACCGGGCCGTTGCCGGCCGCGGTGGCGGAGGCCGCGGACTTCTCTTCCCAGCCGCGGCAGCCGCTGCGGTGGCCGATCCTGCTGCCCGCCTTCGTGGCTCCGGCGCCCGTCCTTCCGGTGGCGCCGCCCAGCTTCGAGGTGCGGGAGCTGACTGCCAGCGAGGGTCGGCTGCGAATCCGGGGGCGGCTCTCCTCCCCGAGGGGGGCCCATGAGGCGGGGGTGGTGGTGCCGGAGGGGCGGCTGCTGTCCCTGGAGATGAACGGCAGCGGCGCCCCCGCCCAGCGTTCCAAGAACCTGGTGCGCAAGCTGCTGGCCTCAGACGGCTGGATCAACCTGGCCTCCCACACCACCGGACCGGAGGGAGTGGAGGTGACCTTCGAGCTTCGCGGCACCGAGCCGGCCACCGTCTACCTGTGGGACTCCACCCCGGGGCTTCCCCCCGAGGGAAGGTCGCTGCTGCAGTCCCGGCCTCCGAACGCGATCCGCTACCAGGCCGGGGACCGGCTGCTGGTCACCCGCGAGCTGCGGCTGACGCCCTAGATCCGCTCCATCACCCGGCGCAGCTTGACGTCCACCTCGCCGGCGATGGGCGAGAGGGCGGGGTTCTCCACCAGCTTGAACATCAGGTCCGGGCGGACCGCCTGCACATAGGTGGCGCCGTCCTCGCCTTCGAAGACGTCCACGTTGCAGGGCAGGAACACGCCGATGCCGGGATCGGCGTTCAGCGCCTGGTTGGCCAGCCCCGGGTTGCAGGCGCCCAGGATCAGGTACGGCTTGCGGTCCACCTCCAGCTTCTTCTTCAACGTCGCCTGGACGTCGATCTCGGTCAGCACTCCGAAGCCCTCGGTGGAGAGGGCGGCGCGGACCCGGGTGACGACATCGGGGAGCGGCGCCTCGAAGCGACGGGTGTGGGCGTAGGGGCGATCGTACATGGCGTGGCTCTCCTGGGTTCGGGAGTGGGAGCCAGAGGACCGGGGAGAGGATTCAGCGGGCGCTGAAAGGAAGCGAGGCTTCCAGCGCTTGCCTGACTGCCGCGCGGATGGGCGCGGGCACCTGATCTCCTGGAATGCGCTTGCACAGGGAGACCGTCCGCTTGAGCGATTCGCAGGCGGCCGCGCAGTTCTCGCACCGGGCAAGGTGGGCCTCGATCTGCGCGCAGGTCGCCTTCTCGATGTCCTCGGCGGCGAAGTCGGCCAGCTCCGCGGAGAGCGCCTTGCACTCGATGGAGGTCCCGCCCGGCTCCAGCAGGGCGGAGAGGTTCTGCCGCAGCTCGGCGCGGGCGCGGTGGAGGCGGGTCTTGAGGTTGGTCACCGGGATCCCCTGCACCGTGGCGGCCTCCTCGGCGGTGAGTCCCTCCACGTCGCGCAGGATCAGCGCCTCCCGGTGGTTGGGCGGCAGGGCCATGATCGCCAGCTCCAGCACCTCGCCGATCTGGCGCGCCTGCGCGAGATCCTCGGGGTTGGCGGAGGAGGAGGCCACCTGCTGCGCCTCGTGGCTGTCCAGTGAGTTCAGCCCGTCTGGCTCATCCACCTTCTTGCGCCGGGTCTTGCCGCAGAAGCTGCGGGCGATCTGGTACAGCCAGGTGGAGAGCTGGGCCTCTCCGCGGAAGTCCCGCAGGGTCTTGAAGGCGGTGAGCAGGGTCTGCTGCAGCACCTCCTTGGCCGCGTCCTCCGAGCCGCACATCCGCAGGCCGAACCGGTAGATGCTCTTCTCGTGCTGGGTGAGCAGGGCGTCCATCGCCTTGGCGTCGCCCCGGCGGGCCAGATCAATCAGGGCCTGCTCGGCGGACTGGATGCGGGGGGCCATGGGTTTCACTTAAGGCGTGGGAGCGGTCCACGCACGGGTTTGAATCCTTCTCGAGCCGGAATGGCTCCGACAACGAACAGGAGAATCGGATGCGAAACACGCGGGTGGTGTGGGGAGCGATCGCAGTCTTGGTGGTGGCGACCGGCTGCCGGGTCCACGCTCCGGCGACGACCTCGGAGGCGGCTCATCGCTGGGTGGACGAGGGCGCGCTGCTGCTGGATGTCCGCACCCCGGAGGAGTTCGCTGCCGGGCACGTGGAGGGCGCGGTGAACATCCCGGTCCAGACCCTGGCGGAGCGGATCTCCGAGGTCGGCCCCCGGGAGCGCCCGGTGGTCGTCTACTGCCGCAGCGGCGGTCGAAGCGCCAAGGCCACCGCCCTGCTCCGGGAAGCCGGCTACCAACAGGTGCTGGACCTGGGGCCGATGTCCGCCTGGTGAATACGTCCACTCCGCGCGGACTCCTCGGCGCGCGGCGGGGTGGGCCTGGTGCTCGGACACTGGCATCCACGGTGAGCGAGCCCCAGCGCCGCCCTACCGGTGGCGCACGGTGAAGGTGGGCTGAGCGGCGATGGCCTTCTTCACCGAGCAGCCCTCCACCACCTTGAGCACCGCCTCCCGGTACTTCTCCGGGAAGGTCTCCGGGAGGTGGATCTCCAGCTCCACCGAGGCCAGCGCGCCGTCCTCGCCATGGGTGACCCGCTGGACCAGCTCGATCCCCTCGGTGGGGATCTTCCGGTTGGCGCAGAAGCCCTGGATGAAGATCCCCGCGCAGGTCCCGATCGAGGCCAGGAACAGCTCGAACGGGGAGGGCGCGGTGTCCTCGCCGCCGTTGGTGGTGGGCTGGTCGGTGTGGACGGTGTGCCCGCGGAACTGGGCGTCGATCCGGCGGCCGCCGGGCAGTCGGATGGTGATCGGCTCTGAGGCGCTCATGGAAGTCTCCTGCTGGGTGGAGCCAGAGGTCGGGAAAAAGGATTCATTCCGCCCCGGGAATGCATACTGCGCCCCCCGCCGACCTGGGAGCGAAGGATGCGTTGGACCGTCGTTGCGACCCTGTGCTTGATCTCTGGCTGCGCCAGCTCCACCGGCGCGCGAATCCTGGCGCCCGATGATCCGCGCCTCAAGGAGCTGGCCTTCCTCTCCGGCTCCTGGAGCTCCTTCCAGGATGGGCTGTCCTTCGACGAGCACTGGGCGCCGCCCTCGGGCGGGACGATGCTGGGGGTGTCCCGGGTGGTGAAGGGAGACCAGACAGTCTTCCACGAGTTCGTGCTGATCGAGGCCAGCGCGGAGGGGATCTTCTTCCGGGTCCGGACCGCCGCCTCGCCAGAGACGGTCAGCTTCCGCCGGATCGCCGACTCCCGCCCGGGGGTGGTGACCTTCGAGAACCCGACGCACGATTTCCCCACCCGGATCAGCTACTGGCTGGAGGGGGAGACCACCCTGCGGGCGCGGATCGAAGGCACCCGGGAGGGAAAGCCCGCCTCGGAGGAGTTCCTCTTCCACCGGAGTGTGATCGAGGGGCCGGAACCGGAGGCGTAGCTGACGCACCCCGCCCAGAATGTAGCCTGTCCCCTTTATTGACTCGGTGGGTCAGCCGGCCTGGGCGAGGGGGGCAGGGGAGGCGGCGGAGGGGACCAGGGTGTCCAGGACCTCGGCGCGGAAGCCGTCGCCGGAGACGAAGGCCACCCGCAGCTCCTCCAGATCGCGGGGCGGGATCTCGATCCCGGTCACCGCGCAGGCCTCTCCCACCAGCCGCTTCTCCCGTGAGGTCAGCCGTCCGTCGATCACCGCGGCCACGCTCAGCAGTCGCAGCACGGCGCGCTGGGCCTCCACCGGGAGCCGGGACAACAGCTCCAGGAAGCGCTGGGGCGAGTCCACCTCCGGGTGGCTCTCGGGGGGAACTCCGGCGCTGACTGCCAGCAGCAGCTCGTGCAGGTTGGGGTGCAGGTCCTGGGTGCGGACAATCGAGCTGGCCACCGCGCGGATCATCGCCTCCCGGGTCTGTCCGTCCGCGGGCGCGTTTCGCAGCAGCTCCGCCGCCGCCTCCTGGACCGCGGAGGGGCCCAGGGCGCGGATGCGGGACTCGCGCACCACGTACCAGGTGACCACCGCGTTCCACAGCGCGGTCACCGGCACCGCCAGGAACGGCAGCAGGTAGGGCAGGTACATCGCCATCCGGACCGCGGAGCGGGTCACCACCCTGCGGATCAGCACCTTGAGCAGGAAGGTGGTCAGCGCGATCTTGCCCTTGTAGAGCAGGGCGATCATCGCCAGCCGCACCCGCGAGGACTCGCGGCGGGGATCCACGCCCAGCACCGGGTTGGGTGGGGTGGGCAGCTCCAGTGCGGCGCGGGCCATGGCCACCGCGATCCCCTCTCCCTCCACGGTCCGCAGCGGCAACCCGGCGGCGGCCGCCATCTGGTGCACCGACTTGAGCGCGTCCCAGTAGAGGTAGACGATCTCGAAGATGGAGGCGACCAGGGTCGCGCCCAGCACGATCCCCCAGTACACCACCAGGGTGTTGAGGGCGGCTCCGGCGGCGGCCGGGAAGGCCTGGTCGGCGTAGACCTCCGCGGCGCCGGACACCACGCTGGACAGCGCGCCGGCCAGGGCGGACTTGGCGATGGCCGAGCGCTCGATCCGGCGCATCTGCCCGCGCTCCTCGGCGTCCAGGAGGTGCACCCGGGTGTCGCGCCGGATCTCGGCGCCGGCGGAGAGCTTGTCGAAGTAACCCAGCGCGAAGCGCTCGAGCAGCGGTCGTTTGGCCATCGGTTTGGCTGCCGTTCTACCACGTCCGACCCGAGGCAGGGTTGGGCCGCTGCGGGCACCCTGGCCTAGACTCCGCGCGTGACTGGTCTCGCGCTGGCGCTTCTTCTCGTCTCTGCCTCTACCCCCGCCGGTCGGTCGGCTCCTCCCCAGGCGGTCGTCTCCAGCCTGGAGCAGGCCGCCGCCAACGCGCCACGGATCTACGTCGGGATCTATCTGTCGGACGTCTCCGGCTTCGACCTGCGCGAGGGCCGCTTCAACGCGGACCTGGACCTGTGGATGAAGTGGAGCGGCCCGCCCGAGCCGCCGGTGTTGCGCTTCGTCAACGGGGAGATCGAATCCCGCGAGGAGCAGGAGCGCGAGTCGGACGGGGACTGGCACAGCATCCGCTGGCGGGTGCAGGGCACCTTCCGGGGGACCTTTCCGCTGCACTCCTTCCCCTTCGATCGGCAGCAGTTGAAGGTGGAGCTGGCCCTGCCCCAGGACTCGGCGCATCTGCTGCCGGATCTGGGCAGCAGCGGGATGGCGCAGCAGTTCTCGATCACCGGCTGGGAGTACCAGCCATTCTTCCGCGCCGAGAGCGGCAAGGAGGTGATCGCCTCGGATCTGGGATCGATCCGCGGCGAGGGACAGGCCCGGGTGCTGGAGTCGGTGAACTTCGTGGTGGACCTGAGCCGGCCCCGCACCTCCAACGTGCTCAAGTTCATGCTGCCGCTGGCGATCATCCTGGCGATGGCCTTCCTGGTCTTCGCGCTGCCCGCCACCCAGATCGACGCCCGCGGGGCGATGGGGGTGACTGCCCTGCTGTCGGTGGTGGCCTTCCACTTCGCCATGTCCGGCAGCCTCCCGGACGTGCCCTACCTGGTGGCGGCGGACCGGTTCTTCCTGGCCTCCTACGTGCTGGTGCTGCTGTCGATCGTGGAGACGGTGGTGGTGTTCCGGCTGGGGGAGAAGCGGCTGGCCCGCTCCCGTCAGGTCGACCGCGCCTGCGCGATGGCGCTGAGCGCGGTGGCGTTGCTGGTGGGCGCCTCGGTGATCACCATCCCGCTGGCCCAGGCGGACGCGGAGCTGGCGGGGAAGCGCGCGCCCGCGCCTCCTTTGGCCCCTTCCGGTCCGCCGGTGGCGTCCGCCCGAGACGAGCTGCGGGTGGGGGTGACCTCGCTCTCTAGTCCCAGCGCGCAGGGGCTGGGGGCCTTGACCCGGCGGGGGCTGAGCCAACTGGACGCGGACGGCACGCTGCAGCCGCACCTGGCCCTGGCGATCCCGGCGATGACCGACGAGAGCGTGCGGTTGCTGCCGGACGGCGGGATGCTGGTCCGCTGGCGGCTGCGCCCCCACCTGGCCTGGAGCGATGGGCAACCGCTCACCGCCGCCGACCTGGTCTACAGCCTGGGGCTGATCTCCGATCCGGATCGCACCGAGGTGACCTTGCTGGATCCGGTCACGGTGCAGATCCGCTATCGGCGACGGCTGGCCGGCGCCTTGACCGACTTTCCGATCTACCCGGAGCACGTGGCCCGGCCGCTGACCGCCGATGGCGGGATGGACGCCCTGCGGGGACGGGATCCCGCCCAGCCGCTGCCGAACGACGGGCCCTACCGGCTGGTCTCCTTCACCGCCGAGAAGGAGGCGGTGTACGAGCGCAACCCGCACTTCGCCGGGACCCCGCCGGCGATCGCCCGGGTGCGGGTGGAGGTGGTGCCCCCGGAGGTGTTGGCCACCCGGATCTCCGAGGGGACCTTGGACTTCGTGCCGGCGCTCCCCGGTTCGGTGGCGGAGCAGGTCCGGGCCGCGCCCCAGGGACGGGTGCGGTTCGCGCTGGACGACACCCTCTTGTACCTGCACCCCGATCTGGCGGTGCCGCAGTTGGCGGATCCCCGGGTGCGCCAGGCGCTGCTGCACGCGCTGGACCGGGAGGCGATCGCCCGGGCGTACGTGGAGGGGGCCGGGCGGGCTGCCCACACCTTCCGTCCAGACGACGCCCCGGACTTCGCGGCCGACGCCCGCCAGCGGGAATTCTCTGTGGAGAAGGCGCGGCTCCTGCTGGCGGAGGTGGGCGCGCTGCCCACGCTCCCGCTGCTGGTGATCGATCTGCCTGGCTCCGGGTACGCGCACGCCGCCCAGCTGATCGAAAGCCAGCTGCGGGCGGTGGGGATCCCGGTGGAGGTGAAGAAGGTTCCCTCCTCCAAGGCCTTCCAGGCGGTCAGCCGCGGCGGCCACGGGGGGCTGGTGCTCCACACCCGGCGCGATGAGCGCCCGGCCCGGTTCTTCAACCTGCCCAACCTCTCCGCCGGCGTGCTGGACACCCGCACCGAACGTCCCCACTTCCCCGCCCGGGCCGTCGGCCTCAACCAGCAGTTCGAGACCTCGCTGTTCCCCGAGCGCCGCCGGCTGCTCTCAATGCGGCTGCAGCGGGAGTTCGCCGAAGTGCTGCCGGTGCTTCCGGTGGCCTTTGGCGCCCAGCTCTCCGGGTACACCGGGGCGCTGCAGGGCTTCGAGGGCGCGGGGCAGTCCGGGTCGGTGTGGTGGAACGTGGAGCGGTGGACGCTGGCGCCGGCCTCAGCGCCCCGGCCGGAGCCGGTGGTGGGCCCGATCGGCGACTGATCCCCGAGGGCCGTCTCCCATCCCCGCGGGTCAGTCCTCGTCGGCCAGGGAGAACGCGGGCGGAGCGTCCGCTCGGGGCATCAGGTACTTCTCCGGGGGCGCGGTCATCAGGTCCACGGTGGGATCGATCATGAACGCGTACGGCCGGCCGTTGAGCGCCACCGAGCTGTAGGCGCGGATCTGGATCGGGCGGCCCAGGTCCCGGGTCATCTTCTCCCCCAGGTGGCGGGCGAACTGGACGATCATGTGCGGCCGGGTGGACATCTTCTGGACCTGCCGCCGGGTCAGGTGGCGTTCCAGCTCCAGCTCCACCCCCTGGCCGCTGCCTCCGTCCACCGCGAACAGGCGCAGGTCTCCGTTCTTGTTCCGCAGCTTCATGTGCCAGGAGAAGTTGTGGCCCTGCTCGGTCCAGTTGGCGTCGCCCGGGTAGAGCCAGTGGCGCAGCGGCACCAGGGCCTGCACGGTGAACCACAGCAGCAGCGCGGCGGTGATCGCGCGCTGGAAACGAGGGCCGGGAGGGCGGGAGGCGGGGACGTCCGGGGAGGGGACCGGATGGCCGAACCACAGCCGCTTGGCCTGGGCGATCACCCACCGGGGCCAGGAGGGTGGGTAGAACAGCGGGGTCACCGCCAGCATCAGCCAGGGGAAGATCCCGATCTGGAACATGTGCATGTTGGTGAGGTGGAACCCCACCGCCGCCAGGGTGGCCAGCAGCCGGGTCTTCTTCCACAGCAGCAGCGGCACGATCAGCAGATCGAAGAGCGCGCCGGAGAGGGCGAACAGCTGCGCGAACCAGCCATGCCCCGCCAGCGGGCGGGTCACCTCCCAGCCGGCCAGGAAGCTGGCGCCGGGGGCGCCGCTGAGCCAGTCCGGCTCCAGCTTGGCCAGCCCGCCGAAGAAGTAGACCAGCGCCAGCTGGCCCTGGATCAACAGCAGCGTCCAGCGGGGGGCGGTCTGCGCGCGCGGGGCCAGACCCCACCGGGCGTCCAGCGCCCACAGCCGGCCGCCGGGGATGAACACCATCAAGAAGGACAGCAGGCAGATCAGGTACAGGTGGTTGAGGTACTGGGTCTCGTCCAGCAGGAAGACGTAGCTGATCCCCAGGGCGAAGGCCGCCGCGGCGTAGCGGTAGAACAGCCCCACCGCCATCAGCGCCGCGGCCACCGCCAGCAGCCCGAAGTGCCAGTACATCCCGTTCCCGGGCCAGGGCTGGACCCAGGAGAAGCCGGGGTAGGTGAAGTGGTAGGTGGGCTGGAGGTAGTAGCGCGCGATCCAGCCGTAGGCGACGTACCGGCCCACCTCCGCCAGCATCAGCACGCCCAACGCGAACCGGAACACCGCCAGCGAGGCGAGATCCACTGGCTGGAAGAGGCGCTTCACAAGAAGCGAGTTGACCACGGAGCCGGCCCGCCGAACCAGCGGCCGTTGGCGGAGAGGAAGGGGTGGGGACCGGCGCCGATTTCGGTCAGCATGGGCCTTCGCATGCGCACCCAGGCCCCAGCCCAGACCGCGGCACCAGAGTGGGTGGAAGCGCTCCGCGCCGGGCTGGCTCCGCTGGGGAACCCGGAACGGGCGGTGGCCGAGAAGCGGTACCTGAAGAGCGAGCTGCAGTTCCTGGGCACCGGAATGCCGGCGCTTCGCAAGTTCTCCGGACAGTTCCTCAAGGCGCATCCGCCGCTGGGGAGAGCGGACCTGCAGGCGCTGGCCAAGGCCCTGTTCGCCACCCAGGAGTTCGAGCTGAGGTCGGTGGGGATCGCGATCCTGGAGCGCCGGGAGGAGGTGCTGCTGCAAGCCGATCTGCCCTGGTTGTTGGCGCTGGTCCGGGCCTCTCCCACCTGGGCCCATGTGGACTGGCTGGCGGTCAAGGTGATCGGTCCGGTGGTCGGTCGCTCCGGGCGGGAAGGGGCGCTCCTCCGGCGCTGGGCCCAGGACCCGGACCTGTGGGTGAGGCGGACCGCGTTGCTGGCGCAGCTGGACGTGCTCCGCCAGGGAGAAGGCGACTTCGAGCTGTTCGCCGAGCTGGCCGCGGGGATGATCCCGGAGAAGGTGTTCTGGATCCGCAAGGCGATCGGCTGGGTCCTGCGTGAGGTCACCAAGAAGCGCCCGGAGCGGGTGCACGCCTTTGTCCTCCAACACCTCCACACCCTCTCCGGGCTGACCTACCGGGAGGCGACCCGGAACCTTCCGCCGGCGCTCCAGCAGGATCTGGCCACCCGGAAGCAGGGGGGCTGAGCCGGCCGCTTGCTTCCCTCGGACCTTCGGCCTACGCGAGGTTTCATGAAGATCGCGGTGTTCGGTGGTTCGAGGGGAACTGGGAAGCTCGTGCTGAAGCAGGCCCTGTCGGCGGGGCACCAGCTCACGGTGTTCGCGCGCAATCCGGCGGTGATCGAACCCCACCAGCAGGTGGAGGTGATCAAGGGCGACGTGTCCGAACCCTCCGAGGTGGAGCAGGCGGTGAAGGGGCAGGAGGCGGTGATCTTCTGCGTCGGTCCCACCTCCCGGAAGGAGACCACCCCGGTGTGCACGATCGGGATCCGCCACGTGATCGCGGCGATGAAGCAGCACGGGGTGCGGCGGCTGGTGTTCCTCAGCGCCTGGGGCGCGGGAGACAGCCGCAACACCACCCCCTGGCTCTTCCAGAAGATGCTGGATCTGGTGGTGGGTGCGCCGATGCGCGACAAGACCTCGGCGGAGGAGGTGGTCCAGCACAGCGGGCTGGACTGGGTGATCGTCCGGCCCGGTGGGCTGACCGACAAGCCCGGGCGTCGGACCTGGCGAGCGGTGGTGGGCACGAGCGAGAAGCGCCCCAGCAGCATGGTCTCCCGCGAGGACGTGGCCGCCTTCCTGCTCACCCAGGTCAGCGACCCGACCTACCTGCGCCAGGCGCCGGTGATCGGCTACTGACTCAGCAGTAGGCCAGCAGCAGTCGGAGCCGGCCGGCGGTGTCCGTCCCCAAAGCCTCGGGGCTCAGCTGCTCCTCCAGGGTCTCCATCAGCCCGTGGGTGCTGCCCAGCCGGCGGGAGACGATCTGCAGGGTGTCGATCAGGGCCGGGGTGAACCCGGACTCCTGGGGCAGGCCGTCCGGTCGTTCCAGCAGCGCCACCACCGTCGGGTGGGCGATGAGGATGATCCGGATCGCCGCCAGCTCCAGGCCCAGGCCGAACAGATGGGCGGAGAGGGAGCGGGACTGGGTGAACCACATCCGGCGCCACTCGTTCTGCAGGTAGCGGCGCAGGGCGCCCTCCAGGGCCGGGCCCACCCTCGCCTCCAGCGCCTGGTTGCGGTGCTGGTACTCCGAGGCCAGCGCGGAGAACAGGGCGTCGTCGGAGCCGCTGGGCAACGCCTGGTGGTACGAGGCCAGCGAGGCATCCAGCAGCTGGGTGAACCGCCGGGAACCCCCGTCCCGCAGGTGCATCAGCAGTCCGAACAGGATCTGCGCGCCCAGCGTCCGGTCGCTCTCCGTGGCCTGCCCCAGCCAGCGGGTGGTGGGCGCGGCCGCCGTCTTCCCCAGAAAACGCTGGGAGGCGGCGGACCACACCTGCTGATCGACCCGGGGACTGTGGCGATGGAAGGTCTCCTCCACCGAGGAGGCGAAACGGCCCAGCACCGCCAGGCGTTGGCGGGCCGGACCGGGGGCGGCCAGCACCCGATCTCCCAGCCGCAGCACCTGATTGCGACGCTGGGTGTAGGGGGTGGGAGCGGGGCGGGGGCCGGGCGCGGGGATGCGGGCCACCGAGTCGCCGGGCACCTCCACCAGCACCAGGGCGTCGCTCTCGGTGACCAGGCTGCGGGCGATCTCCGGGCAGCCGGCGGTGCCGCGCAGCTCCACGTGGTCCTCATAGTAGGAGAGGGTCCGCGGGTAGAGGGCGCAGGCATCCGGGACCCCGTCCTGTCCCTTCCGTTTGATCAGGGCGCAGAGCTTGTCCGCGTCCAGGAAGCTGCAGCCCTCTCCCTGCTGGAGCGAGGCCACCGCTCCCTCTCCGTCCTCCTCCGGGTGGATCGCCAGCTTCCTTCGCGCCCGCAGGGTCCGGGAGGTGCCGACCGCCGCGTCCACCCTGGCCAGATCGGGTGGCTCCAGCCGGACCACGAACCCCGCACAGCAGGTGTCGGGACAGGTCTCGCCCAGACAGCGGAAGCGGGCCAGGGACTGCGGTGCATAGAGCGGTTGGGCCATGGAACACGAAGGGCCCCGGACAGGGAATCCGGAGCCCTTCAAACCTTCTCAGAATGTGGCCGGCATGGCACCCGCGAAGAGCGCGCTCGCTGGCCCCGGAGGCAAGGGGGCTACGCCCGGGCGCCGCCGGGAGGACCGGACTGAACCGGGTTGGTCTCGCCGGGGGCCCCCATGCTGGCCATCTGCTTGGCGAAGGCGTCGGTGGCCGCCGCCATCTGGCGCGGGGTGAGGTCCTTCTGGTGGGTGGCGATGCTCCAGTAGTGGCCGTAGGGGTCCTGCACCTCCCCCACCCGGTCCCCCCAGAACATGTCCGCCACCGGCATCGACGGCTTGCCCCCCGCGGCCACCGCCCGGTTGAACAGCGCGTCGCAGTCCTTCACGTAGATCATGAAGCCGGTGGGGGAGGGGTGGGCGGCGGTGGAGGGGCCGCGGCCGCCGGTCATCGCGTCGTTGATGTACAGGACCGAGTCGCCGATCTGGAACTCGGCGTGCCAGATCCGGCCGTCGGGACCGACGGTGCGGTTCTTCTCCTTGGCACCCAGGGCGCGCTTGTAGAACTCCAGGGCGCCGGCGGCGTCGCTCACCACCAGGTTGGGGGTCACCGTGCCCAGGCCCTTGGGGACCGGCGCCACCTTGCGGGTGACTGACTTCGCCCTGGCCTTCACCTTCGCCCGCGCCGAGCTGGCCTTGGCCTTGAGCTTCTGGGTGACCTTCTTCAACGCCTTCTTGGCAGCCATGTGCTTCCCCCTCTGGATCACTCCAGGTCCTGCGTGGTGGAGGCGCGTATCCGGGCACCGAAGGCGCGGAGGCGTCAAGAGGGTCGGAGGGGATCGTCCAGATGGAAACCGCGGGCGGCGCTCCAGCGCAGCCGCTGCGCCTTCTCTGCCCGCTTGCGCGACAGCTCCACCCCGATCGCGGACAGCTCCAGCGCGTTGGCCACCGCCAGCACGCTGCCCTGGCCGCAGAAGGGATCGATGATCGTCCGGGTGGCGGTGTGGTCGCGCACGTACCGGCAGGCGGCGACGCAGGCCTCCGCCCCCATCGCCCGGGCCCAGGTCATCTCCCCCAGCGCGGAGAGGACATCCGGGGTCGAGCGCCCCGGATCCGCGCGCAGCCCCCGGGAGAAGGCCAGCAGGTGGGCGTAGGCCGGCCGCCCGAAGGTGGTGGTCCCCGGCGGTGCGCGGCAGACGATCTTGTGCCACAGCAACTCGGCCCCGGCCTCCTCCGCGCCGCGGCTGACCAGGTAGCCCTTGTCCACCCAGGCCCCGTCCTTCTTGATGTCGGTCTGGAAGAAGATCGCCACTCCGTCCTCGGGGGTGAGGGTCACGATCCGCTCCGCGGTCCCGCGGAACCAGCGCTTCCACTCCGCGAGGGGGGTGTTTCCCAGCTCCGAGACGTCCGGCAGCGAGGTGATGAACGAGCACCCGGTCTGGACCGCGGCGCCCGCCAGCCAGGTGTTGGCGTCTTCACAGAGGACGGTGCGCGCAGGGCCAGTCACCCCGGCTTCCTACCGCGCGAGCGGTTGTCTCCTCATTCCCAAATTCTGAGACATCGCTAACCCGTATTAAATCGGCTTCCGCGACAACTTTTATCGAGTGGCCCGGAATATAAATCACCCATGGCCATCCGAAACGATCCCAACCTCACCCCCGCGCTTGGCACCCTGTCTCCGACCTCCGGTTCCACTGAGAGCCGGCCGCAGGATGGGGCGAAGCTGCCGCGGACCGGGGAGGGGGCCAGGGCGCTGGCCGCGGGCGCGCGCTTCGAGCTGTGGGGCCAGGACTCCGGCGGCGGCGCCAAGCTGGACGTCCGCAAGCTGGACAGCGATCGGATCGAGGTCGCGCTGGATGGATCGAAGAAGGGGGACAAGAAGGTCTTCGTCCTCGATCTGAAGAACCCCTCCGCGCAGCGCGCCTTCGAGGACCTGGTCCGCTTCCGCGCCACCAAGGCGGAGCTGATGGCCACCACCCCCAAGACCTCCGGGGTGGTGGAGGGCGGGGCTGCCAACGTGGTGGCCACTGCCCAGACGCCGGCGGCGAACAAGGTGAAGGTCTCCGGCGGGGCCAACCAGCAGACCACCACCGACGAGGCGGGCACCAAGGAGCGCACCCGCACCCTCTCCGGGACGATCGGCTCGGACGGCGGATCGCAGCTGAAGGTGACCGGGAAGCAGACCACCCAGACCGGCGCCACCGGCCGCAGCGACACCCTGTCCCTGGGCGCGGACGGCAAGCTGCAGACCAGCAAGACCTCCGGGGAGACCACCTTCCAGGGCACGGTGGCGGGCACCGGCAGCTACAGCCACACCACGCTCAAGGATCCCAACGGGGTGAAGCTGGGGACGGTGACCGACAAGAACGGCTCGCTGACCGTGGGAGGCTCGGTGGCGGACACCACCGGCCCGGACCAGTTCTCCGCCTCCGCCTCGCACCAGATCAGCGGAGGGATCAAGCAGGAGACCTCGGCGGCCGGGAAGACCACCACCCACAGCCAGGGCTCGCAGACCCAGGTGGCGGTCAGTGGCCAGACCCAGCAGGGGGAGACCGTGTTCTCCGGCGGCGCCTCGCTGGAGCAGAAGCACGGCTCCTCCCAGGCGGTGGGCCCGGACGGGGTGCGGACCATCACCAGCCAGTCCTCCCAGGCCCAGGGCAACCTGGGGGTGAAGGACAGCACCGGGGCCACCCAGTACTCGGCGCAGGTCAGCGGCGGGAAGACCCAGGGCACCACCGTCAACACCGGGCCGGAGGGGACCACCGTCACCCAGAAGAACGGTTCCACCCTCCAGGGCCAGGGATCGCTGCAGCACACCTCCGGGGAGGTGGTGGCCTCCGCCCAGGTGGGCGGCGAGCGCTCGAACCAGGTGGTGCAGATCCGCGATGCGAAGGGCGGGGTGTTCACCACCACCACCCAGACCCAGGGGGGCAGCCTCGCCGGAGGGATCAAGGACGAGACCGGCCCCGATGGCTTCCGCGCCAATGGTGGCCTCGAGCAGTCCAGGACCACCGTCACCACCCAGGGCCCGGATGGCCTGAACGTGAACACCACCACCACCGGCAAGGGGACGCTGGGCGGCGGGATCAACCGCGGCGAGACCCAGGTGGGGGTGGACCTGGTCCGGCAGTGGCAGGAGGTCTCCGGTCGCGACGGCAAGGGCCTCCGCACCCAGACCGGCACCCTGACCCAGGAGCTGGATCTGACCACCGCCTTCGCTGGCGAGCGGAAGGTGGGCTTCTCGCGGGACACCGCCAAGGAGTACGCGCTGGCCCTGCCCGCCACCTCCACCGGGAACCCGGCGCTGCCCACCACCTCCGGGACCGCGCTGGCGCTGCCGGAGGGCGCGACCTTCTCGATGAAGTCCACCGGGAAGATGGGGATCGCCGGGGAGGCGGACGGCTTCAAGGCCGGCATCTCCGGAGAGCGGGCGGTGGAGATCAAGATCGCGCGCGGCGCCGGATCGACCGTGAACGCGGTGGTGGACTTCACCGGCAAGGCGCAGAACTCGCAGGGGTTCGATCGCACCTTCGGTGACGAGAAGGGGGTGGCGGTGACGGTGGGCGTCTCGCGCAATGCCCAGAAGATCGAGAACCGGGTCGACCAGTTCCAGCTGGATCTGAGCAAGCCGGCGCACCAGGCGGCCTACGACGCGCTGCTGCGCGGGAACCTGGCCCCGGCCCAGGCCCTGTCCACCAGCACCACCGTGCAGGAGGCCCGCACCACCGAGCTGAAGGGCAAGCTGGGGATCGCCTACGACCAGCTGGGCGCCAGCGTGGAGCTGTTCCGCCGCGACGCCGGCCCCAACGAGCCGGCGATCCAGGGAGACCCGGTCCGCAAGGCGGCCACCGAGGCCCTGCAGGCCCAGGGCAAGGACGTGCGCTGGATCGAGAAGGGCGGGGCCTACGAGCTGGGCGGCGGACACTCCGGGTCGATCGGCACCGGGATCGGCCTCAGCTACGGCTTCGAGGCCAAGAAGGCGCTGGAGTGGCGGTCGATGGGGCCGCGCGCGGACGGTCAGGGCGGAGCGTCCGGGCTGGCGATGACCGCCCAGGACGCCCAGGCGATGGCCACCGGCTCCGAGTTCCAGATGCGGGGCACCGCCAACATCAGCGGCAAGGCCGGGGTGCTGGCCGGCTGGCAGGCCGGAGTTCCGGGGGTGAAGGTCACCGCCGGGGTGGGCTTCGAGGTGCAGCGGGGCAAGCAGGTGGAGATGAACGTCCAGGTGAAGAAGCTGGACGCCACCACCGTGCAGGTCCGGCTGGATGAGCTGGAGAAGACCGAGAAGGGCCGGGAGTTCGCGGCCAAGCTGGGCGCGGAGATCAACGGCGCGGAGCTGGCGGCGGCGGGCGGGTCGATCCTGGCGGTGCTGGCCAAGAAGCCGGAGCTGGCCGCCAAGCTGGCGGACACCAAGAAGGCGCTCTCCGCGGAGTTCGCGATCGGCTCTTCCAAGTCCAACTCCGAGGGCAAGGGGCTGACCTTCACCCTCGATCTGTCCAGGCCGGAGGCCAAGGCGGCCTACGAGAAGCTGGTGCGGGGCAACCCGGACGCGGCGATCGAGCTGGCGGCCAAGGACACCTCCGGGGTGGCGCTGCGCCAGTCGTCGGTGACCACCACCCAGCAGACCGAGAAGCACATCGACGCGCGGATCGGCAACACCGAGCTCTACGCGTCCAGCAACGTGCGCAAGGACACCATGGTGGAGGTGGTGGTGGAGGGCCGCGGCGAGCGGCTGGACTCCTCGATCGCCGAGCGCAAGCAGAACAGCATCTGGGGGCGGAACCGCCAGGTGGGAGTGGAGGCGGTCTCGGTGCGGACCCCGGAGGCCCCCAACGGGACCAAGTACTACCGGGTCGGCTACCAGGAGAAGGATCGCTTCACCTCCGAGGGCGAGCTGCAGTCACGGCGCGAGCTGGCCGCCTCGCTGGGCGCGGTCCCGGCCCGGCCGGAAGTGCTGGACGCCAGCAAGAAGGAGGGCCGCGGGGTGGTGGGCTTCATCACCGGAGCGCGCAACGACTACGGCAAGCTGCAGACCGACATCGAGGTGTTCATCACCGATGCCGGGATCGGCAAGCTGCGCGGCGCCGGCCGGGATCAGGCCCTGACCTCCTACGGGCAGGTGCTGGCGGACAAGAACGGCGGGCAGGTCCCGAAGTGGGCGGACGCGCACTACGGGCCGTGGTCGCGCAACGTGCTGGACACCTACCGCAACGCCAAGGACACCGGCACCCGGGACGCGTACCGCAAGGCGTATGAGGCCCAGTTCGGCACCGAGGCCTTCAAGCAGGACGTGAAGGAGTACGCCCGCGCCTCCGACTTCGCCAACGCCCTCCAGCAGGGGGCCACCGACGGCGACCCCGCGGCCTGGAACAAGGCGTTCGCCGATCAGGCCAAGCGCGCCGGCTTCAACTTCTTCGACGGCCTGGCCGCGATGAACAAGATGGCCGGGGCGGATCAGGTGCTGGTCAACCGCTTCACCGTGAAGGGCAAGGCGGTGGACATCGAGATGGTCAGCGAGGGCGCGCTGGTGGCCCCGGCGCTGAGCCAGAACTAGCAGTGCGCTCCAGCGGGGGTTCCGCCGGCGCCAGGCGCGCGGGCGGCCCCAGCGCTGGGCCAGCCGCACCCCGGCCATCGGGAGATTCCGGGCGTGGGGGTGACTGCCGGAGACCCCGGCGGGACCGCTTCAGCCCAGCGCCAGCTCCGGCTGGGGGTTGATCGCGGTGTGGGGCAACAGCAGCTCCGGGCTGTTGTTCTTCACCGAGTTCACCAGCGGGGAGACCGGGAAGGCCTCCAGCAGCTCTGGAGGGCAGGGGACCAGCATCGGCAGCAGGTCCTGGGCGGGGCGCTGTTCGGGGGCCAGCCAGGCCTCGAAGGCCGCGCCCTCCAGGATCACCGGCATCCGGTCGTGGATGGGCCGCATCACCTCATTGGGGCCGCAGGTCACCACGGTGCAGCTGCGCAGCAGCTGGTGCTCGGGGGACTGCCACTGGTCCCACAGCCCGGCGAACGCCATCGGGCGCCCGTCCTTGCGGCGGATCAGGAACGGGGTCTTGGTCTTCCCCTCCCGGCGCCACTCGTAGAAGGCGTCCACCAGGATCACGCAGCGGCGGCGCTCCAGCGCGGTCTTGAAGGTCCGCTTCTCCGCCAGGGTCTCGGCGCGGGCGTTGTTCATCAGCGGCGTGCCCTTGAGCTGCTGGGTCCAGCTGGGGACCAGCCCCCACCGCAGCAGGTCCAGCTCGCGCTTGCCGTCGTTGATCACCGCCGGGATCTCCAGGGTGGGGGGGACGTTGAAGTGGGGGCGCTCTGGCGCCGCCAGCACCGCGCTGAGCCGGAAGGCGTCCTGCAACTCCTGGGGGGTGCTGCGGGTGACGATGCGACCGCACATGGGTGGGGGCCTCCGCCGCGAGGATCTACCCCGGGATGCCCCGGGGGAGGCACGGGCGATTTACTGCCGGGAGCCCGCCTGCTAGGTGGGCTTTGCCTCGGAACCCGGGAATCCCATGCGCCTCCTGCCCCTGCTTGCCTCCGCCCTGCTGGTCACTGCCTGTTCCTCCCAACCGCCCGGCCTGGGCGACAGCACCGCCCGACCGTCCGGGACCCCGTTCAACCTGCCCGCCGGGGTGAGCGTGGAGGGGGAGCTGGAGGGGAGCGCGGAGCAGGACTGCGTGGACGCGGAGCGGCGCGGAACCGGGGCGTTGGTGACCGTCTGCCTCTCCCTGCGCAACGACACCGACGCGCCGATCACGGTGACCCTGCCGCCGGGACTGATCCTGATCAGCCAGTCCACCGAGACCCAGAACGGCTTCGTGGAGCAGGAGGTGGTGATCGTGATCCCCGCCCGCACCGTGATCCCCACCCTGATCAGCTCCTACTGCCTCAACGCCGAGCGGCACGCCTCCTCGGACACCGACCGTTACGAGCTGGGACCGGTGACCGACAGCCCCGGGCTGCTGGAGATCACCCAGCTCCTGGCCGGCCGCGAGTTGGAGCCGATGGCCTTCTTGACCATCCAGACCGCGGTCTGGGAGGTCACCGACTACTCGGGGCAGCTGACCGCCGAGGCCCGCCAGTCGCTGTCGGAGCTGTAGCCACGCTGGTCGCCCGCTGCGCCTGCCGCTCCCGGATCAGCTGATCGCGATGCGCCACGATCAGCGTCCTCACCTCGTCCGCCAGGCGGGAGGCGTCGCTCTCCTGCAGCCCGGTGGTCTGGACCAGCGGCAGCACCACCCCGCGGGCGTGGGCCCGGCGGATCCAGGGCGAACCGACCGGCATCCCGTCCCGGGTGCCGTGCACCGCGATGGGCAGGATGGGCACGCCGGCCCGGATCGCTGCGCGGAAGGCGCCCAGCTTGAACGGGCGCAGCTCGTCGGTCTGGCTGCGGGTGCCCTCGGGGAAGAACATCACCGGCATCCCGTCTCGCAGATAGCGTTCGGCCTTCTCCATCGCCGCGGTGCCGCTCTCCCGGTCCTCGCGCCGCAGGGCGATGTCCCCGGAGAGGCGGAACAGCCAGCCGAACACCGGGATCTTGAAGATCGACTCCTTGGCCACCCACTTCATCTCCCAGCCCACGTGGGAGATCAGGAAGATGTCCAGCATCGACTCGTGGTTGGCCACCGCCACGAACGTCGGCGCCGGCCGCCGGCTGCCCTGCTCGATCTCCAGCCGCCACAGCGGACAGAGCTTGGCGATCAGCACCGCCACCAGCCGCAAGGCCCGGCCCGGCGCCCGGCGGGTGGAGTCGAACGGCCGGGTCACCCCCCACAACACCGCCAGGGTGGGGATCGCCAGCGCCGCCAGCAGACCGAAGATCAGGTACGAGTAGAGGGCCAGTGCCTTGTTCCACATGACTGACACCTAACCGCCGATGTGGTCATGAAGGCGTCACGAAGTGGGGCGCTTGCGCCGGGTCAACAGGAGAGCCCGACCCCAGGGCCCGTGCGCCGCTTGCTCGCGAGGTCCGACTCCTCTGCCACACCTGCCACCTGCTCCCGGGCCTTGCCGGCGGGTCGAGGGCCGCCACGGGAGTCCTGGCGGCTTAGCGCCGCCGCTTCCGCTTGGGCTTGGCGGGGGGCTTGGCCTCCCCGCCGTCGGCCTCCTCGGTCCCCGCGTCGAGGACGCCCGCGTCCTCCGGGGCGGCCGCCAGGGTCTCCCCCGCATCTTCGGGGCCGGTGGCTCCCCCATCCTCCGACGACACCGGGACGCTCGCGGGCGCCGGCTCGCTGGCCGCTTGCAGTTCGGCCTCCGAGGCCGGGGCCGCCAGCACCGCGCCCCGGCGCAGCAGGGTCTGCGCCAGCCGCTGGGCTCCGGGCGGGTTCATCACGTACGCCCCGGCCAGGAAGGAGCCGCCCAGCAGCCCCCCCCACACCATCAGCTTGAGCAGGGCCCGACCCAGCCGCAGCCCGGGCCGCCGCCGGGCGATCGCCTGGGGCGGTGGCTCCGCGGCCACCCCCACCGTGGGAGGCGGCCGCAGCACCATGCTGGTGGCCCCGTCCTCCCCGTCGTCCTCCGGCAACAGTGGATTGCGCAGCCCCGGCTGGGTGGCCTCGGCGATCGCCGCGTCGCTGCCCGCCCCTCCGCCGCTCTCGAAGATGTCCGAGAGCTTCATCACCGCGGTGGTCTCCTTCACCTCCACCAGCTTGACCAATTCCGCCATCCGGGCCCGGCGGTCCTGGAACAGCCGGCGCATGAACGCCGCCACCTGCGCCGGCTCCCAGCCCCGGCCGCCGGCCGCCTCGCAGGCCTTGGCGAACTCCAGCACCGATCCAAACCGCTGCTCGCGGGTGCGCGCGGTGGCCCGCTGCACCACCGAATCCAGCGCGGGGGGAACGGGGGGACCGCCGGTCTGCCGCACCTCCTGCAGCGCGCGGCCCAGCACCACTCCCAGGGAGAACACGTCCGCCCGGCCATCCAGCGAGTCGCCCCAGTCATATTCCGGGGCCCGGAAGGGGTCCGCCTCGGGCTGGGACTCCGCGGCAGGCGGCACGCAGAAGTCGGTGACCTTGGTCAGCCCGTCGAAGGACACCACCAGCGCCTCTTCGTCCAGGTGGCGGTGGATGATCCCCGCCGCGCGTCCGGAGGGGTCGACGAAGTTGTGGGCGTAGTGCAGCCCCACCGCCGCGTGCTGGATCACCCGCAGGATCAGCTCCAGCGGCAGCCGCAGCTTGGCTCGGCGGCAGGCGTGGAGGATCTCCGCCAGCGATCCCCCGGGCACGAACTCGCTGATCAGCAGCAGCTGGTCGGCCTGGGCGTCCAGGTCGAACACATCCGCGATGTTGGGGTGGGAGAAGGCGGCGGCGACCTTCACGTCGCGCAGGAAGGCCTCGAAGGCCTGCTGATCGTCGCGCACGTCGTCCAGGATCTGCCGGGCCACCACCAGCTTGCGGAACGCGGCGAACCCACGCAGCACCGCCAACGACTTTCGCTGATTGCCGGAGGGAAACGAGGAGAGGATCTCGTAGGTCGCCACGCGCGCGCTTCCCCCTTTGGTGGGTGAGACAAGGACCGCGAGCGCCGGTGGTCGGCGCTCGCGGGGACAGTCAACGACCTACGCGGCGGCCGAGTCCTTGTAGAACTCGTCCAGCACGTGGATGTACTTCTTCTCCACGAACTTCCGCTTCAGCTTCATGCTGGGCGTCAGCTCCCCGGAGTCGATGGTCAGATCCGTGGGCAGGATGGCGAAGTACTTGATCGTCTCGTAGCTGGGCAGCTCCTTGTTCAGCTTGTCGAAGTACCCCTGGATCAGCTGCTTCACCTTCGGGTTGGTGACGATCTCGGTGTAGGTCTTGCCCGGTACGCCGTTCTCGGTGGCGTACTTGCGGATCGCCTCCTCATCCAGGGTGACCAGCGCGCTGATGAACTTGCGGTTGTCGCCGTGGATCACCACCTGGCTGAAGTAGGGGCAGGCGGCCTTGAGCTTCCCTTCCAGGAACTGGGGGGCCACGTACTTGCCGCCGGAGGTCTTGATCAGATCCTTCTTGCGGTCGGTGATCTTCAAGAACCCCTGCGCGTCCAGCTCGCCGATGTCGCCGGTCTTGAACCAGCCGTCGGGGGTGAACACCTCGGCGGTGGCCTCCGGCATGTTGTGGTACCCGCGCATCACCCCGCGGCCCTTGAGGAGGATCTCCCCGTCCGAGGCCAGCTTGGCCTGCATGGTGCCAATCGCCTGGCCCACGGTGCCGAACTTGTAGGCGCTGCTCCGGTTCACGAAGGTGCCGGCGCTGGTCTCGGTGAGGCCGTAGCCCTCCAGGATCAGCAGCCCCACCGCGTGGAAGAAGGAGGAGACCTCCTTGGAGAGCGCCGCGCTGCCGGAGATGAAGAACCGCAGCTTGCCGCCGAAGCGGGCGTGCACCTTGGAGAACACCAGCTTGTGGGCCAGGGCGCGCTTGGCGTTGAGCACCGCCGGGACCGGCTTACCGGCCTGCTGCAGCGCCGAGACCTCGCGGCCCACCCCGATCGCCCAGTTGAAGATCTTGCGCTTGACCGGGCTGCCCTCGGTGCCGCTGGCGGCGACCTTGTTGTAGACCTTCTCGAAGATGCGGGGGACGCCGCACACGAAGGTGGGCTGGACCACCGCCAGGTTCTCCACCAGCTTCTCCACCCGGCCGTCGATGGCGGTGGGGAAGCCGATCCGCAGCTGCGCCGCCTCCAGCACCTTGCCGAAGGAGTGCGCCAGCGGCAGCCAGAAGTACTGGCGGTCGGAGGGGCTGATGATCCCCAGGCTGTCGATTCCCTCACCCTCGAACACCCAGCAGTCGTGGGTCAGCTCCACGCCCTTGGGCTTGCCGGTGGTCCCGGAGGTGTAGATCAGGGTGGCCAGCGAGTCCTTGGTGGGGCTGAGGGCAACCTTCTCGAAGGCCGCCGGATCCTCGGCGTCCTTCTTCTTGCCCAGCTCGTACAGCTCCTGCAGCGACATCACCCAGCCATCGGCGCTGGACTTGCCGTCGAGGGTGATCACCTTCTTGATGTCCTTGAGCTCGCCCCGCTTGCCGGAGAGCTTGGCCACCTGCTCGTCGTTCTCCGCGAACACGAAGACCGAGTTGGAGTCGTTGATGATGTACACCGACTCATCCGCGGTGCTGGACGGGTAGATGGTGGTGGTGGCGCCGGCTGCGCAGAGGATCCCCAGGTCGGCCAGGATCCACTCCACCCGGGTTCCGGAGAGGATGGACACCCGCTGTTCAGCGGACAGCCCCAGGGCCCTCAGGCCACAGGCGATCTGCCGGACCTTCTCGCCGGTCTCCTTCCAGGTGATTGACTTCCAGCCACCGCCTGCCGGGAACTGGAACGCCTCTGCGTTCGGGGTCTTGGCGATGCGGTCCAGGAACAGCTCAGAAACAGTCTGCGGAGAAGACATCCGGTGATCTCCAAATGAAACGGGTTGAGATCTTCTTCGCCCCCCACGGAAGGCGTCGGCGCGGACTTTGCCAAAGTGCGGGCCGCGCTGTCAGGGGAAACGGGAGGATCGGGCGATTTTGGTAGGGAACGCTGCGAAGGGGGAGGGACGGAGGATCCATTTCCCCAAGATGGGGAAATCGGTCCTGTCTCAGGGCGAGGCCGCGCCTCCGTCCGGCGGGGAGTCGTCCCGCGGAGGCGGTTCCTCCACCGCCGGCTCCTCCGAGGCGGGGGGAGTGGTCGGTGGCGGGGCCGGCTGACCGGCGGGCTCCTCCGGGGGGGGCTGGGGAGCAGTGGGCGTCTCCACGGCCGGATCCTCCACCGGAGGCTCCTCCGCCGCCGGCGGCTCCGCGGGAGGCGACTCCACGGGAAGGTTCTCGACCGGGTCCGGAGCGACGGGCTCGGGGGAGGGGGACGGCGCCACTCCGGCGTCGGCGAGGTCCGAGGAGGTGATCTCCGGATCCAGCGGCACGCTGGCCTCGGCGGCGGCGGCGGCCCTGGCCTCCTGGGCGGCGACCACCGCCGGCTCCGCCGGACCCTCCAGCAGCGCCTTGAGCCGCAGCAGATCCTCCTCCAGCTTCACCTGGGCCAGCCGGGTGGCCAGCGGGGAGAACAGCCGGGACACCGGGTGATGGTACTGGGTGGTGCTCTCGGAGATCAGGGTGGTGCGCCCGTCGCGCTCCTTCACCACGTACACCCCGCGGGTGAGGAACTCCGGATGGGAGATCTTCAGCCCCAGCAGCTTGTTCGCCTCCAGCCGGGTGATCTCCACCTCCAACTGGAAGGGAGCGGACGGATCGCCCAGGGTCTCCCGGGATCGGGTGCCCACCTTCGGACCGCCGGGGGTGAGGAACTCGCTGCGGGCCAGTCCGCCCAGCCAACGCGGCAGCAGCTCCGGCTGGATCAGGTGGGAGAACACCAGCTCCGGCGGAGCCTGCAGCTCAATCGCCGCGGCGGTGCGGCCCCGGCCGCTCCAACCGCCCGTCGCCAACAGGCCCAGCACCGCGACCAGCGCCAGCGCCGCCAGCAATGCCACCAACCGTAGAAGCACTCTCATTGAGGGGACCGGGGGGACGCATAGCACGCGCGCCTTTCCTGGTGCCGCCGTTTCGGTCCAAACTCCCTGTGATGGAGGTCGTCACCCTTCGCGCGTTTGAGGGCCTGTTCGTGCGGGCGCTGGAGATCCAGGGTCCGGCACTGGAGGCGGTGATCCGCGCCGGGTTTGATCCCGCCCACCCCAAGGAGAAGTACGAAGCCCAGGTCTGGAACCAGGCCCGGGTGGCGGTGTGCGAGGTGATGTTCCCCCAGCTGTCCCTGGAGGAGGCGCAGCGCACCCTGGGGCGGCTGTTTACCGCCGGCTTCTCGCGCACCGTGGTGGGCCGGGTGCTGGCCACCGCGGCGCCGATGCTGGGCGCCGAGCGGGTCCTCTCCCGCCTCCCCTTCTACATGCGGGTGGCGCGGGAGGATGTGGAGGTGACGATGGAGGCGCTGGGACCCCGGAACTGGAGGGCCACCTTCGAAGAGGACGCGCCGATGCCGGCCTTCGCCTGCGGGGCGTTGGAGTCGATCCTGGCGCTGACCCGGGAGGAGGCGAGCGCGACGGTGATCGCCGCCGAGGGTCGGAAATTCGTGGTCGACATCCGGTGGTGAAGGGAGATTCCGCCGGGGCGCGGGGCTGGCTATAAGTGCCCCATGAGCGACAAGTCTTCAGCACTGGCACAGCAGCAGGCCCAGCAGCACCCGCAGGGGGAACGCCGCGTTCAGGACTACCACACCCAGGAGTGGAGCTCCGGGACCCGGGGGGGCGGCAAGGTCCCCGCCGATCTGGCCTGGCACTCCAACCCCAAGCAGTACCAGGAGGAGTACGGCTCCTCCACCCTGGATGAGGAGCGCAATCTGGAGCACGAGCGCCACTCCAAGCGCTGAGTCCCTGGGGCCCTGGCGGCCAACTCCGCGCAAGGACAGGGAAATATATCTTCGTCCCACATCGCAACACCTTGTCCTCCACGGCGATAATTGTTCACCCGCCAGCTAGGATCGCCCCATGACCACCCGAATCGATCGCAGTGCGCCGCCCGTGGTCTCCACGGTCCAGCAGCCGCGCAACGAGGCCGCCGTCCCCGCGCGGACCGAGCAGCCCCGGGCGACGGATCGGTCGGGCTTCCAGCCTCCCTCGGCCCAGGCGCCGGTGGCGCTGGGGTCGGCGGCGGGGCCCCACGTGCCGCTGCCCAATCTGTCCGCGGAGCCGGAGGCGCAGACCCTGACCGGGACCGCCAGCCCCCAGGCGGCGATCGGCGACAACAGCAAGGTGGAGTCCACCATCCGGATCGACGGAGCGGTGGGGGTGCAGAAGCTCTCGGTGGATCTGGGCCTGGCCCACAGCTACCGCGGAGACCTGACCGTCTTCTTGACCAGCCCGTCGGGCAAGACGGTGGTGCTCTCGGATCGCGCCGGCGGCTCGGCGGATGATCTGCGGGGAGTGTTCCCGCTGGAGGGCTTCGAGGGCGAGTCCTCGGTGGGGGAGTGGAAGCTGACGGTGGAGGACAAGGCCCGCGGAGACGTGGGCACCCTGGAGCGCTGGTCGCTGGAGATCGCCGGGGAACCGATCGACGGACCGCCGCCTCCTCCTCCGCCCGCCTCGGATGATTCGGATCCGATGAAGCACCTGCAGATCCTGGCCTCCGACGAGATGCAGGGCCGGGACAGCCCGTCCGCCGGCTACGACAAGGCCTCCGGTTACGTGCGGGACTTCCTGCAGCAGTACGGCCTCAAGGGCCCCAACCCCACCGACTCCCAGAGCCCGTACTTCCAGACCTTCGACGTGTTCAACTTCGACGCCGGCCGTTCGGTCCAGGAACACGAAGAGCCGCACTCGCTGGATCCCAAGGACTTCAACCACACCGCCTTCGAGCTGGGGCACTACCTGGACGACTCGCTGGGGCCGGACCAGCTGAAGGTGCTGAACCAGAAGTACCGGGAGACGGTGCAGGAGCAGGGCGTGGCCCCCTCCCGGGGCAGCGGCCCGAACGGGGATCTGACCGTGGACGAACTGCGCGCCGTCTCCCAGCGCGCCGGCAACGTCCAGAACGTGATGGGCCTGATCGAGGGCACCGGTCCGAACAAGGACGAGGTGCTGGTGGTGATGGCCCACCTCGATCACGTGGGCGTCAACAGCAAGGGCCAGGTGTTCAACGGCGCCGACGACAACGCGTCGGGCAGCGCCACCCTGATGGCCTCCATCCCGGAGCTGATGCAGCTGCAGAAGGAGGGGAAGCTGGACCGGTCGATCCTCTTCCTGTTCACCGCCGCCGAGGAGCAGGGGCTGGTCGGCTCGCAGTACTTCGTGGATCACCCCATCCCCGGCCTGGGGCTGAAGGAGATCTCCGGGGTGGTGAACATGGACATGGTGGGGCGCTGGGACGACCAGCGGCTCTCGGTGCTGGACACCACCAAGGGCAAGGCCAACTACTTCCGGGACGTGCTGGAGACCGCCAACAGCGGGATGGCCGATCCGTTCGACGTCATCAACCGGGACATCGGCGCCTTCGCCAACCGGCAGGACGGGGCCAGCTTCTCCAAGAAGGGCGAGGATGTGCTGATGCTCTTCGAGGGGCTCTCCAACCCCAAGGGGGGCGGGCAGCTGAACCCCGACTACCACGGCACCGGTGACGACGTGGACAAGATCCTCAAGGACAACGGGGGCAACAAGCCCCGCCGGGTGAAGGACCTGTTCGTGCAGATCGTGAAGGGCGCCTCCAACCACGCGCTGATCGAGGAGACCGACACCCGCCGCCGCGCCGCCGCGCCGCCGCCCTCCGCCGTGGTCTGGCGCTAGAGGAAGGTCGCGAACAGCAGCGTCTTGCCGAACCGGTCCGCATCCCCGCAGGCGAGGACCGAGTCGGAGAGCTCCCGGAACACCGGGTGCTGCTCGAGGTGCTTGGCGGTCAGCTGGAAGGTCTCCACCGCCAGCTGATCCAGCGCTCCGGCGCTGGGCGCATCCGAGGCCTGCAGCACCAGCAGCAGCCGCAGCAGGGCCATCCGCAGCGTCAGCCGGCACAGGTAGGCGATGGGGCTGGGCGCCTCCTCCACCGGGAAGCGCGTCCACTGGTACAGCGCGTAGTTGCGGAAGTAGCGCTCCCACTGGACCGGGAAGGTCTGCTCCAGCGCGTCTCGTCGCTGGCGGTACAGCGCCGTGGTCTCGGTGGCGGTGCGCGCTCCCGCCGATTCCAGCCGGGTGAACAGCCGCTCCACCCAGGCCTCGAAGCGCGGCTGGGCGGCGTAGCCGCGGCGCTGCTGCAGCGCCCCCAGCAACAGCCCGGTCACCTTGTCCCAGGGGAGGATCAGCGGCTGGAAGCGGGCGGCCACCTCCCGCGCCGACTCCAGGGTGGCCAGCGCGGCCACCTCGGCGGGATCGGTCCGCATCGCCAGCTGGGCCAGGGTGAGCAGCTGCCCGCTCAAGGAGATCCCGGGCAGGGTGTGGACGGTGCGCGCGGCCTGGTAGAGGGCGGTGCCCAGCGGGGTGGAGGCGGACGGCGGGAGCAGCGGGTCGCGGGGGAACAGGCCGGGGTCGGCCGGCTCCACCTCGGCCCCGTCCTCGGCCAGCAGACAGAGCCGGGCCGCCTCCGGACAGGCCAGGGACAGCGTGAGCACCGGCTGGCCCGCCTGGACCGAGAGGGCGCGGGGAAAGGTGGAGCAGATCCGGGGCAGGGCGGGCTCTCCGAAGCGCTGGTGCAGCCCGCACCGGCCCTGGGTGAGAAAGCCGCAGCGGCCCTGGGCGTCGGGGCGGATCCGCGCATAGCCCTCCACCGTCTCCTCGTCCCGCAGCACATGGAGCGCGAAGGCCCGGCGGTCCGCCTCCTCGGTGGAGAGCGCCTCTTGCAGCGCCAGGAAGGCGGACCGCTCCACCGGGACCTTCAACCCCGCGCAGCAGGTGTCCTCACAGGTCTCGGCCAGACAGCGGAAGCGGGTGGCGCTGCGAAGCGCGTGCAGGGTGCTCATCGGAAGATCGCATTGTAGGCCGGCGGCGCACCCCCCGCGGGCGATGGGTGAAAGGCCTCTCGTGGGCGGATGTCGGATGCCTGGACCCGCATCAAGGAGTGCACGTATCGGTACAACTCATGCGAAAATACCGGAGCTGACTTTCTTTGCCGGGCCGGACTGGAGCACGCCGATGAATTCTTCCCGACTGACATTCCTGGTGGCCGCCTTGGTGGCGGTGGTGACCGTCAACGCCTGCAACTGCGGAGGGGAGATCCCCTGCGAGGAAGACACCGACTGCCCCACCGGCGCCAAGTGCCAGGGCCTGGTGTGCACCACCGACGACACGGATGGCGGCGGCGGGAGCGACGGCGGGGATGGCGGGAGGACCGACGGCGGCGGCGACGGCGGGACGGACGCTGGCCACGACGCCAGCGTTCCCTGCGTGGGGCTGGAGTGCCAGCAGGTCACCTGCGCCGACGGCGGGACCACCACCCTCACCGGCACCGTCTACACCCCCAAGGGGGATCTGCCGCTGTACAACGCGATCGTCTACGTCCCCAACGGTCCGGTGCAGGCCTTCCCCGATGGCGGAGTGACCTGTGATCGCTGCGGTCCGGTCTCCGGGAACCCGGTGGCCAGCGCGCTCACCGGTCCGGACGGCACCTTCCGGCTGGAGAACGTCCCCGCCGGCAGCAACATCCCGCTGGTGATCCAGCTGGGCAAGTGGCGCAGGCAGGTGACCATCCCCGCGGTCACCGCCTGCCAGGTGGCGCCGATCACCGACGTGGGCCTGACCCGGCTGCCGCGCAACAAGGCGGAGGGCGACATCCCGAAGATGGCCATCGCCACCGGCAGCGCGGATCCGTTCGAGTGCCTGCTGCTGAAGGTGGGGATCGATCCGGCGGAGGTCACCGAGCCCACCGGCAACGGGCGGGTGCACTACTACCGCGCGGGAGGAGGGGTGGACTTGTCGACCACCGCGCCCCGCTCCAATCTGCTGTGGGGAAGCGTGGACACCCTCAAGCAGTACGACGTGGTGATGTTGCCCTGCGAAGGAACCGACCGGAACACGCCCGCCAAGACGGATGGAGGGATGAACAACATCGTGGAGTACACCTCCGCCGGCGGCCGGATGTTCGCCACCCACTACAGCTACGCCTGGATCCAGGACAACAAGCACTTCCCCTCTGTCTCCAGCGGCGTGGTCAATCACCGGGCAGATCCGGTCAACCCGTATGAAAACCGCTTCGACGCCGGGGTGGTCACCTCCTTCCCCAAGGGGGCGGACTTCGCGGACTGGCTGGTCAACGTCGGCGCCTCCGAGACGCGCGGCTGGATCGGCTTGCACGAGGTCCGGCACAACGTGGACTCGGTGGATGCGGGCGTGGCCCGGGAATGGATCTCCGGCTTCAATGCACGTCTCGCCGGTGGCGGCGGACCGATCGTGACCCACTTCACCTTCAACACCCCGGTCAATCCGCCGGCGCTTCCGGACGGAGGCGAGGGGTTGCAGTGTGGTCGGACCGTGTTCAGCAGCTTCCACGTCTCGCAAGGCGCCCTGGACGACAACGAGACCTACTTCCCGGAGATCTGCCTGGACCAGGCCCCCTCCGCCCAGGAGAAGGCGCTGATCTTCATGTTCTTCGACCTGGCCTCCTGCGTTCAGGACGACGACACCGCCCCGGAGATCCCCACCTGCGCGGGCGAGACCCAGGCCTGCGCCACCAGCGCCACCTGCTGCGGTGGGCTGCAGTGCGTGGACGGCGCCGGCGACGTCTGCGCCGGCGGGGCCTGCACCTGCGAGGTGATCATCGGCTCCCGCGAGCAGTCCGGCGGCGAGGACCGCCGCTAGCACCGCCGGCGATCACGCGGATCCACCCAGCGGCGCCGGTTCGTGCTAACCCTCGCGCCGCTGAGTTCTTAGGGGTAATCCCTTATCCTGGGTGGGTCCGTCCGTGAATGTCCCGCGACTGAGGGTGCTGGTCATCGATGACGACCTGGCCCTGGGAAAGACCCTGGGGATGCTGCTGGCCGCCGAGATGGAGGTGGTGGTGGAACCCGACGGGCGCCAGGCCCTGGAACGTCTCCAGGGCGGGGATGCCTTCGACGCGGTGCTCTGCGATCTGAACATGCCCCAGCTCTCCGGGGCGCAGATCCACGGCGCGCTGGGCGCCAGCCACCCGGAGCAGGCCTCGCGGATCGTGTTCATGACCGGTGGGGCGTTCACCGCCGAGGCCCACAACTTCCTGGCCCAGACCTCCAACCCGACCCTGGAGAAGCCGTTCACCCTGGCGCAGCTGCATGCGGCGCTGGGTCGGATTCCCCGGTAGTCCCACCTCTTCGCTCAGGGGGACCGGCAGCGCCGTCCCTACGAACCCCGCAACGAAAACGGCGGACCGGTCCGAAGACCGATCCGCCGCTGGATTTCGTTTCCCTGAAGCGGGAAGGGCCTAGTTCACGCCCACCGCGGTCCAGGACTCCCGGACCTTCGCCACCTGGGCGGAGTCGGCGCCGAACAGGTCGGTGGCCGCCTGCACCGTGGCCGCCCGCGCCTGCGCGAAGGTGGTGGAGGGGGTCATGTAGTGCATCAGCGCCCGGCCGTAGATCTTCGCCGCGTCCGCGGGCCCGATCGCGTCCTTCACCTCGATGCCGGAGGTGCGGTTGGTTCCGCCCTGGGCCAGCAGGTAGAAGGCGTTGTTCATGATCCCCGAGCTGCCGTGAACCTCGGTCTGCTTGGGGTAGTTCTTGTAGTTGTCGACCGAGTACTTGTCCTTGGTCGGGTCGTCCATGTACCGCAGGGCGTCGGTGGGGTCGCCGTTGGTGGGGGTCCAGCAGTCCTCGCCCACCGCCCAGTCGAACTTCACCGAGCCGTTCTTCTGCGCCTGGTGCCACTCGACCATGGTGCCCATGATGTCGGACATCGACTCGTTGATGCCGCCCGACTCGTTCCGGTAGATCAGCCCGGCGGTGCGCTCGGTCAGGCCGTGGGTGATCTCGTGGCCGGCGATGTCCAGGGTGGTCAGCGCGGAGGCGGTCTTGCCGTCGCCGTCGCCGTAGGACATCTGGTTGCCGTCCCAGAACGCGTTCACATAGTTCTTGCCGATGTGGACGTGGTTCTTGAGCGCCTCACCCTTGCCGTCGATGGAGTCGCGGCCCAGGAGCTCCTTGTACATGTCGTAGGTGGCCTGGGCGCCGTAGGCGGCGTCCACCGCGGCCTTCTGGTTGGCCGGGTCGCCCGCCTCGCCCCACACCCCGTTGTTGTCGGTGATCGGCTGGCTGCCGGTGCCGGGACGGGAAGAGCCCTTGGCGTCGAGGACGGTGATCCCCTTGCCGCGGGTGTCATCCTTCATCTCCCAGGTGCCGTCGGGGCGCTGGGTCCCGCCGATGTCCACCTTGCCGGAGTACAGGGTGCTGTCGTCGTTCTTGTCCACCGGGGGAGGAGGAGGAGGCGGCTGCTTGCCCTTGCCGGTGATCTCCAGGCCCCAGGACTTGAGGGTGCCGGTGTCCCGGTTGGCCTTGTCTTCCACGGTCAGCTTCCAGTCGCCCTGGGCCGACTCGCCCGCGAAGGCAGAGAGGTCGAAGTCGCCGGTCACGTTGTCCGCCGAACCGCCGGTGCGGTTGTGGATCACCGCGCTGGTGCCGGAGGGGGAGGTGAGGGTGACCACCAGGTCGCCCTTCCAGGTGTGGGGGATGTCCAGACCGACGCCCAGCTTCTCGATGCTGATGTCCTCGGCGATGGAGATGGTGGAGGTGACGGTGGACTTGTCGGCGATCGCCGCCTCGGGGGTGGCGGAGGCCTTCACCGTGACCGGGGCCGGCTCGGTAGAGACGTTCTTGGGGATGTGGATCCCGCCGATCTGGTTCCAGGAGCTGTCGATCTTCCCGGTCTGCCCGTCGATCAGGTAGTTCATCCGCTTCGGCTCGGCGCCGCCCATCAGGTTCTGGGCCTCGGCGCGGTAGCCGACCTTGTACTGGCCGTCATCCGCCTTGTAGATCACCTTCTCCAGGGTGATTCCCTTGTCCAGCTTGTCGCCAAAGGCCTCCTTGGCGATCGCGCGGGCCTCCTTCTCGGAGACCCCCAGGGTGGCGGTGCCCAGCCCGGCCGGAACCCGCTCGGCGTCGCCGGTCAGGCTGCTGACGTTGCCGTCGCGGTCCAGGTGGGAGATGACCTGCTCGCCGAAGACCTTCACCCCCTCGTGGGTGCGGTCCAGCCGGACGTGGGTCATCCCCAGGTCGTCCTGCTCCACGCCCTTGGGCTTGAAGGAGGCGCCGGCGTCAGCGCCGCGGCCCAGGCTCTGGCCCAGCTTCTGGTTGATGTACTCCAGGCTCTTGTTGATCGCCTCCTGGGCGGCCTTGGAGTTCAGGCTCAGCGGCCCGGGGGCCACCGGGGTGCTCTGGCCGGGGGCGATGGAGCCCGCCACGTGGTCAGAGGGGCGCGCGGTGGTGGTGCCCAGCGCGGCGGTGTTCTTGGTGGCGCCGCCGAAGGCCGAGGCCTCGGTGGGGCGCGCGGCCACGGGGGCCTGGGCAGGAGCAGGAACCGCGGTGGCCTCGGTCCGGGGCGGGGTAATGGTCGGCTGGTCGACTCTACGGATGGTCATTCGGCGGTCCTTTTTGAGGGGGATGCAGGGATTATCGGGGGGTAGCCCGTTGTGTTGCGCTGTAGGACACGGGAGTAGATGTAGCCGCTTTTTCTACAGTCCCCTCAGGGACTTAGGCTTCCGCCCGCGTGGGTCTGAAGGTACCCAAGAAAATCCCTACTGAATAGAGGGGGGAAAGATCTGGCGCGCACTTTCGGTGTGGGCCCGGTTTTTCTCAGCGCGTGAGAGGAGATTTCAGGGGCGGGTGGCCACCACCAGCGACTGGAAGGGGATGCGCCGGATCCGCTTCACCTTCTCGATCCGCAGCCCGGCGTCCCGCATCCAGCCCAGGATCGTCTCCTTTGGGTAGGCGGCGGCGCTGGAGGTGAGGAAGTAGTGCAGCCCGATCAGCGCCGAGGCGTCGACCCGGTGCTGGCCGCGCTCGGCGAAGAACTCCAGCACCGCCAGCTTGCCGCCCGGCCGCAGCGAGGCGGCGATCTTCGCCAGCAGGGCGCGGCTGTCGGCCTCCGAGAGGTGATGAAGGACCTGGAACAGGAGCACCCCGTCCAGCCCGGTCCCGAAGTCCTCCACCGCCAGATCTCCGGCGCGGTGCTGGACCCGGCCGCTGTGGCCCTTCTCCGCCAGCAGCGTGCGCCCGGCGGTGGCCGCCCCGGGGAGATCCAGCACCGTGGCCTCGAGGGTGGGGTGCCGCTGGCACAGCAGCTCCGAGAACCAGCCGTGGGAGCCGCCGATGTCCAGCAGCCGCTGCGGGGCGGCGCCCAGCGCCAGGTGCCCCACCACCTCCGGCCCGGCCAGCCTCCCCAGCTGGAACATCGCCAGCATGTAGGATCGCCAGCGGGGATCTTCGGGGGGGAAGGCGTGGATCTGGGGACCCTGGCCGGTGCGGACCGCCTCCTCCAGCTGCGACCACCAGTCCCACTGGGCGTAGTTGTATTCCAGGAAGTCGCCCACGTAGTGGTCGGAGCGGGGGTCCAGCCAGCGGCGCGCGCGGGGCCGCAGGGTGTAGCCGTCCCGGGTGGGCTGGACCACCCCCACCACCGCCAGCGCCTCCAGCAGATACAAGGCACCGTCCGGGGAGAGCTGCAGTTGCTGGGCGACCTGCGCGGCGCTGAGGGTCCGGTCTACCAGGGCGGCGAAGATCCCCAGCCGCACCCCGGCCATCGCCGCGCGGGAGGACATCATCCCGAAGAAGGACAGGGCCACCGGCACCGGCCCCAGGTTCAGCCACAGCGCCACGCGTTCGAGCAGCCCATCGGGACGGAGGGTGACTTGCACCCGGCAGGTCTAGCCTGGGGCGCCCCGGAGTGGGAACAAAGGGTATCCTGGGAGCCATGCGAAAGCTGGCGCTGATCGGGGTGGCAATGGCGCTGGGCGCCTGCCAGTGCGGAGGCGAGGCCCGCGACGCGGCGGTCCGCCTGGAGCTCTCCTTCTCCGGCTTTCATCCCGGGTGTCTGCGGGTGGAGGCGGAGGATGCCCAGGACGCGTCCCGGCAGCGCTCGGTGGAGGTGACGGTGGCCGCGGGTGAGCGCACCGGGACCCGCACCCTGGCGGTGTACCGGGATCAGGACTGGAGCCGGGAGCTGAAGGTGCGCGCGGTGGCCCACGAGGGCTCCTGCGCCGGGCCGCAGGTGGCGGTGCAGGAGCAGACCGTGACCCTGCCCGCGGGAGAGGTCCAGCCGCTGGCGCTGGCCCTGAGCGCCAGGGACGTGGATCAGGACGGGTTCGTGGCCAGCGCCGACAATGGGTCCGACTGTGACGACGCGAAGGGGACCGTCCATCCCCAGGCCCCCGAGCAGTGCAACGCGGTGGACGACGATTGCGACGGCACCCCGGACGAGGACTTCGACGCCGGGGCCGCCTGCAACGACGGCTGTCCGGGACTGCTGGCCTGCCAGACCGACGGGACGGTGTACTGCGCGGTGCCTCCGGTTCGGGTCTTGTACCCGGACGGGGACGGGGACGGGCGGGGCGCCCCCGACGGCGGATCGTTCCCGGTGTGCGGACTCTACGGTCCGGATGCGGGACAGGCCGCCTCGTCCGACGACTGCGACGATGCCCGGGACGACATCTACCCGGGCGCGCCGGAGCGGTGCGATGAGGTGGACAACTCCTGCGAGGGCCAGGTGGACGAGGGCCACCAGGTGGGGATCGCCTGCGATCCCGGCGGGGGGAACTGTCTGGGGGTGATCGGCTGCACCAAGGAGGGCACTGCCAGCTGCCAGAGCAGCGGTCCGCCCGCCGCCCAGTATCTGGATGACGATCTGGACGGGGAGGGGGCCGGTCTGGCCCTGCTGACCTCCTGCGACCTTCCCGACGCCGGGCGTTCGCTGGCCGCCACCGACTGCGACGACGGAAACCGGTTCATCCACACCGGCGCGATCGAGCTGTGCGACTCCCAGGACAACGACTGCGATGGGACCACCGATGAAGGGGCCGGGTGTCCGGGCACCCCGGCGTTCGTGGCCCAGAATGAGGGAGGGGGCAACCAGGACTGGATCTCGGTCAGCGCCTGGGAGGATGGGGGCACCGGGGTGTGGATTGCCGGGGTGAACGACGAGCTGCGGGTACGGCCTCCGGGGGCCGCCGGGTTCGTGAACCAGAACGCCGACTGCCAGTCCGCCGCGGTCTGGGAGGGAGCCTGGGCCGACCCCCGGACGGGCGCGGTCCACCTCGCCAGCCGCGGCGGGCAGCTGGCCACCCACCCGATGGTGGGCAACGGCTGCGCGGTGATCGACGCCGGCAACCTGATGGCCAACTTCAGCAGCCTGCATGGGTTCGAGACCCCGGGGGGGAGCGCGCTCCTGGGAATCACCGAGGAGGGGAGGAGCGTGGGCTGGGACGGCGGAGCCTCCGCCATCCCGCTGACCCCGGTGGGGTCGGCGCCCTGCCTGGAGGATGTGGATGGGCTCTCGCCCCAGCTGACCTTCGCGGTCGGCGGCACCTCCTGCACCGGGAACTCGACGCCGTTGATCTACCGGCTGGATCCGGTCTCCGGCGGCTGGGTGCCCGAGGATCTTTCCGCCGCGCAGCTTCCGGACCTGAAGCTGACCGCGGTCCACGTGGTGAACCCCCAGCTGGCCTACGCGGTGGGGGGCAGGACCGACGGCGGTTCGGCGGGGGTCACCGTCTGGAACGGGGCGGGCTGGGGCCCCCACCTTCCACCGGACGCAGGTCAGCTGACCGGGGTGACCGCCTTTGGCCGCAACGCGGTGCTGGTGGTCGGGGACAAGTCGATCTGGAGCTACACCAACGGGGCCTGGTCTCACCTCTACCAGGACAACAATTTCCTCTGGGACGTCTCCTCGACCAGCTCCTCCAACATCTGGGTGGTGGGGGACGACGGCACCGTGGTGCACTGGCCGAACTGAGCCACGGATGGGAATCAAGGAGCTCAAGGGCAGATCGCTGCCGGGCCGGAGCGAGGAGCCCTCTCCCGACCGCCCCACCACCGCCATCTCGGAGGCCGAGGGGAAGCGCGCGGCCACCGGGCAGCAGCGCGAGCGGTCCGAGTTCGAGCAGCGGAAGCAGAAGAAGGCGGGGCCCCGCTCTGCCAAGAAGGAAGGCGCGGAGGGGCGAAGTGAGTTCGAGACCGGAGGACGGGCGCTGCCCCGCCCGGAGGAGAACGCCGGGGATCTGGAACGTTATCCGCATCCGCGATTGGAGGGAGCGGCCGCGGACTGGCTGGAGGGCTTCGGCGAACGCCCGGAGCCGGGTGAGCGGAGCGACGAGAGTTCCGCTCCCGTGCTGTGGGGCGATCGCTTCGAGACGCAGGCGCCCGGGGAGGAGGCAGAGCCTTCCCCGGAGGATCGGTGGGGTGGGGAACCCGGGGAGCGGCAGGGCGGCGAGGAGGAGGAGCTGCTGCTTCCCGAAGCGGCCGGATCCTCCGAACCCCTGCCCGGAGATCTCTGGGAGGCGACCGGGGTGGTGGCCGTCCAGCCACCGACCCTGGTGACCCCCTCCTTGCCGTCGGCGCCGGTCGTGGAGGCGAAGCCAGAGGTGATTCCCACCCGGAGCACGGCGGCGCCGACGGCCCCGCCCTCCCGGCCGCAGGCGATCTCCGCCCGGACGATGGAGCTGCCGGTGGTGGTGCTCGCTCCCTCGGGGCGCCCACCCCGGCTGGGCGAGGAAGAACCCGAGCGGACCGAGACCGTCCCCGCCGCCGACCCGGACTGAGCCGGCGGCTCCTTCCGTTTCCCGGCCGCCGACGCGGACGGAGCTGGGGGCTCCTTCCGTTTCCCGGCCGCCGACGCGGACGGAGCGGGCGGCTACTTCCGTTTCCCGGGGGCGGTGGAGAGGAAGGCCCGCATCGACTCCGCGCCGTGCGCACGGACCGCGATGCAGCGGTTGCTGGTCTCGGTGGCGTTGTTCAGTCCCCGGTCCGAGCGGTTGGACTGGGCGGCGAAGAAGGCCAGCGCCTCGTCCCGGGACTTCTGTTCGCAGAAGTTGCCCAGCACGTTGGATAGCTGGCCGGCGCCTCCGCCAAAGGCGGCGGACTTCCGGGAGACCTGGGCCCAGTGCCGCTTGAGCGCGTCGAAGGCCGGCTGCCGGGACTCGGGCCGGGACATGGCCGCGGTGAGCAGCGAGCCGAAGTCCTGCAGTCGGATCTTCTCGGTGGCCAGCAGCGCGATCGCCTGATCCAGTCCCTGGTCCGGGGGCAGCGAGCCCAGGGCCGCCACCGCGGTCAGCCGCTCGGCCGGGGTCCGGGCCCGCTCCAGCAGGGCCAACAGCTCCTCCACCTTCAGCTGTCCGGCGCGGGCGGCCACCGGCACCACCGACGCGGCGATCTCCGGCGCCACCTGGTTGGGGGAGGCCAGGTACTTGCGGGCCTGCACCCCGGCGCCCTCCAGCGCCCAGGCGGCCTGGCCGTGGTAGGCGACCGCGGAGAGCAGGGGCGGGCGCAACAGCAGGGTGTCCACGTCATCGCCCCGGTCCCGGGACCAGGTCAGCTCCCGCGCGGTGGGCTCCAGCACCCGGCGGACCAGGGCAGCGAACTGGGGACGGCGGGCCAGCTCCTCCCAGGTGTTGGCGACCTTGACCAGCGCGTTGACCACCTCCCGCAGCTGCCGGCGGTCGGCGCGGCGGGCCACCTGCTCCACCACCGAAAGGTACTCCGCCGGCTGCAGGGTGCCGGAGGAGACCATCGCCCAGGCCTGATCCAGGAACGCGGTCTGGCTGCGGCGCAGCAGCTGGCGGGAACCCTCGTCGCTGGCCGGCATCTGCAGCCCGGTGGCCAAGGCCTGCAGCAGCGGCGGCGGCACCGACCAGCGGTAGTAGCCGTTCTCCCCCGCGTTGGGGTGGATCCAGGCCGGACAGCCGGTGATCCCCTTCAAGGTCAGCTCCACCTGCTCGCCCTCCACCAGGGCGCACTCCTGCAGCACCCGGCCTTCGCGCGGATAGGCCACGCAGGCCGGCACCAGCCACGGCTGGCCTTGCGGGAACCCGGCCCGGGTGTCGCCGCCCAGCGAGGTGTAGCGAGTCTGGGTCAGCGTCACCTTCGGCGCCTGGGGGCTGCTGCAGTCCAGCTGGGCGGCGATCATCGGCGCGCCGGGGCGATCGATGAAGCGGGACATCACCTCCCGCACCGGCTGGTCGCTGCCGGCGGCCTTCTCCAGCGCCAGGAACAGATCCTCGCTGGTGGCGTTCTGGAAGGCGCGGTCGCGCAGGTACGCGCGCACCCCCTCCCGGAACCGCTCCGGGCCGATCCACTGCTCGATCATCCCCAGCAGCGGTGACCCCTTGAAGGTGGCGTAGGCGAACTGCGGCCCGATCGCGGCGCCCTGTCCCTTGCTGCGGATGGGGATCGAGGTGGAGAGCGCGTCGGCGTTGAGCATCCGCTCGCGGCGATCCAGCTGGCTCAGCCCGGTCTCGAACTCCGGCCGCCAGCGATCCACCACCTTGCCCGCCATCCACTCCGCGAAGGCCTCGTTGAGCCACAGGTCGTCCCACCAGGCCAGGGTGACCAGGTTGCCGAACCACTGGTGCGCCAGCTCGTGCGCCACCACCGTGGCCACCCCGCGGCGGGCGCCCTCGCTGCTGGTTTGGGGATCCAGCAGCAGCAGCTCCTCCCGGTAGATGATCAGCCCCGGGTTCTCCATCGCCCCGGCGGCGAACTCCAGCACCGCCACCGCGTCCAGCTTCTGGAAGCCGTAGGGCTGGGCGAAGTAGTCCTCCAGCAGCGGGACCAGCTCGCTGTGCATCTGCAGCGCCTCACCCAGGAACGCGCCGCGGCCGCGGGGGGCCAGCCCGCGCACCGGGGTCTTTCCGGCCGGCGGGCCCTCCACCACCTCGAACGGGCCCACCGCCATCCCCACCAGGTAGGTGGGGATCGGCTGGGTGTCCTGGAAGGTGACCGTGGTCCATCCGGCCTCGGTCTGGCGGGAGGCCTCGGGGGCGTTGGAGAAGGCGCCCATCCCCTCCGGCACCTTCAAGGTGATCTGGAAGGGGACCTTCCACCCCGGCTCATCCAGGCAGGGGAAGGCCTTCTTCGCGTCCGCCACCTCGAACTGGCTGGAGGCGTACCAGTCGGCGCCCTCCCGGGCGCGGTACAGCCCGGAGAGGTGGGTGTCGAAGGGGCCGCGGTGGGTGAAGGTCAAGCTCACCTCTCCCACCGGGAGGAACTGGGGGAACGTCACCACGTGTTCGCTGGTCTCGGTGCGCGCGCCGGGGTCGGTGGCCGGGGACAGCGTGCCAGGGAAGACCTTGCCTCCCACCCGGGCGGTCACCGAGGAGATCGCCATCTGCGCGGCGTGGAAGTGGAGGACCGGGGTCGGGACCCTCACCCGGAGGTGGAGGGTGGTCACCCCGCTGAACTCCGGCTGGCGGGGATCCACGGTCAGCGCCAGCTCGTAGCGGGTGGGATCCGCCAGGTGCGGCAGCCGGCCCGGCAGGGGGCGCAGCGCGTTGACGTCCGGGGCGACCTGCGGGGCGGGTGGGGGAGCGGCTCCCTCCGGGGTGGTGGCGCACCCGGTCAGCAGCGCCACCAGGACGGTGGCCAGGGACAAAGAACGGCGGATCAAGGGGCGCTCCGGGCAGAGAGAGGGGCAGCCCGGGCGAACACCCCGGCGGCCGGGGAATTCCAGGTCAGTGATCCGCGCGCGAGGCAGGCGCGTCGCCCGTCCCGGAGGTCACGCTGCGGCGGGGAAAGTAGCGGTGCCACAGCTTGGCGATCGGCGGGGTGATCACCAGGGTCACCAGGATCCGGGGGATCAGCGTGGCCCGGCCGGCCAGCCACACCGCGCCCAGCAGGGCGGTGAAGCCGGCCCAGGAGTCCACCTGATACTGCGAGTGCAGGCCAAAGGCGGAGGCGGCCATCAGGCTGAAATGGAGGGTGAAGTAGATCACCAGGCCAATTCGGCCGTACTCCTGGAAGAGCTTGGTGAGACGGGCCTGGAGGGAGGCGACGAAGGCCGAGAACTTCTGGATCATGGGCCGCTTGTAACCCACGCCACGGGATTTGCCCGACCGAAGGCTAGCTTGCCTGCCCGTGGCGCTGGTGCTGGCCGTAGGCCGCATACAGGGTGCCGGAGATTGCCTTGCCGATCGCGATCAACGGGATGCTGACCAGCATCCCCAGGATCCCGCCCAGGGCGCCCCCCACGCTGATCCCGACGATGATCGTCAGCGGGTGCAGGTTGAGGTTCTTGCCCACCACCATCGGATTGATCAGCATCGCGTCCACCGCGTAGACGGCGCCGTAGCAGGCCGCCAGCACCCCCAGGGAGGGAGCGGCGGGATCCATCAGCGCGTACAGCAGCCCGGCGGAGGCCCCGATCAGCGGGCCCACCAGCGGGATGACGTTGAGCACCCCGTAGATCACCGCGAACAGCGCGGCGTTGGGCATCCCCGCCAGCCACAGCACCACCGCCAGCAGCAGCGCCACCAGCGCGCTCTCGCTGGCCGCGCCGCGCAGGTAGAAGGAGATCTGCCGGTCCACCCGGTGCCGCAGCAGCAGCACCATCTCGAACCAGCGGTTGGGCACGAAGGACATCAGCCGCTTGTTCATCGCCGCGCCGTCCAGCAGCAGGAACAGCGCGATGATCGGCGCCAGCAGGAAGGTCCCGGCGCTGGAGGCCACCCCCAGCAGCATCGCCGGCAGGCTCTCCATCAGTCGGCGGCGGTTGGACTCCAGCACCGAGCGGGCGTTGTTGAAGATCGCGTGCCAGTCCAGCTGCGGGTAGGTCCGCTGCCCCTGCTGTTCCCAGGCATCCAGCCGCGCGGCCAGCTGCAGCTCGAACACGCTCTGCTCACCGGTCTTGGGCTTCTCCTGCAGCCAGGCATCCAGGCTGGGCCACAGCGCGACCCCGGTGCCCACCAGCGCTCCCAGCAGGGCCACGAAGCAGATCCCCACCGCCGCGCCGCGGGGGACGCGCCGGTTCTCCATCCAGTTCACCAGCGGGCCCAGCACGTAGAAGGTCAGCACCGCCAGGGCCACCGGGGTGATCAGGAAGCGCAGCAGATACCCCAGCCCGGCCAGCACCCCCGCCACGGCCAGCCCCACCGCCACCCGCGCCACCTTCTGGGACAGGGAGGTGTGGACCACCCGCGGCACCAGCGTTCCGGCGGGCACCGAGGTCAGCGCCACGCCCGGCGGTGGACGGGGCGCGGAGGGGACCGCGACCGGGACGCTCATCGCCCGTCCGCCTGGCGCTGCGCCCGCAGCGACTCATTGGTGGTGCGCAGCCGGGTGGCCATCAGCCGCGCCAGCTGCCAGAGCACCCGCGAGCCCAGCTTGGTGTCCCGCTCCAGCAGCCCCTCCAGGTCCGGCTCGAAGAAGCCCAGCACCTCGGTGCGCTCGGTGGCCACCGCCGAGGCGCTGCGGGGGGCGTCCTCCAGAAGCGCCATCTCCCCGAAGAACTGCCGCTCGGTCAGCCGGGTGATCTCGCGCTCGGCGCCGCCGGGGAGGGTGATCACGATGCTCACCGCGCCGCGCTTGATGATGAACATCCCCGCGCCCAGGTCCCCCTCGCGGAAGATCACCTCTCCGGACTGGAAGGTGCGCTCGTGCATGATCCGCAGCAGCCGCTTGAGCTCCGAGTTCTTCAGGTCGGAGAAGAGCGGAACCGCGCGCAGGGCCTCCAGCGCGCTGGGCTCCTGATCCCGGTCATGGGAGGGCGGGGACCACAGCGCGGCTTCGGTGTCGGTCAGCATGGAATGGCCCCGACTCTAGAGCGCGCGCGGCGGTGGCGGCTACTGCGCGGCGCCCAGCAGCCGGGTCGCCACGCCCGGCCGGAAGGCGCGCAGGGCGGAGGTGAACTGATCCTTTGCGGAGCCAAACATCGCCGTCGATCCGGGAGCGGTGGAGAGCCCGGGCAGCACCTCCCGGTAGATCGCCGGGCAGCTGGTGCGTCGGGCCTCCAGCCTCTCCCCGGCGCGGGCGAAGACCTGGTGTTCCCAGCTGTCGGAGACCCGGTCCCAGCGGCTGAGGCCCAGGTCGGTGGCCACCCACACCGCGCCGGTCCGGTAGGCCAGCCCGTGAACCACGAAGCCGCAGGGGCCCTCGTCCTCGCTGCCCTTGAAGGTCCGCGCCTGGTCCTTCTTCCAGTCGTAGCGCACCAGCCCCACGGCCAGGTTGGAGCCGATGCACTCGCCCAGCGACTCGGTGCCGACCCACAGCCGGGCGCCGTCCCACGCCAGCTGGGTGGACGAGTAGCCGCGCAGCAGCGTCGGGCGGCGCACCTCCAGCTTCCGGGTCGCCAGGTGGTAGCGGCCCACTCCGCCCACTCCCCGTCCCTCCCGGAACGAGATCCCGAACCACAGATAGCCGTCGGCCTCGATGCAGGCGGCGATCTTCTGCTCCGGGATCAGCCCCGGAGGGTGATCCGGACGCAGCCGCCGCGCCTCCTTCTCGCCCAGGGTGATCGGCGGCAGCCGGGCCTTGCACTTCTCGATTCGCTCGCGGACCTCCGGGGCGAAGCCGCACGCCTGCTGTCCGCACCGCGAGGGGCCCGAGGGACGCCAGGAGGAGGGCTCCTGGAGGACGGCGGTGGGAAACAGCTCCTGCTGCTGGTCATACAACGACCCGCCCAGGTAGGCCTTCAGCTGCCCCCGGTGGTCCTCCAGATTGGACACCGTGGGCAGGTCGTTCTCGTCGTAGCAGGAGGCCGCGCGCGCGCTGGCGCCTCCCAGGCTGGTGAACAGCAGGACGGGCAGGGCGAGCCGACGGTCGAGCACGACCCGCACGATACCCCGTGCTACAAACCGCGCGCCCATGCGTTCCCGCACCCCGCTGGATCTGCCCGGACGCTGCCACCGCTGCTACCAGAAGGCGCAGCTGTGTCTGTGCGCCGAGCTCCCCTCCGTCCCGACCCGGACGCACTTTTTGCTGATCCGGCACCAGCGGGAGACCTACAAATCTACCGGCACCGCCCGCGCCGCGGCGATGGCGATGCCCAACCTCAGCCTGCGCACCTACGGCGCGCGCGATGTCCCGCTGGATCTCTCCGGGCTGGACGCCCCAGACACCTGGCTGCTGTTCCCCTCCGAGCAGGGCCCGTTGACCACGCCCCCCTCGCCGCCGCCTTCACAGGTGGTGGTGCTGGACGGAACCTGGGCCCAGGCCAAGTCGATGGTGCGCCGGGTCCCGGCGCTGCGGATGTTGCCGCGGCTGCACCTGGCCCCCCGCCAGGAGCGGATGCTGCGGCTGCGCGAGCCGCCCAACCCCGAGGGGATGTCCACCCTGGAGGCGATTGCCCGCACGGTGGCCTTCCTGGAAGGGGACGCCCTGGCACAGCCACTGGAACACCTCCACACCCTGTGGGTGGAGCGGTGTCTGCGCGGCCGCGGCAAGCGGCTGGATGACGCCTGGGCGCAGCTGGATCAGCGGCTCAGCTGAACAGCCCCTGCCCGTCCTCGACCGGGACCGGATCGTTCTTCACCACACGCATCAAGAACCGCTCGGCGGACGCCAGCTCGCGCAGGGCAGCCTCGTACCTGCGTTGGGAATCTTTGTTCTTCGCCGAGAGAGTCTGCTTCGCCTCCCGGACTTCCTGCTGCGCCGCAAACAGCCTTCGTTCCGCGATGATCTTCCAATCCATTCGTTGCCCCCACGCAACGACAGTGCACGCGGCGCGCCAGCCCGTAGGATGACCCGGTGTCTGTCCACGACTGGAAACCAGGTTCCGACCGCTGGCTGTCGGAGGTGATGGAAGCGGTGGGGGTCTCCCGGTTGGCGTTCATCACCGGGCTGGACCGGATGGGGGTGGAGGTGGCCTGCGCCATCCGCCCCGGGGGTCACGTGCTGCAGGTCAGCAACGGCAAGGGGCTCAGTCAGCGGGACGCCGCCTACAGCGCGGTGCTGGAGGCCGCGGAGCTGTACGTCTCCGAGAATCCCTCCGCCACCGTGTGGGGCACCTCGGCCCAGGTGGAGGAGCGCACCCGGACCTCGACCCTGGTGGAACAACACTCGGCCGGAGCCTGGGTGGAAGGGACCGAGCTGATCAGCGGGACGGCGGTGATGGTCCCCGCCGGAGAGGTGTTCTGTCCGCCGGCGGATGGACCGCTGCTGGGGCCGCCGGGCCGCCGCTGGACCTCCAATGGCCTGGGCGCCGGGACCGGGCGGGAGCGGGCGCTGCTGCACGCGGTGCAGGAGGTGCTGGAGCGGAACCAGCTGGCGCTGGCCCTCCCCGAGGGCTGGACCGAGCAGTTCGTGGCGGAGGCGGGGATTGGCGAGCGCTATCTGCAGCGGCAGGCGCCCCGGGTCCACGCCCTGGTGCTGCAGTTGCGGGTGGCGGGGTTCGATCCCTATCTGTTCCAGATCCGCTCCCCGGACCACGACCCGGGGATCCCGGTGGCGGCGGCGCTGCTCTTCGACCGCGAGCAGGGGCCGGTGCCGATGGCCGCCGGGTATGCCTGCCGGCTGGAGCCGGAGGCGGCGCTGGCTGCGGCGCTGCTGGAGGCGGCGCAGAGCCGGCTCACCGACATCCACGGGGCGCGCGAGGATCTGGACTCGATGGACCGGGCCGACGTGGCGGCGCTGAGCCAGATGTGCCGGGCCCACCCCGGCCGGTCGCCGAGCTGGAACCCGGTTCCGCCCAAGCAGTTGTTGAGGCGGCTCAAGTCGCACGGGCTGCACACCCTGGTGTCGGTGGAGCTGGAGTCGCCGATGCCGGGCCTGTTCATCCGCAAGGTGGTCTCCCCGCAACTGGTCGTCTCGGAGCTGCTGTGAGGGACTGGGATCTGGTGGTGTTCTGTGGTCCGTCGCTTCCGCCCGCGGAGGCCAGGAAGCTCTCGCGCGGCAAGGTGCTCCCTCCGGCCAGGCAGGGAGATGTGTACCGGGTGCTGCCGCGGCAGCCGAAGGTGATCGCGCTGATCGACGGGCTGTTCGAGTCGGTGCCCTCGGTCTGGCACCGGGAGTTGATGGCGGCGATGGACGCGGGAGTGACCGTGTTCGGCGCCTCCAGCATGGGCGCGCTGCGGGCCGCTGAGCTCACTGACTTCGGGATGATCGGGGTGGGGCAGGTCTACCGCTGGGTCGCCGACGGCACCGTGACCGACGACGCGGAGGTGGCGCTGCTGCACGCGGACGCCGAGCACCACTTCCGTGCGCTCACCGTGCCCTTGGTGACCGTCCGGTTCGCCTGTCAGGAAGGGGTGCGCCAGAAGCGGCTGACCCGGCCCGAGGCACGGCGGGTGCTGTCGGCGGCCAGCGCGCTGCAGTACCAGGAGCGGACCTGGGCCCAGGTGCTGGAGGGGGCCGCGCCGGCAGCGAAGCGGCGGGCGGCGATCCTGGAGTGGCTGCGGGTGGGCGCGCCGGACATCAAGCACCGGGACGCGATCGCCTGCGTGGAGGCGGCCCGGACGTTCCTGGAGCAGGGGGCGCGGGGGGCAGTCCCGCCGCTGCGTCCGGTGCCCTCGCACGCCCGCCACCGTCAGCTGGAGCAGACCCCGTCGTTGATCGGCGCGGTGGAGGTTCCGGGCGCAGAGGTGCTGGCCGCCCTGCGCGGCGGGGCGCGCGGCGAGGCCCTGCAGACCGAGGGGCTGCGGACGCTGGCGCTGGCCGCCTACGCCCGAAGCCTGGGGCTGTCCGTCCCACCCGAGGAGCTGGCCGCGGAGTGGGAGGGGCTCTCGCTGGGACTGGGGCGGCAGCTGCCGATGCTGGGCTTGGATCCCGGACAGCTGCGCCGGATCGCCGAGGCGCGCTGTCTGGAGCGGCGGGTCTTGGCGCAGTCCACCGGGCTGTTTCCGGACGGGCCGTCGGCCACCGAGGGGCTGGCCCTGGCGGCGCGGCTGAGCGGCGACTGGAAGGCCGCAGCCACCGGCCTGGCCAGGCGGGAGGAGACGCAGGGCAAGTAGGGCGCCTACCTCCGGGGCTGGAGCTCCAGGAAGTACTGGTAGGGGAGCACGGTGTGTTCGGTGGTCGGCTGCTCCTGCGGCCCACCAGATCTGCTAGGTCCCGGGAGGTGAGCACGAACACAGAGTCCTCCCAGGGGATGCCGACCCCGCTCCGGGTGATCCGTCCGGTGGTTCCGCTCCGGATGCTGCTGTTGATCCTGCTGCTGGTGGGAATCCTGGCGGCGGTGCCGGCGACGCTGGCGGGCCTGCTGGCGGCCATGGCCGACGTCCCCTTTGGCTGGGTGATGCTGCTCGTCTGGATCCCGCTGGTGATCGGCTACTTCGTCCGACTCAAGCTGGGGCAGCGGGAGTCTCGGTACACGCTCTATCCGGACCGGCTGGTGGGGCGCTTTCCCCATCCGCGCAAGCTGCGGGTGGAGATGAAGGAGGAGTCCTTCCGTCCCTCGGAGCTGGTCCACCTCGAGCGGCGTGCCCAGGCCTTCTGGCTGCGCCAGTCCGAGGGGGTGCCCACCCGGATCGACGTTCCCACTGCACAGGAAGCGGACGGCTTCTGGCAGGACCTGTTGGCGTGGCGCGCCTCCCAGGGCGGCCTGTACTCGTTCTCAGAGGCGGAGGGGCAGGTCCGCTACTCCTCGGAGCCGGCGGTGCAGGAGCTGCTGGGCGGCGCGCCCGGACCGCTCACCGTGAGGGTGGATCGGGACAGTCCCTTTCTGCACCGGATCCATGGTCCGGGGCTTGAGCTGCGGCTGGAGGACCTGGGAGGTCCGGGCGAGCCCCTGGAGGTGCGGTGGCCGTCCGGGTTTCCGCTGAGAATCTCCAACCCGGTCTCAGGCGCCTCCAGTCAGGGCACAATCTCTACCCGCGAGGGGCTGCTGCTGGGGAGCTGGCGGCGGCTGGATTCCGGTCAGGCAGACCTGATGCTGGCCGGCCGGCGGTTCGAGCTGAACCACGAGCTGCTCGCGGAAGAGGGAGTGGGAATCGCCGAGCTGACCTACAGCTTCGGCTATCTGCAGTCGGTGCGCTTCCTCGCCGAGGCGCCGAGCACTGCGTTGCTGATCTCCCTGCTGGTGCTGTTGCCCTCGGTCACCTTCCGACCGCGGCGGGGGACGGTGCGGGCGGAGCCGACCGCCGGGTAGTCCGCCGCTCCCAAAGCAGGACGGCCACCCCCGCCGTCAAAGCGAGCAGTGAGATTCCGACGCCAAGCCAGAAGGACCCCGGCCGATAGCGGAACACCACCCGGTGCTCGCCCGCGGGGAGGCGCACCGCGCGCATCACGTGGTTGGCCCGCAGCACCGGCACCGGCTGCTCGTCCAGCTGCGCCGTCCAGCCGGGAAAGAAGGCATCGGAGAGGACCAGGAAGCCCGGCGCGCAGGCGCTGACCGTGAGTTCTACGAAGTTGGCCCCCGACGCCATCAGTCGGGCGGTCGAGCCGGTGCAGGGCGGTGGCTGCTCCAGCTCGCCACCGATCGGAGCGGAGAAGAACACCGTGTCTCGCGCCGGCTGCCGTGAACCGGTGTTCGCCTCCGGCAAACTGAGCTCACCGGCCGGGACTGCTGCATCGCGGGCCGGGTGCCCTGGACCGAGGATCGCTTCCAGCACCTCCGCGTCGCCGGCCAGCACGCTGGCGCGGTGGACCACGAAGGCCCGGGGGAGGGCGGTGGTCGAACGGCTGACGCTGGGGCCCTCGGGGTCGGGCGTCAGCTCGGTCAGGTCGGGGAAGGGGGGGTGTTCGGCCCGCACGTACAGGCTTACCCCGGCCAGGTCATAGAAGGCCCGCTGGCGTGCCAGCTGGAACTCCTGGATCCGCGGCGGCTCGGGCGCGCCGTACCCTTCCATCGTCAGCAGTCCCTCCTCCACGAAGCGGTTGGGCAGCAGGAACTGGCGGCTGGCCTCCGCCACCGGATCCAGGCCCCGGGTCACCTCGACCCGCTCCGCCGCGCCCGGCTTGGCCTCCGACCGGAAGTCCACGCTGATCCGGCCTTCGCCGGCCAGGGAGGCAAGTCCCGAAGGCGCGCGAAGCCGTTCCACCCTGGCCAGGGAGGTGCCGACCCCGAAGTGGAAGACGAACAACTCCAGCGCCGCGATCACCGTCACCGTCCCGGCGACCTGCGCGTCGCGGCGGCGCCCCACAGGCCAGGTGGTGAACGCCAGCCACCCCAGGAGCAGCACTCCCGCGACCCAGACGCCACCACCCAGCGCAAGCCGATCCTTCACCGTCAGCATCACCCCGAACGCCGCGGCGATGATCAGCGCCATCCCGGCCACCGTGGGTCCCAACCGCTTCCGCCCATGCCTCCGGGCCAGCGCCCGCACCCGGTCGAGGCCGAACGCCGCCAGCAGCGCCAGCCCGAAGGCAGCGCCCACCAGCGCCTTGGCCGGATAGCGGAACGTTCGCAGCCCGGGGAGCGAGAGCACCCACTCCGAAGGCGGGAAGTGACGACCCAGCGCCAGCAGCAACAACACCGCGGTGACTGCCGCCAGGGCCCGGGACGATCGCTGCCGACGGCTGACCGCCACCAGCGCCAGTGCGGCAATGGAGGTCCCCAGGAACAGCTGCAGCAGCAGCCACTGGTCCTCGCCCCAGTAGGGGCCGCGCGGGAGATCCGCATTCGGCCAGCCCAGCGCGGCCAGCTGCGGCCAGGACGCCGACCAGTCCAGGTGCGATCCTTTTCCCTGGGAGCGCGAGGAATGCATCGCCAGCTCCACCGCGGGGATCAGCGCGCCCGCGGCCAGCGCGCCGCCCCACAGCCAGCTGCCAATCAGCCGCAGCCCGCGGGCCCGGTCGCGCACGACCACCACCCCGAACACGATCAGCGCCTGCCACAGCAGCGTCTCGGGAGAACCGGCCAGCGCGGAGAGTGCCACCAGGCCCGCCAGCCGCACCCCGCCCCCCGCGGTCCTGGCCCTCAGCGCGGCGGCCAGCAGGAACCCCGACCACGCCGCGGCCGAGACCAGGTTGGGGGTGCCGGAGAGCTCGGTGAACAGCGGAGAGAGGCCGAAGGCGCCGCCCGCCAGCGAGGCCCCCAGCCGGGATCTTCCCAGGGCGCGCGCCGCGGCGAACACTCCCCAGGCCGCCAGCCCGGCGTGCAGCGGTTGCAGCAGCGACACGCCCCAGTAGGGACCGAACAGCACGGTGAACAGCACCCGGGGGGGATAGAAGGCCTGGGCCTGGAGGGTGGCGGCGAAGGGCTGGCCCAGGAAGACATTGGGAATCCAGAGCGGAAGCTCGCCGTTGCGCAGACAGTGGAGCAGGAAGTGCGCGTCCGGATAGGCCAGACGCAGCACGTCCCGCCCGGCCAGGAGTTCGCCACGAAACAGGTGCCGGTAGATCCACGCCAGCGCCGCAAGCAACGCGATGCCGGGGCCAAGACGCCTCACCGTTGGCATCCTAGACATCGACACCCCGCGCGTCTAAATGCCGAAGCACTGCTTCTGGGAGGATGACCTTGATGAGGCCTTGGGTTCGGTGGGTTGCGGTGGCGGGTGTGGCGGGGGCGTTGCTGACCGGTTGTTCGCTCCGGCCGCGCTATCTGGATCTGGTCTCCGGGGTGGACGGCCCCGCGGAGGTGGTGCTCACCGATCGCGCCACCGGCGGTCCGCTGGCCGGGGTCGCGGTCAGCTACGGCGAGGGCAACGAGAAGGTGGTGCTGACCACCGATGAGCACGGGGCGGTGATCGTTCCGCGGGACCCCAAGGTGGAGAAGCAGAACCCGATCGTGGTGGTGGCCCGCCCGGCCGGAGTCGTCCACTACGACTTCCAGTCCCGCGCCGTCCCGGTCCAACCCGAGCCCCGCCCGGTCCACATTCCCGAAGGGGGCGTCGGTCCCGGCCAGCCCAGCGATCTCAACCGCCCGGACGAGACCCCCTCCGCGCCTCCGCTCCCGGAACCTCAACCCGTGGACGCCGGCAACTAGGAGCCTTCCCGCCCATGCCGGATCGGGTTCGCATCGTCAGCTACAACGTCCGCTACTTCGGCAATGCGCTGGGGGGGCTGGCCAGCACCCCGGGCATCAAGCGGCGCATCGCCCAGCAGTTGCTCTCGCTGGACCCGCTGCCGGATCTGATCTGCCTCCAGGAGGTGGAGACCCTGTCCCTGCGCTCCAGCCTGGCCAGCCGCCGCTCGCGGCCGGGGGAGACCCAGCTGGAGCAGTTCATGGTGCGGATGAACGAGAAGTGGGACCCGGCCCGCGGACCGTTCCCGTTCGAGGCGTTCTACTTCCGCGCCCACACCTACAAGGTCGGGGAGCTGCTGCCGATCTACACCACCGGGTTGGCGGTGGTGGTGAACACCCAGCGGCTGAAGGTGGAGGGGCACAACGCCGAGGCCCCGGACAACATCACCTACCACCACACCGAACGATTCAAGGACCGCAAGCAGAGCCGGATCTGCGCCCACCTCAAGCTGATCGACTCCCAGGGGCAGCCGTTCCACATCTTCAACACCCACCTCAGTCTGCCCACCCCGTTCACCAAGGGGTTCTGGTCCCAGAAGGACAAGATGGGACATGGGCCCAACCAGGTCCATGAGGCGCGCTCGCTGGTCGGCTTCGTGAAGAAGCACTCGGGGGACGATCCGTTCGTGGTGTGCGGTGACTTCAACTCGCCGCCCGGCTCCCCGGTCTACCGCTACCTCACCGAGGAGTGCGGCCTGTGCAGCGCGCAGCAGCAGCTGGGGCAGATCGACGGCTCGCACCCGCGCGCCTTCCCCACCGCGGGCTTCATGCACCTGCGGATGCACCTCGATCACCTGTTCTCCGGGGGCGCGGTGCAGTGGCTGGATCTGAATGGCACCCAGGCGATCACCGACCCCCGCTGCGCGTTCAAGGGGATGTCGGATCACGTCCCCCTGATCGGCCAGTTCGAACTGCGACCGCGCGGGTAGGCCTGAACACCCGTCCCGTTGGACGGACGGCGCCCTCCGGCGCGGAGACGGGCGGCGGCGGTAACCGCCTGCTTTCCGGTCACGGCGGGACGGGTACGCGGACTGCACAGCGCGGTGAGCGCTGTCTCTCCCGTCTTTGCTGGAGCACCCATGGCCCCGGGCAATTCCCGCCCCACTCCATTAGATCAGGTCGGACTCCCCACGCCGATCCAGACCGACCGGCGCCCGCTGTACCCAGAGGTGAGACGGCAGATGGACAGGGCAATCGTGACCACCGGCGCGCCGGGGCAGGACACCATCCTCTACGACGGGCACTGTCGGCTGTGCCGCGGCGCGGCCGGCCACCTGCGGCGGTTGGTGCCCGCGGGGAAGGTCAGCCTGGCCTCCTTCCGGGAGCCGGCGGTGCTGGCCCGTTTCCCCGGGGTCTCGCTGGAACGCTGCGAGGCGGCCATGCAGTACGTCCGGGCAGATGGCACCGTCTACGAAGGGGCGGCGGCGGTGGTCCAGGCGCTGCGCCACCGCTGGCTGGGAAAGCTGGCCCTGGTCTACTACCTCCCCGGGATCCGGCAGCTGGCGGACGCGCTCTACCGGCTGGTGGCCCGCTACCGCTTCCGGATTGCCGGGCGGACCTGTGACGACGCCGGCTGCGCGGTCCATCTGCGCTGATCGCCGCTGAAATTCGCCCCAGCCTGCACGCGTCCCCGGAAGGGTGGCGCCCGGGGCCGAGTTCTTCTTAGTTATTGGGTCTGCGGTCGCCCGAATTTTGGACCCACAACGATGGGAAATCGTTGTAGTTCTCGGGACGTAAGAATTTTCAACCCGCGCACGCAACTCCCGGGCGTTGATGTGCGATAACGTGGGTGATAGATGTTTTTGTAGGCAAGCCTTGAGGGCGAGGAGCTTCACGGCTCCTCATCAGGGGCACAGGGCGACGGCAAGCGTCCTGTGCCCCATTTTTTTGCCTACTCCGGCAGCCTCTTGCCCACCGCTCTGAGCGCCGCGTTCCACAGCGAGGCCTCCTGGGCGGTGAGCTCGGCGCGGGTCAGCGGGGCCATCAAATCCCGCAGACCGTGGCGCTCGGGCTGGGAGAGAAAGCCCCCCCGTCGCAGCAGTCCCTCCAGCGACTCCTGGACTCCCGCCAGCTGGGAATCACTGGCCGGCCGGGCCCGGGGTGGGGGAGGGCGGGTCACCGCGCTCAGTCGCGCCCGCTGCAGCTCGTAGGCGTAGAGCAGCGCCGACTGGGCCAGGTTCACCGACGGCTGTTCCCCGGAGGTGGGGATGGAGGAGAGCGCGTGGCAGCGCTGGACCTCGAGGTTGGTCATCCCGCTGCGTTCGTCCCCGAACACGATCGCCACCGGACCCTCGGCGGCCCGCCGGACCGCCTCGGTGGCCAGCTCCTCGGGGGAGATCCGCCGCTTCCCCTCCACGTGCCGGGAGCTGGTCCCCACCACCCACACGCAGTCGGAGATCACCGCCTCCAGGGACGGCGCGCGGACCGCGGTGTCCAGCAGCTCCTCGGCGTGGACCGCCATCCGCCGCGCCCCCTCCCAGTCGGTGACCTCCGGCTCCACCAGGGCCCACTCCCGCAAGGAGAAGTTCTTCATCGCCCGGGCCACCGCGCCGACGTTCTCCGACACCCGGGGACGGAGAAGCACCAGACGCAGCGGCAAGGGAGGAAGCGGGGGGGCAGCCATGGCGCTGATCAGAACCCGGCGCGGCAAGGCTTGGCCAGCTAGGATTCGCGTTCCCGATGCTCCGCCGACTCCTGCTCGCCGCCACCTTGGGGTGGGTCTCCTGCACCAGCCCGATCCGGCTCCCGGAGAGTTCGCTGCTGTTCCCGCTGGGGGTGGCCAGTGGCGCCCCGGCGCCGGATTCCATCCAGCTGTGGACCCGCTACCAGGGCAGCCGGGGCCTGCGTTACGAGATCTGGCCCCAGGGCGCCGAGGGCCTGGAGACCTCCTCCCGCGGCGAGGTGACCGTGTTGCCCGGCGGGTTCGCCCAGCTGGAGGTCCGGGGCCTGGCCCCCGCCTCCGACTACAGCTACGGGTTCTTCGAGGAGGGCGAGGGAGGCAGCCGCAGCCGGGTGGGGCGCTTTCGGACCGCGCCCGCCGTGGGGGATTCCCCCCCGGTCCGGTTCTCGATCTTCTCCTGCGCCAAGAACGGCAACCCGATGGAGCTGATGGAGCGGGCCGCGGAGTCCCCCGTGGATGCCGCCCTCTTCCTGGGGGACACCGTGTACGCGGACTCCGCCAGGGACCTGGAGGGCTACCGGGCCAAGTGGACGGAGAACCTCTCCACCCTCGGGTTCCGGTCGGTGCGGGGGTCGACGCCGATCCTGGCCACCTGGGATGACCACGAGGTGGTCAACAACTGGTCCGGGGCCCTGCCCAGCTCGGTCAAGCAGTCCGCCGGGATGCAGGCCTTCTTCGACTTCGTTCCCATGCGCCGCGATCCGCTGGTCCCCCAGCGGCTGTGGCACTCGGTCCGCTTCGGGCGCACCGCTGAGGTGTTCGTGCTGGACTCCCGCGCCGAGCGCGAGCCGACCGGACGGGAGACCGCCACCGCGCAGTACCTGTCCGCGGCGCAACTTCAGTGGCTGGTGGACGGGCTGTCCGCCAGCGAGGCCCGGTTCAAGGTGGTGATGAACTCGGTGCCGATCACCGACTTCCCGGGGCTGTTCGACGCCGCCGCCGACGATCGCTGGGAGGGGTACGCGGCCCAGCGCACCCACCTGCTCTCCGAGATCGAGACCCGCGGGATCCCGGGGGTGATCTTCGTGGCCGGAGACTTCCACCTCGGCAGCGTGGGCAAGGTGGCCCCCTCTGGCCCCGGCGCCTCGTTGATGGAGGTGGTGGTGGGGCCGGCCTCCAACTTCACCAACCCCCTGGCCGGGCTGCTGGGCCCGCCGCAGTTCGACTGGGCCAAGGACGTCAACAACTACGCCCTGCTGGATCTGGACCCCGAGACCGGGGAGGCCACGGTCACCTTCCGCGACCAGCGGGGGCTGATCCTATTCCAGCGCGTCTACTCGCCCTGACCCTCCAGGCCGAGGCGGCGCAGCTGTCCTTGAAAGGTCTGCGCGTCGGTGAAGACCTCCCCCTGGATTCCCAGGGCCCGGGCCGCCTCCACGTACTCCTGCATGTCGTCGAAGAACGCGGCCTGCCGCGGCCCCACCCCCGCGCGCCGCAGCGCCTCCCAGAAGATCTCCGGATCCGGCTTCACCATCCCCACCTCGTTGGAGAGGACCAGATGATCGAACCTGCTCAACAGTGGCAGGCGGGGGAGCAGGTATTGGACGTGGAGCACGTTGGTGTTGGAGAGCAGCACCAGCTTCACCCTCCCCACCAGCCGCTCCACCATCGGCAGCACCTCCTGGTGGATCCGGAAGTGGCAGCTCCACAGCGGGGCGAACTCCTCCATCGGGATGTCCACCCCCAGCTGGCCGCACACCCGCGCGCGGATCCCCTCCGCGTCCAGCTCTCCGCGGTTGGCCGCCAGCCAGTCGGGGCCCAGGAGCTGCCGGGCCAGCAGGGCCGGATCCTTGCCTCCGCGCTCCGCCAGCCGGGCGAAGAGCAGGGCGTTGTCGTGGAAGGCGAGGACGTTTCCCAGGTCGAGGATCAGCGCTTGAATCACCGGGGCAAGGTGCCCGCTGGGGAGGGGAGTGTCCACCCTGGAAAGCGGCCGGGGCATCTGACTATGAGTCGCGGTGAAATGATCGCCCTCGATCCGCACCCCCTCCTCGACGCCCGCGCCTTCGTCACCCGCTTTCCCTCGCCGCTGGGGGAGCTGCCTTCTCCCGCGTGGCTGCTGGCGCTGCTGACCCCGCAGACTCCCGATGCCCCGCTGCAGGCGGACGACGCGGTCCGGGGCGCGGTGCGCGAGCTGCTCCGTCAGGGCGGCTACAAGCCCACCGGCCGCGGCAAGCCCGCCTCCGAGTACCTGGTGCGCGCGGTGGGGGAGGGGGCCCTCTCCTCGATCAACCTGGCGGTCGATGTCTGCAACGTGGTCTCCCTGCACAGCGGCTTGCCGATCAGCGTGGTGGATCTGGACCGCGCCCGCTCGCCGTTCCGCCTGGGGCTGGGGGCTGCGGAGGCGCGCTACGTGTTCAACGCCTCGGGGCAGGAGATCGACGTGGCGGGGTTGCTGTGCCTGCACGACGCGGAGGGCCCCTGCGCCAACGCGGTCAAGGACGCCCAGCGCACCAAGACCCACCCGGGGACCCAAAGCACCCTGACCGTGATCTGGGGCACCCGCGCCCTGGACGGCCGCGCCGAACAGACCGCCCGCTGGTACCGCTCCTTGCTGGAGCGGGCCGGCGCGGTCACCGAGGACGCGCCGGTCGCTTAACGCTTCTTCAAGAAGGTCCCCGACCTGGCTTCAAACAGCCTTCTTACGTTGCCAACACCGACGCACTCCTACGCGTCGCTGGAGGCTACGAAGATGTTCGGATTCCTGATTGGCACGGCGTGTCTGGTGGGTTTGTACAAGGTGACTCGAGGCGGCTGGTGGCACCCCGGCCACCGGGGGCGCTGGGGACGCGGCCGCTGGATGCTGCGGGGACTGTTCCAGCGGCTGGACACCTCCCCAGGGCAGGAGAAGGTGATCACCGAGTCCTTCGAGGCCCTGCGCGGCGCCGCCTCCAAATTCCGGGGGGAGGCGGACAAGCTGCGCGCGGACCTCTCCGCCGCCCTGCGCGGGGAGACGATGGACCATGAGCCGCTCAAGGCCGCCTTCCACCGTCAGGACGCGCTGGTGGAGGCGCTGCGCCGGGAGCTGTTGGTCTCCCTGGGCAAGGTCCACGAGGCGCTCGATCCGCGGCAGCGCGGGGAGCTGGCGGAGCTGATCGAGTCCGGCTTCCGCGGCGGCCACTGTCACTCCGCCCATCGCTGCGGGCCGGGCGGGGACTGGCGGGAGACCCGCTACGCGCAGTCCCTCTGATTCCCCTTCATCCGATTCCCAGGAGAGATGACCATGAGAAGACCCTTTCTGATTGCGCTGTTGGTGACCGGGGTGGTGGCAGGCTACGGCTCGGCGTTCGCGCGGATGCGGCACCGCGGAGGCGGCGGCCACTGCGGGTGGAAGCAGCGGGCAAACGTGGAGGCCCAGCACCGGCAGGCCGGGGCGGTCAGCGCCGACACGGTGCGGGCCAATGAGGCGGCCACCCGGGCCCTGAGCGGGGCCACCGTGGCGCTGGAACAGGCGCGGCTGTCCCTGGTGGAGGCCACCTCCCAGAAGGAGACGGTCTCCCCCTCCGCCCCCTCCCCGGAGCTGGCCGCGCTGCAGGCCCAGACCCAGCTGCAGGCCCAGGCGCTGACCATGGCCCAGGCGCAGGTCCAGGCCCTGACCCAGGCGCTGGCCCAGTCCCAGGCGCGCGCCCTGGCCGAACCGCGGAACTAGCCGACCTCCTCCTTCACGGACCGGAAGGGACGCCCCCGTCCCTCCCGGTCCGGCTGCGTCTAGAGTGGACCCACCCATGTCGCTGCGCGTGCTGCTGATCGATGACGACCTCCGCCTCCACCAGCTGCTGACCCAGTACCTGGAGCAGAACGGGGTCCAGCTGACCTGCGCCCCGGATGGCCTGCGGGGGCTGCAGCTGCTGGAGACCCAGGTCTTCGACGCGGTGCTGCTGGACGTGATGATGCCGGGCCTGGACGGGCTGGAGGTGTGCAAGCGGATCCGGGCCAGGAGCAACGTCCCGGTGCTGATGCTCACCGCCAAGGGGGACGAGACCGACCGGGTGGTGGGGCTGGAGCTGGGCGCGGACGACTACCTCTCCAAGCCATTTGGTCCTCGCGAGCTGCTGGCCCGGCTGCGGGCGGTGCTGCGCCGCGCCAAGCCGGAGGTGGTCTCCGAGCGGCTGTCCCTGGGAGAGATCCGGGTGGACGTGGGCACCCGGGAGGTCACCGTGGCCGGCAAGCTGGCCGACCTGACCGCGCTGGAGTTCGACATCCTGGTGGCGTTGATGCGGAGGCCGGGGCGGGTGATCTCCCGGGACACCCTGCTGGCGGAGGCCGGCCGCAACGACGTGGTGGTGGGGGAGCGCACGGTGGACGTGCACATCTCCCATCTGCGGCAGAAGCTGGGCGACGATCCGCCGCGGCTGATCAAGACGGTGCGGGGGGTGGGCTATGTGCTCACCAAGGACGCGTGAGGGGACGCCGGCATCACCACCGGGGCCCTCCCTTCCGTGGCTACTTCCGGGCCCACCTCCACCGGCGGATCTTCGTCTGGTTCGGGGTCACGATCCTGATCACCGGGCTGGCCACCGGAGCGGTGATGGCCGCCCTCTCCCCGCTGGGGCAGTTCGCCTGGCGACGGGAGGTGGAGCGGATCCAGGGCTTCGCCTCCGATCGCTTCGCCCACGTCTGGGACGACCCCGCGGCCCGGGAGGAGCTGGCCGCCGCCACCGCCCGTCAGCTGGAGGTGGGGGTGCAGCTGTTCGATCCACGGGGGACCCTGCTCTCCTCCCACGGGCCCACCTCCTGCCGGCGCCCCCACCAGGGCACGGTGGTGCGAGGGGGCGTCACCCTGGGCGAGGTGCGGGTCTGTCTCTCCCGGCCGCATCAGGGCGGGGTGTGGCGGGCGCTGTTGGCCCTGCTGGTGGGGGGAATCACCCTCTGGGCCGCCACCGGGTGGATTGCCCGCCGGCTAGGGTGGCCGTTCTCCGAGCTGGCCCGGGTGGCCAGGGCCCTGGGGGAGGGAAACCTCCAGGCCCGCGCCCACGTGGGGCCGCACTGGGATCAGGAGTCCCGGTCCCTGGCCGGGGCGATCAACGAGATGGCGGGGCGGATCGATCGCCAGCTGGCCGATCAACGCGAGCTGCTGGCCGCCGTCTCCCACGAGCTGCGCACGCCCCTGGGCCACATGCGGCTGTTGATCGAGCTGGCCCGGGGCTCCGCCGCCGATCCCCGCGCCCTGGAGGAGATCGACCGGGAGGTGTTGGAGATCGACGCGCTGGTGGGCCAGCTGCTGGCCAAGTCCAAGCTGGAGTTCCAGTCCCTGCACCCCTCCCCGGTGGATCCGGTGGACGCCGCCCGCCGGGCCCTGGAGCGCGCCGGGCTGTCGGCGGCGCTGCTCACCGTGGAGGGCCCGCCCCCGGCGTCGGTGAACGCCGATCCCACGCTGCTCTCCCGCGCCCTGGCCAACCTGATCGACAACGCGCGCAAGCACGCCGGTGGCGCACGGGCGGTGCGGGTCCGGGCCGACCGGGGGAGGGTGTTCTTCGAGGTGGACGACGCCGGTCCGGGCTTCGTCCCCGGAGAGGAGGAGCGGGTGTTTGACGCCTTCTACCGCTCCTCCCAGGCCCCCACCCGGGACCCGGATTCGGTCTCCCTGGGGCTGGGCCTGGCCCTGGTCCGCCGGATCGCCCAGGCCCACGGCGGCAGCGCCTTTGCCAGGAATCGAGACTCAGGCGGTGCGACTGTCGGATTCGAGGTCACCTCCCTTTAGACACTGCAAGCCTTTGGATTTGCGTCGTTTCCGCCAGTAAATAACGGGAAATGGTCACGCAACTCCGGGGGGCGACACACGAAAATATGTGTGTCTACCTCCTCCAGTGTCGCCGTTGAGAACACGGTGGGGGCCATTGACTCCATAAGTAGCCCTTTGGTAACTAGCCGCGCCCTCTCAAGGAGCTTTCCCTCATGAAGAAGCTGCTCTTCGCTGCACTCATCGCGCTTGCCGGCTGCGGTGGTTCGACCCTGGATGTGGATTCCACCTCGGGTGTGGATGGCACCACCGAAGTGCTTGGATCCCAGGCTGACCTCGGTCGTGGCTGTGCGACCCGCCAGCTGACCTCCGAGCAGATGGACTCCATCGAGATGCAGGTGGAGCGGGTGATGATGGCCAAGGGTGGCCCGGGTGGTGGCGGTACCCCTCCTGCCTCGGCCGGAGTGGTCGACGTCTACTGGCACACCATCACCAGCACCAGCGGCCAGGGCGCGGTCAGCGCCACCGCGATCAACAACCAGATCGCGGTCCTCAACGCCGCCTACCAGGGCACCGGCTTCAGCTTCCGTCTGGTCGCCACCGACGTGACCGCCAACAACGCCTGGTACACGATGGCGATGGACTCCACCGCCGAGGCGGCGGCCAAGGCCGCGCTCCGCCGGGGCGGCGCCGCGGCGCTGAACATCTACTCCGCCAACCTCGGGGACGGGCTGCTGGGCTGGGCCACCTTCCCCAACTGGTACTCCGGGAACCCCTCCGACGACGGCGTGGTGTTGCTGTTCTCCTCGCTGCCCGGCGGGACCGCCTTCCCGTACGACGAGGGCGACACCGCCACCCACGAGGTCGGTCACTGGCTGGGCCTGTACCACACCTTCCAGGGTGGCTGCGCCAAGCGGAACGACTACGTCGATGACACCCCGGCCGAGCGCACCCCGGCCTACGACTGCACCGCGGGTCGCGACACCTGCGCCGGCGCCGGGCTGGATCCGATCACCAACTTCATGGACTACACCCCGGACGCCTGCATGTACCAGCTGACCCCCGGCCAGACGGCCCGGATGCAGAACCTGTGGGCCACCTACCGCGCCGGTCGCTAGTCCTCCGCAGCGCAGGTTGAGTTTCAGAACGCCGGGATCGCCAGTGAGCGGTCCCGGCGTTCGCATTTGTATGGGCTCCCAAGCAATGTTGGAAGCGGGGGGCGGAATCGCGGTAGAGCAGGGGACGTGAGCTCCTCCGCCGCGATCCTTGGTGCATCCCAGCAGGTCCAGGTCTCCCTTCCGCTGGAGCCGGGGATCCCTCCCACCCGGGCCCGGGTGGGGGCCCGGCTGCTCTCCCACCGGCAGCGGGTGCTGCGGGCCGGGCTGGCCTGGGCGTTGTTCTGGGGACTGGCGTTGGCGTTCTTGCCGGTCCCGATTGTGCACTTCATCCTGGTGCCCACCTTCCTGATCACCGGCCCGATCGTCGCCTGGAAGCGCTTCGCCAAGACCGCGGTGATCGAGAGCGGAGAGGTGGGCTGCATCCGCTGCGGAAAGCCGGTCCCGATCGACGAACCCCAGTACGGCTGGCCGGTGGGCCTGTTCTGCAAGGCCTGCGGGGTCACCTTGCGCCTGCAGCCGGTGAACGAGGGCTGAGCGGCGAGGGGGCCACCGTCGGCGCAGTGAGCTTCGCCTGGGTGGCGGGGTCGCTGGGGTAAGGGGGTCAGCCGCGCGAAGAGGGACCGGGCCCGGTGACCGGGTCCGGCTTCTGGGGCGGCAGCTGGATCCGGAAGGTGGAGCCCTGGCCGGTCTGGCTCTCCACGGTGATCTCCCCGTGGTGCTGGAGGATGATGCTGCGGCTCACCGACAGCCCCAGCCCGGTGCCCTGGCCCCGGGGCTTGGTGCTGAAGAAGGGGCGGAAGATCTTCTGCCGGACCTCCAGGGTCATCCCCTGCCCGGTGTCCTGGACCTCGATCAGCACCCCTCCCTCCGGGTGGGAGGCGGTGGAGACCGAGAGGGTCCGCTCCGGCACCCCGGCCATGGCGTAGGTGGCGTTCATCATCAGATTGACCAGCACCTGCCGCAGCTGGTTGGCGTTGCCGGTGACCGCGGGCAGGCCGTCCTGATAGCGGGTCTTGAGCTTCACGCTGGCCAGCGCCACCTGGTGGGCCACCAGCCGGACCGCGCCGCGCACCACCTCGTTGGCGTCCAGGGTGACGAACTCCACGTGCTCCGGCCGGGCGAACTCCAGCAGGTTCTGGAGGATCTCGTTGGCCCGCCGCGCGTCGGAGCGGATCAGGGTGAAGTACTCGCGGGCCTCGGCCACCGACTCCACTCCCTCTCCCAGCTCGGAGAAGCCCACGATCCCCACCATCGGGTTCTTCACCTCGTGCGCCAGTCCGGCGCTCATCTCCCCCAGCGCGGACAGCTTCTCGGACTGGATCAGCTGGGCGTTGGCGTCCTGCAGCAGCGCCTCGCGCCGGGACAGCTCACCGCTCATCCGGTTGAAGGCCTCCGCCAGGCGGCCCAGCTCGTTGCTGCTGGTGACCGGGACCACCACCCCGAACTCGCCGCGGGAGATCACCGCCATCGTCTCCTCCAGCTTGCGGATCGGCGCGGTGAGGCGCCGGGAGAAGTACACGCTGGCCAACAGCGCGATGGCGATCACGAACACCCCGAACAGGATCGATCGCCGGGTCAGCTCGGCGTTGGCCCGCAGCGCGTCGCTCTTCTCCACCTCCACCAGCACCGCCAGCCGGGAGATCGGGACCAGCGAGAAGGCGCCGATCCGCTCGTTCTCCCGGGTCTGGTATTCGTGCACCCCGCTGGAGACGGTGCTGGCCAGGGCCCGCTGGACGATCTGCTGCCCCGACCAGTCCGCGTGGGCCAGCATCTGCTGGGGATCGGGGTGGACCACGATCTGCCCACGGTCATCCACCAGGTACACGTCGGACAGCTTGGGGCGGGCGAAGATCCGCAGCATCCGGAACGGGGCCAGGTCGGCGACGATCACCCGCCGCCCCTCCTGGATCGGCACCGCCAGCCGCAGCAGCGCCAGGTCCGGGGGGAGGCTGCCGTTGATCAACAAGGCCTGTTGCGCCGCCGCCTTCTCCAGCGGGATCGGGCTGGCCTCCCGCGCCGCCCGCAGATCCTCGGCCTGGTAGTTCAGCTGCTCCAGCCGCCGGGTCTGCACCGAGTCGAACACCCGGCGGTAGGGGCCCCCCTCCTCCCTCGCCCACACCTCCAGCCCCAGCAGATCCTCGTCGGCCTCGAACAGCGAGGCGGCGGCGTCTCCACTCCCGGAGGCGGCCTGCTGCGCACCGAAGTAGCGCAGCTGGTCCAGCTCGCTGGAGAGGTGGGAGCCCACCTCCTCCGCCAGGGTCCCCGCCAGCCGCCCGGAGAAGTCGAACAGGTAGGCCAGCTTGTCCGAGGTGAACAGGGCGCTGGCCAAAGAGAGGTAGGTCCCCAGCGCCAGGATCAGCACCCCGCCCATCAGGGCCAGCATCTGGTAGCGGATCGAGAGGCGCATCGTTCAGCCCTGGGAGCTCTCTTCGGCGCCCAGATCGGGCAGCGGTCCAAACCAGCCGCCATCGGAGGCGCCGTTGACCTCCACCGGCAGCGGGGCCCCGGCGTTGATTCCCGGGCTGCCCGGCCGGAGCCGGAAGTCTCCTCGCGCCGGCGCCAGATAGCCCGGGTCCGCCTCCACCGAACCGGCGTCGGGGCTGCCCACGCAGTAGGCGCCAAAGGCGTTGCCCCACACCCCGTTGGGGTTCTGCTGGGCGAAGGAGGAGACCGCGCCGCAGGCCCCGAACTCCAGATTCCCGGTCAGCAGGTTGTTGCGCAGATCGACCCCGTTGGACTGGGAGGAGACCTGGGCCCCGTCACCGGCGTTGCCGTGCAGGGTGTTGTGCCAGGCCCGGGCGCCGGAGCTCCCCTGGGACACCGCCAGCCCCGAGCCACCATTGGCCCAGATCCGACACTGCAGCACCTGGGCGCCGTTGGAGCTGGCCGCCACCTCCACCCCGCCCAGGGCGTTGTCCCGGATCATCACCCCGCGCACCGTGTTCCCGGTCTTCTTCACGTGGACCCCAAAGCCGCCAAAGCCCCGGACCTCCACCCCCGGCCCCAGCTGGGAGGGGCCGTCGTTGAACTGCACCCCATCCCCGGCTCCGTCCCGCAGCAGCGAGTCGGCCACCTGGGCCCCGGAGCCCTCGATCAGCAGGGTGGGGGCGGGACACCCGGACAGCTCCAGCCCGATCACCCACTGCCCGGTCCCGTCCAGGGTCAGACACGGGCTGCTGGGACTGGCGGAGGAGAAGTCGATCCGGATCCCCGGTCCTCCGGCCAGGCGGGCTCCGGGGGCGGTGAGCGGAGGCAGGTTCTGGCTGCCCACGGTCATCGGCGCGGCGAAGACGATGGTCCGCGAGGCCGCCTGCGCGTTGACGTACAGGATCGCCTCTCGCACCGAGAGCCCGGTGCCGCCGGGCGCCTGGGGAGTGGCGGCCAGATCCAGCTCGTCCGCGGGGGTGGTGACCACCACCGCCTCCCCGGCGGTGGCCACCGCCAGGTACCGGGTGGCGGCGTGGCGGTTGCCGGCCGGATCCTGGATCTCCACCGACAGCGGGAACAGCCCGGCGGTGGGGAACAGCCGGGTGCGGGAGGCCAGCGCTTCGAACGGGGTCTCGAAGCTGCCGTCGCCATCCAGATCCCAGCGGGCCAGCAGCGCCGGATTGGGCGTCTCCAGATCCCGGGTGCAGCCGGGATCCAGCCGGACGGTGACCGGGGCCACCGCCCCCTGGGTGGAGAGGGTCAGGCAGGCCAGCGGATCGGTGTCTCCGCACACCGCGCTGCCCCGGCAGCCTCCGGCCACGCAGACATCCCCGGTGGTGCAGTCGTAGCCGTCCTCGCAGCTCCCGGCGCGATCGGGGTGCTGACACAGGCCGGTGAGGGGATCGCAGCTCCCCGCCTCCTGGCAGTCGGACCCCGGGCAGCTGACCTGCGCGGTGGGCGCGGCGCAGACCCCGGCCTGGCAGGACTCGCCCAGGGTGCAGGCGTCAGCATCGCTGCACGGGGTGCCGTTGGCCTGCTCGGGCGTCGAGCAGAGCCCGGTGGCCGGATCGCAGCTGCCGTCCAGGTGGCAGGCGTCCTGGGCCTGGCAGCGGACCGTGCCGGAGGGCGCGCCGCACACCTGCGCGGTGCAGGTCTCTCCCCAGGTGCACCCATCGCCGTCGTCACAGCCGGTGCCATCCGGGGTCGGGGACCAGGCGAGGGGAGTGATCGAGGGATCGCAGCGCAGACAGGCGGCGTCGGGAGCGGCGGTGCCGGTCACCTCACAGGCCCCGTCGATCAGGCAGAAGCCAGGGACGAAGGAGGTCTGGCAGCGGAAGGCCACGCAGGCGTCCTGGGTGCAGGCAATCCCATCTTCACAGTCCACCGCGGAGAGACACTCCGGGGCCACCGTGAACGCTGCCTCCAGGGTGGCGCTCCGGTCCCACGGATCGCGCACCTCCACCCGGTAGGTGCCGCCGGGGATCTGCGCCGGGACCACCGCGGAGAGCTCGGTCTGGCTGATCCACTCCACCCCGGTCAGCTCCACCCGCACCGTGGCCGAGACCAGCGAGACCTGGAACGTTCCCAACGGCTCCGCCTGCCCGGGACGGTCCAGCTCGGCGCGCACCCGGACGGTGAACGGGCCTCCGGTGAGCCGGACCGGGGTCGGCAGGGCGGCCAGGGTCTGGTCGGGGGTGATCGCGGCCAGCGCCGGAGCGGGAGGCAGCCGTGCGCCGCAGCCGGTCACCAGCGCCAGGGTCAGCAGCCACAGCGGGGCGCGGTTCATAGCAGCGCCACCCGGTATCCCACGGTGGCGGTCAGTCCGCCCGTCCTCAGCCGCACATCCGGATCGGCGAACTCGCCCAGGGTGTAGGAGAGCTCCAGGGTCGCCGCGCCCGGTCCCCACTGGCGCAGCCCCCCCAACAGCAGCTGCACCCCGGGGACGGCTCCCCCGGTGACCAGCTGGCCCAAAGAGACCCGCAGCAGCTGGAGGGAGGGGCCCGCCGCCCCGTAGAGGGTCAACCATGGCAGGGGATGATCATAGGAGATCAGCAAGGAGGCGCGCCCCACCTGGGCCTGGGCCTCCAGGGATCCGGACGGGGTCTGCAGCTGCCGGCCGCCGAAGTAGCCGCCGGCCCGCACACCCAGCCCCAGCCGGTAGCCCAGCACCGGCAGCCGGCCCTCCAGCACCAGCCCCAGATAGGGAGAGTTGAGCGTCCCCAGGGTGGCGTTCCAGCCCAGGTCCGCCCCGGCCCGCACCATCCCCTGGGGAGGGGCCAGCCCCAGCCTGGCGGTGCTCTCGAACGTCCGCTCCCGGACCAGGATCCACGCCTGCCGGCTGGTGGGAGCGGAGGCGGGCGCGGTGAAGGTGGCGGCATAGAACCCCTCCTGCTCCCGCGCCTCGGTGATGGTCCCGCTGGTCACGCTCAGCTGCGGATGCGCGCCGCGGATCGGCCGGCCCTGGGCGTCGAAGAGGCGGATGGAGACCCCGGTGGTGGCCCGTCCGTCCGCGACCAGGGAGGGGGCGGCGGTCAGGATCTCCGCCCGGTGGGTGGGGGGCAGGCCCAGGTACATCCGGCGGCGCTCGCTCCACTCTCCGGGTCCGTCAAAGGCGTCCAGCGCGCGCACCCGCCAGGAGAAGGCGCCCTCTCCCGGCGGATCGACGGCCAGCTCGGTGCCGGGGGTGAGGGAGATCAGCGGGGGCGCGTCGTCCGCGGGGTCCAGCTGCAGCTGGTAGGCGGCGGCCCCGGGGACCGGCGCCCAGCGGAAGCCCAGCCCGCGCTCCTTGGGCACCACCGCTCCCGGTTCGGGCACCAGGGGCTGGGGCGCGGCCAACGGGGGCGCCAATGCCAGCTGCAGCGGCTGGGCGGCGGACACGCTGGCCACCTCTCCTCCCTCGCCCTCCACCTGCACCCGCAGGAAGTAACTGCCCTCGGAGAGCCCGGTGAACAAACAGCGCTCCTGCTGCTCCACCCGCAGCGAGGAGGCCAGGGAGGTGAAGTCCGCGTCCCGCGCCAGCTGCACCACATAGGCGGCGGCGCCCAGCACCCCCTCCCAGCGCACCTCCACCTCTCCGGGCGCCTGGCGCAAGGTGAGCACGGCGCCGGGCGCCGGAGCGGTGATCCGCGGCGCGGCCAGGCTGATCAGGAACCGGCGGGGCTGGCTCCAGGCGCCCGCCCCGGAGGGATTCACCCCGCGCACCCGCCAGGTCCAGCTCCCGGCGCCGGAGGGGGAGAAGACCCACGAGGTGCGGGAGGTGGAGAGGGACTGCTCCTGCCCGGCGGTGTTTCCCACCCGCAGCTGGTAGGCGGTGGCCCCGGGCACCCGGCCCCAGGAGAGGGTCACCTGCGGCGGCGGATCGCTCCAGGGGAACTGGGCGTTGGCGTCCGGACCGGTGGGCACCGCCTCCGACAGCGGCGTCTCCTCGGAGCGAGGGGTGGGATCCTGGTACGGCTGGATGGTGCGCGGCTGGCTCCAGTCCCCCTTCCGGCCGGCGGCGTCCACGCTGCGCACCCGCCAATGGAAGAGGCGGGTGGGCAGCGCGTTCCAGCGGTAGCCGTTGAGCGCGACCCGCTCCCGCAACACCACCTCGGTGAACGCGGGATCGCGGGCGATCTCCAGCTCATAGGCCACCGCGTCCCCCACCCGGGTCCAGCGGAGGGCCACGCTCGCACGGGGGACGTCCTCGGCGGCGGAGGTGCACAGGGGCGCCAGCAGCGCCAGCGCCAGCAGGGCGCGCCTAGAGGGGGCCCGCATCACGGCTGGGGATCTCGATCTCCGGTTCGCTCAGCACCGGCGCGGCGGGGAGGGGTTGGAGGAGGATGCGGAAGGGAGAGGCCGGTGACCACTGCCCCCACTGGCCGGCGATCTTTGCCCGGACCCGCCACCAGAAGGCGCCCTCCGGGGCTTGGGTCCACCGGTGCCGGGACAAGGGGGCCTCCCACTGGAACAGTGGCTGGGCGAAGCCGGGATCCGCCGCCACCTCCAGCTGGTAGCCGGCCGCGCCCTCCACCTCCGACCAGCGCAGCTCCACCGTGGACTCCGGATAGCGCTCGTCCCGGGCAGGGGAAATCACCTGGGGGGCGGCGTCCTCCAGCAGGGTCAGCCCCCGCCGCTCGGACAGCGGTCTGCCTTGCGCGTCCACCACCCGCCACCAGTAAAGGCCGGGGGCCAGCCCGGAGGCGATCAGTCCGTCCGCGCCGGTCTCCGGCAGCGGCGAGCCGAACGCGCGATCGGCGGACAGCTGCAGCGAGGCCCCTTGGGGGCTGGGCGTCCAGGCGAACCGCAGCGGGGTGCGCGCCAGCGCCCGGTGCCGGGGGGCGGGGGACTGGAGGGTGACCTGGGGCGTCTGGGTGCGGACCATCGCGCTCCCGGCGGAGAAGCGGCCGGACTCCCGCGGACCCAACCGGCTGGGACCCTCCGGTCCCTGGACCGAGACCTCTCCTTGTTGAACCGCGATCTGCGCGCCGGTGGCCTCCAGGGACAGCTCCGCCCGGGCGTTGGGCTGCAGCGCCGCCACCCTGCCGTGGGCCTCCAGCGACAGCGCCTGCGCTCCGCTGGTGCCGGAGAGCGAACCCTTGTGGACCGCCACCCGCGGGGGCTCCAGCAGATCCCGTCCCGGCGGCTCCAGCACCACCAGGGTGTTCTGATCCAGCTCCAGCTGGGCGCCCCCCTCCAGGTCCACCAGGGCGGAGGAGGCGGGCGCCACGAACAGCGCATCCCCCACGAACACCGGGTCCCCGTTCCCGGCCGGATACCAGATCAGGGTGCCGGCCGGCCGGCGGCGCACCTCCCCCACCTGGAAGGTGAGGGTGCCGGCCTGGGGAGTGGGAGGGGTCCAGCCCACCGGACGCAGGGTAGCGGGCTGGGACAGCAGATACCCACTGAGCAGCGCCGCCAGCAACGCCACCGCCGAGAGGGCCCAGTCCAGATCCGGGCTCTGATCGCGGGGGGTGATGGGCGCGCCCCGCATCCTTCAACCCTGCGCCGGCGCCGTCTCCCGTCCGGTGGCGATGGCCGCGTCACAGGCGGTGACGATCTCCAGGATCCCGAACGGCTTGACCACGTAGGCAAAGAGGCCCAGCTCGCGGGCGGTCTGCTTGGTCTCCGGGGTGGGAAAGCCGGTGATCATGATCGCCTGCAGTCCGGGGTGCTGGGTCCGGGCCAGTCGTAGCACCTCCAGCCCGTCGATCCCCGGCAGGTTCTTGTCCACGATCAGCAGGTCGAAGCGTTCCTTGGCCAGCCGCTGCAGCCCCAGCTCGCCGGTCTCCGCCAGCACCACCTGGTGGCCGGCGCCGGAGAGGACGCGATCCAGCAACTGCAGCGCCGAGCGCTCGTCGTCAACAACCAGGATCCGACCGGGGACCTTCGCCTTCGTCTGCACGCTCCCTCCTTGGTGCCGCGGAGCCCTCCCACCATACCGCGTCCGTCGCCAGGTGGCGCGGCTCGTTGGCTGTGGCAACCTGGGGGGGTGAACGTCCTGTTCCTCTCGCCCCACTTCCCGCCCCAGTTCTGGTTCTTCTGCCAGGCGCTGCGGGCCCAGGGGGTGACCACGCTGGGCCTGGGGGACGTCCCCCACAGCTCGCTCCCGCACCCGGTGCAGGGCGCGCTGGATGGCTATCTGGCGGTCAGCTCCCTGGCGGACTTCGTCCACCACTACGACGACGTGCTGCGGGGAGTGGCGTACCTGATCTCCCAGCATGGCCGGATCGACCGGATCGACTCCCTCAACGAGTTCTGGCTCCCGCTGGAGGCCCGGCTCCGCGAGGACTTCAACGTCCCCGGCCCCCGGCCCAGCGATCTGGCCCGGAACCGCAGCAAGACCGGGATGGCGGAGATCTTCACCGGCGCGGGGATCCCCTTTCCCACCGGCCGCCGGGTGGAGGGACCAGAGGAGGTGCGGGCCTTCTCCCTCCAGCACGGGTTCCCGCTGGTGCTCAAGCCGGACATCGGAGTGGGGGCGGCCAACACCTGGCGGGTGGACAACGCCCAGCAGCTGGAGGCCTCGCTGCCCCAGGTCCAACCCGGCTACCGGGTCGAGCGCTTCGAGCATGGGACCCTGGTCTCCTACGACGGGCTCTGCGACCGGGAGGGGCGGATCGTCTTTGAGACCTCGCACGTCTACAGCTCGGGGGTGATGGACATCGTCAACCGCGGGCTGGACGTCTTCTACTACTCGCGGCGGGAGCTGCCCCCGGCCCTGGTGGAGCTGGGACGCAAGGCGGTACGGGCCTTCGGGATCCAGGAGCGCTTCTTCCACATCGAGTTCTTCGAGCGGCCCGACGGTTCCTTGTGCGCGCTGGAGATCAACGTCCGGCCGCCCGGTGGCTTCACCACCGACATGATGAACTACGCCTGCGACTTCGACATCTACGGGCTGTGGGCCAAGGTGATCACCGGCCAGGACCTGAGCGACTTCCAGTACCAGCGCCGCTACCACGTGGCCCATGCCTCGCGGCGGCACGGCCGGGACTACCGGGTGCAGTCATCGCAGCTGCGCGGTCAGCTGGGAGAGCGGCTGCTGCTGGATCGCGAGGTCCCCAAGGTCCTCTCCGGGGCGATGGGGAACCACCTGTACATGCTGCGCAGCCCCCAGCTGCCTCCGCTGCTGGAGGCGATCCACCTGGTGATGGATCCTCCCTGAGCGGGGCGCCGCTCAGCACAGCAGCCAGCGCAGCGCGAACGGCAGCCGGCGACGCCAGTCCACCTCCGAGTGCTGGCCTCCCGGCTCCAGCACCAGCATCAGCTCCCGATCCTGGTAGCCCAGCCCCTGGAGGTGCGCGTGGAAACGGCGGGTCTCGGCGCCATAGTCCAGGGTCACCCCGTCGATGGTCAGCTGCTCGTGCGCGCCGGCATCCAGGTAGATGCGGGTGGGGTGGGGGGGATGCGCCCGCCAGACCGAGAACAGCCGCCGGTCGCTCCACATCACCGTGGGGGAGAAGGCGCCGATCCGCCCAAAGGTCCCGGCGTGGGCCAGGCCCAGGTACAGCGAGATCAGCCCTCCCAGGGAGGAGCCGATGGTGGCGGTCCACTCCGGCTGGGGGCGGGTCCGGTAGTGGTGATCCACGAACGGCTTGAGCGATCCTCCCAGCCAGCGCGCGTAGTCCTCTCCCTTGGCGCGCACCCCCAGCCGCGGATAGTCCCAGGGGGAGTACTCCCCGAAGCGGTCCAGCGCGTGATCCACCCCCACCAGGATCCAGGGGAGCTGCCCGTGGAGGGCCAGACCCTCCATCGCCCGCTCCGCGCACCAGGTCTCCGGTCGCGCCGAGCGAGGGTCGGCGAACATGTTCTGTCCGTCATGCAGGTAGGCCACCGGGAAGTGCTGGTCCGGGTGCTGGTGGTAGGCCTCGGGGGTGTAGATGCGGACGGTCCGGGGCGAACCGTCGAAGGAGGGAAGCTGGATCAGGCGCAGGGGCATGGGGGGGCTAGCGGGACTTTCGCAGCAGGACGTACACCGCTCCGGCGCCGCCGTCCTGGGGACGGGCGGAGGTGAAGGCCAGCACCATCCGCGACAGCCGGCCGTGGGCCAGCCAGCCCTGGACGCCCTCCTTGAGCACCGGGAGCTGATCCTTGGAGTTCAACCCCCGGCCGTGGACCAGCAGCACGCAGCGCTTCCCCTCGCGCCGGGATCGGGTGAGGAAGGACTCCACCTCCTCCTTGGCCTCGGCGCGGGTCATCCCGTGCAGGTCCAGCCGGGCCTGGACCCCGTACTCCCCGCGCTTCAGCGCCCGGACCACCCGCTTGTCCAGGTCCGGCGCCGACCCCTGGAGGAACTCGTCGGAGTCGGAGAGCTCGAAGCTGCCCTCCGCGGAGACCAGCTCCGCCAGCTGCATCAGCGCCTCGGCGTCGTCGGTGATCAGCTGGGGGAGCGCCACCTGGGGAGTGGGCGGAGGAGGGCGGCGATCCGGGATCGCCTCCACCCCGTCCATCGCCTGGAGGAACAGCGCGAAGTCGTCGTCCGCGCGGGGCGCCGGCTTGGGCCTGGGAGGCGCGGCCCGGACCGGCGCGGCCGGCGCGGGGGGCGGATCCTTCTTCAGGGTCACCGTCTGGAACGGGTTGTTGAACGGCTTGGACTTCGGACGGGGTTCGCCCTGCTTCGGCCTCTTGGGCATGGCAGAACAGTAATGAGGAGCGCGCCATGCCGAAAGCCGAAGTCAGCGGAACGTCCTCCCCGGCGTTGGATCGGGCACGGGGCGCCGGGCTGGACGACCTGTTCACGGTCCGGCCCGAGGCCTTCGTGGCCGCCCGCAACGCCCTGGCCGATTCACTCAAGAGGTCGGGAGACAAGGAGGCGGCCGCGGCGGTCCGCTCGCTGGGCAAGCCTCCGCTGTCGGTGTGGGTGGCGAACCAGGTGGCCCGCCAGCAGAAAGAGACGCTGGCCCAGTTGCTGGAGGTCAGTGACCAGCTTCGGGCCGTCCAACAGGGCCAGGCAGGCGACCTCCGGGCGCTCTCCGAGCGGCACCGGGAGCTCTTGAAGCGGCTGCGGGGCCACGCCGCGAAGGTGTTGGAGTTGCCCCCCTCCGGCTCCTCCAGCCACCTGGACCGGGCCCAGGCCACGCTGATCGCGGCCGCCTCCGGCTCCAAGGAACAGCAGCAGGCCCTGGCGGCGGGCCAGCTTCAGGAGGAGGTGGCCGCCGCCGGGTTCTCGGTGTTCGGGGGCTTCGGGGGGGAGGCTCCCGGAGTCTCGGCGGGGAAGGCGAAGGTGGCCAGCTCCCCGCCGGTGGCGGCCGCGCGCGATCGGGGCGGAAAGGCCAGCACCCGGCCGGTGGCGGTTGCGCGCGATCGGAGCGGCAAGGGGTCTGCCCCGTCCCCCCAAGAGGCCCGGGCGGCCCAGCAGCAGGCGCGCGCCGCCGCCCGGGAGGCGCAAGCCGCGGAGCTCCAGGCCCAGCGCGCGGCCGAGGCCCGTGAAGCGCTGGACCGCGCCCAGCGCGAGGCCGCGGCGTCTGGGCGGGCCCTGCAAGAGGCGGAGGCGGCCGAGGCCTCCGCCGAGCAGGGCTACCAGGAAGCCCGCGCGCGACGGGAGGCAGCTTCCGCGGCGCTGAAGGAAGCCCGCGGCGGACATCAACAGGCGCTCCGGCAGGTCGAGCGGCTGACCCGGAACCTCAAGTCCCAGGCCAAGCCGCCACCACGGTGAAGGCCCGGTGGGCCGTCCCGCCCGGACCTAGCGCAGGACCGGGGAGCGCAGCTGGCGGTAACCCATCGAACCGCTGGGGGACTTCTTCATGCTGAAGCCGGGCAGGCCCACCACGCCCAGGGAGAAGTTGGTCACCCACTCGTTGTAGCGGACCCCGGCCAGGGTGTTCCCGGTGTCGATCGGCCGGGCGAAGTGGAGCCGGAAGATCAGCGGCCCCAGGCCGAAGTTCACACCCAGCACCGCATCCAGGAGCCGACGGTCCCAGATCCCCGATACGTTGTTGGCCACGCCACCGAAATCCACCCCGGCGATCGCCTCCAGATCCGAGAGGAGGATCAGCCGGATGAAGCTGTTGAGGGGGACCTGCAGCTCGGCGGTGGAGAAGAAGAAGTGGCTGCCCAGCAGCGCGTCCCGGTTACCGAAGTCGTGGCCGCGGATGGTGTCGAAGCTGCTGAGGAAGAACTGCCGCGCCAGCCGTCCGCCGAACGCCGCGCCGAAGCCGCCGCGCACCATCACGTGGGCCCGGCCCTCGATCGGGAAGTACTGCTCGGCGTCGACCCGGGTGCTGCCGAAGAACTGTTGATCGAAGGGCTGGGTGGCGCCGGAGACCTCCAGCAGCACCGAGTTCCCGGCGATCGGCCCGGTGGCCGGGTGGTAGCGCAAGGTGTCGTAGCCCAGCCGCAGGGTCAGCTCGCTGTGGAAGCGGGTCCGGCCGTTGAGGCTGCGCCACTCGCCCAGCAGATCGCGGCCGGTGCCGTTGATCTCCGGGGTGGCCAGCACGAACCGGTCGAACTGCTCCAGGAAGTACTCCATCCCGCCCAGCGACAGCTCTCCTTCCACGTAGACGAACGGGTTGAACGGGTAGCGGGCGCTGCCCACCCCTCCGTAGAACCGCTCCCCGGAGACGAAGCCGGTCAGCTCGTTGGGGAAGGTGTTGTCGAAGCGGAAGTTGACGGTCTGGAACAGCCCGGCGGCCCAGCTGATCCGCCGCTCCTGGTTCACGTACAGCAAGACCCCGTTGGTGAGGTCGAACCGCCCCAGCACCGCCGCGTTGAGGATCAACCCGTGGTTGCGCAGCCGATCGGTGGCCTGGGCGAACACCTGACCCACGATTTGACTGCCACCCGCACCGATGTAGCCGAACGGCGGATCCAGCTGCCAGTTGTCCGGGTCCAGGGTGTTGTAGGGCTTGGATCCGTCCAGGGAGGTGCGGGCGATGGTGTAGGCGCGCTGCGGTTCACCCGGGTTCTGGGTGATCGGCAGGGCCTCCAGGGTGAGCAGCTCCTCCTTCTTCAGCTGCACCGGGTGGCGCCGCCCGCGGTAGTGGAACAGCGCCCACAGGCCCCCATTGGGGCCGGGGGAAAGATCGAACAGCCCGGTGGCGATGTCGGTGCGCCGGACGATGTTGGTCCCCACCACCTCGTGCACGTCGGCCCGGCCCTCGCCGTAGGCCACGAACATCACCCGGCCATCGGGCAGCACCTCCACGTCCTGGTGGTCGCGCGCCTCGTGGGTCAGGCGGGTGATCGGCCCGCCGTTGCCGGAGATCAGGAACAGGTTGTAGTGACCATGGGCAGTGGCGTCGGAGGCGAACACCACCCCCTTGGGGCCCCAGCCCACCTGACGCTCGGAGAACTCGTCGTTGGTCAGCTGCTTGAGGTTGTAACCCCCCTGTCCATCGGTGGGCTCCAGCACGTACAGATCCCGGATCCCCTTCTCGCTGAGCCCCACGAAGGCGATCCGCTTCCCGTCCGGCGAGATCGCCGGGTAGAAGGCACCCAGCAGTCCCTTGTCTCCCAGGGCGTAGGCGGACCGATCTCCCAGGTCCAGGTCCACCTCCCACAGCTCCTTGGGACGACCGCTCAGCCCCACCCGCTGCGGCGGGGGATGGGCCAGCGACTGGGGCCCGGTCTCCGCCTCCGGCTTCCCGAACGCGGGGTTCATCTCCCGCTTGTGGGCGCGGTGCTTGAACTTCTGGAGGTAGAGCACATCCCGGCCGTGGACCTCCGCCACGTAGGCGATGAAGTCGTTGCCCACGTCGAAGTTGCGGCCGAACACCGGGTGCAGCGACTCGGCGCCCGGGATGCCGTCGATGGTCACCAGCCGCGACTTGGAGGGCGCTCGCGGATCCACCAGGATCAGGCTGCTGCGCCCGGTGGACTCCTCGAAGGACCGGTACAGCACCACGTCTCCGTTGGGGGAGGCGTTCATCGCCCCCGCCACCGAGAAGCCCTCCGGGAACAGCTCCACGTTGGAGACATCCTGCTGCGCCTCCAGGTAGGTCCCGTAGGAGCGACGCTTGATCCACTGCTCGAACTTCTTGCCGATGGTCTGGGGGTTGTCGCCGGTGATCCGCTCGATCAACCCCTGGAAGTCCACCGAGGCGCGCCGGAAGGTCCCGGTCCCCACCAGGGAGGGGGACTGATCCAGCACCTTCTGGATGAAGCCGGCGCCGTAGGTCTCCTCCAGGAAGGTCACCCGGATCTGCCCGGCCTGGTAGGTCCAGAGCACGCTGTAGGGGCGATCCTCCCAGAAGTTGATCAGCGCGTAGCCAAGCTCCGGATCGGGGTTGGTGACCAGGTCCCGGATCAGCAGGTCCGCCTCATCGTCGATCCCGCCCAGCGCGTAGAACTGGGCCAGCCCTTCGATGAACCACAGCGGGATCCCCTCCAGCGGGTCGCCGTTGAGCTTGGCCTGCTCGGCCAGGTGGCGGACCTTCTGGATGGTGAACTGGTGCGCCATCTCGTGGACGCTGACCTGGGTGAAGAACTGGTGATCGCCGAAGTAGGGGAGGGTGAGGCTCAGGTCTCCCACCGTGGAGGTGACGCCCAGCACCCCTTCGCTGAGCGGGAAGAGGTTGGTCTGCAGGAACTCCTGGTAGGAGCTGTAGAGGATGTACGGGAACGTCTGGGTGGGCACGAAGCGGAAGTCGTCCACCAGCTTGCGGTAGGAGCCGAGGATGATGTGGGCCGCTCGCTCCGCGATCGCCCGCTCCCGCTCGTAGAAGAACATCCGCACCCCGCCGGTGCGCGGCCCCAGGGTCGCCAGATCCGCGGTGCCACCGTCTGCCAGCTGGGGGTAGACGAACCAGGGGTTCACCCCGGCATCGGGGGCGGAGGCCAGCGCCGCGCCTCCGTCGCCCGGCGCCACGGCCAGCGCCGCGCCTCCGTCGCCCGGCGCCACGGCCAGCGCCGCGCCTCCGTCGCCCAGCGCCACGGCCAGCGCCGCGCCTCCATCGCCCGGTGCCAAGGCCAGCGCCGCGCCCCCGTCGCCCGGGGTGGCGACCACCGCGGCGCCTCCATCGCCGGGGCGGACCCCGACCGGGGTCCCTCCGTCGGTGGCAAAGTCCGCCGGTCCGGCGACGCCGGTGGTGCTGCCCGGGTCGGTGGCCGGGCCCTGTCCTTGCTGCAACGGTTCTCCGGTGGGAGTCCCGGGGACGTGACCCTGGGTGACGTTGTCGGCCACCGAGGTATCCGCCTCCGGACCCACCAGCAGATCCACGTGGTGCCACTCGAAGTCGAAGTAGCGGACCTGGCTCTTCTCGGCGTGGCGGGGATAGACGAAGACCTGTCCCGCCGCCTCCAGCGACCCTGCGCAGAGTGCCGCCACGCACAACGCGGCCGCACCCCTCGCCAGCCCTGCGCCCCTCGCTCCGATACCCATAGCCATGCCTCCAGAACGGGACGCTACCCCGGGTCCCCCCTCGTTCAAGGGGGGACTGGCGGCGTTGGTTCACAAACCGGGCGGAGGACACTCACCACCGTTTGTGACAAGACTCCCCAACATGCCGGAGTTGCCAGACGTCACCGTCTACGTGGAGGCGCTGCAACGGCACGTGGGCGGCGCGACCCTCCAGCAGGTGCGGTTGGCCAGCCCCTTCGTGCTCCGCTCGGTGAGCCCTCCGCTGGCCGCGGTCCACGGGCGTCGGGTGCTGGGCGTCCGCCGGCTGGGGAAGCGGCTGGTGTTCTCGCTGGAGGATCAGCTGTTCCTGGTGATCCACCTGATGATTGCCGGACGCCTGCGGTGGCTGGAGCCGGGCGCGAAGATCCCCGGGAAGATCGGGCTGGCGGCGCTGGACTTCTCCACCGGCACCCTGGTGTTCACCGAGGCCAGCACCAGGAAGCGCGCCTCTCTGCACGTGGTCCAGGGAGAGGCGGGCGTGGAGGAAATGAACCGCGGAGGGCTGGAGGTGCTGGACGCGTCGCTGCCGGACTTCCGGGCGGCGCTGGAGCGGGAGAACCACACCCTCAAGCGTTCGCTGACCGACCCCCGGCTGTTCTCCGGAATCGGCAACGCCTACTCGGACGAGATCCTCCACGCCGCCCAGCTCTCGCCGATGAAGCTGTCCACGCAGCTCTCCGACGAGGAGAGCGCGCGCCTGTATCAGGCCACTCGCCGCACCCTGATCGCCTGGACCGATCGGCTGCGCGCGGAGACCGCCGCCAGCCCGGACGGGTTCCCGGTGAAGGTCACCGCCTTTCGCGAGGGGATGGCGGTCCACGGCCGTTACGGTCAGCCCTGCCCGGTGTGCGGTGGGCGGGTGGCCCGGATCGTCTACGCGGAGAACGAGGCCAACTACTGCCCCCGCTGTCAGACCGGCGGAAGGATGTTGGCGGACCGCGCGCTCTCCCGGCTGCTCAAGGAGGACTGGCCCCGCACCGCCGACGAGCTGGAGCTGAAGCTGGGCCCGGCCAGGGTGCCGGAGGTCAAGCCTCCCTCCCGGGGTGGCAAGAAGCGGTGACCCGCGTTTAGCGGGCGGTGACCGGGAGGGTGGGGCTGGACTGGGCCAGGGACCGGGCCTGAACGCCTTCGGTGACCGCCACCGTCAGCAGCTCCTTGGCGTACTGGTAGTCCCGCTCGGCGAGGGCCGCGGGAACCTGGGCCACCGAGTTCAAGGCGGCCTCGAACCGCTCGGCCTCCCCCGGACTGCCGCCCTCCTCCGCCAGGGCCAGGCCTTCCTCCAGCGCTGCGGTAGCGGCGCTCAACGGGGCTGAGACGTCCGGCTCGCCGGTCTCCACGATCTCATAGGCCTCCGCCACCCAGTCCAGGGCGACCTCCACTGCGTCCACCCGCTGCTGTCGGGAGGCCCGCTGCTGATCCGCCGCCTCCCCCGGCTCCGACGCCAACTCCTCCAGGGTCGCCGCCTGTTCGCGCAAGGAAGCCACCTCGGTCTGCGCGGCGGTGGCCTGGGCCTCCAGCTCCGCCATCCGCGCCTCCAACTGCTGGAGCTGCTGGGCCACCCGCTGGAGGTTCTGCCTGTCGGTCGTCGACGCCTCCGCGGAGGGCGGGGCCGCGCTTGCTCCAGAGGGCTCCACCACCACCGCGCCGGTGTCCAGTGGGGCGCTGGCGGGCTCCGTGGCGTCGACCAGCCTCTCGCCGTCCGGGCTCCCGGTGGCGGCGGCGGTGGCCGGTGCCTCCACCGGCGCCTCGGTGGGAGGCGGAGCGTTCACCTGGTTCCCGGTTGCATCGTTGGTGACCGGTGCTTCGACCACCGCCTCGCTGTCCTGGCTTGAGGTGGCGCCGTCGGTGGCCGGTGCCTCCACCCGCGCATCGGTGGCCGGCGGAGCGTTCTCCTGGTTTCCGGTCGCGCCGTCTGAGGCCGGCGCCCCGACCAGCGCCTGGCTGGCCTGGCTCCCGGTTGCGCCGTCGCGGTCCGGTGCGCCGACCACCGCCTCACTGTCCTGCGGCGTCCCGGTCTCCGTCCCGGCGTCGGCCGGAGCGCGGTCCGGGATCCCGTCCAGGTCCGTGTCCTGAATCCGCGGCGGATCCAGGGGAACGGTGAGCCCCACGCTGTCCTGCACCTCGTCCACCGCCGCAGTGCTGGCGGCCCGGTCCTCATCGGGGGCCGACCCGCCGCCGCTCTGTCCGATCACCAGGGAGGTCACCACTGCCAAGGCGAGGTTCATGGCTGAACACTGCGCATCCAGGGAGGAGGGCGCAGCGGTCCGCCAGGAAGGAGGGCAGGCAGGCGGGAGGGAGCGGCCACCGGGGCAACCGCCACGGCACCGCCCCCCGGAAGGACGCGGGCCCCGGCGTCTTGACAGCCTGGGAGCGGCTCTTACGTTCGAGACAGTCTTGCCCTGGCGCGCTCCCGTGGTGGGAGCCCGAGCCTGGCGTGTCCGGGTGGTTCATTTCCGTCGTGCGCTCGCCCTTGGCGCGCGCACTCTTCGAGGAGGTCGCTGCGCATGTCACTGACCCGTTGGCCGTTTGAAGATCGTCTGTCCTGGCCGGGCGAGATGTTCCGGACCCTGGCCCCGCTGCTCCAAGATCCGCTCCTCCGGCAGGCGCTGAGCACCGGCCGCGGCGCCGGGGTGTTTCCTCCCGTCAATGTGTTCGAGAACGGTGAGGCCTACCTGGTCCGCGCCGAGATCCCGGGCGTGTCCAGGGAGTCGCTGGAGGTCAGCGTCAAGGGAGACGAGCTGACCCTGCGCGGCGAGCGCAAGATCGACTCCGCCGAACCCTCCGCCGCCTATCACCGCCGCGAGCGGTCCGCCGGCTCCTTCCGCCGGGCGCTCACCCTGCCCAAGCCGGTGGACGCGGAGCGGATCTCCGCCAGCTACAAGAACGGGGTGCTGGAGGTGGTGCTCCCGTTCGTTCCCGAAGCCAAGCCCCGGAAGATCACCATCAACTGACCAGGAGAGATCACGATGCAAACCCCCATCCAGTCCCGAGAGCAGACCCCGGCCCAAGCGGCCGACCTGGAGCTCAGCGAGCACCCTAAGGCCCCCAGCCGGGAGAGCGGAACCCGCGAGGGCCGCTACTTCGAACCCCAGGTGGACATCTACGAGACCGAGGCGGCGCTGGTGATCCAGGCCGACCTTCCGGGCGCGGACGCGTCAGAGGTGGAGACGCACCTGGAGAACAGCCTGCTGACCATCACCGCGCCGGTGCGCCGCGACGAGGGCCAGTGGCGCCCGGTGCATGGCGAATACGCCGAAGGGCACTACCAGCGGCAGTTCCGACTCGGGCAGCGGATCGATCAGGCCAAGATCACCGCCGCCATGAAGGACGGGGTGCTGACCCTGACCCTGCCCAAGGTGGACTCCGCGCGCCCGCGGCGGATCGAGATCCAGTCCCGCTGAGCAACGCAAATCCCGGCGGCGATCGCCTTCTCCTGATCGCCGCCGGGCCGTCTGACCGGCGGCGACTTGCCGTCCCCCACGCGGGCGGATAGAGCAGGCGCCCTTGAGCCCTCCGCCTCCGAAGCAGCCGCCCCCGCGTCCACTCTCCACTCCCTCCGGATGGTTGGGCACCCAGGCCGCGCGCGCGCTGGTGTGGGGAGTGCGGGTCGCCCCCCTGGGGCTGCTGGACGCCCTCTGCCGGGCAGCGGCCGCCCTGGCCTGGACCCTGGGAATCCGCCGCCGGGTGTTGCTGGAGAACCTGGCCCTGGCCTACCCCGAACTGCCCGACGCCCAGCGGCGCCAGATCGGCCGGGGCGTGTACCGGAACATGACCCGCGCGGTGATGGATGGGTTGCGGGCCCCTTCGCTGACGCAGGAGGCGCTGGCGAAGTCGGTGGTGGTGGACGACTGGGGCAACATCCGGAAGGACTTCGCCACCGGGAAGGGTGTGCTGATGGCCACCGCCCACTTCGGCAGCTGGGAGCTGCTGGGCGGGGCGCTGACCAGCTGCGGGTTCAAGGTCAGCCCGGTGGTGCGGCCGCTCAAGGGTTCCTTCAACGCCGAGCTGATGCGTTCGCGCCAGCAAAGCGGACTCTCGCTGATCCCCGCCCGGGGCGCGGTGCAGGGCATGCTCAAGGCGGTGCGCGCCGGTGAGCTGGTGGTGATGCTGCTGGATCAGACGGTGCCCGCCGACAAGGGGGTGTTCGTGCCCTTCTTCGGGAGGCTGGCCAGCACCAGCCCCGGGCTGGCCCTGGCGGCGATCCGCAGCCGGGCCCCGCTGTACGTGCTGATGGCCGCCCGGGAGGGCGCCAACCTGCGCTTCTTCGTGGAGGGGCCGGTCCCCATCCCCACCGAAGGCACCCTGGACGTCCGGATCCGCGAGGTGACGCTGCAGGTGACCCAGATCATCGAACGGTACATCCGCCGCTATCCGGACCAGTGGCTGTGGCTGCACCGCCGCTGGAAGGAGACCCCGCCGGTGGCCTAGAGGCTGACCCGCAGCGCCACGCCCACCTCGAACACCGGAGGGGGAATGGAGATCGCCGGGGTGGTGAAGCCGCCGGGGAACACCAGCGGAGGGACCTCCACCCCCAGCCGGAACTCGCCCCGGTCGTTGCCGAAGTGCCCGGACACGAAGCCCTCCACGGTCAGGTAGGAGAGCACCCGCTGGGTGACGTCCAGCCGCGACAGGAAGGACCGGTCCGAGATGTTCCCCAGGGTCGAGAACACGAACGAGGTGTTCTCCCAGTTTCCCGGCGCCGCCAACAGCGCATAGGCCGCCGCGTAGTGCTGCCCCAGGTAGAAGGGCGTGAACTCGCCGTTGAAGATCAGCCACGGGTAGAGGCCGGGATCATCGGTGCCCAGCGAGTTGTAGAAGTACTCGGCGCCCACCGTCAGCGAGTCGGTGTCGCTGTAGGCCCAGGTCCAGGTCAGCCCGCCGCTGGCCTGGGGGGAGGGGCCCTCCGGCAGGTAGCGCTCGAAGTCGGAGACCTGGATGTTGTCCGGGTCCGCGCCCGCCCGGCGCCGCCACAGCGGAGAGTCGGGGCGGCCGCGCAGGGCCAGCTCCCCGTAGACGTCGAAGGGCCCCAGGGGCGTGGACAGGTCCAGCCCGAAGCGCGGCTTGCGGTCCAGTTGGAGCACCGCATCCAGTCCCAGCTCCAGGTTCCCGAACACCAGCTCCGCCCGAGCCGCCCCGCCCAGCTTGCCCAACGCGTCGGAGGGCCCCACGTTGTCCAGCAGGGCCAGGGCGTAGAAGTTCCAGCCCCGCTCCTCCCAGGGGACGTGGACCTTGATCATCGACGCGCCGGTCCGCACGTCGAAGAGCTGCAGCGGATTGCGCCGGGAAGGGGAGAGGAAGTCGGTGGGGTTCCAGAACCGGGAGGTGCCCCATTTGACGTGCTGCTTGCCGATGGTCAGGAACACCGCCCGCTGGATGTCAAAGCGCAGCCAGGCCTGATCCAGCAACACCCGCGGGTTCTGCACTTCCTGACCGCCAAACAGGTTCTGCCCCGCCTGGGTGACGCCCCCCTCCGGATCCAGGGCGTTGTCCGGCGACTGGCTGGCGGTGTCCAGGGTGGGGTCGTAGGTCATCCGCCCGGAGACGAAGGCCCGGATCCGATCGGTGGGCCGCCCGTCGAAGTACGCGTCCACCAGGGTGGGAAAGGTGAGGGCCACGTTCTTGAACTTGTCGTCCTGCCGGTAGGAGGCGATCCCCCGCTGGTAGAACAGCCCGCCAATTCGCAAGGGATCGTCCACCGCCTCCTGGGACGCGAACGCGTCGGCGATCGCGTCTCCCTCCAGCACCTGCCGATCCCGATCCGCCTCGTCGGTGGGGGGCCCCAGGTTCCGCACCGGAGTCCCCGCGCCCGCCTCCTCTTTGGCCGGCACCGCGGCGGGAGCGCCGAACAGCGCCTCCTCGTCCCGGCCCGGATCGGTGCCGGCATCGGCATCGGCATCGGCGGCGTCGGCGGACCGCGGAGGGGCGTCGGTCCCGGAGGACCGCCCGCCGTCGGCGGAGGCCTCCACCGACGGACGATCCTCGCCGAACATCGACTCCTCGTCCGGCCGCTCCTGGGCCCAGGCGGGGAACGTCAGACCCCACCCCAGCGCCACCGCCGCCGGCCACAGCCGCCGACTCCAACCGCCCCACTGCGCCGCCCTGCGATTGCCCACAGCCCCTCCCTCAGAAGCACTGCCCAGCAGGACGACTAGCGGCTCTTGGATTCCAGCCAGGCCTTGGTGAACAGGTTGGCCTGCAGCGGGCGCAGGTCCACCGACTTGATCAACACCAGGGTGGAGTTGGCCTTCTCCACCTCGTCGTAGATCCGGATCTCCTGCGGGTACCAGACCTCGCCCTTCTTGGACTCGCTGTAGAGCTTCTGCCACTTCGGGTAGTAGCCGGTCCGCATCAGCCGCCCGGAGAGCGCGAACTCCTGCCGCTTGAGGATGTTGCCGGTGGACTGATCCACCCACAGCTTCACCACCGGGTAGGAGACGTCCACCCCCTCCTTGGCGGTGAGGGTCAGCTGGTGGACCGCGAACGCCCCCAGTTTGCCCTCCGCCTCGTACTTGGCCACGTACTCCTCGGCCAGCCGGGACTCGTCGAAGTCATTGCGGCGCGAGTCGGTGCCGGCGATCCGTTCCCGTTCGGTGCGTCGCTCCCACTTGCCGGTGTTCGGATCGTAGAACCAGAGGTTCTTCTCCATCCGCAGGTAGCCCTTGCCCTGCTCCCCCTTGGGCTTGGAGAAGAGGATCATCAGCTTGTCGTCCGCGTCGCGGCGGTAGATCAGCGCCTCGCGGACCACGTCCGTCTTGTCCTTCTCCTTCTGCTCCAGATAGACCAACGACTTGTAGTCGCCGGAGTTGCGCTGCCGGTCGTCGATCTCCTTGACCAACGCATCGGTGCCCGCCTGATCCAGCGGCGCGGCAAGGGCCGCCGCGGAGAGCGCGGTGGCGGCGAGAACAACCCACGTGTGCAGTGTCATGGCGGTCATCCAACCTGGTGCATCGCGTTGATCGGCTTCATCCGCGCTGCGAGGTACGAGGGAATCAGGGCGATCGCGGTGGTGCAGAAGCCGATCAGCAGAATCGAGGACAAAACGCTCTGCGTCTCCACCGCGAAGGTGAGGGTGTCACTCATCAAGAACATCTGGACCGAGAGCGGCATCGGGATATTCGCCGCGTCCAGCAGCACGCAGATCGTCCAGCCAAGCAAGGCCCCCAGCAGGGTGGAGACCGCCGAGAGGGTGAAGGCCTCGATCACGAAGGTGGCCATCACGTACCGGCGCTGCATTCCAATCGCCCGCAGGGTCCCGATCTCCCGGGTCCGCTCCCGGATCGCGATCCACAGGGTGTTCATGATCCCCACCGCGATGATCACCACCAGGATCAGGGTCAGCAGGTAGATCACCGCGTTGAGCGCCTTGAGCACCCAGTCCACGAAGGAGACCTCGTCCTTCCACTTGGTCAGATCCAGCTGCTGGCCGGTCCACGCCTCGCGGTTGACCCGCTCGAACTTCACGAAGAACGGCTGGGGGTCGTAGTCCATCACCGCGTAGCCCGCCCCGGTGAGCGCGGTCCGCAGCTTCTCCATCACCGCGTCCGAGGTGGAGATGTCCTTGAGGTAGATCTGCAGCGCCCCGGTGGTGGCCTCGTTGAGCTGGTACAGCCGCCGCACGGTGCCGGCGTCGGTGAAGATGTTGAACTGGCTGAGCAGCCCGATGTCCTTGGCGATCGCCACCACCCGCACGTCTGCGGTGTTGGTGGACCCGCGCAGGGTGGGGGCGGAGATGGTCAGCATGTCGCCCACCCCCACCTCCAGCTTCTTGGCCTGGTCCGCGAAGATCAGCGCCGTCCCCTGCTCCTTGAGCGCCTCCAGGTTTCCCTCCCGCAACTGCACTACGTCCCGGAAGCCCTGCTCGGTCTCGATGTCCACCCCGGCCAGCCCGGCCTGCAGCGCACCGGTCTCGCTGACCAGCTTGGCCCAGCCGCGGCCGCGCTGGACCATGTAGTCCAGCTCGGTGGGGAGGGTGGCCTTCACCACCTCCATCACCTTGGGATACTCGCTGACCAGCGGGGCAGACGCGCCCGGGGTCAACTTGAAGAACCCGGCCACGTTCACGTGGCCGCTCATCAAGGTGGTGGCCGACCGCAGCAGGGTCTGGTTCACCCCTTCGGAGAGCCCGACCAGGATCACCAGCAGCGCGGTGACCAGGGCGATCGCTCCCCCCAGCAGGAAGGTCCGCCGGCGGTGCTGGAGCAGGTTCCGGATCGCCACCTGGTACAGCTGCGCGCGGGGCCCCGCCCACAGCAGCGAGTAGAGCAGGGGGAGGATCACCAGGGCGAAGAAGGTGAGGGCGAACAGCGCCCCCAGGATCATCACGACCACCGGCGGTTGGGCCTGGGCTTCGGGCGTCATCGTTATTCCTCCGCCGCCTGCATGGCGTTCACCGGGGAGACCCGGGTGGCCAGGTAGGCCGGATAGAGCGTGGAGATGGCGCTGACCACCAGCACCACGGTCAAACCGGCGATCACGTTCCCCACCCCCAGCGCCGGGAACAGCCGGGGACCGGAGAAGAAGAAGTACAGCTGTTCGTTGCTGGCCGGGATCCCGCTTTGGCCCAGCCAGCGCATGATCCCCGCCCCCAACAGCGCCCCCAGGGCCCCAAAGGCGGCGCCCAGCACCGCGGTCTCCACCAGGATCATGGAGAGGATGAAGCCCTTGCGGCTGCCAATCGCCCGCAGGGTGCCGATCTCCCGGACCCGCTGCATGGTGGCCATCATCATCGCGTTGTTGATGATCACGATCGCCACCACGAAGATGATGAACACCGCCACGTACAGCACCATCTTCGCCACCAGCGTCAGCTGCCCCAGGAAGCCGGCGGCCTGCTGCCAGTTCATCACCTTCAGCTGCAGGCCCTTCTCTTCGATCAGCCCCTGCAAGGAGCGCTGGGAATCGGCCAGGAACCGGCTGTCGTCCAGCATCACCGCCGCGTTGAGCACCACGCTGCCCGAGATGTCCTCCTCGGTGTAGGTGGTCCGCGGGGCCGCCCGCTCCTGGGTCCCCAGCTCCGCGGCCTCGTCGATGTTCGCGCTCTCCCCCTCCGCCACCAGCGCCGCGCCTCCCCCGAACAGCGCCGCCTCCGCGTCCTCCCGCGCCACCTGCTGGGCCCCGGTCTCCTTCTGCAGGGCCTGGATCTCCGCCCGCTTCTCCGGGGTCAGGTAGCCGTAGAGGTCCTGGAAGGAGACCAGATCGATCAGGCTGGTCACCCCGGCTAGGGGCGACTTCTCCAGCCCCTGGAACTGGAAGGTGCCCCACAGCTTGACGTTGGTGGAGCTCATGTAGCCCGACCCGCCCGAGGCGCTCTGCAAGGAGACGGTGTCTCCCACCCGCAGCCGGTACAGCTCCACCTTGGGCGCCACCAGCTCGTAGAACAGCCGGTGCCGCTCCATCAGGTTCTGATCATTGACCGTTAGCAGCTGCTTGAGCAGCTTCTCCGCGTCCTTCTCCTCGGAGCCCAGGGCCTGCTGCAGCTGGGTGACCAGCGTCCGCTGCTTGAGCGGATCCAACTGCATCATGATGTCCCGGGTCAGCACCGGCAGCTCCTTGACCCGCCGCTGCAGATCCGGGTCCTCGGCCAGCAGCTTCTGGTTGACCTCCACCGCCTCCTTGAGCAGGTCCAGCCGGCGGGCCACCTTCACCTTGAACAGCTCCTCGTAATAGAACTTGGGGATCAGCAGCCCGCGCTGTCCGCGCGGCGGCATCGTCCCCTCCACCAGCTCCATCCGGTCGAAGGCCTTCTTGAAGGCGTCCAGGTCGGTGCCGGTGTAGCGCAAGACCAGCCAGTCGCCGTCGGTGAGCAGCTGGGCCAGCTTGTTCTCCAGGAACTCCATCCCCTCCAGCGGGGCGCGGTCGAAGTCCGCCCAGAAGGCGTCGGAGAGCACCCGATCAATCGTCTCCAGCCCCTGCTCCTGCTGGGCGCTCTGGGTGCTGATCACCCGGGCGGCGATCATGTCCTGGCGGATCAGCCGGGCCATCTCCCGGACGTGGGACTTCATCGAGTCCACCTCCGCGGCCAGCGTGGGGGAACCCTTCCCCTCCGCTTGCTGGCGCAGCTTCCCCCGCAGGTCGGCCAGGGTGAGGTCGATGATGTTCCCGGAGGTGACCATCGCGGTCCCCATCCCCATCGGGACCACCATCCGCACGTGCGGCAGCTCCTCCAGCTGCGCCTTCACCGCCGGGAAGTCGGTGATCGGCTCCAGGTCCGACTCCTGGCCCCCGAAGTCGCCGAACAAGGACAGCTCGTCCTTGGACTGCGACGAATAGATCTGCAGGTGGCCGGCCACCGAACCGATCACGCTGCGGCTCATCGAATCGTTGAGGCTGTCGAACAGCGCCCCGCCCACGATCACCAGGGCGGTGCCGGCCAGCATGATGAACCCGATGATCAGGTTCATCTTGGAGGCGAACAGGTTGCGGACCGCGATCTGGAACAGCAGCGCCAGCCGGGCCATCAGTGGATACCCGCCGCGGCCCGGGCCGCCTCCTGGGGGGTGACCCGGTCCAGGATCTTCCCGTCCGCGATCCGGATCACCGCGTTGGCATGGGACATCACCTTGGCGTCGTGGGTGGAGAAGATGAAGGTGGTCCCCTGGCGCGCGTTGAGGTCCCGCATCAGATCGATGATCTGCTGCCCGGTCACCGAGTCCAGGTTGGCGGTGGGTTCGTCGGCGAGCACGATCTTCGGCTGGGTGACCAGGGCGCGGGCGATCGCCACCCGCTGCCGCTGTCCGCCGGAGAGTTCGCTGGGGCGGTGCTTGGTGTGGGTGGCCAGGCCCACCTGTTCCAGCACCTCGTTCACCCGCTTGGCGCGCTCGGTCTTGTTCAGCTTGCGCTGCAGCAACAGCGGGAACTCCACGTTCTGGAACACCGAGAGCACCCCCACCAGGTTGAAGCTCTGGAAGATGAAGCCCAGGGTGTTCAGCCGCAGGTCGGTCAGCGCCCGGTCGTTGAGCCCCATCGTGTTCTGGCCGGCCACCGACACCTGGCCGGAGGTGGCGGTGTCCACGCAGCCGATCAGGTTCAAGAGGGTGGTCTTGCCACTGCCCGAGGGGCCGGCGATGGAGATGAACTCGCCCTGCTCCACGTTCAGCGTCACTCCGCGCAGCGCCGGGACGACGATCTTGCCGAGGTGGTACTCCTTGACGACGTTCTCGATCGCGACAATGGGGGCCATGGGGCCGCTTGTTTAGTCGCCCTCCGCCCCGGACGCACCTGGATCGCGAAAATCGTTGGGTCCGGCGCCCGCTGGCCAGATGGCAAAAAAAAGAGGCGAACCGGCGAACCGGCCCGCCTCTTTGGCTTTTTCAGCTCGCTCTACTGGACCTGGGTACCAGAAGAGGACTCATCCAGCGGCTGCCCGGAGGTGTCCTGGCTGTCCGGGACCGGCTGCTCCGGAGCGGGCTCGGTGCCCATCGTGTCCGGCGTCCCGCTCTCGATCCCGCTGCCCTCCAGCCCAGACCCGCCGGTGCCCGGCTCGGTGCCCGGCTCGGTGGACGGCTCGGTCGCCGGCTCACCCGCGCCGGTGTTGTCCAGCCCACCCGGATCGGAGGTCCCCAGATCCTCGAAGCCCGCCCCCCCTGTCCCCTGGGAAGAGCGGGAAATGGAGGTGGCCTCGTTCTCGGTCTTGTTCTTCACCGTGAAGGAGGCGCGGATCTCGTCTCCCTCCTTGAGGTCCTTGGCCTTCTTCACGTCGCCCTCGAACTGGGTCTTGGAGCTGGTCTTCAGCTCCACCACCGCGCCCATGTGTTCAATGAACACCTTGTTGGACTGGGCCTTGACCACCTTGCCGGTCAGCTCCTGTTCGGCCTGCTGACCCGAACCGCCAATCCCCGCCTCGTCGGCCGGAAGGGCGCTCTCCTCGGGCAGCGCCTCTGGCGCCGGGGCAGTGCCTTCCTCGCCCGCTCCGCCCGTCCCGCTCTCTTGACCGGTGGGCAGCGCCTCTTCCTGGCCCTGCCACTCGGTGGCCTGCTCGTCCTGGTTGGCCTGGCCCTCATTGGCGAAGGCCGCCCCGGCGCCAAAGAGGCTCACGCCGGCCAAAATGCCGATCAACTTCTTGCTCATGGTGTTGCTCCTGTTCCCTTGTAGGGCTTGGTGGTTGTGGTCTGAACGGAAGCTATGTGCGGGGCTGTCCTCCGGGCCGGGTCGTCTGCACGCTGGGCAACGGGCCGGTAGCCCTGCCTGCCTGCCCCTCGAGCGGCTTGAAGGGCGGAGCCGTTCTCCACTACCGTGGCGGCTCCATGCCCACCCCAAGCCAGCCGCAGACGTCCACCGAACCGATGTACCCGGCGGTGGAGGGCTTCATTGAACGCGCCAGTCCCGAGGAGATCGCCGGGCTCTTCCAGTCCATCAAGGCCGGGCTGGAGGACCTCAAGGGCCCCAAGGCGGATCAATCCAAGAAGGTAAAGGCGGCCCTGGACCGCACCGAGGAGCTGCTGACCCACCTGCTGGAGGTGCGAGAGAAACTCACCTCCGAGAAGCAGGCCTCCAAGGGCCGGAAGTAAAAGGGATTTCCAGCGGTCGGCCAGAAGTGCAAGACTTCAGGCAACCGGCGGCCCCCTGGGCCCGATAACTCAAGTGGGGCGAGTGGTTTTCCAAACCTTCCCGCCTCGGACCTTCATCAGAGGAGCACCCCATGAGCGGCGCCAATCGGATCAATCAGACCCCGGTGCGGATCAGCACCAACATCTCCGTCGAGCGGCAGACGGCGAAGTCGGACTTTGGTGACCGCATCCAGGCCGGCCTGTCCCAGGCGGCGGGCGTGCTGGCCAACGGCGCGGCGATGGCGGCCCCCTTCATCCCGGGTGGCGCGGTCGTCTCGGCGGCGGTCTCCTCGCTGAACACCATGGGTCAGCAGATGACCGCCGGCAGCTCCGCGTACGCGGCCACCGGGGTGACCAGCCTGAACACCACCGTGGGCGGCGCGGGGACCTCGGTCGCTGGCGGCGGCGTGGGCGGGATCGGCAACTCCCTCCCCGGCGCGGGCGGCGCTGGCGCCGGTGCCACCGGTTCCATGAACGTGGGCATGAGCGACTCCGCCTCGGAGCTGGGCAAGATGCTCCAGGTCCAGATGCAGGTGCAGAAGGAGAACCAGGTCTTCACCACGGTCTCCAACGTGCTCAAGACCCGGCACGACACCGTGAAGAACACGATCTCGAACGTCCGCTAGGCTATCCTCCGCGGCAACGCGGAGAATGGTCAGGACGGCTCGAAGGTCGAGCTGACACAAGGTCCGGAGTCGAGCGGGGGGGCGGCTTCACAAGAGCCGCCCTCTTTGCTCCGGACGCAGAAAGGAAAAGATGTCGGAGCAGGCCTCGGAGATCGCGAACAGTCTCGTCCCGATGCACCAGCAGCAGGCTCGAATTCTTCTCGAGGCTGGCTACATCTGGATGGACATGGGGCAGTACGAGAAGGCCAAGGAGGTCTTCACCGGGGTCGCGGCGTTGATGCCCAAAAGCGAGGTTCCGCAGATCGCTTTGGGAACGCTGGAGTTCGCGCAAGGTCGCCACGACAAGGCGCTGCAGGCCTACCGGGCCGCGCAGAGGCTGGCCCCCAAGAGCGGGCTGCCCCGCGCGCACGCCGGCGAGGCCCTGCTGTTCATGGGCAAGGTGAACGAGGCGGTCAAGGAGCTGAAGGCGGCGGTGGACGTGGATCCCGAAGGGGACGGCGCCAAGCTGGCCAAGGCACTGATGGCCGCCAAGGACGCCGGCGCCCTGCCGCCCGGCAAGCCGGCCGCGACGCCCAGGTAGTCCTTCCCGCCACGTTTCCCCCGGTTGCGCAATTGTCCGCGCGCTGGGAACATTGGCAATCGCGGAGGTCCTCTCGGATGGCGGTCGGCGGAATCAAAGGCGGCGGTGGCAAGGGCAAGGCGGGCGGCGCTTCCGGGTCTGGAGGGGCGGCCAAGTCGGGCGGCGCCACCTTCGGCAAGGTGGACCGCACCGAGGCCAACCAGGGAGTGAGCGGACTGGTGGGCAGCGCCGGGGCGGCGGGTCCTTCGGGCGCCGCCGGGGCGATGGGTGCCCAGGGCGCCGAACCGGTGCTCACTGCCCGGGCCCAGGCGATTGCCCAGGCGCTCAAGTCCGGGGAGATCCAGTCCAAACAGGAGGCCACCAAGCGCTTCGTGCAGGACATCCTCAAGGAAAAGATGCGGATGAACAGCAAGGCGCTCTCGGAGAAGATCGCCGACGCCTTGCAGGACGATCCCCGTCTCACCCAGGCGCTGGAGCGCCTGTGGTCACAGGGGTAGGACACTTCTCTTGGGCCTTGGCGAGGACAGCAAGACGATCCTGGAGAAGTACGGCCCGTACGTGCGTTCCCTGGCGTCGCAGGTGCGCAAGCAGTTCTCGGCCAACCTGGAACTGGATGAATTGATCTCCTACGGCCAGGTGGGCCTGCTGGAGGCCGCCGAGCGTTTTGACCCCAAGGTGGGAGCCAACTTCCTCACCTTCGCCCACTACCGCATCAAAGGTGCGATTTTCGATGGGCTGCGCAAGATGGGGATATTGCGGGGATCCGACTCCCGCAGCTCCTATGTAGGGGAAAGGGCGAACGCCTATCTCGGAAATCTCTCCGATCGCGAGCAGGGGGGAGGCAACCGCGGGCACTCGGTTGGCGATGATGTCATGGAGGTGGCGAACGCCGTCTCCGGGTTGGCCGCCTTGTTTGGAGCCAGCCTCGAGGGCAGCGACGGCCTGAACATCGTCGACGAATCCCTGCCGGCGGATCAGCGGCTGGAGATGGAGCAGTTGAAGCGGCGGGTGAGGGCGGCGATCGAGAAGTTGCCGGAGAAGGAGCGGAAGCTGCTGGAGGGCTACTACTTCCAGGGCAAGACGCTGGAGGAGGCGGGGGCGGAGATCGGGCAGTCGAAGAGCTGGGCCTCCAGACTTCATGCCAGAGCGATCGAGACTTTGAAGCAGCTGTTGGAGGAAGAGGACCAGCTCCCCTCCGAGAAGAATTTTAAGGACCCGAAGGACCCCAGCAGGAGGAGTGCACATGGCGGGACCACTGATGAGCGCGCCGGTCGCAGCGCAGCAGGTGCAACAGGTACAGCAGCAGCAGCAGCTGTCCCAGGTGCAGCAGCCCAAGCAGGGGCAGTCAAAATTTGACGGGATGATGGCGGACAAGGCCCAGCAGGCCAACGCGCCCAACCAGATCCAGCAGACCCAGCAGGCCTCCCAGGTCTCGCAGACGGCCAAGGCCGCACCGGTGAACCAGACCCAGTCGGTGGGCGCCACCCAGCGGGCCCAGTCCACCTCCTCGGCGCGCAAGCTGGACGCCAACCGTCACGTGGAGCAGGCCGGTCGTTCGGATCGCGCCCAGGCCTCCCGCGGGGTGGACAACGCCAGCGCCCAGGTCTCCCAGACCCCGGCCGCCGACGCGCCCCGCAGCTCCACCGCCAGCGGCCTGATGGGCCTGGTGGAGAACATCGAGAAGGGCCAGGGCCTGATGGACAAGCTGATCAACGGCGGGCTCTCCGGCAAGAACTTCAACTCCTCGGAGCTGCTGGCGCTGCAGGCCGGCATGTACAAGTACACCCAGGAGCTGGAGCTGACCGGCAAGGTGGTGGAGAAGGCGACCACCGGCCTCAAGGACACGCTCAAGACCCAGGTCTAGGCGCACCCGCCGGATCGCAGTCTCGAAGGGCCGTTCGGGTTTCCCCGGCGGCCCTTCTGCTTTGCGGGGCCCCACGGCAGGCGGGCAGGCGGTGGCGTTGGGGAAGGAACGCTTTGCAGCCTTTCGCCCAAGGCGGGTATCCTCCCGGGCACCCATGCTCTCCCGCCGTCTGATCCTCGCGGCTGTTTCCTTCGTCCTCACCACCGGTTGCTCGATCGAGCTGCAGCACGATCTGACCGAGGACGACGCCAACGCCATCTACGTGCTGCTCAACCAGAACGGGATCTCGGCGACCAAGGCCAAGGAGGAGGGCGGCAACGAGGTCCGCTACCTGGTCACCGTTCCCAAGGCGGACGCCTCCGCCGCCTTCACCCTGATCAAGGAACACTCGTTGCCGCGGCCGCAGCAGTCCGGCTTCGCCGACATCCGCAAGGGGAAGGGGATGATCCCCACCCAGGTGGAGGAGCGCGCGATCATGCTGGAGGCGCTGGGGGGAGAGGTCAGCTCGGCGCTGAACAAGGTGGATGGGGTGCTGGAGGCCCGGACCATCGTGATGCTGCCGGAGAAGAACGACCTGGCCCAGCCGGACAAGCAGCCGCTGCCCTCGGCCTCGGTGTTCATCAAGTACCGCACCAGCCTCGATGGCCGCGCGCCGATCGACGAGCTGGTGGTGAAGAAGTTCGTCTCCGGCGCGGTGGAGAACCTGGTCCCGGAGAACGTGACCGTGATCATGAGCCAGTCCCAGCCCCCGGAGTCGATGGGCGACGGCAGCTCGCAGATCCAGAACGTGCTGGGGATCGGCGTGGCCAAGGCCTCCGCCGGGACCTTCAAGGCGATGGTGGCGATTGGCGGGCTGGTGATGCTGCTGATGGCCATGCTCACCGGCTGGACCTTCATGCGCGGCGGCAGCCCGGCGCCGGCCCGCCCCAAGCGCGCCGCGTAGACGCGCTCGCATCCCCGATCCCCACCCTCTGGTTCCGGGGGTTGAGCCAGCAGCTTGTTTGGCGGAGGCAGTCCCCTGGAACACCTCTTCACCAGCCTCAGCAAGCGGCAGTCGATGCTGCTTTTGACCGCGGTCACCTTTGGTGGCTCGGAGAGCCCCGCCTCGCTGGAGTTCCTCCCCGAAGAGGAGGGGGCGCTGCTCCGGCACCGGGCCCAGGAGCTGCTGCAGATCCCGCGGGAGAAGCGGATCCCGCTGCTGGTGCAGGAGATCAAACGGCTGGTCAACGCCCGCAAGGGGCAGCTGTGGGCGGCCGATCCGCAGAAGCTGGCGGAGGTGCTCCGGAAGGAGCGGCCGGTGCTGGTGGAGGTGCTGCTCAAGGCCTTCCCGGTGGTGCTGGCGGAGGCGGTGCGCGCGCTGCTCCCCCCGGTGCGGGTGCAGATGTACCGCGATCCGAAGCCGGAGGTGCTGGGCCTGCTGCGCTGGAAGCTGGAGGACGTGCTGACCCGGATGGGATCGGCCCACGCCCACTTCAAGTTCTCCGACGTGCTCCGGTTGCACTCTCGGGAGTTGCTGACCCTGATCGACGCCACCGGGGCCCGGGTGCTGGGCCCGGCGATCGCCGGGTTGCCGGAGGCGGAGCGGGAGACCGCCCTGGCCGCGGCCGCCCCGGATCACCGCCAGTTGCTGCACAAGGCGATGGCCTCCGCCCTGGAGGCCGGGCGCCGGCTGGAGGAGAAGGACGCCCGCGAGCTGCTGGAGCCCCACGGGCTGTCCACCGCTCCGGCGGGGCTGGTGCGCAGCTCCGGGGTGCAGCGGCTGGCCCGCGCCTGTCTTGCCCAGGGGTCGGAGTTCGCCGCCCTGCTGGTGGAGAAGTACCCGGGGGAGATGGGCCGGCTGATCGCCAAATGGGTCCGCGAGGAGCGGACCCGCGCGGTCAACCGCGGGGACGGTGGCCGCGCCGAGTTCGTGGAGGAGATGGAGCGGCTGGAGGCGCTGGGCCTGCTGTCCAAACCGGTGCGCCTGGCTCCGGCGGCCAAGGCCCCGGCGCTCAAGCCGCCCTCCGGCGGGTTCGGCCCGGGGGCAGTGCCCCGGGGCGAGCCGGACTTCAATGAACCGGCGCGAGGACCGGTGGTGGGGGGCGCCGCCGCCGCGCCGCGCGGGTCTCCCCCCAAGCCGGCGCTGGGGGCCCCCGCCGGGCGGATCGATCCCACCCGCGAGCGCGAGGCGCAGCTGCTGGGGCTCAAGCCGGCGGCCTCCCGGCGCGACTGGGTGGCCGAGCGGCGGATGCGTCAGGCGGGGATGGGGGAGGCGGGTCGGGAAGAGGAACCCCGGCCTCCCGACGGGGTGGAACGACGCGGCCGCGCCTCCGAGGCCCCGGCGGACGAGGCGCGACGGGATCCAATCGCCGAGCGGCGGATGCGTTCGTTGGGCATGGGGCCGTCCCGCTCCCAGGAGATCCCGCGGGAGCGGCTGCCCGCGCCCCGCCCCCCGGTCCCCCGCGCCACCGGCGAGGTGACCGCTCCCTTGCCAAGGAAGCAGGCGGGCCCTCCGGTCGACCGGCCACAGTCCTCTCCGGCCACCACCCGTCCCCCGGCGCTCAAGCGTTCTCCCTCGGGCGAAGAGCCTCGGGGGAGCCCGGCGGCGGGGACGAACGTGGCCCGGCCTCCCCGGGTCAGCGGCCAGCACCCGGCGGCCCGGCCGCGCGGGCGGGGCGAGGACGACGAACGGTAGCCGCCAAGGCTAGACTGGGACCCCATGGCACTCGGTAAGGTGATCAAGAGCGACGCTGCGCCGTCCGGAGAGCAGAACCGCCCCCGCGGGGTGATGAACGCCGAGGAGGTGGAGGCGCGCGGCCAGGCCCGGGAGATCCTCCAGGCCGCCCACCACAAGGCGCAGGAGATCATCGCCGAGGCCCACGCCAAGGCTCAGCGGGTGGAATCCGAGGCCCAGGCCAAGGGCCGGGAAGAAGGCCTCTCCAAGGTCACCGAGGAGCTGGCCCGGGCCAAGATGCAGGCCGGGGAGATGCTCAAGAACGCCCAGCAGGACATCGTCTCCCTCTCGCTGATCCTGGCGGAGAAGATCATCGGGCGGGACCTGGAGCGGGATCCGGAGGTGCTGCTCCAGATGTGCGCCACCGCCACCGAACACCTGCGCAACTCCAAGCAGATGACCCTGCGGGTGAACCCGGAGAACGGGGCCATGCTGCGGGCCAAGCTCAAGGGGCTGATGGACCTGGTGGCCCGCTCGGTGGACATCTCGATCAAGGACGACTCGGAGGTGGAGCCCGCCGGCTGCATCGTCCAGACCGAGTTCGGCACCATCGACGCGCAGCTGCACACCCAGCTGGCGATGCTGCGCGAGCTGTTGGTGTCGGACAACGCCAAGAAGGAAGGGCCGGCGTAACCGATGGCCATCGACCTGGGACACTACAAGCAGCTGGTCAAGGAGGCCTCCACGGTCCGCATCCGCGGCCGGGTGACCGAACTGACCGGCCTGATCATCAAGGCCTCGGTGCCCGGGGTCCGGGTGGGCGAGGTGGTGGAGATCCGCGGCAAGAACCGCAGCAAGGTCCGCGGGGAGGTGGTGGGGTTCCAGGGCGACGAGGTGATGCTGATGCCCCTGGGCGACCTGGCCGGAATCGGCCCGGACTCGGAGGTGATCCCCACCGGGCGGCCGCTGACGATCAAGGTCGGAGACGGCCTTTTGGGCCGGGTGCTGGGCGGGATGGGCCAGCCGATCGACGGCCGGCCGTTGCCGGAAGGGCTGATCGAGTGGTCGGTGGACCGCGACTGTCCGGACCCCTTCACCCGCCGCCGGATTGAACGCCCGCTGCCGCTGGGGCTGCGCTGCGTGGACGGACTGCTGACGGTGGGGGAGGGCCAGCGCGTGGGACTGTTCGCCGGCTCCGGCGTCGGCAAGTCCACCCTGATGGGGCAGATCGCCCGCAACACCAAGGCGGAGCTGAACGTGATCGCCCTGATCGGCGAGCGCGGTCGCGAGGTGCGGGAGTTCATCGAGGACGCGCTGGGCGAGGAGGGCCTGGCCCGCAGCGTGGTGGTGTGCGCGACCTCCGATCAGCCGTCCCTGGTCCGTCTGCGCGCCGCCTATGTGGCCACCTCCATCGCCGAGTACTTCCGCGACCGCGGGGGCAACGTGATGTTCATGCTGGACACGGTCACCCGTCTGGCCCGGGCCCAGCGTGAGATCGGCCTGGCGGTGGGCGAACCCCCGGCGCGGCAGGGCTATCCCCCTTCGGTGTTCTCGATGCTGCCCAAGATCCTGGAGCGCACCGGCAACTCGGACAAGGGCGCCTGCACCGCCATCTACACGGTGCTGGTGGCCGGCGGTGACATGGAGGAGCCGATCGCCGACGAAGTCCGCGGTATCCTCGACGGTCACTTCATCCTCAACCGCGCCCTGGGCGAACGGAACCAGTGGCCGGCGATGGACGTGCTGGCCTCGCTGTCCCGCGTGATGAGCACGGTGGCCTCCCCGGAGCACAAGAAGGCGGGCGGCAAGCTGCGCGAGACCCTGGCCACCTACGAGAAGCAGCGGGACCTGATCCTGCTGGGCGCCTACCAGTACGGCACCGACCCCAAGACCGACTACGCCATCGACAAGTACGAGGCGATCATCGAATTCCTCAAGCAGGGCACCGACGAGAACGTGGCCTTCGAGGAGACGGTGGACCGGCTGGTCCAGCTGTTCGCCGACTAGCCTCCCTTCGCCAGCGGGCCTCCTTCGGGCGGTGGTGGTACACTCTCCACCCCATGCCCGAGTACCGCCTGAAGACCCTGCTGGAGATGCGGGAGCGCGCCGAGGAGGAGGCCAAGGAGCGCTTCTCCGAGGCCATGCGCGAGCTGGTCAAGGAGCAGAAGGAGCAGGCCCGGCTGGAGGCGGATCTTGCGCAGCGCAAGGCGGACCGCAAGGCCAAGGTGCAGGCCTACCTGGCGGAGATCATGTCCAGGGGCGTGGTGGGGATCAGCGGGATGAACCAGATGAACCGCTACGAAGAACGCCTCAAGGACGACGAGGCCCAGGTGGCGCTGGAGATCGAGCGGCAGAGGGAGGCGGTGAAGGCCGCCGAACGCCAGCTGGAGACCCGCCGGCTGGAGATGGCCGAGGCTGCCAAGGAAAAGAAGGCCATCGAGAAGCACAAGGAGAACTGGCAGAAGGAAGTGCGCAAGGTGCGGGACGCCCGTGAGGAACTGAACCAGGAGGAGATCGGCAACGCCCTCCACCTGGCCCGCACCCGGAAGAACGCCTGAGGACATCGCCATGAGCCGCGTTGACGACGATCGCCAGGAACAACGGATTGCCCAGCAGAAGGCGCTGCAGCGGCAGCAGGACGAGGCCAAGGTCAAGGACCGCCAGGCCGGGGACAGCGCCTTTGCCAAGAAGATGGCCACCAGCCAGACCGAGAAGAGCGTCGGTCAGCAGAAGGCGGTGGACCAGAAGCAGGGCGCGATGAGCGCCTACGAGTCCCTGTTGGGGGAGATGGCCGGCGCCAAGCAGGCCGACGGCAAGGACAGCCTGGGGCGCACCGTGCTCAAGGAGGCCACCTCCGCCTTCCAGGAGAAGCTCTCCCAGAGCAAGGCCGGGGAAGGGGAGAAGATGGGCGAGTCCCGCCTGGCGGGCGCGGAGGCGGAGACCAGCACCGCCGCCGGCCGCAGCGAGGACTCCCACCAGACCGAGCAGACCTCCGAGGGTCGGGCCTCCGACGCCAAGATCACCAAGGAGGACCAGGCCGCCAAGGGGAAGGGCGGCGCGTTCGCCTCCCGCGAGGAGAAGCTGAAGACCGGCGCGGACGGCGGCGGCAGCAAGGGCAGCGGCGGGGGAGACTCCGGCCAAAGCGGCGGGGAGATGGCCGCCGGCTTCCGCTTCAACCCGGCCCTGATGGCCCCGGTGCCGGTGGCCCAGGCCCGGGACAACTCGGCCAGCGAGCGACTGCGCCGTGTGGCCCAGGAGATTGCCCAGAAGATCGTGGAGAACGTCCGGGTGGGCACCAACGCCGCCGGCAAGGCCGAGTTCCAGATCGATCTGCGCAGCAACGTCCTCTCCGGACTGACGATCAAGCTCTCGGGCGGCAACGGGAAGATCTCCGCCTCCTTCTCCGGCTCGGACCGCGAGGTCCTCAAGATGCTGGAGGAGAACAAGGAGGGGCTGAAGAAGGCCCTGGGCCTGCGCGGGCTGACCCTTGAGGAGCTGAAGATCGAGGTCCGTGCTTGAAGTCCAACCCGCCCCCCCGCCGGGGGCCGCCGCCTGCGCACGAGTCGACCGTGATCACCTCGCCGGGGCGGACTCCGTTTGACCCCGACGAGGACACCGGACAGGAGTCGGCCTTTCCCCCGCCGCCTCCCCCGGACGACGACGCCCCCGCCGACCCGCGCCGCCCGCCGTCGGCGGTGCTGACCCGTCCCCCCACCGGGCTGCGCGGGGCCGGCTTCCCGGCGGCGCCCCGTCCGGCCACCTCCGCCGGCTTCCCGGAGGCCCCTCGTCCGGCTACCTCCGCCGGCTTCCCGGAGGCCCCTCGCCCGGCCACCGCCTCCGGCTTCGCCGAGGCCGCCCACCCTCTGACCGCGGCCCGGGTCCCGGGTGGGGTGCGGCCGTTCGTGTTCCGGAATTTGCCCCGGGTGTCCCGGGCCCAGGCGCTGATCAGCGACCGGCTGGAGTGGCTGATGCCCACCGCCGGGGCGGACCACCAGTCCACGAAGGCGGTGTGCGCCCGGCTCAAGGAATTGTTCGAGGAGGAGGTCCAGCTGGTGCTGGATCACACCCACGTGGTCACCCCGCAGCAGCTGCGGAAGATCGCCGCCGAACCCACCTTCCTGGCGGTGCTCTCCCCGGCCCCGCAGCGGACCCGGGGCCTGATGGAGGTGGACCTCTCCTTGTGCCACGCCTCGATCGACAAGCTGCTGGGCGGCACCGGGGACTCGGTGGCCCTGCGGCCGCTGACCGACATCGAGGAGGGGGTGATGGCCTACATCATCCTGGAGGTCCTCAAGACCCTGGCCCCCAACCTGGACCCGGGGCTGCCCCGGCCCCGCTTGGAGGGCACGCTGCGCAGCATCGACCAGGCGATGACCCTGGTGGCGGAGGAGAACCAGCTGGCGGTGCTGCAGTTCAAGGCCACCCTGGGGACCCAGGCCGGCTTCGTGCGCCTGTTCATCCCCGCGTCGATCGTGGGGATGACCAACTCCCCCACCGAAGGCCCGGAGCGGCGGGCCCGGCGGCGGCTGCAGATCGAGCGCAACCTGCCGCGGCTGAAGCTGGTGAAGACCTGGCTGCGGGCGGAGATCGGCCGGGCGGAGATCTACCGCAAGGATCTGGCCGGGATCCGCTCCGGCGACGTGGTGCTGCTGGACGAGCTGACCGCGCGCCCGGACCGGGGCGAGGGTGGGACGGTCAAGCTGCGGGTCGGTCGCGGCCAGGTGGGCCGGCTGCTGGCGGACCTGCTGGTGGAAGATGGCCAGCTCAAGGCACGGGTCACCGGTTTTGAGCCTGGGGAAGAACCGCGCACCCCGCCCCAGCCGGGGGAGGGCGCGCCGGCCACGGATGATTCAGGAGGGGCAGTGAGCGAGGAGAACGAGCAGGGCGAGGGTGCGGATCTGCTGGCGGACATCCCGCTGGCGATCGCGGTGGAGGTGGCGCGGGTGGCGGTCACCGCGGACGCGGTGGTGGGCCTCAAGAGCGGCCAGGTGCTGGACCTGAACAAGGTCCCCGGCGAACCGGTGGAGCTGTCGGTGAACGGGAAGATCATCGCCCGCGGCGAGCTGGTGGACATCGAGGGGCACCTGGGCGTGAAGGTCCTCTCGCTGGTCGACTAGCGGCCGGGCCCCGGAGGCTGCCCGGTCCCTCTCCGGGCGCCCGACAGCGCGCGATGGAGATGTTCCCGTCGATCACATAGCGTTCGGGTCCGAATGCTCCGCCGTCTCCGCCTTGCGCGGCCCCTCTATCCTGCAGTGACCGCGGCCGTGTTGGCGGCGACGACTGCCTGGGGCCAGGCCGCGCCTCCGCCGTCGTCCGCCGCTCCCTCCGTCCGGACCGACGCCGGGAGCTCCGCCGCGGTGATCCCCGCGCCGGATCCCACCCTGGACGCCCAGGCCGAGGAGGCGGAGCGGATCCGCAAGCGCCAGGCGCTGGAGGCGCTGTACGGGGACGACTCGGAGCTGGCCACCCAGGCCGAGCGCGACGAGCGCAGCCTGGGATCGGTGGCCTTCCAGACCTTCCTGGCGCTGGGGATCGTGATCCTGATGGTCTACCTGACCCTCAACTACGGGCTGCGCAGGATGATGGGGCTGCGCCCGGTCTCCGGCGGGGGCAAGGTCCGCCTGGTGGACGTGGTGGAGCGGGTGGCGCTGGACCAGAAGAAGTCGATCTACGTGGTGAAGGCGGCCGGCGAGTACCTGCTGGTGGGCGGGTCGGATGGCGGCCTGTCGCTGATCTCCCGGCTGGATCCGGAGGCAGTGGCCCAACTCCAGGCCCAGGCTCCGGCGCCCCGGCCCCCCACGATCTCGCCGTTCCTCCAGAAGCTCCTCTCCCGTCGTGACGGGACGCCCCCCAAGGCGGGCTAGGATTGTGACCGTGACCAACCTCGTGCGTTTCTCCCCCCTCCTCCACCTGGCCGCGCTGCTCACCCCGGCCCTGGTCCTGGCCCAGGGGAAGGGCAAGTCCGGCGGCAGCGGCATCGATCCTTCGATCATGGGGGGCGATGGGCTCACCTCCCGCCCGCTGGTGCTGATCATCGCCCTGGCCGCGCTGGGCCTGGTGCCCTTCGTGCTGATGATGGTCACCAGCTTCGTGAAGATCTCGGTGGTGCTCTCCATCGTCCGCTCGGCGCTGGGCACCCAGCAGATCCCTCCCACCCAGGTGATCACCGGGCTGGCGATCATCCTCACCGTCTACATCATGGCCCCGGTGGGAACGGCGATGTACCGCTCCGCCGAGGTGGACCTGCTCCAGAAGGGCGGGAGCATGATGTCCGGGGAGACGGTGGAGAAGATGATCAAGGCCGGAGAGCGCGCCAAGGAACCGCTGCGCAACTTCCTGCTCAAGAAGGTCACCCTCAAGGACCGGTCGCTGTTCTACAACCTGGCCAAGAAGATGCGGCCCCCGGAGGACCGGGACTCGATCGGGGTCACCGACTTCATGGTGCTGGTCCCGGCCTTCGTGGTCTCCGAACTCAAGGAGGCCTTCCAGATCGGGTTCATCCTCTTCGTGCCGTTCATCGTGATCGACATGGTGGTCGCCAACATCCTGCTGGCGCTGGGCATGCACATGCTCTCGCCCACCACCATCTCCATGCCCTTCAAGCTTCTCCTCTTCGTGCTGGTGGATGGCTGGTACCTGATCGCCAAGGGCCTGGTCATCGGCTACCTGTGAGCTAACCGATGCAAGAGCTGACCTACATCGTGCAGGAGGCGCTGTACCTGGTCCTCCTGGTCTCCGGCCCGCCGGTGCTGCTGTCCCTGATCGTGGGGCTGATGATCGCCGTCTTCCAGGCCACCACCCAGATCCAGGAGCAGACCCTGACCTTCGCCCCCAAGGTGATCGTGATCTTCGGGGTCCTGGCCCTGCTGGGCCCCTGGATGGGCAGCAGCCTGATGCGCTTCACCTTCCGTCTGTTCGACCGGTTCCCGGCGCTGATCTCCCACTAGCGCCCCTCCCGGACCGACGATGGACAACGCGGCGATGATCGAAGAGGTGTTCGCCCGGCTGGGGTTCCAGACCAGCGTCTCGGTGCTGATCATGACCGGCGCCCTGGTGGCGGCCCGGGTGATCCCCACCATCGCCTTCTCGCCGTGGATGGGCGGGGAGTCGGTGCCCACCGAGGTGAAGATCGGCCTGGGGCTGATGCTGACCATCGTCCTCTTCCCGGCGGTCTCGGAGCGGATCAGCGAGGTCCCCACCGGCCCGCTGCCATTCCTGCTCACCCTCCTCAAGGAGGTGTTCATCGGCGTCTCGCTGGCGTTCATCATCAGCCTGGTGTTCGACGCCGCCCGGGTGGCCGGGCACATGGTGGACGTGATGACCGGCGCCCAGCAGGCGCAGATGCAGGTCCCGATGCTGGGTCAGCAGGGGTCGATCTGGTCCGGCTTCCAGCTGATGCTGACAGTCACCCTGTTCCTGACCATGAACGGCCACCATTGGGTGATCAACATCCTGGGAGACAGCCTGATCCTGCTGCCGGTGGATCAGTTCCCGCGCTTCTCCCACGGGATCTGGGGCTTCTTCGAATTGATCATGCGGGTGTTCGGGGACCTGATGCGGCTGGGGATCGCCCTGGCCGCCCCCGGCCTGCTGGCCGCCTTCCTGGTCGACCTCTCGATGGGGATGGTCAACAAGGTCGCCCCCCAGGTGCAGGTGTTCTTCATGGCGATGAGCCTCAAGCCGATCGTGGGGGCGCTGGTGATGTTCGTCACCCTCTACGAGATCCTCAACCGGATCGGCGGGGAGTTCACCTTCATGCTCAAGCTGATGCAGGACGCTGTGCGCCTGCTGGTCTAGGAAAGGAGGGCTTGGAGTCGTGTCGGAGAGCTCGGGCGAAAAAACCGAAGAACCCACGCAGAAGAAGATCGACGACTCCCGCAAGAAGGGTCAGGTCTGGAAGAGCAAGGATCTGGCCGCGGTGGGGGTGTTCTGCGCCGGGATGGGTTCGTTGCGGGTGCTGTGGCCGGCCTTGCAGGAGCAGAGCGCGGAGCTGTTCCGCTTCGCCTTCGAGCAACTGGCCAACCCCCAGAACCTGCCCCAGGCCACCACCGAGATCCTGTTCATGGCGCTCAAGACGGTGGTGTTGCTGACCGTCCCCTTCGCGCTGGGCTGCGCGGTGCTGGCCGGGCTGCTGGAGTTCCTCCAGGTGGGAGCGCTGTTCGCCCCCGACGCCATCCAGCCCAAGCTGGACAAGCTCAACCCGCTGGGCGGCTTGAAGAACATGTTCTCCAAGAAGCAGGTGGTGGAGCTGATCAAGAACCTCTTCAAGCTCTCGATCACCGGCTACGTGGTGTTCGGCACGGTGCGGGACTCGATGGGGCTGGTGGTCACCAGCATCCGCGGCACCGAGACCGCCACCTTGCTGGTGATGGGGGAGCTGGTGACCCGCATCGCCATCAAGGTCAGCCTGCTGTTGATGGTCTTCGCGATCTTCGACGTCTGGTGGCAACGCCGGGCGTTCATGAAGGATCTGATGATGACCAAGGACGAGGTGAAGCGGGAGTACAAGGAGAGCGAAGGCGACCCCCACCACAAGTCCGCCCGCAAGCAGCTGCACCACGAGATCCTGGAGGGGGCGCAGATGGAGGCGGTGAAGGGCGCGGATGTGATCGTCACCAACCCGGACCACGTGGCGGTGGCCCTGCGCTACGACCGCAGCTCGGATCAGGCGCCCCGGATCCTCTGCAAGGGGATCGACGCCCGGGCGGAGGCGATCAAGGCCCTGGCCAAGGAGCACCAGGTGGCGATCTTGCGCAACATCCCCCTGGCCCACGCCCTGCTGCGGGTGGAGGTGGGGGAGGACATCCCGGAGTCGTTGTACGACGCGGTGGCAGAGGTGCTTACCTTTGTCTACGGGCTGAAGCAGGGAGAGCCGGGCGGAAGGGCCGGAATCGGCACCGGGCAGGCGGCTTGAGAGGCCGGGGACGCAACCCCCGGACCCGGGTGGGGATAATCAGGACAAGGCTCACCCGTCCGTTTTGAGGAGCACGCATGTCCACCACCATCGCCGGCGTCTACAGCACCCAAACCATCGACAACACCGAACGGCTTCGCCGGCAGCAGGCGGTGGACGGCGCGGTGGCGCAGCTGTCGTACAACACCTACGTGGGGGCGGACGGGAAGACAGTCAACCTGCTCTCCAAGTATGAGCTGGGCGATCTGCAGGCCGGTCGCGGTCCGGTCTCCGACCAGATCCGCGCCCTGCTCACCCAGAGCCCGCCGCTCTCCTCCGCGGAGATCAAGACCCAGGCCGCCGCGCTGGTGAACCAGTTCCGGGCCCAGTTCCCGGTGGCCGCCAAGGTGGTGACCACCGCCGCCGCCCCCGTCTCCTCTCCGGCGGACACCCTCAGCACCCGGGATCGGTTGCTGCGGCAGCAGGCCCGGGACAGCTCGCTGGCGCAGCTGAGCTACAACGCCTTCCCGGACGCCTCGGGCAAGACGGTCAACCTGCTGCGCAGCGGCCACACCCTCGCCCAGCTCAACGAGAAGCGGGCCCCGTTCGCCGCCCAGATCAACGCCCTCTACGCCAAGCAGCCGCCGCTGACCCCGGACCAGATCCGGGCCGAGGCGGGGAAGATCATCACCCAGTTCCGCGCCCAGTTCGGCGGGCCCGCCGCCACCACCGCCGCCGGGGCCACCACTGCCACCGGGGACGAGGCGGCCCGCATCGCCGCCCGGGACGCGGCGCTGGCCAAGCTGCGGGGGATCACCTCCGGCTCCTACACCGACGAGGCGGGGAAGACCGAGACCTACGACTTCAACGACCTGCCGGGAATGGACGCGATCGCCGAGGAGCGCCAGCCCTACGAGGACAAGATCAACGCGCTCTTCACCCACCAGCCCCCCTACACCGCGGCGGAGATCACCCAGAAGTCGGAGGCGATCGTCGCCGAGCTCCAGGAGCTGGGGACCCTGATGGCGGTGATGGTGGAGGGAATGATGATGCAGCTGTGGTTCGCCTCCATGCCCAAGCCGGGCTTCGGGTTCCTGGGGTAGACTCCCAGCCGGATGGCCGAAGACTCCGACATCGCGATTGCGATCAAGTACGACCGGGAGAAGGACGGCGCCCCCCGGGTGATCGCCAAGGGCCTGAGGCTCAAGGCGGAGAAGATCCGGGAGATCGCCAAGCTGTACAACATCCCGGTGATGCGGAACGTGAACCTGGCCAACGCCTTGTTCCGGGTGGAGGTGGGGGAGGAGATCCCCGAAGACCTCTACGACGCGGTGGCCGAGGTGCTGACCTTCGTGTTCTCCCTCCAGCAGGGCAACCAACCCACCGGGCCCCGCTGAAACCCTGAGCGCGCCGGGCTTCTGGCCCGCGCCTCGCCTCTGTTACGCTTCGAGGGGTCATGGCCAAGATCAATCAACCGCCTCAGCCCGGGCCGATGTGGCCCTGGGGTGGTCCCCGCAATGTGCGCGAACGTCTGGTGGACCGCGCGCAGCTGGACCGCACCAAGAAGACCGGCAAGACCGGCAACCCCAAGGCGCCGGCAATGGCCTCCTCGGCGTTGCTGGACTCCATCGGCCCCGCCCACAACAGCGAGGGGCTGCGGTTGCCGCTGCCCACCCCTCCCCCCGGGCACGACGCCGACGTGGAGACCTTCTACGACCGGCCGCACCTGATCAACGTCGGGCGCCGCTCCGAGGACGACAAGAAGCAGATGCTGGACCGCGCCTTTGCCCGCCTCAACGCGCCCCCGGACCGGGTGGAGCGGATGAAGGCCCTGCTGGCGCGCGAGGCCCAGATGCTGTCCATCTGCGAGAACGTGGGGTCGGAGATGAAGGAGATCCTCCGGCTGATGTGGGACGCGCAGAAGGACGAGGGCATCTAGCCCCATGCGCAATCCCAACGAGCTGGTCCCCCCGGCCGCCACCCAGGAAGAGGCCCGGCTGCAGCAGCTGCTGCAGCGCTGGGCCGACGGCAAGGCCACCCTCAAGGAGGTCCGGGGCTACGCGGACGAAGAGCTGTACGCGGTGGCCAAGACCGCCTACTTCTTCTTCCTCCAGGGGCGGATCGCCGAGGCCCGCACCCTGTTCCAGGGGCTGTACTCGGTGAACCCGGTGGATCCGTACTTCGCCCGGGCGCTGGGGGTGATTGAACTGGCCGCCGGGAACGCCCCAGGAGCGCTGCAGGCCTACGACGTGGCGATCAAGCTGCAGCCCCAGGACCCGGGGGTGTACGTGGGCCGCGCGGAGGTGAAGCTGCTGATGGGGCAGAAGACCCAGGCCGCCGAGGACCTCAAGAAGGCCACCACCCTGGGCAAGCCGGAGGATCCGAACCGGCTCAAGGCCACCGCGATGCTCAGCTCCCTGCGACTGCCCACCCGGTAGCGGATGTCGGATGCTGTGATCCCCGGTGCGCAGGTGTAAGCGCCGGGAATGCCAGGGGAAAAAAGCCTCCAGGGCCGGCAACCTGAAAAGGGCCGCGCCGATAATCAGTACAGGAAGCGCATTTCGCGCCCCAGCCCCGAACCGGAGAGAAACACATGTCCTCGACCATTGCGCAGATGCAGAACATGAACCGTGAGATGGAAGCCAACAACCTGGCGATCCAGCGCGAGTCCCACCGCGCGGCGCTGGAGAAGTCCCGCCACGACGGCATCATGTCGATCATCAACAAGATGTAATTTCGTCTCACCTTGTTGAACCGAATGGGCGTGGCCTCCGAAAACCGGAGCCACGCCCTTCGACTTTGCGGGCAGGGGAGGGATGTCTGCCGCTGTGATCCCGGGTGCGTTGATGTAAGCTGCCGCGATCAATGAAGAATTAATCCGGCGGTTGCAACTCCGGCAGGCAGGCTCCGATAATCAGTACAGGAAGCGCATCCAGCGCCTCCCACTGGCAGCGCCTCACTCCCCGCATTCCTTTCGGAGAATCCCCATGTCCTCGACCATTGCGCAGATGCAGAACATGAACCGCGAGATGGAAGCCAACAACCTGGCGATCCAGCGGGAGTCCCACCGTGCGGCGCTGGAGAAGTCCCGCCACGACGGCATCATGTCGATCATCAACAAGATGTAATTTCGTCCCCTGCGACGAAACCGGGCGTGGCGCTCTTTCTGGGTGCCGCGCCCGTTCTCTTTGCGGGGTCCTGCCTCCCGCTGGGCGCCTCCCCGCAAATGAATCGGGCCGGCCCCAGCGAACTGGAACCGGCCCGCGGCGTCTCTGCCTAAAAAGGGCGACTACTTCAGCCGGGAGAGCAGCGCCTGCGCCTCGGTCTGGACGTTCTGCGCGGTGGACAGCGCGGACTCGGCCAACTTCCGGGCCTGATCCTTCTGGCCGCTGACGCTCAGCGCCACCGCCTGGAAGATCCGGACCCGGGCATCTTCACTGCCCATCTCCTCCAGGGTGTTCAGCTCCTTGAGGGCTTCGGCTCCATTGCCCGCTGCGATTGCCTTCTCCGCCCGCTCCATCAGGTTCTTGATCAGATCCTTCTGCGACACGATGGCCTCCTTGGCTTGAACTGCTGGACAGTCTCTGGTGGGGAACTGGGGCCGGCCGGGTTAGCGGCGCAGCTTCTCCTGGCACTTGGCGACCAGCGCATCCGCCTCGGCCTTGAGGTACTGGTTCTTCGACGCCTGGACCTTCTGCGCGTACTGCAGCGCCAGCGAGTATTGCTTGGACAGGCCCAGGGCCAGCGCCTTGTCCAGATTCGCCTTGGGGAAGTCCGGATTGATCGCCAGCGCCGCGTCCAGCAGCTTGATCGCGCCCTCGGTGTCGGGGGGATTCTTGGTCATCAGCAGGGCCTCGGCCTGCTTGCAGGCATCCTCCGGCATCAGCGGCGTGGATGCGGCCGTCGCAGCGGCGGCGGGGGCAGGGGCAGCCGCCGGCACCGGGACGTTGTGGCTTCCGGTGCGCGGGGGAACCGCCGCCTCCTGCCACAGCTCGGTGCTGCCGGTGGACTTGGGACGATTGCCGGCGGAGGTGGCCGCCGCCTGCGCCTCATCCCGCCACTTCTGGTACTCGGGCTCGTCCGGGTTCAGCTCCAGGGCCGCCACCGCGATGGTCAGCGCCGCCTGGAACTCCCGGGCGTCGAAGGCCAGCTTGTAGCCCTCGTCCAGCCACTGGGCCTTGGAGGGTTCGGTGGCGCGGTTGATCGCCTCCAGCATCGCCTGGCTGCCGGCGGTGGTCTCCCCCAGCGCGTAGTGGGCGCGGGAGAGCAGCAGGTAGGCCTCTCCGTCATTGGGTGCGGAGAACTCGCAGGCCTTCTGGTACTTGACCACCGCGTTGCGGTAGTCGCCCCGGCGCTCGGCGATCTTGGCCAGCTCCAGGTGGGCGCGCATGTTGCGGGCATCCACCCGCAAGGCCAGCTCGAACTCCTTCTGGGCCTTGGCGTCGTCCTTCTCCGCCAGGTACAGGCCGTAGTTGACGTGCTCCGCCGGACCGGCGCGGCGATCCTTGGCCGCGTCCTCCAGGTCCTTGAGACCCTTGTGGTCGCCCTTCTCGATCAGCAGCCGGCCCCGGAGGCTCTTGGCCTCCAGGTGATCCGGCTTGAGCTCGAACACCTGCTGGACGGTGGTCAGCGCGTCGTCGAGCTGCCCCGACGCCAGCTGGGTCCGCACCAGTCCCAGCAGGCACTTGGTGTCCTTGGGATCCGACTGCAGCGCTGCCTTGAACTCCGCCTCGGCCTCGGACAGCAGACCCTGATTCAGGAGACGGTAGCCCTCATTCGACCGGGTCGGTGGAAGCATGCGCCTCGCTCTTACCACACGGCATTTCACGAATGGAATGCGAAACCGGGGGACCGCCGTTTACGAAAACCAGGCTAGACTCCGGTGCCCATGTCCGAGATCCGCGTCAGCAGAGATGCCCTCACCAGCCTGGTCCGAGACGCCTCGCGTCAAATCGAGCAGGTCGCCGGCACCGCGGTCGGGAAGCAGGCGGAGGCCCTCCTCAGCGAGGTCACCCAGTCGGTCTTCCAGGACGCCAAGGGGCCGGGGAAGGTCGCGGACCGGCTGCCCTCCGCGCTGGAGCGGTTGACCACCCAGCTCAAGGGGCTGGGGATTGACGCCGCCACCGTGGGCGAGGTGCTGAATCGGCTGGGAGAACAGCTGGCGGGCGCGCACCGCCAGATGCGCCCGGGCAAGACCCTGAAGAGCGCGCTGGCCAAGAACCAGGGCCTGCTGGAGGACGTGGACGAGGAGCTGCAGGAGGCGATCGACAGCCAGTCGGACGCGGCGGAGCTGCTGGCCCGCTTCGCGGAGGCGAAGGACCTGGCCAAGAAGGGTCGCTTCGGAAAGGTGTAGGGGACCCCATGGCCAGCTCCAACCACGTCCCCAGCTCCAAGGATCGCCCGGCCACCGTCGAACGGTCGGTGGCCGAAGACACCCTCTACACCCCGGAACGGGTGGCAGCCTGGGTGCGCGGTGAATTGACCCTGGCCGAACTCTCCGCCGTCTCCGGACCGGAGATGCTGGAGATGGCGGTGGTGGGCTACTCGATGTACGAGCAGGGCCGCTACGAGGATGCGCGGGTGATCTTCAGCGGCCTGTGCGCGCTGGATCCCAAGGAGGGCTACTACCGCACCGCCCTGGGCGCGGTGTTCCTGGCCCTGGACGATCTGCCCCGCGCGGAGAAGTGCTTCAACGTGGCGATCCGGCTCAACGACCGGGAGATCGCCTCCTACGTGAACCGGGGCGAGGTGTACCTGCGCCAGGGCAAGATCCTGGAGGCGGCCAAGGACTTCAAGCGCGCGGTGGAGCTGGATCCGCACAGCCGGGATCCGATCACCCAGCGCGCGCGGGTGCTGGCGGCCGCGGCCCTGCAGACCCTGGAGTCGGCGCAGGCTGCCCCCCGGGTGCCGCAGAGCAGCGGCGTGCGCGCGGCGGTCCAGTCCTCCCAGTCCCAGCCGGTCCCGTCCTCCGCGCGTCAGCCCCGGGCACCCTCCCGGGCCGGGAACCCGGCGGCGGTCAGCAGCTTCGAGCGGGACTCCAAGCGCCCGTTCGACTCGCACCCGGAACGTCCCTTGGACCGCGCACCCAAAAAGAAGTAGGGGCAACGGCAAGCGATGGCGAACAGCACCGGCAAGAAGGGGCCCACGCGTGGGCGGGTGGAGGTCACCTATTTCCAGAAGCCGGCGGATCGCACCCGCACGCTGCTGGAGACGCCGGTGGTCAGCCGGCGGGACACGCCTCCGGAACGCGGCCGGGCCCGGGACACGGTGCGCGAGCTGCCCATCCCCCAGGCCCAGGCGGTGATCACCGCGCCCCCGGTCCGCAAGGAGCGGCGGCGCACCACCGAGCTGGAGCTGGAGATCCCGGCCCATGCGCGGGAGGAGAAGGCGCCCGCCCCCGGCAAGGACGGAATCGTTCGCCATGGGGCCAAGACCCTGGGCAAGAAGCAGATCGCCGAGATGGCCCAGTTTGGTCACCAGCTGTTCGAGAGCGGGCGGGTGACCGAGGCCAAGGCGGTGTTCGAGGGCCTGGTGGAGCTGGGTGTGGAGGACGCCTTCCCCCACACCATGCTGGGGATCTTGTTCCTGTCCGAAGGGGACCCCGACCGCGCCCTGACCCTGTTCCAGGCGGCGCTGGCCCTGGATCCCCGCGACCTGGCGGCCCGGGTCTACCGGGCGGAGGTCCAGCTGGGGCAGGGGAAGGTCCGCACCGCGGTGGCGGAGCTGGAAGCGCTGGCCGCCGCCACCCCCCCGGACAGCCCGTTCGGTGAGCGGGCACGCAAGCTGCTGTCAGAGGCGAGGTCGGGCAGCGCGGTGCGTCGCAAGAAGCGCTAGCCGGAGACGGTCGGTGGTTGGGCCCTTGGGGGCGGGTCGGTTCGCGGGCTAGGATGCCCATCCCCGATGGCCGCCAAATCCGGAACCTTCCTAGCCAAGTATTCAGACATCGTCCTGGCGTGCGTGGTGGTGTCGATCGTCGGGATGATGATCGTCCCGCTGCCGACGATCCTGTTGGACATCCTGCTGACGCTGAACATCAGCATCTCGGTGGTCCTGCTGCTGATCTCGCTCTACATCCCGCACGCGCTGCAGATCTCGGTGTTCCCGACCCTGCTGCTGATCACCACCATGTTCCGGTTGGCGCTGACCATCTCCACCACCCGGTTGATCCTGCTCACCGGTGATCCGGGAGAGGTGGTGGTGGCCTTCGGTAACTTCGTGGTCCAGGGCAACTTCGTGGTGGGCGCGGTGATCTTCATCATCCTCACCATCGTGAACTTCATCGTGATCTCCAAGGGCTCGGAGCGCGTGGCCGAAGTCGCCGCCCGCTTCACCCTGGACGCGATGCCCGGCAAGCAGATGTCCATCGACGCCGACATGCGCTCGGGAGCGATCGACATGGAGACCGGCAAGAAGAAGCGCCGGGACCTGGAGCGGGAGAGCTCGCTGTTCGGCGCCATGGACGGCGCGATGAAGTTCGTCAAGGGCGACGCCATCGCCGGGATCATCATCACCGTGGTGAACATCGTCGGTGGCCTGGTGATCGGCGTGATGCAGAAGAACATGGCGGTGGGCGACGCCGCCAAGAAGTACACCCTGCTCACCATCGGTGACGGGCTGGTGGGGATGATCCCCGCGATCCTGATCTCCACCTGCGCCGGCATCATCGTCACCCGGGTCGGCGGCGAGGAGGAGGGCGCCCACCTGGGCAAGGACATCGGCACCCAGCTGACCGCGTACCCGAAGGCGATCGCCATCGCCTCGGCGATGTTGATCGTCCTCGGCCTGGTGCCCGGCCTTCCGAAGATCCCCTTCTTCCTGCTCGGCATCGGCGCCGGGGTCGGCGCCTACACGATGATGCGCAAGCAGAAGGCGCTGGAGTCGGGGGAGACCACCGAGGCGGGCGGGAACGAGGCGGAGGAGGGCGCTGCCCCCAAGGCGGTGGAGCCCGGTCCCAAGGAGCCGATCAACCCGGACAGCGAGCTGTTCGTTCCGATCGTCACCCCGATCGTGCTGGAGGTCTCCGACGCCCTGGTCCCCTACGTGGACTCGCGGCAGGACGGCGGCCGCTTCCTCTACGAGCTGATCCCCTTCATGCGCGACGGCTTGTTCGTGGAGCTGGGGACCCGGTTCCCGGGGGTGCGCGCGCGCGGAAATCCGTCGCTGCCGCCTGGCGCCTACCAGATCCAGATCAACGAAGTGCCGGTGGTCACCGGCCAGGCCACCCTGGGCCACATCCTGGTCAACGACACCGTGGAGCGGCTGAAGCTGATGAACGTCAGCGGCTTTGAGGCCATCAACCCCGCCACCCGCCAGCCGGCGGCCTGGGTCCCCGAGCAGCACAAGGAGATGCTGGAGGCGGCCGGCCTCACCACCTGGGATGTGCCCGGCTACATCATCCTCCACGTGGCCGCGGTCCTGCGCCGCCACGCCCGGGAGTTCGTGGGCGTCCAGGAGGTCCAGAACATGCTGGACCAGCTGGAGAAGGCGTTCCCGGCGATCGTCAAGGAGGTGATCCCCAAGGTGGTCAACCTCCTCAAGCTGACCGACATCCTGGGCCGGCTGGTGGAGGAGGAGATCTCCATCCGCGACCTGCGCGGGATCCTGCAGGCCCTGGCGGAGTACGGCCAGGTGGAGCAGGACAACGTGATGCTCACCGAGCACGTGCGCAGCGCGCTCAAGCGCTACGTCTCCAACAAGTACGCCCGCGGCACCAACACCCTGGTGGTGTACCTGCTCGATCCGCAGATCGAGGAGGCGGTGCGCGGCGCGATCAAGCGCACCAGCGCCGGCACCCACCTGGCGCTGGAGCCGGACATCGCCCAGGAGATCGTGCAGGCGGTGAAGAACGAGTGCGGCCACCTGCCGCCCACCGCCCAGCGTCCGGTGATCCTCACCGCGATGGACATCCGCCGCTACGTCCGCAAGCTGCTGGAGTACGAGTTCAACCCGCCCTTCTCGGTGGTCAGCTACCAGGAGCTCTCCCCGGATCTGAACATCCAGCCGGTCAGCCGGATCAGCATCCGGTAGGCCCGCGGTCTTCCGGAGAGTCAGCCCGGAGACCATTGCATTCCCGGAAAGAGCAGAGTGGGCTAGGGTCCGGGTCGCGGGCCGGACTGGAGACTCACATGCGGCACATCCTGGGGTGTTTGAGCGTGGTCACGTTGCTGGGAGCTGTCCTCGCACCCGAGGCAGAGGCCTGCTCGCCGGCGATCTGCGAGACGGACACCGCCCCCTGGTCCGGGGAGACGATCCCCCACAACGCCCCGGCGCTGGCCATCTTTCCTGGCCACCGTCCGGGCCTTCCCTCCGGTCTCGACGAGGGGTCGGTGCAGTTGCTGTCCGAGGGCGGCGCCCCGGTGGAGTTCGTGCTGCAACCGGAGGAGGGGGGCCGGTATCTGGTGCGCCCGGACGCTCTCCAGGAGGGACAGACCTACCAGCTGAGCTTCCGCCATCCCTGCTCCAGCCCCGCGACGGAGTCGGACGGCGGAGAGGTGATCCTCCCCAAGGCAGTGCCCAGTTCATCGGCGTATCCGGAGCGGGTGGAGATCGCCTTCCAGGCGGGAGCCGCGGCGCCACTTCCCCAGGTGCTGGGCACCCTCTCGGTGGCCACCGCCGCCCAGGTGGTCCAGGCCGGAAGCTACTGTGGATCCTGCACCGCACCCCTGGCGGCCGCGGTGGCCCAACTGCAGTTCACCCCCTCCGCGGAGCTGGTGCCCTTCCTGCCGGTGACCCGGCTGCAGGTCCGGGTGGATGGGCAGCCGTGGGCGGAGAGTGACTACGGTTCAGGCTTCGTGGAGCAGGCCGCCTATCCGGGCGGGCCGGTGCGCAGCGTGCGCACCGTGTTCGCCTCCTGCGGTACGGACGATGCCGCCATCTACGACTTCGGGGTGGCCCCCGGACGTCGGGTGATCGAGGTCCGGGCGCACATTGCCGGGGCTCATTTCGATCCCGCGGTGCTCACGGTGGAGGTGGACCTGGACTGCGAGCCCTGGAAGGCGATGTCGCCCCCCACCGGCAGCTGCGGGAATCAGGCGGTGGACGCGGGTTCGACCGACGGGGTGGACGGGGGAACCGGCACCGAACCTCCCTCCGGGGGCTGCTCCGGCAATGGCTGGTTCGGGGTCGGCGCCTTGCTGGGCGCGGTCGTACTCCGCAAGCGGCGGAGCGCCGTCTAGCGCAGCTGCTCGACCGGGGGGATGACCAGCGGGCCGCGAACCGCAATCCCTGGCTCAGGCTCCGACCAGCACCAGCACCAGCAGCAAGACCGCCATCAGGGCAAAGACGCCCAGCATCCCCAGGACGATCATCCGCTTCTTGGGATCGGCGGTGGCCGCTCCCACCGGATCCTCCTCCGGCTCGGGCTCGGGCATCGCCGAGAGCCCCTCCTCGGGGGAAGGCTCCTCCGAGGCGGGCTCCTCCAACGGAGCCTCCTCCGGGATCGGCTCCGGCTCGGGCGGGGCGGCTTCCAGCGCCGCGGGCGGCAGGGCGGGCGCTGCGGCAGGGGCGGCGCGCGTGGGGGCGGGGGCCTTGCGCCCGGCAGGCTCCGGCTTCCTGGGCGGCGGGGGAGGGGGCGCGGGGGCCTGGACCTCCTCCGGAGGGACGGTGAACCCCTCCTCGCCCTCGGAGACCAGCTCCTCCAGTGGGGCGGCCTCCTCGCGGACCTCGTTGGGGTCCAGATACAGCAGCCGGGTGCTGCCGATCTGCACCTCGTCCTTGTCCCGCAGGGTCTTGCGGGTGGTCCGCTTCTTGTTGACCTTGATCCCGTTGCGGCTGCCCAGATCCTCGATGTGGGTGCCGGACCAGTCGCGGCGCAGCTTCACGTGCCGCCGGGAGACCAGGTCGTCGTTGAACACCAGATCCGCCACCGTGGCGTCGCGGCCGATCACCAGCTCCTGCGCGTCGGTGAGCTCGATCCGCTGACCCTCGCTGGGGCCGTTCATGTAGCGCAGGAAGGGGGCCTCTCCGGAGCGCAGCCCGCGGACCACGTCCTTCACCGCCTGGCGGGCCACATACGAGGTCTTCTCCGGGCTGGCCGGCAGCTCCGCCACCCGGTCGAAGGTCACGTCGTACTGGGCAATGGCGATCACGTCCCCATTGCGCAGCAGCCGCTTCTCCCCCTTGGGAAGCTTCTTCCCGTTGATGTTGGTGCCGTACGCGCTGCCCAGGTCTTCAATGAAGAACAGCGCCCCGTCCCGGGAGATCCGCGCGTGGTTGCGGGAGACCGCCTTCTCCTCCAGCTGGATCTGGCAGCCCTTTTCCCGGCCCAGGGTGATCACCTCGTCGGAGAGGACGTGCTCCGCCCCGGCGGCGGACTTCTCTTCGCTGCGGTGCTTGACGGTCAGCTTGACGGGCATGGGGAAGGACGCGCGGCTTGAACCTAGAACGCGTTGGAGGCGACGAAGCGCTCGCAGCTCTCCACTTCGCTGGGGAAGTCCTCGGTGACCGCGAACTTGAGGAAGTTCTTGCAGGCGATCAGCGCCTCCTCGTCCCGGCGATCCTCCTTGTAGAGGAGGAACAGGCCGTAATGGCAGGGGGCGTACTTGCCATCCAGCCGCACGCACTTGCGGTAGGACCGCTCCTCCTCGTTGCGCAGGCCCCGCTCGCGGTAGCTGACCCCCAGCTGGTACAGCGCCGGGGCGGTGTTCTCCACCAGCTGCTGATCCCGGATCTCCTTCAGGGTGGGATCCAGCAGCTGGGCCTTGCGGTTGGCCAGGGCCACGTTGTTGCGGCAGGAGACGTTGGTCTGGTCCGCCTCCAGGCAGGAGGTGAACGCGTCCTTGGCCTCCACGAACTTGCCGGACTCCATGTAGGCCACGCCCAGGTTCAGCCAGGCGTCGGTGTAGTTGGGGGACAGCTCCACCGCCTTGGACAGCTCCGCCACCGCCTCCTCCAGCGCGCCCTCCTCCAGGGCGATCAGCCCCAGGTCGGCGTGCGCGTCGGCGATGCTGGGATTCACCTCCAGCACGGTGCGGTACTCCTTGCGGGCCTCGGCCTTCTTCTTCATCTCCTTGAAGGTCAGGGCCAGGTTGTAGCGGGCCTCGATGTAGTCCGGGTTCACCTTCAAGGCGCGCTGGAACAGGTCATGGGCGCGGCCGTACTGGCGGTCCTTGAAGTAGATGAAGCCCAGGTTGTTGTAGGCGGCGGCGTGCTCCTGGTTGTAGCGGAGCGCCTTCTCGAAATACTTCTTCGCCGCGTCGGTCTGGGTGCGCCGCAGCGCGATCAGCCCCTTGTTCACCCACAGGTCGGCGTACTCAGGGGAGAAGGAGAGGCCGTGGTCGCAGAGCACGTCCGCCCGGTCCAGCTGGCCGGCGTTGATCGCGTGCACACACAGCTCGTTGTTCTCCAGCGCGCGGGGGTGGGGCGGGGGCGCCCTCAGGCAGCCCACCATCAGGGCGGCCAGCGGGATCCACAGGTGCTTGAAGGGGCTTCTCATGTCGCGCGGAAGTGTAGGGGACACCCCCGGGTCGATCAACGATGGGTGAGGAAATCCAAGGTGTTTTCCTGGGCTTACGTGGGTAGGATTCCCGGAATGAGGCTCGCGCTCTCCGTGATGATTTTAGGCTCGGTGCTGTTGGCGCCGCAGGCCCAGGCCCAGTTCCAGAACCGGGGGATCGGCTTCAATGTCGGGTTCCTGGACTACTCGAACCACGACGGAGTGGACTGGGGGATCCCGCTGGGCCTCCACCACTCGAACTACATCGACAACAACATCGAGTTCACCACCCACCTCACCGCGATGCTGGCCGAGCGGCCCACGGTGGGGACGGTGGGCGTGGGGCTGGGTGGTCAGATCGGCGCCCGCTACCTGTTCATGACCGACGTGCTCCGCCCCTATGTGGGCGCGCACCTGTCGTACTTCGGGGTCTACTACCAGAGCGTGCAGTACCACGCCGGGGGGATCGGGCCGAACGCGGGGTTGGACTACTTCCTCAACGACTCCTGGAGCATCGGCGCCCGGGGGCAGTTCACCCTCTTTGTCCAACTGGGAGAGCCGCTGTCCTGGAGCTACGGCGGCGGGCTGGAGCTGACCACCTGGTACTAGCGGCGCGTTGAAGGGCGGCCGGCGTTTCCCCGCCGGGCCAGCCCCGAGGCCACCAGCAGCACCAGCTTCTCGTCGGAGAGGTGCGCCGGCTTGTAGAAGCCGCGGGACTCCAGGTGTTCGCTCAAGGCGTGGAAGAGCTTGAGCCGCGCCTCGATCGCCAGCTCTTCACGGCGCAGGGCGGCGCTGAGCACCACCTCCTGCTCCTCGGCGCTCAGCTGTGAAATCCGGGAGGTGAAGGCCGGATCGGCCAGCAGCTGCGCCTCCTCCGGCGCCCGGCTCAGGCTGGCGGGAAGCTTCTGGCGGCGGTCCCGGACCACGATCGTCCCGGCCAGCAGATCCCCCAGGCGTTGCTGGGAGGAGGAGAGCATCGCGGTCGTAGCTCCCACCAGGTACAGGAAGGGGAGACGATCCACCGCCCGGGCCAGGTTCCGCAGCGCGGCCTGGATGAAGCCGAGGCGGACTCCGCTCTCCTGGATCACCCGGATCCCCAACAGCCGCTTGCCCACCGTCTGCCCGGACCACCAGGTCTCGAGCACCATCGCGTAGCCCCAGTCGAGCAGGAAGTAGAGGACGAAGCCCAGCGCGGAGAGGAAGCCGGGGAAGCCGGCCATCACCTGGGCCAGCACCATCATCACCACCGAGAAGCCGAGCAGGACGATCCCCGCGTCCACCAGCCAGGCCAGAAAGCGGCTGTAGAGCCCGGCCAACGGATATCGGAACTCCACGTACTCGGGCGTGAGGACCTCGTGCACACCCTCCAGCAGTCCGGTCCCGGCTCGCATCGGGGAAGGAGCTTATCGGGTCCGGGGCTGAGCTACAGTCCTTGGCGAATGGAGATCGCCGCATTCGTGGAGGGCAGACGCCCGCGCTGGCAGGAGCTGGAGGCGCTGCTGACCAAGGCGGACGGCACCGGGTTGTCGTCGCTGCAGCTGGAGGAGGCGCGGAACCTCTCCCGGCTGTACCGGGCGGCCAGCTCGGATCTGCTTCAGGTCCGCGCCCACGGTGGGGCCTCGGAGGTGGCCGCCTACCTCAACGACCTGGTGGCCCGCGCCTACGCGCTGACCTATCCGGGACGCAGCGCCCGCTTCTCCGAGGTGTGGCGCTTTCTGGCCCGCGGCTTTCCGGATGCGCTGGCCCGGCACTGGCGTCCGGTGGCGGCGGCGGCGCTGATCTTCCTGGCCGGCAGCGCCTTTGGCTGGCTGGGGATGGCGTTTGATCCCAAGGCCGCGCCGTACCTGGTTCCCGAACAGCACCTGAAGACCGATCCGCTGGAACGCGCCAGGGAGGAGGCCAACCGGGAGGTGGCGGACGTGGAGAACCAGGCGGCCTTCACCAGCTTCCTGTTCACCAACAACATCCAGGTGGCGTTCCTGGCCTTCGCCCTGGGGCTGACCGCCGGGGTGGGCACGGCGATCGTGCTCTTCTTCAACGGGATCTTCCTGGGCTCGCTGGCCTGGGTCTACGCGTCCAAGGGGATGGCCGGCTGGTTCTGGGCGTGGATCCTTCCCCACGGGATCCCGGAGCTGACCGCGATCTTCATCGGCGGCGGAGCGGGGTTCGTGGTGGCGCGCGCCCTGGTCGCGCCGGGGGGGCTGTCCCGTCGGGCGGCGCTGCGCAAAGAGGCTCCGGACGCGCTGCGGCTGGTGCTGGGTACGCTGACGATCTTCGTGCTGGCCGGCTTCATCGAAGGGACGATCTCCCAGATCCATCCCCCCAAGCTGTCGGTGGGCTTCAAGGTCTCCTTCGCCCTCGCGGTGGGGACCGGGGTGTACGCGTACCTGCTCTCCGGGATCCGCCGGGCCAGACGGGCGGAGGACGCCGCCCGGTTGCAGGCCTAGCCGCTACTCCGTCCAGTCCACCTGCCAGGCGATGTGCTCGCCCTCGGTGCGGACCTGGTTGACCGGACGTCCTTGGCTTCTACCCCGGCCCGCCGCGAACCATCCGCGCGTTGGGACCCAATCTCCATCCAGAGCCGGTGGGGCTGTTCCAAGGGTGCGGAATTTTGGTGGGAGCCAGTGGCAGGGGAGTTGCTCAACGGCGCCCCGCAGTCCCCTTCCCCAATGGAGCTTCCATGAACCGCCCGTTCTGCCTGACCCTGTTGTCTCTCTCCTTGTTCACCGCCTGCGGTCCTCCGGACTACACCGGCACCTACTCGTCGGAGGGGGAGAGCGTCTGGCGAATCACCCTCGACGGTCAGACCCGGGACCAGCGGTATCCGGTCGCACCTCGCGCCACGGTCAGCAACGCGACCTTCGTCGCGGACTACCTGATCACCGTCGACGGCTGCGGGGTGGACCTGAAGCAGATGAAGGAGGGCCACGCGTCGGTGGTCAGCGGAGCGACCTGCTTCTACCCACTGGACGGGTTTCGGATGGCGGAGATCTATCGCTCGGGAACCCTCTCGGAGATCGGTGAAGAGAAGATGGATTACTTCGCCACCGGAGACCTGGCGGTCGAATTGTCGGATGGGTCGCTCCGCACGATTGGCACCTTCCGGGTCTCCGCCTCGATGGAGAAGACCTCCGAATGGGTGGGCAGCTCTCGCGAGCCGGAGGACGCCAACGCCACGTCTACCTCCCGGAGCCTGGAGCAGGAGGGCAATCCGTAGCCAGCATGCCCAGGGGGTAGAACCCCGGCTTCAACGGTGGCGCCTCCGGCTCGATGTCGGGGGCGCCTTCGTCTTTTCCCCCCGTGCAGGCCGCGGTTCACCGTCGCGCCCCGGAGCTGCGGATCTCCCGGCTGGGAGGAAGCCATCGGGCCCCGGAGGGTTCCTCTTTCGCTCGCTACTTCGCCGCTGCCTGACGTGCCCACTCCTGGCGAAGCAGTGGGGTCAGCAGCTCCGGATACGCTCTGGGGAAGCGCGCCTCCAGCCGTTGACGGATCCTCTCCAGCGCCGCGGGAGAGGAGCTCCCGCTCGGATTCTCCGAGGCGATGGCGGCCTTCACCTCACGCAGGAACTCCGCCTGGGCGTCCAGCAGCTCCGGCCCACCCGGCATCCCTCGCCCGGGATGGATCCACCGGGGCCGCAGCGCGCGCAGCTCCTCCAGGCGGGTCAGCCAGCCTTCCAGGTCGCCACCCTCGAACCAGCTGTGGGCGCCTCGGGTCACCAGGTTCCCCACGAACAGGTGTCCCTCCCACTCCAGCACCAGATGCGTGGCGGCACTTCCGGGCCCCAGTCGGCGCACCCGGACCTCAAGCCCAGCGATTCGAAGGGTCTCCTCGGTCAGCGCGTCGGGCAGCGCCGGGGTGCGCGGGTACCAGGACGGCTCGTACCGGTCCTTGAACAGCGGCAGCCACCTCTGGTGGACCGCGGGGATCGCCGCCCGGATCTCCGGAGAGCTGAGCACCGGAAGCCCGATCGATTGCAGATACCCGGTGCCATTGGCCCGATCCGGGCTGGCCTCCAGCAACACTGCCAGGCGGGCCGGCTTGCCGGAGGCGCGCTGGGCGAAGTTGAGCTCCTTGATCAGTGCCGAGGGTACGAACTGGCTGTCGATCAGCAGGAGACCGTCGGGTCCTTCGATCCAGTAGGAGGCGGTGTGGAAGGACCACTGCGAGGAGGTGAACCCGCCCACCCGGGGATCGCCCTGTTCTTCGAGGGAGTTGGAGAACCGCTGCCCCGACTCGCTGGGCCGGGAGTGGGCCTGGCGCTGCGGCAATCCGTGACAGGCAAGCAGGAGGAGGGCCAGGGCCGCCGCCCTCACAGCACTCCCCGGGATTTGATTTCCACGTAGCGGTTCACCGCCGCCACCGTCAGCTCGTCCGCGGCCACGTCCAGCAACTGCACCCCGTCGCGGGCCACCGCGGCCTTCATCCGCTCCCGGTCCGCCAGCAGCTCCGAGGCGGCGGCGTGCTGGAAGGCCTCCTCCGGACTGGTGGGCTCGCGGCCCAACAGGTTCAGCAGTCCGGTGTCCTTCACGGTCAGGCACAGCGGCACGTGCCGGCGGGACAGCCTGCGCAGCGGGATGGCGATTCGCGCCCCCTGCTCCTCATCCAGCAGATCGGTGAACAGGCACAGCAGTGATCGCCGGCGGACCCGGGTGTCCAGCTCTCGGAACAGGGCGTCGTAGTCGGTGTAGGTGAGGCTGGCCCGGGTGGCGAACAGCGCGTCCACGATCCGGCGGTACTGCAGCTTGCCGGTGTTGGGAGGGAGGAAGGACTTCACCCCGTCGGCGAAGACGATCAGCCCCACCCGGTCCCCATGCCGCAGGGCGATGAAGGCCAGGAACAGGGCGGCGTTCACCGCGTGGTCCAGCTTGGTCAGCCCCTCTACCCGCGCGGCCATCGACCGGCCGGCGTCCACGCAGAGCATCACCATCTGGGAACGCTCGGACTCCATCACCCGGGTCACCGGGCGGGTGCGGCGGGCGGTGGCCTTCCAGTCCACCTCCCGCACCGAGTCTCCCTGCGCGTAGTCCCGCAGCCGGGAGAACTCCGAGCCCCGGCCATCCCGGCGCAGCTCCCGCAGGCCCAGGCTGCGCAGATCCACCGAGGCCGAGGAGAGCAGCAGCGCCGTGCCGCGCAGGTCCGGATAGACCGAGACCGAGGCCGGCGCCTTCACCGTCCGCTGATGCCAGATCAGCCCCAGCGGGCCGCGCACCCGCAGGTGGAGATCTCCGAACTCGAAGCGGCCGCGGCGGGTGGGGGTGGCGCGATAGCTGGCCCGTACCCGGGCGCCCGCCTCCAGCACCACCGGCACCGGCTGGGGCGTGGCCTCCAGGGCGTCGGGCACATCGTCCTGGATCAGCACCGACACTGCTCGCTGGGCCCGGTTGTGCAGCGCCAGGGTGACCTTGTTCGCCGCGCCCACCGAGAGCTTGTTGGGCAGCTCGCGGTGCAGCTCCACCTTCACCGCCCGGGCCAGCAGGTGATCGACCAGCGCGCAGGAGAGCAGCACCAGATCCGCGAGGAGCACGAAGCCCGAGGCGCGGGGGATGAAGCCCGCCGCCATCGCCGGCGCGGAGAGGAGGCACAGGAACAACCAGAGGCGGGTGGTGGGGATCACCGCAGCGGACCGCTCGTCACCGGGGGACCTCCACCGAGTCCACCGCCTCGCGCAGCACCTCGCCGGGGGTGGCGCCGTCCAGCTCCGCGTCCGGGGACAGCAACAGCCGGTGGGCCAACACCGGTCCGGAGAGGAAGCGGACGTCGTCGGGGGTGACGAAGTCCCGGCCGCGCATCGCCGCCAGGGCCTTGCTGGCCAGCAGCAGATGGACCCCGGCACGGGGACCGGCGCCGAGGCGGATCCGCGGCGAGCGCCGGGTGGAGCCGATCACCTTGCGCAGGTAGGTCAGCACCGCCGGCTCCACGTTCACCCGCAGCGCCGCGGCCCGGGCCTCGAGCACGTTCTCGGTGGAGACCACCGGGGAGACCCCGGCCCGGCCCAGGTCACCGGCGTCGAAGCCCTGGTGCACCTGGGAGAGCAGCGCGTCCTCATGTTCGTCGGAGGGGTAGCCGACCTCGATCTTGAACAGGAAGCGATCCAGCTGCGCCTCCGGGAGCGGGTAGGTGCCCTCGGACTCGATCGGGTTCTGGGTGGCGAACACGGTGAACAGCGGCGAGAGCCCGATGTTCCGGCCCTCCAGGGTCACCTGGCGTTCCTGCATCGCCTCCAGCAGCGCGGACTGGGTCTTGGCCGGGGCGCGGTTGATCTCGTCCGCCAGCAAGAGGTCGGTGAAGATCGGCCCGCGGACCAGCACGAAGGACTGGGTCTTCAGATCGAAGATCGAGGTCCCCAGGATGTCCGAGGGCATCAGGTCCGGGGTGAACTGGATCCGCTTGAAGTCCGCCCCGATGCTGCGCGCCAGGGCCCGGGCCATCAGGGTCTTGGCCACCCCCGGCACGCCTTCCAGCAGCAGGTGGCCGCCGGCGATCAGTGCGCACAGCATCAGCTCCAGCACGTCGTGCTGACCGACCACCGCCTTCTGGACCTCGCCCAGCGCGCGCTCGCGCAGGGTGTTCGCGCTGGCGGTGGGGCCGCCGGGGGAGGGGATGGGCATCTGGGATAGGGACAAGTCAGCTCCTCGGTTTTCGATGACGGTTTCTGGCGCGCGCCGCCAGCCGCGCGACCTTCTCCACGGTGCGATCGGAGTGGGCCTCGGCGGCCGCGGCCTGCACTTCATTGAGAGAGGCCGCCAGGTCCCGCCGGCCTCGCGCCGCCAGCCCGGCGATCACCTCGCGGGGGGCGGAGGTGGCGGGCAGCCCGGCCACCGGAGCCAGCTCCTGCGCCGCCCCCTGGGCGATCAGTCCGGCCGCGTAGGCGTGGTGATTGCCCTCCCGGTACAGCCGGCTGGTGGCCAGCAGCGCGTCCACTCCGCCCTCGCGTTGATCCTGGGGCGGAGGCCTCGGGCGTCCGAAGCGACGCAGCGCCGCGGCCCAGCAGCACAGGCCCAACAGCAGCTGCGCCACCGCCAGATGCAGCTGGTAGCGCAAGGCGAAGTGGATCACCGACCGGTCCTCGGAGAAGCCGTGGTGGTACTCGTCCAGATAGATGGCGCCGCGCTGCAACCTGCCGGCGTCGTCGTGGGAGAGGGGGGCGCTGGCCGCCAGCAGCGAGGCCCACAGCCGGGCGTTGTCCGCGCGGGGCAGGGCGCGGTTCATCGCCAGCTCCGGGGCGGCGATCACCACGATCCGCCCCGCGCCGAGTGGGGCCACCGCGGCCACCGTCTCTCCCAGGTGGGAGTCGGTCAGCAGCGGGACCGCGTGCTGGGTGTAGTCCAGCCAGCCCTGCACCCGCGCCTCCACCCGCTCCACATCCAGGGTGAACGGCGCCGGCTGCGAGGGGACCAGGGTCCGGATCCCCAGTCCGCTGGGCGCCGGACGCAGGGAGAAGCCCACCGCCTCCAGCAGCGGATCCTTCTTCACCCCCCAGGGCACGTAGACCAGGGTGTTGCCGGCGCTGACGTGGGCCAGCAGGGCGGTGGTCTCGTCGGCGGAGAGCCGGGGGACCCAGCGGTTCGTCCCCTCGTAGCGCTCCTCTCCCTCCTCGGGTTCGTCCTCGTCCTCGTCCTTGGGTGGGACCAGCGACTCCGCGTCGGAGGATTCCACCGCCAGCAGCACGAAGGCGCCCGTCTCCGGCAGTTGTTCCAGATCCTGGGTGTAGCGCTGCACGTTGAGGCCCAGCTCGCTTCCCAGCAGATACAGGGCGCGGGCCCCTCGCGGCGAGGCCCGGAAGCTGGAGAGCACGTCCGCGTGCTCCGCCCGCTGGGCGCCCCGCACCAGGAACGCTCCCAGCGAGCCGAACAGCAGCAGCCCGCCGATCATCAGCAGCGGAAAGCGGTCCCGGCCCGAGCGCTCAGCCACCGGAGGCCTCCTGCCGCGCACCGTCGGCGGAGAGGATCCGCTCGGCGCCCTGCCGGAAGCGGGCGTAGGCGTCGGAGCTGACCTCCTGCTGTCCGTAGAAGGCGTAGTCGAAGCGGAAGGTCAGCTCGCGAAAGTCGGTGCGCCAGGCGTCCGGCCCCTTGAACCGGCGCAGGTAGTCCCAGTTGGAGAGCCCCGGGTCGTAGTCGATGGCGCCCAGCCCATGCAGCTTGGCGAGCACCGCCAGGTAGAGGTGGCGGATCGCCTCTCGCGGCTGTCCCTGCGCCGCCAGCCGGTCCGCCAGCTCCGCCCAGCCCTGGGGTGCCCGGGCCAGCGCGCCCTCGGAGACGGAGGCTCCGGCGGGGGCGGCCAGGGTCACCTCCAGGTGTTCCAGCCCAGACTGCCGCCGGCCGCCCGTCCGCAGCACCAGCCACACCACCACCCCGATCACCGCCAGGCCCAGCATCGAGACGATCAGCCAGGCGAAGGTGCTTCCCGAACCCGAGGAGAGATTGGCTCGCGGACGCTCCACCGGCTCGCGCTCGAACCACTCCTTGAGCTTCAAGCTCAGCCACTTCCAGAACCGGCTCCAGGCGCTCTCCTCGTCAACGGGGGGCGCTTCCTCCAACACCTCCGGGGTCGGCTCTCGGGCGGGCCCCGGCTCCTGGAACTCGGGGCGGGCCAGGATCTCCTGGGCCTTGGTGGAAGGGTCCGGTGTCTCCCCCTCCGCCAGCAGCTCCTCCACCTCGGTGATCAACGGCAGCCCGGTCTCCAGCCGCACCACCGCCGACTCGCAGTCCTCCTCGTCGTACGCCAGCGCCTCCACCTCGCCCAGGAAGCGGGAGAGGGCGGCGTTCTCACGGCTGCGCAGCAGGGGCAGCCGCTGCACCTGCGCGGTCAGCCCCTCGTCCCCACCCGTGCACTCGTTCACCAGCTCCTGAAAGCGCTGGGTCAGCTCGCGGTTGGAGGGGACCACTTCCGGATCGGCGGCCCGCCCGCTGCCCGGCCACGCCAGCGCCAGCAGCAGCGCCGCGGCCACTCCGGGCCCCCGCGTCCGGCGCTTGGGAAGCTGAGCGATCGCCGACTGCAGATCCACCCCGTCCTGGCGGACCCGTCCGTCCACCACCAGCAGCGCCGCCGTCGCCGCCCGCAGCGGCTCCATCAGCGCGAAGGCCACCGCCAGCACGGCCACCACCCACACCGGGTTGTCCATGGACGCGTACCGGTCCAGGAAGGTGAGGTTCAGCCCCATCAACTTGCGGCCAAGGAGGATGGCGAAGTTGGCGGCGAGGTGGAGGTTCAGCGCCACCAGCACCATCAGCCACAGGGCGACCCGGACCCCGGGGGTGTTGTGGCGGGCCGGCCCCAGCACCCGGGCGCAAGTGGCGACCAGCGCCAGCGGATGGCCGGCGTCCTTCATCGCCACCGCGTAGGCGGCCACGTGCGCGGAGAGGAACAGCACCGAGAACCCCAGGGTCATCGGCAGGCTGATCAGGTTCACCAGCAGCACCAGCCCGGTGGTGATGAACAGGGTGGGGGCGTGGGCCAGGGCCGCCCGCAGCGACGCGCGCAGTGAGGGGGGAGTGGGGTCCACCAGGGTGCGCTCGGCGAAGTGACAGGCCGCGCCCTGGAACAGGCTGCGCAGGAACCAGGCGGCGGTCATCACCGCGCAGGCCCAAAGGACGTTGCGCCGGGAGGTGATCGCCTCGGTCAGCATCGTGGCCGCGGCCACCACCAGCGCGCCGCCGGGCAGGGCCAGGGCCCACAGATCCGCCGAGCGCGCGCACAGCCGCACCGCCGCATCCACGATGCCGATCGCGCCCCGGGGGCGAAGCTCGGAGGGAGAGGCGGGCACCTGGGGGTCAGCCTTTGAAGACCAGAGCGATCAGCACCACCACCCCGAACACCCCGCCGATGGAGAGCAGGGCCAGCAGCACGTTCCCCACCGTCCAGGACCTCCGCTCACCGGTCACCCGGAGCGAGGCATGCCGTCGCGCCAGACAGCTGGCGCAGCGGTTGATCCCCTCGAACTGGGTGCTGCACTCCGCACAGATGACGTTGCGGCATTCGACACAGATGCCGATGCCCATCCGCTCGGGGTGATAGCGGCAGCGGCCGGACGCGGGAACCATGCAGTACGGGAGACTAGCGCCCCCCGGGCCGGGGTGGGACCTGGAACTTGGGCCCGCTACGGGTACTCGTAGAGGATCTCCAGCCGGGGGGCCCCGGTGGGGGCCTCGCCGCTGGCGAAGTCCACCGTGTGGGCGTCCCCGTCCACCAGGGTCCCGCCGTCAGCCAACTCAAGCCCGGTGCGGATCCGGAACTGGGAGAGGCCGTGGCGCGCCGCGCGGTCGTTGAAATCCTGATTGACCTTGTAGGTGACCTCGGCGCTGCGCGGCCCCGGGGTGGCGCTGCTGGTCAGCGGTGAGCGGACGGGGTCCGGGAAGCAGAACAGGAAGACGCAGGCCAGCCGAAGATCCACCGCCTGGTTGAAGGCGGCGGAGCTGGGCGCCGGACCGAAGGGGACGCTGAAGGCGTTGATCGCCCCATCCTGGAAGAGCGCCGGATCCGCCTCCAGCTGGGTGACCCGCAAGAGCGCGTGGCTGATCCCCACGGTCTCCGCCGGGAGCTGACCGAGGTCGAAAGAGAGCAGCCCGCGGACCTCGGTCCCATCGGCATAGACCCCGGCGGTGACCACCGCGGAGGTGAGGTTCACCCCTCCGTCCGCGTCCACGAAGCCGTCGGCGGTGCCCAGCGCCGGGAGCACCTGGGTGGCTACCCGGGCGGTGTGGAAGTCACCACTGGCCCCGGCCACCAACGGGTTGCCCACTGCGTCCACCACCGTGGCGTCCAGGGTCCAGACGATGTCGGTGTCATAGGGGAAGTCGTCGCTCGCCCTCAGGCGGTACTCGGTGTTCCCACTCATGCAGCCGGGGGCCGATTCGGTGGCGTAGATCGGGGCGGTGAAGTGGAAGGCGGAGACCACCGAACCACAGTCGATCGGCTTGGAGAAGCGCAGGGTGACCGCCCTGTCGGGGCGCAGGCCCCGGGCCCCGTCGGCAGGATCGATCGAGACCAGGGTGGGCGGTCCGGCGGTGTGGAAACTGGCCTGGAAGTCGCTGGCCAGGGACAGCCCGCCCGCGTCCGCGCTGCGGGCGCTGCTGGCCAACTGGAGCTGGTAGCCCTGGTCAGTGGCCAGGTGCGGCTGGGGGGAGCAGGTCAACTCCCGGCTGTCGTAGCTCCAGGAGAAGGCGCAGGGCGTCGGTGGGGTCAGGGAGAAGGCGGCCTCCACGCTGGGCCGGTCCATCGGCTTGGTGAACCGGAGCCGGACCGGGGTGGTCTCCACCGCCGCAGAGGCGCCGTCCACGGGGATCACCCACTCCACGGCAGGGACCACCTCCTCAGGAGGGATCGGTGTCACTCCGGTGGTGAAGGTCAGGGTGAATGGCGGGCTAAGCACCTGGCCGCGCACGCCGGTCGCCTGGACGGTGAGGGTGTAGGAGGTCTCCCGCGCCAGCAGCCCCACCGCACGCAGTTCCTTGCGGGTGGAGGTGGAGGTGCCGAGGAGCTCCAGCGGGTGAGCCGGCTCCAGCAGGTAGCTGAAGGACCCATCCAACACCGCTTCGCTAAAGCGCACCTCCAGCTTCCGATCCCGGGTGATCCCCACCGACTGCTCCAGGGGCGCGGTGGAGACCACCGTGAGGGGTGAGGGCTGCGGGGTCGCCGAAACCGGACCCGCCGGAGGAGAGGTGTAGTTCCCCAGGTAGGAGACCAGCCGGTACTGGTACGCGGTGCCGTTGGTCACCTGGGTGTCCCGGAAGACGGTGGCCGAACCGGAGATGAAGGACCGCTGCGTCCCTGGATCTTCTCCCGGGGGGCCCCGGTAGAGCCGGTAGCCGGCCACCCCGGGCGCGGCCGTCCAGCGCAGCTCCACCTCCCCATCCTTGGCGATCGCCTGCAGCCCGGTGGCGGCCGGGACCACCGGGGCTGGGCCGGTGGTGAACTGGAAGGCATACGGTGGCTCGAGCAGGGCGCCGGAGCTAGAGGTGGCCTCCACGACCACCGAGTAGAGAGTGGAGGGCGCCCAATCGTGGGTGGGGGTGTAGACGGGTTTTCGGTCGGTGCCGCTGATCGTGAAGTCCATCGCCGGGGTGACCTGGACGCGGCGATCGGAGGCGCGGGTGTCGTGGCTGAACTCCAGCCGCAGCGGGTTGCCCACGTAGACGTTCATCTCGTCGTCGGCCGGGGTGGTGGAGAGCACCCTGAGGGCGGTCCCGCTGACGCCAGGGATCGCGCTCACCGGCCCGGCCAGCGCCGAGCGGAGCTCACCGCGGACCGCTCGCACCCCGAAGTAGTAGCGGGTGCCGTTGACCAGCGGCGAGACATGGGAGGCGGTGGCATGCTGGCCCGCGTCGCCGAACCAGCTCAGTGCGTCCGGAGCGGTGCCCACCAGGATCTCGAACTGGTCCACCTGACCCGGGTCCGCGGTCCAACTGAGGGATGCGAACCCATCGCCCGTAATCACCGCCAGCGCGCCCGGGATCGGGACCGACTCTCCCCCGGCGTCGGTGCCGCCGCCGCCGTCCGAGGCGCCCCCATCGGGGCCGGAGCCCGGGCCCCCGGAGGTACACGCCCACAGAACACAGAATGCCGCAGCCAGGCTTCCGCGCATCACTCTCCCGCCCGTTCTGGATGCCCCCGGGGGAGAGCCTAAAGCAAGTGGCGTGCGAACGGGGACGCGGCGCCAACCGCCCGGGATCCGGGGGCTGGGCCGCGTCTGGGAGAACCGGGTTGCGCAGCGGGTGGGAACCTCGCTGCGCGGTTGGCGCCTACAACTCGTCCAAGAACTCGTCGTTGTAGGTGTAGCGGGACAGGCGCTTGACCAGGGCCTCCATCGCCTCCACCGGCTTGACCGAGAACAGCATCTGCCGGAGCTTCTTCACCTTCTCGTACTCCTTCTGGGTGAAGATCTTCTCCTCCTTGCGGGTGCCGGACTGGGGGATGTTGATCGCCGGGAAGATCCGCTTCTCCGCCAGGAGCCGGTCCAGGGTGATCTCGCTGTTACCGGTGCCCTTGAACTCCTCGAAGATCACCTCGTCCATCCGGCTGCCGGTGTCGATCAGCGCGGTGCCGATGATGGTCAGCGAGCCGGCCTCCTCGGTGGCGCGGGCGGCGCCGAAGATCCGCTTCGGGCGCTCCAGGGCGCGGGAGTCCACGCCGCCGGTCAGGGTGCGGCCGGAGTTGTCCACCTCCTTGTTGAAGGCGCGGGCCAACCGGGTGATCGAGTCCAACAGGATCAACACGTCCTTGCCCGACTCCACCAGCCGCCGGGCGCGCTCCAGCGCCAGCTCCGCGACTTTCAGGTGTTCGGCCGCCGAGCGATCCGAGCTGGAGGCCAACACCTCCGCCTTGATGCTGCGGCGCATGTCGGTGACCTCCTCCGGGCGCTCGTCCACCAGCAGCACCATCACGTGCATCTCCGGGTGGTTGCTGAGCACCGCCTGGGCGATCTTCTGCAGCATGATCGTCTTGCCGGTCTTCGGCGGAGCGACGATCAGAGCGCGCTGACCCTTGCCCAGCGGCGAGATCAGATCCAGCACCCGGGTCACCATCTCCTTGTGCCCGCTCTCCAGCTTGATCCGCTCCAGGGGATCGATGGAGGTCAGATCCGAGAAGTGGGGCAGCCGCGGCGCGCTGTCCGCCGGCATCCCGTCCACCAGCTCCACCTTCTGGATCAGCCCCTTGTTGCCGCGCACCTGGGCCAGGGCGTTGATGTACTGGCCCGCCCGCAGCCGGTACTTCTGCACCAGGTTCTTGGGGATCTCCGGGTCGTCTCCCTGGGCCAGCAGGTTCTTCTTCAACGAACGCAGGTACGCGTTCTGGCCCTTCACGTCGGTGTCCAGCACCCCTTCCACCGGCTGCAGCTGGGCCTGCGACGAGGCCTGCTGCTGTCCACCGCCCTGGCCCCGCTCACCGCGCTCGCCACGTTCGCCGCGCTCTCGACCGCGCTGCTGCTGCTGCGGTTGCTGCTGCGGAGCCGGCTGCTGCTGCTGCCCATCGCCCTGCGGCTGCTGCTGGGCCTGCTGCGCCAGCCGCTGCTGGTACTGCTGCAGCTCCTGGGGAGTGAGGAACACCTGGGACTGCTGGCCGTCGGGCCCGTTGACCATCCGGTACGCCTGGCCCTCGGGGGTGAACAGAACCGGCGCGCCCCGACGCCGACGACGCCGGCGCCGCTTGCGACCCTGTCCGGGCGCGCCCGGCTGGCCCTGGCCACCCTGTCCGCCGCCGGAGCCGCCGCCCTCGTCTCCACCGTCGTCGCCGTCGTCGCCTCCGTCATCTCCCCCGTCGTCATCGCTCCCGGGCGAGCCGCCCGAGGCCTGCTGCTGCTGCGCAGGGGGAGGGGAGGACTGCTGCTGCTCGTCGGACGGATCGCGGTTCTCGGGGTCGTTCATGGGATCGTCCGCACCGGAAACCGGCGTGTCAGCCCGGCGAGTGCGGCATCACTGCGGTTTTGTGGGCAGGGAGACCAGCGGGGCGCGCTTGCTGCTCGCGCCGAACCACCGGGGCCCTGGCGTCCTCTCCGACGGCACCACGCCATGCGGAAAGCGACACCGGTACCCTAGCAGAAACCTTCCGGCGGCGCCGCCTATTCGATGGACAGGTCGAACTCCATCCGGGCCTGTACTCCGGTCGACAGCCAGGCTGCATCCGGTCCCAGCGCCTCCAGCACCTTCACCATCGTGGGAGGCATCCCGCTCCCGGGCAGCTGCACCGGCAGCTCCATCAGCGGCGCCAGCACGCCCGGCTCCCCTCCCGGCGCGGAGAGCAGCCCTCGGGGCTCGCCGTAGACGCGCAGCTCCAGCGGCTCGGACTCCGGGACCTGGGCGCGCGCCCGGGCGGAGGCGATCGCCTCCCACAGCCCGCCAAAGGTATCCACCAGCCCCCGCTCCTTGGCGTCGGTGCCCGACCACACCCGGCCGCGGGCCAGCTCGTCCACCCGGGGCTTCTGCAGCTGGCGGCTGTCGGCCACCAGGGTGATGAACTGGTCGTAGGTGGAGTCCACCCAGTGCTGGGCGTCCGCGCGCTCGGACTCGGTCCAGGGGCGGTAGTCGCCCAGGATGTCGGCGTTCTCTCCGCGCACCAGCGCCTCCTGGGTGATCCCCAGCTTCTCGTACAGGCCCTGCAGCGCCGGCTTCACCATGAACACCCCGATGCTGCCGGTGATGGTGGAGGGAGAGGCGAAGATCTCCTCCGCCGCCGCCGCCACGTAGTAGCCGCCCGACGCCGCCACATCCCCCATCGAGGCCACCACCACCTTCTTCTTCTCCTCCCGCGCCGCCTTCGCCGCCCGGTACATCAAATCCGAGGCCAGCACCCCGCCGCCCGGGGAGTCCACCCGCAGGATGATCGCCACCACCCGCGGATCGTCCGCCGCCTGCTGGATGGCGCGCACCACCGTCTCCGCCCCGGCCACCAGCTCCCCGCCGAACGGCGCCCGCCGGCTCTTGCCCCCGTCGATGTTCCCCAGGATCGGGATCACCGCGATCTTCCGCCGGGTGCCCCAGGCCGGATCCCGGATCCCGTCCGGCTGGTACCGGGCCTGGTAGCGGGCGGTGGGGAACTGCTTCTCCAGCAGCTTCTCCAGCTGCTGGGTGGACAGCACCTCGTCCACCAGCCCCAGCGCCTTGGCCTCCTGGGGGGAGAGCAGCCCGCGGCTCAGGGCCCGCTGCAGCGCGGCGGGATCCAGCTTGCGGCTCTCGGCGATCCCCTGCTCGAGCACCCGGGTGGCGTTGTCCAGCAGCGCGGTGGCTGCCTCCCGCTGCTCGGGGCTCATGTCCTTGCGGGTGAACGCATCCGGCGCGTTCTTGTAGGCGCCCACCCGGGCCACATCCACCGTCACCCCCACCTTCTCCAGGGTGCCGCCCAGAAAGCGGCTGCGGGAGACCAGCCCGTTCACCGCCAGGTAGGACTGGGGCAGCGCGTAGATCCGGTCCGCCGCGGTGGCCAACAGATACTCGGAGTCCTGCACGGTCATCAGCACCGCGGAGACATGCTTGCCGGCCGCGCGCAGCCGCAACAGCCCCGCGCGCAGCTCCTCCACCTTGGCCAGGCCCACGTTGGGGAGGCTGTCCAGCTTGAGGACCACCCCGGTCAGCTCCGGATCCCTCGCCGCCAGATCCAGCAACTGGACGGTGCGGGTAAACGCGTCGTCCTCCCCGAACCCCAGCAGCGCCCCCAGGGTGCCTCCTCCGCCCCGCAGCTGGTCCGCCAGATCGATCAGCACCACCTGGCCGCCCAGCGACGGGATGGACGGGTAGCGCTGCAGCGACAGCCGCACCGCGGTGGCCAGCGAGTTGCCGTGCGGTCCGCTCCCGCCGCCCATCCACAGGCCCAGCCGCTCCAGGTCCAGCCGCAGCCCCAGCTGGAAGGCCACCGGATCCAGGGAGGTCAGCCCGTGGGCCACCCCCGCGGACAGCCCCACTCCCTTCCAGAGGGTGGCATCCACCGTGTAGCCCAGGGTTCCGGCAAGCAGCCCGGCGTCGTCGTTGAACCGGTAGTCCACTCCCAGGGTCAGCCGCTCATCCAGGGGGCGCGCGGCGATCGCCACTTCGAAGCTGCGCCGGAACGCGGTGCCCTCCTGACCGTTGAGGTTCCGCCCCACCAGCCCCACCGAGAAGCTGCGATGGGGGCGGGAGAGCAGCCCCACATCCACCAGCCAGTCGTCGCTGAGGCCGGGCTGCTCGGTGCTGTGCAGGGAACCCACCGAGGCGCCCAGCGAGAGTCCCTCGCTCCCGAAGCCCAGCCCATAGGTGACCCGACGGGCGTCCAGCAGGCCAGGGCCGGAGACCCACTCCACCGACGCGCCGTAGCCCAGCCCGGGCAGCTTGCTGGCCAGGTAGAGGGCGTCCGCGCCGCCCCACCGTCCGGGCAGCGGGGAGCGGCGGAACTCATGGGCGTAGAACAGCTCCAGCGCGCCCAGCTGGGTCAGCGCCGCGGGGTTCAGCCGGAGCGCGGTGGCGTCCTCCACCATCGCCGCGGAGGTGGGAGGCAGCACCAGCCCGCGTCCGTGGGGGCTCTCCATCAGGGAGGCGCTCTGGGCGAGCGCGGAGGAGGCGAAGACGGCGGAGAGGAGGAACAGACGCATCGACAGGCTCCTGGCGCGAACGGCGCCGCGGAGCCTGTCAAAGCGGATGGGGCGCTACCAGTCTTCCGTTCCGGAAACGCCTTCCAGCGGATCGTTGGCGTTCTTGCGCCGGGTCCCCTCGGCGCCGGACTTGCCGCCGCGATCCTCGCCGCTCCACTCCTCCTGGCCGTTGCGGCCCTCCAGCGGATCCGCGGCGCGGGACTTGGCCTCGCCCCCGACGCTGTTGATCAGGTGGTTCACCACCCGGGCCACCTCCGCCTTGAGCTGACCGTACTCGTCGCCCTCGAAGACGATCTTCTTCCCGGAGAGCTTGGCCCCGGACTTCATGTCGTAGAAGCCGACGATCAGCTCCAGCGCGCCGTTGTCGCTGATCTCCTTGACGGTGCCCACGATCGCCCGGTCCAGGCCCAGGGCCTTGCCCATCGCCTGCAGCCCCGGGCCTGGCTTGTCCCGGGAGACCTCGGCGGCGACCTTGTCCAGCAGCGCGTCGTAGGAGCGGTAGGCGGCGTTGGGCTGCAGCTCCACCTTCACCTCCGCGTCCTCGGGGGAGATCTCCAGGTACTCGCCGTGCTGCTGGAAGCCCGGCTTCTCCACCCGCAGCAGGTGCTTGCCGCAAGGCAGGGTCTGCAGCGCCGCGGGGGTAAAGCCCATGAACTCGCCGTCCAGGTAGACCCGCGCCCCCGCCGGCTTGCTGGTGACCTTGGCGTTGCCCCGCAGCGACGCGTTGCGGGAGGTGGCCACCTGGCCGCGCAGGTTGATGAAGTCGCGGGAGAAGCGCTTGGGGGACAGCTCGTAGGTGGGGTTGAGCGAGCTGAGGTCCAAAAGCTGCAGCCGGGCCTCCTCCGCGTCCCCGGTCTCGAAGTTCACCGCCGCGAACATGGCGATCGCGTCGCAGAAGTTGCCGCACTCGCGCATCGCCCCGGCGGCCTTGTAGAACTCCCGCATGGTGGCCTTGAGCTTGATGCCTGCGTCCTCGTACTGACGGGCATCGAAGGCCAGCCGGCTCTCCCGGTAGCCCTGTTCGGCGCGCTTGAAGGACCGCTCCGACTCGGCGTCGGGGGGGATCCCGAACAGGTCGTCGCTCTTCTTGAGCACGATCTGGGGATACTCCTCCAGCGCCTGGTTCATGTAGGTCTCCAGTTTGAGCGACTGGGACTCCGCCCCTTGGTCCATGGGGATGAGCAGGGGGCTGATTCGGCGCGCTGTCGGCGGGGGAGCCGAGAGCGCCAGCGCGGGCACCAGGGCCAGCACAAGCGCGGGAAATCGCATGCGGCGAACGATACCAGCCGGACTGGAACCTTCCCATCGCGGCCCCATCCGCCGGATGTCCGACGGGGCTGGGCGCTGACTGTACGTGCTTGCAGGTGCGGGGAGGAGGAGTGGGGGCAACCCCGCGAATTCTTTACACGCGATCTTCGCCGCGTATAGTCCGCGCCGCATGGCGCCCAAGACCGTGAAAGCCAAAGCCAAAGCTCTCCCCCCGTCCGCCCCCGGCAAGAAAGCCAAGGGTTCCGGGCACTTGTCGCAGGTAGAGGACGAGTCCCCCGACACCCTGGAGGCTGCCTCCGACACCCCCGGCAAGAGTCGCGGAAAGGCCGGTAAATCGGCCCCGCCGGCTGATTCCGAGGCCCCGGAAGGGGTGGACGAGGAGGCCACCCCTGGCAACGCCAAGATCGCCCGGCGGGCCACCGCCGAGCAGATGGCCACCCGCCAGCGGGACATCTCGATCTCCGAGTTCTTCACCAAGAATCGCCACCTTCTGGGGTTCGACAGCCCGAGCAAGGCGCTCCTCACCGCAGTGAAGGAGGCCGTGGATAACTCCCTGGACGCGTGCGAGGAGGCGGGAATTCTCCCCGACATCCTGGTGGAGATCCGCGAAGTGTCCGAGTCCCGCTACGTGATGGCGGTGGAGGACAACGGTCCGGGCATCGTCAAGGCCCAGGTCCCCAAGATCTTCGGCAAGCTGCTGTACGGGTCCAAGTTCCACCGGCTCAAGCAGTCCCGCGGTCAGCAGGGGATCGGCATCTCGGCGGCGGCGATGTACGGGCAGTTGACCACCGGCCGGCCGATCGGGGTGACCTCCAAGACCGGCAAGGGTCGCAAGGCGCACCACTTCGAGATCCAGATCGACACCCGCAAGAACATGCCGGTGGTGTCCTCCGATCACGAGGAGGAGTGGGAGAAGGACCACGGCACCCGCGTGGAGATCGAGATGGAGGCCGACTACCGCAACGGCAAGCGGTGGCTGGCGCGCTATCTGGAGCAGACCGCGCTGGCCAACCCGCACTGCGCGCTGGAGTACCGCCGGCCGGACGACGCGCCGATCGTGTTTCCCCGCGCCGCCCCCATCCCTCCCCGGGAGGCGGTGGAGATCAAGCCCCACCCCCATGGCGTGGAGCTGGGCCAGCTGATCCTCAAGCTGCAGGACTCCACCCACCGCGAGGTGCGGGCGGCGTTGATGCACGACTTCTCGCGCGTCACCACCCCGGTGGCGGACGAGATCCTCAAGCGGGCGGGGATCAAGCCCAGCAGCCGGGCCCGGGACGTGGGCAACAACGTGGACCTGGCGCAGAAGCTCCACAAGTCGATCCAGGCCACCAAGATCATGGCCCCCCCCACCAACTGCCTCTCCCCGATCGGCGAGGAGCTGATCCACAAGGGGCTGATGAACTTCCTGGCGGTGACCCAGGAGATCGCCCAGCAGGAGGAGCTGGAGAGCCTGCAGGCCACCGCCGAGGGCGGCCGGGGCAAGCGCAAGGAGGAGGCGGCGAAGAAGCTGGAGGAGATCCAGAAGCGCAACAAGGAGGCCGCCGCCGAGGCCGCCAAGCCGGCGGAGGAGAAGGAGGAGGGCGAGGAGATCGTCGCCGGCCACAAGTTCTTCATCACCTCGGTGACCCGCCCCCCCAAGGTGTACCGGGGCAATCCGTTCCAGATCGAGGTCGGCCTGGCCTACGGCGGCCCGCTGCCGGCGGATCGTCCGGCCGAGCTGTACCGCTTCGCCAACCGGGTCCCGCTGCTGTTCCAGCGCGGCGCCTGCGGGGTGACCGAGGCGGCGATCCGCACCGACTGGCGCAACTACGAGCTCTCCCAGCCCAAGGGGTCACTGCCGGTGGGGCCGATGATCCTGTTCGTCCACATCGCCTCGGTGTGGGTGCCGTTCACCTCCGAGTCCAAGGAGGCGGTGGCGCACTACCCGGAGATTCTGGCGGAGATCAAGCTTGCCTCCCAGGAGTGCGGGCGACGGCTGGCGGCGTTCGTGCGCAAGCGGAAGGGCGCCGAGTATGAACTGCAGCGGCGGTCGATCTTCGAGATGTACATCGAGGAGCTGGCCCAGACGATGAACGGGCTGATCGGGGTGGAGCCGCAGGCGGTGAAGGAGGACTTCACCAAGCTGGCCAACAAGTTCACCGGCGGCGAGGTCACCGATGCGGTGCTCAACCGCGCGGCGGCGAAGTTGTCCAAGAAGCCGCGCGCGCAAGACGAAGAGCTGGCGGAGTAGGGGACCTAAGCAATGGCGACCAAGAAGAAGCTGGAGAAGCAGCACACCTACGTCCCCGCCAAGGACAAGACGGCCAAGCGGCTGGAGCAGCTGGCGAAGGACACCCTGAATCAGGTCCGGACCGGGAAGAACCCGCACGTGGCGATCCCCACGCGCACCCTGGCCAACGTCCGCTTCAACGCCAAGAAGCAGATCATCGAGATGGGGGGGGACAAGCAGAAGCGGTTCTTCTTCAACGTCGGTCAGGCGAAGAAGTTCATGCAGACCTTCCTGGTGGCCAACGCGGCCAAGGAGCTGATCGCCTCCGGCAAGACCACCAGCATCCGTGACCTGTACTACATGACCAAGCACACGCTTGGGGACAGCAAGCAGAACACCTTCGAGGAGCAGGAGGAGTCGGACCCAATCATCGAGGATCTGGAGGTGACGGTGGACGCGCTCCGCGAGGAGCTGCACCTGTTCGCCACCAGCCGCGGATCGATGGTGGGAGAGCTGACCATCGTGGACAACGGGGACACCATCGACCTGCGGAAGATGGGTTCCGGCGGTTGGAACGTGCCCTCGATCGTCGAAGACCACATGGTGCAGTTCAAGAAGAACGACGCCAAGTTCGTGCTCCTGGTGGAGAAGGACGCGGTGTGGCGCCGTCTCAACGAGGACAAGTTCTGGAAGAAGCACAAGTGCATCCTGATCACCGGTCAGGGGCAGCCGCCGCGCGGGGTGCGCCGGTTGTGCCGCCGGCTGACCCAGGAGCTGAAGCTGCCCCTGTACGTGATGGTCGATAACGACCCCTGGGGGTTCTACATCTACTCGGTGCTCAAGCAGGGTTCGATCAACCTGGCCTACGAGTCGATGCGGATGGCGGTCCCGGAGGCGCGGTTCATCGGGCTCTCCTCGTTCGACAAGGAGAAGTACAGCCTCTCGGACAACGTCACCATCCGGATGACCGACGAGGACAACAACCGCGCCAAGCAGATGCTGGCCTATCCGTGGTTCCAGCGGAAGGAATGGCAAAGCGAGATCCAGCACATGGTGAAGGCCGGGGTGAAGCTGGAGATCGAAGCCCTCTCCAACCGCGGCATCTCCTTCATCACCGAGGAGTACCTGCCCAAGAAGCTGCGGGATCGGGACTGGTTGGCGTAGTCGCCCCGGGCCCGCGAGGGGCCCGGGTGTCCTGAACGCCCCGGCTACCGGGGCGGCAGCCCCGCGCAGCGCAGCACCGCCGCCACCGAGCGGTCGATGTCCTTGGCGGTGGTGGCCCAGTTGGAGACCGAGATCCGCATCGCCGGTCTTCCCTGCCACTGGGTGCCGCTCATCCAGCAGGTCCCGTCCTGCTGGATGCGGGCGATCACCTCCTGGGTGTGGCGGTCCGGGTCCTGGGGATGGGCGAACCGGACCAGCACCTGGTTGAGCACCACCTGATTGAGCACCTCCACCCCCTCCACCTGGGAGAGGGCTTGAGCGAATTGCACCGCGCGGTCGCAGAGGCGGTCCACCAGATCGGTGACCCCGTCCCGGCCCAGGGCGCGCAGGGTGGCCCAGAGGACGAAGCCGCGCGCCCGGCGGGAGTGCTCCGGGTTCCAGTTGATCGGGTCATGCCGGCTGTCCGCGTCCGGGACCAGATAGGCGGCGGTGTGCCCCAGCGCCGACTGGTGGGCGCTGGCCTTCCGGGTGATCGCCATCGCGCTGTCGTAGGGGACGTTGAGCCACTTGTGGGCGTCCACCGCCCAGGAGTCGGCGTCCGCCACGCCCTCGGTGAGGTGGCGGCGGGAGTGGCTGGCCTGGGCCCAGAGGCCGAAGGCCCCGTCCACGTGCACCCAGCCGCCGTGGCGGTGGACCCGGTCCACGATCTCCGGCATCGGGTCGAAGGCGCCGCTGTTCACGTTGCCGGCCTGGGCCACCACGATCGTCGGCCCCTGGAGCTTCTCCAGCGCGGTCTCCAGGGCGTCCGGGCGCATCCGCCCCTCTGAATCCACCGCGACCTTGATCGACCGGTCCGACCCCAGGCCCAGGAAGCGCACCGCGCGATCCACGGTGCCGTGACGTTGCTCGCCCACCACCACGTGGATCGGCGGAGCGCCCTGCAGCCCCTGGCGCTCCACGTCCCAGCCCACGTCCTCCAGCACCTGATGGCGGGCCGCGGCCAGGCAGGTCCAGGTCGCCATCTGGGCGCCGGTGACGAAGCCCACCGCGCTCTCGGGAGGCAAGCGCAGCAGCTGAAGCATCCAGCCGGCGACGATGTGCTCCACCACTGCCGCCACCGGCGAGACCGAGTACATCCCGGCGTTCTGATCCCACGCCGAGGTCAGCCAGTCCGCGGCCACCGAGACCGGGTGCGAACCGCCGACCACGAAGCCGAAGAAGCGGGGGCTCTGGCTCAGCAGCAGTCCCGGCTCCACGCCCGCCGCCAGCTGGCGCAACACCTCCACCGGATCGGAGGGCCCCTGCGAAAGCTGTCCTCCCAGGGCGGCGTGCAGTGCCTCCCGCCCCGCCTGCGCGCCCACCGGCCGCTGATCCAGGCCCTCCAGGAAGCGAAGCGCGCTCTCCGCGGCGGCCCGGAGAGGCTCCAGACTGGGTGGGGTCCTCATCGCTCGCCTCGCCGGACTGCCAGCCCCTTGAAGATCTCGGTCATGTGCTCCCCCTTCGCGACGCGTGGACCATACGCCTCCCCCCGACGAGGGAGGCGCCAGAAGCGGGTCCCGGGCTGTGAAGGACTGTGCATCCGGGTGCACGCCCCGCTGCGCAGCCGCCCTCCCCCCTGCCCCCAAGCGCCCGAAGGGAGTGGCGAAGTCCGGGTGGCACGCGGGCCGCAATGGCCCTCCCTCATGTTCGCCGTGAGGAGGATCGAAATGACCCGCTGGTTCCCCAAGTCGCTCAAGCTGGTGCTGGTTTCCGCGGTGGTCGCCACCCAGGCGCTGGCCCAGACGGCCTCCCTCAGCGAGCCTCCGCTGGCTCCGGATCAGGGAACCGACGAGGCGGTCACGCCGGTCGCCGAGGACCCCGGTTCCCCGCCCCCCCTCTCGCGGGTGACCCTGCGTGACGGACAGCGGCTGCGGGGCCGGGTGGTGGCGGAGACCCAGGGGCTGATCACCCTGGAGCTGATCAGCGGCGGGAGGATGACGCTCTCCCGGGACAGCATCCAGGAGCTGGTGGTGGAGGAGGGGATGCAGGTCTCCAGCACCGGGCAGCTGTGGTTCCAGGATCCGAACCGCACCCGCTATTTCTACTCGCCCTCGGCGATGCGGCTGCGAAAGGGCGAAGGGTACTTCTCCCAGAAGGAGCTGATGTTCTCCGCGGTGGCCTACGGACTGACCGACAACGTCACCGTGCTGGCGGGCGCGATGCTCCCGCTGTGGCTGATGGGCGGCAACGGGCTGAACTTCATTGGCGGGATCAAGGCCGGCTTCTCCCCGCTGGAGAACTTCCACCTGGCCGCGGGCGCGGAGACCCTGGTGCTGCCCGCGTGGGGCTTCGGCTCCAGCTCGGTGGTCGGGGCCGGCTTCGTCTTCGTGGGTGGAACCCTGGGAGACCACAACGCGCACCTCACCGTGAACGTGGGTCGGCCGTTCATGTTCGCCAACACCACCCAGTCGCTGGGCGAGGCGATCGTGACCTTGAACGGCAACCTCCGGGTGGGCGCCAACTTCGCCCTGGTCACCGAGAACTGGCTGCTGCCCGGCTTCTTCGGCAACCCGCTGTCGATGGTCAACAGCTTCGGTGGCCGGATCATGGGTGAACGCTTCGCGGTCGACCTGGCCGTGCTCCGGGTGGAGGACTTCCGGTCCACCGGGGTCGGGATGATCCCCATCCCCTGGGTGGACTTCACCTACAACTTCGGGTGAGCCGGTCTCTGCCGATGGGGCACGCCCCCGGACCTGGCGAGGGGTAGGCTCCCGGCCCATGCACAGGACCCCACTGCTCCTCGCGCTGTCGGCGTGCCTCCTGGGGGCGGGATGCAAACCTCCCGCTCCCAAGGCGTGGTCGCCGGAGGCTGCCCCCGCGCAGCTCCAGCCCCAGGTGCAGCAGGCCACCGCGGCGATCGGGGCACTGCAGGCCTCCTTGCTGCAGCGGCTGACCTCCGCCTTGCAGTCTTCCGGTCCGGTCGGCGCCCTGGAGGTCTGCGCCGCCGAGGCCCAGACGCTGACCCAGCAGCAGGGACAGCAGGCCGGGGTCGAGGTGGGCCGGACCAGCCACAAGCTGCGCAACCCGAAGAATGCTCCCCGCGCCTGGGCCGCGGCCTATGTGCAGGAACACGCGGGAGCGCGCCTGGGGGACGTGAAGCCCCGGGTGTTCGATCTGGGCGACCGGGTGGGGATGCTCAAGCCGATGCCGGTGGGGGCGATGTGCCTGACCTGCCACGGAACGCAGGTCGCCCCGGAATTGGTGACCGCGATCACCGCCCGCTATCCCCAGGATCAGGCGCGCGGCTTCTCCGAGGGGGAGCTGCGCGGGTTCTTCTGGGCCGAGGTTCCCAAGCTTCCGGCGGGTGAGTAGCGGATGGCGCGCCCGCAGGAAGCGGTGACGAATCCGAGGGCAGTGGAGGCACAGGTCCCGGCGATGGCCGGCGAGCCGCAACGGGCACCCCTGGCCGCGGCGCTGATCGCCGCCGCGCTGCTCTCCCAGGAGGTGCTGGTGGGGCGGCTGCTGTCGGTGGCCACCTGGTACTCGCTGGGCTACCTGGCCTTGACCCTGGGGCTGCTGGGGATGACCGCCGGAGCACTGGTGGTCCACCTGCGACCGGCCTGGTTCGAAGAGGGCAAGGGGCTCTCCGCGGCGCTGGCACTCTCGGCGTTGGGCACGGTGGCCTCCACCTTCTGGACCACCCGCACCCGGGTGGTGCTGGACCTGAACGCGCCCTGGTCCACGCTGGGAACGCTGGTGGTGCTCTCGGTGCTCTTCGCGTTGCCCTTCGCCGGGGGCGGGGCGGCCCTCTCGGTGCTGCTCACCCGGGCCCGGCGTCCGGGGATCGTGTATGGCGCCGACCTGGTGGGATCGGCGGTGGGCGCCGCCCTGGCCGCGCCGCTGATCGCCTGGATGGGAGCTCCGCGCGCCTTGCTGGTGGCGGCGCTGCTGCCGCCGCTGGCGATGCTGGTGCTGGCGCGAGGCCGACGCGAGCAGGGGAGGGCGGGGCTGCTGGCGTTGGCGGTGCTGCTGATCGCCCAGGCGCCGGACTCCGGCAGCCTCCGCTGGATCAAGGGCCACCTCTACCCCCAGGGGGAGCAGCCACTGGCGCAGGCGTGGAACTCGATGTCCTACGTGCGCGCCGAGCACTTCCGGCAGCAGCGCCCGTTCTACTGGGCGCCGCTGGAGGGCGCGCCGATGCATCAGGTGGAGGTGTCCTTCCTGCGCATCGACGGTGAGGCAGGGACCGCCGCCTACGCCTACCGGGATCTGCGCGCGGAGCTGGGCTTCCTGGACTGGGACATCACCTCCGCGGTGTACCGGATCCGCGAGGGAGGCCGGGCGCTGGTGATCGGGGTCGGAGGCGGACGGGACGTGGCCGCGGCCCGGCTGCACGACGCCGAGGTGGACGCGGTGGAGTTCAACCCGATCTTCCTTCAGTTGCTGCGCGGTCCGCTGGCCGAGAAGGTGCCGATCGTCAGCGAGCCCCACACCCGCTTCCACGTGGAGGACGGCCGCTCCTGGGCGGCGCGCTCCGAAGGCGGGTTCCGGGTGATCGTGGCCTCGCTGGTGGACACCTGGGCCTCCACCGGGATGGGGGCGATGACCCTCTCCGAGAACTCGCTCTATACCCGCGAGGCGTGGGCGCTGTTCCTCTCCCGCCTCGACCCCACCGGGGTGCTCAGCTTCTCCCGCTGGTATGAACCCTCGCGGCCGCTGGAGACCGGGCGGCTGCTGGCGCTGGCCGCCTCCGCGCTGCGCGCCCGGGGAGTCCAGCAGCCTGGCCTGCACCTGGCGCTGGTGGCGCGGGGGAACATCGCCACCTTGCTGACCTCTCCCTCACCGTTCGCCTCCGCCGATCTGGAGAAGCTGGCGGCGCTAGAGGGGCAGGGCGCCAGTCTGCTGTGGCTGCCGGGACGGAGCGAGGCGCCCTGGGCCCGCGAGATCCTGGAGGCCTCCCAGAGAGAGGAGCTGGCCAGGCTGGGCGCGCGCCAGGGCGTGGACCTGAGCCCGCCCACCGACGACCGTCCGTTCTTCTTCCTCCAGGTGCCGCTGCGGACCTGGTTCTCCCCCGCCCGGCTGGGTGCGCTGCTGGAGCAGGGCGGCGGGATGCTCTACGGCAACGTGGTGGCAGTGGGCGCGGTGGCCGCGGCCTTCCTGATCGCCGCGCTGCTGGGGGTGCTGTGGCTGATCGTCCCGCTGTGGCGCAGGCGCGGCGCGCTCTCCTCGTTGCCCCGGGTCCAGCGGGTGATCGTGCTGGGGTACTTCGCCGGGCTGGGCCTGGGCTTCATGCTGTTCGAGATCGCCACCGCCCAGCGGCTGCACCTCTTGCTGGGAGATCCCACCTGGGCGCTGGCCCTGACCCTGACCCCGCTGACCCTGGCAGCGGGGGCGGGCGCCGCGCTCTCCGAACGGCTGGCGCCCCGGCGGCGGGTCCTGGCCGGGATCCCGGCGGTCGCCGCGCTGCTGATGGGCGCGTGGGCCTTGCTGCCCGCCAGCGCGATCGAGGGGGTGCTGGCCCAACCGTACCTGTGGCGCGCCACCTTCTCGGTGCTGGCGGTGGCCATCCCTGGCTTCGCGATGGGCTTCTTGTTCCCGCTGGGGCTGCGCCGGGTCCAGGTGGTGGCGCCGGAGGGAGCGGTGTGGTGCTGGGGCGTCAACGGCGCCCTGTCGGTGGCAGGCTCCGGGGCGGCGGTGTTCCTGTCGGTGGGCTGGGGGATCTCGGTCACCTTGCTGCTGGCGGCCGGGGTCTACCTGTGGATCGCTGTCCTGGGGGCGGGGCTGGCCAACCTGGGACCCGGGACGGCTCAGCCGCCGACCGGCTCCTCGTAGGGCTTGGTCTTCACCCGCCGCTTGGGGTTGTTGCTGCGGAGGATCTCCGGGGCGCTGCCCCGGGAGACGCCGCCCATCCCGCGGCAGGGGACGACCACCGGCTTGCTCAGCGGAGGCAGATAGATCAGCCGGCACTTCTTCCCGGTGGGGAGGGTGGCGCGCGAGGCATCCACCATGATCCGGACCTCCTTGCCCTCCACCCCCAGCCGCTCGCGATCCCGGCGGTGATCGAGCTCGGCGATCACGTCTCCGGAGTCCAGGCGGGTGTCGTTGTCCTCCAGCGCCCGGATCTTCACCCGGATGTAGTGGCCCGCGCTCTCCTCGCCGAAGTCGGTGTGTCCCTGGACCAGGATCCCCAGATCCGCGCCGGTCTGGGGCTTGCCCTCGCCGGTCTGCATCCCGGTCTTTGGATCGCCGTCGGTGTCGATCAGCAAGGTGGCGTTGGCGCAGCGCTTCTTGCACTCCTCGCCCCAGGGGGTCTTGTCGAAGTCCAGGTTCAGCGCGAAGTCGGTGCCTTGGGGCCGCACGCTGGCCCGGCGGACCACCGGCCGCTCCTCATCCGGATCCGGCTTGAAGGTCAGGGTCCCTTCCACCCCCACGGCCAGGGGAGAGAGGACCGCGCCGAGGATCACCAGGGTTGCGCGCATGGCCCCATTCAACCCGCGGCGGGGGCCGCTCGTCTATCCTGGGCGCGGAATGCGCACCGGTCGGATCCAGGGAGTGTTTCTGGCGGTGGCCGCAGTGCTGCTCGTGTCTGGCGCGGTGAAGGTGCTGCTGCTGCCCACCCACCCGGTGAGCCGTGTGGCCCAGCTCCGTGACGAGCCGTTGCCCTCACCCTTCGAGGCCCTCAAGCCGCTGCATCGACCCAAGACGCCGCCCGTGGCCAACGACTGGTTGGCCAGCTACCCGGAGCGGGGCGAGACGCTGGCGGAGTACCTGGCCTCCGACCCGGTACGGGCCAGCTCGCAGCGTCGCATCCTGTATGTGCTTCACGTGGGGACCCTGACCGACCGGCAGCGGGAGACGGCCGAACAGACCGCCGACTATCTGGGCAGGTTCTTCGGGTTGCCGGTGCAGCTCCTGCCTCCGCTGGAGGCCAGCGCGATCCCCGCCGAAGCGCGCCGGATCAACCCGCGCTCCCCGGATCATCCGCAGCTCTTCACCGGCTGGGTGCTGGCGCAGCTGGTGCCGCTCCGTCCGCCCGACGCGCTGGCGGTGCTGGCGCTCACCGGGGAGGACCTGTTCCCCGATCCGTCCTGGAACTTCGTTTTTGGCCAGGCCGCTCCCGACCAGGGGGTGGGGGTGTGGTCGCTGCATCGCTTCTCCACCCCCGGGCAGGAGGAGCGCCTCTTGGCGCGCACCCTGAAGCTGGCCGCGCACGAGCTGGGCCACCTGCTCTCGGTGACCCACTGTCCGGCGTACGAGTGCGTGATGAACGGAAGCAACCATCTGGAGGAGACCGACAGCCGCCCGCTCGAGCCGTGCCCTTCCTGTCTGGCGAAGCTGCTGGCGAGCACCGGCGCCGACCCGCTGCACCGCTACGATTCACTCCTGGAGTTCTGGTCCGCCCGGCAGCCGCCGTCCGGACTCACGTCACACCTGACCGCCGCGCGCGCCGCGGTGCTGGAGGCCCGATGACCCCACCGCTCTATGTCCGTCAGCTGCAGCTGGGAACGATGGACAACTTCGTCTACCTGGTCGGCGCCGAGGGCGCTTCCGAGGTCGCGGTGATCGATCCCGCCTGGGACGTTCCCGCCATCGAACGGGCCGCCGCGGAGGACGGGAAGGTGATCACCGCCGCCTTCGCCTCCCACTGTCACCACGACCACATCAACGGGGTGCCCGAGCTGCTCTCCCGGCATGACATCCCGCTCTACGCCCAGCGGGAGGAGATCGCCTTCTCCCCGGAGTTGCGGCGGATCGGCGACGCGGTCCGGCCGCTTGACCCCGGGCAGCAGGTGCAGATTGGCCCGCTGGCGATCCGGGCCCTGCACACCCCCGGGCATACCCCCGGCTCGCAGTGTCTGCAGGTCGGCGACGCGGTGGTCTCCGGAGACACGGTGTTCGTCGGTCGGTGTGGGCGGTGTGATCTCAACGGCGGCGACCCGGAGGCGATGCACCGGTCCATCACCCAGGTGCTGATGAAGCTGCCCGCGGCCACCCGGCTGCTCCCTGGGCACAACTACGGGGAGGTGCCCATCTCCAGCATCGCGCGGGAGACGGCGCAGAACCCGTACTTCCAGTTCGGGGACGTGGCCGACTTCGTGGCCTACCGGATGAAGCCGCGCGGGTAGGGCTAGGCGCCCGCGAAGCGGGAGGCGCGCACCCGGCGGGTGGGGCGGAGGCTGATCCACAGCGCCAGCCCCAGCACCCCCAGCGCGGCCACCGTCCACAGCGCGGCCCACAACAAGGACGGCACGTAGGTCAGCTCTGCCAGCAGCGCGGCATCGCTCATCGCCCGCACCGAGGAGTTCCACAGGTCGTCCCGGACGTCGAACACCACGTACAGCCCGGAGAAGGCGGCGATGAACAGGTTGACCACGTCCACCGCGCCGTCGGGCAGGAACCTGGCGCCCAGCCCCATCGCGCCCGCGGTGACCAGGCAGAAGATCCAGGTGAACGGATCCCCCGCGTAGACCAGTCCCATCACCGCCAGCCAGACGCAGGCCGCGCCCAACACCCAGCGACGAAGCCCGAAGCGCAGGGTGGCGATCAGCAGCGCGCCGCCGGCGATGGCGCTGCCCACGTAGCCCGCAGAGTAGACGAACACCTTCCCGAACAGTCCGGGGGGCAGCAGCGAAAGACATTGGCCGGATTGATCGGGCCGGATCGAGATCTGATCCACCGCCCCACCGACAAGCAGGGTGCCAAGCGCGTGCCCGCTCTCGTGCATCATCACCACCAGCAGCTTGAGCGGGTACACCAGCGGGGAATCCCAGAACACCACCCCCACCACCACGCTGGCGATCACCGCGATCACACGCCTTGCAGTGAGGTTGGCTCCGCTGGGGGTCTTCATCGGTGGGCGTCCATCCTACCAAGCCACAACGAACGAGCGGCCAACCCATTTCCGGGCGGCGGTTGACTCGGGGGCGACAACTTGGTGGATCGGCCCTTCCCGATGAGTGACGACGCGCCCTCCGCCCTCCCGCCGATTCCGGTCTTCACCGCGGAGGAGCAGGTCTGCGGCAACTGCAAGCTGTGGCAGGCGCACTCGGTGGACGACCGGCGTGGCTGGGTCGGCCCCTGCCGGCTGCAGCCGCAGCGTGGGCTGTTCGTTCCCAGCGCCCCGGTGTGCGACGCCTTCGTGCCCCGCGGGTCGGTGACCCGGGCCCGGGCGGTGGAACCCCAGACCCGCCAGCGGACGACCCGCAGCGTGGCCCCGCTGGTGGTGCGGCATGGCCCGGCAGGGACCTCGCCGGTGGTGACCCGGGCAGCCTCGCCGGTGACCACGGTGGGGTACGCCCCGACGCCACAGGCGGCATCCGCCGCTTCAACCGGGGACACTTTCGATTTTGGAGGAGGACTGATCTTGACCCGCGAAGAGCTGATCGATCTGTTTCGCCAGGCGGTGGGTGACCCGCACCCGCCGGAGATGGCCAACAAGTGGCAGGGCGGGGTGGTGCAGCTGGTCCCCGGCAACAAGGACCTGCAGGGCAAGGAGCTGCCGATCGACTCCCTGTTCCACAAGGTGGTGATGATCCGGGATCGCCTGCGGACGCTGGAGCAGAAGCTCAATGGCCACCCCAAGCTCACCGACGCGGACAAGGTCGAGATGCAGGCCTACGTCACCCGCGCCTACGGATCGTTGACCAGCTTCAACATCCTCTTCCGCGACAAGAACGACTTCTTCGTGGGGCAGAAGGGCGACGAGTAGCCCCCTGCTCAGGGGGAGATCCCCTCCTCCAGCAGTAGCTGTTGCACCCGCGCCCGGCCCCGGTTGAGCGCGCTCTTCACCGTGCCCTCCGGGATCTTCAGCAGCGCGGCGATCTCCGGGTAGCTCATCCCCCGCAGCTCGCGCAGCCACACCACCTGCTGGTGCTGGGGGCTGACCTGGCGCAGGGCCTCTTCGAAGTGGCGGCGCAGCTCGCGGCCGGCGGCGGCGGACTCTGGATCCAGCACCGGGTCCGGGTCGTGCCGCAGCCGGGCCCGCCGACGCTGGGAGCGCAGCGAGTTGATGCTGCTGTTGACCATCACCCGGAACAGCCAGGTGGAGTAGGCGGCCTTCCCGTCGAAGGGCACCTCGGCGAAGCAGAGCCGGATGAACACCTCCTGGACCACGTCCTCCGCCTCGTCCGGGTCGTGGAGGATGCGCTTGGCAATGGAGAGCGCCCGGGCGCGGTGCTGGCGGTACAGGTCCGAGACGGCTTGGGTCGATCGGGCGGCGGCAGGCATGGAAGGGAAACGAATGGATCCGAAAAAGGATCTATCCGTGCCCCTTCACCCCAGGTGCGACATTGCCGCACGTCCCCGGTTCGGGTAGCAAATGCCCATGGGACGCATTTTCGAGACCCGCAAGGCGACCATGTTCGCCCGCTGGAACAAGATGGCCAAGGTGTTCACCCGCGTGTCCAAGGACATCGCGATGGCGGTGAAGGCCGGGGGCACCAGCCCGGACACCAACGCGGCGCTGCGCCGGGCGATCCAGAACGCCCGGGCGGCGAACATGCCCAAGGACAAGGTGGAGAACGCGATCAAGCGCGCGTCCGGCCACGGGGCGGAGAACTACGAGATCGTGGTCTACGAGGGCTACGCGCCCCACGGGGTGGCAGTGCTGGTGGAGGCCGCCACCGACAACGTCACCCGGACGGTGGCCAACATCCGGATGCACTTCAAGGACTGGGGCGGGAACATGGGCGCCACCGGCAGCGTGGCGTTCGGGTTCCAGAAGATGGGCGTGTTCCGGCTCAACCCGGAGGGGATCAACGCCGACGAGCTGGAGCTGGAGCTGATCGACCACGGGCTGGAGGAGATGGGCGAGGGGAAGGGGGAGAAGGACGAACCGCTGCTGATCCTGCGCTGCGCCTTCAACCACTTCGGTCAGCTGCAGTCGGCGATCGAGGCCAAAGGGATCACCCCGCTCTCGGTGGAGGCGGAGTACATCCCCCAGACCCCGGTCTCGCTGCCGGAGGACCAGGCCACCGAGGTGCTGAAGATGGTGGACGCGCTGGAGCAGGACGAAGACGTCCGCGCGGTGTTCCACAACCTGGCCTGAGCGGCCGACGGAAGATCGGCACTGCAGATCGGCATCTAGACGCTGCCGGGAGGGGGTTTCCTATCTAAGTTCAGATAGTTAACCTGTGTCGAAGATCGGCACGAAAGGCCCCGATTGGACCCCGGGGCTCAGGACTCCGGGTCGTCCTGCTTGGTCAGGCCCCAGTCCTTGAGGCGCTTGAAGAGGGTGGAGCGGGCCACCCCCAGCTCCTTGGCCACCCGCTCGCGGTTGCCGTTGTAGCGGCGCAGCGAGGTCTCGATGATCTGCTTCTCCAGCCGCTCCAGCATCTGCTCCAGGGTCAGGCCGGTGGGGAAGTCCTGGATCGGGATCCCGGTCTCGCGGTTCACCTCCTGATCGAAGGTCAGATCGGAGGCGTCCACCATCGGGCCCTTGCGCAACAGCAGCGCCCGGTGGACCACGTTGCGCAGCTCGCGGATGTTGCCCGGCCAGTGGTGGGTCTGCAGCCTCTCCATCGCCCCGGGGGTGAAGCGCACCGTCTGCCCGCGGGGGGAGAACACCCGCACGAAGTGGTCGGTGAGGGAGAGGATGTCTGATTTGCGGTTGCGCAGCGGCGGCAGGTGCAGCGGGATCACGCACAGCCGGTAGTAGAGGTCCTCGCGGAACTTCTGCTCCCGCGCCGCGGCCAGCAGATCCCGGTTGGTGGCGGCCACGATCCGCACGTCCACGTTCAGCGGGCGGGAGGCGCCCACCCGCTTGATCTCCCCCGACTCCAGGGCGCGGAGCAGCTTGGCCTGCAGGTCGAACGGCAACTCGCCGATCTCGTCCAGGAACAGGGTGCCGCCGTCCGCCTCCTCGAAGGCGCCCTTGCGGGCGTTCATCGCCCCGGTGAACGCGCCCTTCTCGTGGCCAAACAGCTCGCTTTCGATCAGCTCCTTGGAGATCGCCGCGCAGTTGACCGGGATGAAGGGCCGGTCGGCGCGGTTGCTGCGGGAGTGGACCGCGCGGGCCACCAGCTCCTTGCCGGTGCCGGACTCGCCGAAGATCGCCACCGCCGCCTGGGAGGGCGCCACCCGCTCGATCAGCTCCGCCAGCTGCCGGATCGACGGGTCGTTGCCGATGATCCCCTGGAAGGACTTCTCCTTGGTGGGGGTGGAGACCGGCTCCAGCACCAGCTCGGTCTCGCCCACCCGCAAGGTGGTGAACAGCGGGACCTCCACCTCGAAGATGCGGGCGTTGCCCAGGTAGGTGCCGTTGGTGGAGCCCCGGTCGGTCACCTGGAACAGGGTGTTGCGCCGCTGCAGCTTGAGGTGCCGGGAGGAGATGAACTTGTCGTTCACCACCAGGTCGTTGCCGGGATCCTTGCCGATCGACACCGCCTCTCCGGTCAGCCGGTGCACCGTCTCCTGGTGGCCGTGACGGATCCGGATCTGCGCCGGCAGCCAGCGCTCGCTGGAGGGATCTTTGGGCTGGGCCTGGGTCTGGGTACCGCCCACCTCGGTGACGGTGTCCAGCTCACCGGAGGATGTTTGGCGGTAGATCGCCCGCCACTGCCCCAGCGCGATGTCCGCCCCGTCCGCCAGCACCGTGTTGCGCATCACCGGGGCGCCGGAGACCAGGGTCCCCTTGCCGGAGAGATCCTCCAGCGCCACCTGGGTCCCATCGAAGGTCAGCACCGCCTGCTGCCGGGAGACCTCCGAGTCGGGGATCACCACGTCGCTGCGCTCACCGCGGCCCAGCACGGTCCGCGGGCGGTCCAGGGTGAAGCGCAGGACCTCTTCTCCGCGGCGTAGAAATACAAGCTCAGGCATTGGTCCGGCTCCTCCCCAAAAGGCGGCCGGACTCTCCCATGCCGGAAATCATGATTTCAACGGGGGACCGGGCCCGGGCCCGGCGGGGGGCCCCGATTCCTTCTCGGCTAGCGCGCCCCGGGGGCGAACTTGGGGCTCATCAAGAAGCCGGTGATCTTGGCCACCCGGAAGGCGGGGTCCAGCTTGTCCGGGGGCAGCATCGACAGCCCGCTGCCGATCAGCCCCAGCCGCTTGACGAACTCCTGGTCGGCGCGGACCTTGAAGTCCAGGTTGGCCTCGCTGTGCTCCAGGGCCTTGGCCAGCTTCACCGTCCCCTCCGAGCGGAGGCTGACGTCCGGGCCGACACTGGTGAAGTTGGCGACCGTCCCCAGTCCCTTCTCGAACTTGATCTCCGCCTTCAGATCGCCGGCCTGAATCTTGGGGAGGTCCAGCGGGGTGGGGGTGCCGTACATCGGCACGGTGATCGTGCCCCCGTTGACCGTCAGCCCCCGCAGCTGCAGGTCCAGGGTCCCGTCGGCCAGGGAGAGATCGTAGGCCCGCGCCGGGCTGTTCGCCGCCAGGGGGATGGTCAGCATCAGCTTCCCGTCCACGACTCCCGCCAGGTCCACCCCGATCAGGCCCTTGATGTCCCCCTTGGAGGTGTCCACCCCCTCCAGGTGCAGCTGGATGCTGCCGTTGCCGACTCCTCCCACCGCGCCCTCCACCTGGCCGCCGAAGAGGGTGGCCTCGAAGGCCAGCCCCAGCGGCACGAAGGACGGACCAAAGCGCACCCGGTTGAGCAGGATCTCCACCGGCTCCGCGGCCGCGACCGGGGCGGTGGCGCCGCCGCTGGCGGGCACATAGCGCGGACGTTCAATCCGCACCCCGGTGGCGGTGATCCCCATCAGCCCCGGGCCAATGTCCCCGATGGTGACCGCGAAGCCGGCGCGCCGGGCCTCGCCCACCAGCCGGTCCCGGAAGGCCTGATAGGGGAAGGTCAGGTAGAGGAAGAGCAGGAAGCAGAACAGCCCGAACGCGGTGTAGGCCGCGCCCAGCTTCCAGCCGGTGGCGTTCTTGAGCAGCGGTCCGGCGAGCTTGAGTCGGGCGGGGAGCTTGATCACTGTTTCATCCGGTAGGCGGCGATGTTCACCCAGGCGGTGAGGGTCTCCTGCCCGGGGCGCGGTTCGATTCGCAGGTACTTCACCTTGATCAGCCCCGGCCCCCGCTCCACCTCGGAGATGAAGTTGTAGAACTTGGCCAGCGGCACGTCGGTGAGGGTCAGCTCCACCGAGCTCTCCACGATCTTCCCGTCCCCCAGGGCCACGTCCCCCTTGGGGTTCATGGCGGGGATCTCCAGCCCGGCCGCGGTGCCCCGCTCCTCCAGGTAGGAGATCAGCTGCAGGTTGCTGCCGGAGAGCTGCTGCTCGGTGCGGCGCCGGGCGCCCTCCGCCTCCCGGTAGCTGTGGGCCAGCTCCTGGGCCTGCTGCAGCTTGTTCAGCTTCTCCGCGGTCCGACGGCGGGTGGAGGAGGCGTTGCTGGCCGAGGTGTAGAGGATCAGGAACAGGGCGAACACCACCGCCCCGGCACCGGCCACCGTCACCAAGGTCCGCTCCCGGGCGGTCAACGCCGAGAAGCGGGACTGCAGCTCACTCCACAATGCACGGATGCGTTCCATGGCGGGATCCTTGGCCTACAGCTGCGCCGCGGCGCCTTCGGCCGGGCACTGCACGTCGATGTCCAGGCGGAAGCTGAACTTCTGCCCATCCCGGCTGCGCTCCAGCCGGCCCTGCTTCACGTCCTGGAAGCAGGGGTAGCCACGCAGGGCCGCGGTCAGATCGTCCACGTTGCGGCTGGTGGCGGTCTCTCCCCGGATGCTGATCCGCTCCAGGTCCACCTGGATCTGATCGAAGCTCACCGACAGCTCGGGAGGGACCCGGTCGGTCACCTCCGCCAGCAGGCTGACCGCCGAGAGCCGGGGCACCACCGCCGCCGGGCTCTCCACCCCCTGCAGCATGCTCAGCGCCCGGTCGTAGTTCTTCTCGCACTTGCCCAGGACCTTCTGGGTGACGTCGCACAGCGCGGTGTCCAGCGCGCGCTCGCGGCGCCCCAGCATCGTGCTGCGGACCAGCATCGAGGCCACCAGCAGCACCAGCAGGGTGGCGGCATAGGAGGCCAACAGCCCCAGCCGGTCGCGCAGGTAGTCGAAGTCCCCCTTGAAGGCGAACTCGCCCTTGCGGAGGTTGAAGCGGGGGGCCCGGGCCGGGGTCTGCACCCCGCGCAGCGCCAGGGCGTAGGCCTGGGCGGCGGCGGGAGGCTGGCCCTCCGGCATCGGCAGCACCGAACAGGAGAGGCCCAGGTCGTGGCCCAGCTGGGTGGCCAGCCCCGGGAGCTGGGCGGTCCCGCCGCACAGATAGACCCGGGTGACCTGCTTGCGGGTGCGCGCCCCGTACGCCTTGAAGGTGGCGCGCAGCTCCCGGAGGATCGGCTGCAGCGCGCGGATGAACGCCGCCGCGCCGCGCTCGCCCTCCGGACCGGCGATCGCGTCCGCCAGGGCGCCGTGCGACTCCTTCCAGCTCTCCGCCTCCAGGGGGGCGGTGCCGAACTCGCCGGCCAGCACCCGGGTCAGATCCCGGCCACCGCCGGGGAAGGTGCGGGCCCACTCCACCGCGCCCCGCGGGCGCCCGATGGCGATCGCGGTCCGCTCGTGTCCCAGGTCGACGATCGCCACCGCCTCGTTCTCCGGGATCTCCTCCAGGGTCGGCTGGGCCAGGATGCTCTGGTAGACGAAGGCGGGGTGGGTCACCACCCGCGGATCGATCTTCGCCTCGCTCAGCGCGTCCAGCAGGGCGCGCAGCTCCTCCCGCTTCACCACCCCGATCAGCAGCTCGCTCTTGTTGGTCTGGGCGGAGGCCACCTGGTAGTCGAAGGCCGCCTCGGAGACGTCGTAGGGCAGCTGCTCTTCCACCTCGAAGCTGAGGGTCTGATCGATCCGCTTCGGATCGGTGAACGGCAGCGCCACCTGGTGGGTGGCCACGGTGGCCCCCGGCAGCGAGACGATCACCTGTTCGGCGTGCAGCTCCGGGTTCGCCAGCAGCTCCTGCACCGCGTCGCGCAGGGTCTGCAGCCGGTCGCCCTCGGTGTTGCGGCGCACGCTGTGGAACGACTTGAGCTGCGCCGGTCCACGCCCGGAGGCGTCCAGCAACAGCCCCTTCACCGAATGACTGCCCAGGTCCAGGCCGAGGATGCGGGCCATGGTTATTCCTCTCTCCAGTACAGAAGCTGCCCCAACCCGTCGTCCAGTCGAACCACCGTGGTGATCTTCTTCATCACGTTCCCCGCCTCACCGTAGGACTCGATCCGGTAGGTCTTGCTCTTGTCGCTGACAAAGTTGTTGTTGGCCACGTTGTTCATGATGCTGGTGTTGACCTGCACCCCGGCGGCGGCCACCACGGTGACGAAGTCCTTCACCGACATCCCGAAGTAGGCAAACATCTTCGCGGCCCGGATCTGCTGGATCAGCCGATCCACGAACACCGGATCGTTGATCCGCGGGTCGGGTCGGGCCGGATCCATCACCGCCCGGATCGCCGCGTAGATCATCATCGGATCGTCGGAGTTGATGTTCAGCTTGGCGTTGACGTCCGGGTACACGGTCAGCCGGTCGCGGAAGGCGGCCATGAAGGCGTCGTTCACCCCGTGGACCATGAACAGCTCGTCCACCGAGTCGAAGCGGGCGTTCTTGGCCTCGTAGCGGGTCTCGTACGAGTCGTAGGGGTAGTTCTCGTCGGAGAACCCGCTGACGAAGATCGGCCCCTGGCCGGAGAGGTTCAGCGAGGCCTGGACCTCGTCCTCGTCGATCCAGTCCTTGAGGTTGATCAGCACCTCCTGGGGATTGACCTTCACCCGGTTGGCGTCCTCCCGCTCGAAGAGGAACTCGAAGCGCTTGTCGGAGAGCAGCTCGAACAGGCCCATCGCCACCGGCCGGTTGCCCTCTCCTGGCGCGTCCAGCCGGACCAGGTTCAGCCGCTCCTCCTCGTCGGAGATCGTCGCCTGGAAGCAGCCCTCGAAACCGCCGAAGGACCGGCGCTGCTGACGCTCGGCCACCTCGGAGAACTCGCGGTCGAACTCGCTGTCCGCCACCTGCATCGGCGGCTGCTCGCGCGGGTCCGGGTCGGCCACCATCCCCTGCAGCATGTGGCAGTCGACCTTGATCATCCGCCATACCTGGAGGTTGATCCCGGTGGCGCCTCCGCCCGTCTGACCCGGTGGCAGCAGCGCCGCGGCCGCCGCCGGCAGCCCGGGGATCGGCGACTTGTCGATCTGCGCCTGGAACTTCAGCACCAGCCGGGACATCCCGATCCCGCTCTTGGCCAAGAAATAGGCCCGGGTGTCGTCGCGGTGGTTGGCGGCCAGCTGCAGGTCCACCCGGGTGTTGAAGGCGAAGTCGGCGGCCACCACCGTGAGCAGGGTGATGGAGATGATCACGATCATCAGCGCCACCCCGCGCTCACGCTTCGCCTGGCGGCCGGACCGCGCTTTGGAGGAGGGGGCGCGCATCAGAACCTGGGCAGCTCGGTGTTGAGCATGATCCGGGCCTGGGTGGAGTAGCGGGCCTCTTTGCCGTTCTCGTCCAGGGCCACCACGGTGAACCGGACCCGCGTGGGCAGCAGCGACTTGCGCTCCATCCGCCGGGTGTCCCACTCGTCGTCCCACTCCTTGCGCTCCGGATCCCAGTACTGGAACTCCAGCTGGCGCACCCCCTCGAAGAGCACGTCCTCCGAGCCCCCCCGGTCCATCCGGTCCTGCACGATCGGGTTCATCCGCCGGATCAAATCCTGCCGGCCGCGCGCCTGGGGTTCGGTGGAGTTGCGCACGTAGTACTCCACGATCATCTGGTCCGACTCCTTGGCGTCCGCGTACAGCCGCTGGTGCGCGAAGGAGGTGAACAGCAGCCGATCCCGCTGACCCACGAAGTTGGTGGGTCGCTCGTTCTGGTCCCGGTAGCGCTTGAGATCGAAGCGGTCGCTGACGAAGGCGGCGCCGATCTCGCGGGACATGCGGCTGGTGGCGGCGCGGATCATCCGGTAGTGTTCGGAGTCCTTCTCCACCACCTCCTTGGCCTGGAACGCGGTGTTGAAGGCCACGGTCACCATCCCGCCGATCAGCCCGGTGATCGCCACCGCGATCATCACCTCCATCAGGGTGAAGCCTCGGGGGAGGGGACGGGCGCTCACTTCTTGCCTCCGGTCCAGCCCTTGCCGCCGCCGAACAACCCCGGACGGGTGCCGCCCGCCATCTGCCGGGCCACCCACGCCGAGCGGCGCTCCACCGCCGCGGTGGGATCCGCGGGATCGACGTTCTGCCCGTTCTGCTGGGTGGGCTCGCCGGCGATCGGACGGCCGTCGGCCACCCGTACCCAGGGGTCCTGGTTCTGGGCCCCGGCCACGCCTCCCGCCGCCCCGCCGCCGTTGCGATCCGACCCCGGTCCGGTGGAGACCACGTGGGTCACCACATCCAGCGTCTCCACCTCGGTGCCCGCCTTCCAGCTCACCGTCAGGTGGACCTCGCGCACCGTCTGGGTGATCTGCTCCAGGAACTGGGTCAGCTGCTGCTGGGCCATCCCGGCCATCGCCCCGCCCATCATCCCCGCCATCCCGCCCGCGCCGGCCGCGTCCGCCCCGGCCGCGCCTCCGAACATGGAGGCGATCCCCGCCATCCCGTCGCCGCCCTCGCCGCCACCCATCGGGACGTTGAACAGCGCCGCCAGCAGCTTGTCGGTGGAGACCCCGGTGGTCTTGGGGGCGATGATCCGCGCCCGCCACTTGTAGGAGGGCCAGCCCTCCGGGGAGAAGTCCCCGGACTCCTCGTCGTCCTGGCTGGGCAGCCCGTCCTCAAACAGCTGCTGCTCCAGATCGATCATCTTCGAGCGGGCCAGCAGGGAGGCCACCGACACCCGCTTGGCGTAGGCGTGGTTGGAGATCGCCCCGCTGTTGAGGTTGAACACCGCCATCAGGGCCATGGTGAGGATGGCCAGCGCCACCACCACCTCCAGCAGGGTGAAGCCCCGGGGAGAGCGCGCGCTCATGACCGGGGGATCTCCTGCTTCTCGGAGAGCACCTGGGTGCGGCCGGTGAGCGGCGAGACGTCGATGGTCCAGGCGTTGTCGCCCTGCTCCACGAAGATCATCGCCCGCTCCGCGGTGCCCTGGGGGAAGAAGTAGACGTAGGCCACCCCGGTCTCCACCGCGTTTTTCTGGGCCCGGGTCCACACCGAGACCTTCACGTTGCCTGGCAGCCGGGTGGAGCGGACCTCCTCGCTGGTGTACTCGGAGAAGCGGGCCGCGCTCTCCACCCGCTCCTGCTCGCGGGCCATCAGGTCCTCCAGGGTGGGCTCGTCGTCTCCGGAGCGCAGGGTCCGCTCGGCGCGGCGGGGACCGTCGCGCTCGTCGCGTTCCCGCTGGCGGTTCTCGTCCTCCAGCGCCGCCTCCCGGTCCCGGGACATGGTCACCGCGCCCTGGGCGCACTCTGCCCGGTAGCTGGCTCCACCCTCGTCCTCCTCGGCGTTGGCCGAGGGCAGCTCGAACACCAGCCGGCAGGTCTTCCCGGACAGCGCCGCGGTGTCGTAGAGGGACCGGATCAGCGCCGCCAGCTCCCCGGTGGAGCTGCGGGCCTTGGCCCCGGTCAGCGCGCCAATCCCCACCGCCACCGCCCCGAACAGGACGGCGACCACGCCGATGGCGATGGTCATCTCGACCAACGTCATCCCGCGCAAGCTGGAGGAGGACCGGCGCGCCATCGGCTACTTGCCTGCGTTCACCGCGCGGGTGTCGATGTCCGCGTCGGGACCCTCGCCACCCTGCTGGCCATCCCGGCCGTAGGAGACCACCACCGGGCGGCCACCCTCGTTGAGGTACAGGTACTCGTTGCCCCAGGGGTCGGTGACCTTCTCCAGGTATTGACCGTCCACCAGCGCCTTGAGGCCGGTGGCGGTGTCCGGGTAGTTGCCCTTCTTGGTGTAGTAGAGCTTCAGCGCGCTCTGGATGGCCTGCATGTCCAGCTTGGCGGTGTCCTGCTTGGCCTCCTCCATCCGGGGGACCACGGCCACCACCACCGCGCCGGCGATCAAGCCCAGGATCACCAGCACCACCATGATCTCCACCAGGGTCATCCCCCGGCGACTGCGGCGGCGCCGCCGCTTCTCCACACCCAGGGCCCACGCTGCAAAACCGGTCTGTGTCATCTCCATGGCTCCTACTTTCAGTGTCCGGGGGACAGCAGGCCCACCGCGGTGGCGATCAGCGCCGCGGCGGTTCCCACCGTCGCCAGGACGGTCATCCGTTGAATCCAGCGATCGAAGGTCGGGTTCATCTGGCGGGTCACCGGATCGCGCTGTTGATCTGCAGGATCGGCATCAGGATCGAGAAGGCCACGAATGCAATCACCGCGCCCATGGCCACGATGATCAGCGGCTCCATCAGGGCGGTCAGCGCGCCGATCCGCACGTTGACCTGGCTCTCGTAGCTGTCGGCGATGGACAGCAGCATGTCCTCCAGCTGCCCGCTTTTCTCGCCGATCGTGATCATGTGGTAGACGAGCGGCGGGAACTCGCCCGACCGCTTGAGGGGCGCGGCAATGCTCTCGCCCTCGCGGATCGAGTCCCGGGCGGTCTCCACCACCGCCGCCAGCACCGAGTTGGTGACCACGTTGCGGACGATGTCCATCGCGGTCAGCAGCGGGACTCCGCTCTTGAGCAGGGTGGACAGCGTCCGGGCGAAGCGCGAGACGGCCAGCATCCGGACCAGCGGTCCCACCACCGGCATCTTGAGCTGCCAGCGATCGAAGACCGGCTTGCCCTTCTCGCTGCGCACCCAGTACAGCGCCCCCATCGCCGCGGCGATCAGGGTGGGGAAGATGATGAACCACCAGTCCTGCAGCACGTTGCTGATCCAGATCAGCAAGGTGGTGGTCCAGGGGAGGGTGGCCTTCATGGAGGTGAAGATCTTGGTGACCTTGGGCACCACCACCGTCATCAGCATGATCAGGATCCCGCCGCCGATCACGCTCATGATCGCCGGGTAGATCATGGTGGCGATCAGCTTCTGCTTCAGCTTGGCCTGGCCCTCGGTGAAGTCCGCCAGCCGGATCAGCACCGCGTCCAGCGCGCCGGAGTGTTCGCCGGCGCGGATCATGTTCACGTACAGCGAGCCGAACACCTTCTGGTGGGGGGCCAGGGCGTCCGCCAGCGCCGAACCCTCGTTCACCCGCTGCTTGACCTCGGAGATGATCCGCTTGAGCTTCTCCTTCTCGATCTGATCGACCAGCGCGGTCAGCGCCTCCACCAGGGTCACCCCCGCGCCCAGCAGGGTGGCCAGCTGCCGGGTGGTGATCGCGATGTCCTCGGTGCTCACCCTCCCGCCAGCCAGCTTGCGGAAGTTGATGTCGGTGGAGCGGGGCGCCACCAGCTTCTCCGCCTTGGTCCCCCGGCCGGTGCGTCCGCCGCTGTCGGCCTGGATCATCACCTCGGTGGGGAAGATCCCGGTCTTGCGCAGGTTGGCGCGCAGGGTCCGGGGGGAGTCCGCCTCCATCAGGCCGGTGACCTGTTTTCCTGCCTCCGAGAGGCCTCTGTATTCAAAGACGGGCACGGTGGGGCCTTACAGATCTTCCTGGGTCACGCTCAGCACTTCGGCGATGGTCGTCTCTCCGGCGGCGATCTTCCGGGCGCCGTCGTCCAGCAGGGTGCGCATCCCCTTGGAGACGCCCACCTTCTTGATGCTGTTGCTGTCCACGTTCTTGAGCACCAACTGCCGGATGTCGTCGTCCATCCCCAGGAACTCGTAGATCCCGGTCCGGCCCTGATAGCCGCTCCGGTTGCAGGCCGGGCAGCCGGTGGCGCGGTACACCTGTTCGGCCCCGTAGCGCTCCTTGAGCTCCGAGCGGCCCTGGTGCAGCCCGATCTCGCTCAGCTCCTCGTCGGTGGGGGTGTACAGCTGCCGGCAGTCGCGGCACACCCGGCGCACCAGCCGCTGGGCCAGGATCCCGATCAGCGAGGAGGCGACCAGGAAGGGTTCCACCCCCATCTCCACCAGCCGGGTGACCGCGCCGGCGGAGTCGTTGGTGTGGACGGTGGAGAACACCAGGTGGCCGGTCAGCGAGGCCTGGATGGCGATCTCCGCCGTCTCCTTGTCGCGGATCTCACCGACCATGATCACGTCCGGGTCCTGGCGTAGGAACGCGCGCAGCCCGGAGGCGAACGAGAGCCCGATCTTGGGGCTGATCGCCATCTGGCTGATCCCCTTGAGCTGGTACTCCACCGGGTCCTCCACGGTGAGGATGTTCAGGTCCGGGGTGTTGATCCGGGACAGCGCCCCGTAGAGGGTGGTGGTCTTGCCGGAGCCGGTGGGGCCGGTGACCAGGATGATCCCGTGGGCCCGGTGGATCACCGAGTCCATCGACTTGAGCGTCCCGGGGGCCATGCCGATCTCGGCCAGGTCCAGCAGGGTGGCGCTCTTGTCCAAAAGACGCATCACGATCCGCTCCCCGTACACGTTGGGGATGGTGGAGACGCGGATGTCGATGTCCCGGCCGGCCAGCTTGATCCGGATCCGGCCGTCCTGGGGCAGCCGCTTCTCGGCGATGTTCAGCTGCGCCATGATCTTCACGCGGCTGACGATCGAGTTCTGGTAGCGCTTGGGCGGCTTGATCACCTCGCGCAGCACCCCGTCCACCCGGAAGCGCACCATCAGCTCGCGCTCCATCGGTTCGATGTGGATGTCGCTGGCCTGCTCCTTGGCGGCGCGGAACAGCAGGGAGTTCACCAGCCGGATGATCGGTGCTTCGTCGTCGGTGTCGAGGAGGTCCTGGGGCTCCTCCAGCTCGTGGGCCAGGGTGTCCAGGTCCTGGGCCTCCATCTCGCCCACCAGCTGCTCGGCCTCGTTCACGGCCCGGTCGTAGACGCTGTTGATCGCGTCCACGATGGTGGAGGCCAGACAGACCTGGGGATTGACCGCCCGGCCCAGCAGGCTGCGGGCGTGGTCCAGCACCGCGGTGTCCAGCGGATCGGCCACCGCCACCGCCACCGCCTCGTCGTCCGCGAACAGCGGGAGGATGCGGGACTGCTTGGCGAAGTTGATCGGGACCTTCTTCACCAGCTCCGGATCCACGTCGTCGGGGAGGATCCGCGCCAGGTAGGGCAGATCCAGCTGGACCCCCAGGGCGCGGGCCACCTGCTCCTCGCTCACCGACTTGAGGCCCACCAGCACCTCGCCCAGCCGCCCGCCCTTCTCCAGCTGGGCGGTCAGGGCCTCGTTGAGCTTCTCCTCGGTCAGCCCGGCGATGGCGCGCAGGATCTCTCCCAGCGGCCGGCCCACCAGGAAGGCGGGGGCGTGGGTGATCCGCTCGGTGCGCTCGGGGCTGCCGGCGTTCTGGCCCAGGTCGCTCATTGCTGGTCGTACTCGTCGATCGGGGGCGGACGGACCTCGATCTGCTGTTTGTCGTCCACCGGCGGGGGCGCCGCCTCCTCGGGGGGAGCCGGCACCGCCGCCGGCGCCTCGCCCGGGGCGCCCTCGGAGGTGCGGGTGTTGGAGCGCACCGTCCCCGGAGAACCGCCGGGGCCGATCAGCTGCTCACCGGGGGCGCCGGGGCCGCCGTTCTCCAGCTTCGCCTCCTCGCGCAGCGCGGTCTGGTGGATCCGCGCCAGCGGGCCGGCCTTGCGGGCAAAGTCCACCGCCATGTCGTAGCCGGGCACCTGGCCGTAGAACTGCTCCACGAACTGCTGACGCTCCTGCATCTTCCGCTCGAAGATCGCCCGGAAGTCCCCCTGGTCATTGATGATGTAGGGGGTGAGGAACAGCAAGAGGTTGGTCTTCACCTTGCGGCGGGTGGAGTCCCGGAACAGGTGCCCGATCAGCGGCACGTCCCCCAGGATCGGAACCTTGCTGACCGACTCGATGGTGCGGTCCTGCATGATCCCGCCGATCACCACCGTCTCCTGGTTGCGGGCCACCACCGTGGTCTTGGCGCTGCGCTTGGAGGTGGTGGGACCCAGCACCGGATCCTGGGAGGCGATCTCCTCGGTCTGCTCGCTGATCACCAGCCGGATCAGATCCGACTCGTTGATCTGCGGCTTGATCGTCAGCTTCAGCTCCACATTCTGACGGTTGATCGGCGCGTACAGCGAAGACAGCCCGCCGCCCAGCAGCGAGGAGGCCCCGCCGGCGCCGGCGCCCAGCAGCGAGCTGACCCCGGTGGGGTTGAACCCGGCCTGGAAGGGCACGTTCTGGCCGACGGTGATCTCCGCCTCCTCGTTGTCGCTGGTGAGCAGATGCGGCGTGGAGAGCACGTTCACATCCGAGCTCTGCTGCAGCGCGTGCAGCACCACCCCGAAGGCGGGGATGTTCACCCCCAGCTTGGAGAGGGCGGGGATCACCGGCCCCTGCAGGCCGGCCAGAAACCCGCCGAAGGAGGCCAGGCTCTCCAGGGAGAAGGAGGGGGGCACGCCGGACCCGGCGTAGTTGGTGCCGATCAGCGCGGGGATCACCCCGTCCTCGGTGTTCAGCGGGATGCCCTGGTGGAAGGAGAGCCCGAACTCGGCGTTCCGATCCAGGTTCACCTCCATGATCACCGCCTCCACGAACACCTGGCGGCGGGGGATGTCCAGCTTCTCGATCACCCGCTGCAGGTTCCGGTAGTCGGATTGGCTGGCGATGATCACCAGCGAGTTGGTGGCCTTGTCGGCGGAGATCTTCACCTCGCCGGCGAACAGCTCCGCGGTGGTGGCCCCCTGGGCCGCGCCCGCCTGCTGCGGGTTGGGCGGACGGTTGGCCCGCCCACCGCCGCCGGAGTTGTTGCCCTGGGCCAGGCTCTGCAGGGTGGAGGCGATGTCCTCGGCGCTGGCGTTCTCCAGGTAGTGGACGTTGATCCGGCCCTCACCGGAGATCGGGATGTCGATCTCCTTGATCAGCTGGGTGATCCGCTCGAAGGCGGCCGGGCTGGCGACGATGATCAGCTTGTTGGTCCGCTCGTCGGGGATGATCTGGGACACGGTCACCGGTCCCCCGGCGCCGTCCTCCACCCCGGTGCTGGCCGCCTGGGGCTGGGCCTGGCCCGCCGCCTGTCCAGGGGTGGCCCCGCGGCGCACGGTGGCCGAACCCGGCCGGGTCCCGGGCCGCGCGGCCTTGCTCTCGAAGATCTTCTGGATGGTGGCGGCCACGTCCGCGGCCGCGGCGTACTGGACCTGGACGATCGCCACCTCGTCGGTGGAGGCCTTGGTGTCCAGCTGATCGATGATCTTCTCCAGCCGGTGCAGGTTGGAGCCCACGTCGTTGCAGATCAGGGTGTCGGGGGCGTAGGGGATGCAGTCGCCTTCCTTGGACACCAGCTGGCTGAGCACCCCGCGCAGCGGTTCGATCTCCACGTTCTTGATCTTGAAGATGCGGGTCACCATCTGCTCGTTGAAGGTGTAGTCCGCCTCCGATCCGGTGATGGTGGGGATGGGGGACTGCTTGGCGCTGCGCTTGTCCACCACCTTCATGAACCGCCCGTGCTGGTAGACGGCCAGCCCGTTGGCATCCAGCGCCGCCAGGAACGCGGCGTAGAACTGTTCCCCGGTCACCTCCACCCGGCCGTTCTCCGGCCCGACGATGGAGATCTTCCCCCTCACGTTCTCCGGGAGGATGAAGGTCTTGCAGGTGGCGTCCGCCACCGTCTGGACCAGCTTTTCGATCTCCACCTTGTCGAAGTAGATGCCGTAGCGCGCGTTGCGCTTGACCTCTTCGCAGCTGGGCTTGGTGCGGGCAGCCGGGGCGGTGGCCGCCGGCGGCGCTGCGGGGGTGATGGTCCGATCCGCGGGAGGCGCGGGGGTCCGGGGAGGGGTGGCCGACGGGGTCCGGCCGGGCGGGGTCACCGGCCGGTTCTGCGCCAGGGCAGAGGTGGACACGGCCAACAGACAGAGGAGTGACAGGCTTCGGGAGGCCATGGGCGTCATTGGGTCAGCGAATGGTGTACGTCTTGCGGAGGACGGAGCCGTTGCGCTCGAGTTCGATCTCGATCCGGCCTGCCTCCTTGAGCTTGGAGTAGACCTCCAGCGCCTTCTCCGGGCTGTTGAGGTCGTAGCCATTGATCCGGCGGATCACGTCGCCGTTCTGGACCCCGATCTTCGAATAGATGGAGTCCGGACGGATGGAGAACAGCTTGAAGCCGTGGGCCTGGCCGTCCTTGAAGGCGGGGACGATGCGGGCCTGCATCGCCACGTCGTTGAGGTTGTTGAGGGTCTTGTCGATCTCTCCCCGCGGGACCTCGTACTCGTTGTCGGACAGCGCGCGGATCCCGGTGCCCAGGTTGTTGGCGGGCGGGGCGGTGACCGCCGCTGCCACCGGAGGCGGGGGGCCGGCGCCATCCCCGGCCTCGTTGTTGATGTACTCGCGGCGGGTGCCGTTGAGGATGATCACCTGCTCGCGCTCAATCTCCAGGACCTCGGCGTTCTGGATCCGGTCTCCGACCATGAAGGTCTCGGTCTTCTGGGTCACCGCGTCCTGGATGGAGGCGATGGACCAGGCGGGCAGCGCGGAGACCAGGGTCCCCAGCAGCCGCACCCGCAGCGAGCTCTTCACCGGCGCCGCGTTGAGGTCCACCAGCTGCTCCTGCTCCGGCTCCTTCACGTCCGGCATCAGCTGCGGGACCGGCAGGCCCAGCGCCTTGGCCAGCCGCTCCAGCTTGGGCTGGGCGGGAGGCGCCACCACCGCCGGCGCCGGACGACCCTTGCCCACGATCCCGGCCATCGGCCCGGGCGCCAGCCGCCACTCGATGAACGAGTTGACCGTCCGCGCCGCCAGGAAGGCGACCAGCAGCAGGAACAGGAGGGTCACGGTCCAGAAATACTTTTTGAAGAAGAGTTCCATCGGTCGCCAGGAGTCGGGAGACAGCAAGGCCGGTGCCAGCACTCCGGAACCAGCCCCGTCCGCGTTCAACCCGCAACCTCCAGGAATCGTTCCGGAATCTTCAGGGGTTGATGGGAGAGGATCCCCACCGCCGACGCCCAGGGACAATTTGTCAAAGGCGGCGATTGCGCGGTGACGCGCTGTCACCTATCAGCGCCCCCCTAACCCCCCCCTCAAGGGGCAGGAGACCGAAGATGGCAGGCGAGCGCGTCGACAAGCAGTGGCAGCAGAAGGGCCTTTCCCCGTACTCCAACGACGCGATCTTCGGCACCCTGGGGCACTACGGCGTCGCCACCGACGAGGCCGCGTTCAAGGCGCAGGCCCAGGAGAAGTATCCCCTGGAGCTGGCGACCGCGTGGCAGTCCGACTGGAAGGGCACCGGACAGTTCGCCCGCTTCCATTGGGCGGCCGCCGAGGAGCTGACCAAGCGCCTGTTCCCGGACCGGCTGATGCCCGGAGAGTACGCCCACGCGGTGCACGCGCTGATGGGGCAGCTCTCCAAAGTGCTGAGCTCGGCCCCGGACGCGGCCGTGGAGCCGGCGTTCGCCAAGGTGGACGGGCTGCAGCCCAAGGTCCCGCTGGTGGAGGGGAAGGCGGATGGCCGCTTCGTCACCGAGGTCCGGATGCGGCTGGGCAACGAGATGATGAAGGCCTTCGCCGGGCTCTCCCAGGAGCTGGCCAAGAAGGGCCACGTGGCGGAGGCGGAGCGGTTCGCCACCCTGGAGGAGTTCCTGTTCCCGATGTGGGCCGGCGTCTCCCGGGCGCTGGTCCGCGCCGCCAAGGGCGAGAAGGCCCAGGCGCTGGCGGATCTGGGCAGCCTGATCAAGGACCCCAGCCGGGACGGTCCGTCCAAGGCGGCGGCGGTGGACGCGCTGATCCACCTGGACGCGCTGCCCCAGGCCCGGGACGCGGCGCTGGAGGTGCTGGCGCAAGCGGAGCAGGGGGACGATCTCCACCTGGCGCTGGAGATCGGGGATCGCGCCGGGTACCTGATGGAGAAGCTGAAGGACGGAGCGGGGATGGCGGCGCTGATGCCCCGGCTGCAGAAGCTGCACGACCGCCACGCCTCCGAGCATCACCACTGAAAACTGATGGGACGGCAAACCCGGTCTAACCCGGGTAGGGACCAAATCGGGTAGGGTGCGCGGCACATGAGTCAGCGCGTTCTGGTGTCCCTGTTGCTGTGGTTCCTTCTCCCCGGTTGTGCCGCGGTCGGCGCCCGGGGGCTCTGTCCGGAGAAGGGGGGGCGGCCGTGGTTCGAGGCCCGCAGCCCCCACTTCCTGGTGCGCACCAACCTGGAGGCCGGCGCCGCGGAGAAGACCGCCCTGGAGCTGGAGCGATCCCGGCGGGCGCTGACCCTGGCCTTCGGCCGCGGGTTCGATCCCAAGGGCGTGGTGGACGTGTACGTGGTGCGCAACCAGTTCGAGCTGGATGAGTTCAGCCCCGGCGCGCTCTCCGGGATGGCGCTGCGCGGTCCGGACGGGGTGACCCTGGTGATGAAGGGCGAAGGCTACCTGGTGGCCGACGCTCCCTCGGTGGATCAGCTGCAGTTGCACGAGCTGGCGCACTACCTCAGCGGCTACGCGCTGTTGCGTCAGCCGCGCTGGTTCGCGGAGGGGCTGGCCCAGTACCTGGAGACCCTGCAGCTGGCCGGGGACGAGCAGTCGGTGCAGATTGGCCGGGCGGACAAGAACTCCTACGTCTACGTCCAGCTGCACGGCCGGGTGGACTTCGAGGAGCTGTGGGCCTGGGATCTGCTGACCGAGACCCGGCAGGCGCAGATGCAGGCCTACTACGCGTCCTCCTGGGTGTGGGTGCACTTCCTGATGAACCAGCACCCGCAGCGCTTCTCCCGGTTCCAGGCCGGGCTGGCGCGCGCCGAGGATCCCAAGGCGGCCTGGGCCCGGGCCTTTGGCGACGTCTCGATCGCCTCCCTCAACGCCGAGCTGAACAACTACCAGAAGAGCGGCCGGTACACGGTGCTCAGCGTCCCGCTTCCGCAGGACAAGCCGGCGATCAAGGTCCGGCCGCTGGAGGACGCGGAGGTGCACGTGGTCCGCGCCAAGCTGTTCGGGATGCTCTCTCCCCAGAACACCGAACAGATCGCGGTGGAGCTGGCCGAGGCCGGCCGGTTGGATCCCACCGGGCTGGCGACGGTGGAGCTGACCACCGACGCCGATCCCCAGAGTCTGGTCACCCGCCTCCGCGGGGTGCTGGCCCACCACCCCAAGGACCCGGCGGTGTGGCGGGCCCTGAGCCGCGCGATGAGCGCGCACGCGGAGGGAGATCCGGCCGAGCGGGAGGCGGCGATGCGCCAGGCGGTGACCACCAACCCGGATCACCCCGGGGTCCACAACAACCTGGCCTGGTTCCTGATCCAGCAGCAGAAGGCCCAGGAGGCAGTGGCCTTCGCGGCCCGCGCCGTCCAGCTGGCGCCCTGGGCCTCCCACATCCTGGACACCCACGCGCTGGCGCTGGCCCGGACCGGCAAGTGCGCGGACGCGGTGCTGCTGCAGAAGCGCGCGGTGGACATGCTGGGGGAACGCGCCAGCGCTGGCACCCGCCTGGACTACCTGGAGCGGCTGGCCACCTTCGAGAAGGGCTGCGCCGCGGTGGCGGCGGACTGACCGCGAAAGGGGGCCCTTCCACTCCCGGGGCGGCTCCGGGGGTGGAAAACACAAAGGGCCGGCGCGCGAAAAGAGCGGGCCGACCCTGAGGGGGACTGCGATTGAGAGGCGACGACTAGTCGCCGATCGAGCCGACCTTGCCGCCACCACCGGAGCCCAGCGAGGCCCAGTCGGGGAAGGAGGCATCGCCGGCGCCACCGTCCAGGCTGACGATCGGCGAACCGGTCGAGGCCTCGAAGGTGTCCGCGGCGGCGACCTGGACCGACGCTGCCGGGGTGGCCGCCGTCTCGGGCTTGGCCACGGGGGAAGCGGAGGCGACCTGGGGCGCGGCGGGAGGCTTGGTACCGAGGAAGTTGATGAGACCCATGTGGCGACCCTCGTGGGAAAAACTAGATGCTGAATTCTCGCACATCGACGCCCCAGGTTGCGTGGGACGATCAGATTTTCTAACGCACCGGGACTACAGCGCGTAGGAGGATGTAGGCAAGCCAGAAAGTTGGGGTAGATGCGCGCCGGCCCGCAATGGTGGTGAAATGTCTCCTCCATGGCGGAAGACCCCATCAGCGGGGGCCCCGGTGCGACCCAGGCGGGTGAAGGCCCGGGACCGGAGGCACCCACCAATCCGGATCGCCGGCGGGGCAGGGCCCTTCCGATCGACGAGGATCAGGCCACCGCCGCCGAGCCGGGTCGTCAGCGCCCCGCCCCCCCGCGCGCCGCCGCGCCGATTCCGGACGCGCCGGTGATCGAAAAGGGGCAGAAGCTTGGCCGCTATTTGATGTTGGACAAGCTGGGCGAGGGCGGGATGGGGGTGGTGCACGCCGCCTACGATCCGGAGCTGGATCGCAAGGTGGCGCTGAAGATCCTCTCCGCCCGCTTCAACGCCTCGGCCGCCGGACCCGCCCAGCAGCGGCTGATGCGCGAGGCCCAGGCCATGGCCCGGGTCTCCCATCCGAACGTGATCGCAGTCCACGACGTGGGCACCGTGGGCGACCAGGTGTTCGTGGCGATGGAGCTGGTGGACGGGGGCACCCTCAACCGCTGGTTCAAGGACACCCAGCGCACCTGGAAGGAGATCCTCAAGGTCTTCGTGGACGCCGGCAAGGGGCTGGCCGCCGCGCACTCCGCGGGGCTGGTGCACCGGGACTTCAAGCCGGACAACGTGCTGATCGGCCTCGACGGCCGGGTGCGGGTGACCGACTTCGGCCTGGCCCGGCTGGTCAGCGGCCCCCGCCAGGAGGAGACCCCGCTGACCCCCAGCGGGGATCCGGAGGCGGTGGTGTCCCGGGGGCTGGAGGACAGCTCGCGGATGCTGGAGGCGCAGCTGACCCAGGTGGGGGCGGTGATGGGGACCCCCGCGTACATGTCTCCCGAGCAGCACCTGGGAGAGGTGCCCGACGCGCGATCGGATCAGTTCTCCTTCTGCGCGGCGCTGTTCTGGGCGCTGTTCCGCAAGCGGCCGTTTGATCCCCAGGTGCTGGCGGCGGTGGCCGGGCGGACCCTGGGCGGTGGCAACACCGACGCGGGCACCAAGGTGGAACGCCCCAACCTGGTCAAGGATCGCCAGACCATCCCCGGGCGGGGGATCATCCTCGACCCGCCGCGCGAGCCCAAGGTCCCCAAGTACGTCCGCCGGGCGCTGATGCGCGGGCTGGCCATCCACCCCGACGACCGCTTCCCGTCGATGGAGGCGCTGCTCAAGACCCTCTCCCGCGATCCACGCCGGGCGCAGCAGCGTTACCTCCTGGCCGGTGGAGCGGCGCTGATCACCACCGCGGTGGTGTTCGCCTCCCAGCAGGTGGCCTCCCGCCAGCAGCTGTGCAGCGGCGCCGAGCGCAAGGTGGCCGCGGTGTGGAACCCGCAGGTGCAGCAGGCGATCGGCAAGACCTTCGAGGCGGTGGGCCAGAGCTGGGCCACCGACGCGGTCTCCCGGATCGTCAAGGAGTTCGACGGCCACACCCTCAAGTGGACCCGGATGCACACCGAGGCCTGCGAGGCGACCCGCATCCGCGGCGAGCAGTCCGACCAGGTGATGTCGCTGCGGATGATCTGCCTGGACCGCAAGCTGGGCGAGGTCAAGGCGCTGTCCGAGCTGATCCAGAAGGGCGATCCCAAGGTGCTGGAGCGGGCCCTGGAGGCCACCTACTCGCTGACCCCCATCGAGCGCTGCGCGGACATCGCCTCCCTGACCGCGGCGGTGCCCCGCCCGGAGAACCCGCAGACCCTGGCCCAGGTGGAGCGGGTGGAGAAGCTGCTGGCGGAGGTCAAGGCGCTGTTCGACGCTGGCCGCTACAAGTCGGCGCTGGAGGTGGCCCAGACCGCGGTGGAGAGCGCGCGCCCGCTGGCCTATCCGCCGGTGGAGGCCGAAGCGCTCAACTGGCTGGGCTGGAGCCAGGTGTACTCCGGGGATCTGAAGAGCGCCGAGCAGTCTCTGGACCGCGCGATCCTGGCGGCGGAGGCCGGGCACCACGACCTGGAGCGGCTGCAGGCCACCTCCCGGCAGATCTACAACGTCGGCTACAAGCAGACCCGCTTCGAGGATGGGGCCCGGTGGTTCGAGCGGGCGCAGGCGCTGCTGCAGCGGCTGGGCGGCAACCAGGAGCTGGAGGCGGAGGTGCTGTCCTACGAGGGCGGGCGGCTGACCGCCAACGGTCGCTTCGCCGAGGCCGCCGAGAAGTACGAGCGGGCGATCTCGGTCGGCAACGCGGTGTTCTCCCCCTCCCACCCGCGCCGGGGATCGTTCCGCTCCAACCTGGCCGCGGTCTACGGGCGGATGGGAGAGGCGAAGCGGGCGGTGAAGCTGAGCGAGGAGGCGCTGGAGTTCCTGGGGCAGACCCTGGGGCCGCAGCATCCCAAGACCGGCTACGCCCACTACATCGTGGCGATGCAGTATCTGGAGCTGGAGGACTGGGCCCAGGCCCACCAGCACATTGCCCGGGCGCTGGAGATCCGCGAGCGCACCCTGGGGCCCACCGATCTGCTGGTGGGGGAGACCCACGACATCGTCTCCACCCTCTACAAGGAGGAGGGCCGGTACGAGGACGCGCTCAAGCACGGGCGGCTGTCGCTGGAGATCAAGCTGCGGTCGCTGGGTCCGGACCACGTGGATCTGGCCTACGCCTACGAGAACATCGGCCAGGCGTTGATCGGCCTGCACCAGCCCAGGGAGGCGATCACCCTGCTGGAGAAGGCGATCCGCCTGCGCGAGCGCAGCAAGCTGGAGGACTCGGAGATCGCCGAGCCGAGGTTCGCCCTGGCCCAGGCGGTGTGGGAGGACCGCAAGGATCGCAAGAAGGCCGAGTCCCTGGCCCGGCTGGCCAAGGACTCGTACCTCCAGTCCGGTGATGAGAAGCGCGCCGCCCGCGTCTCCGGCTGGCTGCGGCAGCTGCGCTAGACGGCTTCAGCGCGAGGCGTCGAAGGTCCGGTAGCGCGCCTCCAGGAACGCGTAGAGGGCGTAGGCGATGAACCCCAGCGCCACCACCCCCAGCAGCACCGAGCCCATCGGGCGGCTGGCCAGGGTCCCCAGGATCTCCCCCAGCCCCTTGGCGCGGGAGGGATCAAAGCGCACCGCGGCCTGGATCAGGAACCCGCCCATCAGGGTGAACACCAGTCCGCGGGAGACCAGCCCGAAGCGGCTGACCGGGCGGATCCATTTCGCCTGCCGGGCCGCGGCCCCGTCCAGGTGGAGCTGCTTGCTCAGCTTCCCCTTCACCCCCCGGAAGGCCTCGGTCAGCCCCCACACCATCAGGGCGATCCCCGCGGTGGCCACCGCCGCGCGCCCCAGCGGCGCCTCCATCACCCGCGCGGTCCAGGCCTGGGTCCCGCTTCCTCCGGCCGAGGGCCTGCCCATCAGCAGGCGCAGGGTGGCCGCCAAGAGCCCGGCGTAGATCATCCCGCTGATCCCCAACGCCACCCGCTTGATGATCCCCTCTCCGGTGCGGCCGTGTCCGTCCACGTCCTGGATCGCCTGGATGAAGCGCCACAGCACCAGACCCACCAGCCCCGCGGCCACCAGCACCAGCAGCAGCTTCCCAAACGGCGCCTGGCCGATGTGCTGGATCGCTCCCCGGGTGTCGGTGGTCTCTCCGCCCGTTCCGGCGGCCAACTGCAGCGCCAGCACCCCGATCACCGCGTAGAAGGTCCCCTTGGCCGCGTAGCCCAGCCGAGCCAGCAGCCGCACCCGGTCGTCGTTGCCCGCCTGGGCGGCGGCGTTCTTCACCTCTCTGCTGCCGATCATGTCGTCCCCTCCGTGCAGAGAAGCTGAGGACTCGGAAGCTGTCTTGAAGGAGGGGCCTGGCCTGCGGACCGCCCAGCGGCCGGGCGGGCAGGGTGCACTTGCCGGATCGTCAACTTGGACACGGACCGGTGGATCCCCGGCAGCCGTTGCCGCCGGCCATCCCCACCGTCCGCGGGTGCGTTCACCCTGGATGCTTCGTTCCTGGATTGCCCTGCTGGCGCTGGCCGCCGCCGGTTGTGGCTCGGTCCGTGCCCAGCAGAACTCCTACTTCGGACTGGCCGGTCCGGTTCCCGACGATCCGGACGGCTTCTCGATGGCCCTCTTCCAGTCGGTGGGGGTGACCCTGGCCCCGGGCCACACGGTGGCGTTCGTGGAGAACGGGACGGTGTTCGACGCCATCGAACGCGAGGTGCGCGGCGCCCAGCGCAGCGTCCACATCGTGGCCTACATCTGGAAGTCGGGGATGCCCGGGGACCGGATCGTCGACGCGCTGCTGGAGCGGATGGCCCACGGGGTCCAGTGCCGGGTGGTGGTGGACGCGGTGGGGAGCATCGGCTTCGAGGACGCCCGCCAGCGGCTGGCCGACGGCGGCTGTGACGTGCGCTACTTCCGGCCGCTGCCGGCGGAGGACAACATCGCCCGCAACCACCGCAAGATGGTGATCGTGGACGGGGCGGTGGGGATCACCGGCGGCTTTGGAATCATGGAGCCGTGGATGGGAGGAGGGCGCGCCGAACAGGAGTGGCGCGACTCCAACGTCCGGGTCACCGGCCCGGCGGTGCTGCAGATGCAGCTGGCCTTCGCCGAGAACTGGCAGGAGGCGGGCGGGAAGCTGCTGCCCACCGTGGAGCTGTCCACCCCGGAGGGGAAGGGAGGCCTGCGGGCGGCCTTCGTCCCCAGCCGGAGCACGGTGGTCACCGCCGCCGAGCGGCTGACCCACCTGGCGATCCACTCCGCGCGCAAGCGGCTGTGGATCGCCAACTCCTACTTCATCCCCAACGAGGCGCTGATCGACGCGCTGGTCCGCAAGCAGAAGGAGGGGGTGGATGTCAGGGTGCTGGTGCCCGGCGACAAGAACGACGTCAAGCCGGTCACCGTCGCCCAGCGCGCCACCTACGACCAGCTGCTGCCGCACGGGATCCGGATCTGGGAGTACCAGCCGGGGATGATGCACGCCAAGACGATGCTGATCGACGAGGCGCGGGTGATCGTGGGGTCGATCAACCTGGACCCCCTCTCCCTGGGGATGCTGGAGGAGGGGGCGATCATCGCCGAGGACCCGGAGCTGGCGGCGCGACTGGAGACCCTGTGGCTGGAGGATCTGAAGTTCGCCAAGGAGATCACCGCCGACCCGGAGTGAGGGTCAGGGCTCGGGCTCGGCGCTGCGCTGGGGAACGCTGTCCCGGCCGCCCAGCCGGAACCAGCGGAAGCCGTAACCCTCCAGGGTGACCCGGTGGCGCCCGTCCTCCTCCGGCATCAGCACCTCCGGCTGGAAGAGGTCCACCAGGGTGGTGGCGTCTTCGGGCCGCTGGGTGGAGGGGAAGCGCACCGTGAGCGGCCGCTGGGAGAAGTTGTGCAGGGAGATCATCGTGCTGCCGCGCCAGGTGTGGCGGAGGGCCAGCACCGCCTTGTTGCCGGCGTTGAGCACCTTCCAGTCTCCCCAGCCGATCTCCGGGCACTCCTTGCGCAGCCGGATCAGCCGCTCCATCCAGTTGAGCTGCGAGTCCTGATCGGTGCGCTGGTCGGCCACGTTCACCAGCCGGTAGGAGTACGGCCCCCGCGCCACCATCGGCTTGACCGGCTTGTCCGCGGTGGTGAACCCGCCGTGGTGTTCGTCGGTCCAGTGCATCGGGGTGCGGACCGCCTGGCGCTCCTTGAGCGAAAGGAGCTCTCCCATCCCGATCTCCTCGCCGTACCAGAGCACCGGGGTGCCGGGCAGGGAGAACATCAGCGAGTAGGCCAGCCGCAGCTTGCGCGGATCTCCTCCGAACATCGGCGCCAGCCGCCGCCGCAGGCCGCGGTCGTACAGTTGCATGGTGGGCTCGGGGCCCAGGGCCTGGAACACCTGCGCCCGGACCTTGGGCGGCAACCGGCCCAGGTCCAGCTCGTCGTGGTTGCGCATGAAGTTCGCCCACTGGGAGGTCTCCCGCATCGGGGGAGAGGTCCGCAGCGCCTTGGCCACCAGGGTGGCGTCCTCCTGGACGATCCCGGCGAAGAAGCCCTGGTTCGCCTGGAAGTTGAACACCAGCTGCATCCGGTCCCCGTCGCCGAAGAACTTCTTCACCTCCGGCATGGTGACGTTGGCCTCCGCCAGCAGGATCGCGTCCCCCTGGCGCCAGGAGAGGAACTCACGCAGGTCCCGCAGCAGCAGGTGGGGATCGCCCGGCGGCGGATTCTCCAGCCCCTTGTACTCGACCACGAAGGGGACCGCGTCCACCCGGAAGCCGCTGACCCCCAACTGCAGCCAGAAGCCCATGATCTTGAAGATCTCCTCGCGCACCGAGGGGTGGGTGACGTTGAGGTCCGGCTGGAAGTCGAAGAAGCGGTGGAAGTAGTACTCCTTGGCCTGCTTGTCGTAGGTCCAGGTGGAGGGCTGCACCCCGGGGAAGACCATCCCCTCGTGCATCCCCTTCGGCTTCTTCTTGGACCACACGTAGTAGTCGCGGAATGGGCTCTGCGGATCCGATCGCGCCGCCTGGAACCAGGGGTGGCGATCCGAGGTGTGGTTCACCACCAGATCCACGATCACCCGGATCCCGTGCGACCGGGCGGCGTGGGTGAAGGCCACGAAGTCGCCCAGATCGCCCAGCCGGGGATCGACCCCGTAGTAGTCGGTGATGTCGTAGCCGTTGTCCCGGTTGGGGGAGGGATAGAACGGCAGCAGCCAGACGCAGGTGACCCCCAGTCCGGCCAGGTAGTCCAGGCGGCGCTTGAGGCCCCGGAAGTCGCCGACCCCGTCCCCGTTCCCGTCCTGGAAGGTCTCGACGTCCAGACAGTAGACGACTGCGTTCTTGTACCAGAGGTCTTCGATCACGGTGTCCAGGCTTGTAGCCCGGAGGGGGCGGGCCCAACTTGGGCGAGTGCCACCGATCGTCGGGTACCACGCGTCACACGAACAGTTCGCTCCCAGTCAGTTGCTGCGCCTTGCCCAGCGGGCGGATGTGGCCGGCTTCGCCGCCGGGCTCAACTCGGATCACTTCTTTCCGTGGACCGATGACCAGGGGCAGTCCGGCTTCGCCTGGAGCTGGATGGGCGCGGCGCTGGCCACCACCCGGCTCTCCTCGCTGGGGGTGGTCAACGCCCCCGGGCAGCGCTACCACCCGGCGATCATCGCCCAGGCGCTGGCCACCCTGGGGGAGATGTTCCCCGGCCGGGTGTGGGCGGCGCTGGGGAGCGGGCAGCTGCTCAACGAACACATCACCGGCCCCCACTGGCCGCGCAAGCAGGCGCGCAACGAGCGGCTGCGCGAGTGCGTGGAGATCATGCGGGCCCTGTTCCGCGGCGAGATGGTCACCCACCACGGCCACGTGGTGGTGGAGGACGCCAAGCTCTACACCCGACCGGCGGTGCCGCCGCTGCTGATCGGCGCGGCGATCACCGAGGCCACCGCGGAGTGGGTGGGCTCGTGGGCGGATGGGCTGATCACCACCTCCGGACCGCCGGCCCGTTTGAAGAAGATGGCGGAGGCGTTCTGGCGAGGAGGAGGGGAGGGCAAGCCGATGTACCTCAAGGTCCAGCTCTCCTTCGCCAAGGACGACCAGACGGCCCGCGCCACCGCCCATCACCAGTGGGCGGGGAACATCTTCGCCAGCGAGGTGATTACCGATCTGCGCACCACCAGCCAGTTCGATGCGTTGGCCAAGCTGGTCAAGCCGGACGAGCTGGACGAGCACGTCCGGATCTCCTCCGACCCTTCACAGCACGCCGCCTGGCTGGCCGAGGACTACCGGCTGGGCTTCACCGGGCTGTTCCTGCACAACGTCAACCGGGAGCAGGAGGCGTTCATCGACGCCTTCGGCTCCCGGGTGTTGCCGCAGCTGCGCTCGCTCTAACCCTCCAGTTGGTGCCGCTGCAGGATCGCGGTCACGTCCAGCCCGGAGGGGAGGGTGCCAAAGGTCTGGCCGTAGTCGCCCTCCAGCCGGGTCTGGCAGAAGGCGGCCGCCACCGCCGGATGGGCATGGCGGACCATCAATGCGCCCTGCAGCGCCAGGGCCATCTTCTCCACCACCCGGCGCGCGCGCGGCTCCAGGGTGGTGAGATCGCCGGACAGCTCCTGCTGCAGCCGGTCCACGAAGCGGGCCAGCCGGGGCTCGGCCGAGGCCGCGTCGTTCACCTCGGCCAGGAACGCCTCCACCGAGGCCGGCTCCTTGCCCATCGCCCGCAGCACATCCAGGCAGATCACGTTCCCCGACCCCTCCCAGATCGAGTTCACCGGCGCCTCCCGGTACAGCCGCGGCAGCCCGGACTCCTCCACGTAGCCAAAGCCTCCCAGGCACTCCGAGGCCTCGTAGATCAGGGAGGGGGCGCGCTTGCAGATCCAGTACTTGGAGACGGCGGTGGCCAGCCGGCGGAAGTGGCCCTCCCGCTCCACGGTGCCGGCGCGATCGTAGGCCCCGGCCAGCCGCATCGCGGTCAGGGTGGCGGCCTCCGACTCCACGCACAGATCCGCCAGCACGCTCTGCATCAGCGGCTGCTCCACCAGCCGCTTGCCGAACGCCGCCCGCTGCGAGGCGTGGTGCATCGCCTGCACCACCGCGGCGCGGATCAGCGCGGTGGACCCCAGCACGCAGTCCAGCCGGGTGTGGTTCACCATCTCGATGATCGTCCGCACCCCGCGGCCCTCCTCGCCCACCATCCACGCCACGGTGTCGTCGTACTCCACCTCGCTGGACGCGTTGGAGCGGTTGCCCAGCTTGTCCTTGAGGCGCTGGAGGAAGAACCGGTTCTTGGTGCCGTCGGGCAGAAAGCGCGGCAGCAGGAAGCAGGAGAGGCCCCTGGCGGTCTGGGCCAGGGTGAGGAAGGCGTCACACATCGGGGCGGAGCAGAACCACTTGTGCCCGGTCAGCAGATACGCCTCGCCCGGGCCCTCCCGTCCCATCGGCCGGGCGGTGGTGGTGTTGGCGCGGACGTCCGAACCGCCCTGCTTCTCGGTCAGGGCCATCCCCGCCAGCGCGCCCCGCTTCTGGGAGGCGGGCAGGTGGCGGCCGTCGTAGGTCAGCGAGGTGAAGCGCGGCTCCCACTCCCGGGCCAGCTCCGGCTGGGCGCGCAGGGCGGGGACCACCGAGTAGGTCATGGAGATCGGACAGCCGTGGCCGGCCTCCACCTGGGCCACGGTCATGAACATCGCCGCGCGGGCGGCATGGGCGCCGGGCACCGGCTCCCGCCAGGGCAGCGCGTGGAGGCCGTAGCGGACCGAGAGATCCATCAGCGAGTGCCAGGCGGGGTGGAAGTCCACCTCGTCCACCCGGCGCCCGTAGCGATCATGGGTGCGCAGTCTGGGAGGGTTCTCGTTGGCCTGGGTGCCCCACAGGATCGCCTCCGCGCCCGCCTCCCGGCCCAGCGAGATCAGCCGCTCTTCGGCGAAGCCGGCGCCCTCCCGGGCCACCGCCTCCCGCAACACCCGGTGCTGGGCGTAGACGTTGTAGTTCTCCAGGGCCACAGGCTGGTTCTTCACCTCGTGGGTGCGGTGGGACTCACGCGGTGCGGCGGCGACGGGGTCGTTCATCGGTCAGCTCCTGGAGGGTGACTGCACGTAGACAGAAACGGATCAGCTCGGAGATCACCGCCTCCGAGGCGGGACGGAAGGTCTGGGGAGAGAGGGGGGAGACCAGCGCCTCCCCGATCGCGCCGACCAGCGCGGCGGCCACCACCTCCGGGTCCTGCCGGGACAGCTCCTTGCGCTTCATCCCCTCGGTCAGCAGGCCGGAGAACAGCGCCCGGTAGGCCCGGCGGAAGGTGAGGCGCTCGGCCTCGATCGCCGGGTCCACCGGCTCGACCAGCAGGGCATAGGCCAGGGTGGGGTGCTCCAGCGCCCTGCGGGCGAAGGTCTCCACCGCCCCGGTCAGCCGGGTCCGGGTGTCCGGTCCCACTGCTGCGGCGGCGGTGGCCTCCACCTCCCGCCCGGCGGCCCGGCGGAACACCTCCGCGAACAGCTCCTCCTTGGAGGGGAAGTGCCGGTAGACGGTGCCGGTGGCGACCTCGGCCGCCTCCGCCACCCCGGTCACCTGCACGCCGCGAAAGCCGTGCTCGGCGATCAGCCGCTGGGCGACGCGGACGATCCGCTCGCGATCCTCGCGTCGCTTGGACAGGGTCCGCGCTGTCTCCCGGTAGGCCACCCAAGGAATGAATCACCGTTCATTCCTTGGTGCAACTGCGGTGCAGCCGGGGGAACCGCGAAGGAGTCGGGAGACAGCTACGGAGAGGGCGTCCCGTCGGGCGGGGGAGGAGGGGCCGCGCCCTCGTCCGCGTTCTGTCGCTCCAGCTTCCGGTAGATGGTCCGCGCAGCGATTCCCAGCAGCCGGGCGGCCAGGGTCTTGTCCCCCTTGGTGTGGCGCAGCGTCTCGTGGATCACCCGGCGTTCGATCTCCTCCATCGGGGTGCCGATCGGGATCACCAGCTGTCCGGCCGAACCGCGGGGGCCGCGGCGGACGCTGTCCGGGAGATCTCCCCCGTCGATCATGTCTCCGCGGCACAGCACCACCGCGCGCTCGATCGCGTGCTCCAGTTCGCGCACGTTGCCCGGCCAGGCGTAGTCCTCCAGCGCGGCCATCGCCTCCGGGGTCAGCCCCTTGATCGGCTTGGAGTTCTTGGCGGCGAAGCGGCGGACGAAGTGATCCGCCAGCAGGGGGATGTCCTCCCGCCGCGAGGCCAGCGACGGGATCCGCACCTCCACCACGTTGAGCCGGTAGTAGAGGTCCTCGCGGAAGCGGCCCTCGGCCACCTCCTTGATCAGATCCTTGTTGGTGGCCGCCACCAGCCGCACGTCCACCTTCACCGTCTGGGTCCCGCCCAGCCGTTCGATCTCCCCCTCCTGCAGCACCCGCAGCAGCTTCACCTGGGCGGAGGCGGACATCTCCCCCACCTCGTCCAGGAACAGGGTGCCCCCGTGGGCGCGCTCGAAGCGGCCCTCCCGGCGGGCATGGGCCCCGGTGTAGGCGCCCTTCTCCACGCCGAACAGCTCCGCCTCCAGGATGCTCTCCGGCAGCGCCGCGGCGTTCACCGCCACGAACGGCCCCTTGGCCCGGGCGGAGAGTTCATGGATCGCGCGCGCCGCCAGCTCCTTGCCGGTGCCGGATTCGCCCATCAGCAGCACGGTGGCGGTGGAGGGCGCTGCCTGCCGGATGGTGTCCATGAAGGCCCGGAACGCGGGCGCCTGCCCGACGATGGTCCGTCCTCCCGGCGCCCCCAGGTCCGCCAGCCGGGCCTTCAGATCCCGGTTCTCCGCCACCAGCGCCTGCCGCTCCAACGCCTTCTGCACCGCCTTGACCAGCGAGTGCCGCTTGAGCGGCTTGGTGATGAAGTCGTAGGCGCCGTCCTTCATCGCGGTGACCGCGGTCTCCACGGTGCCGTAGGCGGTCATCAGCACCACCTCCACGTCCGGGCGGAGGGTGCGCGCCACCCGCAGCAGCTCCTGGCCGTCCATCCCCGGCATCATCAGGTCGGTGACCATCACCGCCACCTCCGGCTTGCGCAGCTGCTCCAGCGCCTCCTTGCCGTTGGTGCAGGAGAGGGTCTTGAGCCCCTCGCGCTGGAAGATCCGCGCCACCGACTCCAGATTGGCGTGGTCGTCGTCGACGACGAGGACGGTGGTCTCACTCATCTGGGAGGCTTCCTTCGTGGCGCCACGGTGTTCCGGCGGGGACTGCAATGCCCATGCGCGGCGGATCCACGCAAGCAGCGGACAGTCGCCCGGAGCGCCCGCCGTGATTCCAGAGACTTAATCGACCGACCCCACCGGCAGCGCGTCAATCTGTCGGGCCCCGCGCCAAGATGTCAGGAGGGGATTGCCAGAACGGCAGGAGGGCCGGCCCCTTGCCGGGGGGCGGCGAGGCGGAATAAAGACTCCTCTTTGTACGGCCATGTCCCACCCCCGCCCTCCCGCTTCACCGCTCACCGTCCCGCTGACCCGCGCCTACGCGGAGGTCGCGCAGCGTTGGCCGGGGGTGAAGGTCCACAGCGCCGACTTCGCCTCCCGGATCGATGCGGTGCTTCGATCGGGCAGGGTCCAACTGGAAGAGCTGGCCCTGGCGGATCTGCTCCTGGCCACCGCGTGTCTGGCCCAGGACCCGGGCGCGCTGGCGGTGCTGGAGGGCGAGCTGTTCCCCCAACTGGTGCCGCCGCTGCGTCAGCTCCACCCCTCCCCGGCGTTCGTGGACGAGGTGCTGCAGGCGGTGCGGGAGCGGGTGCTGGTGGGCACCCGGGAGGGCCCGCCGCGGCTGAGCAGCTATGAAGGGCAGGGCCCGCTGGTGAAGTGGCTGCGCACGGTGGCGCTGCGGATCGCGTTCTCCCTGCTGCCCGCGGAGCGGGATGACGTGCGGCTGGGCGAATCGCTGGCGGAGGTGATCCGGGCCAGCGGGGCGGACCCGGAGCTCAACGCGCTCTCCGGCGAACTCAAGGAGGAGCTGGAGGGGGCGCTGAAGGCGGCGGTGCTGGCGCTGACCTCCGAGGAGCGGCTGCTGCTGCGGATGCACCTGGTGGATGGGCTGTCGATCGACAAGCTGGATCGGATCCTGGGCGCCCACCGCTCCACCGTTGCCCGGAAGATCAACGCCGCGAGGGAGTCGCTGCTCTCCCACACCCGCCGCGAGCTCTCCTCCCGGCTGCAGATGATGGTCAGCCGCGCCGAGCTCGGACGGGTGGCCGCCCTGGTCCAGAGCCAGCTGGAAGTCAGCCTGGGACGGCTGTTGGGCGAGCCCTAGTCCAGCGATTGCCCTCGCCGCCAGGTCCTCAACTGCTGGGCCCGGCGTCTCCCGAAGCTGCCGCCCTGATCGAAGGTGCCCAAGGCCTCCTCCATCAGTCGCCGCGCGCGGGGCGGATCCCGCCGCGCCCCCACCAGCGCCCGGGCCAGCCATTCGCGGGCGTCGGCGTCGTCCAGATCTCCGGCGATCGGCATCGGAGGCACCGCCGGTTCGATCAGCCCCAGCGCGACGGAGGGCTTTCCCAGGCCGAGCTGGATCTTCCCCAGCACCAGCGCCGCGTCGGCGTACTCCGGGCTGGTCTTGCCCTGGTGCCGTTCCGCCCGCGCCACTGCCTCCTGGGCGGTCCTCAAGGCCGCCGGCAGTTGTTCCGCCTGGCGTTGGGCGTCGGCCAGCCCGGTCACCAGCAGGGTGAGGATTGGACTCTCGGGGGGAAAGCGCTGCTGGGCCAAGCCCAGTGACTCCTCGAACCAGCCCCGACCCTCCTCGGGGCGGCCCAGGTCCAGCAGCAGCGCGCCGATGTTGATCCTCAGGGAGTAGCCGGTGCTGGCCACGTCATCCACGCCGCGCTCCAGCTCCAGGGCCTTGCGCATCAGCGCCAGCGCCTGCTCCAGCTCTCCGCGCTGCCAGATCACCACCGCCAGGTTGGTGAGCACCATTCCATCCGGGCCGGTGGTGCGTTCGTAGATCGAGGCCGCGCGCTCCAGCGCCGCCTGGGCCTGATCCAGCTTCCCCACCGCCCGGAGCACCGGGCCCAGGTTCACCAGGGCGTTGGCGGTGACCGGATGTTCTCCCAGCAGCCGTTCGGCGAGGGAGAGCGATTCGCGCAGCACCGCCTCCGCCTCTTCCGGTCTGCCCATCCTTCGCAGGATCGCTCCCTGGGAGGAGAGCATCTTGGCCAGGAAGGGGTCATCCTCTCCGTGGGTCCGGCGGTGCAGCACCAGCGCGCTGCGATAGCGTTCCAGCGCCGGCTCCAGCTTCCCCTGACGGACCAGCACCCCGGCCACCGCCCACTCCAGGCGCGCCGACAAGGCCTCGGCCCCGCCATCCACCCGCCGGATCGCGGCCTGCGCCACCTGGGCCAGCGCGTGGGCCTCCTCGTAGCGTTCCAGTCGGGCGCCCACCACATGGACCAGCTCGATCCACGCCAACGCCTCCTGCGCGTCCTCCCGCGCCGCGGCCGCGGCCAGCGCCGACCGCCGCAGCGCCGCCTCCGCTCCGGAGGCATCCTTCTCCATCACCTTGAGCCGCCCCAGGAGGTATCGGGCCTCCGCCTCCAGCGCCGGTGCCTGCAGCGGGGTCAGCAGCTCCAGGGCCTGGGCCAGCGCCGGCGCGGCCTCCTGCGGGCGTCCCGCCATCAACGCCGGCTGGGCGCTGGCCAGCGCGGTCCGGACCCTGGCCTCCTGTTCGCGCTGTTGGGGAGTGCTGGCGTCCGCCCGGCGGATCAGCCGCTCGGTGTCGGCGCAGGTCTCCAGCGCGGGCAACTCCGGCAGGGCCAGCACGATCGCATCCAGGGTGGGGCCGTCGGCCTGCTGCAGCCGACGGGAGAGTTCGGAGACCCGCAGCCGCGCCTGATCCAGACAGGCCATCCGCAGCTCCATCAAGGGTTCGGATTGGCTCCCCTCCACCCGGGTGGCCCGGCACGCCGCTTCCCGCTGCCGCGCCCACCCGGAGGCAAAGCCGTCCAGGGCCGGGGCCACCCGCTGGAAGGAGAGGCTGGCCGCCGGGCGTCCGGTGGCGGAGAAGGCCTGCTCCACCCGGGCGCGAACCGCCGGGTCCCAGACCCCGCTCCACTGCGCCTCCGCGCCTCGGCAGAGCTGGTCCCGGCGAAGGACGAGCAGGGAGATCCCCAGCACCACCCCCACGCCCAGGGTCGCGCCCGCCGCCCACTTTGCCTTCCGGTGGGGGTCGCGGGAGAGCGCGTCCAGCAGCGCTCGCATCGACGAATGGCGGGCCGAAGGATCGGTGCTCAGCCCGCGCAGCAGCACCCCGCGCAACGCCCCGGGGACCTGCACTCCGGAGGGAAGAGCCCGGACCTGCCCCGCCAACACCGCCTCCCGGAGGCTCTTCCAATCCCGATCCTCGAAGGGGCGTTGCCCGTACAGCGCTTCGTACAGCGCCACGCAGAAGGAGAACTGGTCGGAGCGGGGGTCCACCTCCCGGCCCTCGATCTGCTCCGGGGACATGTACGCCGGCGTCCCCACCAGGGCCGCGCCCGCCTGGGTGCGCAGCGGGGCCACCCGCACCTGCTCGCGGCGCGCCAGCCCGAAGTCGGTCACCCCCACCCGGCCGTCGGCGCCCACCAGGACGTTGTCCGGCTTGAAGTCCCGGTGGACCAGTCCCTGGAGGTGGACCGCGTGCAGTGCCTCGCCGGCCTGGAGAAAATGCGAGAGCACGGTCCTCCAGCCCCGGGGTTGTTGGCGCACCCATTCTCCGAGCCGGGTGCCCTCCACGAACTCCATCACCACGAACACCTGATCCTCGTAGGTGCCCACGTCGTAGACCGAGACCACGTTCGGGTGGCGGACCGCGGCCATCGCCTGGGCCTCTTGCAGCAGTCGGGCGCGGGCGCGTTCGTGGAGGCCCACCCGTAGGAACTTGAGCGCCACCCGCCGGTTCAGCTTCGAGTCGTAGGCCGCGTACACCACCCCCATCGATCCCCGGCCCACCTGTTCCACCACCAGGTAGCGGCCCACCAGGGCGCCTGGGGGCAGCTCGTTGGCTCCCGGTTGCGGGGACGGCTCCGGGTGGACCTGCACCGTGGCCTGAAGGCTGCTGACCTCCGCGGTGCACAGCGGACAGCCGCTGACGTGCGTCCACAGCTCCGCCGCCTCGGGGTTGGCCTCCCCACCGGCGAGCCACCGGCGCAGCACCTCCACCTGCGGGCATTCCATGCGCTACCCCAGCCCGCTTTCCCGCATCCAGGCGCGCAGACGCTGGGCCCGGCGCAGCCCGTGGGGACCGGCCCGGTCGAACTGGGCCAGCGCCTCTTCCAGCAGTCTCCTGGCCCGGGGGCGGTCCCGGCGCGCCGCGAACAGCCCGCGGGCCAGCCACTCCCGGGCATCGGCGTCATCCGAATCCTGGGCCAGCGGTTGGGGGCTGACTGCCACCTCCAGCAGCGGCAGCGCCAGGGTGAGCTTTCCCTTCGCCACGTACACCTTGCCCAGGGCCAGCGCCGCCATCTTGTAGGTGGGGTGTTCCGCTCCCCGGTGCTGGAGGGCCAGCCGCACCGCCTCTTGTCCCGCCTCCATCGCCTGGTCCAGGTCTCCCAGCTGTCGCGAGCTCTCGCAAAGGCCCACCAGCAGGGCCAGCAGGATCGGGTGCTCGGGAGGGAAGCGTTGGCGAGCGGAGCGGAGCGATTCGGCGAACCAGTCCCGGCCCTCGGCCACCTGGCCCAGCTCCGCGAGCAGCGCTCCGATGTTCGCCCGCAGGTTGTAGGCGCCGCTGCTGGTGTCGTCGATCGCCTGCTGCAGGGCGTAGGACCTCCGGCTCAGCGCCAGCGCCTCCTCCAGCCGGCCCCGGCTCCAGGCCACCACCGCCAGGTTGGTGAGGGTCGAGGACGCCGGGCCGGTGGTCCGCTCCTCGATGGAGGCTGCCTTCTCCAGCACCGCCTGGGCCTCGTCCAGCTTCCCCTGGGCCCGCAGCGCCGGCGCCAGGTTGACCATGATCTGGGCGGTGGTGGGGTGGTCGCCCAGCAGCCGCTCGGCGGTGGCGATCGCCTCGCGGTGACTGACCTCGGCCTCGGCGAACCGGCCCAGGTTGCGCAGGGTCACCCCTTGTTCAGAGAGCAGCCGCGCGATGCCGGGATCATTCTCCCCGTAGGCGCGACGATGAAGCACCAACGCCTGCTGGTACCGGGTGACCGCCTCCGCATGGCGGCCCTGACGGTTGAGCACCGCCGCCAAGGAGATCTCCAGCCGTGCCTGGATCGGCGCGGCGTCGGTCTCCAGTCGGCGGATGGCGGCCTGGGCCACCTGCGCCAGCGCGTGCGCCTCGTCGTAGCGTTCCAGCCGGGCGCCCACCACGTGGACCAGGTCCGCCCAGGCCAGGGCCTCCTGGGCATCCTCCCGGGCGGCGGCCGCGGCCAGCGCCGAGCGGCGCAGCGCCACCTCGGCGCCCTTGGCGTCCCGCTGCAGGATTCGCACCCGCCCCCGCAGGTACTCGGCCTCCGCCTCCAGCGCCGGGGAGCGCAGCTTCCCGAGCAGCTCCAACGCCTCGGCCAGCGGCGGCTCGGCCTCCTTCGCAAGGCCGGCCATCAACGCCGGCTGCACCCGGGCCAGCGCCGAGCGGACCTGGGCCTCCTGCTCGCGCTCCTGGGGGGAGGTGGCGCCGGCCCGTCGGATCAGCCGCTCGGTGTCCGCGCACAGTCCCAGGGGCGGCAGGTCCGGCAGCGCCAGCACGATCGCGTCCACGGTGGCGCCGTCGGCCTGCTGCAGCCGACGGGAGAGCTCGGCGATGCGGGTCCGGCCCTGATCCAGACAGGCCATCCGCAGCGCCATCACCGTCTCGGTCTGGGTCTCCTCCAGGCGCGTCGCCCGGCAGGCCTCGTCCCGCTGGTCCGCCCAGGCCCGGGCAAACCCATCCAGCGCGGCCGCCACCCGCTGGAAGGAGGAGGCGGCCGAGGGCCGGCCGGTGGAGGAGAACGCCTGCTCCACCCGGGTGCGGACAGCGTCGTCCCAGATCCCGCTCCACTGCGTCGCCGCCCCCCGGCAGAGCTGATCGCGCTGCAGGACCAGCAAGGAGATCCCCAGCGCCACCCCCAGGCCCAACGTGGCGCCGGCCGCCCATTTTCCCTTCCGGTAGGGATCGACGGAGAGGGCGTCCAGCAGCGCCCGCATCGACGGATAGCGGTCCTCAGGATCGGTGCTCAGCCCGCGGCGCAGCACCTGGTGCAGGGCGCCGGGGATCTTCACGCCCGCGGGGCGGTCCCGGACCCGGCCGGCCAGCACCGCTTCGCGGAGGCTTTGCCAGTCCCGATCCTCGAAGGGGCGCTGACCGCAGAGCGCCTCGTACAGCGCCACGCAGAAGGAGAACTGGTCGGAGCGGGGGTCCAGCTCCCGGCCCTCGATCTGCTCCGGGGACATGTACGCCGGGGTCCCCACCAGGGCCCCCGGCCGGGTCTGCAGGATGTCGGGGGGTTCCTCATCCGCCCGCAGCGGGGCGGTCCGGACCTGTTCGCGGCGCGCCAGCCCGAAGTCGGTGACGCCCACCCGGCCATCCGCGCCCACCAGCACGTTGTCCGGCTTGAAGTCCCGGTGGATCAGCCCCTGGAGGTGGACCGCGTGCAGCGCCTCCCCGGCCTGGAGGAAGTGGGAGAGCACGGTCTTCCATCCGCGGGGCTGCTGCCTCGCCCACTCTCCCAGCCGGGTCCCCTCCACGAACTCCATCACCACGAAGACCTGATCCTCGTAGGTGCCCACGTCGTAGACCGAGACCACGTTGGGGTGGCGGACCGCTGCCATCGCCTGGGCCTCCAGCAACAGCCGGGAGCGCGCGCGTTCCTGGAGGCCGACCCGCAGGAACTTGAGCGCCACCCGCCGGTTCAGCTTCGAGTCGTAGGCCGCATAGACCACGCCCATCGAACCGCGGCCCACCTGTTCCACCACCAGGTAGCGGCCCACCAGGGCGCCCTTGGGAAGGTCGTTGGCTCCCGGCTGAGGGGTGGGATCCTCGGGCTGGACCTGCACCGTGGCCTGGAGGCTGCTGAGCTCCGCGGTGCACAGCGGACAGCCGCTGACGTGGCCCCAGACCTCCGCCGCCTCAGGCATGGACAGCGCCCCCGAGAGCCAGCTGTGAAGCGCGTCTTCGGCGGGGCACTCCATGCCAGGCACTTACGACCTCGGGCGCCCCGGGGGCAAGACCACCGCCGGCGAAGAAAGGCTGCGACCGGCAGGGTAGGGGAGCTACTCCTCGTCGCCCCCGGCCGGCGCCCCACCCATCTTGGCCAGGTCCTCCTTGCGGACCCCCTCCACGTCGAACTTCCCGGCGGAGGCAGTCATCTTGTCGATGGTCTCGTCGAAGTCGGAGAGGTCGCCGCCCTTCTTGAAGCGCAGGAAGTTCAGCCGGGCCACCACGAAGTTCTTCAGGTACGGGCTGGTCAACCCCCGGGCCTTGAGGCCCTCCACCACCTTGATCACCGCGTCGTCCAGCCGCACCAGCTTCTCGGCGTGGGCGTCGTGGATCCGCAGCGCCTCCTCCAGCGGGACCTCCAGGAAGCCTTCGCACTTCTTGAGCACCGGGTGGTACGCGCCGCCGGAGTAGCGGGGCCGCTGTTCATAGACCGCGCCCAGGGTGGCAAAGGACGCCTCCTCGAACAGCGGGGCCACCTCCACCTCGGTGCGGGTGTCGCCGGCCCCCACCATCCCCCGCAGCATCCTCACCACCTCGGTGGATCGCTCCTTGAGGTTGTGGGCCTTCTCGGTGTTCAGCGCCAGGATCTGGTAGGCGACGTTCTCGTCCGCCAGCACCAGGGCGATCACCGACTGGCCTCCCAACAGCCGGGTGGCATGGAGCCGGTGGTTGCCGTTGGGGGTCCAGTACCCGCCGTCCCGGCGCACCGCCACCAGCGGGTCCAGGTAGTAGTCCACCCGCTCCATCGCCGCGGCCAGCTTCTTCACGTGGGTCTCGGAGACGTCGCGCTGGTAGGGGGTGGGCTGGACCTTCTCCACCGGCAGCGCGGCGATCACCACCGCGTGTCCGCCCAACGGTTCGCGGTACACGGCCAGCGCCTTGCCCCCGTCGCTCTCGATCAGCCGGGCCAGCTCCTCTCCCTCCGGGGTGGCCTGGGCCACATCCGAGGGGGACAGTCCCCGGGACTTCGGCTCCGCCTTCTTCCGGCGCGCCGGACGGCGGACCCGCGACTTGCCAGCAGCAGACGTCGTCTTCTTCTTGGCGGCCATCAATCCCCCAGTCGGTGCGGCGGCATTATGCGGCGCCGGAGGTACGAGAAATGTCCCGATCGGGAAATCTGTCGGCCAGCCGGGCGACGATCGGGGAGAAATTTCCCCGATCGGGAAACCCGGCCGCTACTCCCCGGAGACTGTCAGCTCGCTGAACCGGATGGTCGGCGCGCCGGTGGTCCCGCGGAACTGCAGATCGTTGCCGATCCCGTCGATGCTCTTGAGCATCCCCATCAGATTCCCGGCCACCGTGACCTCCTGGACCGGGAAGGCCAATTCGCCGTCCTGGATCCACATCCCGTTGGCGCCGCGGGAGTACTCCCCGGTGACCACGTTTGCCCCGTGGCCCAGCATCGCGGTCACATAGAACCCGTTCTTCACCTCCCGGATCAGCTCCTCCGGGGGGCGGGTGCCGGCGTCCAGGTACAGGTTGTTGGTCCCGATGTGCGGCAGCGAGTTGTAGCTGCGCGACGCGTTCCCGGTGCTCCGGGCCTTGGCCTTGCGGGCGGTAAACGTGTCGTAGAGGAAGTTCTTCAGCTTCCCCTTCTCGATGATCGGGGTGCGCCGGGTGGCCACCCCCTCCCCGTCAAACGGCGAGGTGGCCAGGCCGCGGGCCAACACCCCGTCGTCCACCAGGGTGACCTCCGGGGCGGCCACCGTCTTGCCCAGCAGCGGGGCGAAGATGGAGGACTTCTTGAACACCGCGTCCCCGCTGGCCGCGCCGGAGACGTTGCGCACAAACGAGGCGGCCATCGAGGGATCGAAGATCACCGGGACCTTCTGCGACTTCACCTTTCGGGCGCCCAGCATCCGCAGCGCGCGCCGGGCGGCCTCCTTGCCCACGCTCTCCGGGGTGTCCAGGTCCTTGAGGAAGCGCTTGTAGTCCATCCAGTAGCTGGTCTGGAGCTGCTCGCCCTCCGAGGCCACCGGGACCGCGTACATGTACACGTAGGTGCCGGCGTACTGCCCGGAGAACCCCTCGCTGGTGGCCAGGTGGCACTCGAACACGTAGTCGCCCGCGCCCACGTCGTTGAAGGTCGAGATCCGCGGGTCCACCGACTTGCCCGCCTTCTCGATCTCCAGCGCGGTCTTCACCTTCCACTCCGGCGGCAGCCCTGCCACCTCGGAGTCGAACAGCAGCCCTACCTCCGGCAGCTTCCCCAGATCCTTGCGCACCGGCAGCCCGTTGAGCTTGTTGGGCGCGGCCGCGCCGGCCAGTTGGATCGCCCGGTCCACGAAGGTGTCCAGGCTGGTGGCCTCGAAGTCCGAGGTGTACGCGAACCCCAGCCGGCCCTTGGAGAACACCCGCAGCCCCAGCCCCTTGGAGGCGGCCTCGGTCAGATCCTCGATCTCCGCGTCCCGGACCTTGACGCTGCTGTTGCGGCCCACCTCCACGTAGGCCTCGGCCTGCTCTGCTCCGCGCTTCAATGCCCGCTGCACCAGCTTCTTCGCCAGCTGCTCGTAGTTCGTGCTCAAGGTCTTCCTCGGAAAGTTTTCGCGCCCGCCAACCCACCACTGCCGAACCGACCCCGGCTCAGACCTTGGTGCCGCCCACAGTCATGTCGTCGATCCGCAGGGTGGGCAGGCCCACTCCCACCGGGACGCCCTGGCCGTCCTTGCCGCAGGTGCCCATCCCCGGATCCGGCATCGGGTCGCAGCCCACCATCGAGACCTTCTTCAAGGCCTCCGGCCCGACCCCGATCAGCACCGCGCCCTTCACCGGCCGACCCAGCTTGCCGTTCTCGATCTGGTAGGCCTCGTTGACCTCGAACACGAAGTTCCCGTTGGTGATGTCCACCTGGCCGCCGCCGAACTGCGCGCAGTACAGGCCGCTCTTCACCGAGCCGATGATGTCCTCCGGCAGGTCGTCGCCCGGCGCCAGATAGGTGTTGGTCATCCGGGGGAGCGGCATGTGCTTGAAGGACTCCCGCCGCCCGCTGCCGGTGCTGCGCTGACCCATCAGCTTGGCGTTCAGCGCGTCGTACATGTAGCCCTTGAGCACCCCGTTCTCGATCAGCACCTTGCGCTCGCCGGGGTTGCCCTCGTCGTCCAGGTTGATCGACCCGCGGCTGTTGGCCACCGTGCCGTCGTCGATCACCGTCACCTTGGAGGAGGCCACCTGCTGGCCCAGCTTCCCCGCAAACAGGGAGGTCTTCTTGCGGATGAAGTCCGCCTCCAGTCCGTGCCCCACCGCCTCATGGAGCAGGATCCCGGACCAGCCCGGGGCCAGCACCACCGTCTGCTGACCGCCCTTGGCCTCCACCGCGCCCAGGGTGGCGACCGCCTGGCGCGCCGCCTCGCGGGCCACGTGCTCGGGGGTGAAGTTCTCCCAGTGGGAGAAGCCCACCCGGCCGCCACCGCCGAAGAAGCCGGTGCGGCGCTCCTGCTTCTTGCCCTCCGCCACCACCTGCACCGACAGCCGGCACAGATCCTGGACGTCCTCGGCGAAGCGTCCGTCGGTGTTGGCGATCCAGATCCGCTTGGTGGTGTCCGCGTAGCTGGCGGTGACCTGCTTTACCCGGGGGTCGAAGGCGTGCGCCGCCTTGTCCGCCCGGACGATCAGCTCCACCTTGCGGTCCACGTCCACCTCCGAGAGGGGGACTGCCACCCGGTAGTACATCGGGGTGGCGATCCGGCTGACCTTCACCGACCGCTCCGAACCTCCCCCGGAGGCGATCAGCGCCGCGGTGGCGGCGGCGCGGAACAGGGCCGGCTCATCCAGGTCGTCGGAGTAGGCGTAGCCGACCTTGGCCCCGCTGATCACCCGGATCCCCACCCCCTGGGTGAGGCCGGTCTGGGCGCTCTTGACCTTGCGCTCCTCCATCACCACCGCGGTCATCACCGCGCGCTCCACGTAGACTTCGGCGAAGTCGCCGCCGCGGGTCATCGCCGCCGCCAGCAGCCGCTCGATCAGCGGGATGGGGAGCAGCGGGCGCACCAGCACCGGCTCTGCCGCCATCATGGATTTCGTCTTCTTCGCGCTCTTCGCAGCCTGCCTGCTCGCCAAGGAACGGCCTCCTTACCTGTGCGCAAGTCACGCAAAGGGACGGGGACAGTAACGACGCGCCTCGACACCGGCAACGGTCCGCGCTGTAATTCCAGCCACTTCCATGGGAACTCGCAGCGGCGCCCGACCCGGCTACCAGACCGGCAACGAATATCCCGCAACGGATGAACCCGTTGAGGACGGGCGTGACATCTACGGCGAGGACGATCCACTGCCCGAAGACCTCGCCGGCGGGGCCGCCCCGCAAGGCGACGAGGACGACGAGGTGGAGTCCACCCGCGCCGGTCCGCCCCGCAAGCTGGTGATCCTGGCCGGCCCGGAGAAGGGCAAGGTCAAGCGGCTGACCGGCGTGCGGATGGTGATCGGCCGCGCCACCGGCTGCCACATCCAGGTCGAGGACCGGTCGATCAGCCGCCGCCACCTGGAGCTGATCCAGGGAGAGAAGGGAGTGCTGTTGCGCGACCTGGTCTCCGGCAACGGCACCAAGGTCAACGGCGAGCGGGTGGATGAGAAGCTGCTCCGCCACGAGGACGTGATCGAGATCGGCGCCACCAAGCTCCAGTTCGTGGACGAGCTGGAGGCGGTGAAGAAGGCGCGCGAGGAGGCGGACCGCAAGCAGGAGGAGGTTCGCCGGACCAAGGAGGAGCGCGAGGCGAAGAAGCTGGAGGCGGCCGCCGCCGCCAAGCAGAAGGCGGAGGACGACGCCAAGCGCGCGGAGGAGGAGAAGCAGGCCGCCGAGGAGGCCCGCTACCGCTCCAGCCTCAAGGGCCGCTGGGAGTCCTATTCGCTGCAGCAGCGGATCGGCGCCATCGGCGGGTCCCTGCTGGCGGTGCTCCTGATCTGGGTGGTGCTCTCCACGATCTTCCGCGAGGCGGTGGCCCCGCCGCCGGATGCCCGCGAGCTGGCCGCCACCCGGAAGATGGACGCGGCCCGGATCGCGATGATGGATGGCCGCTTCGGCGACGCGGTGGATCTGATCGAGTCCGCCGAGCGGATCAAGACCGGGATCGACGAGGACAGCCTGGGGGACGTGGCCCGCAAGGAGCTGGCGGCGATCAAGTCGCTGGAGCTGGCCCGGTCTCTGGTGGAGCAGCAGCGGTTCGACGACGCCCGCGCCGAGCTGGCCCGGACCCCGGAGGCCTCGGAGAAGCGGATCCTGGAGCGGCAGGCGCTGGAGCAGGAGATCCTCTCCAAGCAGGCCGACTATCTGGAGAAGAGCGCCCAGGACGCGCTGGACGCGCTGGATCCGGCCACCGCCGCCCAGTTCATTGAACAGCTCCCCGACGAGCGGAAGACCCGGATGAAGGGGCGGCTGGAGGAGGTGGAGGCGCTGGTCCAGAAGCAGCAGCAGATGGACCAGGAGCGCAGCACCGCCGACAAGCAGCGCAACCAGGTCCGGGCGGTGCAGGCCCGCAAGGCCTTCGTGGACAACGCGTTCCGTCCGGTGGAGCGGAAGTTCCACGCCATGGACTTTCCCCGCGCGGTGCTGGAGTGCGACCGGGTGGTGGACGCCTACCGCGGCGACGAGGACATCCGCAGCCGGGCCCGCACCCTCAAGGCGCTGATCCCGACCTTTGCCCGCAGCTGGGAGGACGCCCAGAAGAAGGTCCGGGCCCGGGCGATGGAGAGCGCCCTGCGGCCCCTGCAGAAGGCCCACTCGCTGTACCAGCAGATCGCGCTCCCGGGCAGCCTGGGGGATCTGCTGGACGAACAGCTGGCGGACGCCCAGAACGCGGCCGCCAAGGCGGCGGTGGCCCGCAACGACTTGGGGACCGCCACCCAGCTGTACCGGGACATCCTCCGCCGCTCCCCGGGCGACGAGCGGGCCCAGCAGGGCCTGGCCAAGATGGGGCAGCGGGCGGACGATCTGTACCTGGAGGCCTACATGATCCGGGAGCGGGATCCGAAGCAGTCCATCGCCAAGCTCAAGCTGGTGATGCAGGTGGCTCCCAAGGGATCGGACGCCTACCAGAAGGCAGAAACCACGCTCCGCTTGATGGAGCCTTGAACTAACGCCACAGTCCCGTCCCTATGAGCCACCTGCGTGAGCTGGGGATGGACCTCCTCGACGAGAAGCAGTTCGAGAAGGCGCTCGCCGTGTTTGCCGAGGCAGTGCGCCGGCTGCCCAACGACCACCGGTCGCGGATGCTGGCCGCCCGCTGTCTGGTGGAGCTGGGCGAGAAGGAGCGCGCGGTGACCGCGCTGCACGCCTGCGCCGAGGGGCTGCTCAAGCGGGACTACCTGCTCTCCGCCATCGCCGCCTGCAAGATCGCGCTGGGCCACAGCCCCCACGAGCGCCGGCTCAAGGACACCCTCTCCCGGATCCACTCCCGCGCCGCCCGCGCGGTGGGCGGCAAGGCCCAGGTGCCCCCGCCGCTCCCGCCCGAACAGCTCTACGACGGCAAGGTGGAGACGGATCTGATGACCCTGCAGGGAGAGGAGCTGACCAACCGCGCCATCGAGGTGCTGGCCGCCCCCGACCCCGGCGGCGTCGCCGATCCCAACGCCCGCCCCCCGTTGCCGCTGTTCGCGGACCTGGAGCGGGACGCGTTCGTGGACCTGGTGGGCCGGATGACCTACCGGGAGACCAAGCCGGACGAGGTGATCTCCCAGGAGGGGCAGGGCGGAGACGCGATCTGGGTGCTGGTGGCCGGCCGGGCCGCGGTCAGCCGGCAGATGGATCAGGAGCGCAAGACCCTGGGGTCGCTGGGCGGCGGTTCGATCTTCGGGGAGATCTCCATGCTCACCGGGGCCCAGCCCACCGCCACCGTCACCGCGGTGGTGGAGACCGACGTGTTCGAGATCAAGCGCGAACACCTCAACCAGGTGGCCAAGTCCCACCCCTCGGTGCCCCAGGTGCTGGCGGACTTCGCCCAGGCCCGCATGGCGAAGAACCTGATGGCCACCTCGCCCTTGTTCCAGCAGATCCCGGAGGCGGACCGGGCGCAGTTGCTGCAGCACTTCACCTTCCGCGCCCTGGCCCCCAACGAGAAGGCGCTGGTGGAGGGCGAGCACTCCCCGGGGCTGTTCCTGGTCCTGGCCGGCGAGCTGGTGGTCCAGAAGGAGGACCCGGCCGGCGGCCTGGTCTCGCTGGGGATCCTGCGCGAGGGCGATGTGGCGGGGGAGATCTCCCTGCTCACCGGGCTGCGCGCCACCGCCACCGTGGCCGCCACCCGCAAGACCGCCACCGCGTTTTTGGACCGCAAGGACTTCGCCGAGCTGACGGTGGCCTTCCCCAACACCCGGACCTATCTGGAGACCCTCTCCGATCGCCGGCTCAAGCAGATCGGCGAGGCCCTGCGGCCGGCGGAGATCATCGACGCCGACGAGCTGGTGATGGAGCCCGAGCTCCCCGAGCCGCCCAAGTCCGAGGTCCGGTAGCGCGATGCAGCTGGATCGCTCCAAGCTGATCCTGCTGGCCGCCGGGCTGGCGGTGGTGGGACTGGGGCTGTGGCTCTGGCCCACCCGGGCCCAGACCCCGGAGGACCGGATCCGTCACCAGGTGGAGCAGATGGCGGAGGCCGCCGGGAAGCGCGACCTGGGCTTCATCCTCGAGCAGATCTCCGAGCAGTTCGCAGGCCAGGGCGGCGCGGACAAGGCCCAGCTCAAGGGGATCCTCGCCGCCCAGATGTTCCGGGGGGAGTTCGTGGAGGTGGTGCCGCTGGACCTGGAGGTCACCTTGGAGGGCGAGAGCCAGGCGACCTTCTCCGGCAAGTTCCTCTTCGCCCGCAAGGCCGGGCAGGATCTGGCGGCCGCGGCGGAGACCGGTTCGCTGACCGGCTACCGGATCGACGCCACCCTGGTCCGGGAGACGGACGGGGAGTGGCGCTTCCGCACCGCCGAGCACGGACGGCTCAGCGGCGCCGACCTGTTTCCCTAGGGCACGTCCACTGCCAATGCGCTGGCCGCCGAGGTCCGGGAGGCCTCCACCCGCGCCGCCAGGGCCGGGGTGAACGATCCCTCCCGCTGCAGGGCGGCCACCGCCGCGTCTACCCCCGCCGGGTCTCCGCTGCGCCGGGCCACTGCCAGGGCCAGCCCCAGCCGCGCCGAGGGGTGCTGGGCGTTCCCGGCCAGCGCCCGCCGGTAGCTGGCCACCGCCTCGGGCAGGTCCCCGACCTCCGCCAGCAGGTCGGCGTGCAGCGAGTGGATCCGCGGCTCGCCGGACGCGATCTGCGCCGCGCGGGAGAGGGTGGCCAGCGCCAGATCGGTGCGGCCGGTGGCCAGCTGGGCCCGGGCCAGCACGTACTCCAGGTCCAGCCGCCGCAGCCCGCCCACGGTCCGCTCGGACATCTGGGTGACCCCCTCCGCGGCCCGGCCGGCGCCCACCGCCAGCAGCGCCTGGGCGGAGAAGCGCTCCTCCACCTCCGAGTCCTCCTTCACCGCCACCGCCAGATGCAGCCCGGCCTGCCGCTGGGCGTCCGGATCGCCGTGGACCACCCCCAGCTCCGCCAGCACCCGGGCGGCCAGGGCGTGGGCGTCCCCGCCGCGCACGCTGGACTGCAGCGCCGGCTCCAGGATCTGCAGCGCGGCCCTCAGATCCGAGGGCGCGTCCAGGCGGATCAGCTGCCGCGCCTGCTCGATCGCCGCGGTGGCCTGCTGCTTGTCCACCCCCCGGCGGTAGGCGAAGAACACCGCCAGCGCCAGCAGCGACCCCACCACCACCACCTGGGTCAGCACCGAACGCAGCGACTCCTGCTTCTTCCAGTCGTCTGCGCCTTCCGGGGTCTGGGATTCCATGCCGCGCAGGTTCTCCTCCGGAGAGGGACGCTGTCAAAGGAGACCCCGGTCGGTGGTAGTTGTTGGTTGGGCGGCACACTTCGGTATCGGTGCCCGGGAGACACGGTGGCGATCTACGCGGCGCTGACAGCAGAGGATCTGGACGCGGTCTCCCACTCCTATGGATTGGGCCAGCCGCTGGAGGCGATCGGGATCCCCCAGGGGTCGATCAACAGCAACTACCGGCTGCAGACCCCCGGGGGGCGGCTGTTCCTGCGTCACACCACCGCCCGCTCGGCGGCGGATCTGCAGTTCGAGGCCCAGCTGCTGGCCCACCTGGGGGAGTCCGGCTTCCCCGGGCCGCGGATCGTCCCCACCGTCCGCGGGGAGCCGTTCCTTCCCCTGGCCGGGGGCCGGGTGACCCTGTTCCACTACCTGGCGGGAGAGGAGCTGAACCGCTCCCAGCTGACCACCGATCACCTGGAGCGGCTGGGGGCAGAGCTGGGGAAGCTGCACCGGCTGGGCAACGCGTTTCTCGGAGAGCGGGAGAACCCCTACGACGACGCCACCGTGGAGGGCTGGCTGCGGGAGCTGGAGCTCCACTCCGATCCCCAGCTGCGGGCGATCGCCGCGGAGCTGCTCTCCCTGCTGGCGCGGACCCGCCGCCCGCACCGGGCGCTGATCCCGCGCGGGGTGATCCACGCCGACATCTTTTTGGACAACGTGAAGTGGCTGGGAGACCGGGTGAGCGCGATCTTCGACTTCGAGATGGCCTGCCGGGACGCGCTGATCCTGGACGTGGCGATCACCCTCAACGCCTGGTGCTTCGAGGACCGCTACCAGCCCGCCCTGTGCGCCGCCCTGCTGCGCGGCTACCAGCAGGAGCGTCCGTTCCAGCCGGGGGAGGCCGAGCACCTGCTGGACTTCGCCCTCTTCGGCGCCATCCGCTACACCGCCTCCCGCATCCGGGACTTCCACCTCTCGCCGCTGCCCCCGGAGCGACTGGCCCGCAAGGACTTCCGCACCTACCTGGCCCGGGCCCGGCAACTCTCGGCCCTGGACAGCGCCGGGTTCTTGCGGCTGCTGGGCCTGGAGTAGGGACGTCCGCTGGAGGAAAGAGGCGGTCGATAAGTCCTGCGCGCGGGGAGGGGGCCCGGCACCATGGGGAGGTGGAACTGCTCTTCCTGATGGACCCCCTGGAGCGTGCCCAGCCGAACGCGGACACGACCTACGCGCTGTTGCGCGCCGCCCACACCCTGGGCCTGCGCACCCACGTGGCGCTGTCCGCCTCGCTGTCACTGGTGGGAGGCACCCCCTGGGTGCTCAGCCGCCCGGTGAAGGTCCCCGGGGGCACCGGCGCCCCCTTCGAATATCTGGGGCCGCCCCAGCGCCGCCGGGTGGACGAGTTTGGTTGCGCCTGGCTGCGCACCGACCCGCCCTTCGATTTGGCCTACGTGGAGACCACCTGGATCCTGGACCGGGTGGACCGGCAGAAGACGCTGCTGGTCAACGATCCCACCGGGGTCCGCGGCGCCAACGAGAAGCTCTATGGCCTGCGCTTCCCCCAGCTGGGGCCGCCTTCGCTGGTGACCTCCGATCGCCGCCTGCTGCTTGCCTTCGTGGAGGAGCACCGCGAGGTGGTGCTCAAGCCGCTGGACGCGGCGGGGGGCAGCGGGATCCTGTTCGCCCAGCAGGGGATGCGGGGGCTGACCGCGCTGCTGGAGGTGGCCACCGAGGGGGGCCGCCGCTGCGAGGCCCAGGCCTACCTGGCCAGCGCCGCCCAGGGGGACAAGCGGATCCTGCTGCTGGACGGCGAACCGCTGGGGGCGATCTTGCGGATCCACGGGGAAGGGGAGGAGCGAAACAACCTCCACCTGGGCGGGCACGCGGAGAGCGCCTCGCTGGACCGTCAGGACCGGGAGATCATCGAGACCCTGGCCCCGGCGCTGCGCGAGGACGGGCTGTACTTCGTGGGGATCGACGTGATCGGTGGGAAGCTGACCGAGGTGAACGTCACCTCTCCCACCGGGATCCAGGAGCTGTCACAGTTCAACGGCGAGGACTACGCGGCCCGGGTGATCCGCTGGTGCCAGCAGCGGGGCCGCTGACGGTTTGTCCGCCGGCCCCCGCCCCGGCAGTGACAAACTGACGCACTAGATTCCGGAGAGGATCTTCCACTCTCCGCCGACCTTCTTCAGCCACATCTTCATCAGATCGGTCTGCCGGACCGGCTTGGTCTTGAGGCCGGGCAGGTCGTACTGGGCGTCGAACTGGTAGACCACCGCCGCGGTCTGGGGATCCAGCACGTCCACCGTCCGGATGTTGAAGGTGGCCCGCATGTTCTCCAGCTGGCTCAGCCGCTTGGGCAGCACCTCCCGCATGTCGCGGTAGTGGAGGTCATCCTCCACCGAACCGGTGCCGGCGCCGTCGTGGAAGGACTCGGAGAGCAGCGCCAGGATCGCGTTGGCGTCCCGGCGCTCCAGCGCCTGCCGGTAGGTGTCCACCACCGCGATCACCGCCCGGGTGTCGTCGGTGTCCGGGATGTCCGTCCCCGGGATTTTCCGGGAGGCGCAGCCGGTGGCCAGGGCGGCGCCGACCAGCGCCAGCCCGAGGGTGCGAAGGGAAGAAACCATGGGGGGCTCTTTAGCAGCCTTCATGCCAACGACTTACTTGCGGAACACCTCCGCCAGGAAGCGGTTCATCACCGGGGGCTCGCCCTCCAGGATCTTCATCCCCTCCGCGTGGATCACCCGCTCGGCGATCATCGCCAACGGCTTGAGGAAGAAGGGGACCTTGACCTGGATCTCCCCGCTGGCGGTGCGCTCCACCTGGCCGTTCACCTCGCGCAGCTTCAGCGACCCGGTGTTGACCAGCATGCTGGCGATGGAGTTCGAGGTGGGCACGTTGGTGAAGGTCAGCTCCTTCTTCTTCTTGTCGTAGGAGGAGGTCTCCACGAAGGCGAACCACTCCGGCGGGATCTCCTTGGGGCCAATCGCCTTGATCACCGGCTGGGGCCGGTAGCGCACCTTGCGGTGGATCACCGTTCCCTGATCCTTGAGTTCCAGCACCTGTGCCTCCAGCAGCACCCCGTGGTGGGCCAGCAGGAAGGGCGTGTAGCGATCGTCCATCATCGCCCGCTCCACCTCGTCCACGGTCCCGGCGATCCGCTGCTTCAGCTCGAACTTCATGTGCTGGTTCTCCTCAAGGCGTCTGTGCCGGCACCGCTTAGCGAAAGGGGGCGGGCGGGACCAGCGGGGACTGAAAGACCCGTTGTTCGAAGTCACAGCGGGCCACCCAACCGTTCACCTGCCTTCTAAGCACCTCGCCCAGATCCGGCAGCTTGCCCGCCAGGTCCACCACCCCCGGACAGTCGCCGGCCAGATACAGCGCCTCGGCGCGCAGCCTCCAGGTCTCCTTGAGCAGCGAGTCCGGCACCCCGGCGCTGGCCAGCACCCGGGCCAGGTAGCCTTCGCCCAGCGCCGGCTCGCCGGACTGCACCAGCCGGCGGCCCAGCAGGTACGCCACCGCCACGTTGCCGGGCTCCTGCTCCAGCGCGTTGGAGAGCCGCAGCAGCCGCAGTTCATCCGAGCCGGGCCGGAAGTAGTGCCACACCGCCGGGCCGGCGACCGGAGAGGAGAGGGCGGCCAGCTTCACCCGCGCGGTCCGCTCCACCGCGGAGCTGGTGTCCAGCGCCAGCACCCGCTGCAACAGCGTCCCCGCCTGATCGGGCGAACCCACCTCGGTGGCCACGTCCGCCTGGGCCAGCAGCACCTCCGCCTCCAGCGACGGCTTGCCGGCCACCCCCAGGGCGACGTCGGTCAGCAGCCGCAGCGCCTCGCCGCCTCGTTCCATCCGCACCAGCGCCGCCGCCTCCCCCAGCCGGTAGGTGGGTTCCCCCGGCTGCAGCAGCGAGCAGCGCCGGAAGTCCGCCAGCGCCGCCTCCGGATCCGAGGCCAGCAGCTGGCTGGCCCGCGCATGCAGGGTGGCCACCTCCCGCGCGCAGGGCCGGACGAACAGGGACGGCTGCCGGAAGCGGGCGAAGGCCTGGTTCAGCTGCGCGGGGGCAATGGTCACCGTCTCCAGATGCCGCTCCCACTCGGTGGCCAGCGCGTCCAGGGTCCGCCCGTAGCTGGTCTCGAAGTCCCCCCGGGCATACAGCTGCCCCAGCTTCTGGGTGCCGTAGGTGTCCGCCAGGTAGCGCAGGAAGGACCCCACCAGGGTGTAGGCCCGGGCCGGCGCGCTCTGGTAGAAGCCGCGCGGACCCAGGATCTCCCGCACGTCCGGGGCCAGCCCCTCCCGGCGCATCCCCGCCGCCCACTGGTGCAGGGTCAGCTCGTCCACCGGATCATCGGCGGCCACCGCCAGCCCCTCGATGATCCCCATCACCGGGATCACCCCGTAGCGGCTGGTCACCTGGAAGGGACCGGACCCCAGCGGAGCGGCCATCACGTGGGCCAGCTCGTGGCGGAGCACCCCATGCGGAAAGGGGGCGTCGTTGACGTGCAGGCTGTGCTGCCAGGGCTTGGCGAACTGGGTCCGCCCGGCCCCCACCAGCACGCTCTTCACCTCGGCGCTGGGGTACAGGTAGACGCGGATCCGCCCCGGGGGCGAGACGCCCAGGAACCCGGACAGCTGCTGGTGTTGGAACTCCAGATCCCGCACCAGCCGGTCCACCTCCAGCCGGGGCTTGCCGCGGGGATAGGTGATCAGGAAGTGCTCGCTCTCCCGGATCCCGCCCAGCTGCTCGGTGAGGTGGGCCTCGGTCATCCGGTACCCCAGCTGGGAGGCCCGCTCCTCCAGCGCAAACCCACAGACCGCCATCGCTCCCAGCAGGACCAGCGGACCGGGTCGCAGGTGGGGCCGCCCCAGTCGGCCGTCCCTCATGTCCAGCAACACCGAGGCCAGCAGCCACAGGCAGACCGCCAGCAGCAGGGTCTGGACCCGGAACCAGCCGATGGCCGGGGTGACCGCCAGGGCCTCGTCGTACAAGGGGCCGGGCAGCACCCCGCCGAAGTGGTTGAAGGCAAAGACCTGGGGGCCGAACACGATCGGCCAGGCGGTGACCCCCGCGGAGACCGCCACCAGCAGCAGGTAGCGCAGAAAGGCGCCGGTCTTGCCCCGGGCGCCCAGCGCGCAGCACACCCCCGCCGCGGAGGCCAGCAGCGCGGAGGGGAAGGGCAGCAGGGGCACAAAGCCCACGTGCTCGAACGGATCGCAGACGGTGGAGGCGATCGCGTACAGGGTGGCCGCCACCAGCGGCGGCAGCAGGAACAGCCCGTTGAGCAGGGCGCCGGCGGCGATGGCGTGGAACACGGACTGGGCCGGCAGGTCCATCCGCTGGGCCCCCCCGGGCCGAGGATCCCTCCCCTGGATCAACCGGCGCTCCAGAAAGCCGGCCGAGGCCCCCACCACGCCCCCCAACAGGCCGATCCCCAAGGAGAGCACCAGGGACAGTTCGAAGCCCGGCATCCCAAGCAGGGGCAGCCGGACCAGGAACACCCCGCCCCCGGCGATCAGTCCTCCCACTCCCAGCACCGCCGGGCTGCGCAACAGGAACGCAGCGCGGGAAACGACTTGTCGCATCGGCTCCCCTATACTCACGCCAGCATGAACGACCCAAAGAGCTCGGAGATCCGTCAGCACGTCCGAGCGCCGATCGAGTTGAAGGTCGACTACAAGAAGATGAACTCCTTCTTCGCGGACTACACGAAGAACATCTCCAAGGGTGGAACCTTCATCAAGACCAAGAAGCCGCTCCCGATCGGGACGCGCTTTTTGTTCAAGCTGAGCATCCCCCACCGGGACCAGCCCTTCGAACTGCTGGGCGAGGTGGTGTGGTCCAAACCGGACGGTGAGGAGCCGGGGATGGGGATCCGCTTCATCTACAACGGGGACCACCAGCGCTCGGACTTCGAGGGGGTGGTGGAGCAGCTGATGGCCGACAGCCTGGGGCCGGAGCTGACCGGGAAGCTGCTCAACAAGCAGCTCAAGTCGTGAGCCGCCCCTTCCGCCGCCGGGCCCTGGCGCTGACCACCGGGGCGCTGCTGTTCACCTCCGGGTGCCCCGGCCAGAGCGCCAATGGCCAGGACCCCTCCACTCCCAAGGGGGCGCGGCTGATCCGCCCCGACGTCACCGCCGAGGACTATCTGCCCCCCGCCATGCCCCAGGGCCGCCTCTTCTTCCAGGACGCCTACGGCAGCCGCCAGGTGATCGAGGTGGAGGTCGCCGCCACCCCCGACTCCCGCACCCGCGGGATGATGTGGCGCACCGAGCTGAAAGACGGACGGGGGATGCTGTTCCTGTTCGACCAGGACGAGGACCACTCCTTCTGGATGAAGAACACCCTGATCCCGCTGGACATGGTGTTCCTGGCCGAGGACGGGACGGTGGTGGGGATCGTGGAGAGCGCGGTCCCCCGCTCCCTGGCCTCCCGCCACGTGGGCCGCCCCTCGCGCCATGTGCTGGAGGTCCCCGGCGGCTGGACCGCCAGGGTCGGGATGCGCACCGGTTCGCGGCTGGAGCTGCAGCTGCCGCCCGGCCTGCAGATCCAGTAGCCCGCAAAAGAAAATCCCCAGCAGGCGCGAAGGCCGGCTGGGGATCTCCTGGAGACGACGACCGGGGTCTTAGAAGAAGACCTGCAGACCCAGGGTTCCGCCCTGGGACAGCCCGGTGGACAGCTGCAGGAACGAGTGGGTCGTCCGCTGGGTGGTGTTCTGGGTGGTGGTCGGGGTTCCGCCCGCGTTGTTCTCCACCGTGGTGCGGTTGTTCAGCTGGTTCAGCTGGTACAGGTTCACCGTCACCCCGTACTCCGCGTAGAGCGCGAAGTTGGAGTGCAGGCGCCACTCGGCGCCCACGATGCCGTGACCGTTCACGTTGAAGCCGTCGGAGTGGTTGTCGATCTCCAGCCGCTGATCAACCACGCTGACGTCGTCCAGCAGGTTGTTCCGGGTCCAGCTCCAGCCTGCCGACACGCCGCCGCCCAGGTAGGGGGCGATGGAGCGCGAGGAGAGGCGCTTGAGGTAGTCACCCCGGACGTTCACCGCGTGGAACTCGGTGAAACCGGAGGGGTTGGAGATGTTGTAGGTGGTGGTGTTGTCGGTGCCGGTGAGGGTCACCACCTTGGTCAGCTGATTGGGGTTGTGGCTGCGGCTGAGGCTGACGCCGGCGCGCACCGCGGCATCGTCCGCCAGGAAGTAGCTGGCGGAGATGGAGCCGGTGCCACTGGCGCTCAGGATGCTGCCGCTGGTGAGGATGTTGTTGAGCGAGAACAGCAGCGCCCAGTCCGAGTTCCAACCCTCATCGGTGCTCAGCGAGGGCTGGACCTTGGGGGTGGCGGAGGCCGCGGGAGCGGGGGCCGTCTGGGCGGAGGCGGAGGTGGCCACCAGGGCCACGGCCAGGGCCGCGATCTTCAGGGTGTTCATGGTGTGTGGGTCTCTCTGAAGGACGGAGGGTTACGGAGTCGGGACGACGTGCATGTGCGGGTACACGTCGCTGCCGTACCGGATCTCGATGTCGTCCAGGTCCCAGCAGGAGTTGGAGCCCTTGGCCCGGACCCGGACCCCGTAGAAGTCCACGTCCAGGTGGCCGTCACCGGTGTCCGGCGGGACCTCCCAGTTCGGGCTCAGGGTGAGCACGGTGCCCCCGTTCTCCAGGGTGGGGGTGATGGTGAACGGGTTGGGCAGCGCGGTGGCGAAGGCGCCGTCCGCGTCCACGTCGCTGTAGCCCCAGGTGAAGCCCAGGGAGTGGTCGATGCTCAGGCTGCAAACCTCGACCTGGTAGGGGAACTTCACCCAGAAGTTCGACGCCGCGCCGACATGGTTCACGCCGTTCTCCGACGAGGAGGACAGGGCCACCGGGTACTCGCTGGGCGGACCCATGAACAGGGTCAGCTCCGGGTAGCTGCTGCCGGCCTGGAAGGTCTCGTTCTCGTACGGGGAGAGCAGCTGATCGGTGGCGCTGACCCCGTTGTAGATGTCGACGCTGTAGGTGCCGCCCATCACCAGATCGGCGGCCGGGAACACGGCCGCGCCGTTGGTCAGGTTCACCACCAGGCTGTTCGGACGCTCGGCGAAGGTCCCGGGGAGCTGGGTCCAGCCGGAGACGGGGATCAGGGTGTCCACGGAGGTCAAGGTGGCCACCGCGGTGCCCGACTTGAGCGCCACGCCGGTGGTCTCCTCGAAGGCGCGCACGGTCACCGGGCTCTGGACGCTGGCGGTGGGGAACATCGCCACCTGGTAGGTCTGGTAGCACTGCCCGGAGGGGCCGTTGCCGTTGTTCCAGTTGCAGTTTCCGGTGGGACGGCCCAGGAAGCTGACATAGCCGGCGGCGGTGATCAGCGCGCGGTGGGTCCCGGGGGGGACCTGGGGGACGATCAGCACGTTCTGCCCGCTGGTCGGGTCCGGGCGGGTGGAGGTCAGCTGGTAGGTGCCGATGGTGATGGTGACGGTGGCGGCGGGATCGGTGATCTCCGCTCCGGTCAGCGCGTCGTACAGCATGAAGGTGATGGTGTTCACCCCGTCCACGAACCGCGGACGCTCCGAGAGCTCGATCTGCGGACCACAGCCAACAACGGACACGGCAAGCGCAAGCGCAAACAACTTCTTCATGATTGGGAGTCCCCTCTTTTTTCGTTCGCCCAGTGAAAACGCCGGTTCCGGCCTAGGTGGCGTGTCTGGGGCGAACGCCGGGTCGATAGTCGACATCCGGACATTCCGCAAGATGGCCCCCGGGTGGGCAAAAACTGCTTTCCCCCCAAACTGATGGGACCCATCGGGCCGCCGCGTTGCGCGGCGCGGCGACCCGGGATCAGACCTTGAGTCGGTTCGGCTCGGTTCCCGGGCCGGCGGCCGCCAGCGGATCCACCGGGGAGGAGACCGCCAACGGTTGGGCCTCCAACTCCGCGGAGGTGGCCACCGCCCCGGCCAGCCGGGCCTCGGCCACCTGCAGTGAGGAGAGGGAGTTGAACTTGCGGGCCAGCGCGGACAGCTCGGCGGCCTTGAGCTGCATCTGCCCGCTGCGCATCCCGATCAGCGCCACCCGGGCCCGCTCCAACAGCGCCACCTCCGCCTTCAGCTTGGCCACCACCCGCTCCCGCTGCAGCGACAGCTCGTCCAGGTGCTGCATCTCCTCGCGGATCGCCGAGGCGGCCAGCTGCAGCTGCTGGCGGGCCACCGGATCCCGCGCGGTCTGGATGCTGGACTCCAGCTCCGCCTGCTGCGCGGAGAGGTCCTGCACCGCGCCGCTCTGCAGCTGGGTCTCCAGGCCGGACCACTCCGCCGCCAGGTCCACCGCCTCCCGGGTCATCAGGCCCAGGGTGCGGGCCATCTCCTCCCGGGCCGGCTCGCGGGGCAGGGCGGCCAGCGACTTGCCGCACTGCTGGTAGAGGGTCAGCGCGCGCGAGGCCAGGCTCTTGAGCTCGCCGCTCAGCTGCGGGATCACCTCCTCGCAGCGGGCCTCCACCGGATCCGCGGACAGCGCCACGTGGGCGGCGATCGACCCCAGCCCCACGAACAGCGCCAGCACCACCCCCGCCAGCACCGCGGCGATCAGCGGCGGGGTGGAGAAGTCCTCCATCCGGAAGGACAGCGCCCGCGCCACCTGGACGCCGGCCACCGCCAGGCCTCCGGTCAGCCCGGCGCCCAGCAGGTAGTTGAGGATCCCGGGGCGGCCCCCGCCCACGTTGCCCTCCTCGCCGCGGTCGCTGAGGTGGGAGCGCACCATCAGCGCCCCCGCCGCCGCCGCCGCCAGCCCCACCGTCCAGGCCGCGGAGACCCCGAACAGCCAGGGCACCGCCGGCAGCACCACCCCCAGGGCGACCAGCATCAGCCGATCCAGCTTGTCCCCCCGCGCGGTGGCCACCGCCACCCCGGCGATGGTGGCGTAGGAGAGGGGGAGGAACTGCAGCAGGTCCGGGGCAGGAAACAGCTGGGTAGGCGCGGTCCCCAGCACCGAGGCGGCCAGGTTCGCCGCCTGGGCGGAGAGGAAGTGCACCGCCCCGGCCACCCCCCCGGCGATCAGGGACCGGGTGACGTTCCGCTCGAAGGTCTCGCGGTGGTGCAGCTGGAGGGTCGCAGTCGACGATGCCATGGGAGATTCCCTTCGCTAGTAGGTGGAGCCGACCCGGCCGTAGTCCTTCATGGCCTTGCGCTTGGTGCCCTTCACCTGGTGCTGGATCTCCTCCTCGGTGTTGGCGGAGCCCATCCCCTGGATCATCTCTGCCTGCTCCTTGACGTCCGCGGCCACCGCCGGGGCCCCGGCCACCGAGGCCGCTTCCCGGAACAGCACCTGGTTCTGCTGCAGCAGCTCCACCGCCCGCTGGCGATCTCCGCGCTTGAGCGACTCGGCCGCCTCGTGGGTGTTCCGGGCGCTGCGGGCCCGGGTGGCGTAGACGGTGGCGTCCTTGTCCTGGTGCAGGGTGATCTCCTCCTGCCGGTCGGTGACCATCGCGGTCAGCTGGGCCAGGGCCTCGGCCGGCGCATCCTTGAGGAGATCACGGTACCCAAGCGCCAGCTTCGCCACATCCACCGCTTGACCGACCCGCCCGGCGCGGACCACCAGCCGCACCACCACCCGCTCCAGCTGGCCGCTGGAGAAGTCGGGCAAGGAGATCTGGATCTGGTTGCCCACCTGGGTGCTGCTGTAGCCCAGCACCTCTCCCAGCGAGGTGCCCTCGGGCAGGTCCAGGTTCAAGATCACGTTGCGCGCCACCTGGGTGGTGGCGGCCTGCAGATCGCGCTGGAAGATGTTGGAGAGCCGCAGCGAGTCCTGCAGGTAGGCGTAGGACCCGGCGCCCACCTCGGAGAAGGCCTGCATCAGGTCCTCGTTGAAGTCGGTGCCCACCCCGATCGAGCTGACCGAGATCCCATGGGTGCGGATCTGCCGGACGATGTTCACCAGGTCGGAGTGGTCGGTGAGGCCCTCGGTGGGCTGGCCGTCGCTGATCAGGATCACCCGGTTGACGCGGAACTCCTTGAGCCCGGAGAGCAGCTGGTCCCGCCCGGCGGAGAGGCCGTCCCCGATGTTGGTCCCCCCGTCATCGAAGATCCCGTCCACGTAGCGCAGCATCCGCTCCCGGTTGGCGGCGGTGGCCTGGGCGCTGGAGAAGGCGCGCACGTCCGAGCCGTAGTGGACGATCGCCAGCCGGTCCTCGTCCCGCAGCTGCCCCACCAGCACCCGCGCGGCCTGCTTGGCGTCCGCCAGCTTCTGCCCGCTCATCGATCCGGAGCGGTCCAGCACCAGGGCCAGGTTGACCGGGCTGCGGGTGGCGCCGGGGAGCTCCTTGCCGGTCACCTCCAGGGTGAGGAACTGGTCGGATTGTCCCGGTCCCAGGTACGGGTGGGACAATCTGGCCTGGAGGGTCAGCGACCCTTCGCCGCTCACCGCCACCGGAGGAGGGGTGAGCGGCATCGGGGGAGTCACCGTCGGTCCCGGTCCCTGGGAGAAGTCGGGCAGGCCGACCACCAGGGCCAGCAGGGAGAGGACGGCGGCGAGACCCAGAAAGAGGGCGGTGCGGTTCATGTGCGGGCTCCTGGACACGGCGGACAGAACTCTCCGCGCATCCCTTTCACGAACCAGACCGCGAAAAGATCTGGCGCCCGTCGATTGTGGTGAACGCCCGCCTCCGGGGGGATCCGTCCCCGGGAGGTGGGAGGACTACGTACCTGCGTCCGCGGACAGATCCTTGGCGTCCGGCCGGGTGGCGCCCTGGGCACAGTAGTTGGACTGGGCGGTGCTCCCGCAGATCGGCGGCGGATTGGGCTGCGAACACAGGAGGGTGAGGGTCTCCTCGTCCAGCACCAGCGATCGGCAGGTGAACGGACCGTCGTCCTCGGAGGCCTCCGGATGGAGCGCCACACAGCCGCGGGTGTCTCCGGCGGTGCAATCCCGGCTGCAGACGCCATTGGCCGGGGCGTTGGGCTCCCCCACGATCTGCGCGTAGCGGTGCCGCACGCAGGTGAAGTCCTCGCACTCGAAGGAGCCGAAGGAGACGATGTCGGTGTTCGGCTGCAGCTCGCCGTTGGTGATCGGAACCACCCCGCCATCCCCGTCCGAGCGCACCAGCACGCACGGGAAGCCGATGTCACCGGACTCGCTACATCCGCTGGAAACCACCGCCAGCAGGGCCACCGCCCCCATCCACCTGCTCGAACGTCCCAGCCGCATCAGAAGAGCCCTCCAGGCCCGGAGTCGCCGCGGACCGTACCATAGAGGTTTCAGATCGCGACCCCGTTCGTATCTTCTCTGCCGCACGGCGCTTCAACGTTGCCGCATGGGGAAGTGGCGACTACGCTCCCGCGCCGCATGGTCGATCGGTCGAGGGGACGCGTGGTCAAGAGCGCCTTTTTCCTGAGCTTGTTGGTCGCCTTCCCGGCGATGGCTCAGGACGAGGGCGGTGGATTGGGCCTGGACCTGTCTGGGGACCAGGAGAATCCGCCTGCGGAAGAACAACCGGCGGTACAACCTGAGGAGACACCGCCACCGCCCCCGGTGGCAGCAGCCACGCCCGCCCCGGAGGCCGGGCAACCCCAGGCGATCGGGGAGCGGGACATCACCCAGGATGACCGGGTGAAGAGCGTGCAGCGCAAGCTGTACCTGAAGAACAACCGCTTCGAGGTCACCCCGATGGTGACCGCCACCATCAACGACCCCTTCTATCTGAAGTGGGGCGGGGTGCTGCGGGTGGCCTACTACCTCAGTGACTCGCTGGCGCTGGTGGCCCGGGGGGCGCTGCTGCAGACCCTGCGCTCCAATGACGTGCCGATCGCCAACCGCACCTTCTTCAGCCGGATCCGCAACTCCAACCCGCTCTGGTACGGGATGGGGGACGTGGAGTGGAGCCCGATCTACGGGAAGGTGGCGATGATGAACTCCATCTTCCACTTCGACGCCTTCCTGGTGGGCGGTCTGGGCGTGGTGTACCCGGTGACCGCCGGCCTGCCGGAGCGCTCGCCCAGCCTGGGCGTGGACGTCGGCGGGGGGCTGCGGTTCGTGGCCAAGGACTGGCTGGCGATCACCGCCTCGGTGATCAACACCTCCTATGTGGACAGCGGTCCTGGACAGACCACCAAGGGGTCGATGCAGAACATGCTGGCGGTCAATGCCGGGGTCTCGATCTTCTTCCCGTTCAGCTCCACGGGCCGGGAGGCCGAGTGATGAACCGCATCCCGCTGCTGCTGGCGCTGGGAGTGCTGGCCGCCTTCCCCGCCTTCGCCCAGTCGGAGGAGGCCGAGGCCGGTGACACCACCGAGGTGGCCACCGACCAGGGCGAGCCCTTGCGCGACCGGATCCCCCCGGTCTCCGGGCACGCCTTCCTCAAGAAGGGCCGCTTCGAGTTCTCACCCTCGGCGGTGATCTCGGTGAAGGACCCGTTCTTCAGCAAGTACATCTTCGGCGGCACCCTGAACTTCCACCTGATGGAGGAGCTGTCGGTGGGGCTGCGCGCCGGCTACTCGCTGAACACGGTCGCCGGCTCGGCGCAGATCTGCCCCACCGACGGGACCGCCTGCCGGTCTCCCACCCTCCAGGAGCTGGACGGACGGGCCCCGGGACAGATCGGGTTGATCACCGGTCTGGATATCCAGTGGGCGCCGCTCTACGGGAAGATCGCGGTGATGGCCGAGCAGTTCCTGCACTTCGATCTGTACGCCGTGGCCGGGCCCAGCGCGCTGCAGTACCTGGGCCCGGACGCCTCCGGAATCGGCAGCACCCCGCTGTGGGCGGTGGGGGGCAGCATCGGTGGAGGCGGGCGGGTGTTCATCAACCGGTGGTTCACCATCCGGGCCGAGGTCCGGGATCTGATCTACCTGGAGCAGCTCTATCCGCGGCCCGCCACCGACTTGCGACACCAGATCATGGTCGAGCTGGGCGTCTCGCTGTTCTTCCCGCTCGACTTCAAGGAGGGCTAAGTGACCATCCACCGTCTGCTCCGCCCGTTCGCGGTCCTGGTGGCCCTGCTGCTGGCCGCCCCCGCCTTTCCCCAGAGCTTCGAGGGGCTGGATCTCTCCGAGCCGAAGAAGAAGAAGCGCCCCCGCCGCAAGCCGGCCCCCAAGAAGCCGGACGCGCAGACCGCGGACAAGCCGGTGGAAGAGACCGAGACCGAGACCGAGGCCGAGACCGGGGCCGCGCCCGAGAGCGGCAGCGCCGCCCCCGCCGCCAAGCCGGAGGAGGGCGGGCTGGGGCTGGATCTGACCGCCCCCACCGCCCCGCCCAAGCCGGAGAAGACCGCCCCTACCATGTCCTTCGACGCGGTGGACGTGTCCGGCAAGTCGGCGGACCGCCAGCGGCTGGAGATCGCGATCGGCCAGTTCAAGAACAAGCAGTACGAGCTGGCCGCGCTCAGTTCATTTGAACTGCTGCAGGACAAGAAGATGGCGGAGCTGGCCGCCGAGTCCCAGTACGTGCTGGCCAAGTCCCTGTACCGGATGGGGCTGTACCACTCGTCGCTGGATCAGTTCTCCAAGATCCTGGCGCGGGGTCCCAACACCAAGTTCTTCAAGAACAGCCTGGAGTGGCTGTTCTTCATCAGCCACAAGACTGTCAACGAGACGGTGATCCTGGACGAGATCGCCAAGTACGCGAACTTCGAGTTCCCGGACAAGTTCCGCAACGAGTTCCGCTACCTGCTGGCCCGCTACCACTTCGTGCGAGGCCGGGCGCTGGACATCGCCGAACAGAAGGGCGAGGCCAACGAGAGCTTCGATCAGGTCCGGCGGATCACGATGCTGATCCCCCGCGGCGACGCGTTCTACCCCCGGGCCAAGTATCTGGAGGCGCTGGCCTTCTTCCGGGACAACAAGTTCCAGCAGTCGGTGGAGTCGCTCAAGGAAGTGGTGCGGCTGACCCGCCCCGGCGGCGAGAAGACCAACGAGATCGCCAAGATGAACAAGCAGCTGCGGGAGATGGCCTTCATGCAGCTGGCCCGCACCCACTACGGCCACCGCCAGAACCGCTACGCCATCCAGTACTACGGCAAGGTGGAGCGCGGGTCTCCGCAGTGGCTGCAGGCCCTGTTCGAGGCCTCCTGGGGTCACTACCGGATCGGCCAGTACGAGCAGGCGCTGGGGAACCTGATCACCCTCTCCTCGCCCTTCTTCCAGGACGAGTACTTCCCGGAGGCGCTGATCCTCAAGGCGGTGATCTATTACGAGAACTGCCGCTACCGGGAGTCCACGATGATCATCGAGGACTTCGAGCGTCTGTATCAGCCGGTGATCACCGAGCTGGAGCGGGTGACCTCCAAGGATCAGGACCCGGCCGAGTACTACAACGTGCTGGCCGAGGTGCAGAAGAAGACCAAGACCGGCGGGAACCGCAGCACCACCGACCGGATCCTGGAGCGGGTGCTGAAGCTGGCCCTGACCGACCAGGACTTCAAGAAGGTCAACGAGTCGATCCTGGAGCTGGAGAGCGAGCTGGACACCTACGGAAACAAGGGTGACACCTTCAAGTACTCCGAGCTCTCCAAGGCGTTGATGGAGAACCTCAAGGTCCAGCGCACCGAGCTGATCAGCAAGGCGGGGCGGATGGCCAAGAGCAAGCTGGAGGTGGAGCTGGACGCGCTGCGCGAGCTTTTGGGCAACGCGCTGCGGATCCGGTTCGAGACCATCAACAAGGAGAAGCAGTTCCTGGAGGAGATGCTGGCCAAGGGCGGCGAGGTGAGCATCGTCAAGTCCTACCGGTACTCGGTGGCGGTGGCGGACGACGAGCTGTACTGGCCCTACGAGGGCGAGTACTGGCGCGACGAGCTGGGCACCTACCAGTACACGCTGACCAAGGGCTGTGTGGAGCGGGACACCGCCAACGTCTCCGCTCCCCAGAGCTCGCTCTAGAGAGGCCTTCGGCTTTCGACGATGCAGCGACCGATCGCCATCGCATTTGACGTGATGGGCAGCGATCACGGGCCCGCGGAGGTGATCCGCGGGGCCGCGCAGCTGTCACTGGACGCGCCCCACATCCACGTGGTGCTGGTCGGAGACCGCGCGGAGATCGACCGGGTGCTGGCCCAGACCCGCCACCACGGGGAGCGGATCTCCGTCCACCACGCCTCGCAGTTCGTGGGGATGAACGAGAAGCCGGCCGAGGCCCTGGCCCACAAGCCGGACGCCTCGATCCTCTCCGCCTGCAAGCTGGTGGCGGACGGGGACGCGGACGCCCTGGTCTCCGCCGGCAACACCGGGGCCTGCGTGCTGGCCTGCGCCAAGACCTTCAAGCTGATCCCGGGGGTGCGCCGGGCGGCCCTGGCGGCGGTCTATCCCACCCGGCTGCGCCACGGAGAGAAGCAGGACCCGTTCTCGCTGATCCTGGACGTGGGCTGCACGGTGGAGGCCAGCGCCGAGGACCTGGTGGCGTTCGCGGTGATGGGCGCCTCCTACGCCAAGGTGATCTCCAAGAACCTCCACCCCACGGTGGCGCTGCTCTCCAACGGCACCGAGCCGGGCAAGGGCCCTCCGCGGGTGGTGGAGGCCCACCAGCGGCTGCAGGGGATGAGCGGGCTGCGCTTCGTGGGGAACGTGGAGGGGGTGGACATCCCCAAGGGCACCGCGGACGTGATCGTCACCGACGGCTTCGTGGGCAACGTGTGCCTGAAGATGCTGGAGGGGGTGGCGGAGACGGTGCTGGACCTGGCCCGCTACGCCTACAAGGAGAAGCTGCGCTGGCGGCTGGGGATCGGGATGCTGTCCACCGGGATCAAGAAGATCAAGGACGTCACCGACTGGCAGCAGTACGGCGGGGCGCCGATCCTGGGCTTTGACCGGATCTTCATCAAGGCCCACGGCCGCAGCAAGGCCCAGGCGGTAACCAACGCCGGCAAGGTGGCCGCCAAGGCGGTCTCCGCCAAGCTGGCCGAGACCATTGCCCAGGGACTCTCCGGGTGAGCCTGCCGGACCGCATCGATCCCCCTCCGCCGAAGCGGATCATCCGCTGGGATCTGGACAAGACCTACCTGAAGACGGAGTTCGACACCCTCCGTCAGATGGTGCGGACCTTCACCCAGAAGGCCCGGCAGAAGGTCGCCGTCCCCGGGGCCACCGCGCTGATCCGCGAGCTGCGCGCCAAGGGAGACACCCGGGTGTGCATCATCAGCGGCAGCCCCCGGCAGATGCGGTCGGTGCTGGAGGAGAAGCTGCGTCTGGACGGGGTGGTGTTCGACGAGTTCATCCTCAAGGACAACGTGAAGAACGTCCTCCGGGGTCGGTTCCGGGCCCTCAAGGGGCAGGTGGGCTACAAGCTGCCCGCGCTGCTGGAGAGCCGGATCCACGCCCCCCTGGAGGCGGAGGAGATCCTGTTCGGGGACGACGCCGAGGCGGACGCCTTCATCTACTCGCTGTACGCGGACCTGATCGCCGGCCGGGTGGATGAGCGGACCCTGGTGGAGATCCTGGATCACGCCCGGGTGTATCCGGACGAGAAGGACCGGATCCTCACCGCCTGGAAGAAGGTCACCCCGGCCGATCCGGTGCGGCGGATCTTCATCAACCTGGACCGGCTGACCCCGCCGGCGCGCTTCTCCCACTACGGGCCTCGGCTGGTGCCGGTGTTCAACTACTTCCAGGCCGCGCTGGTGCTGGCGGCGGACGGCATCTTCACCGCCCCCCAGGTGGTGAAGATCGGCTTCGAGATGGCCCAGCACGCCGGCTACAGCCTGCTCACCCTGGCCAACTCCTTCCAGGACCTGCTCCGCCGGGGGCACCCGCTGCAGGACCTGGCCAAGCCGCTGGTGGAGGCGCTGCAGACCCCCAACCCGCTGTTCAGCTTCACCCGGCCGGTCCCGGACATCGTGGCGGCCTTCTCCCGACGGCTGGCGGTGCTGGGGACCAGCTCCCCCCCGCCGCCCCTGGTGAAGGTGGACTACCTGAAGCTGATTGACGATGCCCGGCCGCGGGGGAAGAAGGACGGGAAGGAAGACTCCGAGGACGCCCTGTTCCTGGGGGACCAGCCGGAGCCGGAGCCGGAAGGTTAGGCCTCAAATTGGTTGGCGAGCGGCCAGGAAGGCGTTACCCCAGGGGTCCAAGGTAGGTGGTACGCGCCTTTGACCTCATCCTGGGGTATGACGCTCCCGCTAGGCCGCTCCCCGGAGCGACAACACACGATGACGACAGACTCGCTCGCGCAGCCCCAAGACGGCTCGCGCACAGACGAGCAGACAGATTCCGCATCAGGCGCCCCGCTCACTGAGGCCACCGCGTTTCCCGCGGCAGAGCCCCCGTCCGCGCCCACGCCCCACACGGTCTCTGCTGCACCCTCGCAGGACGAACTCCACCCCCGCCCCCCTCGCAACGGGACACCCCACCGGGAGGACGCGGTCGCGTCCACCGAACGGGCGCCCTGGACCGGCGGGCCCGACCAGCCGGAGATCCCGCTGCACAAGCTGGATCCGGACGCCGCCAAGGTGATCACCCGGCTGGTCCAGCACGGGCACCAGGCCTACTTCGTGGGCGGCTGCGTGCGCGATCTCCTGGTAGGCAAGCGCCCCAAGGACTTCGACATCGCCACCTCCGCGCATCCCAACGATGTGCGGGACGTGTTCCGCAACTGCCGGCTGATCGGCCGTCGGTTCCGGCTGGCCCACGTGTACTTCAAGGGCGGGAAGATCGTGGAGGTGTCCACCTTCCGCGCCAACCCCACCGAGGTGGACGCGGCGCTGGAGCTGGCCGACGAGGTGGCGGAGGCCCACGAGATCGCCACCCACGGCGAGCTGGTGGAGAACCCGCCGCCGCCGATCGAGCCCAACGGGGAGGCGGACGAGCCGGAGGCCGCGGGGGATCTGCTGATCACCCACGACAACGTCTTTGGCACCGCCGAGCAGGACGCCCGCCGCCGGGACTTCACCGTCAACGGGCTGTTCTACGACCTCGCCTCCGGCAAGGTGATCGACTACGTGCGCGGGATGCGCGATCTGCGGATGCAGCGGATCCGCACCATCGGCGATCCGGAGATCCGGCTGCGCGAGGATCCGGTGCGGATCCTCCGGGCGGTCCGCTTCGCGTGCAAGCTGGGCTTCGACATCGAGTCCCGCACCTACGCGGCGATGGAGGGCGCGGTGGAGGACCTGCCGCGCTGCTCACCGCCCCGGCTGCTGGAGGAGACCTTCCGGCTGCTGCGCGGAGGGGTGGCCGCCCCCAGCCTCAAGCTGGTGGCCGCGCTGGACGCCTTGCGGATCCTGCTGCCCCCGGTGGCGCAGTTCCTCAAGGACAACGGCCCCGAGGCGGAGCAGTCCTTCTACGCCCACGCCGAGGCCCTGGACCGCAAGGTGGAGTCCAGCTCCCATCCGCTGGAGGACGCGATCCTGCTGGCGGCGCTGCTGCTGCCGATCTCCCGCACGGTGCCGGTCTCCGCCCAGCCGGACGAGGGCCCCCGGGCCTCGGTGGGGACGATCATCGAGGAGTTGCTGGCGGACCTGGTGCGCAACGCCCGGCTCCCGCGTCGGATCGCCGAGCGCTGCCGGATGATCCTGCTCAACCAGCGGACCCTCTCCGGAGAGCGCCGCCGTCGCTCCGGGCTGGCGTCCTTCCGCCGGCACCCGCTCTTCAACGAGTCGCTCCTGGTGTTCGAGATCGGCGTGGAGGCCACCGGCCAGTTCAAGGAGCAGCTGGAGACCTGGAAGGCCGGCGGGGTTCCTACCCCCCAGCCGCAGTCGCAGCAGCCAGGTCAGGCCGCCGCCGCTCCCGGCGCCCCGGCAGGGGAGGGCACCGGCAAGCGTCGCCGTCGCCGTCGTCGCCGTGGCCCCCGCAAGGAGGGCGAGGCCCAGGCGGGCTCCGGCGCTCCGGGCTCTGACTCCGAGGCGGAGTCGGACTCGGATTCCGGGTCGGACTCGGACAACGGATCGGACTCCGGTTCGGATTCCGGTTCGGATTCGGACTCCGGTTCGGAGTCGGACTCCGGCGGCTCGTCGGACGAAGGCTCCGAGGCGTAACCCAGGTTTCCCGCCCGCCGGCTTTGTCCGCCGCGGGCGAGCCTCCTCCCACGTCCTCGGGTGCAGGCCTGCTCCCACTCCCCCGGGTGCAGGCCGGATCCTATGGTCCGTCTCCCACTCCGCCGCGGCGTGAACCCGGGCGCCGGTCAGGAGATCGCGGCGTGGGGCACGGTCTGCTGGGCCAGTGCCGCCCCCTGAAGGAAGGCCACCGCCTGGGCGGCCAGCTCGGGGGCCTTGAGGATCTTCAGGTGCCCCAGCCCGCGGGTCCGGACCAGGGTTGCCCCGGGCCAGGCGGCGACCAGCTCCTCGCCGGCGCTCAGCGGGATCTCCCGGTCCTGCTCGTCGTGGAACACCCGCAGCCGGGTGGTCAGATGCGGGGCGTGGCGCAGAGGGACGATCTCCTCGAAGCGCACCCCCAGCCGGGTCTCGGCGCGCTGCTGCATCCGGCTCCAGATCGGCGGGGAGATCCCCAGGCCGGCGCGGAAGCGGGACCAGAACAGCTCCAGGTCCCCCGGGGGGGCGAAGAACACCGCCTGATCCAGCGGCAGGCCGCGGCCCAAGGCGTAGGTCAGCGCGCCCGCGCCCAGGCTGTGGGCGATCACCCCGTGAAAGGGCCCGAAGGTGTCGTGGGCGGCGCAGATCGCGTCGGCGAAGTGGACGATCGAAGAGCTGCTTCCCTCGGAGCGGCCATGCCCGGGCATGTCCAGCGCCACCGCCCGGAACCCACCCGCCAGCAACGCCGGCACCTGTCCGGTCATCTGACCGGCGTGACCGGCCCAGCCGTGCGCCAGCAAGACCGGCGGCCCGCTGCCCCAGCTCCAGCCCACCACCTGGGTGCGCCCCACCGGGAAGCGGAACTCCCGCCCCTCCTCCAGCACCTTGCGCTCGTCGTCGCGCACGCGCGTGCCTACCGGGCGGAAGAAGAGGGTGTCCGCCAGCGCGGCCGCCGCGGAGGGCGCCACCCAGCTGGTGACCTGCATCCCCCGCCGCAGCCAGGCGAGGGTGGGGTTGGCAGAAGTACGACCGTTCGGTCGTTTTGAAGTCGAAGACGGGGCAGCGGACTCGGTGGACATGGTCAAACCTCCTAGGGGGTCAGGAACTCTTGGCGCGGGTGATCAGCGCGTGAAAGGCGGTCTCGGCGTGCGCTTTCGCCCTGGGGTCCCGCAACAGCCGGTGGGCGTAGTTGAACCCCAGGGAGATCGACTGCTGCTCATGGGCGAACTGCTCCGGCTCCAGCCCGGGGACGAAGTGCTTCTCCTGCACCGCGATGTGGGCGGCGCGGGAGAGGACCTCCAGCCAGTCCCGCTGCGTCTGCAGCACCTGGTTCCGGATCGGGCCGGGGCGGTCGTCGTACTCGATGGCGGTGGCCATGAAGATGCAACCGCCGCGCTGCTGGCGGGAGAGCCAGACCAGGTGGTGCTCGAAGAGGGCGCGCACCCGGGGCTCGCCGCGGGGGCGGGAGAGGGCAGGGCCGATCACCGTCCGGACGAACTGCTCGGTGGCCTCCTGCAGCACCGCCTGCTGGATCGCTTCTTTCGAATCGAAGTGCGCGAACAGGCCGCTCTTGGAGAGCTTCAGCTCCTCCGCCAGCATCCCCAGGGTCAGACCTTCCAGTCCCACCGAGGTGGCCAGGGTCAGCCCCCGTTCGACGATCCGCTTCCGCGTCTCTTCTCCGCGCGACACGGCTCAATATTGCGACCGATCGGTCGCCAATGCAAGGGCTACCCGCGGAGCCGGGGGTTGACCGTCTTGAGCACCCGGGCGCGCAGCTGCTCCTCCCGCTTCAGTCCGCGGGCGATCGCCTTCTCCCGCTCGTGGTCCCGGGAGCGGGGCGGGCCGTGCGACTCCAGCGAATCGAACAGTTGCCGGGTGATCCGGGCGATCTCGGCGACCGCCTGATCGAACGCCTTCTGGTTGGCGCGGGAGGGGTGGGCCATCCCGCTGAGCTTGCGGACGTACTGCAGCGCCGAGGCCTCGATCTCATCCCGAGTCGCCGGGGGCTCGAAGTGGTGGAGGGTCTTGATGTTGCGGCACATGGAGGACCTCGGGCGGTTCGGGGTTCGCCCTGGGATTCTAACGGCTAGAGGCGGGAGGTGTCGGTCTCCACCCCCAGCAGGATCTTGCCCACGTCGGTCCCCAGCTGGGGGCTGACCATGGCGTGCTGGGTGGCGACGTGGACGTCGCGGAACTGCCGCTGCAGCAGGCTGGAGGCGTAGACCGAGCTGCCCCCGCCGGCGTCGTACATCAAATCTACCGCCGCGGCCGCCTCCCGGGTGGCATGGACCGACGCCATCCGGATCAAGGCCCGCTCCTGCAGGGACGGAGCCTGGGTGAGGGCGCTGGCCTCGGCCTGCTCCAGCGCGCTGACCAGCAGCGCCTGGCCGGCGCGAAGCTTCACCTCCGCCTGCGCCACCGCCAGCTGCACCAGCTCCCGGTGGGCGATGGTCTTGGGGCTGCCCAGCGGCTTCTTCTCGGTGGCCAGCTTGACCAGGGTCTCCACCGAGGCCCGGGCGATCCCCAGCGCCACCGCGGCGATCCCGGAGGCCAGCAGCCCCAGCAACGAGAGCCGGAACAGCGGCCCGTCGGCGTGCGGGGGTTCGGCGCCCAGCGAGATGCTGCGCGCGGTGGGGACGAAGGCATCCTCCACCACCAGGTCATGGCTGCCGGTGCCGCGCAGTCCGCTGACGTGCCAGGTGTCCAGCACCCGGCTCTGGTCGGCGGAGAAGAGGAACTGCCGCATCACCGGCAGCCCGGTGGGCCCGATCAGCGGTCCCTTCTCGGCCATCACCACCGCCCCGCCCAGCCGCCACTGGGAATGCTCGCAGCCGCTGGAGAACGGCCACCGCCCGGTCACCCGGTACCCGCCCTCCACCGGCACCGCGCGGCCCATCGGGGCCACCACCCCGGAGCTGACCGCCTCGGGACTTCCGTACAGCTCCTTGGCGGTGGCCGGCTCCAGGTAGCCGGCGACCAGCCCGGTGCTGGCGCCGATCATCGCCGCCCATCCGGCCGAGCCGTCCAGCCGCGCCACCTCCTGCAGCACCGCCAGGAAGGTGCCCACCGACGCCTCTCCGCCGCCGTAGGCGCGAGGGACCAGCAGCTTGAACACCCCGCTGTCGGTCAGCGCCTTGACCGCCTGCGGAGGGAGCTTTCGGGACTCCTCGATCTGCTGGGCAAGCGAGGGGATCACTGCGCACTGCTCACGGACTCGGGCCAGGACTGCGGCATCGATGGCCATCGGGAGACTGCCTTTCTAGGTTTGGAGGACGAGCTTTCCGGTGGTGCCCCGCTGGGCGATGTCCTGCTGGGCGGCGGCGGCCTCCGCCAGCGGATAGGTCTTCCCCACCAGGATCCGCAGCGATCCTTCGATGGCGGCGGCCGCCATCTGGGCCAGGGGCGGCGCGCACAGCTCGCGCTGCCTCAGCACCGCGGTGAGGTAGTAGCCACAGACCGAAGCGTTCTTGTTCATCAGCGAGATCGGCTCCACGGTGCCGTGGGCATCCCCGCTGGCGGCGCCGAAGACGACCATCCGACCGAACTGACCCAGCAGGGAGAGGTTCTGGGCGTACACCTCGGTGCCGCCCACCATCTCCAGGATCACGTCCACCCCGCGCTTGCCGGTGAACTCGCGCACCGCGGTCACCAGGTCGGTGGTGCGGTGGTTGATCGCCAGGTCCGCGCCCAGGGACCGGACCAGGTCCAGCTTCTCGTCCGCCCCCGCGGTGCCGATCACCTTGGCCCCCAGCTGCTTGGCCAGCTGCACCGCCAGCGAACCGACTCCGCCCGCAGCCGCGTGCACCAGCACCGTCTCTCCCGGTCGGACCCGTCCCACCAGGGTGAGCATGTGGTGGGCGGTCAGCCCCTGCACCGGCAGCGCCGCTCCCTGCTCGAACGAGAGTCCGCTGGGGAGCGGGAAGCAGGTCTGCGGCCTGACCACCAGCCGCTCCGCGTAGGCGCCCGAGCCTCCCAGCACCATCACCCGGTCGCCCACCTGGAGCCCGGTCACGCCCGCTCCCAACGCCTCCACCTCTCCGGCGGCCTCCATCCCGGGGATCTGGGGGAAGGCGGGGCGCACCAGGTAGCGACCCTCGCGGAACATGGTGTCGCCGAAGTTCACTCCCGCGGCGCGGACCCGGATCAGCACCTCGCCTTCGCCGGGCTGGGGGTCGGGGACCTCCTCCAGCTGGAGGACCTCTGGACCGCCGAGTCGATGGAAACGGATGGCTTTCACGGGGCGGGACTGTGCCATGGACCGCGAAGCGCGGCGACGCGGAAGGAGCGGTTCGCCGCCGCTGCTATGGTCCGCGCCAATGAATGGGATCCTTCACGGTCTGGATGAGCCCGCGCGCCAGCTGGCCCTGCGCGGGGCGGTGATCGGGCGCCGCTTCCCGCTGGGCGCGGTGCGCGGGATCTGGACCGGGAACCACGGTTCGCTGGACGCCGCCGCTGAGCTGCTGGCGGGGAGCGGGGCCCAGTTGACCGATTCCTCCTCCTTCGCTTCGGACCGGGAGATCGATCTGGGGCCGCTACACGCCCCGGCGCTGGAGGCGGTCCTCCCTCCGCAGCGGCGGGAGTGGCTGGCGGGCCTGGAGGGTTGGGCGCTGGGCGAACTCTCCGCCCGGCCTCCCGCGGATCTGGCGCTGGGGGTCCTGGCGCCGCTGCTGGCCTCCGCCCTGGTGGAGCGCAACGAGGTCCGGGAGGCAGGCTTCTGGCTGGAGCTGACCGCCCTGGAGCTGAAGCGACGGAACCTGCTGGAGGAGGCGGCGGAGCCGCTGCGTCGCGCGCTGGAACATTCGGACGGGACCCGCCGGCTGGTGCTGCTGCGGCGGCTGATCGATCTGGAGATCGTCGCCGGAAGGGTGAAGCCGGCGCTGGAGCGGCTCGCCGCCGGGTTCGCGCGCCCCTCTGCGCCGGGCCCGGTTCCGGCCCCGGTCCGGGCGGCCCTGCAGGCGTTGGTCACCGACCCGTTGGATGACTGGACGCGCCTGGGGACGGAGGAGGCCTTGATCGCCCTGGAGCTGGTGCGGGGAGAGGCGCTCAGCCAGATGGGCGAGAGCGTGGAGACCCGACGGCTGTTCGAGGCAATCCAGCGGAGGCTGGGGGCGTTGCGCTCGGACAGCGCCGCCCCGCTGTGGGCCCGGTGGATCCGGGTCTGGGCCTGGTTCCTGGGGGAGATCCTGGGGCAGCCCCGGGAGGCGGAGCGGGCCTGCGCGTTGGTGCGGACGGTGGTCAGTCCCCAGGCGCTGCAGACCCCCACCCTCAAGGCGGCCCTGCTGCGGGCAGAGCAGATCTCCGCCTCCCGGGTGGGGGACTCGCCCCGGGCCCGGGCGCTGGCGGACGAGTACCTGGCGCTGACCCAGCAGACCGGGGAGGTGCGCGAGGAGCTGACCGCCTGGAACGCCAAGGGCATCCTCCACCTGAGCATGGGGGAGCTGGTCCCGGCCCGCACCGCGTTCGACCGCTCCCGGCAGCTGGCCAAGGACCTGGGAGTGAAGCGGCGGGAGGCGATCGCCCTGCACAACCTGGGGCTGACCCTGGGAGAGCTGGGCGAGTTCGACGCGGCGGTGGCGGCGCAGCAGGAGTACGTGGTCCGCAGCGCGGAGATCACCAACGAGCCGGCCCGCGCCTATGGCCCGGCCTCGCTGGCGGCAGTGGAGATCGCCCGGGGAGATCCGGGCGCCGCCGAGGCCCACCTGGCCGCCGCCCGCCGGGTGGCGCAGGAGAAGGCCTGGCCGTTCATCCTTGCCTGGTGCCGCGGGCTCTCCGGACACCTGCGGCTGTCCCACTTCCTGCAGGGCCGGGACTCCCTCCACCTGGGCCTGGCCCGAAGCGACTACCTGGCCTGCCTGGATGTATTGGAGGAGCAGTCCATCTCCTGGACCGAGGAGCTGGACCCGGGTGAGTTCCAGGTCGGCCATGCGCTGACCCTGGCCCACTCCGGCAAGCAGAGGGAGGCGGTGGAGGCACTGCAGCGGGCCGCCACCAAGCTGGACCCGACCTTCGTGACCTCCCACGCCTGGCTCCGCTCCGGGCTGGCGCTGGTGGAACGGCGCCCGCTCCAGCCGGAGCTGGAGTGGTTCCTGGAACGGGGCCACGCCCGGGCGGTGGGGTTCTTGCGGGCGGCGGTGCTGGAGTAGCGAACCGGTCAGCCGGAGCGCTTCCGCTTGGGCACCGGCGGGTTGGGGAAGAGCTCCGGGCCCAGCTCCGGCCAGTGGGGGATGAAAGCGAATCCCATCAGTCCCGCCTGGGTGACCCGCTCCAGGAATGGGGCCTGAACCATCAACCTTCCGACCAAGCCCTGGGTCCGGAAGATCGGGATGCCAGCAATTGTCTCTGGCCGGAACGCCAGCCGGCGGAAGTTCCACATCCCTCCCCCTTCCACCCAATCCGCGTCGCACTTCGCACGGTCGAAGGCGTCGAGCACCCGGGTCACGTTGAAGACTTGAAACCGCCCGTCCACCCCGGGAGGAGGCTGGATCTCCAGCAACTCTCCCGCCGGCTCCAGCAGATCCCGGAGCGCATCCACCGCACGCTCGGAGAGGACCGGCAGATCCGAACTGAGACAGGGAAGGTCTCCGAACCGCTGGCTGGACTTCCTGCCCCCCGGGGTGATCACCGTCTCCAGCGGCCTCCATGAAGGGGCGAGTGGTCGGCCGCCCCTCGGCCTCAGCCAATCCCAGGCCGAGTCATCCCTGGGGGAGAAGGTGAAGTGGCGGTTGACGTCCGCACTCCATTCGAAGACCTGCGGTCCTTCCAGGGAGCTCATCGAAGGAAGGTACGGCAGGCCCCTGCGGTCTGCCTACTGTCGAAGTGCCCACTCAATAGGGCCGGGCCTGAGTGCGCGGATTGGGCACCGCTTGCGCTGCGGAGGTTGGGCTTGATGCGCGCCGAAGCTCGACCCACTGGTTCGGAACGCTCAACACAACGGAGTGCCCTGGCGGTCACTGCGTTGCGATTTCGTGGCGATCTTTTCGCAGCGGACTGCCCGCCAGGGCACTCCGTTGTGTTGAGAGCCCTGTGGCCGCGATTCGTGGAGCAGTTACACGCTCGTGGAGAGCGATGGTGGGAATGCCGTTCAGCGGGTGGCGCCCTCCGCGTCACCGTGTGCGAGCGGCTGGAACGGCTCGGAGACGCGCCCGGTGCGCGGGACCTCGTGGGTTCCTTCCCGGTCTGTGGTCACGAAATTGACCGCCCGGTACTCGCCGGCATCGGGGGGGAACCGGAAGTTCCGCAGCGCCAGAGATACCCCCACCGTTTGCAGCTTGAAGGGTGCTCGCGGAGGCGTTCCAGCAACCCGTTCCAGCGGCCGGAACCGCGGCTCACTCCGCGCATTGGCCGGGGCCTGGAACTCCTTGAGCTGAGGGGCGTTCGGATCCCGCAACCGCGAGGCCAGCTCCTGCAGCTTCTTCTTTTGCTCCCGCGGCTTGGACCGCGATGGGCGCTGGGGAATCAGGTCATTGCCGAAGTCCGCGCCCCCCTCCACCGGCGCAGGCTCCTGACCGGTGAGGGCGATGGCCGCCGCCCCGAAGGCATCCAGGGCCGGGCGCAGGGGCGAGAGCGCGCTGGTGAGGATCACCGCCGCCGCTCCCGCCGGGAGCAGCCGCCCAAAGAGCAGCTTGATCATCGGCCGGACTCCGCGCGCTCTCCGGCGAGCTCCTCCAGCCGGGTGGAGAGCGAGAGGTCGGCGGCCATCGCGCCGATGAACTCGGACTTGTCCAGCACCAGCAGCTCCGCCGGGGCGGTGGCCCGCACGGTGGCGGTGCGAGGCACGTCCCTCAGCAGGGCGATCTCCCCGAAGTGATCGCCGGGGCCCAGCTGGCTGACCGCGCTGCCCTGGGCGTCCACCACCTCCAGCGCGCCGGAGCTGACCAGGAAGAACTCGTGCCCGGACTCACCCTCCCGGACCAGCACCTGTCCCTGCGCCGCCTCCCGTCGGGAGAGCTTGAGGGCCAGCGCGGAGAGCCGCTCCGGCGACAGCGCCCCGAACAAGGCGCTGCGGTGTAGGGCCGCGGTGGCGCGCAGGATCTGGGTGATCCCCCCATCGCCCACGCTGTGGCGGACTCTGTCGAAGGCGTCGCGGGCCAGCTGCAGCACCACCACCTCGGTCACCGCGCGGACGGTGGCGGTGCGCGGGCGCTGCTCCAGCAAGGCGGTCTCCCCGAAGCAGTCCCCCGGCCCCAGGTGGGCGATCTCCCGCACCAGCCCGGAGGGATCCTCCAGCTGCACCGCCACCTCTCCTTGCCCAAGCGCGAAGAAGGCGTCGCCCATCTCGCCCTGGCCGACGATCCGCTGCCCGGGCTTGAACTTCAGCTCCCGCGCCGCCTGGGCAATCGCCGCCAGCTCGCGGGGCGCCACCTGGGAGAAGAGCGGGATCCGCGCCAGGTCCGCCGCCTCCAGCGCCGGCCGGGTCTGTTCTCCTCCCGAGGTCCGTGCCCGGGGCAGCAGCGCCAGCCCCGCCCGCACCACCGCCGCGCCCAGGGCCAGCAGCGAGACCGGGATCAACACCGCCACCACCGCGGCTCCGGCGGTGGCCAGGGCCTTCTCCGCCCCTTGCGCGTCCACCGCCAGCGCCAGGAACTCCAGCACCCGGACCGAGCCGCGGGTCAGCAGCAGCCGGACCACCATCCCCAGCCACGCCAGGGAGAGGAGGGTGGAGAGGATCAGCGACCCCTCCCCGGAGAAGAAGTCCGAAGCGCCCAGGCGACGCAGCAGTCGGCGGGAGAGATAGGCGCGGGCGTGCTCGCGCAGGTCCACTCGGCCGGCGAGGGTGGCCAGCAGCTTGCCGAAGCTGGTGGGCGCGAACGGACACAGGTCCACCACCAGCACCGCCGCCGCGCCCATCTGGGGACCGGGCAGTCCCCAGGCGCCGAACACCGCCACCCCCGCGCCGATCAGGGCCGCCAGATGGGACAGCGCCCGCGGACCGCGGTCCAACAGCGCGGTGCCGGTGTTGTCCAGGGCCAGGTGGAGGACCCCGAAGCCGGAGGCCAGGTAGACCCGGCGGGGAGGCTCGCCGCAGAAGGCCGCCACCTCCGCCTTGAACAGCGAGCGGAAGGTCAGCGCCACCGAGGCGCCCAGATAGGCCAGCGCCAGATCCCAGGCCACCAGCGCCCGGTGGGGACCGGTGAAGGTCCACACCGCGATCACCAGCGCCAGGGTGGAGAGGATGGGGGCGAACCACGGACGGGCCGGCACCGGCAGCGCGGTGAGGACCCGAAGCCCGAAGCGCTGCATCCAGCTGGGCTGCGCGTAGACCTTGGCCCGGTGCAGCTCCTCGCGCGAGTGGGCCAGGACTCCGGCGGATGACAGCGATCGGAGCAGATCGCGCAGCGCGGAGAAGGGGACGAAGCGGTGCTGGGCCAGGTGGACCTCGGCGATCTGCGCCAGGTTCCGCTCTCCATCAATCAATCCAACCAACGTGTCCTGGTCGGGCGCCAACTCCACCGCGCGCCCCGACTCCGGGTTGGCCACACCCCACGAACCGTCGGATCTCCGGCGCAGGCGCGCCCCGTCCGCAAGGCGAGGGCGAATCGTGTCGAGCATCCGCCCAGCATGTCGCAAGGCGTCCAAAAAGGGGACAGGCTGAATTCTTCGGCAAGCGGATTGCCAGGCGCACGTAGGGGGGGCCATGCGACTTTGGATTTCGGGGGGGCTGATCGCCACGGTGCTGGGGTGCAGTGCCGCTCGACAGCAGGAACCGGCAGGCCGTCCTCCGGCGACGGTGAGCGCCGCGATCCAGGCGTTCGAACGCTACGACCTGGCGGCCAGCCGGAGCCTCTACGAGGCGGTCCTGGCCGATCCCGCAAGTACCGCCGACGATCGTGCTGCCTCCGCGCTGGGGCTGGCCACCTACGACTGGCGGTTCGACCTCGACGCGGCCTTAGCGGTGGCCCGGCTGGATCGCGCGCTGGTGGGAGCGACCGCCAGGGCGCCACTGCTGCACTACCGCGGGCGGGTCCGTCTGGAGAGCGGTCAACCGGGCCTCGCCCAGGAGGACGCGGCCCAGGCCATCGCCACCAGCTCCACGCCGGTCGAGCGCGCCGCCGCGCGGTTGTTGGCCGCGGACGTCGCGCTCGCGCTGGGCGAGCCTGCCGCGCTCACCTCGGCGGTCCAGCAGGTGGAGGCAGTGCTGAAGGACTGGCCGGGCCGGACGGATGCGTGCGAGGCGCTGCTGGGCCTCGGGCTCCAACTGGACGATGGCCCGCGGGTGTTGCGCGCCTGGCGCTGCTACTTCTTCGTCGCCGACGGGGAGGCGGTCAACGAGGTGCTCCGGCCCAGCCATCAGGCGCTGATCTCACTGGCGGCTGGCTGGCGTGGCCGGGCGCTGACGAATGCCGAGCGGCGCTCGCTGGCGATCGCCCTGATGCGATCGGGGTTCCACGATCAGGCCGTCCGGATCGCGGCGAAGCTGCCCGGCCCGTTGGAAGGCGAGCTGCGGGATCTCTCCGCGTACCACCAGTTCCTGGAGCGGATCCGGGCGATCAACCGCGACTTCTATCCGCGGGCGGCGAAGGGGCTGCGCGACTACGAGGACGCCTACGACCAGGCGGTCCACCTCGCGTCCCGCGCGCTGTGGGAGAAGGTCGGTTCGCCGCCACCGGCGACCGTGTCACTGGAGGAGTTCTTCGAGAAGTTCTTCGAGTTCGTCCGCGTCCGGTTCGGCGTCGAGGGCTACCTGGGCACCACGGTGGGCTACTACGGCATGCTCGCGGGCCACGTGATCCACGACGAGCGCCGGCAGGTCGAACAGCACGGCCACGTGGCCGGGTTCCGCTACGTGTCGATCGACCGGCTGGTGTCACGGGACTTCACCTCCTGGTACGGGACCACCAACGTCGGCGGCTGGGGCACCGAGACCACCATGTTCCAGGTGCGGGCGGCCTACACCGGAGAGCCATTCCAGCGCCTCTCCTGGGTCAGCGATCCTTCCGCGAAGGCCCGGTTGCTCGCCGAGATCGCCAGACTGGAGGCCGACGATCTCGCGCGCTGCAGCGCCGATCCCTACGCCCCCCCGATGGCAGTGGGGGTCCGGCTGCGGCTGGACGAGAGCGAGCGGCTGTTCGCGGAGCTGGGACGAAATGCCGACCCGTCGCTGGCGTTCGTGTCCGAGAGCCTGCGGCTCAACGTGGAGGCGACCGTGTTCGCGCATGAGGGCCGGCATGCGCTGGACCAGCGCTACGTGAAGGCCGCGTTCGACGCGATGTCCGACGAAGAGCGGGAGCTGCGCGCCAAGTATTCGGAGGTGAGGTTCTCCTCCAATCCCCGGCTGGCGCTGACCGGCAGCATCCTGGGAAACACCGACCAGACCAGCGGTCACGGCAAGGCCAACCGCCGGTTCCGCAAGCTGGTGGTGGACTGGATGCGACAGCACCCGGACCAGATCCCCGGGCTGGATCGCACCCGTCCGCTGGTGATGCAGCTGGATCGACTGAGCTCCGTCCAGTTGGTGGCGATCGTGACTGCCGCCGACCAGATGTAGCTACCTGGGCATCTGCAGCCGGACCTGGAACACGTAGTTCACCGGGATCGGCTGCCCATCCAGGGTCACCGGCTTGTAGCGGCGGGTGGCCAGCGCACCCAGGATCTGCTCCTCCATGTGCGGCAGCGGCTTGATCACCCGGCAGTTCTCCAGCCGCCCGCTCAGCGCGATCACGCACTTGACGATCATCGTCCCCTGCACCTGCGCCTCGCGCGCCTCGCGGCTGTACTCCGGGGCCTCGCCGCTGAGCAGCACCGGGGCGGTCATCCGCGAGTCGTAGTCGGTGGCCACCTTTCCCACCGCCACCCCTGGCGGAACCTCGGTCAGACAGCCCGGTCCCTCGCAGCTGCCCTGCTCCAGGCCGCGCGGACCCTCACCGATCTCTCCCCCGGTGACCGGCCCCTGTCCGGTGGTGACCGGATCCTCCGGCTGGGGCGGCTGCACCGCCGGCTCCACCTCCACCGGGCGGGAGACGGTTCGGGGCGCCAGCGGCTTGCGCGTGCGGACCGGCGGCGCCACCGCCGGCCGGGCGGGAGCCTGGGGTCGGCCCTGGGTGATCATGTCCAGGGTGATCACCACCGGGTTCTTGAACTCCGGGTCTTCCTCCACCGGGGCGGACGCCGGACCCTGGGTCAGCCACAGCGCGCCCAGCACCAGCGCGGTGTGCGTCCCCACCGAGATCACCGCACCCGCAAACACCCGTCCCCGTGAGCCGGGGGTCTTCCCAAGCGCGCCTTCGAACATGACTCCCTCCAATGAAGTTCGGACCCCGGCTGGCGGTGAACCGTTCCAGCATCGATTCGGAGGTGAGGTAGATTCCGGCCCGTGCGCCAGCTCTTCATCGCCGCGTGGATCGTCGCAGGGGCCGCCATGGCCGCAGACCAGCACCTGGCCATCGATGGGGGAGTGCCGGACGACGAGGCCCGCTACTTCGAGATCCCGTTCACCGTTCCCGCCGGGATCCAGGAGATCGAGGTCCGCCACGACGATCTCTCCGGCAGCAACATCCTGGACTGGGGGTTGGAGGATCCCAACGGCTTCCGCGGCTGGGGAGGGGGCAACGAGGAGCCGGCGGTGGTGGGCGTGCAGGCCGCCTCCCGCAGCTACCTGACCGGGGCGATCCTCCCCGGTGAATGGAAGGTGGTGGTGGGGAAGGCGAAGATTGCCAGCAGGCCGGCGCGCTTCGAGGTGGACATCCACCTGCGCGAGTCGCCCACCCTCCCGGCGCAGACCCGCAACCCGTACACCCCCTCACCGCCGCTGGAGAACACCGCCCGCTGGTACGCCGGCGACTTCCACGTCCACTCCGAGCAGAGCGGCGATGCCCGTCCGCCGCTGGATGAGATCGCGACCTTCTCCCGGGCGGCGGGCCTGGACTTCGTGCTGCTGTCCGATCACAACACAATCTCCACCCTGGACTTCATCTCCGACGCCCAGCGGAGGCATCCGCAGCTGCTGCTGATCCCGGGAATGGAGTACACGACCTACCGGGGGCACGCGAACGCCATTGGCTCCACCGTGTTCGCCGACTCCCGGGTGGGCTACCAGGGTCGCACCCTGGAGGAGGCGGTGGACGCCTTCCACGCGGACGGCGCCCTCTTCTCCATCAACCACCCGGTCATGGATCTGCCCGCGGAGATGTGCATCGGCTGCGCCTGGGAACAGCCGGTGCCGCCGAACATCGATGCGGTGGAGATCGCCACCACCGGCTGGCAGGCGATGAACGTCTTCTTCAGCGAGCCGACCCTGGCCTTCTGGGACTCGCTCTCCGCGCGGGGGATCCACGCCAAGGCCCTGGGCGGCAGCGACGATCACCGGGCGGGGGTGGACCTGAACGACACCCAGAGCGCGATCGGTGCACCCACCACCATGGTCTTCGCCGACGAGCTGTCGGTGGCCGGGATCGTCCAGGGGATCCGCAACGGCCGCACGGTGGTGAAGCTGCAGGGCCCGGACGACCCGATGGTGGAGCTGGACGCGCCAGGCCGAGTCGGGGACACGGTGATCGCCGATCAGGTGCACCTGACCGCGGTGCTCACCGAGGCGACTGGGCACACCGCGCGCTTCGTGAGAAACGGCCGCCCACTGGGCGAGCTGCGGATCGACGCCGACCCCTTCCGCCTGGAGCACCACGCCCTGCCCGGTGACACCGCCGATCGCTACCGGGTGGAGGTGCTGGTGGGCGGGCGGGCCCGGACCATCACCAGCAACCTGTGGGTGCAGAAGACCGCGGGTGCCGCGCCCTCTCCGCACGAGCTGGAGGCGGCGGAGTCCTGCGCCTGCGGAGGCGCGCCCGGATTCGTCCCGGTGCTCGCTGCCCTGACCGGCCTGTTCCTGGTCCGGGGGCGCCGAGGGATGCTTGGGGGGCCTGGGGATTGATCCAGGCAGATCTTCCGGGCGGGCGCTAAGGTCCGCGACCCATGGATGGCGCAGCCGAATCGCTTCGAGAGCTCTCCCTCTTTGAACACCTGGGACCCGAGGAGCTGAGCCTGCTGGCACAGCAGCTTCAGCCCAACACCTTCGCCTCCGGCGACCACATCTTCCGCCGCGGAGATCCCTCCGGGGGCCTGTACCTGGTCACCTCTGGACAGGTGGAGCTGTCGGTCACCAACAGCGCCGGACAGCGGGTGGTGCTGGAGACGGTGGGGGAGAAGGGCTTCTTCGGCGAGGTCTCCTTGCTGGATGGCGAGGCCCGCAGCGCGGACGCGGTGGCGGTGGAGGCGGTCCAGACGTTGCGGCTGGAGCGGGAGGCCCTGGAGCTGCTCTTCGCCCAGCACCCCAGCTCGGCGTTCGACGTGATGGGGCAGGTGACCCGGCGCCTGCGTCAGGCCAACGCGCTGTTGCGCAACGCCGCGCGTCCCAACCCGAACACCGAGATCGCCGAGCAGTCCACCCCCTTCGAGCGCTTCGCCGACTGGCTGGCCCACATCAGTGGCACCTTGCCGTTCCTGCTCTTGCACGTCGCGTGGTTCACCGGCTGGGTGTTGATCAACCAGGGCCTGTTGCCGGTGGGGGCCCCGTTCGATCCGTTCCCCTTCGGTCTGCTGACCATGGTGGTGTCGCTGGAGGCGATCTTCCTCTCCTGCGTGGTGCTGATCAGCCAGAACCGCGGCGCGGCCCGGGATCGCATCCGCTCGGATGCCGAGTACGAGGCCAACATCCGCAGCGCGGTGGAGGTCAGCCAGCTGCATGTGAAGTTGGACAAGTTCGAGGATCTGGTGATCTCCCGGCTGGACGCGATCTCCCGCGGTGAGGCCCAGAAGCCCCCGCGCAAGACCGGGTAGGCGACCCGGAATTCCGGGTTGGGCGCGGTGCGTCATCGAAGGCTATGATGGAGGGGCCTTCTCCGCCGACCAGGGGTCCCTTCGATGTCGCAACTGCCGAGCAAGCACGGGTTGTACGATCCCCAGATGGAGCACGACGCGTGTGGCGTCGGCTTCGTGGCCCAGATCAAGGGTGAGAAGTCGCGGGACCTGGTGGAGCAGGCGCTGGAGCTGCTGAACCGGCTCAGCCACCGCGCCGCCTCGGGGAGCGATCCGGAATCGGGAGACGGGGCGGGGATCCTGCTCCAGCTGCCCCACCGCTTCTTCAAGCGCGAGGGCCTGGCGCTGGGGTTCGAGATGCCCAAGCGCCGCTGCTACGCGGTGGGCCAGGTGTTCCTGCCCCGCGATCCGACGGCGCGGCGCCGGTGCGAGCAGATCCTGGAGGAGATCTCGGTAGAGGAGGGGCAGCGGTTCCTGGGGTGGCGGGAGGTCCCGGTGGATCGCTCCCAGGTCGGCCCCTCGGCGCTGGCCTCGCTGCCGGTGATCCGGCAGGCGTACATCGCCCGGCGGCGGGTGGTGCCCAGCGCCTTCGAGCGCAAGCTGTACGTGATCCGCAAGCGGGTGGAGAACCGGATCACCGAGGAGAAGGCGGACCCGGAGGGGCTGTTCCACATCGCCAGCCTCTCGGCGGAGACGATCATCTACAAGGGGATGCTGCTCCCGCGGCAGCTGCCGGCGTTCTACGCCGACCTGCGGGACTCGGAGATGGTCAGCGCCCTGGCGCTGGTGCACTCGCGCTTCTCCACCAACACCTTCCCCAGCTGGGAGCTGGCCCAGCCGTTCCGGTTCATCGCCCACAACGGGGAGATCAACACCGTGCGCGGCAACCGGAACTGGATGAACGCCCGCCGCGGGGTGACCCAGTCCGCCAAGTTCGGCGGCAACCTGGACCGGCTGTTCCCGGTGATCGTCCCCGGCAAGAGCGACTCGGCGCAGTTCGACAACATGCTGGAGCTGCTGACCCTGGGCGGACGGTCGCTGCCCCACGCGATGATGATGATGATCCCCGAGGCGTGGGAGTCCAACCCGCTGATGGACAACGAGCGGCGCGCCTTTTACGAGTACACCTCGTCGCTGCTGGAGCCGTGGGATGGGCCGGCGGCGATCGCGTTTACCGACGGGCAGCTGATCGGCGCCACCCTGGATCGCAACGGGTTGCGGCCGGCGCGCTACGTGATCACCGACGACGATCGGGTGATCCTGGCCTCGGAGACCGGGGTGATCGACGTCCCCCCCTCGCAGATCGTCCGCAAGGGGCGGCTGCAGCCGGGTCGGATGTTCCTGGTGGACACGGTGGAGGGCCGGATCGTCCAGGACGACGAGGTGAAGCGCGAGATCTCCACCCGCTGGCCGTACCGCCGCTGGCTGCAGGGGAACGTCTATACCTTCGATGAGCTGACCCCCGGGACCGCCCCGGCGCTGCTGGCCGGGGAGGAGGGCTGGAGGCTGCAGCGCGCCTTTGGCTACACCGACGAGGATCTGCGGCTGGTGATGTCCCCGATGGCGGAGACCGGCAAGGAGGCCACCGGCTCGATGGGGACGGACACCCCGCTGGCGGTGCTCAGCGACGGGGCTCCCAACCTGTTCCGCTACTTCCACCAGCTGTTCGCGCAGGTGACCAACCCGCCCATCGATCCGATCCGCGAGTCGCTGGTGATGACCCTGGCCACCACCGTGGGCCCGGACGGCAACATCTTTGAAGAGACCCCGGAGCAGTGTCACCGGCTGTCCCTCCCGGCGCCGATCCTCACCAACGTCCAGCTGGCCACCCTGGCCGGGATCACCGGGGACGGGGTGTTCGATCCGCGCAAGCTCTCCTTGCTGTGGGACGTGGAGGGCGGGGCGGCGGCGCTGGAGCAGGCGGTGGACAAGCTGTGCCAGGCGGCGGTGGAGGCGGTGGACGAGGGGATCAACCTGATCATCCTCACCGACCGCGGCGCCGACGCCCGTCGGGCGGCCATCCCCTCCTTGCTGGCGGTCTCCGCGGTGCAGCAGCGCCTGGTGCGCGACGGGATCCGGATGCACACCAGCCTGATTCTGGAGACGGCCGAGGCGCGGGAGGTCCATCACATCGCGCTGTTGATCGGCTACGGGGCCTCGGCGGTGAACCCGTACCTGGCGCTGGACTCGGTGCGGGACCTGGCCGCGCGCGGAGAGGTGAAGGTCACCCCGGAGCAGGCGGAGGAGAACTACCTCCACGCGATCGGCGAGGGGCTGCTGAAGGTGATGTCCAAGATGGGCATCTCCACCATCCAGTCCTACCGGGGCGCGCAGATCTTCGAGGCGGTGGGCCTGAACCAGGGGCTGATCGAACGGCACTTCACTGGCACCCCGTCGCGGATCGAGGGGATCGGGCTGGGCGAGCTGGGCGAAGAGGTGCTGCAGCGCCACCGCCGCGGCTTTGGGGAGGAGGCGGCGCACGCCGAGGGCGCGCTGACCACCGGTGGGCTGTACCAGTGGCGCCGGCGCGGCGAGCCGCACAAGTGGAACCCGGGCACCATCGCCAAGCTGCAGGCCGCGGTGCGGACCAACGATCCGGCGCTGTTCGCCGAGTACTCGGCGCTGGCGGACGAGGAGTCGGACCAGCTGATCACCCTGCGGGGGCTGCTGGAGTTCGGGGAGGCCACCCCGGTCCCGCTGGAGGAGGTGGAGCCGGCGGCGGAGCTGGTGAAGCGCTTCGTCACCGGGGCGATGTCCTTTGGTTCGATCAGCGCCGAGGCCCACGAGACGCTGGCGATCGCCATGAACCGGATCGGCGGCAAGTCCAACAGCGGCGAGGGCGGGGAGGAGGCGCGGCGGTTCACCCCGGATGAGAACGGGGACCTGCGGCGCAGCGCGATCAAGCAGGTGGCCTCGGCGCGCTTCGGGGTCACCACCGAATACCTGGTCAACGCCGACGAGCTGCAGATCAAGGTCGCCCAGGGCGCCAAGCCGGGCGAGGGCGGCCAGCTCCCCGGGCACAAGGTGGACGAGCGGATCGCCAAGGTGCGCTGGTCCACCGCCGGGGTGACGTTGATCTCCCCGCCGCCACACCACGACATCTACTCGATCGAGGATCTGGCCCAGCTGATCTACGACCTGCAGTCGGTCAACGCCGGCGCGCGGATCAGCGTCAAGCTGGTCAGTGAGGTGGGAGTGGGGACGATCGCCGCCGGGGTGGCCAAGGCCGGCGCCGGGGCGGTGGTGATCTCCGGGTACGAGGGAGGCACCGGGGCCTCGCCGCTCTCCAGCATCAAGTACGCCGGACTGCCCTGGGAGCTGGGCCTGGCGGAGGCGCAGCAGGTGCTGGTGCAGAACGGGCTGCGGGACCGGATCCGGCTGCAGACCGACGGCGGGCTGCGCACCAGCCGGGATGTGATGGTGGCGGCGCTGCTGGGGGCGGAGGAGTTCGGGATGGCCACCGCCAGCCTGATCGCGGTGGGCTGCATCATGCTGCGCAAGTGTCACCTCAACACCTGCTCGGTGGGGATCGCCACCCAGGATCCGGAGCTGCGGGCGCACTTCAAGGGCCAGCCGGACTTCGTGGTGAACTTCTTCTTCCTGATCGCCGAGTCGCTGCGCCAGCAGCTGGCCCGCCTGGGCTTCCGCAAGCTGGAGGACGCGGTGGGCCGGGTGGATCTGCTGCGCAAGAAGTCGAAGGTGGATCACTGGAAGGCGCGCTGCGTGGATCTCTCCGCGCTGCTGGCCCAGCCCAACGCGCCGGCCACCGCGGCTCGGCGCTGCCAGGTGGGACAGCAGAAGAACGTCTCCGACAGCCTGGATCTGCAGCTGCTGGAGAAGGCCCGTCCGGCGATCGAGCATGGGACGCCCACCACCCTGATCTCCGCGGTGAGCAACGCGCACCGCACCGTGGGGGCGCGGCTCTCCGGGCTGATCGCCCAGCGCTTCGGCAGCCACGGGCTGGGAGACGACACCCTGCGGCTGAAGCTGAAGGGCTCGGCCGGTCAGAGCTTCGGAGCCTGGCTGATCTCCGGGGTCACCCTGGAGCTGGAGGGCGACGCCAACGACTACGTGGGCAAGGGGCTCTCCGGCGGGCGGATCATCGCCTACCCGCCGACGGGCAGCCGGTTCAACGCGGAGGAGAACATCATCGTCGGGAACACCGTGCTGTACGGGGCGACCAGCGGCGAGGCGTACTTCGCCGGGGTGGCCGGCGAGCGGTTCGCGGTGCGGAACAGCGGCGCCCGGGCGGTGGTGGAGGGCGTGGGCGACCACGGCTGTGAGTACATGACCGGCGGGATGGTGGTGGTGCTGGGGTCCACCGGGCGGAACTTCGCCGCCGGGATGAGCGGCGGCACCGCCTACGTGTTCGACCGGGAGCGGCAGTTCCGGTCGCGCTGCAACCTGGAGATGGTGGAGCTGGAGTCACTGGTGGACGAGTCGGAGATCTGGCTGGTGTACGGGATGATCGAGAACCACCTGCGGCACACCGGCAGCGCGCAGGCCCGGCGGATCCTGGACAACTGGGAGCACCTGGTCGGGCAGTTCGTGAAGGTGATGCCCACCGACTACAAGCGGGCGCTGCAGGCCAGGAGGGCCTCGCTGCGGCCACCCAACGCCACCCCGATCGCCCACCTGCGCGTCGTGGCGGGGACCTAAGGCAATGGGAAAGCCAACCGGATTCATCGAGTGGGGCCGCCAGGATGCCCCCAAGCGCGCGAAGCAGGAGCGCCTCCACGACTATCGGGAGCTGGTGCTGCCGCTGGCGCCGGAGCACGCCAAGGCCCAGGCGGGCCGCTGCATGGACTGCGGGGTGCCGTTCTGTCACCAGGGCTGTCCGCTGGGGAATCAGATCCCGGAGTTCAATGAGCTGGTCTACCGGAACCACTGGGAGGCGGCGTTCAAGACGCTCTCCCAGACCAACAACTTCCCGGAGTTCACAGGGCGGTTGTGCCCGGCCCCCTGCGAGTCCGCCTGCGTGCTGGGAATCAACCAGGACCCGGTGACCATCGAGCAGATGGAGAAGGAGATCGTGGAGCGGGCCTTTGCCGAAGGCTGGGTCCGCGCCCGGCCGCCTTCATCCCGCACCGGGAAGGTTGTGGCGGTGGTGGGCTCCGGACCGGCGGGACTGGCGGCCGCGGCCCAGCTGAACCAGGCGGGCCATCGGGTCACGGTGTTCGAACGGTCGGACAGGCTGGGCGGGCTGCTGCGGTACGGGATCCCGGACTTCAAGCTGGAGAAGCAGATCATCGAGCGGCGGCTGGAGCTGCTTTCTGCCGAGGGCGTGGAGTTCCAGACCGGTGTGGACGTGGGCGGCGCGGGCCCCTCCTATCGGCAAATGCGGGAGCAGCACGACGCGGTGGTGCTGGCGATGGGCGCCCGTCGGGCCCGCGAGCTGGAGGTGCCGGGGCGCGAGCTGACCGGGGTGATCCAGGCGATGGACTTCCTGGAGGCGCAGAACCGGGTCGTGGCCGGAGACCGCCAGGACACGCCTTGGAACGCGGCCGGCAAGCGGGTGGTGATCCTGGGAGGCGGGGACACCGGCTCCGACTGTCTGGGCACGGCACTGCGACAGGGCGCGGCCTCGGTCACCCAGATCGAGCTGCTGCCGGCGCCGCCTTCTGATCGGACGTCAGACAATCCGTGGCCGCAGTGGCCGATGATCTTCCGCACCTCCAGCAGTCAGGAGGAGGGCGGAGACCGCGAGTTCGGCTGGATGACCCAGCGGCTCTCCGGCGTGGAGGGCAGGCTGACCACGCTGCACGCGCAGTCCATCCACCAGGCCCGCGGCGCAGATGGCCGGCTGTCGCTGGTGCCCAGCTCGGATCAGGAGACCACCCGGGAGGTGGATCTGCTGATCCTGGCCCTGGGCTTCGTGGGTCCGGAGACCCAGGCGCTGACCGAGCAGTTGGGGATGAAGCTCGACTCCCGGGGCAATGTCGCCGCCGACGGCCAGTTCCGGACCAGCGTGGACGGCGTCTTCAGCGCCGGGGATGTTCGCCGGGGAGCCAGCCTGATCGTGTGGGCGATCTCCGAGGGGAGAGAGGCCGCGCGCGCGGTGGACGCCTATCTGCAGGGGGAGCCGTCCAAGCTGCCTACCCGCGGGGCGCATCTGCCGTTCGGGGGCCGGTGATTTCGGGTCCACCGTGACCCCGAGGTGACCTGGGGCGGAGAGCTTCGCCCCATGGCACTGACCAGGTTCGGCTTCATCGTCACCGGCTCGAAGCTCTCCCCCTCGCAGAATCGGATGGAGATGAAGTCTCCGACCTTCACCATGATCGCGGTGGGGGTGGAGAAGGCCGAGCAGGGCATCGAGGTCGCCCGCTCGATGGTGAAGGAGGGCGTGCAGCTGATCGAGCTGTGCGGCGGCTTTGGTCCGCTGTGGACCGCGAAGATCATCGAGGCGATCGACCGCCAGATTCCGGTGGGCTCGGTGGGCTACGGCCCGGAGTCGATCGACCAGATGTATGAGCTGTTCAAGAGCTGAAGGCGCTCTGCGGGAACCGATCTTCAGCGGCTGAAGGTGATTCCGGTCGCATTGGAGGCCTGGATGGCCCGGCGTCGGCGAAGCGTCTCCAACTCCGGTCGGGACACCTCCGCGATGGGGGTCCTTCGGGTGCAAACGTCGATGTAGAAGGAATCGCGCCGATCCTCGCCGCTCAATTCATTGCGCACGTAGGCATGCAGCAAGTACTCCGCGCCCACCTCAAGGCGGGTCTGGCAGCTGCTGGGGGGCGAGTAGACGCTGAGTCGGGTGCGGGAGAACCCCTGGAACATCTCCCTCACCTCGATCTCATACACGTGGGTCCCATCGACCTCTGCAGCGTTGAGGACCCTGCCGTGAACCACGATGTTGGAACCATCCAGGGGAGAATGCGGCATGACGGTGCAACCGCATGCCCCTGCCTCCGAGGCTGCCAGGGAGGTCAGTACCGCCACCACCAAGCTCAGGTTCCGAAGCCCCATCATCCAAGGATGCCTACTTCCTGCCGGAGTGTCTCCTCCAGGGGGCACGCCTGAGCAGGCTGCCAAGCCAGAGACGGTCCTTCACTCTTCTTGCACTCGAGGGGTGATCCACGACGCTGCGTAGGTCTTCCCCCCTCGAGTGCAAGAATTCGGTGGGAACGACCGGTCGTTCTCGGGGCCAGTGCGCACTCAGCGGTCGCTAGAGACTCGTCTGCGCGGCGTCGCTGCGGCGGTCTGCTGGCATGCGCTGCGACTGCGAGATCTGCTCGGCTTTGGCGCTCGCTGGACAGGAACGCGATCGAGCCCAGGGGCGGTGCGCGCGCCCCCTCGGTCGGATCATCCGCGCCTCCCCGCCCCCCGCTACCTCCGCTCCTGATGCCGCCTCCAAGCGGACACGATCGAGGTCATGATCTCTGGGAGCCCGACTCCCTTGGTGGCCTGGGCGAACACCGTTGGTCCTTCGCCGCGCATCTTCTTGGCGTCCCGGTCCATCACGCTCAGATCGGCGCCCACCAGCGGGGCCAGATCGGTCTTGTTGATCACCAGCAGGTCCGACTGGGTGATCCCCGGGCCGCCCTTGCGGGGGACCTTGTCTCCCCCGGCCACGTCGATCACGTAGACGGTGAAGTCGGCCAGTTCCCGGCTGTACTGCGCGGCCAGGTTGTCGCCGCCGCTCTCCACGAACAGCAGCTCCGGCTTGAACTCCTCCATCAGCCGGTCCAGGGCCAGCAGGTTGTGGCTGATGTCCTCGCGGATCGCCGCGTGTGGACAGCCACCGGTCTCCACCGCGCGGATTCTCCCGGAGGGCAGCGCCTCGTGACGCACCAGGAACTCGCAGTCCTCCTTGGTGAAGATGTCGTTGGTCACCACACCCAGCGAGTACTGGTCCCGCATCGCCCGGCACAGCGCCAACAACAGCGCGGTCTTCCCGCTGCCCACCGGTCCGCCGATCCCCACGGTGAAGGAGCGCCGGGCGTAGTCCCGCCTCAGCGGGACGTCGCGCGCTTCGAAGCGGCCGGCGTCTTCCCACTCCGGGTGTTCATGCGGATGGTCGTGATCGTGTTCGTGGCCCATGGGCTTCTTCCTCAGGATTGAAACAGGCGGGAGTAGAGACGGTCGTGGGTGCCGCTGCACAGGTCCAGCAGCGGCGAGGTCTGGGCCAGCGCGTCCAGGTCCAACTCGCCGCAGCGCTGCAGGACCTCGGTGAGCAGTCCGCCCAGGGCGTGCTGCAGCCGCTGGGCCTCATGGGTTCCGGCGACTCCCAGCCGCACTCCGGCGGAGAGGACGCCCCGGACTCCCAGGGAGAGGAACAGTCGCTGGGCGTCTGCCTCCGGAACCTCCAGCGCGGCCAGCACCGCTCCGAACATCGGTGCGAAGTGACAGTGCAGTTGCTGCTCGCGGGCCTGCTGCTGCACCGGCTCCACCGCGGCGAAGATCCGGGCGCAGGTGTCCAGGAAGGCCCGGCCCTGGGTGCTGCTGGCCCTTCGTGGGACCTGGCCCACCAGGAAGGAGTGCGCACGCGCGTCGAACGCCGCCAGCTGTGATGGCTCCCGGTGCGCGGCCCGTACCAGCGGAAGGGCACCCCAGCCGGTCTGCCACACCCAGTCGCGCACGAAGGCCTCCAGCTCGGACGGAGTCCGCAGCAGGCCCTGCTGAAACGCCGCCTCCAGCCCACCGGAGTGGACGAACCCTCCGGTGGGAAAGGCGGAGTCGGACAGCTGATGGAGGAGCCAGTCCATCTAGAAGAGCGAGTACCGCTGGGCCAGCGGGAGCACGATGGCCGGTTCGCACTGCAGCAGCTCCCCGTCGGCGCGGACCTGGTAGCTCTCCGGATCCACCTCCACCTTGGGCAGCGCGTCGTTGAGGCGCATGTCGCGTTTGCTCAGGCCCCGGCAGCCCTCCACCGCCACGATCCGCTTGTGCAGCCCCAGCGCGTCCAGGCTGCCCTCCACCCTGGCCCGCCTGGAGACAAACGCGATCGAGGTCGCGCCGGTGGCCCGTCCGAAGGCGCCCCACATCGGCCGCATGAACGACGGCTGCGGGGTGGGGATGGAGGCGTTGGCGTCCCCCATCTGCGACCAGGCGATGAACCCGCCCTTGATCACCAGCTCCGGCCGGGCGCCGAACATCGCCGGCTTCCACAGCACCAGGTCCGCCAGCTTCCCCACCTCCACCGAGCCGATCACCTTGCTCATCCCGTGCGCGATCGCCGGGTTGATCGTGTACTTGGCCAGGTAGCGGCGGATGCGGAGGTTGTCGTGTCCGGGGCCGTCGCCGGGGAGGGTGCCGCGCTGCTGCCGCATCTTGTGGGCGGTCTGCCAGGTGCGGGTGATCACCTCGCCGACCCGGCCCATCGCCTGGCTGTCGCTGGCCATCATGCTCAACGCGCCCAGGTCGTGGAGGATGTCCTCCGCGGCGATGGTCTCTCCCCGGATCCGGCTCTCTGCGAACGCCACGTCCTCCGGGATCTCCCGATCCAGGTGGTGGCAGACCATCAGCATGTCCAGGTGCTCATCCAGCGTGTTCACCGTGAACGGCCGGGTGGGATTGGTGGAGCTGGGCAGCACGTTCGACTCGCCGCACACCCGCAGGATGTCCGGGGCGTGGCCGCCTCCCGCACCTTCGGTGTGGTAGGTGTGGATGGTCCGTCCCTTGAATGCGGCCATCGAGTCATCCACGAAGCCGGACTCGTTGAGGGTGTCGGTGTGGATGGTGACCTGGACGTCCTCCTCCTCGGCCAGCGTCAGGCAGGTGTCGATGCTGGCGGGAGTGGTGCCCCAGTCCTCGTGCAGCTTGAGGCCGATCGCGCCGGCGGCCAGCTGTTCGGTCAGCCCCTCCCGCCGCGAGCTGTTGCCCTTGCCGGTCAACCCGATGTTCATCGGCAGGGTGTCGGTGGCCTGCAGCATCCGCCCCAGGTTCCAGCTCCCCGGGGTGCAGGTGGTGGCGTTGGTCCCGGTGGCCGGCCCGGTGCCGCCGCCGATCCAGGTGGTGATCCCGCTGGCCAGGGCCTCCGGGGCCTGCTGCGGCGAGATGAAATGGATGTGCGAGTCGATCCCTCCGGCGGTGAGGATCAGCCCCTCGCCGGCGATGGCCTCGGTGGTCACTCCCACCACCATCCCCGGGGTGACTCCGGCCATCACGTCCGGGTTGCCCGCCTTGCCGATTCCCACGATGTGGCCGTGTTTGATCCCCACGTCCGCCTTGTAGATCCCGGTCCAGTCCAGGATCAGCGCGTTGGTGATGACGCAGTCCAGGGCCATCGCGTCGGTGGCGCCGGCCATCTGGCCCATCCCGTCGCGCAGCACCTTGCCGCCGCCGAACTTGCACTCGTCGCCGTAGGAGGTGAGGTCCCGCTCCACCTGGGCGATCAGCGCGGTGTCTCCCAGCCGCACCCGGTCCCCGGTGGTGGGCCCGTACAGGTCGGCGTAGTGACGGCGCGAGATGCGGCGGCTCATGACTTCTTCTCCTGGTGTCCGAAGCCCTGGGTGGTGACCGCTGCCAGGTAGCGGCTGGCGCCGGCCGGGCCCACCGCGCCTTCTCCCAGCGCGTTGCCTCCCTGGATGATCTGGCCTCCGGCGATCGGCACCAGGGAGATGGTCTTGGTCTCTCCCGGCTCGAAGCGCACCGCGGTGCCGGCGGGGATGTCCAGGCGGTGTCCGTAGGCCAGGGCGCGGTCGAAGCGCAGCGCGCGGTTGGTCTCACCGAAGTGGTAGTGGCTGCCGACCTGGATCGGACGATCGCCGGTGTGGGTCACCTGGACCTGCACCGCCACCCGTCCGGCGTTCAGCTGGATCTCTCCCTCGGCGGTCAGCACCTCTCCGGGGCGGATCTCCTCGGAGGGGGTGGGCTGGAACAGCTCCAGCGCGGGAACCGGCAGGAAGCTTCCGTAGAGCGCCAGCGCCAGGTCCCCATGCTCGCGTTCGATCGGGTGGTGGACGGTGACCAGCTTGGTGCCGTCCGGGAAGGTCCCTTCCACCTGGACCTCCGCCACCAGCTCCGGGACCCCCTCCATCACCTGGCAGCGGCCCAGCATCCTCCGGCCGGTCTCCATCAGCTCCGCCACCCGGCGGCCGTCGCGGATCAGCTCCAACAGCTGGGTGGCGATCAGCGCCACCGCCTCCGGGTAGTTCAGCCTGACTCCGCGGGCCAACCGCTTCTGGGCCAGGAAGCCGGCGTTGTGCAGGAGCAGCTTGTCGAGATCGCGTGGGGCCAGGTGCATGGGAGCTTTAGGGACGGCGGGCGAACGGATCGTCGCCGAGGAGGGAAGGGACGAAGGACAAGAGCTCGGCCAGTCGCAGTTGCAGCCGCTCCAGGGTCTGGGCGCCGAAGCGGAACAGCCAGGCCTCCGGAGCGAGCTGGCTGGAGGTCTGGAAGAGGGGAGGGCGACGGATGACGCCCAGGGCCTCGAACTGGGCGTGGAGGGCGGCGGCGAACGGAGCCACCTGCGGGCCGGCCAGCACCAGGGTGGCGATCGCCTCCAGACCGCGCATCCGCAGGGAGAGTGAGCCGGCAGTGGGATCCAGCAGCAGCGTCTCGTCGGCCAGGACCTCGACACTGCCCGGGACCTCGGCGTCCGCAGAGGCCTGGGTGCGCGCGATCCGGAGGGTGGAACGCACTGAGCCAAATGCCCACCGCTCACCCATCGCCACCCGGCCCGCGGTCAGCACATCCAGCAGCACCAGCGACGCGGAGGGCGCCAGGGAGACGTCGACCCGCTGCTCCAGCCTGGCGCCCGCGAAAGGGGAGAGCGGATCCGGGTGGTAGACCAGCAGGCCCTGCGATCCCACCTGGACCCGGAGCAGATTCCGGGTGCCTCCCGGCGAGCGGTACGCGCGCGTTGCGCCCTGGGTGGATAGGAACGCCCGGGCCTGCGGCTCGACCTCCACCTCCAAGCGGATGGTGTCCCCGTCCACCAGTCCGCCACCCAGGCCGCTGGTGTACACCCAGGCCGCGCGGCCATGGTTGCGTGGGGTGAGCAGCCGAAGTGGAGAGCGCGCCGCCGCCTCGGCGACGATGGTCCGGTCGCGCACCTGACGGAACACCAGCGAGCCGCTTCCCGGCTCGAGGGTCTGTTCCGGGCTGCTGCTCATCACGCGCAAGGGGACCCTTCCTGAAGCGGTCGGTAGCTTCGCATCCCGGGACGGTCGCCGCTGCCGCGAAAGTAGATCACTCGCGCCCGAGATGAGTTGACTCCGCGGGTCCCGGACGAACTCGCACCGGCCGCCTACTTCGTCCGGGGTTCCGGCGGTTTGCCCGGACGAACTCGCACCGCGCGCCGACTTCGTCCGGGGGGGCGGCATCTACCCGACGGGCGGAGCGGTCCGGACGAAGAAGTCGCCGAACGGCTCCTCCGCTTGCCGCCCCTTGCTGTACGCGGCCAGCTGTCCATCCAGCGCCTTCAAGATCGCGGCCTCGTCCACGTTCTCCAGGAACAGCCGGTTCAACCGCTGCCCCTTCCGATCCCCACCCAGGAACAGGTTGTAGCGACCGGGCGCCTTGCCCACGAGGGCGATCTCCGAGAGGTAGGGCCGGGCGCAGCCGTTGGGGCAGCCGGTAATCCGCAGGGTGATCGCGTCATCCCCCAGCCCGTGGCCCGACATCACCCCGTGCACCCGCTCCAGCAGGTCCGGCAGGTAGCGTTCGGCCTCCGCCATCGCCAGCCCGCAGGTGGGCAGCGCCACGCAGGCCAGCGCGCCCTTGCGGAGCGGGGTCGCGGTCCGGAAACCATCCAGGCCATGCCGGGCCACCAGCGCGTCGATCTCTGCCCGGTCCCCGGGCGCCACCCCGGCGATGATCAGGTTCTGGTTCGGGGTGAGCCGGAAGTCGCCCCGGTGGACCCGGGCGATCTCCCGCAGCCCGGTGAGGTGGGTTCCCCCAACCCCATCCGCGACCCGTCCGCTGTCCAGATGCAGCGTCAGGTGCCACTTCCCATCGTGCCCCTCGGTCCAGCCGAACCGGTCCCCGGTGTGGTCGAAGACGAAAGGGCGGACCGGCGCCAGCTTGAAGCCCAGCCGCGACTCCAGCTCGCCCACGAACCAGTCCAGCCCGCGGTCCTCGATGGTGTACTTGAGCCGCGCGTGCCGGCGGTTGGTGCGGTCTCCAAAGTCCCGCTGCACCTTCACCACCTGCTCCGCCACCGGCAGCAGCCGCTCACGGGGGATGAAGCCGATCACGTCCGCGAGTCTCGGGAAGGTGGCCGCGTCTCCGTGGGTGGCGCCCATCCCTCCGCCGACGGTGACGTTGTAGCCAGCCACCACCCCCTCTTCGATCACCGCGATGAACCCCAGGTCGTGGGCCAGCACGTCCACGTCGTTCACTGGCGGCACCGCCACCGCGATCTTGAACTTCCGGGGCAGGTAGGTGGCCCCGTAGATCGGCTCCTCCTCACCGCCGGCCACCTTCTCCTTGTCCAGCCACAGCTCGTAGTAGGCGCGGGTCCTGGGCAGCAGGTGTTCGGAGAGCGCCACCGTGTCCGCATGGACCTCCGCGTGGGCCTGTCCCTGCACCGGGTTCGGATTGCACATCACGTTGCGGTTCACGTCTCCGCACGCAGCCAGGGTGTCCAGCAGCACCGCGTCCAGCTGGGCGATGGTCTTCTTGAAGTCACCCTTGAGCACCCCATGGAGCTGGAAGGCCTGCCGGGTGGTCAACCGCAGGGTGCCGTTGGCGAAGTGCCGGGTCAGCGAGTCCAGGGTCAACCACTGCGCCGGGGTGCAGACCCCTCCCGGCAGCCGGGTGCGGAGCATGAAGGAGTAGGCAGGCTCCAGCTTCTGTTGCCGCCGCTCCTCCCGCAGGTCCCGGTCGTCCTGCAGATAGCTGCCGTGGAACTTGATCAGGTTGGCGTCAGACGCGGGCACGCCCCCGGTGACCGGGTCCACGATGCTCTCCGCCAGCCCGCCCCGCAGCAGGTTGCTCCGGGCCTTGATGGTCTCCACTTCGGAGAGTGGCCGCTGTTCGCGCGGGGCCTTGATGGTCTCCACTTCGGAGAGTGGCCGCTGTTCGCGCGGGGCCTTGATGGTCTCCACTTCGGAGAGTGGCC